>NZ_KE386958.1:0-49578 GCF_000429825.1 Cohnella thermotolerans DSM 17683
AGCTCTTGGAGAAGGAAGGCGTCAAGGTCTCCATGGACGGCAAAGGCCGGGCAACCGACAACAGCCGGACCGAGCGGTTCTTCCGCTCGCTCAAGTACGAATGCATCTACATCAACGAATTCGTTGACCCTCGTGCGCTGCGCCAAGGAATCGTTCGCTACGTCCAATTTTACAACGAGGAACGCCCGCACCAGTCGCTCGGCGAAGCACCGCCCGAGCAGTTCTACGCCCACGATGGCAAGCAAATCGCATCCTAACCACCGGAAGGAGGACATAACTTATTTCTCGAAAAATCGTGTCTTGACATTGGGGAGCATTACAGATGGGCCGAATTTTTTAATACTGTTCGTCAAAGAAGAAACACGATTATGCAGATGCTCTATCGCCTTTCAAGGGAAGACCTCATTAAAATTATCGTTCAAGTATACGCAGGGAAAATGCCATCTAAATCAGATTGCGGGCAATGTCTGGCGCACCCTAAATGCTCATATCCGAGGAGATCTTCTTGCTTTGGCTGCGAATGGTTTATACCGCAGTATTTTATTTTAATCGAAGCTAAATATGAAATAGAACGTCTTATAAAATCTATTAAAGAATGCGAGTACAGCACTTTGATTGATCGGGATACGGGATATATCCTGCATCTTCTTGATATCATTGAGCAAGCCGTAGAATATTTCGGTGAAGAATATGTTGCGCAATTTATGGATTTACCAGCGCTGGAAACGGAACTTGAAAAGATTGCCCATCTTATTTCTCCAGAGAAAATATAAAGGTGATATTTATGCAAGTACGAAGAACTGTCAATACTTTAGGAAATCATAGATTAGATGTCGTTGAGGATATTAAATTCCATGACTATCAAAGGAAAGATTATGAAGATGCTTTTAATAATTTGAAAGAGGCAGGATATCTTATTGCTGATTCATTTGATGATGTTTTATGGAAGATGACATCGGAAAGTGCTGATCGTTATTTTTCAATGAGGTTTGATCTTGAAGTATATCGGGAACTTAATCTAGCCCTAAAAGGATTTATATTGATTCGCAGAATAAGCGGAAAGTCACCAAGGACATGCAAAAAAGAATGCAATCTATTAAAAGCAATCATAATAAAAACACGTAAGCTTTCAGATATGAATGAACTTGAGAATTTTTTTTATTCAACCTCAAAGCCTAACGCATGGTACATGGCATGCACGCTTCAAAATTTTGTAAATTTTCATAAACCCAAAAGTGCTGATAAGGTTTTGGAGATATGCGGTCATATCACGAGGTCTCACCACGATAACAGGGATTTGCCAGATTTTGAAGAAGTGCTCCAGTTTGACGATCTAATCAATGACTTGTTTGAGCAAGCATGGAGTCAGGAACACTTCCCCTATTTACCAATATTATTATGGTGGCGAATTACGAATGTGATCCCGATGAGACCAAACGAGTTTTTTCAGATTAAATTTGATTGCCTTCAGGAGGCCGAGCGTTCTCATTGGTTAACCGTCCCTAGAATTAAAAACAAAAGTACCGATATAAACGAAGTTATTGAGTGGGAAACCATACAAATCGATCACAATATTTTTGTTAGTATTCAATCGTATAAACAGGTTCTGTTAAACTTGCTTGAATATGAGCCCGAATACTTGTTTCCTTTGGAATATTACCAAAGATATCGAAAAAGGCAGGTAAATATGGACGCAAAAAGATTCAATGATGTCCGTTTTTCTTACTTGCTTAAAGAATTTTATAGGGTGATCGTGAAGGAAAAGTTCAAATATCAATCGGCAAGAAAAATCAAACCTGGTGATACGAAGCATTTTGCTATTATTAATATGGTGCTTCAAGGTTTTAATATGCTATCTGTCGCAAGAATGGCCCATCATGAGCAAATTGAATCTCAAGAGAACTATTTTTATCACGCTGCTCATTTTGCTGATTCTTTTGTTTATCATCTAGCCCGGAAACGAATGGAAAATAAGATTGCAGAAAAGATGCCGGATGGATTTTTGGGTAAAAGGAGAACAGCAGTAGATAAGGGAAAAATTTATACTTTTGAAGAACTGGTTAGTAAAAGAAAGATTCAGTATGGTTTTTGCGGAGATGAGTCAAACGATTTCCCGATACATTGTGTTCCGGATTGCAGGGATTGTGAACACTATATATTTAAACCAGCAGTAAACGAAATAAATCCGGCACTATCTTGGCTAGAGAGTCAAAGCTCCACACTTGATGCAGAAATAAAGACAACGTTACGTTGCATGAAAGAAATAAATCATTCATTAATACAGATTCAAGAAGAGGTCCACCGGATAAGATATGAAGAATCATATCAATCTTTATCAAAAAATTTATTGGATTTAATGGATCGAAAAGCGATGGTTGACTCAAGAATAATGGAGTTGGATTGGAATGACGAAGAGGATGCAACGGGCGAATAAACAAGGCGATAGCCCGAAACGCGGTAGGAAATCGGATTATAGCGACATGGAACTAAAAAAAATGGCTTTGCAAATAAAAAACGATTTAAAGGGTGCAAAGCTAACTTACAAGGAATTGGAAAGAAGATCCGGAATTGGAAGAAACACATGGAGTCGCAGAATACCGGATACCATAAATGAGTTGAATCGACCAATTATGCGATCGTCTGAAAACAACGAGATCGACGCAGTTTATTTTCCAAACATCCACCAACTGTTTGAAGTGCATGGGAAAGATTATAACAAGATCATTTATGAGCTAGAACATTTTCAAGATGCTTTTTATCAAATGTATAAAGAAAAGGAGGATTATAAGCAAAAGCTTGAAAAACTAAGCCAATATGAGACAAAATTGAAGGAGCAGGAAGAACAGATTCGCATCCTGAAAATCCAGAAAGAACACTATGAAAAGCAATATAAGAATATACTTGTTACGAGCGCCTTTCCTCATTTACGTGAGGAAAACGGAATTAAATATAACCTTTTGGATTTTAACGCTCATGTTGAGCAGCATTCTAATCTGGATGACTTGAAATCACTATTTATTACCAATAATAAGAATACAACGCCGGAAGCTGATGCTACAAATGAACATTTTGAACGGCTCAAAGAAAGAAATAAACGGCTGTTTAATAAAAAGGGAAAATAAGGAGGAATTTTCTGTGACAGAGAGCAAATTGGAGAAAGCCACTTTCGCGGGCGGATGTTTTTGGTGTATGGTTCAACCTTTTGAAGAGTTGCCTGGTATCGAGAAGGTCGTTTCAGGTTATACCGGTGGTCATAAAGTAAACCCTACATATGAAGAGGTTTGTTCCGAAACTACAGGACATGCCGAAGCTGTGCAAATTACGTTTGACCCAGAAGTATTTCCGTATGAGAAGTTGCTGCAAATCTACTGGCAACAAATTGACCCCACCGATTCCGGTGGCCAATTTTTTGATCGTGGATCTTCATACAGAACTGCAATCTTTTATCATACAGATGAACAGAAAAGGCTGGCGCTGGCTTCAAAAAAAGCACTTGAGGAAAGTGGGCGGTTTAATAAACCAATCGTTACCGAAATTGTACCTGCTGCAAAGTTTTATCCCGCGGAGGATTATCACCAGGATTACTACAAGAAGAATTCCTACCGGTACAAAATGTATCGTCAAGGTTCGGGAAGGGATACATTTCTAAAGGAACATTGGAGGCTTCATAAAAATGAACAAGAATTAAGAAAAAGCCTCTCTCCTGTTCAATTTGAAGTGACTCAAAACAATGCAACAGAGCCACCTTTTCGAAACGAATATTGTTGCCGCTGAAAGATAACGTCCAATTGCTGGCGGGATTGCCTGTCCAAGAGTTGCTGAATATAATGACCGTATCACAAAAAAGGAAAAGGATGCCTCCCATGTATGTGGGCCTGCTGGAACAGGCTCACGGGATGCATCCCCCAAACAACATGGTCATTGTATCAAAGTATGAGCTGGATGAGAAGTCACCCGGCGTTTTTTGTTCGATGTGCAGAATTGGTTCCCTCTCCCTGCTGCGGAGAAGCGCTTAGCGTCATCGGCAGTCGGAAGCGGAAGCTCACGAGCGAGGGCGGAGATCGCCGCATGCTTGTCATTCGCCGGCTGCGTTGTACACAGTGCCGGAAGATCCACCATGAGCTTCCGGATTGTATTGTGCCGTACAAACGGTATGAATCGGCATGCGTAGAGCAAGTGGTTTCGGAACCCGTGACGCCAGCCACGGTAGCGGCAGACGACGCGACTTTGCGGCGTTGGAAGAACTGGTTTCAGGAACAGACCACGTACTTGCTCGGAGCTCTAAGATCCATCGCCTTTCGCTTTCATCAGGACCCTGTGGAGAAGCCGTCCGTCTCTACGCAGACTGCACATCATCCTTTCGGACACTACGTCGGGGACGCCCCCGGTTGGCTGGCGCGAATTGTCCGCCCGGTTGCAAATTCAAATTTGTGGCTACATACCCGTTCTGCATTCTTGTCCGGCTAGGTGCTGCGGTAGACTCGTCTGGAAGTCTACCAAGCGAGGTGCAGAACAGATGAAAGATCAGAAGAGAGCAGAGGCCATCGCGTCGGAACGCATGCAACTCCTGTCGCCGCTGCTGGCGGAAGGGCTGGACACCGCCAAAGCCAGCCAGATCAAGCGACAGATCTGTGAGCAAACTGGACTCTCCGAGCGGACGCTGCGCCGGTACTTGGCGAAGTATCGTCAGGAAGGCTTCGGCGGCCTGAAGCCCAAAGGCAAGGGACGCCAGCCGTCAGAGGAGATCATTCCGCCGGAAATTGTGGAACAGGCCATTTTGCTGCGCCGGGAGGTGCCCGGCCGAAGCGTTGCCCAGCTCATTCAGATCCTGGAATGGGAAGGCCGCATAAAGCCCGGACAGATTAAGCGCAGCACGCTGCAGGAAAAATTAGCAGAGCGCGGTTACAGCACGCGCCATATGCGCATGTATGCCGAATCGGGCGTCGCCGCCCGGCGGTTCCAGCAACGCCATCGTAATCGTCTCTGGCACTCGGACATCAAATACGGCCCCTTCTTACCCATTGGCCCCGGTGGTGCCATGAAGCAAGTGTTTCTGGTGACGTTTATCGACGACGCGACGCGGTTTGTGCTTCACGGCGAATTCTATCCGGTCATGGATAAGACTATCGTAGAGGATTGCTTCCGCCAGGCCATTCAGAAGTTCGGCGTTCCCGAGGCGGTCTATTTCGACAACGGCAAACAGTATCGAACCAAATGGATGACGCGAGCTTGTTCCAAGCTGGGGATTCGGTTGCTGTTCGCCAGACCCTACTCGCCAGAGGCGACCGGCAAGGTCGAACGGTTCAATCGTGTAGTCGACGCGTTCTTAAGCGAGTCCGCGCTTGAGAAACCGAAAACGCTCGAGCGGCTCAATGAATTGTTTGCCGTATGGCTGTCGGAGTGTTATCAGCACAAGCCGCATTCCGCGCTGGAGAACAAGCGTAGTCCGGAAACGGCGTACCGCAGCGACAAGAAGGCGCTTCGGTTTGTGGATCCGGACGAGCTCGCGAATGCCTTCCTGCACTGCGAGACGCGCAAGGTCGACAAGTCCGGCTGTATCAGCTTCATGGACCGCAAGTACGAGGTCGGCCTGCCGTTCATCGGCTGTACGGTGGATGTGGTGTTCGACCCGGCGGACATCTCCGAGCTCACCATTGAGTATGAAGGCCATACACCTTGGCGCGTACGGGAACTCATCATCGGCGAACGTGCAGGCAAGCGGCCGCAGCTTCCGGAACATATCGGCCCGCTGCCGGCAGATGCGTCAAGGTTGCTCGCGGCAGCAGAGGATCGCAACCGGGGTCGCAAAGCAGAGCAGGCGCCGGCTGTGGCTTATCGCCGGATGAGCAGGGAGGGCGGCCATGTTTGAGTCCTTCTACGGCCTTGGCCGCTCGCCATTCTCCCGGGATATCCCGACGAGCGAACTGTACGAATCGGTCACGCTCGAGGAAACGCTTGGTCGCCTTGAGTACGCCGCTCAGCGGCAGTGGTTTGCGGTTGTTACCGGCGATTGCGGCACAGGCAAAACGACGACGATTCGGCGGTTTACCGAGGTGTTGGATCCGGCGAAGTACAAGGTGCTCTACCTGTCGGACTCTAAGCTGACGCCCCGGCATTTCTACAAGGGGCTGCTCGAGCAACTCGGCTGCGAATCGAAGTTCTACCGAGGTGATGCCAAGCGCCAGCTGCACCGCGAGATTGAACTCATGCGCGGCATTCACCGACTGCAGCCGGTTGTCGTCGTCGACGAGTCCCATCTGCTGGATCGCGAAATGCTGGAGGAAGTGCGTTTCCTGCTCAATTTCAAGATGGATGCGCAGAGCCCTATGGCGCTCATCCTGGTCGGTCAAAGCGAGCTGTGGGATCGCCTGAATTTGCAGGCGTATGCGGCGATCCGCCAGCGGATCGACCTGCAGTGCAAGCTGCCGCATTACGATCGTGCGCAGACCGGCGATTACATCAGGCGGCACATGACGTTCGCTGGCGCAGATCATGACATCTTCACCGACGGCGCGATCGATGATATCTACCGATTCTCGAGCGGCGCAGCAAGGCTGATCAACAAAGTATGTACACATGCCCTAATCTACGGCTCACAGAACAAACATCGGATCATCGACGATCATATGGTCAAGCGTGTCATCCAGGGAGAATTATCGTGATTCTCCCTTTCTCTTCCCCTCGGGCGGACAAATTGACCGTCACCAGCAGGACAGCTTACACCGTCAACTGGCGGACATTATGCGTTGGCAGTAACACGAATATTGGAATCATAAGGAGAAAGGCATTTATGTCGATATTGTATCTGGTGAGCCGTTATTCAGTTCTTTAGATAAATTCGATTCGGGTTGCGGCTGGCCGAGTTTTACAAAACCATTAGGTCACTCCAATATTACAGAACATCTTGATACCAGCCATGGTATGATTCGTACCGAGGTGCGAAGCATAAACGGAGATTCTCATCTGGGGCATGTCTTCGAAGACGGTCCTAGGGACAAAGGCGGATTACGTTATTGCATCAATTCAGCGGCACTTCGTTTTATTCCTAAGGAAAAATTGGAAACGGAAGGATACGGAGAATACGCCCACTTGTTTGACACTATGTCTTCAAACGAATAACACAAATGAACTCTATCCTGGGAGTGTAAATATTTTTGTGTAAGTTATCCTAACGTTAAAATCGTACTTGCTGTTAACACGACACAGCAGGATAGGGCTATACTGGAAAGAAACCTGAGTGGCTGTTCAGTTCTGTCTGTTTGGATAAAGGGAGCAAATAGCTCCCTATTTCTCATACTCATAAGAACCAAAGCGTTAATTTCTGGAGGTTTGGGACAGTGCCCCCAAGATTATGCCGACAGTTCGGCTTTCAATCGATTCATTAAGAAAGTGGCTAGCTGTACAGCAGCCCTTTTAATTGGTTTAAAAATTAATTTATTCATTTTAGCTTAACATCATTATTGTCTTAGGAAATGTTAATTTCTGATACTTTTCCGCCCATATTGTCAATCAATAATCCGTGAACTTGAACATCAGATGGCATCAACGGATGTTGACGAATCATTTTTACACTTTTCTGTATACCTTCAGTTGAAGTTTTGCTGCCCTCTAGCCATTCACTTAACTTGATGCCAGGAAATTCTGGCGTGCAATGTTCAAAAAGATAATTGATTGTTCGTAATTTCTCTTTTAATTCTTCGTTTCCATATAATTTTTTAAGTAATTCTTGTCTTTCCGCTTTATTGACCGAGTCATCTTTTTTCCCGACTACAAAAATTTCCTTAACTTTTTCTTCATAAACGGCAATCATTATATCTCGCATTACATCGCTGAAATGTTGTGAAATAACTGGCCCATTTATTTGCAGGATCAACATGTTATTCGGATGGATGTTGACCGCCTGTTGTATTAAGTGTTCCATATTATCTTCCATTCCAATCACAAATAATGCTTTTTTGTTTTCAACTGAATTCATAGGATTACCTCCCTTAGTTTTGGGCATTTATACCAATGAACAAATGAATTTAGAACAGAAACAACCGAACAACGAGCCTAATTCGTACATAGCCGTCAGTATTATTTATAATAATTTGTTTGTTAAATCATCTGAGAGCCGAAAGACCATGATTCGTTCTCCAGTTCTTGTGCTAATGTCGGTATGAAAATTCACGACTTCAAGACCGGTAATATTAAAAATAATCTCTTTAAGATCCTCGATACCTGATTCCACCAAACTTGTTCGGGTGTTTTTTATAGATAAAATCCCTTCTTTATCTTTACAAAGGGTGTATTCTGCCGGGGTCAGTATCCCGCGCAAAGTAACAATAATCATATCCCGTAAAATATCGGATTTAACCGTTAGAGAACCGCGTCCAAGATACTCTTTTTCCCAATGAGTTAAAGCTCTGCTTACTTCAGCTTCAATCATACCTTTTGATTTATCCATATCGTTTTCTCCCCAATAATTTTTGGTACATATCGGCAATCACATGTTTAATGACCAACTTTTCCAGTATCCTTTTGGATCCAGGTTTGCAAGCCGTACCCATCCGTTTTGAACCTTTTGGCGGAACATATGATCATGATCCAGCAATCGCTCCACATACTCTTGGGGTGCTTCAATGAGAATCAGCAAACGCAGAGAAGCATGATAGAACTCATGATCCGATTTCATCACAGACTGCCAGGGAAGTCCAGTTAACAAGTCGCTCGCATTTCCTTGCATGACGCCGATTCCGGCAGTAACGGTTTGAGTTGCCTTATTTCCGCTTCCATAATAATGTGGCGCTACGGTAGACGCATAATACTGAAGGTTTATCCATTGAGCCACCGTCGCTGGCCCAGTTATAATGTTCGCAAGCAACGTACCGTCATGATCCTTCTGCCAGTCATAATTGTGCAGAAAAACTCTTCCGTCCAAATTGCACTCCTTAGTAAGCCGGCGACTTCCAATGATAAATGCAGCGTTTCGTGCGAGTCCCCATTCAGGGCGCATTTCACTCCAATCTTCCGCAAAACGTTGCATCTCGGTCGTCGCCTTACCAAATTGAGGCGCGAGATTGGGCAATTTCGACAATTGCTCTTTATTTACACGTTCCGTAACCTTTGGCAATACTGCACAAATTCGGTCAAATGCATGTTGGGCCGCTTTTGAGAGTTTGGGAACATATACCCAACGTAATTCATTAATGGTCGTGATATGCTCGGCAGCCACGAATACTGTCTCTTCCGGAATTACAATCCCGTTGTGTGCCAAGGTATTCCTTACGTTTGGAAGGTTACACAAGCTGGCTAGAACTCGTGCGTTAAAACGGCCCGATGCCCCTCCACATGCACCGCAGTCTAACGAGGAAGCATACGGATTGTTGGTGCTGTGGCTACCATGACCGCAAATCACTACTAATGGAGCAAAGTGATCGGTTAGCCCCATCATTTTCAGCGCTTGCCGGGCGTAATGCACCTTCTCTTCTTCAGAAAAACCAACCGGGAGTTCCGTTTCCGATTGCTCATAATCCAACGACAGCTCCGTAGAAGGTTTACGTAGCCATGCTTGTCGAATCTGTTGGAATACGCGACCTGCTTCCCGCGGGAAAAGACTGCGCCCCAACATCTGGAGACTAAGCCATGGACCGCTTACCTCCGGCAACAATAAGCTTGTAAGCAGGTTTTGTTTCATCATTTGAAACGTATGCTTAAGTGAGTTTACCGACTGCAGACGTTGTAGATATCGATTGGATTCAAATTCAGAAGCAAGCTCCTTTACTTTGCACTGCGGTTCGAGAATAACCGGTAAGGAGAAATGGCCATGTTTGCTCCCAAGTTCAACCGTCTCAATAGGCAATCCGAAAAAACCGGCAACTCCATACGTGGCAAAAGGACCTTCTTTTTCAAGTGCGCGCCGAAAAGGCTCTGAACGTGTATCAATACAAAAAGCAAATTGTGCCATTACAGACTTTACATCGTTTGATACACATGGTTTCGATGAGATCTTTGCTTTCAGTTGCTCCTCGTATGTTTGTTCCCACGCTTCCAGCCAAATCCGTCTTCGGAGTATATCATCAAAACGATACGCAAGACTCAGACGCGCTTTTTGCTCCGAAGAAGACAACGCCGACCATTCTTCAATGGACAAGTCCCCCCAATGAACCCACGCCGCGATCAACGGAACCAGCCTTAATGCATATTCCGATTTTTGCTGAGTTAAAGGCAAATAAGGTTTGATGAATGCTTGTTCCATGGAAATGCGAACAGCCAAATATTCCAATAACAGTGACTTCTCTTCGGTAGATTGCTGTGAACGCCAAAGCATCATTCCCGCCCATCCTGGTAAAGAAAGCAGATGGGCCTCAAGATACCTCTGTATGAGTGGCTGGGAAATTTCAAGCGCCGACAGAGCCTCCAATAAAGCTTCGTGTGCTTCTTGCGGACATTTACTTAATTGCTTGCGTTGCGATGGACGAAGTGCCGGATCGTATTGAACAAGGCGGCGCCATGCGCGAAAGAAACCTTCCTTGCGATTGGGCATGGACCAGGCTGCCTGAGACTCGTCTAGGTACAATTTACACCATTTAATTACGTGGTGATCCAGATAGCTGGCCACATTGACGCCTTGTTGCCGTTCCACACGAAAACTCAAGGTTTGCATCGGTTGTTCCTCAAAAAACTGCAATGTCAGATGGCTCAGTTTCTTCGCCAAGACCGTTAATTCCGGTGCTTCTAGAACGTTGGCAGGCAGATTATCCAACCGAAGCGCGGCGCGACAAAATTTCTCAACGACGTCTCTTGGCAAATCAAGAGACTGTGAATCAAGCCAATGTCGGAAATTTGTTTCAAGATATTCCGGATCAATTTCCCCTCGATTCTTCGCGTCCTTCAGAATAGAAACATTAGGATATATATCTACATCGCAAACGGCTTTGAACCAACGTGCGACCTGTTCGAATGATTGCTCTTCCACCCCCGCCCAGGGATGACGGGCCGCAAATACTGAGATCGGTCCCAAGGGTGCGATGACTCGACTTGCGGACTTAACCAAATCGTGAATAGCGGGTTTAGAATCGGGAATCAGACCTTGATCAAATTGATCCGTTATTGCCGCTACCTCTTCCAATTCTGATTGTTCGAGTAATGTTAATGATTCGATCATTTCTTATTCCCTCCTTTAGACATACTCAAAACAAGAAACTTTGGATGGCTTTCGACCGAATTGGGATGAGGTTCACTCAATCGTACGAGCCATAGATACAACGCAGCAAAAGAGGTGGAAGAATGATGGCGAGTTGACCAAAAAACAACAGCATTGCCGGATAGTAAAATAAATAGAACCAAAATGAGCAATGTTGCAGACGGAAGTACTACTTCCGAAACGGTGCCATGCAATAGATCCTTGAAAGCTGCATGGATGATGTTAAAAACGATTGTCACTCCAGCTATTAGAGAAAAGCCAACAATTCGCCCAATATGCCCGTGCCCCGAAGTCACAAGCTGTGTCCATGCAATCGACACGGACCATCCCAGAAGTAGTGCGCTAATGAAGTCATGACCCGTTCCATTGTCATTTATCCAATAACAGAACCCCACTGCCAGACCTAAAAGACCCCCTGCCGTATTCCATATAAGTGGCGAATGGCGGGTTGTAGGATTAGTTCGCTTATAGTGATGAACAACTGAACCTGCCTGCAAAAAAAGGGTGGATTTAAATAGGCCATGTAACACTGCATGAATGATAGCTGCCAAATAAGCACCTAATGCACATTGAATCAGCATGAAGCCCATCTGGGCAATCGTAGAACCGACTAACTGACGTTTATAGTCAACCTGGACCAAAATCATTCCTGTTCCCAGTAAGACGGAAAAACCCGAAAGAACGATCAAAAAGATTTGGGCTAAATCGCCGCTAAATAGCGGTGCGAATCGAGTCAGTAGTATTCCACCGGCATTGACTATACCCGCATGCATCACTGCGGAGACAGGCGTTGGAGCAACGACTGAATCCAGTAACCAGCGTTGAAAAGGGTATTGCGCGGCAGGAATCGCCACTGCGAACACCATCAGTAAATTTATGCCGGTTTTCTCCCACGAGCCAAGGTTCGTTAGACTGTCTTTGGCGAGCACAAAAGATAGCTGCCAGTGTCCAGTCGCTTGTGCGAGCCAGATGATGGCCAACAACATCATCAGCCAACTAAGCGTCAACCATTGCCCGGAACGCGCGATCGCAGTTTTAGCTGCTTGCCACTTTTTATTTAAACTTATGAGCCATGTGATTCCTAACAGAGTGAATCCCCAGAAAACCATAAGCCAACGAAGATCATCGCTTAACCAGGCGACTGAGGCAGAACCTGTAGTGAAGGTGAAGAGCGCAAAATATTTTCTGTAATTACGGTCACCAAGCAAATAACGGATGGAATAACGCTGTATTACAAAACCAATGGTGAGGACAAATAATGCTGTCAACCAAGCCAGGGGATCAAGGTGCCATGGACCATAAATCTTATTCGTTTTTAAAGTAACAAGATTCAACAGTGACATTAAGGGGGATAATCCATATATGCCAACATGGAAACGAACAAATTTCAAGGGAACGCGCGGATGCAGCATAAAAAGCGCGCTAAATAATGAAAGCGAAAGGGTTACAAAAAAGGTTATCGTTAATGAATTAGAGTTCAACAAAGTTAGCATCTGACTTCCTCCAATGATCCAGGAAACTGTTTTATTTCATCACACACATTTGAATTTTTTCAACAAAAAAACCGACAAATCCGGAAATTAATGGCCGCTTTTAACGCCATTAAATTCCGAAAATTGTCGGTTTACTATCAACTAACCAATATTGGTTTTTTGAAAAGTCTACCTTGTTTTTTCAAACAAAATAATACCACTTGATTAATGTTCTGTCAAGAACGCGCGATGACTCAGTTTAAAATGTTACTAAATAGGTATCGGTCACTCACGACGAAATGTTACCGAAGGGATGTGTTTTGAAACTGAGTATAAAAACGCGGCGTGAAGTGATCCGTTCCTTGGGTGATCAATATAAAGAGCGAAAACGCGTATTGCGAAGTCAGCAATTCTAGACACGCCGTGAATGTGCTTGGATGTCATCGCAAGGATGCCATACGCGTTCTTGCAAACCCTCCTGCTCCTACGCCTTTGAAACGTAAACGGCCATTGGCCTACCAGGAAGCAATGCCTGTCATTCAACGCGTATGGGAAGCGCTGGATTATCCATGTGCCGAGCGGCTGCATCCTGTTCTGCTTGAGACGGCTCAGATCCTTGTGCGTCAAGGTCACCTGTTTCTGAACGACACTATCGTATCGCAATTGCAGGGGATTAGTCGTGCCACACTGGCACGAAGATTATCCGCGTTCCGGTCACCATAGGCCAAACCGACTGTGAGCAAACGGAAGCCTTTTGCCGAACTTCGCGCGCAGGTCCACATGATCGCCTATGATTGGATAAGACGCATCCGGGCGCATTGAAAATCGATTTGGTCGAGCACAACGGCGGATCGTTGCACGGGCACTTCGCCTAAACCTTAACAGTGAGATGTCGTCTCCGTCTACACCCGCTGACGCGCGCTGTTAGGCAAATCCCAACTCACAGTGCTCCGCAAGGCTTAAGCAATCATCGCGGAGTGGCCCCTGCATCCTTGGGTGATCCTTAGTGATAACGGCCAAGAGTTTTTAAACGCTCCTTGAAAACCTTTTGCGCTTATAACAACATCCGGTTCACCAGTAGCCGACCTTATCGTAAAAATGACAATGCTCACGTTGAGCAGAAAAACGGATTCCTTGTCCGCCAATTGTGACCGGTACAATCATATTAATGAAGGAACAGAGATTCCTCGGAAATGTACATAATTAATTATTATGGTACAAATTATGTACATATTTTATTTATGTACAGTTAATAATGAATAATATAACCTAGGAAATTAAATTAAATGGATAATATAAAATACTTATGTACATTTATTTTATGGAGATATCCCTATCCGGGAGGGCAATTCCACGACCGGGGCTCCTCTTATCGAACGGCCATTTTCTACGCGAACGAGGAACAGAAGCGGAAGGCGGAGCAGTCGAAGAGGGAGCTGGAAGCGAGCGGGCGCTTCGACAAGCCCATCGTGACGGCGATCGAACCGGCGTCGGAATTTTATCCGGCGGAAGATTACCATCAGGATTTTCACAAGAAAAATCCGCTTCGCTACCGGATGTACCGCAAAGGCTCCGGCCGCGACGACTTTATCGCCCGGCATTGGAATACTGAGAAGGATAAAGAGAAGCTGAGATCGAAGCTGACGGATTTGCAGTTCGAAGTGACGCAGAACAACGGGACGGAGCCGCCGTTCCGCAACGAATACTGGGATAATCACCGGGAAGGTCTGTACGTGGACATCGTCTCCGGGGAGCCGCTGTTCAGCTCGCGGGACAAATACGATTCGGGCTGCGGCTGGCCCAGCTTCACGAAGCCGATCTCGCCCGGCACCGTCAAGGAGAAGGAAGACTACAGCCACTTCATGATCCGCACGGAGGTGCGCAGTCGGGAAGCGGACTCCCATCTGGGGCACGTGTTCCCCGACGGTCCCGAGCCGACGGGCCTTCGGTATTGCATCAACTCCGCCGCTCTTCGCTTCATTCCGAAGGAGGATTTGGAGAAGGAAGGCTACGGCCGCTACCTCTCGTTGTTCGAAGAGCAGGAGACGACTCCGTAATCGGGTTCGTTCGAGCCGTCCGGCCAGTGGCCGGGCGGTTTTTGTCTAAGAAACTTCCGGCTGCGGACGAGCGCCCGCCCGGAAGTGTCTTTCGCGCTCCTTTGCCTGTCTATTGCCCGTTTGCTGTGCTACAATGCAAATATGGCGAGGTGACTGCAATGGAGCAAACTCCGATCCAAACTCAAATCTGCCCGCGATTTGAGAAGGCGATGAGCATCCTCAGCAAACGTTGGGCCGGACTGATCATTTTCCAACTGCTGTCGGGTCCCCAACGGTTCTGCGCGATCGAATCGGCTCTTCCCAATATTAGCGGCCGGCTGCTGTCGGAGCGGCTTAAAGATTTGGAGCATGAAGGAATCGTCCGCCGCGACGTATATCCCGAGACTCCGGTACGCATCGAATATTCGTTGACCGACAAAGGCAAGGCGCTCCACAACATTTTTGCGGAGCTGGCCGCCTGGTCCCAGGAATGGATTCCGCCCGTGGACGAAGCCGCGGAGGACGAGGAAGCGATTGACGCTTCGGGCGAATCGTGTTAAATTGAAGCTACTATTTCATACGATTTCGCTCGGATTTAAACGAGTACCGGACGGCCGATTGGTCCACCAAAGGCGCCTAACCCTTGATCGCAAAGGGATGGGCGCTTTTTTGCTTGGCGGGACGGGGCTCGGTTGAACCGCAAGGAGGACAACGAACGATGGCAAATCAAAGACAAATCAAGCTCTCGGCTTACCTGGTCGGAACGGGCATGCACGTCGCCTCGTGGAGGCTGCCTTCCGCGCAGGCGGACGCCAGCATCGATATCGACTACTACCGCAGATTGGCGCAGACGGCGGAGCGCGGCAAGTTCGACATCGCTTTTCTGGCGGACAGTCTGGCCATCAACGAGCAATCCCACCCGAACATCCTGAACCGCTACGAGCCGATTACGCTGATCGCCGCCCTCGCGAGCTCCACGTCCCGCATCGGCGTCGTGGCGACGGCCTCGACTTCGTATTCCGAACCGTTCAACCTCGCCCGCCAATTTATGTCCGTCGATCACATCAGCAAAGGAAGGGCGGGCTGGAACATCGTCACGACGCGGGATTTGTCGGGCAATACGGCGCGCAACTTCGGCGGCACGGAGCATTACGAGCACGACTTCCGCTACAAGCGGGCGGCGGAGTACCTCGAAGTGGTTCAAGGCTTGTGGAGCTCGTGGGAGGACGACGCCTTCATACGCGACAAGGAGAGCGGGCGTTTCTTCGACAAGAGCAAGATGCATCGCATCCACCACAAAGGGGAGTTTTTCTCCGTGGAGGGGCCGCTCAACATCGGCCGGTCCCCGCAAGGGCATCCGGTGCTCGTGCAGGCGGGCACGTCCGAAGCGGGCCAACAGTTTGCGGCGCAGACGGCGGAGGTCGTATTCTCCATTAAATACAACAAGGAGGACGCGATCGCCTACTACCGCGAATTCAAGGCGAAGGTGGCCGCTGCCGGCCGATCGCCCGACGACGTCGTCGTTCTGCAGGGCATCTCGCCCGTCATCGGGCGTACGGAGCGGGAAGCGCGGGAGAAGCTGGAGCTGCTGGAATCGCTGATTACGGAAGAGACGGGGCTCTCGTTCCTCTCGGACTATTTTCCGGGCGTGGATTTCAGCGGCTTCACCCTGGACTCGCGGGCGGCCGAAGTCGGACTGGACCGGCTTGAACTGAACAAGTCCGATTACCGGAAGCATCAGCCCGTCATCGCCCGGGAGAATCCGACGCTGCGGCAAGTGTATTCGCTGCTCACCGGATCGTTCAGCGGAGACCCGTTCGTCGGAACGCCGGAGAAAATCGCCGATACGCTGGAGGAGTGGTTCGTCGAGCGGGCGGCGGACGGCTTTATGCTGATGGCGCCGCAGCAGCCGGAGGGGCTCGAGGAATTCGTCGATCTCGTCATCCCCATTCTTCAGGAGAGAGGCTTGTTCCGTACCGAGTACGAAGGGGCGACACTGCGAGAAAATTTAGGTCTGAAGCGTCCCGCGAACCGGTTCGCGGGCAAGGCGGGCGCCCTCTCCTGAACCGGGCGGCTCTTCCGGCCATCTTCGCCCTCTCCTGCCGGTATTCCGCGGTTGACATCGGCTTTGTTCTTGTTCAGTATACGTTATATGGACAAGGCAGAATCCGATTGGAGAGGTGTGTAGGAAGTGGCGATTTGGTACGACGAGCAAACCCGCACGTTTCACCTGCAATCCGGCAGCGTCAGCTACGTGATGCAGATCGTCAAAGACGGCTATTTGGCGCATTTATATTGGGGGAGAAAAATCCGCGGAACGGCGATCCACGACATGATGCCGAAGTCTTTCCGGCCTTCCTTCAACCCGAATCCGTTCCCGGAGGACGAGACGTTCTCGCTCGACACGCTTCCGCAGGAAGTGCCCGGCTACGGTACGAGCGATTTTCGCTCGCCGGCCTACCAGGTTCGCCTGGCGAACGGAACGACCGTCGCCGAGTTCAAGGTGACCGGGCACCGCATTGTGGCCGGCAAGCCGGCGCTGGAGGGGCTGCCGGCCGTCTACGCGGAGAGCGACGACGAAGCCCAGACGCTGGAGATCGAGCTGGAGGACGCAGCCGCCAAGCTGAAGCTGATCGCGAGCTACACGGCGTTCCGGGACAGCGACGCCATCGCCCGTTCGGTACGGCTCGTGAACGTAGGGCATGAGCCCGTTCGCGTGCTGCGGCTGCTGAGCGCGAGCGTCGACCTGCCCCATTCGCGGTTCGACGCGGTGCACCTGTGGGGCACGTGGGCGCGGGAGCGCCATCTGGCGCGGCGCGCGCTTATGCCCGGGGTGCAGGCGATCGAGAGCCGCCGGGGCTCCAGCAGCCATCAGCACAACCCGTTCTTCGCCGTCGTCTCTCCGGATGCGACCGAGGATCACGGCGAAGTGTACGCGATGAACCTCGTCTATAGCGGGAGCTTTCTGGCGCAAGCCGAGGTCGACCAATTCGCCTCGACGCGCCTGTCGATCGGCCTCAATCCGTTCGACTTCGAATGGCTGCTCGAAGGCGGAGAGTCGCTGCAAGCGCCGGAAGCCGTGCTCGTCTATTCGCCGGAAGGGCTAGGCGGCATGTCGCGGACGTTCCACAAGCTGTACCGCACCCGCCTGTGCCGCGGCGCGTTCCGCGACAAGGAGCGGCCGATTCTGATCAACAACTGGGAAGCGACCTACTTCGACTTCGATTCGGAGAAGCTGATGAAGATCGTCCGCGCGGCCAAGGAGCTCGGGCTCGAGCTGTTCGTGCTCGACGACGGCTGGTTCGGCAAGCGCAACGACGACAAGCGTTCGCTCGGCGACTGGTTCGTCAACACGGACAAGCTGCCGGAAGGGCTGGACGGCCTGGCCGCGAAGGTGAACGAGCAGGGGCTCGGCTTCGGGCTGTGGGTCGAGCCGGAGATGATCTCTCCGGACAGCGACCTGTACCGCGCCCATCCGGACTGGTGCCTGCACGTGCCGGACCATCGCCGCACGCTGGCGCGCACGCAGCTCGTGCTGGACTTCTCCCGCCAGGACGTTCGCGACTATATCGTCGAACGGTTGACGGCGATTTTCTCGAGCGCTCCGATCTCTTACGTGAAGTGGGACATGAACCGCAACATGACCGAGATCGGCTCCGCCCTGCTGCCGCCGGAACGGCAGCGCGAGACGGCGCACCGCTACATGCTCGGCCTGTACGAGGTGCTGGAGAAGATTACGTCCTCCTTCCCGAACATTCTGTTCGAGAGCTGCTCCGGCGGCGGCGGCCGCTTCGACGCGGGCATGCTCTACTACATGCCGCAGACGTGGACGAGCGACGATACGGACGCGATCGAGCGGTTGAAAATCCAGTACGGCACGAGCCTCGTCTATCCGGTGAGCGCGATGGGCAGCCACGTCTCCGCCGTGCCGAACCACCAGGTGCACCGCATCACGTCGCTGACGACCCGCGGCCACGTCGCCATGTCCGGCAACTTCGGCTACGAGCTCGACCTGTCGAAGCTCGCGGACGAGGAGAAGGCCGAGATCGCGCGTCAAGTCGAGGAGTACAAGGAGATTCGCGGACTCGTGCAGCAGGGCGACTTCTACCGGTTGCTCAGCCCGTTCGAAGGGAACGAGACGGCGTGGCAGTTCGTCTCCGCGGACAAGTCCGAGACTTACGCCATCTATGTGCGTACGCTTGCCGTTCCGAACGGTCCGCTGGGCCGGTTGCGCCTGAAGGGGCTCGACCCGAACAAGACATACGCGCTGCGCGGCACGGACCGCGTATACGGCGGCGACGAGCTGATGTACGCCGGCTTGCCGCTGCCGGTGCTGGAAGGCGACTTCCGCAGCCTGGCGTTCTACTTCAAGGAGGCATAGGGCGATAATCAAGGGGACCGGCCGTTGTTCAACGGTTCGGGCCCCTTATGGTTGGCGTTAAACGTAGAGACAGATATTCCGCGAAATGAAATTCAATATTCTTACACGCATTTGGCCTTCACCGTTAAAGAGGAAGACTTCGATAGCCCGACGGGCATAAATTTGAATTTCATACGGTCAGTTTGAAGGACAGGTTGGATTATTACAAAAGCGAAAAGCCTCATATGCAATTTTTTTGAAATGGGATGAAGGTGTATTGGGCTTGCCGTTTACACAAGGAGGTTGGGCAGAAGCGATTCTCTGCCCAACCTTTTTGGGTTTGCAGCCCGTCAGCAAGGCGAAACAACCGCCTTGCTGCGCGCTCTCGCACATAGCGCTGCTTGGCTCGCGCGCCGCCCGCCGCCAAGCCAAGCCCCGCGACCCGATCGCGGGGCTTGGCGCGTCATGTCTGCCCCAGGCAGCCTTCGCTCCATGCCTAAGCGGCTCCCGATTTTTTCCCATATTGTCATTCCCCCGATTTGCATGTACGATGGGCTCAAACGACTATCGAACCGCAAGGAGCAACGCGATGACCAACCATCCGAACCCCGCCCCCGATGAAACCGTCGATCCGACCCTCTGCCCCCTGTGCGGACAGCCGAACGGCTGCGCTTTGACCGAAGGGCGGCCGATCGAAGCGTGCTGGTGCGTGCAAGCGACGGTTCCCGAGGACGTTCTGAAGCGGATTCCGCCCGAACGGCGCCTCAAAGCGTGCGTCTGCCCCAGCTGCGCGTCAGGCGGACAATAAGGCCCGCAGCCGACCCGCCGCAGCCGACCGCAAGACCGCAGCCAACGAACGCGCCCCACACAGCCCGGCAACCGCCCGACCGCAGCCAACGAACGCCCGCCGCCCGGGCATCGTGTGCGGTCCCATGCAAATCGGGCGTTTTCTTATCGAATTTCCTGTTAGCGCTTACCCGCACCGCCAAAACCCTTCATACTGGAATTCATCGCCCGGGGGTGTCCTGACTTGCCGAAGCCGAAGGTCCGCCTGACCAACCCGCTGACGAAAATGAAGCTGAACCGCCAGCTTATTTTGCTGTTTCTTATTCTCGTAAGCCCGGTCTTTCTTCTGAATTGGTACGCCAACGCCAAAACCGAACAAATTTTGAAGCGCCACGTCACGAACGCCTACATGGAGCTGAACAAGCAGAACCATCTGCTCATCAACCGCGACATCGAGACCGTCCACCGGATCATGACGACGATTATCCAGAATTCGGTCGTCCAGCAGATGCAGGCGAGCGGGGGCGACGTGTACGACCGGGTGAAGCTTTACGAGACGGCCGACAAGCTGATCTCCACCTTCTCCATCGGCATGAGCGGAGGAGACGCGATTTATTATTACCTGTACGTGTACGATCCGTTGGACCAATATAACTTCGCTCCTTACGCGGCATCGAAATACCGGAACGGAGGCGTGTTCTTCTACTCCGACCGGACCAAGCCGTCCTGGGTCGACGAGGCGATCGCCCGCAAAGGGCGCGGCTACCTGAAAATACTGGACGGCATCGGCAACGCGCCCGGCGCGAAGACGCTGACGTATATCCGCGCCGTCAACAGCGCCTACAGCGGCAAAACGATCGTGGGCGTGCTCGTCGCAACCAACGTGAACAAGAAGATCGAGCAATCGCTGAAGACGGTGTCGCTGCCCGACAACGGGGAGATGTTCCTGACGGATTACGACAACACGATTCTCGCCTCGACCGTTCCCGGAATCGGCAAGACGCTCGAGTTGCCTCCGGACATGGCCCAGGGAACGAAGGGCGAAGAGACGAAGGACGCCATTTTCAAAAATTACATTTATGTGGAGCACGCCGACTACGAGCTTCAGCAGAAGCTGATCTACCGGATCTCCGCGGCTTCCCTGCTGCGGCAGCAGAGCGAGCTGAAGCGGGCCATCCAATGGATCTCCATGGCCTATTCGTTGTTCGGCATCGTCGTCATGGCCTACTTCTGGCGCTCGCTGCTGACGCCGCTGCAGCGCCTTGCGGGCTTCGTGCGCGGCTACGAGCCGGGCAAGAAGATGCCGAAGCCGGGCAGCATGGACCGCAACGACGAGGTCGGCGTGCTCGTCCATTCCGTCTACAACCTCACACAGAGGCTCAACACGCTGATCGAGGACCGGTACGTGATGGACATCAAGCAGAAGGAAGCGCAGCTCCAGCTTCTGTATCAGCAGATCAATCCCCATCTTCTGTACAACACGCTGGAGAGCATTTATTGGAAGTCGACGCTCGAAGGGGGAAGCCCCGATTCGGCGGAGATGATCAAGGAGCTGGCCAAGCTGATGCGCATCAGCCTGAGCCGGGGCCGGGAGCTGATTACGGTGCAGGAGGAGCTGGAGCACGCCACGGCCTATACCCGGCTGCAGCAGAAGCGGTACGAGTACGAGTTCCGGGTGCGCTGGGACATCGAGGAAGAGACGCTCGACAATCGGATTCCGAAAATTACGCTGCAGCCGCTGATCGAAAATGCGATCATCCACGGCGTCCGCCATATGGGCGAAGACGGCGAGATCGTCGTCCGGGCGTACAGGCGGGGAGACGACGTCGTCCTCGAAGTGCAGGACAACGGCTACCGGAAGGTCGATCACGAAGCGATCAACGCCATGATTCGCGAGCCGCTTCCCGAAGCCCGGTCGGGCTACGGCATTCACAACGTGCATGAACGGATTCGGCTGCATTTCGGCCCCGCGTACGGCATTCATTATTCCGAGCCTCCCGGCGGAGGCACGGTCGTCACGATCGTGCTTCCGGTCAGCCGGACCGAGGACCGTCCGGCGCCGGCGGCCGAAGAATCAAGATAAGCGGGAGGGACCTGCGCATGTATACGATACTGCTTGTCGACGACGAACCGCTCATTTGCAAAGGCTTGAGCAATCTGCTGCAGACGTCCGGACTCGGCATCGGAACGATTCTGACGGCCGGCAACGGCCAAGAGGCGCTGGACTACTTGCGCATGGAAGATGTCGATCTGATCGTCACCGATATCCAGATGGGCGCGATGAACGGCATCGAGCTGATGCATCAGGCCAAAATTATGAAGCCTTGGGTGGAGACGATCGTCATCTCCGCCCACGAGACGTTCCAGTACGCGCAAATGGCGATGCGGCTCGGCGCCAGGGACTATCTGATCAAGCCGCTGAACAACGGGCAGTTCCTGGACACCGTCCGGAACGTCCTGCTGCAGATCGAACGGCCGGCGCGGCCGGACGAGGAGGCGCTGACGCTCATGCGGGCGAACTTCCAAATGGCGCCTCCCGACGTGCAGTGCGGGATGTGGCTCCATCAGCTGGTGAGCGGCGACGCCAGGGACGCGGAGCGGATCGTGGCCGAATTGGACCGGCGCTTCGGCGTGAAGATCGAAGGGCCTTATTTTGCGGTCATTCGGGTGCGGCTGATGCTGGACGACGTGGGCGACAAGGACAAGGGACTGCTGCAATACGCGGCGCTCAACATCGCGAGCGAGCTGCTCGGCCAGGATTGGAACCACAAGGCGTTCTACGCGCCGGATTTCGAGCTCTGCCTGCTCCTCGAATGGAGCGAACAGGCCTACACCGAGACGACGGCGAACCGGATCGACCAGCTCGAGTTCATCGGGCGCAGCCTGCACCACAATATCGAGAAGTACCTCCACCTGACCAGCGTCGTCGGCATCAGCCAAATTCTCCGGGAACCGTCGTTCATTCCCGTGCTCGGTCTTCAGGCGTACAAGGCGATGAAATGGAACGACGAGCACCGCGACCATTATGTTTTCTACTACGGCGATTACAAATGGGCTTTCCGCGAGGAAGGGTCCACGGAAGAGGAGTGGGTCGCCCGGAGCAACGTCATCGTCGAGCAAGCGAAGCGGTACATCGACGAGAATTACGCCCGCAAGGGCATTACGCTGAGCGAAGTGGCCCGGCATCATCACGTCAGTCCCAACTACTTGAGCTATCTGTTCAAGAAGTACATGAATTGCAATCTGTGGGAGTACGTCATCAAGCTGCGCATGGAGGAGAGCAAGCGGCTTATTCTGACGACCGATTTGCGGCGCTACGAGATCGCGGACCGGGTCGGTTACGAATCGCCGGAGCATTTCAGCAAAATTTTCAAGAAATATTACGGGATCAGCCCGAGCGACCTGAAGAAGTAAGATCGGCCACGATCGTCATAGAAACGCACATGTTCACCCTTGATCTCCTTTTCTACAATGAAGCTAGACTCGCAGAAAAGGAATGAGGGAGCGCCATGGACCACACTGTCGCCGCGCCGGTCCGGCCGCCGGATGCAACCGGAGGAAGGAGCCGCGCGAAATTCGGGAAATACCTGCCCGGCTATTTGTTTCTCTTGCCCGCGATCGTTCTGTTTGTTTTGTTCTTGTGGGTTCCGATTGTGAAAGGGGTTGTGTTCAGCTTTTACCACGTCGACTTCGTCAAAGGCGATACGTTCGTCGGCTTCGACAATTACCGGACGGTGTTCCGCGATGCCGAGATCGGCGTGTCGATCCGCAATACGCTCTATTACATGGGGCTCTGTCTCGTCATCGGCTTCTGGGTGCCGATTCTGTTCGCCGTCGCCATCTCGGAAATCAAGCGGTTTCAGGGCTTCGTGCGGATCGCGGCCTACTTGCCGAACGTCATTCCGGTCGTCGTCCTGTACGGGCTGTGGCGGTGGATTTACGATCCGGTCGGTCCGATCAACGCCGTTCTGACGAAGCTCGGCCTGGATCAGATCTTGTTCATGACGGATTCGAAATGGTCGATGGCTTCGCTCGTCATCATGGAGACGTGGCAGCAGTTCGGCTCGGGCATGCTGATCTATCTCGCCGCCGTTCTTAGCATCCCGAAGGATTGGTACGAAGCGGCAGAGATCGACGGTGCCGGCGTATGGGCGCGCATTCGCCATATTACGCTCCCTTCGATCCGCAACCTGATCGGGCTAATGCTGATCCTGCAGCTGATCGCCACCTCGCAAGGCTATCAATCGCAGCTTGCGATGCTGGACGGCGGGCCGATGAACGCCACGCTCACTTATGGGCTCAAAATCGTGAAATACGCCTTCACGAAGCTCGAATACGGCGTCGCTTCCGCCATGGGCGTTCTGATGTTCCTGGTGCTCGGCCTGCTCGCGGTCGTCCAGTTTCGAATGAACAACCGGGGGGACAAGCAGCCATGAAAGCGGCCGAACGGGGCATTCTGTCCTCTTACGATTCCAAGCGGGCTTCGACCAGAGCCGTCATCGGGGTCATGTCTCTCGTCGTTGCGGCCATGGTCCTCAGCATGCTGTATCCGATCGCCGTTACGTTCTTCAATTCGCTCAAGAGCGTTCCGGAAGTCAATTCGTTCCCGCCGAAGCTCCTTCCGCGCGCCTGGGAGTGGAGCAACTACCGGGAAGCCTGGCATTACATGAAGCTGCCGCTGTTCCTTAAGAACACGCTGCTGATCTTCGCCGGCAATCTCGTCGTCACGGTGTTCGCGCTCGGCGGAGCCGCCTTCGCGCTGTCCAAGCTGAGTTTGCCTCGCCGGAAGCTGATCTTCTTCTTCTTCCTGACGACACTGTTCATTCCGCCGTCCACCTACATCGTGCCGAACTTCGTCAACCTGAAGGATCTCGGACTCATGAACTCCTTCTTCGCCTTCTGGCTGCCGGCCGGGGCGAGCGCGTTCAACCTGCTTCTGCTCAAGAGCTTCTTCGACGACATCAACAACGAGATTTTCGAAGCTTCGCGCATCGACGGCGCTTCCGACTGGTACGGCTTTACGCGAATCGCGCTGCCGCTGGCCGTGCCGATCGTGTCGACGCTGGCGATCTTCCTCTTCTCGTCCGCCTGGAACGATTGGTTCTGGCCGTCGCTCGTCATGCACGGCGACCCGCACTATCCGTTGTCCACGGCGATTTACAAGAAGGTCATTCAGGCGACAGGACTGAAGCTGAACGTCAAATTCGCCATTCTGTCCATGGTCGCGCTGCCGCCGATCGTCGTCTTCCTGATCTTCCAGAGGTTTATCCTGAGAGGGCTGCATTTGGGCGGAGTCAAGGGATAACGAGGGCGGCACGAATCGTAAAGCTGCACACGAAGGGAATAGGAATGCACATCGCCCTGAAGAATGCGCCTCCATTATGATCAAGGTGTAGCACAAAATTCCATACGAATAAGGGGGAGTAAACATGCACAGGAAAAAATGGTCCGCCATGCTGCTCAGTTTGGCCGTAATCGCCTCCGCCGCAACGGCTTGCGGGGGCGGGGGCAAGGACAACGCTTCCGGTTCGGAAGGGGCAAGCGCTTCGCCTTCCGCCTCGGGTTCCGCATCGCCGTCCGCTGCGGAATCGGCATCGCCCTCCGCCGATGCTACCGCGGAGAAGGTGACGATCAAGATCTACTACCCGACGGCCGACAAGACCGAGCTTCGCGCGCTGGAAGACGACAAGATCAAGCGCTTCGAGGCGAAGTATCCGAACGTCACCGTCGTCCCGGACGACTGGCAGTACAACGTCAACGAGATCGGCATCAAGATGGCGGCGAACGAAGCGCCGACGTTCTTCAACACGTTCGCGACGGAAGCCAAGATGCTGGTGGAGAAAGGCTGGGCCGCGGACATTACGGATCTGTGGAACAGCTACGCGTACAAGGATCAAATCAACCCGCTGTTCCAGAACCAGTTCATCGTCGACGGCAAGGTGTACGGCGTCACGCAGAAGGGTTACGTCAACACGACGCTCATCAACAAGAAGCTGCTGGACAGCAAGAACATTCCGCTTCCGTCCTACGACTGGACGTGGGACGACATGCTGAACATCGCCAAGGCGGCGGCCGATCCGAAGCAGGGCATCGCGGGCATCGCGCCGATGGGCAAAGGCAACGAAGCCGGCTGGAACTGGACGAACTTCCTGTTCGAAGCGGGCGGCGAAATCCAGACGGTCGCGGACGGCAAAGTGACGGCGGCGTTCAACTCCGACGCCGGCGTCAAGGCGCTCGATTTCTATAAGAAGCTGCGCTGGGAGGCGAATGCGATTCCGCAAGACTGGGCGCTCGATTGGGGCGCAGCCACCGGAGCGTTCGCGCAAGGGCGGGCGGCGATGGTGATGGCGGGCGCCGAGGGTCCGCTGCAGCAGGCGCTGCAAGCCGGCCTGAAGCCGGAAGACGTCCTCGTCTACCCGATGCCGGCGGCCGAGAAGGGCGGCAAGCATACCGGGGTGCTCGGCGGCGACTATCTGGTCATCAACCCGAACGCGTCCAAAGCCGAACAGAAAGCGGCGTTCGACTATATCACGTTCGATTACTTCTCCGACAGCTACCTGCAGTCGCTGGAGAAGAACATTCAGGACTTCAAGACGAAAGGCCAATATTACGTGCCGCCTCACATGGATTACTACAAGCCGGATTCCGAATACGGCAAGAAGGTTCAAGACATTCTCGCCAAGTACGACAACGTCTACAAGTATTCGGAGGAGTCCAACGCGCTGCTCGACGGCAAACCGGAGGCGCAGTTCAACACGCAGGACTACTACGGCACGATGACGAACGTTATCCAGGAAGTGTTCTCGAAGAAGGATACCGACTCGAAGAAGCAGCTCGATAACGCCGCCAAGCTGATGCAAGAGAAGTATTACAACAACATTAAGGTGCAGTAAGGATTCCGGAAGGCCGAAAACGCCGCGATGCCGGCGGAACGCAAGATAAGCCCCGAGCGCAAACGCGCCGGGGCTTTCGGCTTCGCGGGGGACGCTTCGTGCTGGCGGAAGCGCCGCTGGAGGTTATGCCGCTGTACGTGCGGGCCGGCGCGATCGTTCCCGAGCAGCCGCTGCGCCAATACGCCGAGGAAGCGGTGGAAGGACCGCTCGTGATTCGCGTCTACGCCGGAGGGGAAGGAAGCTTCTCCTTGTTCGAGGACGACGGCCGCACTTTCGGCTACGAGAGCGGACGCTATCGGCTGCGCGAATTCGTCTGGACGGAGTCCGGAGAGGAACGGTCGCTGACCGCGCGGTTGCTTCATGACGGCTTCTCGGAAGCGGCCGCCCAAGGGCTGACCGTCCGCGTCGGCAATCTGGACGAAGCGCCGGGCGAAGTCGCTCTGTCCGATGGAACGCCGCTGCGGGATTGGCGCTACGATTCGGCCCGCAACGAGCTGGAAGTCCCGCTGCCGGTATCCGCCGGGGATTTCCGGCTGACGCTGCGCCGGTAACGAGAAAAGGCAGTCCGCCTCGTCCCGTGGGCCGTCGGCGGACTGCCGTTCGCTTATTGTTTGATCGCTTTGAGGCTTTCCTCGCGGATCAGCTCCGTCAGATGCTCCTTGTACCGCATGAAGCGGGGGTCCACCTTGATCTGATAGGAACGGGGATGCTCCAGCTCGATCGGAATGTCCGCCTTGATCCGTCCGGGCCTGGACGTCATGACGAGCACCCGGTTGGCGAGATAGATGGACTCTTCCACGTCGTGCGTGATGAAAACGATCGTTTTGTTCGTTTTCTCCCAAATCTCAAGCAGCAGCTCCTGCATCAGCGTCCGCGTCTGGTTGTCCAGCGCGCCGAACGGCTCGTCCAGCAGCAGCACCTCCGGGTCGTTCGCGAGCGCCCGGGCAATGGCAACGCGCTGCTGCATGCCCCCGGACAGCTGCTTCGCGTAATGCTTCTCGAACCCTTTCAAGCCTACCAGTTCGATATATTGAGCGGCGATTTCCTTGCGTTCCCGGGCGCCGATCTTCTTGTTCTTCAGCCCGAACTGGATGTTCTCCTCCACGTTCAGCCACGGGAACAGGGAGTAAGCCTGGAACACCATGCCCCGGTCGGCGGAAGGGCCGTCGACTTCCGCGCCGTCCAGGAGCACGCTCCCGGTCGATTGCTCCTCCAACCCCGCAATAATGCGCAGGAGCGTCGATTTGCCGCAGCCGGAAGGACCGAGAACGGTGATGAATTCGTTTTTCGCGATTTGAAGGTTGACGGTGTCGAGAGCGAGCACGTCGGGTTTCTTCTTGACGCCGCCGAACGTCTTCGTGACGCCGCGGATTTCGAGTTTAGGCTGCATCGATCCTCACCTTCCATAATTCCACGGGAACATTTTGCGAATGGCCCATTTCAGGATCAAATCCGTAATCAATCCCAGTACCCCGATCGTCAGAATACCGAAAATAATGTTGCTCGTCCGCAGCATCCGCTGCGACTCGATAATGACGTGCCCGATCCCGGTCGACGCGGCGACGAGCTCGGCCACGATGATGTACGTCCACGCCCAGCCCAGCACGAGTCTCGCGATCTCCATCATGCCAGGCATGGAGGCCGGCAGTATGACGGAGCGCAGCACCCCGAACGGGGAGGAGCCGAGCGTGTAGGACGCCTCCAGCAGCTCGCGCCGCACGCCGCCGACTTCCACCGCGGTCATCAGGACGATCGAGAACAGGCTGCCGAAAAAGATAACCGATATTTTCTCCACGTCGCCGACCCCGATCCACAGGATGAACAGCGGGATGAACGCGGACACCGGCATGTAGCGGACGAAGGAGATCATCGGCTCGAAGAACGCTTCGACCGCCTTGTACGTGCCGATGAGCACGCCGAGGACGGAGCCGACGGCGAACGCCAGCACGAAGCCGACGAGCACGCGGTAAATCGTCGCGAAGATGTCCTGGATAAAATCGAAGTCCCGGAACAGCGAGATCCCCGAATCGATAATCTTCGACGGGGACGGCAGAAACAGCTTGTCAACGACGCCCCCGTACGTCAGCAGCGACCAGACCGCAAGCAGCAGGACGAAGCTGGAGAGCGTCAGGGAGAGATAGAGGCGGGGATGGATAGAGCCTTGCGGCTCCAACCATCTCCTCCTTCTTGATGTTCTTCTGTTCGTCAGGTTGCCCATGGCGTTCTCCTTACTGAATGGCCGAATAATCGATCAGGTTGTCGATGTCGGGCGTCGCGTCGATCAGCTTGTGCTCCAGCCAAAATTTCGCGCCCAGCTCCGTCAGCTCGCGGAGCGCGCCGGGTTTTTCCTTGGTGCCGAAGTATTCTTGGTTTTTCGCTTTGTCGTAGTAGCGCACGCCGCTTAATCCGGCTTTGAATTCGTCCGGCGTCTGGTCGAACGCCTTCGCCATAATTTGGACGGCATCGTCCTCGTTCGACTTGTAGTAGTCGACCGCTTCGAACCACGCTTGGGCCAGCGCCTTGACCGCATCCGGATGCGCATCGGCGAAATCCTTGCGCAGCGCGATCGTGTCGGCGATGACGCCGGGGGTTGCGTCGCTTGACACCAGGACGGAGCCGAAGTCGGTCTCCTTCGCCTTGGACAGCCACGGCTCCCAAGTGACGGCGGCGTCTACCTTCTTGGCGACGAATGCGGCCCCGGCGTCGCCCGCCGACATGCTCTGGAACTTGATGTCCTTCTCGCTAATGCCTTCTTTGTTCAGCAGGTAGAGGAACCAGAAGAAGCTTGCGCCGCCGTCGGTCTGCACGGCTACGGTTTTGCCGACGAGATCCTTCAGGCTCTTGATCTCTTTCTTGGCGACCAGGCCGTCGCCGCCGTAGGAATCGTCGAGCGCGACCACCTGAACGACCGGCACGCCGCTGGCCGCCGTGACGACGTGCGTGTCGACGGTGGAGGTGAAGCCCTGAATCCGGTTCGCCGCGAGGGAGCTCCGGCGGTCCGCCACGCTCTCCATTTTAATCAGATCGACGTCGAGCCCGTGTTCCTTGAAGAAGCCCTTCTCCTGCGCGATATACAGCGGCGCGAAGCCGCTCCAGCTGGACAACGCGAGCGACAGCTTCGTCGTTTGCCCCGAGGGGGTCTCCGAACTGCCGCCCGAAGCCGCCGGCGATGCGGAGCCCGATGCGCCTCCGGCCGCAGGCTCGGATTTGTTGCCGCATGCCGCCAGTCCCGCCGTCAGCATCAGCGCCAGCATGACCAATCCCAATCTTTTCGCCATCTCTCTTTTCCTCCATGTCTTGATTTTGTAAAAATAAAAAACCGGAACGACAACAAAGGTAACAGCACGGGCTGCAATCCTTCCGAAGTGTACCGGTTCTCTATTCGCTAAACGCTAAATTCCAGGCATCCTATGTAACTATTTTTAACATTATATAAGTCATGTGTCAACAGATTCTCTTAATATGTCACAAAAAGCGACAAATAGGCTTGGCGGTCGGGGCAACCCTTCAATGTTGGCGCTGGAAGTTTTCGAGGATCGGGAGGCGGCCTTGGTGCTGTCGGCGCAACGGACCATCCATCCTTTATTTCGCGATCGGAAGCCTGTTGGGAATCGGAACGGACTGTACGGCCCTTATTCGCTAGAAACGGAGCTCTATTCGAAGGAAATCCGGCTTTTAACGGAACGACGGTCCGTTAGGGTGTCGGGAACGCGGAATTTTCGTCAAATAGCGGATTCTGTGTCCGTTACGGCGGGTTCCGCAGGGGAAGGTCATCGGCAGGGAACGAATTATAGCGGCAGAAAATATGACATTTCCGGCGCCGAAAAGGAAGAGTTGACGTCATGAATTCTGCTTATAAATAAGAGATTTTGCTAGATAACTGCCGTAAGAGAGCTATGAAATCGTTTTATTAGAGAAGTTCTATCATTGTTAAAAAGGTTGACACGAAAACCGGGTTCCCGGCCATCTCCGTGCCCGCCGGCTTCACTTCGGAAGGCTTGCCGGCCGGCATCGAGTTTCCGGGCCGTCCGTTTGACGAACCTACGCTTCTTAAACTGGCGTATGCTTACGAGCAAGGGACCCATAACCGCAAAGCGCCGGTTCTTGTCCCGTAAGATTTCTCTCAGCCTGCGCCGCCAATCCGCCGAAGAGAGGAACGAAGTTCCTCTCTTTTGCGCGCTGCGCCGCCAATCCGCCGAAGTGATAAAGGAGACTTCGTTCCTCGGCCATCGCCCCCGCTTAGAGCGCATCGCAACCCCAAAAGCCCGACCGGGGCCGGATATCGGCCGCCGATCGGGCTTATCCCATTTCCCCCGGAAATTATGCCTTCCACTCCAACTGACGGCCGCCGATGACGTGATAATGCAGATGGTGAACCGTCTGTTGACCGTGCTCCCCGATATTCGTAATGACCCGAAATCCGGATTGGTCGACGCCCGTCGCTTTGGCAACCTGCTGAATGCCGTGGAAAAGATGCCCCAGCAGCTCCCAATCCTCCGTCTCGATGGCCATGGCGGACGGAATGTGCTTCTTCGGAATCGTCAGCACGTGCACCGGCGCAATCGGGTTAATATCGTGGAACGCGACGACATGCTCGTCCTCGTACACTTTGTTCGCGGGAAGCTCGCCCGCTACGATATTGCAAAAAATGCAGTCCATCGTAATACTCCTCCTCTATTCTTGTTCGGCGCCGCCGTTCGACTGTTCGCGGGCGAGCCATTCGCGCAAATCTTTCTTCTTGATTTTGCCGGAGTTGGTCATGGGCAGTTCCGGCAAAAACCGAAGCTGGTCGGGGAACTGGAACTTCGCGAGCCCCCGGCTGCCGAGAAAATCGCGCATCTCCGCCGGCGAGAACGGCTGGGCGCCCTCTTTGAGCACGATGCACGCCACGAGCTGTTGGCCGAGCGTCTCGTGGGGCGCGCCGACGACGGCGATCATCTGCACCGCTTCGTGCGCGGCGATGGCGTCTTCCACGACTTTCGGATCGATCTTCGTACCGCCGCGGTTGATGACGTCATCCGCTCGCGCGATGAACGAGTATCGGCCGTTCGCATCCCGGCGCAGCAAGTCGCCCGAGCGGAACCATCCTTCCTCGTCCCATTGGCGGTTGGCCGCGGCCGCGTTCCGATAATAGCCCGCGCTGAAGTTCGGCCCCCGCGCCCACATTTCGCCTTCGGCGACGGGATCGGTTAGCTCCCGTCCCTCTTCGTCCACCAGCTTCACTTCCAGTCCCGGAATTTGCAGTCCGACCGTGCTGCTGATCGCTTCTAGCGAATCCTCCGGACGGGTGGCGACAACGACGAGCCCTTCCGTCCAGCCGAACATGCAGCCGACCTTGAAGCCGCCCTCCGATTGCAGACGCTGCAGCACGGCGCTCGGGACCGGCGCTCCCGCGTAGATGAACAGCTTGATGCTCGACGTGTCGGTCGTTTGCAAATTCGGGGCGTTGGACACATGAATGACGTGCGGAGGAGCGCCGACGAGAAAATTCGGCTTCTCGCTCTCGATCCAGGACAGCACGCGGTTCGCCGAGAAACGGTCGAGCAGCAAGATCCGCCCGCAGACGGCAATCGTCATCAGGACGCCGGCCAGCATCCCCGTCTGATGGTAGATGGGGGCGAGGCCCAGAACGGTGTCTCCGGTCTCGTAACCGAAATTTTTGGCATACGCCCGCGCCGCCCACAGATAGTTCGCGTGCAGATGCACGACGCCTTTGGGGGAACCGGTCGTTCCCGACGTGAACACCATCAGGAACCCGTCCAGCGGCTGCGCGCGGTTCGCCTCCAGTTCCTGCTCCGGAACGCGCCGCTCGCCGCTGCGCAGCGAAGAGAACGACAGCGTGCCCTCCTTCGCCCGGGAGGCGTCGCCCTGCAGGACGATGCGCTCCAGGCTCGGAACGAGGCTGCGAACTTCCAACGCCATATCGTACAGCGGTTGTCCGCGATAGTTGTCCGCGACGATCCAGATTTTCGCCCCGGATTGCTCCAGACTTCGCACGATCGCGTGCCGCCCCAGATCGATTTGCAGGCTGACGCTGACGGCGCCGATCCGCGAGGCGGCGAACACGGCCACGATGTAATCGAGCGTATTCGGCAATTGAATCGCAACCTTGTCGCCGCGGCGGACGCCCAATTCGAACAAGCCGGCCGCGACGGTCTCCACCTCGTTCCACAGTTCGCGGTACGTCAAGCTCCGTTCCTCGTCCTTGTGCACCAGATCGGGATGCAAGTCGGCATTGCGCTTCAGAACGTCGACGAACGACTCGTTCGTCCATACGCCCTGGTCGAAATAGGCTTGAGCCCGTTCCTTGCTTAACGTCCGTCCTTCGAAATCGAACATCGTGATCGCTTCCTTATCCGTTGGAATGATGAAGCTTCCCGGCTACATAGTCGACGACGCTCGCCACCGTCGTCAAATTCTTTAAATCCGCCTCCGGTATACGAAGGCGGAACTCGTCCTCGACGTTGATGACCAGTTCGGTCAGATCGAGCGAGTCCGCCCCGTAGTCGTCGACGAAATGACCGTCCGGACGAATGTCCGACGGATTGACGCGGAGCTGCTCTGCGACAAGCCGCTTTACCCTTTCTTCGATTTGGGCCGTGTTTCCTGAACCTTCCATCGTTTATAGCTCCTTTTTTCGGCAAATACTGTCTTGAAGTTTTGAAAAACAGTTTCCGAATTTCATGTTAATATAAATAAGATAGTGTCCTAATCGTAACACTTTGTTTGGAATTGTTTCAATTAGAAATGATACCGTTACTTGTGGCAGAAGGGGATGTTGTAGCAATGGCGGGGCAAGCGCGCATCGTCGTCACCGGAATGGGTGCGGTCACTCCTTTCGGCGTCGGCGTTTCTTCATTTTGGGAAGGCATCGTTGCCGGACGTTCCGCGATCGTGGAGACGGACGACGAATATTTGAGACAGTGGGCGCCGGCAACGGCGCCGGCGGCGGATTTCCGTCCCGAGGAGCACCTGGACGCGAAGCAGGTTCAACAGCTGGACCGCTTCGCCCAGCTCGCGCTCGTCGCGGCGGCGGAAGCGCTGCGGGACGCCGGGTGGGCGAATTCGGAGGCGCTCGGAGCCGCTTGCGATGCGGACCGGATCGGCATCGCCGTGGGCAATACGCTCGGGGGCGTGCAGTCGCTGGAGGACGGCTCGGCCCGTCTGGCGTCGGGCAAATCCGGCAGGGTCAGCGCCAGGCTGGTGCCCAAAGCGATTCCGAACGCGGCCGGGGCCGCCATCGCCAGGCGTTACGGCATTCACGGTCCCGTCGTGACGTATTCGACGGCTTGCGCATCGTCGGCCAACGCCATCGGAGAGGCGGGATACTGGCTGCGGCTGGACGAAGCCGACATCGTGCTGGCGGGCGGGGCGGAATGTCTGTTCAGTCCGGCGGTTCTGTCCAGCCTCCGTTCGGCTGGGGCGCTTGCAACGGGCGAAGGGCAGACCGACTTCAGCCGATGGTCGCGCCCGTTCGACCGGAACCGGACGGGCATGGTCATGGGCGAGGGAGCGGCTTTCCTCGTGTTGGAGACGCTGGAGCATGCCAAAGCGCGCAACGCGAAAATTTACGCCGAGCTCGTCGGTTACGGGACGTCCAACGACGCTTACCACGAGACGTCGCCCGATCCGAGCGGCCGCAGCGCCAAGCTGGCCATGCAGAAAGCGCTCCGGAGCGCGGGGCTGCAAGTCGGCGACATCGACTATATCAATGCGCACGCCACCGCCACCCCGGTCGGGGACCGGGCGGAGTCGGCCGCGCTGCGCGAGCTGTTCGGAGAGGAGCTGGAACGCATTCCCGTCAGCTCGATCAAAGGCTCCGTCGGCCACATGCTCGGCACGGCGGGAGCGATCGAGAGCATCGCCTGCATCAAGGCGCTGTGCGAAGGGGTGCTGCCGCCGACCATTCACTGCGATGACAAAGAGGAGGGGGCGCCTCCGGATATTGTCCCTCATGTCGGCCGCGCTCAGCCCATTGCCCGCGCGCTGAGCAATTCGTTCGGGTTCGGCGGGCAGAACGGCGTCCTCATCTGGCAGCACGCGGATCTTGCGAAGTAAGCGAAGCAGGCTGAGAGGCGTCGCAACAGGGAAGCGCCGGCCATAACCGGCCTGCAAGTGCCCCAGCCGGGGGATACCCGCTGCTTGACGTGCGAGATTGCGGTCGAGCGTTTCGGTTCTTCGCTTTAATGGGGCGCGCGCGGCGTCGGCAACCGGAGCAGGCGGCGAATGGCGGCCGCCAAGCCGGCCCCGGCCGGAGCGGCCGACGGCTAACGCCCGACGACGTTTACAGGCGCGCCCTCGAGGAAGCGGGCGACGTTGTCGACGGCGATGTCGAGCAGGCGGGTTCTCGCTTCGAGAGACGCCCAAGCGATGTGCGGCGTGATGATGCAGTTGCGTGCGGTCAGCAGCGGATTGGCTGCGTCCGGCGGCTCCGTCGACAGCACGTCCAGCGCGGCGCCGGCGATGCGCCCTTCGTTCAGGGCGGCGGCCAGATCCGCTTCCGCGATCAGCTTGCCGCGCGCCGTATTGACGAGGAAGGCGCTCGGCTTCATAAGCGCGAGCGTATCCCCGTTGATCAGCGACTCCGTCTCGGCGGTCAACGGACAGTGCAGGCTGACGACGTCCGCTTCCCGCAGCAGCGTCTCCAGATCGGTCCGTCGAACGCCCGCCGCGTCGACTCGCGCGTTGCCCGCTGCCCATCCCGGCCGTCCCGCCGCGACCACGTTCATGCCGAACGCCTCCGCCAGCCGGGCGACCCTGGCGCCTATTCGGCCCATGCCGACGATGCCGAGCGTCTTGCCCGACAGCTCGGTAAGCGGCGTCCGCCAATAGCTGAACTCCGGGCTGCGCGACCAATCGCCTTGCCGCACCGAATCGCTGTGCAGGCCGACGCGATGGCATAGCTCGAGCAGCAGCGCGAACACGAACTGCGCCACCGATTCGTTCCCGTAGCCCGGAACGTTCGTCACCGTAATGCCTCGTTCCGCGGCCGCCGCCGTGTCCACCACGTCGTATCCGGTTGCCAGCACGCCGATATATTTCAAATCCGGCAGCCGCTCCAGCGTTTCTTTGCGCAAAGGCGTTTTGTTCGTCAACAAAATTTCGGCCCCCAGGCACCGCTCCACGATTTGATCCGCCGGCGTGCGGCCGTGCACGACAACATCGCCGAGACGCTCCAACGCGGCCCAGCTCAAATCCCCGGGATTCAACACGTATCCGTCCAGCACCACGATTTTCATCTGTCTCGCCCTCTCTCTCCCAAGCCGCATCTTATTTTCCATCGTAACGGATTCGCTGCAGAACCTCAATGGAACGGCTTTGTTCACCGCGCCTCGGAACCTTTATCCAAGCCCAAACGTCTATAAAATGTAGCAACAAACCTCGATTCCGCGGAGGTGCGCGTTCGTTTGAAAACGATCGTTCCCGCTGCCGTCCTGGCGACGGCCGTTTTGCTATTGGGCGCTTGCGATGCGTAGAAGAAGGAAGAGCCCGGCTCCGACGCGCTCATTCATTTCGATCGCCGGGATTACGACCGGATGAACGAATTCGTTCAGCGGTTCCAAGACGGAAAAGGCGACGTGCTCATGGCCGTCTGTTCGGCTTCGAAAAATAGAGGCGGTGCACAGAGAGAACGGGGGAGCGAGAGATGAGGCGATGGGGGAAGGCGCGGCTGCTGCTGACGGTCATCTGCGCCTGCTTCTTGCTTGCGGGTTGCAAAAGCATGACGATGGAGGAGGCTTTCCGGAAAAGCTATCCCGACGAAGACTGCAAAATCCTGTATTCCCAGCCGACGGCCGATGGGGAGCTGGCTTTTTTCCGGTCGGCCGAAGCGGGCGGAACGGAAGGAATCGGACTGGCCGTCTTCGAAGGAGACTCGCGCACAGGCTGGCGTATGACGCAATCCGGCTCATTCTCCTACCCGGGGCGTACGATTGTCGATATCGGCAAGGTGAACCTGGGCAGCGAGGGCGAAAAGGACGTCATCTACGGCTACACGGACGAGCCGGATGTCGCCAGCATCGAAGTGGCCGACCGGGACGGGAACGTCATCGAGGCGCACATCGTGGACACGGAGTGGAAAAAGATCTGGTATGCCGTTGCGAACATCGACAGCCTGAATTTGAAGGTCATCTCGTCGAAGGGAGACGTCGTGTACCAAGTGCCTTCGCCGGCAGGAGGGAACGCGGACAATTGAGAATGGGGGGCCGGGGGCGGCGGAAAATCTTTTTTTCCAAACATCCTTGCCAAAACTAATGATATTAGTTATTATAAAACTAACGGTATTAGTTTATCGAAAAAGGAGCGATTCCAGGTGAGGATCATTCGCGAGCAATCGGTTTGGCAGTTGACGTTTATGCCCCGTTTTTTCCCGGTTAACGCTTATTTGGTGGAAGAAGGGGACAGCCTGACGTTGATCGATGCGGCTCTCCCTTACAGCGTCAAAGGGATCCTTCAAGCGGCGCAGCGAATCGGCAAACCGATTGCGCGGATCGTTCTCACCCATGCGCACGGCGACCATGTCGGCGCGCTGGACGCTCTGAAGCGGGCGCTTCCGGGCGCAGCGGTGCACATTTCCGCCCGCGATGCCCGACTGCTGGCCGGAGACAAGGGGCTCGACCCGAACGAGCCGCCCACGGACATTCGCGGCGGCGTGCCGAAGCCCGGCAAAATCCGGACGAAGCCGGACGTGCTGCTCGAAGACGGAGACCGGATCGGGTCGCTGCTCGCGATCTCGACGCCGGGGCATACGCCGGGTTCGATGTCTTTCTTCGATACCCGGAGCCGGGCGCTGATCGCGGGGGACGCCATGCAGACGCGCGGCGGCGTCGCCGTCACCGGACAGTTGAAGCCGTGGTTCCCGTTCCCGGCGATGGCGACCTGGAACAAGGAAGCGGCGCTGGACAGCGTTCGCAAGCTGAAGGAGCTGAAGCCTTCCCTGCTCGCGGTCGGTCACGGCCGCATGCTGAAGGAACCCGGCCCGGCGATCGACCGCGCCATCGCCGAAGCGGAACGCAACATTTTATCGTAAAGGAGCTACATGTACATGTCACCTCGAATCGGTCTTGATCTGCCTGCACTGCTGCACGCCGCGACTGAAATTGCCGACAGCCAGGGGATCGAAGCCGTCACGCTGGCCTCGCTGGCCCAGAAGCTGCAAATCCGCTCTCCTTCGCTCTACAACCATATCAACGGCCTGCCCGACCTGCGGCGCCAGCTCGCCCTTCGGGGGCTGGAGCTTCTGGCCGATCAGCTCTCGCGGGAGGTCGAAGGCCGCTCCGGCGACGATGCGGTTCGCGCCTTCTGCGCCGCTTACTTGAATTTCGCCCGCGCGCATCCCGGTCTTTACGAGGCGATCCAACGGGCGCCCGAACCGGAAGACAAGCTGCTGCAGCAAGCGGGGGGAGCGGTCGTCGATCAGGTGATCCGGACGATGGCCGGCTACGGGCTGGAAGGCGACGCCGCCATTCACGCGGTCCGGGCGATCCGCAGCCTGCTGCACGGCTTCGTCTCGCTGGAGCGGCAAGGAGGATTCGGGATGCCGCTGGACTTGGACGTTACGTTTCAACTTATGGTAGAAACCTTTCTTGCAGGCGTTAAAGCGATGAGAGACGGAGGGGCGTCAACATGAGCTTCATCTTGTTCGTCCTGTTGTTTACGGTCGTTATGGGATGGCTGGACGCCCGGGTTCGCCGCCGGGCCCTTCAAGAGAGGAGTGAGGAGCCATGTTCGCAGGCCATTTCGGACTCGCTGCGGCCGTGAAGTCGCGGACGCCTAAAGTGCCGCTTTGGGCGCTTATGCTGAGCACGCAGCTGTTGGACGTTTTCTTTGTGCCGTTTCTGTTGACCGGAACGGAGACGATGGAGCCGGTGGAAGGAGCCGGCGCTTACGGGGGCAGCGTCATTCACGCCGACTACACGCATTCTCTCGCGGGGGCTCTGCTGATCGCGCTGGCGGCGGGATGGCTCGCTTCCCGCAAATGGGGCCGCAAAGGCGGCTGGACGATCGGCGCCGTCGTCATGAGCCATTGGGTACTCGATTTGATCGTGCACCGTGCCGATTTGCCGATTTTGCCCGGCAACGCGGGCGGATTGCCGCTGCTCGGCTTCGGCCTGTGGCGCTGGCCGGCGGCTAGCATGGCAGCAGAGCTGCTGCTGATCGCGGTCGGGGCGGCGATGTATTACCGCTCCTTGCCCAAGCCGCCGGGCAAGCCCGCGCGCCGGCTCGGCCCGAACGGATGGGCGGGCCTGGCCATGGCTGCGCTGCTCGTCGCCTCGCTCGCGACGGACGCGCTCGGCATCGGCTGAGCGTGTTTAAAGCGCGCCTAAACGAGCCGCGGCCCGGGCAGTAAGATCGATTTTCGATCTTACACCGTGCCAACGCGCCGTGGTTCGGGCAGTAAAATCGATTTTCGATCTTGCAGCCAACCAATGCCGGAGTAGTGGGCGACAGCCTTTTTGCGACGGAACGAATCTGAACCTGCAACAAAACGGGGCTGTCCCAGAAGGTCTAAATCGATGTCTGGGACAGCCCACTGCTCGTTTCCGCCGAACGCCGGCCAAAGAGGCTCAAAATTTGAGCTACATTCGCCCCTTCCGCTGAACGCCAGCCAAAGAGGCTCAAAATTTGAGCTACATTCGCCCATTCCGCTGAACGCCGGCCAAAGAGGCTCAAAATTTGAGCTACATTCGCCCCTTCCGCCGAACGTCGGCCAAAGAGGCTCAAAATTTGAGCTACATTCGCCCCTTCCGCTGAACGCCGGCCAAAGAGGCTCAAAATTTGAGCTACATTCGCCCATTCCGCCGAACGTCGGCCAAAGAGGCTCAAAATTTGAGCTACATTTGCCCATTCCGCCGAACGCCGGCCAAAGAGGCTCTACCTCCTGAAGAAAGCGGTGGTTGTGGAAAACAAGGCAAGCAAAAAGGCGGGATAAACGTTCTTCTCCCCGCTTATTCCTGGCATCAAGAGGCTGACTCTTAGTAGATTTATTTACTTTTAGGACAGCCCCTTTGAGTCGCTGCGCCGGCTTCACGCCGCAAGAGCGGCAGCAAACGGGCGAATGAGCCATGCGGGCGGGGAATGCGGCACGTTACTTACAAAACATCAATCGCTTACTTGACGGGAAGGGTGAGGCACAGTATGATACTTACGAAAAGTAACCGAAAACCCGGCGCAACACGCTCGCAAGAGCATGGGGATCCTAATGAAGCACCGGCACAACATGAAGCGGAGCTGTCGGCGGACGGGAAGCACCCGATAGCGATTCTGGAGGAACTTCCGGAGGCGGTCGTGCCGGAGCGGCGCAGAACGGCCGGGCTGTACCATTTCGCGATTCTGGTGCCGGACCGCAAATCGCTCGGCTTGTCGGTCGGCCATCTGATTCGGCACGGCGTTGATTTCGGCCAGGGCGATCATTGGGTCAGCGAAGCGATCTACCTGTCGGATCCGGACAACAACGGAATCGAAATTTACGCGGACCGGCCGCGCTCCGAGTGGGAGTACGACCCGCAAGGCGGCGTCAAGATGGGCACCGATCCGGTCGATGTGCGAGGGCTGCTGGAGCTGGCGGGCGGCGAACCGTGGAACGGACTCCCGGCCGGAACGAAGATCGGGCACATCCATCTGCACGTCTCCGATCTGCCCTCGAGCCGCCAATTTTACTGCGACGTGCTGGGGTTCGGCTTGATGGCGAACTTCGCGAATTCCGCGTTGTTCGTCTCGGCGGGAGGCTATCATCACCATATCGGACTGAACATTTGGGCGGGCGTGGGCGCTCCTCCGGCACCGCCACAAGCCCCCGGCCTCAAATATTACGAGGTGCTCGTACCGGAGCTTGCGGAGCTTAAGGCGATCGGGTCGCGTCTGGCCGAGGCGGGCATTCCCTTCGAGCGGAAGGACGAAGCGATTGAAGTTCAAGATCCTTCGGGCAACACCTTGATCATCCGAACCTGACGGAAAAGAGGCCTTCCCGGCTCCCGAACGGACAGCGGCGGCAAGCATCCTTTTGCCGGTATGACGTCCTCTCTGCAACACCCTACTCCTGCTGAAAAAGACCCTCGTCCGCTTCCTTCTGCAGATTGCTCAAGGCAGACCGGACGGGAATGCTGCGGTCCACAATCGTCCGGAACGCTTGATCGGCTCGGACCCGCAGCGGCTCGGCCGGTTCGGCGGCGTCCATAAGGGCGGGGGTTCTCTCCGTTAGAGCCGCGTAATTTCGCTTCGTCCCTTCGCCGCCCGAATCGAAAGCGGCCTTCAGGGAAGAGCGGCCGAACTCGGAGCGGGAGCTCCGGTTGGCGGCCTTGTCGCTCAGGAGGAACCGGATCGCTTCCCAGGCTTCCTCCGGATGGCCGGAGACGCGCGGGATGGCGAGAAACCCGTCGGGCGCGTATACATAGGAAAGATCCGGAGCGGCGGGGTTGCCCGGATACGGGACGAGCGACCAGTCGATCGACGAGCGTTCGAGCCGTTCGATGTCCCCGGATTCAACGACCGCCATCGCATAATCTCCCGCTAAAAAGCCGGAAGCGTCCTGCCGGCCGAGGCTGACCGCCCTCGAGGTAATTCCCTCTACCGCCAAGTTCCACAGCTCGCGCCAGGAGGGCGTATCCAACGTATAAGCGCCGGTTGCGGCGTCCCGCGTACTCAGCCCCATCCCTTGTCCCATGGCCAGAATCCAGTCGAAAGGCTCCGAATAGGCGGTAAGCAGCCCCTTGTCGAATCGGCGCGCCAGGCTCACGATCTCCGGCCAATCGGCGTCGGACGACGGCGGCGAGATTCCATTTTCTGCGAACTTCCCGAGATTGACCGCGATCGCCCGGCAATGAAAGCTCGGAACGAGGCCGTAATAGTGGCCGTTCCCGTACAGTCGGGCAAGCTTCAGAATGCTCGGCAGGAAAGCGTCGGCAAGTTCGGCGTCGGCCTGAAGCTCGGCATCCAGATTGCGGAGCAAGCCTTGATCGATCAACGGCCGAAACGCGTTCCCGGGGATGTAAAGAAGGTCGACGGGATGGTCGCGGAGCCATTCGGCCGCCGTCGTATTCCCGCCAATCCAATCCTTCATCGGTACAATTTCAACCGTCCATTGGGGGAATTCCTGCGATAGGAGATTGCCGTAACGCCATGCGAAATCGTGCTCGGAGCTGTATCCGATCCGCAATGTGATCGGCTTGTCCTTGAACGAAGGAGCCGAAGGCTGGCAACCGAGCAGCAAGCTGAGCAGAAGGAACGGGACCGTGCGATAAAGACGTTTGACGTTCATGGAACAGACTCCTGTCGCAAAAAACGGGCCGCAACAAAACAACTCACGCGGCACGCGGGTGCGTGTGGCGTGAGTTGCGCCCGTCTCGGGATGATAACCTTGGATAAATTGTTAACGATTAACATCATAAAATAAGGTTATCTTTTTGTCTATATCCGCAACGCCGTTTGGTTCTCCGGTCTTATTCGTGCGCGGTCAGAATGATCGGTCCGTCGCTGGTGATCGCGACCGTATGCTCAAACTGGGCGGACAGCTTGCCGTCGGCCGTGCGGGCCGTCCAGCCGTCGGCATCGATCGTCATGCGCCACGTTCCCTCGTTCACCATCGGTTCGATCGTCAGCACCATGCCTTCCTTGAAGCGGAAGCCTTTGCCCGGCGTGCCGACGTGGATGAAGTTCGGCTCCTCGTGAAGCTCCCGGCCGACGCCGTGCGCCGCCAGATCGCGCACCATCGAGAAGCCGTGCGATTCCGCATGCTTCTGCACGGCGTGCATCGCGTCGCCGATCCGGTTGCCCACGACGGCGCGCTCGATGCCGATGTACAGGCACTCCTTCGTGACGCGCATGAGCTTCTCCGCTTCCGGGGACAACTCGCCGACTCCGTAGCACCAGGCGGAATCTCCGATCCAGCCGTCCAATTGCGCCACGATGTCGATTTTGACCAAATCGCCGTTCTTCAGCGGAGTCCGGTTCGGGAAGCCGTGCGCGATCACCTCGTTGACCGAAGCGCAGGTGGCGTACTTGTAGCCCTTGTATCCCTTCGTATACGCGCGCGCTCCGGCGCTGTGCAGCATATCGTCGACGAGCTCCTCGATATCCCAGGTCGAGACGCCGGGCCGGATCATCTTGGCGATCTCGCGGTGGCAAGCGGCCACCAGCGCGCCGGCCGGCTTCATTTGTTCGATTTCGCTGGGCGATTTTAACGTAACCAATTTTATCGCTCCTCTCTGTCGTCCGTCTGCCGTGCGATACCTTCGAACAGCAGATCGGCCGTTCGTTCGGCGTCCATCCCGGCCTGGCGGTGATACAGCCACAAGCCCGCGCTTCCGATGAGCGAGCCGATCAGGACGTTGGCGGCGTCCAGGGCGTTCGCGTCCCCCGTCGCCTCCCGCAGCGCTTCGGCTACCGGCTGGTACAGTTCCGCTTCGAACCGCTCCGGGAGCTCCCCGGCCGAACCGGACGGAAGCTGGTGGAAATTTTCCGACGCCATCTTGTAAAGGATAAACACCATCGGCTCCTCCACCCACAGCTTCAGCAAGCCGACGGCCAGCGTTCGCAGCCGTTCCCGCGCCTTCCCGCGCCCGGACAGCGCTCGCTCGGTCAAATCCGCGGCCGCATCGAGCGCGCTCAGGAGCAAATCGCGGAACAACTGGTACTTGTTGCTGTAATAATGGTACACGGTCCCATAGCCGAGTCCGGCGTGGGCGGCGACGTCCCGCATTTCGAACGCCATGCCTCGGGTCAAGTACACGTCCGCCGCGGCAAGGAGGATTTGCCGGATTCGGGCTTCCCGGATCGCTTCGTTCTGTTCCTTCGTTCGGGGCGACATCTGGAACCTCTCCTTATTTTTGACCTACTGTCATGTCGATATAAAAATACTCCAATCGCAGCGACGAGTCAAGGCGGCGAAAGCCCGGTTTCACGAGGAACGGACGGCGATGCACAACGGGAGGGCGCGTATATTGTCGATCCGGCCCGGCGCGGCGAGTACCCGGAAGGGTTGAGGCGATCGATCGAGGCTGCGAAGAAGCCGGAGTGCCGCCGCCTCATTACCCAGACCGGCGACGAACGTCCCGGGGTGCCGCGCGAAGTTCAACGACAGCATATGATCGACGGGCTTGGGAAGTGCGTGCCGCTGCTGGAGGAAGCCGGAGTGACCCTGATTGTGGAGCCGCTGAACGTGGCGATCGATCACCCGGGTTAATTGTTGTCCTCCTCGGAGGAACGAACCGTGAATCCGTTAAATCGCGATCGGAAGCTCATGCCCTCGTTTGCTGGAAACGGAGCCCCATCCGAAATTCCGGGGAACTGTTTTTTCACTCCGGCCCGATGTCTGTTTCCGCCCGGTCAGGTCAACACTGACGAGTATAAGTTCCGCGACTCGTTCGGCGAACGGCTTGCGGGAGACCGGCAGGTTAGCGTCGCGCGGCCGGTGCCGGCCAAGCCTCGTGCTGTTAAGGGGCATCGTCCGACGCACGGAAACTTAGGCCCGCGATGCATCGTAAATAGAAGGAAAGCCTGCCGTCCGTAGGTCCGGCTTTTTTGACAGCTATGATATGATAGGCTAAAAGGAGGGAAACCCAATTGACGCAGGTGAAAATTTACGGTATCCGAGAGCGTCTGCGGTCTTTCCGCGAGACGCTCTCGGACATTATTCACCAATGCTTGGTCGAAGCGTTTGAGCTCCCGGAGGACAAGAAGTTCCAGCGGTTTATCGGATTGGAGAAGGAGGACTTCATGTACCCGGCGGACCGCTCCGAGCACTACACGATTATCGAGATCGTGCTGTTCGAAGGCCGCTCCGCCGAAGCGAAGAAGAACCTGATCCGCTTGCTCTATGAGAGGACCGGCGCTTTCGGCCTTGCCGAGAACGACTTGGAGATCGTGCTGATCGAATCGCCGCGCGGCAATTGGGGCATCCGCGGCGTTCCGGGGGATGAGCTTGGCTTGTCTTACCGGGTCGACGTCTAAAAAAAGAAAAAGGATAGGCATGGAGAGGAGCTGGGCGCTTGATTCGCGCGATTGTATTTGATTTCGACGGAACGATACTCGATACCGAATCGGTGGCTTACGACGCGTTTCGCGGCATTTTCAAGGAATACGGTCTGGAATTGTCGCTGGAGCGCTGGGCGCTCGGCATCGGAACGTGGGGCGCCTTCGACCCTTACCGGGAAATGGAGGAAGGGCTCGGCCGGCCGGTCGACCGACAGGCGATCGAGAGCAAGTATAAAATGTCCTATGCGGAGAGAGTGAGGAATTTGACGCTTCGGCCGGGCGTTGTCGAGACGCTCGAGGAAGCCCGCCGGCGCGGGTTGAAGCTCGGTCTCGCGACCAGCTCTTACCGCTCCATGGTGGAGCCTCATCTTCGGGAGCACGGCCTGTCTCCCTATTTCGAAGCGATTCATACGGCCGACGAGGTCGAAAAGGTGAAGCCCGATCCCGCGCTCTACAAGCTGGCGGTCGCTTCCCTCGGCGTCCGTCCGGACGAGGCGGTCGCCATCGAAGATTCCGTCAACGGCCTGCGCGCCGCAAAGGCGGCCGGGCTGTTCGGCGTCGCCGTGCCGAATCCGCTCACCGCGTTCATGGATTTCTCCGAAGCGGACCTCGTCCTGCCCTCGCTGGCGGAGCAGCCGCTTGAAGCGTGGCTGGAACGTCTCGGCACCCGCCTATAGAAAACCCGGGCATTCGCCTTGACGCCGCTTAATGACCATTATCCGCAGACCCGTTCTCGCTCCGGAAGCGCGAGGGCGGGCTTTTTTTATGCGTTTTGAACAATTTGCTGAAGTAGTAAATGTCGTTGAAGCCCGCCTCGGCCGCCACCTCCGCTATGCTCATCGCCGTATGGCGGAGCAGAAATTCCGCTTTGCCCAGGCGGACGAAGTTGATGTATTCGGACACGGTCTTGTCCGTCAGCTCCTTGAACTGCCGGCAGAAGTGGAAACGGCTCAAGGAGGCGATGGCGGCGAGCTCGTCGACGGTTATTTTGTGCCGGTAATTCTCTTCGATATGCCGGAAAACGGGACCGAACCGCTCCAAATGCCGGACCCGGGCCGAGTAGGCCTCGAGCGACTGGCTCGCATAGACGTGATGACGCAGCAGCACGGTCAACAGCCGGTACAGCCAAGATTTGACGGCCAGCTCGTAGCCGAACTCCCGCGACTCGTACTCGCGGATGAGGGATTCGATGCATTCGGCGACGGCCGGATCGCCGTGAATCCGGTTGCGGAACAGGATGCGGTTCTGGGTAATCGGCGTAATGTATTTCGTCTCCACCGCATCGATCAGCTGGCTGTGCAGCAGCGAAGGGTCGAGAATGACGGCAAAATAGAACAAACGGTCGGACAGGCTGACGCCATGGTGCAGATCGGTGCTGTTGACGACGATCAGATCGCCCGGACCGGCGTCGAAGGACTGCGAATTGCAGGTGATGCGCGCTTCCCCTTCGACAAAATATAAAAATTCGAGATGCTCGTGCCAATGGTGGGGGAACGTCGTCGCTCCGCGCCGGTCGAACCGGCAGTGGTGCAGCTTGATCGGGAAATGGGGGTCGGGCATATCCATCGGTTCTTTCAGCGCTTGCGGCTTCTCCACTTCCGTCACCTCCGGACCGCACGATTTTACAAAAGAACAGCAAAGCGCTTCATGGCCTCGCCGCATCTCTCATTTTATATTACAAGTAGCAGGATGAGAAGGATTGAAAGGAGCGCTTCCACTTTGGCAAAATCGTTGAAAGTCGGCGTGATCGGCGTAGGCTCGATCTCCGAAATGCATCTGAAGTCGTATAAGAACAATCCGCATGCCGAATTGTATGCCGTTTGCGACCAGAACGAGGCGCGGGCCAAGGCTGTGGCGGACAAATACGGCGCTGCCAAGGTTTACGGCGATTACCGCGCGCTTCTGGCCGACCCGCAGCTGGACGCCGTCAGCATCTGCACCTGGAACAGCACCCATGCGGAGATCAGCATCGCCGCTTTGAACGCGGGCAAGCACGTGCTGACCGAGAAGCCGCTGTGTCTGACGGTCGAGGAAGCTTTGGCCGTTCAGGAGGCCGTTCGTTCGTCGGGCCGGATGCTGCAGGTCGGCTTCGTTCGCCGGTACGATCCGAACGCGCAATTGCTGCGCCGGTTCGCCGAGCACGGGGAGTTCGGCGACATTTATTACGCGAAGGCGTCCATTCTGCGCCGGCTCGGCAATCCGGGCGGCTGGTTCGCGGACGTGAGGCGCTCCGGAGGCGGACCGCTGATCGACATCGGCGTGCACGTCGTCGATCTGTGCTGGTACCTGATGGGCAAGCCGAAGGTCGTCTCCGTAAGCGGCAACACCTACAACAAGCTCGGGAACCGCTCGAACGTGAAGGGCTTGTCTTTCTACAAAGCATCCGATTACGACGCCTCGCTCAACACGGTCGAGGATTTGGCGAATGCGCTCATTCGCTTCGACAACGGGGCGTCGCTGTACGTGGACGTCAGCTTCACCCTGCATATCGAGAAGGACGAGAGCTCGGCGAAGCTGTTCGGCACGAAGGGCGGGTTCGAGGTCATTCCGGAGATGAAGATTGTCACGGAGAAGCACGACACGATTCTCAACGTCACTCCGCAGACGGACCATCCGGGCTTCGATTTTAACGCGGCTTTCCAGGCCGAGATCGATCATTTCGTGGATAGCGTTCTGAACGGGACCGAGCCGATCAGTCCGGTGGAGGACGGCGTCGAGATCATGAAGATTCTGTGCGGCGTTTACCAGTCGGCGCGGGAAGGCCGCGAGGTCCGGTTCGACGGGGAGGCGGAGCGGGCATGAAGCTGGGGGTCAGCACGTACAGCCTGTCCCGGGCCATCGCCTCCGGGGAGATGACGCCGACGGACGCGATCCGGTGGATCGCCGAGCAGGGCGGGGAGCATGTGGAGATTGTGCCGCACGGCTTCAGCCTGACGGACGATCCCGGGTTGATTGACGATATCGTGCGGACGGCTGCGGATTCGGGGCTCGAGGTGTCCAATTATGCAGTCGGGGCGAATTTTCGGACGGACGACGACGAAGCGTTCGAAGCGGAAATCGTCCGGCTGAAGGGGCAAGTCGACATCGCCCGCGCGCTGGGCGTCAAGCGGATGCGGCACGACGTAGCGTGGCGGGAAGACACGTCGATCGCTTCCTTCCTCCGGGAGCTGCCGAAGCTGGCGGAGGCGTGCCGCCGAATCGCCGATTACGCGGCCCCGTTCGGGATTACGACGAGCGTGGAAAACCACGGCTACTACGTCCAGCACAGCGACCGGGTGTTGGCGCTGGTAGGAGCGGTCGGCCGATCCAACTTCCGTCTGACGCTGGACGTCGGCAATTTCATGTGCGCGGACGAGGAATCCGTCGGTGCGGTGAAGAAGACGATCGCCGCCGCCTCGATGGTGCATCTGAAGGATTTCTACCTGCGGCCGGCTTCGCGCGATCCCGGGGAAGGATGGTTCCCGACGCTGTCCGGCAACCGGCTGCGCGGCGCGATCGTGGGCCAGGGCGACATCGACATGCGGGAGACGCTGCGCGCGATCAAATCTTCCGGCTACGACGGGTACGTCTCGATCGAGTTCGAAGGGCTGGAAGAGTGCAAGCTCGGAACCCGCATCGGACTGGAGAACGCCAGGCGGATTTGGGAAGAGGTTTAATTTTAATCAAGGAGGAATGGGCGGCATGAGATTGCAGAACAAGATCGGCGTCATCGTGGACAGCTTCCGCGTCGGCGTCAAGGAAGGCTTGCTCAAGGCGAAGCAAGTCGGAGCGGACGGCGTTCAGATTTACGCGGTCCGAGGCGAGATGGACCCGGAGCTTCTGACGCCGGCCAAGCGCAAGGAGTGGAAAGCGTACATCGAATCGCTCGGCCTCGAAGTGTCGGCGCTCGTCGGCGATCTGGGCGGGCACGGCTTCCAGGATCGGCGCGAGAACGTGTGGAAGGTGGAGAAGTCGAAGCGGATTCTCGACCTTGCGGTGGAGTTGGGCACGAACGTGGTGACGACGCATATCGGCATCGTGCCGGAGGATGAGAACGGCGAAGTGTACGAGGCGATGCATACGGCTTGCGAGGAGCTGAGCCGGTACGCGAACGGAATGGGCGCGTATTTCGCCATCGAGACCGGACCGGAGACGGCGGCGCGGCTGAAGAGCTTCCTCGACAAGCTGAGCGTCAAAGGCGTGGCGGTCAACTTCGACCCGGCGAACATGGTCATGGTGACGGGGGACGATCCGGCGCAGGGCGTGCGTACGCTGCGCGACTACATCGTGCACACACACGCCAAGGACGGCATTCGGCTCCAGGAGACCGACCCGCGCAACATCTACGGGGCGCTCGGCTACGAGCCGCTCGATCACGAGAGGATCGCGCGGATGGTGACGGACGGCGAGTTTTTCCGCGAAGTGCCGCTCGGCCAGGGAGCCGTCGACTGGCCCGCCTATTTGCAGGCGCTGCAGGACATCGGCTACGAAGGCTACCTGACGATCGAACGCGAGGTCGGGGAGCGTCCGGAGGAGGACATTGCCGAGGCGGTCCGTTTCCTGCGGCAATGGAAGTGAATTTGGGGAAGCGCCCGGGGAGGGTGTAAGTCGGGAAAATGCGGCTTGGGCCGGCTTCGGGTGAGCTTCGGGGCGGGGAGAGTCGCGTAAATGCGGCTTGGGCTCGCTTCGGGTGCGCACCATGGGCGTCGTTGGCGGTTGGATGAGCGACCGGCGATGCGATACGGAGGTGCTCCGGGCGCTTGCAAGGCGGCTGGGAGTATGCGGGTTGCCAACCGGTGCCGTTGCGGCGCCGGTTTTTGTGCATTGGCGGTGCTTGCTTGGCGCAGGCGTGCATTGGTTAGGCAGCGAATCGCCGCCTAGCCGCCACCGGGAGCGC
>NZ_KE386958.1:50156-103327 GCF_000429825.1 Cohnella thermotolerans DSM 17683
CAGCAGCGTTAGCGGGACGGTGGTTACTGGCGTTGCCGCATCAGGACTTGCGGAACTGGTTGGGGGAGACGCCGGCGAACTTCTTGAACACCTTGCTGAAATATTTCTCGTCGGAGAAGCCGACCTTCTCGGCGACTTCCGCGATTTTGAGCGCCGGGTTGCCGAGCAGCGTCTTGGCCCGCTCGATGCGGACCCGGGCCAGGAAATCGGACAGGTTCTCGCCGAAAATTTGCTTGAACCGCCGCGAGATGTACTCCCGGCTCAAGTAAAACTGGCCGGCGATATCCTGCAGCGTCAGCTCGCGGTAATAATTCGCCTCGATATATCGGGCGATCTCCGCCATGACGTTCCGCTCCTTCCGCTCGGCGCTCTGCCGCTCGGCAATGCGCAAAAGCGCCGCCGTCAGATCCTCTTCCCAGCGCGGCAAAGACAGGCAGCCGTCCTCGTCCAGCGGAATGGCTGTCAAGGCCGAACCCGCAGCCGAGCCCGAACCCCAAGGGTCACCGGCATTCGCATCCGAACCTGTTGCCGCAGCGTCCCCCAGCGGCGCAGCAGCTCCCCGCGCCGGAGACGACGCAGCTCCGCTCGCTTCCTCCCGGCTGCCGCTCCTCTCCGCCTCCCACCGCTCCCGCAGCGCGCCGAACTCGTGCCGCCACAGCTCCAATTGCTCGAGCGTCAGCTCGGGCAAGCCGCGCACCGCGTTCATCCACCTTCCGACCGCGGCCCGGATCTCCGCCTCGCTGCCGCTCAGCACGGCGAGCCGGAAGCTCTCCTCGTGGTCGAAGGGGCGCGGCGAACCGGCCGAAGGCTTCGCATCGGGCTCGTACGCGTGAAACCGCGTATCCGCCGCCAGCACGCTCCGGCGGCGCAACGCGGCACGGGCCGCGCGGTACGACGGGCCGACGCCCGCCGGGAACGGCTCGAGCGTGCCGATGCCGAAGTGGAAGCGGCATCGGAGCGCCGTCCGGAATCCTTCGTCGATGCGCGCCAGCGTCTCCCGCAGCTCCGCGAACCGGTCCCAGAACAGAAGCAGCACTTCGTGCTCGCTGATCCAATAGCGGCAAGCGATCCCCCGATTGTCGGGCCGCAGAAACTCGTTGCAAATATTCGTGAGCGAGAAAAACAGCAAATCCCGGTTCCGCTCGAACTTCCGCGTCAGCTCCCGGCTCAGCGTATCGATGCCCACCACGACGACCTGGCATCGGGAGTCGGCGTCCAACCCGAACTCCTCGTACAGGCTGTCCCGCACGGTGGCGTAGCAGCCGGGCTCGGTGACGAGGTTCGAGAAAATTTTGTCCCAATAGACGGGCTTCAATTGATTCATCTCGATGTTGCGCCGCTGCATCAGCTTCCGTTCCCCGTCTTCCTTCCGCCAGTTCTCCGCCGCTTTGCGAAGCGCCTCGTGCAGCTGATCCGGATCGATCGGCTTCAGCAGATAGTCCTGCCCGCCGTACTTCATCGTGCTGCGCACAAGCTCGAAGTCGTCGTGACCGCTGATGACGATCTTCTGAATCGGCAAGCCGCGGCTGTCGATCCAGGCGAGCAATCCGACGCCGTCCTGCACCGGCATGCGCATGTCGGTCACGACGATCTCCGGCTGCAGCCGCTCGATGATCGCGGACGCTTCCGCCCCGTTGCCCGCCTCGTACACCCCTTCGATGCCGAGGCTCTTCCAATCGACGAGAAGCTTGACCGCTTCCCGCACATGCTGTTCGTCGTCTACGATCAGTACGTTCATCTGGCGACCTCCAATCCGGCTTCGAGCGGCAGGCGCAGGTCGACGCGGAAACCGCGCGAGCCCGGCGAATCGACCGTCATTTCCGCTTTGTCGTTGTAATACAATTTCAATCTCGTGGCGACGTTGCCGAGCCCGATGTGTTCCCGGCCGTCCGTCAGAACGGGCTCCGGGCGCGCCAGCCGCCTGCGAAGCTCGGCGAGCCGGTCCGGCGCCATCCCGGTGCCGTTGTCCTCCACGACGACGGAGAGCCAGCCGTCCGGCAGCACCCAAGAGCCGATCCGGATCTCGCCCTCGCCCCCTTGCGGCTCGAAGCCGTGCTTGAACACATTTTCGATCAGGGGCTGCAGCAGCATCTTCGGCACGGGAACGGCGAGCGACGCGGGATCGACGTCGAACCGGACGCTAAGCTGTTCCGAGAAGCGCTGCTTCTGCAGCTCCAGGAACGCCCTGGCATGGTCCAGCTCCGACTGGAACGGCACGATCGCCTCGTGCGCGTTCATGTTGTAGCGCATCATTTTCCCCAGAGCGTTGATCAGCGAATAAACCTTCGGCGCCTGGGATTGAAGCGCCAGCGTTCCGATCGACTGCAGCGCGTTGTTCAGAAAATGCGGGTTGATCTGCGCCTGCATCGCCCGGAGCTGATTGTTCTTGTTCGCGATCTCCAGCTTGTATTCGCGATTGATCAGGTCCTTGATCGTGCCGATCATGGAGTTGAAGCGGCGGGCGAGAATGCCGATCTCGTCCCGTCCCTGCACGGGAACGGCGACGTCCAGATTGCCGGTCTGCGCCTTGTTGATATGGCTGATCAGCCGTTTGATCGGCTTCGTAAAATGGAACGACACGACGAGCGTGGCCGCGACGACGATGACGAGGAACAGCGCGATAATGAGCGAGTTGATCGTGCGGATCGTCCGGGCGTTCTCGTACAGGTACGAATACGGAAGCTGCTTGACGACGATCCAGTCCATGTAGTTCGTCTGCAGCGTATCGTAAATGACGATGCCCGAGAACGCGCTGTCCTTCCATCGGATGAAGCCGCTCAGCTCGCTCGAAGCGAACAATCGGTCCGCCCAGGGAGCGGCGAGCAACCCGCCCGGGGCGGAGCCGCTCGCGTTCGCGCTGCAGACGACATGCCGGCTCCGGTCCAGCAGGTACAGCGTCTCCTGGCCGGAGGGGGCCAGGCTTTGGCAGATGTCCGACAGCTGCTGCGATTGGATGTCGATCGTCAAGTAGGCGAGAATCTCGTCGCTGGGCGAACGAATAATCGGGCGCCGCAGTGTGAATACGCTTTCTTGTTTAACCTTGCGGCTCCAGTCCAGCTCGTAATTGACGCTCTCGTGCGTCGCTTCGACGAACGGCCGGGAATCGTTCATCCGGCTTGCCGGCCAGGAGATGCCGCTCTCCGGCCCGCCGCGGAACAGCCCCCGCGACAGCAAATAAGACAGATGGTCCGCTCCCTTGATCTGCAGATGGATCTGATGGATCTCTTTCATGGATTGATACATATTGAGCAAATGCGTATAGATTTGCATCCGGTTGTTCGAGTCAAACGTTTGCGCATTCGCGCCTGGAGCGGTTGCGCGTTCGATTATCGCGTGCAGGGAAGTCGGCGTGTTCATCGAGTTGTAGACGTTCAAGGAGATGCGATTGATCGTGTTCATGTAGTTCAGAATGTTGTCTTTCCCGAGCGACAGCATCGCCCGGTTTTCCAGAATCGACTTGTCGGTGACGGCGTGCTTGATGTAACGGTCGGATACGAACATGGAGATGAGAATAGGAATGATCGTCGCGGCGAGGAGAAGGCCCATCAGTTTGTTGCGGATGCTCGTTCGGAACATGTCGGCTGCGCTCCCCGGAGGTCAATATTTTACACCAAACCCATCATATCTGTCGGTGGCCTCCCTGACAATATCTCTTTATATTCAGGTTATCGGAAGGCGAAAGGGGAGTGCCGCATGTCACTGCGCAAAAGAGCCGGAGAGTGGTTGCAGCAGACGGTGTTCGTCGGTCCGGGCCTGCTCGCGTTCTCGGCGGTCGTCCTCGTGCCTTTTCTGCTCGGATTTTATTATTCGTTCACCGAGTGGAACGGGCTCGATCTCGACAAGGCGAAATGGATCGGAATGGACAACCTCCACCGGATTTTCACGGACGACGAGAAGTTCTGGAAGTCGTTCTGGTTTACGATCAAATTCACGGCCGTAACCGTCGCGGCGGCCAACGCCCTGGCGTTCGCTCTGGCGCTCGCGCTGTCGCGCAAGCTGCGGACGCGCAACGCGCTGCGGACGGTTTTTTTCCTCCCGAACGTGATCGGGGGCATTCTGCTCGGATATATTTGGCAGTTCATCTTCACGAAGGGCTTCAAAACGATCGGAGAGCTGACCGGCTGGCCGACGTTCGAGCTGCCTTGGCTGGGGACGCCGAACACCGGCTTCTGGGGACTGGTCATCGTCTTCGTCTGGCAGACGGCCGGCTACATGATGGTCATTTACATCGCGGCGATGGTCGGCGTTCCGAGGGATCTGACGGAAGCGGCGGTGATCGACGGGGCCGGTTATTGGCAGACGGTCCGCAAGGTGACGATTCCGCTCATCATGCCCGCCGTCACCGTCTGTTTGTTCCTGACGACTTCGAACGCGTTCAAGATGTTCGACCTGAACTTGTCCTTGACCAAGGGCGGGCCGGGAACTTCGACGCAGTCGCTCGCCTACAACATTTACGCGGAGGCGCTCGTCAACAATCGCTACGGCCTCGGAACAGCCAAGGCGATGCTGTTCTTCTTCTTCGTGTCGCTGATCGCCATCGCCCAGGTGTGGCTGACCAAGCGCAAGGAGGTGGAAGCGTAATGGCGAGGTCCAACCCGAACGCCGGCGGGGGAGCGCGGTCCCGGCTGCTCGGAATCGAAGCGGCCGTGCTGCTGCTGGCGCTGCTGTTCCTGTCGCCTTTTTACTTCGTGCTCGTCAACTCGGTCAAATCGCTGGGCGAGATTCTGGTCGACGCCGCTTCTTTGCCGAAGAAAGCGCTCTTCTCGAACTATTCCCGCGTATGGGAGATCATCCGGTTCCCTCACGCGCTGTATCATACGTTTCTGATCACGGCGCTGAGCGTTGCGGGCATCGTCGTTCTCAGTTCCATGACCGCTTACCGGATCGTCCGCAAGCCTACGAGGTTCAACAAGGTTTTGTTTTTCTGCTTCATCGCTTCGATGACGATTCCGTTCCAATCCGTCATGCTGCAATTGGTGCGGGTGACGAGCTTCCTCGAGCTGAGGGGCAATCTCGCCGGCATTGTCGTCTGCTATTTCGGCTTCGGTCTGGCGCTGTCCGTCGTGCTGTTCCACGGCTTCATCAAGGGGGTGCCGATGGAGATCGAGGAAGCCGCGGTCGTGGACGGCTGCTCGCCTTACGGCGTTTTCCGGCAAATCGTCTTCCCGCTGCTGAAGCCGATTACGATCACGGTCATCATTCTGAACGTCCTCTGGATCTGGAACGACTATTTGCTGCCGGTGCTCATCATCGGGTCGAATAAGGATCTTACGACGATTCCGCTTGCGGTGACCCGGTTTTTCGGCCAGTATACGAAACAATGGGATCTCGCCCTCGCCGGGCTGGCGATGAGCGTCACGCCGATTGTCGTCATGTTCCTGCTGCTGCAGAAGCATATTGTCGAGGGGATTACAACCGGTTCCATAAAAGGATAAAACATCAATATGTTACACCTAATCGTTCAACATCTTCGGTTTTATCGTGTGCAAACGTTTTACTATAATGGGCGTGTAAGCAAGCAAGAAAACCTATCGATCCTTCGGGGAGGTCATTTGCATGAAACGTTTATTCACGGTGTGCCTGATCGCGGCGCTGACGGTAGTCGCCGCCGGCTGCGGCGGCAATAACGACAGCTCGTCGTCCAGCCCGGCTGCCGAATCCTCGTCGCCGCCGGCTTCGGGCCAGGCGTCGCCCAGCGCGTCTCCGTCGGCGGAGAAGAAGGACGTCTCGATCAAAATTTTCAACTTCAAAGTCGAAATCGCCGACGCGTTCAACAACCTGGCGCAAGATTACGAGAAGGAGACCGGCGTCAAGGTGGAGGTCGAAACGCATGGCGGCGGCGAAGACTACAACGCGCTGCTCAAAGCGGAGATCGCTTCCGGTTCCGAGCCGGAAATTTTCAACGCCGAAGGCTTCGCCGCGCTTGAGCCTTACTACGACCGCGCGACCGACCTGACGAACGAGCCCTGGGCGAAGGACGTCATCGAAGCCGCGGCCGCGCCGGCCCGCGTGGACGGCAAGCTGCTCGGCATGCCGATGAACATCGAGGGCTACGGCATTATTTATAATAAAGACCTGTTCGCCAAGGCCGGCATTACCGAATTGCCGAAGACGCTGACGCAATTGAAGGACGTCGTCGCCAAGCTCGAAGCGGCCGGCATTACGCCGTTCTCCACGACGAACGAATGGTGGTCGATCGGCCATCATACGATCAACGTCGGTTTGGCCGAACAGCCCGATCCGGTCAAATTCATCGAGGATACGAAGACCGGCGCGGCGGCGTTCAAAGGCAACGAAGTGTTCGAGAAATGGATCAATTACGTCGACCTGGTGTTCCAGCATAGCCAGAAAGACAAATTGACGACCGACTACGCAACCCAAGTGGCGAGTTTCGCCTCCGGCAAAGCGGCCATGATCCAGCAAGGCAACTGGATTCAAGGCGACATCGACAAAGTGGCGAAGCTCGATCTCGGCGTGCTGCCGATTCCGATCGACGACAGCGGCAACGCCCGCGTGTACACCGGCCCGGCGAACTTCTGGATCGTCAACAGCAAATCCAAGCATCCGGAAGAGGCGAAGGCGTTCCTCAACTGGCTGGTCACGTCCGAGACGGGCAAGAAGTATTTGACTAAAGAATTCAAGTTCATCCCTGCGCTGTCTTCGATCCAAGCGACGACCGAGGACATCGGCCAGATCGGCGCCGCCGTATCCGAACAGGCCAAGGGCGCCGGCGGCTGGTACTGGGGCCGCTACCCGGACGGCGTCATCCAGGGCTGGGGCGCCGCGATGCAGGAATACCAAGGCGGCCAGATCGACAAGGATAAGCTGTTCGACAAGCTGGAGCAAGCGATTCAGGATATCGTGAAGAAGTAACGTATGGATCATTTGCTTGAATCTTGAGCTTGAGCAAACTAAAGGTTTGTCTCCTGCGTACGGACTATCGCTGGATGTCTTCTCCATTCAGCGATAGTATCGCGTACGCTGGAATTTTTGACGCAAAAGCATTGACAGATTAACGAGCCAAGATATAATAGCCTTAACGGTCCTTCATTGGATTTTTCTTTTTCTCAAATTATTTAACTTTATTTAATAATGAAGTTAAATAAAGAAATTAAATAATGAGAGAGGTGAGCGGATGAAGTCTTTTCTTCCCAACGACATCAAGGATGAGAACAGAAAAATCATTTTCGATATTTTGCTGCAAAATCCGGAATTGGCCAAAGTGGAGATTACGGAGAAAACGGCAATGAGTTTTGTAACGGTCAGCAAGATCGTGAATTTCTTCGAAAAAATCGGTTTGCTGACGGCCACCGGCGAAAGCCGCGAAGGATCCGGCGGGCTGGGAAGAAAACGAACGGTATATCGGTTTAACGAGAACAGTTATGTCGCAATCGGCATTCAAACGATCGGCGAACAAACGACGGCGTTGCTGGTGAACTTGCATAGCCAAATTATAGATTCGTATTCGATTGACCACCCCGTTCCGTTCTATAGCGAGGCGTTCGCCGCGTTGTTCGAAGAGATCGTGGAGCGGATGAGGAACAAGGCCAAAGAAACCAACAGTGTGATTGTGGGAATCGGCATCGGCGTGGACGGAGCGATCAATACCAAGAGGAAGACGATCCGGATGAGAACGCAGGGCAATCAGGAAGAGGATTATCATTACGAGGCGATCCTCGACAATCTGCGGAACAAGGTGAATCTGCCGATTCTTCTGGAGAACGATGTGAACGCATCCATTCTGGCCGAGTTCCGGAAGCTGGAGAACGCCGACGAAGCGCCGACCGACCTGTTCCACATCGCGGTAGGCGACGGCGTGGGCGCCGGCATTATGATCAACAAAGAACTGCACCGGGGGTTCAATGCAAGCGCGGGAGAGCTGGAGTACATGTGCTTCGATCCCGATTTTAGAAAGACGCCATCTTCCGTCGGCTGGCTCGAAGGGAAGCTGGGGATCAACAGCTTGAAGAACATGTACGACCTGAATTCGGATAAGGATCGGGCGGCCTGCGCGGATTATATCGCCAAGCATCTGGCGCTGGTCATCACGAATATGATCAGCATTCTGGATATCCATCGGGTCGTGATCAGCGGCAAAACGATCGACTTGTTCCCGGAGCTCATTCTGGACGGCGTCAGACACTATGTCAAGCAATATACGGAGTGGGCACCGACGATTTCGGTCAGCGATTCCAAGTACTCGACGGCCATCGGAGCAGCCGTCTTGATCCTGCAGCGGGAAATGATAACGGTTCTGTCCGCATAATGAACGGGGAAGTGAAACGATCGTGCTACGAATCTTTAACAGCGAAGAAGAGCTGGCGAATGAAGTCGCCCATGTTATGATGCATCATCTCGCTCACGATGAGCATCCGGTTTTTTGTCTGGCGTCCGGAAGCACGCCGCAGATCAGCTACCGGAAGTTTGCCGGCCGGGCCGGCGGAGAGCCGGGGATCAAGCGGCTCCGGTTCGTCAGTCTGGACGAGTGGGTCGGCATTGACCGAAGCAGCGAAGGAAGCTGCTACCAAATGCTGAACCGGGATCTCTTCTCGCTTCTGCCGCTTAAGCCGGATCAGATTGCGTTCTTCGACGGAACGAATCCGGACCTGCAGCAGGAATGCGACCGGATTGACCGGTTTATCGAGCAACATCCGATTACCTTTAGCCTCATGGGAGTCGGAATGAACGGACATATCGGACTCAATGAGCCGGGCCAACCCGTCTTGAGCCGGAGCAGCGTCGTGGATTTGTCCGCCACCACAAGGGATGTTGCGCAGAAGTATTTTCACAAGCCCACGGTGCTGGAGAAGGGCATTACATTGGGATTGGGCCAGATTGCCGCCAGCCGTCGGGTCATTGTCGCGATCACCGGCGGCCGCAAGGCCGGCATCGTCCGGGAGATCTTCATGAACCCGGAGGCGAGACTGCCCGCTCAAGAGCTGCTCGACTGCGATCATATAGATTTCTTCCTCGATCAGGCCGCCGCCGCATCGTTAGACTGAACAAAATGTTGAGGAGTTCGAATCATGGTTGACTGTGTAATTGGCATCGACATCGGCGGCACTAACATCCGGGTCGGGTTGGTGGATGCGAACCTGGGACTGGTCCGGAAGGAGACGGCATTGACGGCAAGCTTTCAAACCGCGGACGACCTGTTCACTCATGTCCGGACCATGGTTGACCGTGTCGATTGCGGCAGGCAAGCCGCCGGTATCGGGATTGCGCTGCCCGTGCCGTGGAAGGAAGAGATGGCATGCATTTGCGACGCCACTAACATTCCCTGCATCGAGAATATTTCGATACAAACGATAAAATCGTATTTTTCCGGCTATGAGGTCTATTTCGAAAACGACGTGAACGTCATCGCCCTGCTCGAATCGGAGCACGGAGCGTCCAAATCCTACAGCCATTCGATGTACATTACGGTTAGCACGGGAATTGGAAGCGGCATCATTCTCAATAACGAAATTCATCAAGGTTCGCACGGGTATGCCGGAGAGATCGGAGGCATGATTGTCTCCGACAGCAGCAAGAGCCTGTCTTCCCTGTACAACGGGACGCTCGAATCGCTATGCAGCGGCAAAGCTCTGGAGGAAGAGGGCAAACGATTGTACGGCAGCGGCGCCACGACGCAAACCTTGTTTGATAAGTATCACCAGCAAGATAAAAACGCGGCAGTCGTCATCGACCGATGGGTGGAGCACTTCTCCAATGCGATTGCCACCTTGATGCAGACGATCGACCCGGATGTGTTTGTCGTCGGCGGCGCCGTCATCGACAACAACCAGTGGCTGATCGACCGGGTGGTCGAGAGAGCCCGGGACAAGGTGCTGGAGAATTTAAGAGACAGCATCAACATCGTCATGTCGGCGTTCGGGCCGGATGCGGGAATGATCGGAGCGGGCCTCGTCGCGCTAAAAAACACCAAAGGAGATAAACGATAATGAGAAAAATGAAAGTTGCGTTAATCGGAGCGGGAAGCGTGTCGTTTGCCCTCGGGGCGTTGCAGGATATGGCGTTGTCGCCCCGGCTCAAAAATGAGGTTCAGCTCGAAATTGCGCTGATGGACATTGTGAAGGAAAATGTGAACCGAACTTATCAGTACGCGCTCCAGTTGTTTGAAGCCTTCGGGCACAACGCGAAGATCTGGCAAACGACCGATTTGGAAGCGGCGTTGACCCAAGCCGACTTCGCCATTGTCGCGATCGAAGTCAACCGCTATTTCTACTGGTCGCAAGATTTCCACATTCCCCGCCGCTATGGAAGCAAGCAAATTTATGGGGAGAACGGCGGGCCGGGATCGATGTTCCATACGTTGCGGAACCTGGGCCCGATGCTCGAGATTGCCCGCACGATGGAGAGGGTATGTCCGGACGCCTGGTTCATCAACTATACGAATCCGGAAGCGAAGCTGGTGGAGGCGGTCTCGAAGCTGACGTCGATTCGCATCGTCGGCTTGTGCCACGGCCTGGATATGGGCATTCAACAGCTGTGCGAGTTTCTGGAGAAGAAACCCGATGAAATCGGCATTGAAGCCGGGGGCTTGAACCACTTCGGCTTCTTCACGAAAATTTGGGACAAGAAGACCGGCGAGGATTTGTACCCGCTGTTCCGTGAGCAAGAGAAGAAGGCGAACCGTCTCGCCCAGTTCGATCACTACGCGCTGTCCCGCACGATGTACCATACCTACGGCTATTATCCGTATCCGGGAACGAATCACTGCGGCGAATACGTCTCTTATGCGGAGGACTTCTACGCAGGCTTGTCGCTCCAATTCCGGTACAATCCGATTCGGGAGAAGCTGTGGGAGGAGGGCTCCCGGACGCCGGATTTTGTCTACTGCGCAACCGGCAACACCTTGGACAAAGGGCTGTTCGACAGCGTCCAGACGCAAGAGTCATGGGTGGAGCAAGCCTACACCTTCAATAAAGAGAACGTCCGGCCCAGCAACGAATACGCCATTCCGATCATCGAAGCGATCTTCTTCGACGATGAAATTCAAATCAACTCGGCCAATCTGCCGAATAGGGGCGCCATCAAAGGACTTCCCGACGACATGGTGGTCGAGACCCAGGCGATCGTGAACGGAAGCGGCATTACCTTGAAGCCGATGACCGTCGAGTTGCCGACCGCGATTATCGGAACCATTCATATTCAAGGGACGATCCACAAGCTGCTGCTGGAGGCTTATCTCGAGAAGTCCAAAACCAAGCTGCTCCAGGCGATTCTGCTGGATCCGCAAGCGCCGAGTTATTATCAGGCGTGCGCCATGATCGACGAGATGTGCGAATTGCAGAAAGACATCCTGCCCGAGCTGGAATGGAAGTAAGCGAGTATGGACAAAAATAAGCTTCTAGAGTTGCTTCGGAAAATGACGCTGAGAGAGAAGTTCGGCCAGCTTACGCAGATAACCGGCGAACCGTTTATCGGCAGAGCGGATGACGACATGGTGGAGACCGGCCCCGGTTACCCGCCGGATATGCTGGAGCCGGATACTTTATACACCGTCGGCAGCGTCATCGGCGTATCCAGCGCGAAGATGACCAACCGGATCCAGTCGGAATACTTGAAGCGGTCCCGGCTGAAAATTCCGCTGCTGTTCATGCACGATGCCATTCATGGCTACAAGACGATCTTTCCGATTCCGCTGGCGCTGTCGTGCACATGGGATGAGCGGATTCTGGAGAAGGCGGCGGAGGTCACGGCAACCGAATTGCGGGCCTCCGGCATCCATGTGAATTTCTCGCCGATGGTGGATCTGGTGCGGGACGCCCGATGGGGCAGGGTCATGGAGGCGTTCGGAGAAGACCACCTGCTGTCCGGCCATCTCGGCAGGGCGATGATCAGGGGCTACCAGAAACGGTCCGACGGCAAGATCGGTCCGGCCGGCGTGGCCGCCTGCGTGAAGCATTTTGCGGCATACGGCGCGGCCGTCGCCGGCAAGGATTACAATACCGTCGATATGTCGATGCGGGAATTTTACGATTACTACGGCAAACCTTATGAAATCGCTCTCCAGGAGAAGCCGAAATTCGTCATGAGCTCGTTTAATACCTTTAACGGGGTTCCAGTGACGGCAAGCGAAGCGATGTTGAGACAAATCCTCAGAGGAACCTATCGCTTCGACGATTTGGTCATCTCCGATTGGGGGGCGGTCTCCGAACTTCAAAATCACAGGGTGGCCAGAGACGGGAAGGAAGCGGCCGAGTTGGCGTTGACGGCGGGCGTCGACATCGAGATGGTCTCCACCTTGTATCTGGCGCACTTCGAAGCGATCGTGGCGGAACATCCGGAATTGTTGGACGATGTGGATGCGGCGGTGCTGAAGATCCTTCAGTTGAAAAACGAACTGGGCCTGTTCGAAAACCCGTATGTCGACGAGGAGGCGGAGTCCGCCGTCATTCTCAGCCCGGAATCGCTGGAGGCCGCCAGAGAGGCTGCCCGAAGAAGCTGCGTCCTGTTGAAGAACGACCATCAAACGCTTCCGATCGGCAAGCAGCATCGTTCCATCCTGATCGTCGGGCCCTTCTCCAACACGAGGGAGCTGCTGGGCAATTGGGCGTGCAAAGGAAGCTTCGACGATGTGCCGACGCTTGCCGAAGGCTTGAAGCAAGTCGACGATTCGCTTCAGGTCAACGTTTACGATACGCTGGACGATTGCCCCGGCGATGTGCTGGAGCAATGCGATTACATTATCGCGGCGGTCGGCGAGCGTTGGGATCTCAGCGGCGAAGGGCACAGCAGCGTTCATATCGGGCTCGAAGACAGCCAGCAGCAGTTGATCCGGCAAGTGAAGCGGCTGAACAAGCCCTATGCCTGCGTCTTCTTCTCGGGAAGACCGCTGGCGCTTCAGGACATCATCGACGATATTCCGGCTTTGCTATGGTGCTGGTATCCGGGCACGCAAGCCGGCGTCGCGATTGCCGAGCTCTTAACCGGCCAAGAGACGCCGTCGGGCAAACTGACCATGTCGTTCCCGCGATATTCCGCCCAGACGCCGATCTACTACAACGAATACAGTACGGGGCGTCCGGCGAACGCGTCAAGCTACAGCAGCCGGTACCAGGACTGCGAGATCGGGCCGCTGTTCGCCTTCGGGCACGGGTTAACGTACACCGGAACGGAATACGCGAACTTCCGCCAATCGAGCGACAGGATCACGGCGGAGCAGGGGATCACCTTCTCGTTCGATATTCATAATCCCAGCGGGTACGACTATCCGGAGATCGTCATTCTGTACATCGAGGATCTCGTATCCAAGGCGGCGCGTCCGACGCGCGAAATGAAAAAATACCGGGTCGTTCCGGTGCCGGCCCGTCAGACGGTGCACGTGGAACTCACCATCTCGCTCGACGACCTTCAGTATCTGGACGCAAACCTGCAAAGAACGGTCGAACCCGGGGAGTTCCGGGTGTACATCAACGATCTGGCGAAACCGGTGTTTGCTTTCGTATACGAGGACGCTGTTTGATCAACGGTCGGCCTAAATATTAAACAAAATTAATTAATTTTGAAAAATTTTCTATGCGCGACCGAAAATGAGGACGGTGTAGGATGAAGCGCACGTTTAAAGAAAAATGGATGTCGCAATGGCAGCTGCAGGTGATGGTGTGGCCCAGCATCATCCTCCTGATCGTGTTTTCCTTCATTCCGATGTTCGGATTGATTACCGCATTCCAGGATTATTCGCCGCTGACGGGGTTTTTCGCCTCGGAATTTGTCGGTCTCGATAATTTCAAAGCGTTTTTGGGCGATTCTGATTTTTACAACGTGCTGACGAATACGCTTGCCATCAGCCTGCTGAAGCTTCTGATCGGTTTTCCGCTTGAGATCGTATTGGCCATTCTGATCAACGAGCTGCGTGCGGGACCTTTCAAACGAGTGACCCAAACGATATCCTATCTGCCGCACTTCCTGTCCTGGGTTATTCTCGGCGGCATGATCATCTCGTGGCTGAGCTCGTCCGGTTTGGTCAACAGCTTGCTGATGTCGCTGCATCTAATCCAGGAACCGCTCCCCTTCCTGACCAACCCGAACGCCTATTGGTGGGTCGCAACCTTAACCGATATCTGGAAGGAGGTCGGGTGGGGAACCATTCTCTATCTGGCCGCCATGGCGGGGATCGATCCTTCCCTGTATGAGGCGGCGAAGGTGGACGGCGCCCGGAAGCTGAAACGGATTTGGCATATTACGCTCCCCGGAATCAGCCAAATTATCGTCTTGATGTTCGTATTGCGGGTCGGATCGGTTCTCGGTTCGAATCTGGAACAGGCGCTGGTCCTCCAGAGCTCGTCCAATATACAGCGGAGTGAAGTCATCGATCTGTATGTCTACCATTTGGGCTTGACGCAGGGGGACTTCTCCTTCGCGACGGCTGTCGGCATTTTCTCATCGGTCGTATCGGTCATTCTGCTGCTGCTCGCGAATGTCCTGACCAAGCGAATCCACAACAGTTCAATCTTCTAGGAACGAGGTGAGCCCATGCGTTTGGAGAGAGGGGAAGCGTTGTTCAACATCTGCAACAAGATCTTCATGGTCTTCTTCGTTGCGATCATCGTGTTCCCTTTGATCAATATTCTCGCACTGTCGTTCAATGACGGCTATGACGCCATGAAGGGAGGGATCTACCTATTTCCGAGAAAGTTTACGCTGATTAACTATAAGACGATTCTGCAAGACCCCACCATCTACCGGGCGTTCAGCATTACGGTTGCCAAAACGGTGATCGGTGTAGCCGGGCACTTGTTGATTACCGGCATGGCGGCTTACGCCATGAGCAAGTCGTATTTGGTGGGGAGAAAAGTGTTCATCCGGATGGGCATCATCACCATGTTTTTCAACGGCGGCATGATTCCGACCTTCCTGGTCGTGAAGTCGCTGGGTCTGGCCAACAATTTCTGGGTGTACATCATTCCGGTGCTGTTCAGCTTTTACGACATGATCATTCTTATGAACTTCTTCCGGAATTTGCCGGAATCCATCGAGGAATCCGCGAAGATCGACGGAGCGAACATGTTCCAGATTTTCTTCCGAATTGTGTTCCCGCTGTCGCTGCCGGCATTTTCCACCATTGCGCTGTTTCACGGCGTGTATCAATGGAACGACTTCTTCGTCGCGAAGCTGTATATGACGGATAAGTCCCTGTATCCGATCCAGTACTACCTTTATCAGTTGCTGACGAGTACGGGGGCGGCCAGCTCGGCCAAAGCGGGCGTCTATATTTCGAAGGCGTTTACAACGCAATCGCTGCAGCAGGCTACGATGATTATCACAACCTTGCCGATCATGCTGGTCTATCCGTTTCTTCAGAAATACTTTATTAGCGGAATGTTGCTAGGGGGAGTCAAAGAATGAAGCCAGTAGAGAGGGGTAGCGCTATGAGAAAATCCATTGCTGTCATCAGTTCGTTGGCAATCGCTCTGTCCGTCGCCGGCTGCGCCAAGAAGGGGGACGTGAATCTGCCCGATCCGACCTTTACCGTCGACAAGGCCACACCGAGCTGGAAGGTCGATAAAGAGAAGGCGAACCTGAGCTGGTACATCAATTTCGACTGGTTCGCCCAAACGTGGGGCAACGACGTCGCCTCCAAGTATATTACCGAGGATACGGGCGTCAGCATTACGTACCAGAACGGTACGGACGATAAATTGAACACCATGCTGGCTTCCGGGGATTTGCCGGATATTATTACGATCGACGGCTCGAGTCCGTTGATCAAGGAGGCCGACAAATTCGCGATTCCGCTCGACGAGCTGGCCAAGAAATACGATCCGTACTTCCTCGAAGGAGCGGCGAAGCCCGAGACACTGAAGTATTTCACCCGGGACGACGGCCATATTTACGGCTATCCCAACTTCTCGAATACGAAAGCGGATTACGAGAAGGGCGGCATTTACGGCAATCAGGCCTTCATGGTGCGCAAAGATATTTACGAGAAGATCGGCAAACCTGATATGACGACGCCGGAGGGCTTCCTGTCCGCGCTGGAGGCGGTACGGAAGTTAAATGCGAAGGACGAGCTCGGCAAGCCCGTCATCCCGCTCGGCATCTCGATTTTCAACGGCGGGTCCGAGCCAAACGGCGTATTCAACCGTACGCTGGCCGATTTTATCGGCGTGCCCGTTCTCACGGACGACGGCAAATATTATGACCGCTATACGGATCCAGATTTTCAAAAGTGGCTGAAAACGTTCGTCAAAGCCCGTCAAGACGGGTTGACCGACAAAGACATGATCACCATGACGAAGGACGACAAGGATGCAAGACTGACCAACGGCAGTTACTTCGCCTACTTCGCATCCGACGTGAACGGCGAGACGGACGCCTTGTCGCTGTGGGCGAATGAACATCCCGACAAAGTCTATATTGCAGTGAACGGCCCGTCTTCAACGGTGGGAAGAAAGACAGCGCTTCCGGGAACTTCGATCGAAGGGTGGACGCAGACGTTCATTTCCAAGACGTGCAAAAATCCGCGGAAGGCCATGGAGCTTGTGACGTACCTGGTGAGCGAATACGGCAACAACGTAATGGATTTCGGCCGGGAAGGGGAACCCTATACGATCGTGGACGGCAAGCCGGTATTGAATAAAGATCTGCTGGAATTCAAGCAGACGGACCCGGCGGGATTCGAGAAGAAGATCGGATTGACGACCCACCTCTGGCTTCAGGACAGCGCGCTGCTCTCGCGGCAAATGGGCCTCTCGCAATTCCCGAAAGCTTTGCAGCAGGCCAAACAATGGACGGTGCAATATGTCGTTCCGCAGTTTGAGCTCGCGGGTCTGAATGTTTACTTGTCCAAGGAATCGGCGAGAAACCTCGAGAAGATCAACCAGAACTGGTCGCAAACCGTGGCGAAAATCCTGAACGCCAAGTCCGATGCCGAAGTGGATCAAGCGATGGACGCGTTTGTCAAATACCGTCAGAACAACGGATACGACAAGCTGGTGGAAGAATGGAACAAGCAAATCGAGGCCAACAAGAAAAAACTGCAATAACCGGAAATTCTGGGAAGAGGGGCGCTGCGCCTCTCTTTTCGGCTATATAAGGAGGGAACGGGAGGCGGAGGGAGCGGATTTTTCTTGCAGCTTCCACCGCGTCCCGCTCGCTACTAGAATCGAGCGTGATCGCGGGATAAGGAGGCCACCCAGGCGTCGGTTCGCTTGCGGGAAGGCGTATCTTACTTGTACCGGGAGCTTCGGATTGTACGGATAGCGGAAGCACGTGTGCGCGAATAGGTACGTACAAGTTCGATCGTATGTTATAATGGAGGAAAACCCTTTTTGAGGTGAACGGTTTGAATTCGCAATCCCCGAAATATTTACGGCTCAAAGAAGAAATCGTCTCCTGGATTGCCGGGGGGCGCTACCGTCCCGGCGACAAGCTGCCGTCGGAGAACGAGCTGTCCGAACAATTCGGGCTCAGCCGGCAGACGGTCCGTCAATCGATCGGGGAACTGGTTCAGGAAGGCTGGCTGTCGCGGGAGCAGGGCAAAGGAACGTTCGTCGCACGGCTGTCGGGAGAACGCAAGAACGCGGGCGGCGGCAAGACCGTCGGCTTGATCACGACTTATATATCCGACTACATTTTCCCGTCCATCGTTCGCGGGGTGGAATCGGTCTTGAAGGATCGGGGGTACCGCCTTCTGTTGTCCAGCACCGACAATCGCAAGGACCGCGAGCGGGACAGCCTGGAGATGATGCTCAGCCAGGGCGTGAGCGGGCTGATCGTGGAGCCCACCCGGAGCGCGGAAGGCAATCCGAACTTCGACGCCTATATGGCGATGCAGTATCACGATATTCCGCTGCTGATGATCAACGAGCAGTATCCGGATCTTGATTGCCCGTGCGTGAAGCTGGACGACGAGGCGGGCGGGCATCTGGCGACCGATCATCTGCTGGCGGGTGGGCATAAGCGGATCGCGGGATTTTTCAAGACGGACGATCTGCAGGGCGTACACCGGATGAAAGGCTTCGTGAAGGCGCATCGCGAGCGCGGCATCCCGGTCGATCCCGAGCGGATCGTTCGCTATTCCACGGAGGAGAAGAGGGTGCGGCCGCAAGCCGCTTTGCGGGAGCTGCTGCGGCAGCCGGAACCGCCGACCGCGCTCGTCTGCTACAACGACGAGCTGGCCGTCGCCTTGCTCGACATTGTGCGCGAGGCGGGGCTGCGCGTGCCGGAGGATCTGGCGATCGTCGGCTACGACGACTCGTTCCTGGCGACGGCGACGGAAATCAAGCTGACGAGCGTCGTGCATCCGAAAGCGGAGATGGGCGAGAAGGCCGCGGCGCTGCTGCTCGACATGCTGGAGAACGGCCGGCGTGCGCAGGAGCAAGGATGGGTGTACGCGCCGACGCTTGCGGTTCGGCAATCGACGGCGGCGGCACGGGAATAAGTCGGGGCTTGGCGCCGGCTTTTGCCTTCGGCTCCTCGCCCTCGCAAGGGCGAGGGTGGCGATGAGAGCCGCCGCCACGCCGAAGAGAGGAACCGGGTTCCGCACATTCGTCCCAATCCGCTGATGCAGCACAGGATATCGTTTGCTCGTATTCTACATGCACAAAAAGCCGATTGCCCGCATGATCCTGTTCGAACAGGCATTCGTTGTTCACGTACCTCTCGACACACATGTACGTACAAGTGTATAATGAAAGCGTGTAAAGCCGATAACGATAAGTTGGCCGAAATCACCAACGTCCCGCGGTTGCGCTGGAGACCGGGGAGCGGGAAGGACGGATTCGAAATGTTGGAACAACTAAAAGAAAGCGTTTGCCGGGCGAATGCGGAGTTGCCGGCCTACGGATTGGTTACGTTCACTTGGGGGAACGTCAGCGGGTTCGACAAGGAATCGGGTCTTATGGTCATCAAGCCGAGCGGAGTTCCGTACGAACAATTGAAGCCGGAGCAAATGGTCGTCGTTGACCTTGACGGCAACGTCGTGGAGGGCGATCTTCGCCCTTCGTCCGATACTCCGACCCACTTGGTGCTGTACCGCTCGTTCCCGGGGATTGGCGGCATCGTGCATACGCATTCCCCTTGGGCGACGATCTGGTCGCAGGCGGGGCAAGGCATTCCGGCGCTCGGAACGACCCACGGCGATTACTTCTACGGCACGATTCCGTGCACCCGTCCGATGACGGCGGAGGAAATCAAGGGCGCTTACGAGCACGAGACCGGCAACGTCATCGTCGAGACGTTCCGCGGCATCGATCCGATGGCCGTGCCGGGCGTACTGGTATACAGCCACGCGCCGTTCGCGTGGGGCAAAAACCCGATGGACGCGCTGCACAACGCGGTCGTGCTGGAGGAAGTCGCGAAAATGGCGTACCATACGCGCCAGTTGAACGCCGGCATTCCTTCGATGCAGCAGGAGCTGCTCGACAAGCATTATCTTCGCAAGCACGGCGCGAACGCCTACTACGGCCAGCCGGGCAAGGAGCACTGAGGCGCACGCGGCGCGGGCGGTGCGAGCGGCAAAGATAAGTATTTCATCATTTTTCGAATTCGATTCCATAATGGAGAATGGAGGAACCCGACCATGAGCAAGAAATATGCGATCGGCGTCGACTACGGCACGCAGTCCGGGCGCGCCGTGCTGGTGGATCTATCGAACGGCCACGAGGTGGCCGACCACGTCACGCCTTATCCGCACGGCGTCATCGACGAGAAGCTGCCGGGCTCCGGCATCCCGCTCGGCCACGATTGGGCGCTGCAGCACCCGGACGACTATCTGGAGGTGCTGCGCCGTTCGGTGCCGGCCGTGCTGAAGGAGTCCGGCGTCGCGGCCGAGGATGTCATCGGCCTCGGCATCGACTTCACGGCGTGCACGATGCTGCCGATCGATGCGGATGGTACGCCGCTCTGCTTCAAGCCGGAGTGGAAGGACAACCCGCACAGCTGGGTGAAGCTGTGGAAGCACCACGCGGCGCAGGACGAGGCGGACCGCCTCAACGCGATCGCGGCGGAGCGCGGCGAGAAGTTCTTGCCCCGCTACGGCGGCAAAATTTCGTCCGAGTGGATGATCGCCAAGGTTTGGCAAATTCTGAACGAGGCGCCGGAAGTATACGACGCGACGGACCGCTTCACCGAGGCGACCGACTGGGTCATCTCGCAGCTGACGGGCGAATTCGTGCGCAACAGCTGTACGGCGGGCTACAAGTCGATCTGGCACAAGCAGGACGGTTATCCGAGCAAGGACTTCTTCAAAGCGCTCGATCCGCGTCTCGAGAATTTGACGGAGACGAAGCTGCGCGGCGACATCAAGCCGCTCGGCACGAAGGCGGGCGAGATTACGCCGGAGATGGCGAAGCTGACGGGACTGAGAGCCGGCACGGCAGTCGCTGTAGGCAACGTGGACGCGCATGCGGCGGTTCCGGCGGTCGGCGTCGTGAGCGAAGGCAAGCTGGTTATGGCGATGGGCACGTCGATCTGCCATATGCTCCTCGGCACGGAGGAAGTGGAAGTCGAAGGCATGTGCGGCGTCGTCGAGGACGGCATCATTCCGGGTTATAAAGGTTACGAAGCGGGGCAGTCGGCGGTCGGCGACATTTTCGAATGGTTCGTCGAGGAAGCGGTGCCGGCTTACGTGAAGGAAGCTGCGGAGAAGGAAGGCGTCGGCGTCCATCAATGGCTGACCGAACGCGCCTCGCAATACAAGCCGGGCCAATCGGGACTCGTGGCGCTCGACTGGTGGAACGGCAACCGTTCGGTGCTCGTCGACACGAATCTGACGGGCGTCGTCGTCGGATACACGCTGCTGACGAAGCCGGAAGAGATGTACCGCGCGCTCCTCGAAGCGACGGCTTACGGCACGCGGACGATCATCGACGCGTTCCATAGCAGCGGCGTGCCGGTGCACGAGGTGTACGCATGCGGCGGGCTGCCGCAGCGCAACCGGCTGCTGATGCAAATCTACGCCGACGTGACGAACCGCGAGATCAAAATCGCGGACTCCAAGCAGACGCCGGCGGTCGGCGCGGCAATGTTCGGCGCGGTCGCGGCGGGCAGCGCGAAGGGCGGCTACGACAGCATCGTGGATGCGGCGAAGGCGATGGCGCGGGTGCGCGAGGAGACGTTCAAGCCGATTCCGGAGAACGTCGCCGTGTACGAGCGGCTGTATCAGGAATATCGCCAGCTTCACGATTACTTCGGCCGCGGCGCGAACGACGTCATGAAGCGGCTGAAGGCGCTCAAGGACGAGGTCTCTCATTAAAAAGGAAAGCCATTCAACCCCGGGCGGTTGAATGGCTTTTTTACGTTGGCGGCGGGGAGACTTGGGGCTTGGACGGAATGTTGTTATATTTCAGCGGGGCAGACGAATGATCGGCAATCGGGAGCCCATCGTCCGGGCGTTTATCCGGCCTTTTTCTTGGGCTGGATCAAAATCGTCAAGCTCACCAAGGTGACGAACACCGTTGCTCCCATGTCGGACAGGATGGCCATCCATAAGGTCAACCACCCCGGGATCGTAAGCAACAGCGCAAGCAGCTTAAGGCCCAAGGCGACGCCGAGATTGAAGCGGATCACTCGGTTCACTTGGCGTCCGATGCGGATCGCTTCGGGCAGCTTGCCGAGATGGTTCTGCATGAGGACGACATCGGCCGTCTCGATGGCGCTGTCCGTCCCCTTCCCCATCGCGATGCCGATTTGGGCGGAAGCGAGGGCGGGAGCGTCGTTGATCCCGTCGCCGATCATGCCCGCCACGCCGTCTGAAGCGAGAGCTTGGACTCGCGCCGCTTTATCCTCGGGCAGCAAGTTCGCTGCGTACTCCGACACGCCCACCGCCTTGGCGACCTTCTCCGCCGATTTCGCATGATCCCCGGTCAGCATCACCGTGCGCCGGATTCCGATGCGATGAAGCTCGGCGACGACGGCCCGGCTCTCTTCGCGAACCTGATCCGCGATGCCGAACATCCCCAGAACCCGGTCGGCATCGCCCACAAGGACAAGCGTGAGCCCTTGTTCCTTCAGCGATTGAATGTCGGCTTGCACCCGGTCCGGCAGCGTCAAATGCTCCAAGCTTTTTTCATTGCCCAGCCAGTATGTCTTCCCTCGGTACGTCGCCGAGATGCCGCGGCCCGTGATCGTCCGGATCTCGTCGGCATCGGCGATTTCCAAGCCTTGGCGTTCCACTTCCTTCATGACCGCTTGGGCAAGGGGATGAGACGAATTTCTCTCGATGGCGCCGGCGACTTCGAAAAAACGCTCCTTATCGTACACAACCGTCTTTTCCACATGCGGTTCGCCTTTTGTCAAAGTGCCCGTCTTATCGAACGCCAACGTGTCGAGTTTGCCGAGCAGCTCCAGGAAGACACCGCCTTTGATCAAGATGCCGTTGCGGGCGTTCCGCGTAATCCCGGATACGAGGGCGATCGGGGAGGACAAGATAAGTGCGCACGGACAACCGACGATGAGAACGGCCAGGCCTTCATACAGCCAATGATTCCAGTCGCCGCCGAGCAGAAGGGGAGGGAGAACGATGACCAGAACGGCAACGAGGATAATGAACGGCGTATAATATTTGGCGAATTTGTTGATAAAAAGCTCCGTCGGCGTTTTCGTCTCCTGGGCTTCTTGAACGAGATGAACAATTTTGGCCAAAGAAGAGTCCCGGTAGGCCTTCTCGATCCGCACCTGAAGGACGCCTTCGTTGTTCACGCTGCCGCCGAAGACGGGCTCCCCCGCCGCCTTGTCGACCGGGAGCGGTTCGCCGGTAACGGCCGCTTCGTTCACCGAGCTTCTGCCATGCACGACCGTTCCGTCGGAAGGGATTTTCCCGCCGGGTTTGACAACGACAAGATCTCCGGCCCGCAATCGATCGATCGGCACGACGATTTCCTTCCCGTCCTCGAGCTTGATCGCCTCTTTGGGCGCGACCTGAAGAAGGGTCTCCATCGATTTGCGCGCTTTCTCCATGCCCATGCCTTCCAGAAGCTCGTTGAGGCCGAACAGGATGGCGACCAGCGTCGCTTCTTTCCAATCGCCGATCGAAGCCGCCCCGACGAGGGCGATGGTCATTAAAGTATCGATGTTGAATTTCAAGCGGAAGAGGTTTTTCAATCCTTTTAAGAAGGTTGTGTGCCCGCTTAGGATGGCGGCGATCGCGTAGAGAACGATCTCGGTGGACTTCGCCAGCTCTTCGCCGGCAAGCAGCGCGACTAAATAGAGAACCGTAGAGGCGGCAAGCAGTCCGACGATGCGCCGGGTCGTTCCGTGACGATGCTCGTGGTCTTCGTGGGAATGGCCTTCATGGGAATGTTCCTCCTGAACGTGTCCGTCATGGGAATGCGGGCGGACGGGCGGATTCGCCAGGAAGGCGCCGTCTTTTCTTAAAATGCGTTGGACATCCTCCAAGGAGACGTTGTCGTCCAGCCTTAATTTTCCGGAGTTATAGCTTAAAGTGGCGGTATCCCCATGCTTGAGGCTCCGAATCTCCTTCTCCATCTCCAGCGTGCAGTTGGCGCAGGATAGCCCTTCCACCCGATATTCCTTCATGATACGCCGCCTCTTCCGAATAATAAATGAATACTTGCTCATATAATATTCCTTATCTGCGCAAAAAGTCAATCGAAAAAAAGGCGAGTTGAAATCTCCCGCACGCTTGGTATACTAACAACATAACGCAGGCTGTGAAGCACACGCCGCTTTGACACTTTCCGAACCTGTTGGACGGGTTTGGGGGTCGAAGCGGCGTTTTTGTTTTCGCAAACCATGCCGGGAAAGGATGCGAGGAGCCATTTTAAGATTTGATGAGGCTTATGAGGAATGGATGCAAAGAACGGTTGCCGAAGAACAAAATCACAGAAGACGCGAGCTGCTGAATAAAGGGCTTGGCCATGGCACGGTTGAATTTTTGCGTTCCGTTTGGTTTCCGGCGATCCGAAACTTCGATCATCTGCATCCCGAATGGGAAGTGCTCGATTTCAACAACGGCTATCGTTACCTGGATCTGGCCTATATGCCCGGCGGGAACGTTAAGGGAGGGATCGAGATTCAAGGCTACGGAACTCACGCAAGGGATCTCGATGTGAGACGCTTTAAAGATTTATGTTGGCGGCATTGCCTATTGGCGCTGGACGACTGGATTTTCCTGCCGGTTGCCTACCCTTCCATTACGGACGAACCCAAGCGCTGTCAGCAGTTGGTTCTCTCCTTTATCGGTAAATTCATTGCGACGGACGTGCCCAAGCATTTGACTTGGCTGGAATCGGAGACCGTTCGTTATGCGAGACGGCTGCTTCGTCCGTTCACGGCGTCCGATTTGGCGGCTCATCTGCAAATTACGGATCAACATGCGAGACGAATCCTTCACAAGCTGGTCGACCTTCAGCTATTGGCCGTGGCTAGCGGCAAACAGCGATATCGGACGTACGCCTTACGAACCCAATAAACGTTATTAGGTTAAAATTACGGGTTCCGAAATTGTAACGAACTCCAGCGTCGCTATTATCGTCGGTGGATCGCATTTTCCCGGTTTTTGCTGCAATTAACGATGCTGGGATTCGTTAGAGCGGCAAAGAAGCCAAATATACGCAAATAAGAACAATACGATTCGTTAGCGGGATAACCCCAGGGAGAGAGCCGAAGCGGAGGGGGCACCCGATAGGATGGCCGCACCGCTGCCGGCGATTCGCTACGCTGCGACGGGCGCTGCTTCGGACGTTGGCTTCGAACGGTTCGCCCCTGCACCGACTCCACTCTTGGCTCGAGGGAAATTGTCGGACCGAAATGGAAGAGGTCGCCGGGGCGCCTGTCGGGCCGATTCGCACTGAAGAGGTTCGCGGGGCATACGTCGGATAGATTCGATCTGAAGGGGCCGCAAGCGGCCTCTTTTTTCTTAAGTGCTTACGTGTTAGATAAATTAACATAATTTAGATCATTCAATTTATTCATCAAATTTTATGTTAGATAACATGTCGGATTGCGTTATTTGCTGTAGGTTGGGCTTTAGCCTAGGAGAAGATCGATACCGCCTCCGGGAAGCCGCCCGAGCTCGGCGGATCGGCTGTCCGGCGCATGCGGCCGCTCGAGGCTCGGCCCGGCGAATCCCGGGAAGCGGAGAAACACGGTGGGGACGGCTACCAAAGAGGAGGGATTCCATTGATCAGCTTTCGAGGCGTTGAAAAGCACTACGGGTCGTTTCACGTGCTCAAGGACATAAATCTCGCCGTCCATCAGGGCGAAGTGGTCGTCGTCGTCGGTCCGTCCGGTTCCGGCAAGAGCACGCTGCTCCGCTGCATCAACCGGCTGGAAACGATCACGAGCGGGGAGCTGACCGTGAACGAAGTCCGCGTGAACGACAAGAAAACCGACATTAACAAGCTGCGGCGCGACATCGGCATGGTGTTTCAGCATTTCAACCTGTATCCCCACAAGAAAGTGATTGAAAATATTACGCTGGCCCCGATCAAAGTGCTGGGCGTGTCCAAACAGGAAGCCGAGGAGACCGCCCTGTTCTACCTGGAGAAGGTCGGCATCCGGGACAAGGCGCAGGCGTACCCGTCCCAATTGTCCGGCGGCCAGCAGCAGCGGGTGGCGATCGCCCGGGGGCTCGCGATGAAGCCGAAAATTATGCTGTTCGACGAGCCCACGTCCGCGCTGGACCCGGAAATGGTCGGGGAGGTGCTCGACGTCATGAAGACGCTTGCCCGCGAAGGCATGACGATGGTCGTCGTCACCCACGAGATGGGCTTCGCGCGGGAAGTGGCCGACCGGGTCGTCTTCATGGACCAGGGGAGGATTCTGGAGGAGGCAACGCCGGCGGAGTTTTTCGCGAATCCGCGCGAGGAGCGGGCGCGCGCATTTCTCAGCCGTTTAATAAGACATTGATATCGGGAGAGGAGCAAAAGAGATGAGGAAAAGAAATTGGTTGGCGATTGGCCTTGCGATGCTGGCATTGACGGTTTTGACGCTTGCCGGGTGCGGCAAGAAGGAGGAAAATAACACCGGCGTGGCGTCTTCTTCGCCTTCCCAATCGTCATCGGCTTCGCCTTCGGGCGCATCGGCCGGCGGCACGCCGACGCTCGACGCGATCAAGAGCAGAGGCAAGCTCGTCGTCGGCGTCAAGTTCGACACGCGCCTCTTCGGCCTCAAGGACCCCTCCAGCGGCAACGTGGAAGGCTTCGACATCGACATCGCCAAAGGCTTGGCCAAGGAACTGCTCGGAGACGAGAGCAAGCTCGAACTGAAGGAAGTCACCTCGAAAACGCGCATTCCGATGCTGGACAACGGCGACATCGATCTGATCATCGCGACGATGACGATCACGGAAGAACGGAAGCAGCAAGTCGACTTCTCCGACGTCTACTTCAAAGCCGGCCAATCGCTGCTGGTGAAGAAGGGCAGCCCGATTCAGTCGGTCGCCGACATCAAGAAGGGAACGAAAGTGATCGGCGTCAAAGGCTCCACCTCGGTCAAGAACATCGCGGAGAAGGCGCCCGACGCGACGGTGCTCGAATTCGACAACTACCAGGACGCCTTCACGGCGCTCAAAGCGGGCCAAGGCGACGTGCTGACGACGGACAACGCGATTCTGTACGGGATGGCCAGCCAGGATTCGAATTACGAGGTCGTCGGCGGCACCTTCACCGACGAGCCGTACGGCATCGCGGCCAAGAAAGGCAACGCCGATCTGGTCGCCTTCGTCAACGGCTACTTGAAGAAGCTGCATGACAGCGGCGAGTACGACAAGCTCTATGAGAAGTGGATCGGGGCGACTCCGATTCAATAACCCGCAGCGGACGGACGGGGGAGCTTCTCCCCCGTCTCCCGTTTAGGCAGACAAGGAGGGATCGCACGAGATGCTTGATTTTTCGATCCTGACGGACAACTTCGGCACGTATTTGACAGGCTTCGGCAAAACCGCTTACGCCAGCGTTCTCGCGCTGGCCGGAAGCTTCCTGCTCGGCACGCTGCTCGCCGTGTTCCGCATCACGCCCGTGAAGCCGCTGCAATGGATCGGCACCGCTTACGTCGAGTTTATCCGCAACATTCCGCTGCTTCTGGTCGTGTATTTGTTTTTCCTGGGCCTTCCGTCGATCGGCGTCGTCCTGAGCCCGTTCGCCTGCGGCACGCTCGGTCTGACCGTCTATACCGCCGCGTTCATCGCGGAAGCGGTTCGGGCCGGCATTCTCTCCGTTCCGAAGGGACAGATGGAAGCCGCGCGGTCGTCGGGACTGTCTTACGGGGCGACGATGCGGCTTGTCATTCTTCCGCAAGCGGTGAAAATCGTCATTCCGCCGCTGAACAACCAATTTATCAATTTGATCAAGAACTCGTCTATTTTGAGCGTTATCTCCGGATTCGATCTGATGTTTTATGCCGACCGCATCGCTTCCAATACGTATGTCGTTTTCAGCACCTATATTTTCGCCGGAATGTTCTACCTGCTGCTAACTCTTCCTTTAAGCTACGCGACCGGATGGCTGGAGCGCCGGTTGGCTAGAAATTATTAGGGGGTGAAGCCGGTGGACTTCAAAGATGCGTACAAGTGGGTCAACATCGAATTTATGCTGGAAGGTTTTCTGGTGACGCTCGAGGTGGCCGCCGCCGCCATCGCGCTCAGCTTCCTCGTCGGCTGCGTGGCGGGGACGATCCGCTATATGAAGATTCCCGTCTTCTCGCCGATTGCAGCTTTCCTGGTGGAACTGGTCCGTAACTTGCCGCTGCTGCTGATCATCTTCTTTACGATGTTCGCGCTGCCGGAGGTCGGAATCAAATTCGGCGTCGTCCAATCCGCGATCATTGCGCTCACCGTGTTCGAATCGGCGATGATCTCGGAGATCGTCCGCAGCGGCTTGAACTCCATCCCGAAAGGCCAGGTCGAAGCGGGCCGTTCTGCGGGCCTCACCCCGTTCCAAACGCTGTGGCACATCGTGCTGCCCCAAGGTCTTCGCCGCATGGTTCCGCCGCTGGTCAGCCAGTTCATCTCGCTGCTGAAGGATACGTCGCTGGCGGTCATCATCGCGCTGCCCGAGCTGATGCACAACGCCAATATCGTCATCGGCCACAATTTCCAGACCGCCATCCCGGCCCTGATGCTCGTGGCCGTCCTGTACTTCGTCGTCAATTACACCCTGTCGCTCGTCTCCAGAAGACTGGAAAACCGCATGGCCTAAAGCGCGCCGGTTCGGCAAAGGGAAGGAAGGTTCTGATGGAGCATATCGAATGGGGATGGCTGCTGCTGATCGTGGCCGGAGGCTTCGTCGCCGCCTTCGTCGATTCCGTCGTCGGAGGCGGCGGGCTTGTCGCGCTGCCGCTGTTGCTGGCCACCGGATTGCCCGCCGCGACGGCCCTCGGAACGAACAAGCTGGCCGGCACCTGCTCTTCGCTCACCAGTACCCTATCGTTCATCGCTTCGGGCAAAGTGAATCTCCGGCTCGTTCTGCGCCTGTTCCCGCTTACGCTGCTGGGCGCGGTCGGCGGCACTTTCGCGGTGCGGCATATGCCTTCCGATTTTTTGCGTCCGCTCGTTGTGGTCATGCTTGTGCTTGTTGCGGCGTATACTTTGGTCAAAAAAAGCTGGGGCCGTCAATCCACCTATAGCGGATTGTCCTCCGGGTCGGCGGTTCTCATGGGAGCGGCGGCGTTCGGCCTCGGCTTTTACGACGGCTTCTTCGGTCCGGGGACCGGCTCGTTTCTCATTTTCGTGTTTCTCGCGCTCGGGTTTGACTTCGTGACGGCCGCGGGCAACGCCAAAGTGTTGAACTTCGCCAGCAACCTGGCCAGCCTGGCGACGTTCGTCTCGTTCGGCCTCGTCCACTACCGGTACGGGCTGCCGATGGGGGCGGCCATGATCGCAGGTTCGTTGGCCGGCTCCCGGCTCGCGATCCGCAAAGGCTCCTCGTACGTCCGGCCGCTGTTCCTTGCGATTTGCGGCTTGCTCATCGGCAAGCAGCTATGGGATTTGCTTCTCTGACCGAGCCGGCTGCCGCGATATCCCGGCTTGAAATCGCTGAGGGCCATGGTACGATAGTAAAAAACGCGACCGGGCCGTATGGGATGGAGGAACCAAAATGTCCGAAGCTCCCTCTCCCTCGAAGATTGGACTGAGAATGCAGAGTTTGTTCAAAAACGAAGCGTTCCAAATCTTCGTGATCGCCATCATGACGGCGTTCGCGGGCGAATTCAAGATCAACCCCTGGAGCGGCGATATTTTTCGGCTCGGCCTCGGGGCCAGCACGTTGCTGCTTTCGCTTCTGCTCATGCAGCATCTGCCGTTCGTCAAAACCGGAGCGGTCACGGGAATCGTCGTCGTGCTGTTCCGGATGACGGAAGACGCGATCGGCTTCCCGTCCTCCTTCTCCGTCGCGTCCAGCTTCCAGAGCCACTTGGCCGGCGGCGTCTTCTATCTCGTGTTCACATCGGGCATGCGCTTCATTCAGCGGAGGCTCGCTGCGTTCCAGCCTTTGATTCTGGGCGCGGTCGTCTCCGCCATCGATCTGCTCGCGAACGAGACCGAGCTGGTTACCCGCAGAATTCTGGAGGGAATGTCGCCGTTCCTGAACAACGGACTTGCGCTGCTCGGAGCGATCGCCGTGCTGCGAAGCTACTTCATCATCGGACTGTTCAGCAGCATATCGATTCGCCAGATGCGGCTGATCCAGGCCGAGCAGCAGAAGCGGATCGAACAGATGCTGAACATCGGCTCGGGACTGTACGGGGAGTCGTTCTATCTGCGGAAGTCGATGGATACGATCGAGCGGATCACGGCGAGCAGCTTCGAGCTGTACAGCAAGCTGAAGCAGGCGTCGATGACCGAGTACAGCCGGCAGGCGCTGGGCATCGCCCAGCAGATTCACGAAGTGAAGAAGGATTCCCAGCGGATACTGGCGGGTCTGACGAAGTTGTACGACCGGGAGATCGCCCAGGAGATGAAGTTGGAAGAAATTTTCCGATACGTCATCAAAGCGAATCAAACCTACAGCGAAATGCTGAAAAAGGAACTGACGATCGAAGGGGATCTGAAGGTCGACTTCTCGACGTCCCATTATATCGTCCTGCTTACGGTGCTCAACAATCTGGTGGCCAACGCCGTCGAAGCGATGAACCGCTACGGGCTGATCCGGATCCGCGCGTTCGACCGGGGAGACCGGACGGTATTCGAGGTCGTCGATTCCGGCAAGGGCATCCCCGAGCGGGACCGACAAATTATATTCGAGCCCGGGTTTACGACGAAGTTCGATCAGGACGGGGTCGCGGCCACCGGGATCGGACTCTCGCACGTGCGGGACATCGTGGGGGCGCTCGGCGGCGAGATTCGGGTCTCCACCCCCGAGAACGGCAAGGGCGCCCGCTTTATCGTCGCTCTTCCCACGATCACGTTGCGGAAAGGGGCGTAGAGATGCTGCCAAGCTTTTGTATCGTCGACGACGATGCCGTCAGCACCCGGATGCTGCAAAATATTATCGAGGACAGCGGGTTCGGGAGCATTCTCGGAACGGCGGAGGGAGGCGTGGAAGGCGCCCGCCTCATTCTGGACACGAACCCGGACATCGTGCTCATCGACTTGCTCATGGCCGATCAGGACGGCATCGAGACCATTATTCAGCTCAAAGGCAGAGGGTATCAAGGCAGGTTCGTCATGATCTCGCAAGTGGAGAACAAAGAGATGGTCGGCCAGGCTTACCGGAACGGCATCGAATTTTTCATCCGCAAACCGATCAATTGGGTGGAGGTGGAATCGGTTGTGCAGAAAGTAAGCGAACGGTGGAAGCTCGACCGTTATCTGCTCGAGATCAAGCGGTCGCTGGCGCAGCTCGATCCGCTGCAGCCGGCCCCGGCGCCCGCGCGCAAGGAGAAGACCGTTCGCGGCGTCGTCCGGCAAATTCTGACGGACCTCGGGATCGTCGGGGAGATCGGCAGCAAGGACATTCTGTCGATTATGGAATGGCTTGTGGAACAGAACCGGACGCGCGATTTCCCGCAGCTCAGAGAGCTGTACGAATCGGCGGTATTGGCCGCCAATCCGGCGGCGCGGGATCTCGAGAAGGGAAGCAAGGCGGTCGAACAACGCATCCGCCGAACCGTCACCGCCGCCCTCGCCAATATGGCGTCCATCGGATTGACGGACTACAGCCATCCCAAGTTCGAATATTACGCGCCGCTCTACTTCGACTTTCAGGACGTCCGGCTGAAAATGCGGGAGATCGAGGAGGACGTTTCCGCCGGCAAAGGGAAAGTGAACGTCAAGAAGTTTCTGCAGGTTCTCTATATGGAGACGTTGAACAAGCTGAACGGTTGAGCCGGACGGCAGCGGGACGGATGCTGCATAATGAACGAAGAAGGGCCTGATTCTGAACGCTGCAGAGTCAGGCCTGTTCTTGTTGACCGGTTCTTCCTAATAAATTGACTAAATGCTATAAATGATATAACATAGAGGCAATTCAAACGTTATGAGGAGAATTGTCCGATGCAAACGGAGCGGCAACCATTATACATGCAAATTCAGCAATATTTTAAAGATCTGATCGCCGAGGGGAAGCTGAAGGAGAACGACAAAATCCCTTCGGAGAAGGAGCTCATGGAGCAGTTCGACGTGAGCCGCATCACGGTGGCGAACGCGCTCGTGCAGCTCGCGAAGGACGGATGGATCTACCGGATTCCGGGCCGGGGAAGCTTCGTCAGCGAAGGCATCGAACGGATGCTGGCGGGACAGCCGCCGGCCGGGGACGCCGAACCGCGACAATCTGCGGCCAGGCCCGGAGCGAGCGGTTACGGAGGCTGGCCGGGAGCCGTCTCCTCCAGCGGGCTTCGCACGATCGGGCTGCTTCTGCCCGAGCTGGTCGACCATTTCGCGCTGAGGCTCGTGCAGGGGATCAACCGGGTGCTGGAGGGCGAAAACTATCAGCTTCATATTATCGTGACGGGCAATTCGATCGACCGCGAGAAGGAAGCGATCGGGCACATGATCCGCAGCGGGGCGGACGGCCTGCTTATTTTTCCGTGCGACGCGGAAACGTACAATGAGGAAATTTTGTCGCTCAAAGCCGCCGGTTATCCCTTCGTGCTCGTCGACCGTTACTTGCCCGGGATCGAGACGAACGTCGTCCGCAGCGACGGCCTGGTCGGGGGCCGGATGGCCGTCGACTATTTGTGGGAGCTCGGCCACCGCGACATCGCGATCTGTTCCGACTCCATCCTGCCGACGATCACGGTCGAAGACCGGATCAACGGGTATATCGAGGCGCTGAAGCGCAGAGGGGCCATGATCAATCCCGCCTTGATTCTGACGGATTTCAACGTGGACTACCACAAGAGCGACGAGGACCATCCGCTGTACCGCTTCATCAAGAACCGGATGGCTACCGCTTATGTGACGCTGAACGGAAGGCTCGGCGTCCACATCGCCTCGATCTGCCGCAAGCTGGGACTCCGGGTTCCGCAGGACGTCTCCATTCTGACCTTCGACGATCCGGCGTCCGGACTCGGCGAGGAAGGGGAATACTCCCACATTTCGCAGTCGGAAGGGCTGATGGGGGAGCAAGCCGCGCGAATCTTGCTCGACATGCTCGCGAGCGGCAAGGAGCCCGGAGCGGGCGGCTACAGCAAGATCATTATGGAGCCGCAACTGGTCGTCCGCCGCTCGACGGGACCGGTGTGCAAGTAAAGCCTGGCCGTCTATGCGCGCCAGGACCGCAAGCCTGCAGAGGGTAGCTTCTGCGGGCTTTTGCCGCATATGCGCCTAGAGCCAGCGGCGCGCCTTGTATGCTGCCGCGCCCTGCGCCATTCGATGAGTCGCGGCCCGCGTTGCCACCAGCGAAGCGCTTCTGCAGAGGCAAGTTGCAAGTTCGCGTCTCCTCTCCCTGCCTTTCTCTCCCTTTTCTCGCCATTTGTACGCTTATCCCCGCTGCTCAGACGGCGCTTATCCGTTGCAGGACTTTGGGAAGCCTCCGTTCGGGACGCCTCCGACCGGTCCCTCCCGCCTCTGAGGCGTGGGGATAAGGCGGCAAATGGGCGGAACCCTGGAACCGACCTCCCCCTGGAACCGCCCCCCCACCTTCATTTGGCCCCGCGCAACCGCCTGTATTCGACTATTTGTTATATTTAATATATCTAATAATTGACATATTGTTTATTGCCGATTATAGTTAGGGTATGACACTGAATGCAGGAGAAGGAGAGGGTTGAATGAATCGCGACGGCAAGACGATGACGACGGCGGCGGCCATGCCGAATGCGCCGGTCGGACGGCAGCCGCAGCATTTATGGAAGCGCTTTAGAACCCGGCACCGCGATGCGATGCTGGCCGCCGTCATCTTGATCCCCATGATCGTCTTTTGGCTGCTGCTCTCGGGATTTCCTACGTTATTCGGCTTTTTGCTCGGCTTTTTCCGTTGGGTCGGTCTCGCGGACTCGCCGGCTTTTATCGGCTTCGACAACTTCGTCCATTTCTTCAAGGACCCCGTCTACACCGGGGCGCTGTGGAGATCGATCTGGCTGGGCGGGCTGGTGACGGGCGTTACGCTGCTGTCCGGCTTCGGGGCCGCGCTGCTCATGAACATGCCGCTGAAGGGCAAAGGCGTCTACCGTTCGATCTGGTATATTCCCGCCGTCACCTCCACGGTCGCCACCACGCAAATTTTCAATCTGTTCCTCGATACGAACAACGGCGTCATCAACAATTTTCTCAAATCGATCGGCAAGGAGCCGATCGTCTGGCAATATTCCGTCGGCTGGGGCATCTTCTGGATTGTCGTATATTCCGTCTGGAAAGGCGTAGGCGGAGCGGCGCTGCTCTGGCTGGCGGGGCTGCAGTCGGTCGACCACAATCTGTACGAAGCGGCGGAAGTCGACGGCGCCGGAACGTGGGCGAAGCTGAGGAACGTGACGATTCCCGGCTTGAAGCCGATCGCGACCTACATCTTCATCACGAGCCTGATCTCGGCCATTCAAATTTACGAGCAGGTGCTGTTCATTACGAACGGCGGACCGTACGGGAAAACCGAAGTGCTCGTCTTCCGCATATACCGCGACGGATTCTGGGACTTCAACCTCGGCATGGCCGGCGCTTCCTCGCTCGTCATGGCGGCGATCGTCATCGTCATCACCGTCTTCTATTACGGTTGGGCGACGCGGTCGGACCGGCGGACGACGATTCCGGTGAAGACGCTTGGGAGAGGGGGCTGAAGACCATGTTCGCGAAAAGGTTCAAGCCAAGCCGCGCGCTGGGCCATCTGGTGCTGCTCGGCGTCGGTCTCGTGCTGCTGTATCCGCTCATTTTCATGATCATGGCCGGGTTCTTTACGAAGCAGGAGTTTACGTCCAGCGTCATCCATGCGTTTCCCGTTCCGAAGGAGCCGACGCTGGACAATTTCAAGGCGCTGCTGGCCGGCTCGACGGACGCCGCCGTGACGGTGTACTTCCGCAATTCGGTGCTGCGCACCGCGTACAACACTTTCTGGGCCATCCTCACGTCCTTCTTGGGAGGATACGTCTTCGCCCGCCTGCGATTCAAGGGGAGGGACCAGCTGTTCCTGCTGCTGCTCGCCACACAGATGATTCCGACGACGATCGCGATCATCCCGACCTATCTGGAGTTCGCCCGGTTTCCCTTTTTCGGGGGCAATCATGTGTTTACAGGCGGCAAAGGCATTCTGGACACCTGGTGGGTGTACTTGATCGGCGGCCCCGGCATCAACATCATGGGAACGTTCCTCGTCAAGCAATCGCTCGAGAAAGTGCCGATCGAACTGGACGAAGCCGCCAAATCGGACGGAGCGGGCACCTTCCGTCTGCTCTTCCAGATTTTATTCCCGCTGCAGCTGCCGATTATGGCGTTTATCGCCATTACGACGGCGCTCGGCACATGGAACGACTTCATTACACCCTTCTTCTACACGAACAGCGACAGCCTGCAGACGCTTCCTTCCGCGATCACCCGGCTGTCTTCGGTCATGGCGAGCCCCGGCGCGGTCATCAATTACCCGATGATCATTACGCTCAGTCTTGGGGTTACGATTCCGGCGCTGCTCATCTTCTTTTTCTTCCAGAAATACATCGTTCAGGGGCTGGCCAATACCGGTATTAAAGGATAAAAACTTAATTGACATATTGAATATATAATTTATGTGTGTTATTGTTTGGTTAGAAAGACGATCGATATTCGAGGAGGGTTTACGGATGTTCAACAAAAAGGCGGCATGGGCCGTATGGCCTCTGGCGGCGGCTCTGGGCCTGTCGGCCTGCTCTTCGGGAGGCGGCGGCGCTTCGACGTCCGGTTCGAGCGCATCCCCGGAGTCTTCGCCGAGCGCTTCCGAAAGCGCTTCAACCGGCGGCGCTTCGGCGAAACCGGAAGGCGGCGTCACCATCACGGTGCTCAACGAAGGCGCCGTAGGCATCGGCGTAGGCAAACTGGACGATCTGCTGCCCGAGAAGAAGAAGTCGCTCCTGAAGGACGAGGCGCAAACTCCGCGCGTCCAGGAGTCCGATTTTGCCCGGACGCCCGGACAGAAGGTGCATCCCGGCGTGTTCCCGTACTTTTACCAACAGATCATTAACGACAAGCTGAAAAGCAAGAACATTACGGTCAAGACGGAAGACTGGGGCTGGGGCGAGCCGCTCATCCAGAAGGAGACGGCCGGCTTCCTCGCCAAGAACGTTCCCGACATTATCGTGGGCGAGACGCAAATGCCGGGCTTCGCGCTGCAGGGGCTGCTGGAGCCGTTCCCGGACGACATGGCCGCCGAAATTCGCGAGACGATCGCTCCCGCCGCCTGGAAGCCGATGGAGGTCGACGGCAAAATTTACGGCTTCGCCTCCCAGCCCGGCGTCAACAGCCTGTTCTGGAACAAGAAGCTGGTGAAGGAAGCGGGAATCGATCCCGATCAGGCGCCGAAAACGTGGGAGGAGCTGCTGGCCGACATCGAGAAAGTGACGGAAGCGGGCAAAGGCAAGTTCTACGGCGGCGGCGTCTACGCCGGGCCGAACGCGGGCGGCTATCTGCGCTTCGGCCCCCTGCTCATCGTCAACCACGGCGGTTTCACGGACGCTTCCGGCAACCCGGCCTTCAACAGCGACGCGAACGTGAAGACGGTCGAGTTCCTGCGGAAACTGAACAAGAACCATCCTGCCGGGCTGATGGTCAATCCGACCGAAGGGCCGTACTTCGACGCCTTCAAGAAGCAGCAGACCGCCTACATTATCGACGGGCCGTGGCGGGCGTCCGAGAGCGCGTCGCTCGGCATCGACTACGGCATGTCGCCCATTCCGCTGCCGGAAGGCGGGGAAGCCGGCAACATTACGATCGGCGCGGCGTTCCACGCGGTGCCCAAGGACGCCAAAAACAAGGAAGCGGCGTTCGAGTATATCCGCGCGATGTACAGCGACGAGATTCAGACGCTCATCGCCGACACCGGCGTCCGTTCGCCGGTCAAGAAGGCGATCGCGGAATCGCAGGACTACCAGTCGAAGCACCCCGAGATGTATTTGCACTATCAGGCGATGAACGGGAACGTGCAGGGGCTGCCGACGTTCAAGAAGGAAGACTCCAAAGTATGGCAAATTTTCGGCGACGCCGTCGCCAAGGCGATCATGACGAACGGCGACATCAAGAGCATTCTGGACGACGCGCAGGCGAAAGCCCAAGCGATCGTCGGCTGACGGACGGAGCGATCATAGAGTCGGAAGAAGAGGGCTGTCCTACGCCAGCCCTTTTCTCCGTTAAGACGGAGAGGAGCGGGCGGGAATGCCTTACGAAATTGGCAAGGTGATGAGAGAGAAAGCGGCGAGGACGCTCGAGCGGCTGCGCGAAGCGATTTATCGACCGGTCGCCGCTCTGGAGACGGAGGCCTGGGTGACGCGGGAGCCGGTGCCGTATGCGGAGCGGATGCAGGGCTCCCGGCTGCGGCTCAAGCCCGGCGACCGGTGGGGGGAGCTGTGGGACTGCGCCTGGTTTCATTTCAAGGGCGTCGTGCCGGAGGAAGCCGCAGGCTGCAAAGTCGTGCTGCTGATCGACGTGAACGGGGAGCTGTGCCTCGTCGACGAGGAAGGCTCGCCGAGGCAGGGCCTTACCAACGTGAATTCGGAATTCGACTACGAGCTCGGCCTTCCCGGCAAGCGGGTGGTGGACGTTGCGCAGCGGGCCGCCGGGGGCGAGATCGTCGACCTGTGGGCGGACGCGGGCTGCAACGACCTGTTCGGGCGGTACCGGAGCGGCACGCTCAAGGAGGCCGACATCGCCGTATGCGATGAGGAGGTCCGCAAGCTGTACTACGATTTCGAGGTACTGCTGGAGCTGGCGGGGCAAGTGCCGCCGGACAGTTCGCGCCGGGCGCGAATCGAGCGGAAGCTGTACGAAGCCGCGAACGCGCTCTCGGTCATCGACGCGGAGTCGGTGCGCCGGGCGTCCGCGATGCTCGCCCCGGAGCTGGCGCGCCGGGGCGGCGACGCCGAGCTTCGGGTGAGCGCCGTGGGGCATGCGCACATCGACCTGGCGTGGCTGTGGCCGATCCGCGAGACGATCCGCAAGGGCGCGCGCACCTTTTCCACCGTTCTAAGGAACATGGAGAAGTATCCCGACTACGTATTCGGCGCGAGCCAGCCGCAGCTGTACCAGTGGATGAAGGAGCATTATCCGAAGCTGTACGGGCAAATCAAGGAGCGGGTGCGGGAAGGCCGGTGGGAGCCGCAGGGCGCCATGTGGGTCGAGCCCGACACGAACGTCTCCGGCGGCGAGGCGCTCGTTCGGCAGCTGCTGTACGGCAAGCGGTTTTTCCGGGAGGAGTTCGGCGTGGACGTCCGGGTGCTGTGGCTGCCCGACGTGTTCGGCTATTCCGGCAGCTTGCCGCAATTGCTGAAGCTGGCGGGCGTCTCGTACATGATGACGCAGAAGCTGTCCTGGAACGTCTACAACAAGCATCCGCACCACAGCTTCATTTGGGAGGGCATCGACGGCACGGGCATTCTGACGCATCTGCCGCCGGAGGACACGTACAACAGCCCCGCGGCGCCCCGTTCCCTGGCGAAGATCGAGCGGGAATATGCGGACAAGAACGTCTCCGGGCACGCGCTGATGTTGTTCGGCATCGGCGACGGCGGCGGGGGGCCCGGCGAAGAGCATCTGGAACGGTTGGCCCGGGAGAAGAATCTGTCGGGGCTGCCGCCGGTCGTGCAGGAGCCTTCGATCGCCTTTTTCCTTCGGCTGGAGGAGGAGGCTGCCTCCCTGCAGCGCTTCCGGGGCGAGCTCTACCTGGAGAAGCATCAGGGCACGCTGACGTCGCAGGCGCGCAACAAACGGTACAACCGGCTCATGGAACTGGCGCTGCGGGAAGCGGAGTTCGCCTGGTCGCTCGCGCAGGCGCTCGGCGCGGACGGCTATCCTGCGGAGCGGCTGGAGCGCATCTGGAAGGAAGTGCTGCTCTACCAGTTCCACGACATTTTGCCGGGCTCCTCGATCGCGCGCGTTTACGAGGAGTCGCTGGAGCGGTACGCGGCGCTGTACGGGGAAGCGCGGGAGCTTGGGCTCGCGGCTTATGCGGGAGCGGCGGCGCGAATGGGGCTGTCCGGCGCGCCGGTCGTCTTCAACTCGCTGCCGTGGGAACGCGAGGAATGGGTGGAGTGGAACGGCGGCTGGCACGCGGTCCGCGTTCCGGCGATGGGCGGCGTCGCGCTGGCGGACGCGGCGAGACCGGCTGACCTCGGGGCGCTGCGGGCCGGCGATGCGGTCATCGAGAACGAGCGGCTGCGCGTAACGTTCGCCGCGGACGGCAGCTTGGCGTCGGTGTACGACAAGGCGTCCGGCCGCGAGGCGCTTCGCCCCGGCGGGCGGGGCAACGTGCTGACGGTGTATTACGACGACGGGGACGCCTGGGATTTTCCCCGCGATTACCGCGATACCGTCGCGGGAACGATGCGGCTCGAGCGCGTCGAGTACGCCGTGCGAGGCCATCTTGCGGTCGCGGAGCAGCATTACCGCTTCGGCGAGTCGGCGCTGAAGCTCGTCGTGTCCGTCGCGGAGGGCGGCGCCTTCGTGGAGTTCGCCGCCGAAGCGGACTGGCGGGAATCGGGCAAGATGCTGCGGGCCTCGTTCGACACCTGCGTGCGGACCGATACGGTCAACTGCGAGATCCAGTTCGGCTACCTGAAGCGGCCCGCTACGCGCAACACGCTGCTGGAGATGGCGAGGGACGAAGTTTGCGCACACCATTACATCGATCTGTCGCAGCCGGATTACGGCGTGGCGCTGCTGAACGACTGCAAATACGGCCACCGGGCCGAAGACGGCGTGCTCGACTTGAATTTGCTGCGCAGCCCCTCGTATCCCGATCCTTCCGCCGACCGCGCGCGGCACGAATTCCGCTATGCGCTGCTCCCGCACGAAGGCGACTTCGTTCAGGCGGGCGTAGCCCGCAAGGGCTATGAGTTCAACGTACCGCTGGTCGTTGCGGTGGGGGCGGAAGGCCGCGGGGGCGTGGATTCGGGAAGGGTGACAGAGGTTGAGCCGGGAAAAGCGGCAACGGAAAGCAGGGCGGTCGCGGAGGCGGAGTTGGCGGCGGGCCGCGTCATTGCGGAGTCTAAGGCGGCTGCAGGCTTCGCCGAAGGACGGTCGCTGAGTTGGATCGCGGTCGATCACCCGCACGTCATGATCGAAGCGGTGAAGAAAGCTGAAGACAGCGAGCACACGATCGTTCGTCTCTATGAGAGCGCAGGCGCATCGGCACGCGTTCGGGTTGCGTTCGGTCTCCCTTGCGCATCGGCGGAGGAGACGAATTTGATGGAAGAGGAAGCGGCGCCGCTCGCGTTAGAAGACAATGGGATCGGGCTGGAGTTCCGGCCGTTCGAGATCAAGACGATTCGGCTCAAGCGGGCCTAAGGAGGGAACGGAGAATGCCGGACAGTAGCAGGGATGAAGAGCGGACGGGGTTTCAGGAAGGGAGCGCCTATGGAAGCGCCTACGATTTGCAGACCGACTTCGTCATGGTATACGGCATCGGCCCCACGATGACGGACCGCATCAGGCAGTGGAAGGAAGCCGGCTATGTCGTTCATCTCATGACGGGCGTCTCCTGGGGCGCATACGGGGACTATCTGGACGGACGGTTCGACGGGCGCGCCCATTGGGACGAAGCCCAGACGTACAAGGACGGAGAGCGCATCATTCACGGCACCTCCGCTCACATTCCGTACATGATCCCGACCTTGTCGTACGCGGATTTTCTCATCGAACGGATCCGGCCCGCCGTCGACGCCGGCGTGGAGGCGATTCATCTGGAGGAGCCGGAAATCTGGGTCGAGGACGGCTATTCGGAAGCGTTCAAGCGCGAATGGCGCATCTACTACGGCGAAGATTGGCAGGCGCCGCACGGCTCGGAGGATGCGCAATACCGGGCTTCGAAGCTCAAAGCGTACCTCTACGCGAGATGTCTGGACCGCGTTTGTTCGGCGCTTAAGGAATATTCGCTCGTCAAGCATGGCCGCGCCCTGCGCTTTTTCGTCCCGACCCATAGCCTGATCAATTATACCCAATGGCGCATCGTCAGCCCGGAGTCCCGGCTGCTGGAGCTTCCGTCGGTCGACGGCTATATTGCCCAGGTGTGGACCGGCACGTCGCGCACCGCGAATGTGTACGAAGGACGCAGACGGGAGCGCACCTTCGAGACGGCATACCTAGAATACGGGATTATGCAGGAGCTCGTCCGGGGAACGGGGAAGCGAATGTGGTTCCTGCACGACCCGATCGAGGACGATCCGAAGCGGGACTGGAACGACTACCGGACGAATTATTTGAAAACGCTGGTCGCTTCGCTGCTGCATCCGGACGTGTCCCGATACGAGGTGGCGCCTTGGCCGAGGCGCATTTTCGAAGGGCGGTACGCCGGGATTGGCGGAGAGAAGACGGGCATTCCGGGCGATTACGCGACGATGCTGCTCACTCTCATGCATACGCTGGGCAACATGGATCAGCCGTGCCGGAAGGACGCGGGGAGCGATCCCCGGGTGGGCGTGCTGCTGGCGGATTCCGCCATGTTCCAGCGCATGCGCATCGGCAAGGAGACGGCGGGCTTCCTGCTTAAATACGACGGGACGAACGAGGTGGAAATCACGGACGAAGACGCGCTGGAACTGCTCGATTTCTCCGATTTCTACGGATTGACGCTGCCTCTGGTGAAGCACGGTTTGCCGGTGCGGCCGGTGCAGTTGGACAATATCCGCCGCTATCCCGGGTATTTGGACGATTACCGGCTGCTCGTGCTGAGCTACGAGTTCATGAAGCCGGAGCATCCGGATTTGCACGCCGCGCTGGCGCAATGGGTGAGAGAAGGAGGCGTGCTCCTTTACGTCGGCGACGACAGCGATCCGTACCACGGCGTGCGCGAGTGGTGGAACGGCGGCAGACGGCGGTATGCGAGCCCGCGGGAGCATCTTTTTGGGGCGCTTGGCGTGCCCGCGAATGTGCCGGAGGGCTGGAGCCGCGTCGGCTTGGGCGCGCTCGGGTACTTGCGGGCGGCGCCCCGCCGCTTGGCGGAAAGCCGCGAAGGCGCGGATTTGCTGCGCCGCGCCGTGGCGGAGGGGCTGCAGAGGAGCGCCGCTGCCGGCGGAGATGATGCAAACGGTATGAAAGGCGAGGGCAAGGGCGGTGCGGGGGGGCGCCCCTCCAACGCTTTCGTGCTGCGAAGAGGGCCTTACATCATCGCTTCCGTGATGGAAGAGTCGGTTCACGATCGTCCGCTGACGCTGGAGGGGCTTTTCGTCAATCTGTTGGATTCGTCGCTTCCGATCGTGCGGAGACTGACGGTAGTTCCGGGAGAGCAGGGGTTACTCTACGATCTAGAGGCCGAAGACGCGCGGAGGGGGGGCAGTGTGATTGCCGCCTCCTCGCGGATCGAGCGATATGTGGAAGGGGAAGGACGCATCGCCTTTACGGCCAAGGGGCCGACCGGGATCGAAGCGGTCTGCCGGCTCCGCTGCCCGTTCGAGCCCGCCGCCGTCTCGGCTTCGGCCGAAGCGGGAGGGGAGGAGGCGAAGCCGCTGCCGTTCGAATGGGACGCTGAGACGCGGACGCTGCTGATCCGCTACAGGCACCGGCCCGGCGGGGTGCGGATTGTAGTGGCGTAGGCGGGGCAGGCGCCAAAGAGAGCAACCAGCTTCCTCTCTTTCTTCGCCTCCCCTTAAGGAGGCGCATTTCTTAACGCCCCAGCAACGAATCTGCCAGCGACGCAACAAGAAAGGGACTGTGCGCGTGCCCCGGTCGATTCTTACCGACCCGGCCCGATGGCTGCAGTCCCTTTCTTTTCCCAGCGCCCGACTCAGGAGAAAGCGCGGGAACCCCAGCGATCCTTCAGCAGCTTGATGAACAGCCCGCCCACGACGCTGCGATGCTGGAAGTTCATCTGCCTGGCGTCGTCCGTGCGGTACCAGTCCGAGAAAGGCACACGGTCCGGCGTCTCGTCGGCGAAGCGCCAGAGCGGCTCGATCAGCGCGCGGAACTCGCCGTCGTCTTCGGCCAGCGAGGCCGCCCATACGAGCCAGTCGGACTTCGTATAGTTTTCGCGGCTGTCGAGCGGGACCCCATACCGTTGTCTGCGGGACAAGTACCAGACGACTTCCTTCTTGCGAACCTCCGGGCTGAACAGCTCCGTGCCGAACAGAACGTCCCACACCAGATTGTATTTCAGGCTCCAGGAGCCGTCCCGACCGAACGCCAGCTTCGTGTGCAGCCCGCCGTCCGCCAGAGCCTCCCATGCGGCCGCCATCTCCCGGGCGACGCCCATATAACGCTCCGCTTCCGCTTCGCGTCCCAGTTGGCGGCACAGGAGGGCGTAAGCGGCGACGCCCATGACGGCTTTGACCGACAAATTCGCATTGCGCGCCAGATGCCCCGCGAAATCGTCCGTGCAAAGCTGGTTCTCCGGATCGAGCCCGTGCTCGGCCAAATAGTCGGCCCATTGCTTCAGAACTTCCGCGTGCGCCTCCGCGAAGCCGGTCCGGCCGTCGGCCAGGGAGGCTTCGGCGGCCATGATCAGCATGTTGCCGCATTCCTCGACCGGCATCTGCCCTTCGATCGACTGCGCGTACACCTGCCCGTTCGCGAGCGGATATTGCCCGGCGTCGTGCGGCGCGAAGTCGAACGCCCACGCCTCGCTGGCGGCGAACTTGAAGATCGGCCGCATCATCGCGCGGACAAGCTCGGGATTGTAGAGCAGGAAAAGCGGCATCGACGGGTAGCTGACGTCGACCGTCGCGATGCAGCCGTTGCTGTAGCACTCCTTGGAGAGGAACAGCAGGTTGCCGTCGCGGTCGGTCACGAGCTTGTGGGCGGCGATCGCCTGGCGATAGGAGATCGCCAGCAAATCCGCGTACCGCTCGCCTCCGGCTTGGGCCGCGTCCGCCAGCAGCTGCCGGTCGAACGCCTCGCAGCGGCGCAGGACGGCGTCGTATTCCGCGACCGCCGCAGCGATCATGGCGGACGCCGACATTCCGTCTCGCCGCCAATAAGCGGGGCGCTTGTCCCCGAAATATTCGATCGACAGGACGTCGTCGTAGGCGAGCGTAACGAGCCGGGAGACCGGCTTCTCCCCGACCGGCCCCAGGTCAAACGTTGCGGCCAGCGCGGGGTAGCCGTCGCGAACGGCGCGCGGCATGGACCAATCGCCATCGTACGTCAATGCCTCGCCCCGGACGAACCGCTTGCGCATGGAGGCGGGCCCGATTCGCACGGCCGTCCCCTCCGTTTGCGGACAGGCCAGGTAGAAGCGGCCCCACTCGATCCGCAGGTCGTCCCCGGAGCGGGTCAGCATCCGCTGATCCTCATGCTCGATATGCAGGAGATGAAGACCGTCCGCTTGCCCCTCGCCCCATACGACCCGCTGCTCGCTGTCGTTCACGCACCATTCGCCGGTGACATCGAAGTACAGCCGGACATCGTGCGGCCGCCCGTCCGTCGAGCGGGCTTCCAGGGAGACGTAGGAGGCCGGACGGGAGAGCAGATCCAGGTCGTCCAACAGCAGCGGTGTCGTAAAAAGGACCGTCAGCGCAACGCCGTCCGCTTCAAAATCGTAGCGGGTCGACAGCGGCGTCACCCGAAGGCCGGTTTGGCGCATGGCAGGGGGCTCGGCGTAGTAAAGCTCCGCGCTCGGCTCGACCCGTCCGGCAAAGCGGCGGACGGCGCCGTCGATTCGAATGAGGCCGGTCATCGCATGCCTTCTGCCGGTCCAATGGCGCGTGTCGTCGTCGGTCAGGCGATCGGCCATCGACCAGACGCTGAAATACGGATCGACGGTCACAAGCGGAACGGCCGGCGGTCGAAACGGTTTGTCCATGAGGCATCTCCTTTAGCCAAAAATTGAAATAAATAAGATATATTAAATATAACATTAAATCCGTTTTTCGCAACGGTTATTTGCAGAAGGGTTGAATGAACGCGCTTCCAAAATCTCCTTTGTTTAAAAATGATCTGTATAATATAATTAATATGTCATTTCTAATCCACTCCTTAAAGGGTAGGAGGAATTCTGATGAAAAGCAAGCGATGGCTTCACCTCCTGGCGGCGATCGCCCTGGCTTTCGCGCCCGCGGGACTGCTTCGGCCGCAGACGGCAGCGGCCGCCGGAATCAGCTGGCCTGCGGGACAAGTGCTTCCGTCATTCTCGTCGCCTGCGGGCACACTGGACGTCATGGACGTGACGACCGAGTACAAGTACGAAGCCGAAGGCAGCCAGGTGGCCCACCGCACAGGCCATCCGGACGGCAACGGCTGGCAGGCGCAAACGTCGATCGACGCGCCCGACGATTTTCTCGTGTACGGCCCTTACGCAACCGACATCCCGACCGGTCCGAACATCGCTTTTTACGATTTAAGCATCGACAACAATACGGCCAACAACAGCGTCATGGTTACGGTCGACGTCAGGGACAACACGACCGGAACCGTCCTCGCGACGAGGGACATCACACGGCAGTAATTCACCCGGACGTACGCCTTCCAGCGCTTCGAGCTGCCCTTCGACAATCCGGCCGCCGGTCATGCGCTCGAGTTCAGGGTGTATTGGCACGGAGGCGCCTATATCAAGGTGGACGACGTGGGGACGACGCCGCGGGTGAAGGAAGACGAAGCGGGGTGCTGTTCACGACGCTCAAGGGCATCGTCAACCGGACGCAGCCCCGAATTTATACGTACGACAACGCGGTCCGGGGAGAAGACGGCAAATACAACTGGCTGGACTCGCTCGGGCTCGGCCACACAGATGTCGCGGACAACTGGAGCCTGATCGCCAAGTATCGGAGCGAGATTAACGGGATCGTCGTTTACGACGACGCCCTTCCGGACACGCTCAACCTGGCGACGACGGTCGCGGGCTTAAACGGCGGCATCGTCGCCGCTCCGTCGCTTGTATCGAAGCCTGACGACGTTGAACCATCCGTTGGAGTACCGGGTTTATTTCTACAAAAATGCAGCGGTTACGTTCGACAAAATTACGGTGAATTAACGGCGGGGGCGCTTCGCCTCCGAACCGGGACAGCCTTATTTCAATCCATCGTCGCGGGCATTTCGTGCTTCCGATCGTAATCCGACCTCGCCCGCTCGACGAGCGGATAATAGTCGTGCGCCCATTGGCGCATCTCCCGGAAATGCGGAATGAGCGTCTCTCCGAGCGGCGTCAGCTTGTACTCGACGGCGGGGGGCACCGAAGGGATCGCGTTCCGCTCGACCAGACCGTCCCGCTCCAGCTGCCTCAACGTCTGGGTCAGCATCTTCTGCGAAATATCGGCGATCCGCCTTCTCAGTTCTCCGTATCTTCGGGTGCCGCCGGACAGCGCGGCCATGACGAGCACCGTCCATTTGCTCGAGACGATGTCCAGTACCTTCCGATAAGAGCATTCCTCGATCGAGACGCGCGGTTCCTTCTCGGCCATTGTGGTCCTCCTCCTACGCACCTCCAGGTGCGTGCGCACCGGAAAGTGCCTTGCAGGCGGTGCCCGGATTCCGGGTCGCCGCGGTCGTAACGACGCGAACGGCGACCGCCCAAGCCACCGCGCAGCGGTTCGGCGTCCCGCATGCGTTCGCCGATCCGCAGCAACTGGTCTCGCACCCGGACGTCGATCTCGTGACCGTCGCGGTGAAGGTTCCCGAGCACGACCGGCTCGTCCGCATGGCGATCGAAGCGGGCAAGCATGTGTACTGCGAATTTCCGCTCGGACGGACGACCGAGGAAGCGGCAGCGATGCTTCGGGCGGCGGAAGCGAAGGGCGTTCGCCACTTCGTCGGGCTTCAGGCCCGCGTCAATCCGGCTCTCGCATACGTCAAGGACCTGATCGGCGCCACGTCCGCGATACGCATGCGGGAAACTTCACGCTGGAGATCAACGGGACCGAGGGAGACCTGGTGTTGGAGTCGAGAGAGAACTTCATGTTCCAAATCGACTCGTTCCGCGTGAAAAGATCGAAGGGCGCCGGCTTCGAAGAACTGCCCGTGCCCTCGCGTTACGACCGGTTGGCCGGGCGGCTGCAAGCGGGCCCGGCTTATAACGTCGCCCAAATGTATGCGCAAATTTACGACGACTTGACGACCGGCGGCCGCCGGGCTCCCGACTTCCGGACGGCGCTGGAGACGCACGAATCGTTGGACCGATTCCGCGCGGCTGCGGCGAAGGCAGCCCGGCAAACCGTCTAAAACGGCCATTCGGGACCGGGCCGGATCGTCCTGTCGCTTGGACGGGCCCAAAGCCGGATGGCGTCTCCGGCTTGCGATTTGCTAAAATAAATGGTGCAAGCCAGAGAGTTGACGGGAGGTTGCGATGGCGAACAACCAGAAGAGATGGAAGTGGGCGGCGATTCCCGGGCTGGCGTTGGCGTTGCTGCTGACCGGAACTTCCGGGACGGGACTGCCTCCGGATTCGGCCGCCGAAGCGGCGACCGCAAGCGGCGCGACGGGTGCGCAAGCGACGCTGGCCGATACGATTTTCGCGAAGCTGCGTGCGCGCAGTGCCCAATTCGCCGTTCAGACGGCCGGCAGCGCTTCGGCATCGCTGAAGGCGGCGGACCAGGCGTTCGGAACGGCCATGAAGCGGGACGATTACGTGAATTATACGATCAAATCTTACAGTTTCAGCTCCAAATCCGACGGCAAGAAGGCGACGGTTACCGTCAAGGTGACCTATTGGGAGAACGCGGCGCAGTCCGCGTACGTCGCGGCCAAGTCCAAGGAAATTTTGGCTTCCATCATCAAGCCGGGCATGAACGATCACCAGAAGGTGAAGGCGATCCACGATTGGGTGCTGCTTCACGTCGCGTACGACCGGACGCTGCGCAAGCATTCCGCATACGACGCGCTCGCCTCGGGGCAGGCGGTCTGCCAGGGCTACGCTTCGTTGACGTACCGGCTGTTGACGGACGCGGGTTTGCAGGCCCGCATTGCCGAAGGAACGGTCAAGACGGGACCGCACGCGTGGAATCTCGTCAAACTGGACGGCAAATGGTATCACCTCGACACGACGTTCGACGATCCGGTTCCCGATGTGGCGGGGCGAACCGAATACGGCTATTATTTGACGACCGACGCCCAAATGCGCCGGGATCATAGCTGGACGCTTGCGTATCCGTCCGCGACGACTTCTTATGCCGGAACGCTGGCCCAATTGCAGAAGTCGGATCCCGCCCGCAAGGCGTTTTATACCGGCCTGTACGAGACGTTGGGCTACCTGTATCTTCAGCCGGACCACACGGTTCGGAACGAGCAGGAGATCGCGGCGCAAATCAAGCAAGCGATCCGCGAGGGACGGACATCGGTCAAAGTCCGGTACGCGCAAGGCGCCTCCAGGAAGCTGGATTTGCAGAAGCTGCTGGACGCCGTGCCCGCCATCGCCAAGATCCAGAGCCGCATCAGCGCTTTTCCTCCCGGCGATCCGGGCGACGCGCTGCTGGAATTGCAGTTTACCCTCGCCAAATCCTGACGATCCGCCGCGGCTCTTCAAGGCCGAACGGGAAGCCCGTGCTCCCGTTCGGCCCTTTTGTTTGGTTCCGGGACAGGGAATACGGTATGATACGGATATCGGTTTACCACGCATCGGAAGGAGCGTCCCCTTGAGACGTCCGTTTCTGTTCAAAATCGCGAGTGTCGTGGCGATCGTCGCCCTCCTGCTCTGGATCGACTTCCATTACCTGAACCTCACGCCGGAGACGATCCGCGACTGGATGGCGTCTCTCGGCTGGACCGCTCCGATCGTATACATCGGTCTCTATATCGTGCGGCCGTTCACGTTGTTTCCCTCGTCCGTTCTCTCTCTGGCCGGGGGCCTCGCCTTCGGCACCTGGAGAGGGATGCTCTATACCGCGCTCGGCGAACTGCCGGGAGCGGCGCTGTCGTTCTGGCTCGCGCGCCGCCTCGGCGCCGGCATGTTCCGCGGCGCGAAGGACGATTCCCGGCTGCGCAAGCTGGAGCGGGCGATGGAGCGCCGCGGCTTTCCCGTCGTGCTGCTGCTCCGGCTCGCGCCCTTCGTGCCGTTCGACCTAGTCAGCTACGCGGCCGGCATCGCCCGGGTGCCTTTTCGCGCTTATCTGCTGGCGACGCTGATCGGAACCCTTCCCGGCACGTTCGCGTACTGCTTCCTCGGCGCCAGCCTGCTGCGCGGCAGCTGGAAGGAGATCGCGGTCGCGGCCCTGGTGTTCGCCGTCGCCGTGGCGGTGCCGTTCCTGTTCCGCTCGCGGGTGGAGAAGCGGGTGGAGGAAGGGGCGGACGTCCGGAAGCCGGGCCGCGAGGCAAGTTAAAAAATCGCAAAAAACCTGCGGTTTTGTGAAAAGACGGGAGAGCCGCCTTTTCCTAAGATGGAATTGGCATAACGAATACGTTGGGATCGACCGACTCAAGGGGAAGCCGCGCTGCCGCTCCTTGAGTTTTCCTATTTTCGAATGCCGGAGGGCCGAGAATGAAGAAGCTGCTGTTCGTGTATGGATTGCTCGTCGTAACTTTTCTCGCATATATTTGGTACTTCGTTCTGCGCGACGAGGCGCCGACCGGATGGAACGAGAGCGCGGCGGGACTCACCGGCGAGATCTCGGAGAAGTACGTCATGGTGACCTTCCAATCGAGTCTCGATTATTGGCGCACGTCCATGAAAGGGTTCGAGGACGCCGCCCAGCAACTGAACGTGTCGGTCGAATTCCAGGGCGCTACGCAATACGACCCGAACGAGGAGATTACGGTGCTCGAGAAGGTGATCGCCCGCAAGCCCGCCGGCATCGCCGTCACCGCCATCAACCCGGAGGCGCTCAATCCGACGATCGACAAGGCCGTGGCGGCCGGCATTCCGATCGTGCTGTTCGATTCGGGCGCACCGAAGAGCAAAGCCTACGCTTTCCTCGGCACCGACAACTACGACGCCGGCGCCCAGGCGGCCCGCGAGATGGCGCGCAGGCTCGGCGGCCGAGGCAAGGTGGCGGTCGTCACGCAGCCGAACCAGCTCAATCATCAGGAGCGGACGCGGGGGTTCGAGGAGACGCTGCAGAAGGATTATCCCGGCATGTCCATCGCGGAAGTGGCGGACGGCAAAGGCGACATTCTCGTCTCGTCGCAGGCGACGAACCGGATTTTGGAAGCGCATCCGGACGTTCAGGGCTTCTTCGCCACGCAGGCCAACGGAGGCGTCGGCATCGCGGAAGCGCTGGAGACTCTGGGGCTGGCGGGCCGCAAGGTCGTCATCGGCTTCGATACGGACAAAGGCACGCTCGATCTGGTCAAGAGCGGCGTCATCGACGCCACGCTGGCGCAAGGAACGTGGAACATGGGCTACTGGTCGCTGCTGTCGCTGTTCCATCTGCATCACGGCATCGTCGCAGCCGGAGGGGGAGAGGGCTCGCATCCGATTCCGCCTTATATGGACACGGGCATTACCATCGTGACCCGCGACAACGTCGACGATTATTACGCCAAGTAGAAGCAGGCTCGGGCGGGGGTGTCGAAATGCGGCAAGGGCGGAAAAGAGACGGAATGCCGTTCATGCGGCGGTTCATGTTCCGAAATTTGGAGATTCGCTACAAGCTGCTCGTCCATTTTCTGTTCATCAGCATCCTTCCGTCTCTGGCGCTCGGCGTCCTGACCGGCTGGACGGTAGACAGCATCATGGAGCGGCAGATGAACGAGAATACGCTGCAATTGATCGACAAGGTCAACCGGAATCTGGAGTTCTACGTCTCGAACGTGCAAAATACGAGCTACCTGATCTCGTTCAATCCGGAGATTCAGAAGTTTCTGCGCGGTGACCGGACGGCGGACAAGACCGCGCAGGCGTCGTCGGTGTACGAGGCCAAGAAGTTTCTGCAAGGTTTTACGACGCTCAACTCGGAGATGGCCGGCATCATGGTCGTCAATTCGCAGGGAAAATATATCAGCAACGACATGTACGCGACGTCTCCGGACGAAGATCTGACGCTGGAACGATGGTATCAGGAGGCGGTGGCGGGCAGAGGAATCTTCCGCATGATCGGCCACCCGGCGAACCGGCACGTGACGACGCACGCGGATTACAAGAGCAGCGAGGTCGTATCCGCCGTTCGCGCCATCCTCGACCCGGACACCCAACGGGTGCTGGGGGTCGTGCTCATCGATTTGAAGCTGCGGGTCATCTCGGAGACGGCGAAGGACGTGCGGCTCGGCAAAACGGGCTATCTCATGGTGGTAGACGAGCAGGGGGAGCCGATTTACATCCCGAAGCAGGTGGGGCTGCAGTCGTTCCCGATCGCCTGGCTTCACGGGCAATCTTCGGGCAGCTTCGCCCGCGAGGTGGACGGGCGGAAGCTCCAGTTCATTTTCCGTGGCTCGTCGTTTACGAACTGGACGACGATCGCCGTGTTCTCGACGTCGGAGTCCGGCCGGGAAGTCCGGCAGATGCGGCTTTATTTGGGCAGCTTCGTGTTCGTCGTCTGCCTGCTCGGCACAACGGCCTCGTTCGCCTTGTCGCGCAGCATCTCCCGCCCGATTCGTCGGCTCATGATGTTCATGCAGCGGGCGGAATCGGGGGATTTGACGAGCCGTTATTGGGGAGGCGGCACGGACGAGGTCGGGATGCTGGGCCGCAGCTTCAACAGCATGCTGACGAAGATCAACGATTTGATCGGCCTGGCCGAGCGTCAGGAGCGGCAGAAGCGGGAAGCCGAGCTGCGCAGCCTTCAGGCGCAGATCAAGCCGCACTTTCTGTACAACACCTTGGATACGATTCAATGGATGGCGCGCAAGCAGGGAGCCGAGGACGTGACGGAGATGGTGGAGGCGCTGTCCCGTCTGTTCCGGATCGGGCTCAGCCGGGGGAACGAGTACATTCCGCTGGGCGAGGAGATCGAGCATGTGCGCAGCTATTTGCAAATCCAGAAAATCCGCTACAAGGACAAACTGGGCTATACGCTGGAACTGGCGCCCGGCATCTCGCATTTGCCCGTGCTCAAAATCATTTTGCAGCCGATCGTCGAAAATGCGATCTACCACGGCATCAAGGAGCGCCGCGGGCCGGGCACGATCGCCGTCAAGGCGGAGCGGCTCGAAGGGCGGCTGGTGCTGACCGTCACGGACGACGGGGCCGGTATGAGCGCGGAGAAGCTGGCCGAGCTCAGGCGGAAGCTGGAGGCCGTGTCGGACGAGGGCGCGCAAGACGCGGACGTTGCCCGGAAGCCGGGCGGCGCTGCGGGCGCCGATTCGGGTGCGGCCGCGGGGGCGGGGGCCGTCGCGGCGGGACGGGCGGTTGGCGGCGCCGCGGGTTCCGGCTCCGGCTCGGGCTACGGGCTGGTCAACGTGCAGGAGCGGATTCGCATGACGTTCGGAAGCGGATACGGCATCACAGTGACGAGCGAGCCGGGCGTCGGCACGACGGTTGTGCTTACGCATCCGATCATTCATGAAGATGGGCGAAAGGAGCCGTAACGAACGATGGAGACAAGCGTCGATACTTGGAAAGTCGTCATCGCCGACGACGAGCCGATCATCCGGGAGGGCATTCGCGATGCGGTCGACTGGGAAAGTCTCGGGCTCGAAGTGGTGGCGGAGGCGGGGGACGGAGAAGAGGCGCTGGAGCTCGCGCTCCGGCACCGGGCGAACGTGCTGCTCGTCGACATCAACATGCCGATCATGAACGGGCTGACGCTCATCCGGGAGGTCAAGGAGCAGCTTCCGAACATCCGCGTCGTCATCGTCACCGGCCACGACGAATTCGGATACGCGCAGCAGGCGATCCGGTACGGCGTCGACGAATACATTTTGAAACCGGCCAATCCCGACCAATTGAACGAAGTGCTGCTACGGGTCAAGCGGGAGCTCGACCGCAGCGCCAGCCAGGAGAGCCATCTGCTGATGGCGTCGCGGCAAATCCGCAAGAACATTCCGCTGCTCAGGGAACGATTCTGCAACGAATGGATCGAGGAAGCGCTGAGCGAGCAGGAGATCGTGGACCAGCTGCAATTTCTCGACCTTCCCGTGCGGCCGCCGAATGCGTTCGGGATCGTCCGTTGGCCCGAAGTGGATCTCGGCCAGTCGGTCCGCTCGGAGCGGGATCGTCAGCTAATGCTGTTCGCGATCGAAAATATTTGCTCGGAAGTGCTGTCGCCGCGCGAGCATGCGATCTTTCGCGATTCGTCCGGCTTTATCGGGGCGATTGTGTGGGGGGAGGCGGACGAGCAGCTTTTTGCGGAGATCGAGGCGCATGTCGCCCGTTATTTGAAGCTGCACATCGTGACCCAATGCGTTCCCGTGGAAGGCGGGTACGCCGGCGTCGGGGCCGCTTACCGGAAGGCGCGGGCGGGCGTCTACAAGGAGACGTCCATCTCGCCGCTCGTGCGCCGCGCAAGGCAATATTTGCGCGAGCATTACAGCGACTCGCAGCTGTCGCTCGAGTCGGTCGCAAAGGCGATCGGCGTCTCCCCCGTCTACTTGAGCCGGCTGTTCAAGCAGGAGACGGGCACGACGTTCGTCACTTTGCTGACGCAAATCCGCATTTCCAAGGCGGTGCAGCTGCTCAGCACGACCGACCGCAGCATCGCCGACATCGGCGAAGCGGTCGGGTACGAGTCGCAGCATTATTTCAGCACCGCCTTCAAGAAGGTCGTCGGCGTCTCGCCGAACCGTTACCGCCGGGGCGAAGGGGCCGACGAGTAGCCGGCCCCGGTATGCGCCGCCGGTGCCTGTGCCCGGCAAGGCCAAAAACCGGCCTAGTCGGCCACGCCCCCAGCTGCCGGTGCCCAACAAGGGCAAAAACCGGCCTAGT
>NZ_KE386958.1:103790-109660 GCF_000429825.1 Cohnella thermotolerans DSM 17683
CCCCCCCCCCCGCCGCCGGTGCCAAACAAGGGCAAAAACCGGCCTAGTTGGCCACGCACCCCAGCCGCCGGTGCCAAACAAGGGCAAAAACCGGCCTTGTTTGGCCACGCACCCCAGCCACCGGTGCCAAACAAGGCTAAAAACCGGCCTATTCGGCCACGCGCCCCAGCCACCGGTGCCCAACAAGGGCAAAAATCGGCCTAGTTGGCCACGCCCCCCAGCCACCGGTGCCACTTTTAAAGTAACCAATAGTCCCCTACCGCCGGATTCGCAACGTAACTGTAAACTCGCTTGACGCTCGGCTTGGCGGGGAGCAGATACCCCTTCGCAACTAGCGACTTTAAATGCTTGGCTGCCGTTTTTCGATAAATGCCGAAGCTCGACGCGACGTGCTCGGGCTTGATCGATTCCCGGCTTCCGAAGGCCATTCTCGCAATGGCGCTTTCGATCGGGGTTAGCGCCGGCATCGCCTCGAACCCGATTATGCTTCTTTTTCCGAGCAATTGCTGGAGAACTTGTTGGCAGCGGCGGGGCTTCTCCACGATGTCGTCATAAGAGAAGCGAAGCACGAGCCAACCGTCGATCACCAAGTGATTCTGCCGCATCAGGTTGTCGGCAAACTTCCAGCGGTCGACATCGCGCCAGTGCGGCCCGTAACCGTCGATCTCGATGCAAACTTTCATACCTTGAGACAGATAGGCGAAATCCAAGTAGCGCCACCCGTCTTTAAAATCCCTCACTTCATACTCCGGGTAAAGCGCCTCCAGCTTGCCGAACGCAGGCCACCATACCCGAGCCAGAAACATCTGCTCCGCATGGCCGTGATTCGCCAAGCGCAGTTTGGCATCCCCTTTCCCATTCCTCATATGCCGCTCAAGCCATGACGTATAGACCGGCTTCAGTTCCGCCGGCATGCCTTCTCCCGATCCTTGAAGCTTCATTCGATGATCCCTCCGGATCGGCCGTAATAAAACAAAACGCCGCCAACCCCGGCATGAACCGGAGGCAGGCGGCGTGTTCTTCACGACCGATTGTTTATTTGCTAGCAATGATAGCAGTAAATTCGGAGAATATCAAGAAATAAATTCCAAATTGTTGCAGAAGAACGGTAAGGACATGGAGCGGCATCGACAATTCAGCCGGAGGTGGAGAAGCGGCAGCAGCGAGATAAAATCGGATTTTGCAACCGCATACAAAAGTAGATTTTTTGAAAAAAAGTGTTCGATTCCTCGAAAGACGCTCCCCCGAGACGCGTGATAAATTCATACCAGATCATCGAAAGGGGAGTTCAAATTGAGAAAGATCACGATTCTCGCACTCATGCTTGTCCTCGCACTGTCCTTGTCCGCATGCGGCAAGTCGAATAACGGCGGCGGCAGCGGAGACGCCAGCCCGAGCGGCAGCGCCGCGAACGCTGGCGGAGGCAGCAAAGGCACGATCGGTATCGCGATGCCGACCAAATCGTCGGAGCGCTGGGTGAACGACGGCAACAACATGGTGAAGCAGTTCCAGGCGCTCGGCTACAAGACCGACCTGCAATACGGCGAAGACGTTATCGAGAACCAGGTCTCCCAAATTGAAAATATGATCACCAAAGGCGTGAAGCTGCTCGTCATCGCCTCCATCGACGGCGAATCGCTGACGGACGTGCTGCAGAAGGCCCACGACGCGGGCATTCCGGTCATCGCCTACGACCGCCTCATCAAGAAATCCGAATACGTCGATTACTACGCGACGTTCGACAACTTCAAGGTCGGCGTGCTGCAAGGCTCCTACATCGAAGAGAAGCTCGGCCTCAAAGAAGGCAAAGGCCCGTTCAACATCGAGCTGTTCGCAGGCTCCCCGGACGACAACAACGCGACCTTCTTCTTCAACGGCGCCATGAGCGTGCTGCAGCCTTACATCGATTCCGGCAAGCTGGTCGTCCGCAGCGGCCAGACGAAGTTCGACCAGGTCGCCACGCTCCGTTGGGACGGCGGCGTCGCCCAATCCCGCATGGACAATCTGCTGTCCGCGAACTACACGACCGAACGGGTGGACGCGGTCCTCTCCCCGTACGACGGCATCAGCATCGGCATTCTGTCCTCGCTGAAAGGCGTAGGCTACGGCTCCCCCGACAAGCCGCTGCCGATCATTACCGGACAGGACGCGGAGCTCGCTTCCATCAAGTCGATCATCGCCGGCGAACAGACGCAGACGGTGTACAAAGACACACGCGAGCTGGCCAAAGTGGCGGTCAAGATGGCCGACAACATCCTGAACGGCAAGCCGGTCGAGACGAACGATACGAAAACTTACGACAACGGCGTCAAAGTCGTTCCCGCCTACCTGCTCACGCCGGTATCGGTCGACAAGACGAACTACAAGCAAGTGCTGGTCGACGGCGGCTACTACACGGAAGATCAGCTGAAGTAAACGAGCGATACGTTTCGGAAAACGCTTTGCGCTTCGTGGCGGCCGCCCGGCCGTCACGAAGCCGTTTTCCCCCAATCCAGAAAGGCCGGGTGAACGAACATGACGGATTATATTTTGGAAATGCGCGGGATCACCAAAACCTTCCCCGGCGTGAAAGCGCTTGAGAACGTCAACCTCAAAGTCAAGGAAGGCGAAGTGCACGCGCTCTGCGGCGAGAACGGGGCGGGCAAGTCCACGCTGATGAAGGTGCTCAGCGGCGTCTACCCGTACGGCTCGTACGAAGGCGACATTTTGTTCAAAGGGCAGGTTTGCCAATTCAAGGATATCAAGTCGAGCGAAGCGCTGGGCATCGTCATTATTCACCAGGAGCTGGCGCTCATCCCCTATCTGTCGATCGCGGAAAACATCTTCCTCGGCAACGAACAGCAAAGCGCCAAAGGCGTCGTCGACTGGAACGAGACGAACGTGAAGGCCAAGGAGATGCTTGCGAAGGTCGGCCTTCAGGAATCGCCCGCAACGCTCATTCACAACCTCGGCGTCGGCAAGCAGCAGCTCGTGGAGATCGCTAAAGCGCTGTCCAAGCGGGTGAAGCTGCTCATTCTGGACGAACCGACGGCGGCGCTGAACGAAGAAGACAGCGAGAACCTGCTCAACCTCATTTTAACGTTCAAACGGCAAGGCATCGCTTCCATCATTATCTCGCACAAGCTGAACGAGATCGCCAAAGTGGCGGATTCCATCACGATTCTACGAGACGGGAAAACAATCGAGACGTTGGACATGAAGGCGGACGAGGTGACGGAGGACCGCATCATCAAAGGAATGGTCGGCCGGGACTTGACCCATCGCTATCCGGAGCGCGTGCCGAAGATCGGCGAGACGATCTTCGAGGTCAGGAACTGGAACGTCTATCATCCCCAGCACCTGGAACGCAAAGTGATCGACAACGTTCATTTGCATATTCGCAAGGGCGAGATCGTCGGCATCGCCGGCCTGATGGGCTCGGGACGCACGGAGCTGGCCATGAGCATTTTCGGGCGGTCGTACGGGCGCAACATCTCCGGGCAGATTTTCAAAGACGGCAAGGAAGTGCAGCTTCGCACGATCAGCCAAGCCATCGACAACGGCATCGCCTACGTGACCGAGGACCGGAAAAATTACGGCCTCATCCTCATCGACGACATCAAGCGCAACATTTCCATGGCCAGTCTGGGGAAAATCTCGCGGCGTTCGGTCGTAAACGAGAACGAGGAGATCGTCGTCGCCGAATCGTTCCGGAAGAAGATGAACATCAAAACGCCGAGCGTCCGGCAGCTCACCGGCAACCTGAGCGGGGGCAACCAGCAGAAGGTCGTGCTCAGCAAGTGGATTTTCTCCGGACCCGACGTGCTCATTCTGGACGAACCGACCCGCGGCATCGACGTCGGCGCCAAATACGAGATTTATACGATCATTAACCAGCTGGCGGCGGAAGGGAAGGGCATTCTGATCATCTCCTCGGAGCTTCCCGAGATTCTCGGGATGAGCGACCGGATCTACATCATGAGCGAAGGCCGGATCACCGGCGAAGTGAACCGCGAAGAAGCGTCCCAAGAGACGTTGATGAAATACATGACCAAAAGCAGGGGGTAATACGGATGGGCGCTATCAAGAATCTTTTCAAAAACAATATCCGGCAGTACAGCATGATCGTGGCGCTGATCGTCATCACACTGCTGTTCCAGCTGTTGTCCGACGGCATTCTGCTCAAGCCGCTGAACGTCACGAACCTGATCCAGCAGAACAGCTACATTCTCGTGCTGGCGATCGGCATGGTGCTCGTCATCATTACCGGGCACATCGACTTGTCGGTCGGCTCGGTCGCCGCGTTCGTCGGAGCCATCTCCGCCATTATGATGGTCGACCACCACATGCCGTTCTGGGCCGCCCTCATTCTGTCGCTGCTGATCGGCGCGGCGGTCGGCGCTTGGCAGGGCTTCTGGATTGCCTATGTGCGAATCCCCGCGTTTATCGTGACGCTCGCCGGGATGCTGCTGTTCCGGGGGCTGACGATGGTCGTCCTGAACGGCCAGTCGATCGCTCCGTTCCCGAAGCTGTTCCAGAAGATGAGCTCGGGCTTCCTTCCCGACATCGACGGCAACGGCTCCATTCATACGCTGACGCTGATCATCGGCGTCGTGCTGTCGCTGCTCACGGTCGTGCAGGAATTCCGCAACCGCCGCACGCAGCGGAAGTATGAGTTCGACGTGCTGCCGATGCCTTGGTTTATCGCCAAGCTGGTCGCCATCGTCGCCGTTATCAACGTATTTACGTATGTGCTGGCGGAATACAAGGGCATTCCTTTCATTCTCATTATTTTGTTTGTGCTTGTCGTCGCCTATTCGTTCGTGATGAAAAAGACGGTGATGGGGCGCCACACCTACGCCATCGGCGGCAACGAGAAAGCGGCGAAGCTGTCGGGGATCAAGACGAAGCGCGTTACGTTCTGGGTTTTCGTCAACATGGGCGCGCTGGCGGCCCTGTCCGGATTGATCTACGCGGCGCGCTTGAACGCGGCGACGCCGAAGGCGGGCACGAATTTCGAGCTGGACGCGATCGCGGCCTGCTTCATCGGCGGCGCTTCGGCCTCCGGCGGCATCGGGACGGTCATGGGCGCGATCATCGGCGGTCTCGTCATGGGCGTCATGAACAACGGGATGTCGCTGATCGGCCTCGGCATCGACTGGCAGCAAGGTATCAAAGGCTTGGTGCTGCTGCTCGCGGTCGGGTTCGATATTTACAACAAGAACAAGACGGCTTGACGGATGACAAAAAAGCAGGGAAGGTGCGGGCGCGCCTTCCCTGCTTTTTTTGGAGTGCGGATCGGCGAAAGAGAGGAACGGGGTTCCTTACATTTGCGCGGGGTGCCGCGAATCCGTCAAAGAGAGGAGGTTGGTTCCTCACTTGCTCGCGGTTTAGATTGTGTACAGCTCGAGAATGACGGAGCTGTTCGGCTCGGCCGGCAGGTTCAACTGGGGCGTCGGGATCACCTGGCCGTTGTAGCGAATTCGGACGGCAACGTTGTCCGCGATCCGGATGCCGGTGACGGAGACGATTTTGCCGCCGGGTCCGAAGGTGACGTACCCTGTCGATTGAAGCGCCTGCCGGATCGTCATCCCCGGAAACGTGGAGACGTAGGCCGATTCCCTAGCGTCGGGGAAGGCGAAGCCGCCGTTAATCTGGATGGTAATGTAAGCGGCGGACGGTTGCTGAACCGGCGGTGCTTCGGGAACTCCCGGCGTGGTCGACAGCGGCCGGATGGGCGGAGGCGGGAACGTTCCGGGCGGGAAGGTCACCGGCGGACGGGGCGGCGGGAACGTTCCGGGCGGGAAGGTCACCGGGGGGCGCGGAGGCGGGAACGTTCCGGGAGCCCCCGGCACGCCTCCGGGGAAGCCGCCGCCTCCGGGGAAGCCGCC
>NZ_KE386958.1:109966-133017 GCF_000429825.1 Cohnella thermotolerans DSM 17683
CCGACGCCGGGGAAACCGCCAACGCCAGGGAAGCCGCCAACGCCTCCGGGGAAACCGCCGACGCCAGGGAAGCCGCCAACGCCAGGCTGCAAGGTGCGATCCGTTTCCGGCAGCACCCACCACGGAATTTGTCTTACCGGCGGCTGCTGGAGCTCGATTTTGCCGCTTTGATGAAGCTGCACTTTATCGGAAGCGCGCCTGGCTTTCGCCGAAGATGACGTTTTTACCTTTGGTGCATGCGCAGACAGCTTCGCCTTGAGGGCGGCGTCCGCGCTTTTTTTCGGCGACCGGTCGTCGGTCTGCCGTGATTTCGGCATGGGAGTTCCTCCTTCGTCAATGGGCAAATGTGCGATTAATGCACAATATGCGTCCGCCTATCCGCAGGTGCCTACCGGAGGCTCCAATGGTAAAATGAAATCGACGATGCAAAAGAATCGGATGAGGAGAGATAGCAACATGTCGGCAGCGGGTTGGGGATTGCTTGCGGCAGCGGTTATCGTTGCAATGGGAGTTTGGCTCGTCTGGGGGATCACGGTCAAGGCGCAACGCCCGAAAATACTGCCGAACGATCAACGCCCCCCCGTTCCTTACGAAGACGTTCAATGGCGGAGCGGGGCAGCGACGATTCGCGGCTGGCTGCTCAACCCTCCCGCTGGCGGATCGGAACCGGCTCCCGTCATCGTAGTCGCGCATGGCTGGGGCTCGAACCGCTCGCGCATATTGCGTTACGCCGTGCCGCTCAGCGAGGCCGGCTTCTGCGTGTTGACGTACGATGTCCGCAGCCACGGCGAGAGCGAGACGGCCCGGGCGCTGACGGGCTTGACGTTTCGGGACGACCTGCTTGCCGCGGTGGAATGGATTCGGACGCGCGGCGACCTCGATGCGAACAGAATCGGCGTGCTCGGCCATTCTGTCGGCGGCTTCGGCGCCGTGCTCGCCTTGGATACAGGGGCCGACATTGCCGCTCTCGTGACCGACGCGATGCCGGTTCGTTTCGAGACGATGGTCGAGGCGGAGCTTCGCCGCAAAGGCATGCCGACCTTTCCGCTCACCGGCCTGATCGGCGGCACGATGCTGCTGCGCAGCGGCATTTCCCGCCGCTTTCTGAAGCACGCCGAGCCCGGACGCATTCTCGCGGACAACGAACGAAGCGGCAGGGTTCCCGTGCTGCTCGTCCATTCCCGGAAGGATTCGTTCATACCGCCTTCCGAACTGGAGCACGTGCTGTCCAAAGTGCCGAACGTCCGGCATCTGTTCGTGGATCAAGAGGGGCACAGCGTATCCGAGCGGGACCCGGCGTTCTGGAGAGAGGTTCTTCCCTTCTTCGAGCAGCACCTAAAAAAAAGGAGGCCTGCGGCGTCTGCCGCAAGCCAAGGAGAGATATATAAATGAAAAGGGGGGTCATGCAAGTATTGTATCCTGCGAATATGAAGGGGACATGAAAGCTCCATTACGGTTATATTACAAAACCAATTCGTTCCTGTAACACAAGAAAGCCGGGATGTTTGGAACTATATGGATGGGCGAAAATGGGCCGGATCGCGCAGGCTTTCAAAAGGACGTTTCACGATTTGGTTCCATTGACGGGGAGCTTCGCCAGCGGCCGCGCGGAACTCGGAGCGATACGACTCGCCGCGCCGGATGAGGCCGATGAGGTTGCGAGCGAGCATGCCGATTCATTTGAAAAGGAAGCCATTGTGCTCGTGCCGCCCGGATACAAGTACGTTCGCAGCCTGTCGTCCCCGCTTGGAGAGTTTGATCTGACCTTTGAACTCGCCGGAGGTGCACATTTGAGCGGCGCGCCCCTCCTTGGCGATGTCGATCTATCCCGACGACGGCATGCTGCATCGCAATTCGTTCCATCCGTTGATTGGCCGCATGGTTTCGAGTAGACTTCCATGCAGGCGCCTCCTGGATGGATGTTTAGGGCATGAACCCGTCACGCCTCCATCTACGAGGCGCTCCTGCTTTTGTCCAAGGCCGTGTCTTAGGCCATACAGGAATGTTTGGCGCTTAGGTTGCGGACCGCGGCGAATCAATAATACAAAATATTTGTTTTGTTACAGATATATTGATTAAAAATATCGATCCGTGTAAACTTCTCGTAGAATACTCTATTCGAAAGGGCGGTGGAGAAGATGCTGGAATTGAGTTTCAACGATCCGGACAAGCTGGTCGCGGTATCGCATGCCTTGTCGACGCGCTCGCGGGTCGATATCCTCCGCCTTCTCAGCTCGCGGAAGATGAATGTGGTCGAGATCGCGGAGGCGCTCAAACTTCCGGTGTCGACGGTCGCCAACAATGTGAAGGTGCTGGAGGCGGCCAAGCTGATCAACACCGAGCTGCTGCCTGCGTCGCGCGGCGCGATGAAGGTGTGCAGCCGGAACTACGACGATATCCACATCGCGTTCAATCTGGAAAAGGCCGTGCCGAAGGGAACTCTCCGCGTCTACGAGATGGAGATGCCGATCGGCCACTACAGCGACTGCGAGGTTCACCCGACGTGCGGGATGGCGAACGCGGACGGCATGATCATCCGCGAGGACGAGCCGGCAAGCTTCTATCATCCGAAGCACGTGGGAGCGCAAATTATTTGGTTCCGCAAAGGCTTCGTCGAGTATTTGCTTCCGCTGGAGCTGCCGCCCAACGCCCGGGTGGAAGCGCTGGAGCTGTCCATGGAGATGTGTTCGGAAGCCCCGAATTACGATAACAACTGGCCGTCGGATATCACCGTGTGGGTCAACGGCGCGGAGATCGGGACCTGGACGAGTCCGGGCGATTTCGGGGACCGGCGGGGCAAGCTGAATCCGCCCTGGTGGCTCGATTGGACGACGCAGTACGGCTTGCTGAAAACGTGGAGAATCGACGCAGAGAAAACGACGCTGGACATGAACAAAGTGTCGGATGTGAAGCTGAGCGATCTGAAGCTGATGCACCGGCCGAACGTAAGGCTGCGGATCGGAGTCAAAGCGGATGCCGTGAATCAGGGCGGCATTAACCTGTTCGGACGCCAGTTCGGCGATTACGAGCAAGATATCGTCATGAAAGTGCATTATTCGGTCCAGGAAGACTAAAAAAACGACCTTTAATTACAATAACCTTGTAATTAAAGGTTTAATGTTTTTATTTATTACAATAAATCGAGATGAAACCGTTGACAAAGGCGCAAACGGCTTTTATTATAGGCTTAAAGATACAAAAAATATGTAATAAAACAGTTATCATGTTTTGTATCTGAAAATCCATTTCTATGTACAAGGGGAGGCAAACATGAAAAAGAGTTATGGATTGACGTTGGCGGCCTTGGCTTCGGTTTCGCTCCTGCTTAACGCCTGCGGAGGCAACAATGGCGGCAACAACGCTTCGCCGTCCGCGTCCGCGGCGAATTCCGGTTCTTCGTCTCCGGCGGCTTCTGAAAGCGCTGCACCATCCGACAACGGCGGAGAGAAGATCAACCTGAGCTTCTGGACGCTGTTCGACGGCGGCGACGGCGACAACATGCAAGCGCTGGTGGACGAATTCAACAAGACGCACCCGAACATTCAAGTGAAGAACACGAAGCTCGTCTGGGGCGAATATTACACGAAGCTGATCACGGCCGTCGGCAACGGCACGGGCCCGGACATCGGCATCTCGCACACCTCCCGCCTTCCCGATCTGATCGATCAAGGCGTCGCCACCTCGCTGGACGACGTCGCCGCAGACGCGGGCGTCGATTGGGGAACCTTCAATCAGAATCTGTTGAACGCGACCGTGGTGGACGGCGAGCACTATGCGGTTCCGATCGATACCCACCCGTTCATCATGTACTACAATAAAAAGCTGCTGAAGGACGCCGGCCTGCTCGGCGACGACGGCAAGCCGGTGCTGGAGCAATCCGCCGACGGCTTCGTCAAATTCCTGGATACGCTCAAGTCGAAGCTTCCGGCCAAGATAACCCCGTTCGCCTTGTCGAACACGAACGACGATCCGTACCGGCTCTGGTGGGCGCTCTATTCCCAGCTCGGCGGCAACGACGTCGTGGCCGACGATCTGAAGACGGCCGCCGTCGACGCCGACAAAGGAGCCAAAGCGGCCGACTACATCCAGAAGCTGTTCACGAACGGCTACATCAAGAAGAACGACCCGGACTTCTATAAGAACTTCCAGAGCGGAACGGCCGCCATTATGATGACCGGCGTCTGGGCGACAGGAACGTGGGAATCGACCAAAGGCCTCGAATTCGGCGCGATGCCGATTCCGAAAATTTTCGATAAGGAAGCGACCTGGGGCGACTCCCACACGATCATTCTGCCGACGACGAAGGATAACGATCCGGCCAAGCGCAAGGCGGCCCTGATCTTCGCGAACTGGGTGGCCGACAACGGCCAAATCTGGGCCAAAGCGGGCCACATTCCTTCGAAGCCTTCCGTCCTGGAGAAACCGGAATTCAAAGCGCTCCCTTACCGAAGCGATTATGTGTCCGTGGCCGACACGGTCAAATTCAGCAAGCCGTCCACGAAAGTCTGGCAAATCCGCGACAACTCCTCGTTCAAATTCCTGAACGAAGTGTGGGCGAACAAGATGACGCCGGCCGAAGCGATGGCGAAGATGCAGGAAGAGACGCAGAAAATTCTGAACGAATAGTCCGATCCCCATACGGTTCCGACGAGCTTGCGGCGATCCGCCGCAGGCTTGTCGGGCGAACAGGAACGAGGTGAGGCGCGCATGAAAATGAGCAAGCTGAAGGCGGACGCTCAGGCTCTGCTCTTCCTGCTCCCCTTCTTGGCCGTCTATATCGTCTTTACGATCTGGCCGATGATCAAAGGCGTCGAGATGACGTTCTACAAGTGGACGCTGATCAAAAAAATGAAATACGTAGGCTGGGACAACTACCAGCGCATGTTCCACGACCAGGAAGTGTGGGCCGCCATTTGGCACTCGGCGATCTTCGTCATTTTGACGACCCCCACGATGCTCGTCCTGGCCATCGCGCTGGCGCTGATCGCGAACCGGCAGTCGCGGCTGCAGAAGCTGTACCGCAGCGTCTTCTTCCTGCCGAGCGTCCTGTCCGTGGCGGTCGCTTCGTATCTCGGGCTGTTCATTTTCCAGCCGTACAACGGTTTTGTCAATACGCTCCTGCATTTGATCGGGCTGCTGCCCGGCCATCAAGAGATATTCTGGCTGACGGAGACGACGCTGTCCTGGATCGCCCTGACGCTGATCACGCTCTGGTGGACGGTCGGCTTCAACTTCATTCTGTACTTGTCCGCCATGCAGGACATTCCGGACGAGATCAAAGAAGCGGCGCGGCTGGACGGAGCGACGGATTCCGTGCTGTTCTGGAAGATCGTCCTGCCCCACCTGGGGCCCATCACGAAGACGATCACGATGCTGCAAATTATCAGCTCGTTCAAAGTGTTCATGCAAATCTACATCATTACCGGCGGCGGGCCGCTCGACAAGACGAGGCCGATCATTCAATTGATTTACCAGACCGGGTTCCGCAAGAACGATCTCGGCTACGCGGCCACCATGTCTTACTTGCTGTTCGTCATTTTGCTTATTCTGTCAGCGTTGCAATATTGGATGAACAACCGGAAGGGGGCTGACGCAAGATGAAGTGGGTCTATCGCATCGTCTCGCTGATCGCGGGCCTTCTGTTCATCGCGCCGCTTGTATGGATGCTGGTCGTCTCGATCAAGAAGGAAGGCATGAAGATCGTCACGCTCGTCGACTGGTTTACGCCTCCGTATTCGTTTGCGGTGTATCATGAAATTTTGAGCGGCACCAAGCTGACGAACTGGACTTTCAACAGCTTCTTCGTCGCCTTCTGCGTTACGATTCTGACGGTCGTCTTCGCCGCCATGGCCGGATTCGTGCTGTCGAAGCTTCCGTTCCGCTATAAAACGGTCATGTTCTTCCTCGTTCTGTCCGGCCTGCTCATTCCCGGCGAAGCGGTCATTATTCCGCTGTACCAGGTTGCGAAGGACATGGGCTTGCTGAACTCTTACCAGGGGCTGATTATTCCGGCGCTTGCGTCTCCCGTGGCGGTTCTCGTGCTCAAAAGCTTCTTCGACGGCGTCCCGAACGACCTGCTGGAGAGCGTTCAGATCGACGGCGGGGGGACGTGGCGGATTTTCACCCAAATCATGCTGCCGCTGAATCGTCCCGCGCTCGCTTCCATGGCGATTCTGACGTTCATCGGCTCCTGGAACAACTTCCTGTGGCCGTTCCTGTCCATTACGAACGACAACCTGTTCACCCTCCCGATGGGGATTCCGACCTTGATGAGCCAGTATTCGGAAGATTACGTGAAGCCCATGGTCGTCAACACGCTTGCGTCCATTCCGATCATCGTGCTGTTTATTATTTTCGAGCGGCAGATCGTCAAGGGCGTCAGCCTGTCGGGAATTAAAGGATGAGCGAGCCGGCGCTTCCGACCGGGCAGCGGGAGAGGGCCATCGACCTCTTCAAGGGCTTGCTCGTAATCGGCATGGTTTATTGTCATACGTTGCAGTTTTTCAGCGATCAGCAGGTTTACCCGAACGGGCAGCGCATCATCGACATCGTCAATCTGTTGACGTTCTCCGGATTCGTGTTCAGCTTCGGCTACGTCTCCCAGCTCGCTTATTACGCCAAGCCGTTCCGCCGGGCGGCGCCCCGGATGCTGATGACGGCGCTCAAGACGCTGATCGGCTTCTACGTATCGGGAACCGCTTATCGCCTGTTTATCGACGGACGCGTTCTGTCCTGGGACAACATTCGTCCGATCCTGACGCTCGGCGATATGCCCGGGTGGTCGGAGTTTCTGGCCTCCTTTACGTACTTGACGCTTGCCGGACTTGTGCTGTTCGTCCCTCTGAGACGGCTGGCGGAACGCAAGCGGCTCGCCTTCGCGGCGGCGGGAGCGCTGCTGCTTGCCACGCAATTTCCTTACGGCTCCGTGCACGCGACGCAGCTCGGACCGCTGATCGGCACGCGGGATTTCGCTTCGTTCCCGGTCGTGCAATATTTTCCTTACTATATCATCGGCATGCTGTTCGCCCGTCACCGCATCGGGTGGAGCTGGAAGGCGCTGGCTGGAGCCTCCGCGGCCTCCGCCGTCTTCCTGTGGAAGTGGCTGTCGGCCGAAGGCCATGCGCTTCCCGAACGGTTCCCGCCTTCGGTCTGGTGGATTCTCGGGCCCGCCTTGATCTTGTACGGCTATTACCTGTTGTCCCGCCGGATGGAGCGCGTATCCCGGCCATTTGCCCCGATCGAGGCGATGGGGAGGAACGTGCTTTGGTGCCTGGTCATGAGCAATATTTTAATTTTCGCTTTGAAAAGCAACCAACCGAACTACCTGGTCGGCACCCTGGACGGGCTGTGGATGGCCCTGGTCATTCTGGCCGTCGTCTCGTTCGGCGTGTGGATCACGACGAAGGCGCCCAGGTCCCGGCCGCCGGCTTCCCCGTCGACGAGACAAGCGATCAAGCAGTAGACCCAAAGGAGCAGGAGAGAGATGACCGAGCAAACCTTAACCGCCATGAGCTCCAAAACGAGCGGCCTCATGAGAACCGAATATCCCCGTCCCCAATTCGTCAGAGAACGATGGCTGTGCCTGAACGGGGAATGGGAATTCGAGTTCGACGACGATAAGATCGGCGATCGCGACCGATGGTACGAGAAAGGAGGCTTTTCCAGGAAAATCAACGTCCCGTTCACCTATCAGAGCGAGCTCAGCGGCATCGCGGATACGTCCTTCCATGACGTCGTATGGTACCGCCGCTCGTTCGAATTGCCCGAAGCCTATGCGGGGCGGCGGATTCATCTGCACTTCGGGGCCGTCGATTACGAGGCTTCCGTCTGGGTGAACGGCCGGCTCGTCGCGACGCATGAAGGCGGACATACGCCGTTCCATGCCGACATTACGGACGCGCTCGAAGAGGGGGCAAACATCCTCGTCGTCAAAGCGGTCGATTACAGCAAGGACGTAACGCTGCCGCGGGGCAAGCAGTTCTGGGAGGAGCGGTCCGCCGGCATTTTCTACACCCGCACGACGGGCATCTGGCAAAGCGTGTGGCTGGAGCCGGTGTCCGCCACGCATATCTCCCGCATCCGCATGACGCCGGACATCGACCGCAGCGAGCTGAGGCTGCAGGTTTTCATCGGAGGGCTGCAGCCCGGCGCCGAAGTGCGCTTGCGGGCGACGATCGCTTTCGAGGGCGAGATCCTCTCGACGGATGAGTTCACGGTGACGAGGGAGACGGAACTCCGCACCATCGGAATCCACGACTTCAACGATCACGGCCTCGGCCGCTGGTGGAGCCCGGAGAAGCCGAATTTATACGATCTGGGGCTGACGCTCATCGTGGACGGACAAGAGGCGGACCATGTGGACAGTTATTTCGGCATGCGCAAAATTTCCGTCGAGGACGGCGTCGTGCTGCTGAACAATCGTCCTTACACGATGAAGCTCGTGCTGGACCAAGGCTATTTCCCGAGCGGGCTGCTGACCGCGCCGAGCGACGACGATTTGCGCCGGGATATCGAGCTGACGAAGGCGATGGGCTTCAACGGCGCCCGCAAGCACCAGAAGATCGAGGATCCCCGCTATCTGTATTGGGCGGATCGGCTGGGTTTGCTCGTCTGGGGCGAGATGGCTAACTCGTACCAATACTCGGAGACGTACGTCGGAAGGGTGACGAGGGAGTGGCTTCAGGCGGTCGAGCGCGATTACAACCACCCGTGCATCGTGGCCTGGGTTCCGCTTAACGAGAGCTGGGGCGTCACGAACATTCTGGTGGATCGGCAGCAGCAGCAGCATGCCCTGGCGATGTACCATTTGACGAAGTCGCTCGACCCGATGCGGCCCGTCGTCTCCAACGACGGCTGGGAGCAGGTCAGGACGGACTTGGTCACCATTCACGACTACGAATGGCGCAGGCCGGTGCTCGCGGAGCGATATTCCGACAAGGACAAAGCGCTGTCCGCGCGGCCGGGCAACCGCTGGATTCTCGTTCCCGGCTTCGACTACGAGAACCAGCCGATTCTGCTCACCGAGTTCGGCGGCATCTCGTTCAAGAAGAGCGATTGGGACGGCTGGGGCTATTCCGGCGCGGCGGACGAAGAGGATTTCGTCCGGAGGCTGCGGGACGTGTTCGAGCCGGTGCGGGAATCCGCAGTGCTGCAGGGCTTCTGCTATACGCAGCTGACCGATGTCGAGCAGGAGATCAACGGCTTGCTCACCTACGACCGGCAGCCGAAGGTGCCGCTGGACGTCATCCGCCGGATCGTCGAAGGCGAGTGAGGGCACCGGAAATCCGTTACGGCTTGGGGGTGAGGAAGGATGATGAGAAAAGCCGGGGTCGGCCTTCTGATCGCGCTGCTGGGGGCCGGAAGCTTCGGCTGCTCGCCGGGCGGCGAGGACCGTCCGCCGCCGACGGCGCGCACATACGCCAACCCGGTTTCGCTTCCCGACGAATGGGGCGAATACGGGCTTGGCGATCCGTACGTGTTCAAGTACAACGGCTATTATTATCTCTACGTCAGCACAAGGGATACCGATACGGGCGTCAAAGTATGGCGCTCGGCGGACCTGGTCCGTTGGGATTACGAGGGGCTATGCACGGAGGAGCCGGTTACGACGGCCGCATACGCGCCGGAAGTCCGGTATTGGAACGGCAAGTTTTATATGTACACGTCCCCTGCGGGGCAAGGCCATTACGCGCTCGTCGCGGACCGGCCGACCGGGCCGTTCAAGGCCGCCACGGACAATTTCGGCCGCACGATCGACGGAACGACGTTCGTGGACGACGATGGCAAGTGGTATTTCTACTACGCGGGACCGCACGGCATTCAGGCCGCTCCGATGGAGAACCCGTTGACCGTAGAGCCCGAGGAGGTCCAGACCGGAGCGTCGATGGGCGGCTGGACCGAAGGGCCGACGGTATTCAAGCGCGGCGGCAAGTACTACATGACGTATACGGGCAACCATGTTTTCAGCGCGGGCTACCGGGTCGACGCGGCCGTCAGCGACTCTCCGCTGCAAGGCTTCCAAGGATTTGCCGGCAACCCGATCCTTCTTCGCACGGAAGGGCCGACGGTCGGTCTCGGCCACAATTCGGTCGTCCGAGGGCCGGATCTCGATTCGGACTATATCATCTATCATAACTTGGAAGGCCACGGCGTCGTCGGCCCTCTCCGCCATATGAACATGGATCGCATCGTCTGGAACGGCGACCGCTTCTCCGTATGGGGGCCTACGTCGGGACCGCAGCCGGCGCCGGAGCTTCCGGCGTTCGAGGACCGCTTCGAGCGAAGCGCCATCGGCAAGGACTGGACGGCGAAGGGCGGCGCCGAATGGTCGGTCCGGCCGGACGAAGGACTGCTGGCGAACGCCGATGGAATCGGGGAGATGGCATTATTGCTGGCGAAGCCGAAGACGGAAGAGGACTACACGGCGGAATATCATATGCAGGTTCGCTCGGCAACGGGGGCGGATTCCGCCGCGGCAGCCGTCTTCTCCTACAAGGACGAGGACGACTGCGGCATCGTCCGGATCGATCCGCGAAGCGGCAAAATCGCGGCGGAGATTCGCCGCAAGGGCCGGTTGGCCGAGCAGGCGGAAGCCTCGCTGCCCGGCGATGTCGATCCGGCGCAGTTGCATGAGCTGCGCCTGGAGAAGATCGGCCGGACGGTGCGGATTTACGTCGACGGAATGAACGTGCTCGCGCTGGAGCTGCGCTCCGCTCTCGGCCCGGGGCGGATCGGCTACGCGGTGCGGAACGCCGAGGCGAGGTTCGGCTATGTCGCGTTCAGCGGGAACGTCGGCGGCAGCGGCGTCCGAACCGCTTACGCGCCGCTCCCCGGAACGTGGTACGCCGTTCATTCCGAAGCGGGCGTTGCGGACGCCGATGTCGGGGGAGACGCTTCGGACGGCTATTACGCGGCTCAATTGGACTCGGACGATTCCCCCGTCTACCGGGTGAACGTCGCCCGCGACGGAGCGTACAGCGTTCGCTTCCGGGTGCGGCCCGGTCCGGACGGCGCGAAGTTCCGGTTGACGAACGGCAAGTCCCCGGTGACGCCCGTCCTGGAAGCCCGTCCGGAGGGCTCGTCCGGCGGCTGGGTGACGGTCGGAGCGGACGGGGTGAAGCTGAAGGCGGGCCCGCAGCGCTGGAAGCTGGAGATCGAGAGCGGAACGATGGACTTCTTCTCGGCCGAAGCGGCGGAGTATGCGCCGGTGGCGCCCGCGAAGGACGAATTCGACAGCCGCAACGCTTCCGGCTGGACGCGGTACGAGGGCCTCTGGTCGGTGAAGGAAGGGCAGCTTCGCGCTTCGTCCGTACAGCCGGCCAAAATTTTATGGGGCGAATACGGTTGGACCGATTACGCCTTCGAAGCGGATTTGACGGTTCCGGAAGAGGGAGGACGGACCGGCCTCCTCGTGCGCGCGGCGAATCCCGCGAACGGGATGGAGCTGAACCAGAACCGGACCGACTTCGTGCAGGCTTATTCCGTTTATGCGGATTCGCAGGGCATTCATCTCGCGAAGCTCGATTACAACGCCGTTCCGTTGGCGGATGCGCCTTATCCGCTGCCGAAGCCCGGCGAATGGCTGCATTTGAAGGTGCGGGCCGTCGGCAACCGCATTTCCGTCTACGCCGGGGGAGCCGATGCGCCAATCCTCGAGTACGTCGATCGGGACGCCTACCCGTTCCTGCACGGGAAAGCCGGCCTCCTATCCGCGGATGCGGCGTCGAAATTCGATCGTGTGAGCGTATCTCCGGCTTCGGAATAAGGGGGAGGACATCGGTGAGCAAATGGACTCGAATCGCTTCCGGCTGCTGCCTGGCCGCCGCGCTTCACTTGTCCGGCTGCGAGGCCGGCGGCGGAAGCGGCGGCGGGAAGGCGTCGACCTTCGCGAATCCGATCCTGAACAACGGGGCGGACCCGTGGGTCGTCCGGCATGACGGTTACTACTACTACACGCACACGGTAGGCAACGCCATTCAGGTGTGGAAGTCCCGTTCGTTGACGGATATGGCCGGCGCGGAGACGGCGACCGTCTGGCAGCCGCCTGCCGAAGGTCCGAATTCGTCGGAGATCTGGGCGCCTGAGCTGCACTGGATCGACGGCAAATGGTATATCTACTATGCCGCGGACGACGGCCGGAACGAGAATCACCGGATGTTCGTGCTGGAATCGGCCACCGGCGACGCTTTGGGCGAATATGTGGATCGGGGGCAGATCAAGGATCCATCCGACAAATGGGCGATCGACGGAACCGTTCTCCGCAAGCCGGACGGATCGATGTATTTCGTCTGGTCGGGTTGGGAAGGCGACGAGAATGGGAGCCAGCGTCTGTACATCGCGCCGATGAGCAATCCCTACACCATAAGCGGGAAAAGGGTCGAGATCTCGAGACCGGAACTGAGTTGGGAGACCGTGGGGGAACCGACGGTCAACGAGGGGCCGGAGGTTCTCGTCTCCGAGAAGAAAATCAACATTGTCTACTCGGCCAGCGGGAGCTGGACGGACGACTACGCGCTCGGACTGCTGTCGGCGGACCCGGACAGCGATCTGCTGAACCCTTCTTCGTGGACCAAGCGCCCCGAGCCGGTATTCGCCAAGACGGACCGGGTGTTCGGTCCGGGGCACGCCTCGTTCGTGAAATCCCCGGACGGCAAGGAGGACTGGATCGTTTACCACGCGGCCGTCGCCTCAGGCGCCGGCTGGCATCGCAACATTCGGGCCCAGCCGTTCCGATGGAACGAGGACGGCACGCCCGACTTCGGCGAGCCTGTCCCGACGGGAGCCTTCCTGCCGCTGCCTTCGGGCGAGCCGAAGCGCGTGCGCCTGGAAGCCGAGGATGCGAAGCTGGAAGGGATGCAAATCGAGGAGCGCGATGACGCGTCGGGCGGCCGGACGGTCAGCGGATGGACGGGGAGCCCGAGCGGCGTCGAATGGGAGATCGAGGCCAAGAGCGACGGGCTCTACCATCTGGCGCTCCGGTATCTGAACGAAGGGACGGTCTCACAGCAATTGACCGCGACCGTGGGCGGCAAATTGAAAATCGGCGTACCGTTGGACAATGGCACCGGCGGGGAATGGTCGAACGAATTCATTCCGGTTCCGCTGAAGCAAGGCCGCAACGCCGTCAGGCTGAGCGGCGGGGATAAGGGGCTGTCGCTCGATTCGATCGACGTGCTGCAGCCCGAAGGAAATTTACAAAAGGACAGGTGAAGCCAGCATGGCCATTCGCAAATACCGCAAAGATTACCCGAGACCGCAGTTCGTCCGTGAGGACTGGCTGAACCTGAACGGGACATGGGACTTCCGCTTCGACGACGCGAACGAAGGCGAGCTTCGCGAATGGTTCCGTTCGTTCCCGGGAGACCGCAAAATCGAAGTCCCGTTCGCCTACGAGACGAAGGCGAGCGGCATCGGGGAGGAGAAGTTCCACCCGTACGTCTGGTACCATCGGACGTTCGCTATTCCGGACGGTCAGGAAGGGAAGCGGATCGTGCTTCACTTCCAGGCGGTCGATTACGTAGCCAAAGTATGGGTCAACGGCGAATACGTCGGCCGGCACGAGGGCGGCTATTCGGCGTTCTCCTTCGACATTACCCGGTACGTCAAGCCCGGCGAGGCGAATGCCGTCGTCGTCAAGGCGGAGGACAGCGACAGCTGCACCCAGCCCCGGGGCAAGCAGCGCTGGCGCAAAGACAATTTCGGCTGCTGGTACGTCCAGACGACCGGCATCTGGCAGACGGTCTGGCTGGAATTCGTCCATCCGCAGCATCTCCAATCGGTGAAGATCACGCCCGACTTCGACGCCAACGCCGTCCGGTTCGACTATCGGGTGAACGGGGAAGCGTCTCCGTCGTTGAAGCTGACGACAAAGATTACGATGGACGGCGAGCTCATCAAGGAGACGGGCATCGCCGTCGACCGCTCGTATCTGTCCGCGAGCGTGGAACTGATCAGCGAGGCGAGAGAGTGGCGGGTCGAGCATTGGAGCCCGCACAACCCGAAGCTGTACGAGGTCGAGTTTACGCTGACCGACGGGGGCCGGGAGGTCGACCGCGTTCATTCGTATTTCGGCCTGCGCAAAGTATCGATTCAGAAAGGCAAAGTGCTGCTCAACAACCAGCCGATCTACCAGCGGCTCATTCTGGATCAGGGCTATTGGCCGGACAGCCATCTGACCCCTCCTTCCGAGGAAGCGATCATTGAAGACATCGACAAGATTTTGGCCATGGGCTACAACGGCGTCCGCAAGCATCAGAAGATCGAGGACCCGCGGTTCCTGTATTGGTGCGACGTCAAAGGCGTGCTCGTCTGGTCGGAGGCGGCCGCGGCTTACGAGTTCAACGACGAAGCGGTGGAGCGGTTTACGCGGGAATGGCTGGACATCGTGCAGCAGCACTATAACCATCCGTGCATCGTCACGTGGGTGCCGTTCAACGAGTCCTGGGGCATCGCCAACGTTTACGGCGACCGGAAACAGCAGCAGTTCACGGAAGCGATCTATTATTTGACCAAATCGATCGATCCGCATCGGCCCGTCGTCGTGAACGACGGCTGGGAGCATACGATCTCGGACATTATCACCTTGCACGATTACGAGGAGAGGGGAGAAGCGTTCCGGAAGCGCTACGCGAACAAGGATGCGATTACGAGCAACGAGATCGCGCACAGCAACTTCAAATACGCGCTGGCGCAGGGCTACGCGTATCGCGGGCAGCCGATCATCATCAGCGAATTCGGCGGCATCGCCTTCCGCAGCGACAAGGGCTGGGGCTACGGCAACCAGGTCGATAGCGAAGAGGCGTTCCTGGAGCGCTTCCGGAGCATCACGCAGGCGATCAAGGATACCGACTACATCTGCGGCTACTGCTACACCCAGGTGACGGACGTTCAGCAAGAGGTGAACGGGCTGCTGACCGAAGACCGGAAGCCGAAGATCGCGCTCGACAAGATCAAAGCGATCAATCTGGCTTAAACGAGCGATAGGAACCGATTTTGTCGAGAATCGGTAAGAAATGTTGACAGTAATTATGGCGCTTATTATACTACAGGTATTCCGGTCCGCAACCGAATAAGCAGTTCGTATAACCCTGATAATCGGTTCGGGGGCTCTACTAGGATCCGTAAAAATCCTAACTACGAACGTAATATCCTTCCTGGATATTGCGGTCGGAGTTAGGTTTTTTTGTTGCCCGTTTTTCGGGCAACGGATAGAGGAGTGTGATGTTGACGTGACCGATTCGTTCGATCGGTTCCGTCATTCGCATCTGGACACAACAACAGCAGAAGGAGAGTGGAAATGGCTACGCTGCTCATTAAGAACGCCCGCAACATCATCGCGATGGACGCGGGACGGAACGAGTATCCTGGAGGCAGCCTGTTCGCGGACGGTCAGGAGATCAAGGCGATCGGCAAGGACATCCCTTACGAGGACGCGGATACGGTGATCGACGCGGCCGGCAAGATCGTCTACCCGGGTCTGATCAATACACATCATCACCTGTATCAGACGTTCACCCGCAATATCCCTTGGGCGCAGGACGTCGAGCTGTTCGACTGGCTGCTCACGTTATACGACATCTGGCGCCATATGCGTCCCGAGGATGTCTACCTGAGTGCCCTGGTCGGCTTGGGCGAACTGCTCAAGACCGGCTGCACGACCGCCTCTGACCATTTCTACTGCTTCCCGAACGCGGTCAGCGGCGAACTCATCGACGAGGAGATCCGCGCCGCGGCCGAGCTCGGAATCCGGTTCTACCCGACGCGGGGCTCGATGAATTTGGGCCGCTCCGCAGGCGGTCTTCCGCCGGACGAAGTGACCCAGCCGATGGACGTCATCTTGAAGGACACGCAGCGGGTCGTCGAGACGTATCACGACGCATCGAAATTTTCGATGCTGCGCGTCGGCGTCGCGCCCTGCTCGCCCTTCTCGGTATCGGAGGACTTGCTGCGGGAGTCGGCCGTTCTGGCCCGCAGCTACGGCGTCAGGCTTCACACCCATCTGGCCGAGACGAAGGACGAGGAGAACTTCTGTCTTGCCCGGAAAGGGCTTCGCCCGCTGGAATACATGGAGAAGACGGGGTGGACAGGCCCCGATGTCTGGTACGCGCACGGCATTCACTTCAACCGCGACGAGATCCGCCGCATGGGATCGTGCGGCTGCGGAGTGGCGCATTGCCCGAGCAGCAATATGAAGCTCTCGTCCGGCGTGTTCCCGCTCGTGGAGATGCTCCAAGCCGGCGTGAACGTCGGTCTCGGCGTCGACGGATCGGCGTCCAACGACGCCTCGAATCTGCTAGGCGAGGTAAGGCAAGCGTACCTTCTGCACAAGCTGAACGTCGGTCATTTGGGGCCGACCGCCGAGGAGAGTCTTTGGCTCGGCACCGTCGGTTCGTCGCGGGTGCTCGGCTGGGAGGATGCGATCGGCTCGCTGGAGGTCGGCAAAGCCGCGGACCTGTTCATGATCGACGCCGGACGGCTGGACTACGCGGGAGCGCTGTTTGACGACAAGGCGCTGCCGGTCGTCGCCGGTATCAGCCAGAACGTCGACATGACCGTAGTCGGAGGAAGAGTCGTCGTCAAGGACGGGCAACTGACGAACATCGACGAACGCCGCGTCGCCGCATGGGCGCAAGCGGCCGCGACCCGCATGGTGGAAGTTGCCGCCAGGCATTCCGGCGTCGATTATTACAAGCGGCGCCAACGGTGATCGTTCGAATCGGCACTTCGTTATTTCAATAGGACTTAACTGGATTCGCCGTCGGCGTTGCCCGCCTGCTGCTCCTGCTCCCGCATGCGGGTCATCTGCTGCCAGACGGAGCCGGCGGCTTCTTCGCCGCTCTTGATCCGCGCGACCGCCATCTCCGCCTGCAGCCGCACTTCGAATTCCGGCTCGGAGCGGGCGACGCGCTCCAGCGCCTCCAGCGCCGATTCGTCGCCGGCTTCGTAGAGGAATCGCGCGGCGCGCCAGCGAACGAGCTTGTTCGAATCGCCGAGCGCCTCTACCATCGGTCCGATCGCGGCGGGATCGCCGAGATCGGACAGCGTGTCGCCGGCGGTGCGCCGCACGGCCGGCGACGAATCCTTCAGCGCGCCGAACAGATACGGCAGCGCCTCCGGGATGCGCAGGTCGCCGAGGTAAACCACGGCGAGCCTGCGCACCGATACGTGCGCGTCGCGCACGGCCTGCGCCAGCAGCGGGAGCTGCTCGGCGTCTGGCTTCATGCGGGCCAGCGCCGCATAGCGCGTCTGCCAATCCGGCGAGCGGAGCCGCTCCGCGAGCTCCTCGCGGGAGAGCGGCGCCGGCGGCTCCGGCGGAGCGACCTCCGCGGAGCCGCCCGCGGCCGTCGCCGCTTGCGCCTGCGCAATCAGTTCGCGCAGGCGCTCGTCGGTGTACGCGGCGTCCAGCTCGCGCTTCACCTCTTCCAGAATCTCCTGCGGCTCGCCGTACCGGACGCCGAATTCCTCGAGCTTCCGCTCGCGGATCATCGTCGCTCCGGCCGCTTCGTTAACCGCTTGCGCGAAGCGCTCGGGCAGCGCAGCACGCGCTTCCTGGCCGCCGCTCCGCACCCGGATTTGCATCGGGATGCCTCGGTACATTTGCACGAGCACGAACGCTTCTCCGTAGCCCCCGGCTTCCACGCCAGACGCGGCGGCGGCCGAACCGTCCGCTCCGAACAGCTCCCGGACGGCGCCGAGGATGACGGCCCAGTCCTTGTTGGGCCGCCGGTCCACCGCGATGAAGTCGGCGGTGCGGAACACGCTTTTTACCCCGTCGATGTTCAGCAGCCGAAGATAGAACGGAGGCACCTGGTCTCTTTTTTCCAAAGTATAAGTATGACGCTCGCCCAAAGGCAGCTTCTCGTCAACGTTAAGCTTCATCGAGTTCGGACTCGGCGTCGGTTCGATGGACAACAACTTCATGTCAATCCCCTCCCGGTTCTATGCGAGTTTCTACTTATACATTACCTCATCTTGCGCGCCGATCCAAATTTCTTCGGCGTTGCATTGGTACATTCCCCGGATTCCTGCTATAGTATGAATGAACACTTCATCGGAGGGATTTCATGCGCAAACATCGCTTCGGCAATTTGGACTCAGCCGGAGCCGTCCGCGCGGGAAGACACCGGTTTGCCCGTTGGCGGCAGGAGAGGCTCAACAAGCTGCGTACGAAAGATTATTCCGACTGCATTCCGAACGCAAGTCCGGATTTGGCATTTCTTCAACATAACCGCAGCGAACCGTCGATTACCTGGATCGGGCATTCCACGTTTCTGATTCAGATGGCAGGGCTGAACATCGTCACCGACCCGGTCTGGGCCAGGAGAATGGCGTTGCAGAAGCGGCTCGCTCCTCCCGGCATCGAACTGTCGGACATGCCGCCCATCGATTTCGTTCTTGTCTCCCATTCCCACTACGATCATTTGCATGTGACGTCCTTGCGCCGCTTGAGAGGGGCGAAGCGATTGCTCGTCCCGGCAGGGCTCCGCAAAAAAATGCTCCTCAAAGGATTCCTCCAGGTCGAAGAGATGGACTGGTGGGAAGAGACGGTGTACCACGGCGTCAAATTTACGTTCGTGCCCGCCCAGCACTGGGCGCGGCGCAATCCCTGGGACACGAACAACTCCCATTGGGGCGGTTGGGTGATCGAATCCGCGCATGGCCCGACGGTTTACTTCGCGGGAGACAGCGGCTACTTCAGGGGGTTCGAGGAGATCGGCCGGCGCTTCGACATCGATGTGGCCCTGCTGCCGATCGGAGCCTACGATCCGGAGTGGTTCATGTCGCAGGAGCACGTAAGTCCGGAGGAAGCGCTGCAGGCGTTCCTTGACGTCGGGGCGAAATATTTCGTGCCCATGCACTACGGATCGTTCAAGCTGGCGGACGATACGCCGAAGGAAGCTCTGGAGCGGCTGGAGGCCGAGCGGCAGCGGCTGAACATCTCCGAGAAGCAAATGTTCCTGTTGCGCCACGGCGAGACCATGCGCTTTCATATGCAGGCCGGGGATGATCCGGCAACCGATTTTGACAAGTAAAGGATGGATCGATTCAATGATTAGTGTGAATGGCGTCAGTCTTCGATACGGGAAACGCGCTTTGTTCGAGGACGTCAACATCAAGTTTACGCCGGGCAACTGCTACGGCCTCATCGGAGCGAACGGAGCGGGCAAGTCGACGTTCCTGAAAATATTGTCCGGCGAGATCGAGCCGACGACCGGCGAAGTGCATATTACGCCGGGCGAGCGCCTCGCGGTGCTGAAGCAGAACCACTTCGAGTACGACGAGTACAACGTGCTCGAGACCGTCATCATGGGCTACGAGCGGCTGTACAAGGTGATGAAGGAGAAGGATGCCATCTACGCCAAAGCCGACTTCACCGACGAGGACGGCATGCGGGCGGGCGAGCTGGAGGCGGAGTTCGCGGAGATGAACGGCTGGGAAGCCGAGAGCGAAGCCGCCGAAATGCTGAACGGCCTCGGCATTACGACCGAACTGCACGACAAGAAGATGGCGGAGCTCGGCGGCAACGAGAAAGTTCGCGTGCTGCTCGCGCAGGCTTTGTTCGGCCGGCCGAACATTTTGCTGCTCGACGAACCTACCAACCACTTGGATCTGGAGTCGATCAATTGGTTGGAAGATTTCCTGTCCGGTTACGAAGGCACCGTCATCGTCGTATCCCACGATCGTCACTTCCTGAACCAGGTTTGCACGCATATCGCGGACATCGACTTCGGCAAAATTCAACTGTACGTGGGCAACTACGACTTCTGGTACGAGTCCAGCCAGCTCGCTCTTAAGCTTCAGCGAGAGCAGAACAAGAAGAAGGAAGACAAGATCAAGGAGCTGCAGGAATTTATCCAGCGGTTCTCCGCGAACAAGTCCAAGGCGAAGCAGGCGACCAGCCGCCGCAAAATGCTCGAAAAAATCACGCTGGACGACATCCGTCCGTCGAACCGCAAATATCCGTTTATCCAGTTCAAGGCGGAACGCGAGGCGGGCAAGCAGATCGTTACGGTCGACAACGTCTCGCTGACGGTCGATGGCGAGAAGCTGCTGGACGGCGTCTCGTTCGTCGTCAACAAAGGCGACAAAATCGCGCTCGTCGGCCCGTACGGTCAAGCCAAAACGGCGCTGTTCCAGGTGCTCGCCGGCGAAGTCCAGCCGGATTCGGGCTCCGTGACGTGGGGTGTAACGATCACGCACTCCTACTTCCCGAAGGATAACTCGGCGTACTTCGAAGGGGTCGACTTGTCGATCGTCGACTGGCTGCGCCAATATTCGAAGGATCAGGACGAGTCGTTCATCCGGGGCTTCCTCGGGCGGATGCTGTTCTCCGGAGACGAGGCGCTGAAGAAAGCGTCGGTGTTGTCCGGAGGCGAGAAGGTGCGCTGCATGCTGGCGAAAATGATGCTGACCGGCGGCAACGTGCTGCTGTTCGACGAGCCGACCAACCACTTGGACCTCGAATCGATCACGGCGCTGAACAACGGGCTGATCGAGACCGATGAGACGGTTATTTTCACGTCTCACGACCATCAGTTCATTCAGACGATCGCGAACCGCATCATCGAGATTACGCCGAACGGCCTCATCGACCGGATGACGACGTACGACGAATATCTCGAAAACCCGGAGATTCAGGCGCTGCGCGCCCGCATGCTTCCGGCTTGACCGATCTGACGCGGAGAGAAGGACCGTTCCACCCCAGGCTTCGGGGAGGAACGGCCCTTTTTTTTGCTCGACTTCTTCTCCCTTCGCTCGACAGTACAATTCGCACGGGAAAATATATCGCTTAGCCAATCGTTCAACGGGTAACACCGCACCGCGGCTCATCCCTCTGAAGGAATGCCGATTCGAGGATTAAACGGTTGCCCGACATAAAAGCTGCCTTCCGGAAGCTCCGTATTTCGCTTCCCGGAAGGCAGCTTTCGCATGCTTTGGAACGCATGCGTTCCGAACGGATCAGGACTGCTCCAGCAGCTGCAGCACCGCCTTGGCGCATTTGGCCGGCTCGTATTCCGCATTGCGGAGCGCAAGCAGGCTGTCGCGATGCTGATTGGCTTCGTACGGCTCCTGAATGAGCCGGAACCACCGGTCGATCGTCTCCGTAGACGTGAGCAGCTCGCCGAAGCCGTGAGTGACGAAGTAATCCAGATTCTCTTCTTCCTGGCCGGGAATCGGCTCGTAGAACAGCATCGGAATGCCTTTGGCCATCCCTTCGGTGCAGGTCATTCCGCCGGGCTTGGTGACGAGCAGCTCGGACACGTCCATCAGCTTGCTCACTTCCTTCGTGAATCCGAGCACCTTGATGTTCGGGTGCTGGAACCGCGGGTCGGCCAGCAGCTTCTCGCGCGCCTTCTCATTGTTGCCCATGCACAGGATGAGCTGCACGTTGTCCGCGTAATTCGTCATGTACTCGATCAGTTGATCGGAATACAGCAGCCCCCATCCTCCGCCCATAATGAGCACGGTCGGCATGTCCGACAGCTCGAACTGCGCCAGGATCTCCGCCCTGTCGTGAGGGAACCAGAAGTTCGGATGCACCGGAATGCCGGTCACTTCGATGTGCGAAGGCGAGATGCCCCGGGCGATCAGCTTGTTGCGGACGGCGGTCGTGCTGACCAAATACTTGTCCACTTCCGGGTTCGTCCACGTTGCGTGCGCGTCGTAATCGGTGATCAGCGTATACAAAGGAATATCCAGTCCAAGACGCTTCAACCGGCTGACGACGGCATTGGGAAAAGGATGGGTGCAAACGATAATATCGGGTTTCAGTTGCTGAACGACATCCGTGACATGGTTGTAAAACAGCCGGTGCAAGGCGAACCGCTTCATCCGGTTCAGGCCTTTGTCGTAATGGCTTTTGTACAGCTTTCCGACCAGCTTCGGCTGCTTGGTAACCGTTTTCCGGTAAGCGGACAGGATCAGCGGTCCGATGACGGGATTCAGGAACGTTCCCAGTTCGATCACCCGCGTCTGCAAATTTGGAGACAGTTGGCGCAATCCGACCGACAAGGCATACGCCGCTTGGGTATGTCCGGTGCCGAATCCTTCGGAGAGCAGCAGAACTCGTTTTTTACGCATGGGATACAATCCTCCACTTTACCTATCTTCCATATTACTTCCTTCGGTTGCGCGGGACAAGTGCGGAGGGAAATTACGTTCGCGGAAATCCGAAGAGCGGTGCCGGCAACGCCCGGGAAAAGGGGGAGCAGCCGCACCGCCGCCCGCAGGCGACCGTGCAACGTTCGTCCGGCTGAGGTACAATTCGTTTAGAGAGGATTATCAACGGCAGGAGGGTACAGAAGATGAACGGATCAGCGGGAACGCCGGACCAGATCGTCAAGGCGGAGTACAAAACCGGGGAATACATCGGGAAAGTGGTGGAGACGGACGGCCGAAGGGCGCTGGTTCAGGTGCTCGCGGTGCTTCGGCATCCGACGCAAGGGGATTTGCACCATCCCTACGATCCGGACCCGCCTTTGTTCCATGAACGAAGAGCGTCGGCTTATAACGAGAAAATATGGGTTCCCGTCTCGGCGATGAAGCCCTACGACGGCGCGATACCTCCGTACAAGGAGTCGCTGCTTGCGGCGACCGGGGCGGAGATGGAGAAGCTTGAGCGCCTGCAGCGCTGGGCCGGGCGCAGCCTGGAACGGCTGCAGGGGCTTCTGAAGGAATATGAAGGGTGATTGACGACGACTATAAAATTTATAGAATTTATATATTTAGGGCTTGCTGAACAAGATCAATTTAAGCTGCTCCCAACGCATGAGCCTAGACCGTGATTTTCTTTGCGGTTTTCATGCAAAAAATCGGACGGAACGCAATGAATCTGAAAAAAGAGAAAAAAAGAACCCGCAGTCGCCGTTCCAGGTTCATAACCAGAAACTGGATAGCGATGACAGTTAAACTTGTATGAGCACCGCGGGAGCAAATTCGGCCCAAACCCAACTTGCGTTTGCCTTCGCCGAACTTTCCTTCGATCGCATTGCGCTGTGCAGCGTCTTGCTTCTCTTGCTTTCGATCATCGGCGTCACGTTGTTCTTTGGATG
>NZ_AUCP01000013.1 GCF_000429825.1 Cohnella thermotolerans DSM 17683
CTTTATCCCAAGGGATGAGTGCGGCAAGCTGTACCCAGCGATTCCCAGGATTAAGCTTCCCGCCAAAGGGTAAGTAGAAATTTTCCAACAGATCTGCCATATCCCGATTCGGCACGAACACGTTCGCTCACTCCATCTGCAAGGTTTTTTGCCAATTTTCTATGTTTTCCTTGCAGATAAATTCGACAAAAGTAGCTCAAATCCCTTGTGGAATAAGGATTTTTTGTTCGTTCAGCAAGCCCTAATTACTCGTTACATATACCCAAAAAAGTTCGGAGTCAATATTATTAAGCAAACCATTAAAGAAGGGTTACGGCATTTTAAGCCATAACCCTCTTTAATCTTATTTCCGACGTGCTACCATCATTATTTCAATATCATCTAATTCTAATGGTTTTTTGCTAAACTTACCTGCAACACAGCCATATCCCGCCAATACATCAAAACCCGATTCCTCAAACAACAGCTTTAATTCACGAAAAGTAAAACTTGTCGTATAGATTGTTACTTCTTTCGTTTTACCATCGGGACTTTTTATTATGCTAGGATGAAAACCGGTACAGGAATAAGCATCGAAATTTTTAGGGTCCTTATTGTTTCTCACCGCGCTTAAGGCATTTATCGCAGTCAAAACAATAACGTCCCTGGTTTCAATGCCCTGTGGATACCCCTAAGCACCTTCCGATGATTATCCAAATTACCAGCTAAACCGAATGCACCTTCACAGAGGCAAATTGCACCATCAAATTTTTGGGAAAAATTCAATTCTCGCGCATCAATAGCATAGAACTCTGCATTTAAACTTTCAGCAGATGCCACTTGAGTAGCGTACTTGATAAATTCCGGGGAAATGTCCACTCCCACGGTACGAAAGCCACGACGTGCCAGTTCCAAACTATGGCGCCCCGGACCGCAACCGATGTCCAAAATATAGCTATTAGCCGAAAGGTCCATCAGCTCTACAAGAAAATCAACCTCTTGAATTGTCCCTTTGGTAAATCCATAATTCAAGTAATTTTCCCGGATAAAATCGCCAATTTCTTTGTAGTAACTACCATCAAACTCAAAATTATTTATATTCAACGGTCTTCCCTCCGTGTTTATTGATTGCACGGAAGAGAATTAGAATAAAACTCGTCTAATTATCGTTCCGTGCCCCTAATAAAAGTTTTTTTCGGGTATTGTTCGTTGCAATCATCACAATCACACTCCTTTTCACAGGATTAAATTAATTATAAGCCCGTGGAAAATTATGGTCAACGGTAAAAATCTGACGAAAACAAGCCGAAGTTCCAACCAACCGTCCACCATAAAAACGGCGATCGCCGAGACCGATCCTCACCTCAAATTGCAGTTCCTGCCGAATCTCGTCTTTTCGACAAAACCGGTCTTGAATGCTCACCCCGCTATCCTTACTTTAGAATCTTTTGGCCTATTTTTACAACGATGTCCCACGTGATACAATTTAGATGATGAAAGCGCTTTACTTTCGTGTGTCGCTTGAAATTTGCCAAAGGAGGTGCGCTGCAGATCCTCTCAACGTGCGCGGGAACATGCAAGGTTATATTTGATAGCCCAAAGGAGGGAAAATCATGAAACGATTATTCAAAGGTTTGAATGCGTATGTTTTTCTTCTGGTGCTTGCTCTCGTGACGACGTTATTCCCCATTTCTTCGGCGAATGCGGCCTATAACCTGGTATGGAGCGATGAATTTGACGGAACCACCATCAATACCAACAACTGGGCGTTCGAAACGGGCACCGGCAGCGGAGGTTGGGGAAACAACGAATTGGAGTATTACACCAGCCGTCCGGAAAACGCCAGAATCGAAAACGGCAACCTGGTCATTGAAGCCAGGAAGGAATCCTATGGCGGCATGAACTATACTTCGGCTCGCTTGAAGACCCAAGGGAAAAAAAGCTTTCAATACGGAAGGATCGAAGCGAGAATCAAAATGCCGAAGGGTCAAGGCCTGTGGCCCGCTTTCTGGACGCTGGGCACGGATATCGGAACGGTAGGCTGGCCTAAAAGCGGCGAAATCGACATTATGGAGCATGTCAACAACGATAACAATACGAACGGGTATATCCATTGGGACGCCAACGGCCAAGCGGATTATGGCGGACCCAGCCAAGCGGTCGATGTGACCCAATACCACGTCTATTCCATTGAATGGACATCCAGCTCGATCAAGTGGCTCATCGACGGCGTCCAGTTCTGGGAGGCCAACATCGAGAACAACATCAATTCGACGGAAGAGTTCCACAAGGAGCATTTCCTTCTTCTGAACATGGCGGTCGGAGGAAACTGGCCGGGCTCGCCCGACGGATCAACCGTTTTCCCGGCGAAAATGTACGTCGATTACGTAAGAGTGTACCAAGACGGAGGCACGCCTCCCCCATCCGGCGATATCGTGTCCGGAGGAACCTATAAATTGATCAACGTTAACAGCGGAAAAGCATTGGACGTCGCGGGAGCCGGGACGACGCCCGGCACGAACGTTCAGATCTGGACGGATAACGGCACCAGCGCGCAGAAATGGACGATCTACCAAAACGCGGACGGCTCCTACAAACTAATCAACGTGAACAGCGCCCTTGCGCTCGACGTGGCGGGATCCGGAACGTCGGACGGAACGAACGTGCAAGTCTGGACCGACTTGGGGAACGGCGCCCAGAAGTGGAACTTGATCCGGAATGCGGACGGTTCGTATAAGCTGATCAACGTGAATAGCGGAAAAGCGCTCGACGTATCCTCGTCGGGAACGGCCGACGGAACGAACGTCCAAATCTGGACGGATAACGGCACCGGCGCGCAGAAGTGGAATTTGGTCAGGCTACAATAATCTAATGGACCGCTTTGTCGTCGACGAATGAACGAGGGCTGTCGCACTAGCCGCAAATGCTAGGCGACAGCCCTCGTGTTGGCAGAATCGGCGGCTCCTCATGTTGGGGCCGTTCGATCTCCCTTAGCCGATGACCGCCTGAATAAACTTCTCCAATACGGTCACATCCGTAATGTTCTTGTTGCAAGCTTCGCTGTTCACGCACACGTAGTTGCCGATCGCCTTGTAATAATCGGGCGATGCGTGCGCCGGCTTCGACTTGGCAATAGCCGTAAACAAAGCGATCTCCTCGTGCCGATGGCACAAGAAGCAAACGCCCTTCTTGTTCGTTGGGGTATATCTTCCTTCTATGCCGACGAGCCGGCCGTCCAGATGATAGACGATATACAATTTATTGGTCGCGATATCGGTCCAGCCCAAATACGTGACGTCACGGTAATCGATCGACGCGAGGGCGGGAACCTTCAGCTTTTTGTTCTTGGGGAACAGCTTCTTGAGCTGCGCTTCCGTCACTTCCCCGAACGCCGTCCTGTATGGCTCGAGCGAATCCACGCAGGACGGGATTTCATCCGCCGACGGAATCGCCGCTAGCTTCTCCAACGTCGCGATCTGAAGCTCCGTCGCCTCCGGAAACGCTTCGTGCAGCTTGGACTGGACGGTGTCTCTTACCGATTCCAACACTTTCCGATCGGAGACGGTATTCAAGGCTTTCTTCAGTTGGTCCGCTTGCTTCCGGATCACGTTATATTGATGGTTTCTAATAAATGGTTTGCACATGCTTTTCAGCCCCTTATTTTTATTGGAAGAAAAAAATAAGGTGCAAAGCCCATTATTAGAAACGATATAAGCTTTCTCGGGCGATTCATCGTAACTCACCGTCCGCCCCATGCAAAGTATCGCCCTAATATCAGGCTTTGCACGAGTCGTTGCCAGCTCCGGCAAAATGTTTTGCCATCCGTACCGACCTCCCTTTCGCCAACCATTATAAGGGAATCCTTCTCTGCCTGCAACATAAAGTGAACATAATATATATTATGTAAACAATCTTTTTTCTAATGCAATCAGACCCAAATTACATTAGATACTTATAAAAGTTAATAATATAAGCAACTGCTCCTTTAGCGCTTGAACCCAGTCCGATCTACATATCGGATGAGGTGCTTGCCGATCTTCAAAACCGTCTAAAGTCCACTAGATGGCCTCTCGATGCAGGTAATGATAACTGGTTTTACGGCGTTAGTCGGAACTATCTCGAAGGACTCGTCGACTACTGGATGAACGAGTTTGACTGGCGCAAATCCGAGAATGCAATCAACGCCTACGAACACTATAAGGTAAACGTTGACGGAGTTCCCGTGCACTTTATGAGTAAACCAGGCGTGGGGCCCAACCCTATACCATTGTTCCTGTCCCATGGTTGGCCTTGGACATTGCCGATGAGTGCCCAGCGTCGGGTTTCCACCATAGTCCATTGTTAGTTGACATAGTTTTAAATATGTTAACTTTCAAATTCGCAGTGATCCGTCATTTGCCGTGGAGTCTCCTTGCTTCTATACTCCGATAATGAACGGCGATGTCAAGTCGCGCAAAACCCGCGGCCGCGATCCGGTCGAGTCCTCCGATGGCGGCGGAAGGAACGATGATCCGCCTTCCGCGGCTTCGCGCCGTCATGAATAGTTTTTCCCGCAGCTTATCATCCCCTAATGCTCCTACGCTGACGAGAATCAGATCGGCTCCCTCCTCCAATATGTTCTGCGCCAGCCTGTACCCTTGCTCAATCAGATCCGGGCCTAACCGCTGCGAAAGGCCGCATCCCCCCGATGCAGGGTAGAATGCGGCCTTTCGGCTTCGTTCGTGCGTTAGAAATCGAATTTGAAATCGTCGTCCGTCAACGGCTCCACGTTGAGCGTACGCACGTAGCCGTTCCCCTTCTTGGAGAAAAAGTCGTGCTGCTTCGTCTTCGTGCTGATGCCGTTGAACACGATCGGGTTGACGTCCTCTTCCGGGAACACCGGCTCGAGTCCGAGATTCATCATCGCCTTGTTGGCGTTGTAGCGGACGAACGTCTTCACTTCGCCGGTCAGGCCGACTTCGCCGTACAGCTCCTCGGTGTAGCTCATTTCGTTCTGATGCAGAAATTGCAGCAGCCCGCGCAGTGTCTCGTACGCATCCTTCTGCTCATCTTCGTCCAGCTCCGCATAGACTTCCTGAGCGAGCACGCCGACATAAACGCCGTGAATGCTCTCGTCGCGCAGAATGAGGTCGATAATCTCGCCGCTGCTCGTCATTTTGCCCTGGCCCGCCAAGTATAACGGATAGAAGAAGCCGCTGTAGAACAAATAGCTCTCTAGCAGAACGGAAGCGGCCATCGCCAGGTACAGGTCCTTACGCGACTCGATATTTTTGTAGTATTGGGCGATCGTATCCGCCTTCGTCTGCAGGTAGCGGTTCTCCTCCACCCAGCGGAAGACGGCGTCGATCTCTTCGGTCGTGGCCAGCGTCGTGAAAATGCTGCTGTACGACTTCGCGTGGATTTGCTCCATCATGCCCATGAAGCCGAGCACCGCCTTGCGCTGCAAGCCGTCCACGTGCTCGAGAATTTTCGGCATGCCGACGCCGCCCTGCACCGTATCGAGCAGCGTCAACCCGCCCAGCACTTTCATATAGAGCGTGCGCTCCGCTTCGTTAAGCTCGATCCACGACATCTTGTCGTCGGAGAGCGGAATTTCCTCATCGGTCCAGAACTGCATTAAATTCTGGTTCCAGAACATATTCGTATAATCGTCGTCCGGACGGTTCCAGTTGACGGCTTTCATGGCGCACATGCCGCTTGTTCCCCTTTCGTCCTCGCCTCGTGCCGCCCGTTAAACGGCGCAGCTGACGCAGTTCTCGACGGACAGAATGTTCGTCCGCGTGTAATAGAGGGATTTGAGTCCCTTCTTGGCCGCATAAATATAGTACCGGGCCAACTCTCTCGTCGTCACGTCGCTGTTGACGTGCAGCACCGTCGAGATGCCTTGATCCACGTGCGCTTGAATTTCCGCGATCAGGTCGATGACCTTGAATTGATCCATTTGATAAGCCGACTTGTAATAGAAGAAGTTGTCACGGCTCAAAAACGGCATCGGATAATAAGTCGTCGAGTTCGCGTACGTGCGCGTCTCGATCGGCTCGACGATCGGCATCACGCTGCTCGTCGCGTTCTGGACGTACGAGATGCTCTGCGTCGGCGCGATGGCGAGACGATAAGCATGGTACAAGCCGTGCTTCTGCACGTCGGCTTGCAGCTTCGCCCAATCGTCCGGCGAAGGAATCGCCATGCCTTCGAACAACGCTTGCACCTTCTCCGTCGTCGGGCGGTAGTCGGTGTTCTTGTACCGTTCGAAGTACGCACCGCTCGCATATTCGGAACGTTCGAAGCCGGCGAACGTCTGCCCTTTCTCCCGGGCGATCTCCATGCTTCTCTCGATCGAGTAGAAGTTGACCATCATGAAGAAGGTGCGGACGAAATCCCGCGCTTCCGCGCTTTCGTAAGCGATCCGGTTCTTCGCCAGGTAGCCGTGCAGATTCATCGCGCCGAGTCCGACCGAGTGCAGCTCCGCATTCGCCTTCGCGACGCCGGGCGCGTTCGAAATGTTCGTCATATCGCTGACCGCGGTAAGCGCCGTAATGCCCTCGTGCACCGATTCGCGGATTTTGCGGCGTTCCATGACGTTCGCGATGTTCAGCGACGCCAGGTTGCAGCTGATGTCGCGGCGAATGATGTCCGGCTCGCCGTAATCGCCGATCTCGGAAGTCTCCTGCAATTGGAAAATTTCCGTGCACAAATTGGACATCTTGATGGTGCCGATGCCTTTGAGCGCATGATCCTTGTTCGCGTTGGAGCGGTTCATAATGTACGGATAGCCCGATTCGAGCTGGATCGTCGCGATCTTGGTCAGCATGTCCCGCGCGCTGAGCACGGCTTTCTTCTTGACGCGGTCGTCCGCCAGAAGCGTCTCGTACATCTCGTCCATGTTCATGTCGTCCAGGTGGACGCCGTATGCTTTATGCACGGAATGAGGTCCGAAAACGTGCAGCGGCTCGTTCCGCGCCGCAAGCTCGTAGAACTTGTTCGGCACGATCAGGCCGATGGACAGCGTCTTCAGGCGCGTCTTCTCGTCGGCGTTAATCTTCTTGCTGTCGAGGAACTCCATGACGTCCCAGCCGAAAATATTGTAGTAGCCGGCGCCGGAACCTTTGCGTTGGCCCATCTGGTCGGCATAGGAGAATGCGTCCTCCAACAGCTTGAGCACCGGCATGATGCCTTTGGCGGCGCCTTCGACGCCCTTGATCGGCTCGCCGCGCCCGCGCAGCTTGGACAAGTTGACGGCGACGCCTCCGCCGATTTTGGACAGCTGCATGCACGTGCTCAACACATAGTTGATCGAGTTGAGCGAGTCGTCCATCTCGAGCAGGAAGCACGACACCATCTCGCCCCGGCGGCTCTTGCCCGCGTTCAGGAACGTCGGCGTCGCCGGCTGTACGCGCTGCTCCATCATCGCGGACGCCAGCTTGAGCGCCGTCGCTACGTCGCCGCGGCCGAGATGCAGGGCGACGATCGCCACGCGGTCCGGATAATGCTCGAGGTACAGCGACTTGTCGTTGCTCTTCACCGCGTAGTCGGTATAAAACTTCGAAGCGGCCATATAAGACTGGAAGCGGAAATCGTAGCTGTGCGTCAGCGCATAGACTTCCTCGACCTCCGAAGGGGAATAATGCTCGTATACGTCCTCGTAATAGTCCTCGTCGATCATGTAACGGACTTTCTCGGCCGTGTTCGCGAACTTCAAGCTTTTGCGCTCCACTTCGGCCATGAACGCTTCGACGGCCTCGCGATCTTTATCCAATTGGAAGAAGCCGTCCGCATCGCGCTGCATGAGCAAATTGTTCAATTCAATATGACGCAACTGCCTTCACCTCTCTCAGAAATGTCTCGACGTCCTTCGTCGTGCCCGACAACTCGAACTTGCTCAGTACGGGCACGCCGTACATCCGTGAAATATGGTCCGCGCTCATGGCGAACCTCTCGCCCCAGTTGCGGTTGCCGCTGGCCGACACGCCCCGCATTTTGTCGTGGTTGCGCTGGAGGAACGACAGCACCTTCGCGGGCGTCTGGCCGAAGCCCGTCGTGTATGTAACGAGAACGAACGGCTCGTCAAGCACCGTGTTCTCTTCGATTTGAACGGACGGAAGATCGAGCTTGCGAATGAATCTCTTCACATTTCCGGTTCTCGAATCGTAAGCAATCAACATCTAGTGCCGTCTCCTTTCGCACCGCTGAAAATAAAAGACGCAATCGGCATAATCTGGAAACGCAAACCGAAAGCGTCTAGCCTATATTTCACCCTTTTGCGAGGCCGGAAGCATCGAGCTTCGCGGACGGAACGGGCGTGAAACCGTCGTCCGAGGCGAACGTTACGCATTGCGCAAGGGCTCGCCGACTTGTCTCGCATATGGCCGTCAGGCGTCTGTCCCAACTATATGTTGTGGACTGTATTTAATCTATCACCAATATATTGGGGATGTCAACCAAGTTTTCTTGATAGACATGTCTATGCGTCCCAAGCCCTATTTTGCGAATTCGGCCGCCGAACGGGGGGCTAACGCGAAGACGAGGGAACCCCGGACACAACAAAAAGACGCCTGATCGGCGCCTTTAATGACAGCGTTGCTCAGTGACCGAAGCGGGGCGTCCGCATGCAACGCTCCGCTTATAAACGTTTCCTATTTTCTGCTACCGAAGCCATCTTCTGCTCCATCGTACCGACTTTGTCCCTGCGGTCGTCAATCGTAATCGAAGTGGAGACGCGCAGCGCGCCCCGTTTGAACGGCACCTCGTGCAGGCGGCGCACGACCGCGAGCAGGTCGTCGAGATCGCCCTCCACAATCGTGCTCATCGGGGTGAGCTGATAACGCACCTTCTCCGGGGCTTCCTCCAACGTTCGCTGAATGGCGGCGACGTATTCGCCGACGCTGGGCGTTCCGGTGCCGAGTGGAACGATCGTTACTTGCACGATGGCCATAAAGGCACGCTCCTTTCTGAATGCGCAGTTGCCGCGAATGAGAAGCGGCGGAACGACAACACAAAGCGACAAGAGTTCATGACCTTAACGATTAACGATCTAAATTCGCAACGATCTGCCAAGCGTCCGTTCGATGTACATGCTATACTTATAGCATATCGCTTTCGATTGTCGAAAACAAGGTTACATATTTCATGTTATGTAAACAAAACATTCTCCAACATTAAGGCGAACGGGTGATTCGATGAATCTGCAAAAGAAGAAAGACCGCGAGGAGCTGGACCGCCGCGTGCCGGGCATGCCTTGGTACGTCGAGAAATTCGTCAACTACAAGCTTCCGGATCTATCCCCCTCTTCCCTGCTGGAGTATGTGAGAGACTACGAGACGTTTTTTTCGTGGCTGATGGCGGAAGGGTTGACGGAGGCGAAACGCATGACCGAGATTCCGCTAACCGACCTCGAACGATTGCACATGGACAGCGTGGACAATTACCGGATGTTTCTGGCCACGCGCAGGGATCACGCCAACAGCCGGACGACGATCTCGCGCAAGCTCTCTTCCCTGCGGTCCCTGTTCCACTATTTAAGCCAGATCGCGGAGGACGAACATTTCTACCCGCTGCTCAAGCGCAACGTCATGGCCAAAGTGTCGATCAAGCGGACGCATAAGCCGAAGGATACCGCCGCGAAGCTGGAAGGCAAACTGCTTCAAGAGCAAGAGATTGCCGAATTTATTAACTACATTAAATATGACTATGCCCACGATGTCGCCACGAACAAACAGGCGCTGTTCGCGCACGAGCAGAACGCTACGCGCGACGCCTGCATCGTCAGCCTGATCCTCAATTCCGGATTGCGCGTCTCGGAGCTCGTCAATCTGAACGTCGACGATCTGGATTTGAAGAAGAAACTGACCTACGTTTACCGCAAAGGGAAAAACGACGACACGTTCAAGACGCCGGTCTACTTCCGTCAGGATGCCGTCGAAGACCTGGAAGCCTATTTGCGTCTTCGGGAGCTTCGGTACAAGGCGCCCAAACGGGAGAAAGCCCTCTTCCTCGCCATCGCCAACGGCAAGAAAGAAGGCTCCCGCATGACCAAACGGGCCGTTCAGGAGATGGTTATCAAATACGCCAAGCGGTTCGGCAAGCCGTATTTGTCCGTCCACAAGCTGCGCCACTCCTTCGCGACCGATTATTACTTACGCAACGATCTTTATAAGACGCAGGAGCAGCTCGGCCACGCTTCTCCCGAGACGACGCAAATTTACGCGCATCTGACGGACAAAACGATGGAGGAAGCGATCGACCGGCAGCGGTCTGCGGACTGAAGCCGGCTCTTTGCCGATACCGGCGCACCGCGGCGAGGTGTTCCCTCTGCCTCCAGCCTCCAGCCTCCAACCTTCGGCCGCGGGCGCCGATTCGACGTTTCGCTTACGCGAACGCTTCGGCATACCATCGGGCCACCTCGGACTCCCGCTCCTTCAAGGCGCGAAGTCCGGAAGCCGCTTCGGCCGCTTGCTGCCTCAGCACCTCTTCTCCGTCTACGACGGCCGGCTCCATCGCCCTTAGGTCGCGCGTGCAAAATTCAAAATCGAGCACGGCGGCGACTTTCCCGGCGGCATCCGGAGCGGCCAGCAGGTTGGAATCGTTGATGTCGCCGTGAATGAGCTGATGCGGAAGCTTCCGCAGCTTCGGGAGATGGACGCGGAATTCGCGCAGCGTCTCATAGATGCGCAGCACGTAGCGTCGGTCGGCCGCCGTCACGTACCGGGTCGTATTGTTCCAGCCGGCTTCGCCTCCCTCCAGGATCGCCCAATCTCCTTCGGGAAAATAGGAGAATCTGAGAGCCGCTTCTATCGCGTCCGGCTTCATATTTATTCCTTCACGACCGAAGCGTCGATCGCCTGCGTCTCGGCCGCGGTCAGAATACCGAGCCGCCAGAAGGCGACGCCGTCCAAGCCGTAGCGCTTCGCCAAGCCCAGCTTGCTGCCGACGGACGTCTCGTTCTCGTGATCCATGTTGACGGCGAGCAGCAATTGCTCCGCGGACACGCCCGCCTTGAGCGCCATTTGAATCGCTTCGTTCACGCGGTCGATGGGCTCCGGCGTTTTATCCTGGTGGTAGTTGTAAGCCATCAGCACGATTTTGTCCGCCAGCTTGGCGAGCGTTCCGTAATCGTAGCCTTTGTACGCCCCGTTCGGCGGCTGAAGCGCAAGAGCCAGCTTGATGCCGAGCGGCTTCGCCTTCTTGGACAACAGCTCCACATAATCGTTGAGCTGCTTCTTGGCGGTCGCGGGGTCGTCCTTCCAACCGAGCCCCTCGAAATCGAGCATAAGGCCGGTAAAGCCGTTCTCCTGGGCGAGCGATACGAGCCGTTCGATCGACTGATCGCGCAGGGAAGCGTCCGTGAGCAGCTTCGTCAATTGACGCTTGGCGTCGCCGGAGTAGACCATCAGGTACGTCTCGTCCTGCTGATCGTTAACGGCCTGCACGATCGATTCCGGCGTCACCTCTCCGGCCGCTTCCGGCCAGAAAAACGGAGAACCGGTTAGCGTCACGCTGCCGTTCTCGTCGATCTGGGTCCAACCGAACGCGACCGAGTTCAACGAAGCGACTCGTCCGATCTGATCGTAGGAGCTGATCGCGTAGAAGCCCATCACATTCATCGCCCGCTTCGGCGACTGAATCTCCACCGTGTGCGTCGCCGCGTTCCAGCCGACCTGGGCGCCGAACTGCCTGGCGAAGAAGGCGAGCGGAATGAGCACCCGGCTTTGCTGAATGACGGGAGCGGCGAGCAGCGGAACGCTCGCGCCGTCGGCCTCGGCCGTCTTCCGGCCGAGGCGCAGCACCACTTTCGTCGGCTGGCCCGAACCGTTATCGCCGCTGGCGCGAATTTCCTTCGCGGCGGGGTCCCATACGACCGTAATGCCAAGCGCCTCCGCAATGGCCCGGAACGGGACGAGCGTGACGCCCTGAACGGCCTTCGGCGCGGAATCGAACGGCAGCGGGAAGCCGTCGAGCATGATTTGCATGGCCGTGTTGGCGGCGTCTGCCGCGAACGCCGTCGGACCGGCGGAAGCGGAGCCGCCGATCAGCGAGACCGCGAGCGCGGCGGCCATCGCCCTTTTTCCCCATCGTCTCATAACTTTGTTTACTCTCCCTTCTTCTTGCTTCTTTCTCTAATTCTGCGTTGTCATGATAGCCAAATGTTCCGCCCGCTCTATTAATCTCTTCGGCCTTTTTTGCGAGAAAAGCGCAAAAAAGGAGCGCAGCCGCATGGAAAGCGTACTGCGCGCGGTAATAGTATCTACGACTCGGCGAGCGAAAAAGTTGTTGCCAATTTCAAATTTTCCGGCAAGCGGGCGGAACGCATCAATCTTCCAGACAGCCGCCCGGTACGCCGGTCAATTGCGGAGCGCCTCCCACTCGGATCGAAGCAGCCCCATCTGGATGACGTCCACGTACCGCCCGTTTTTATACTGCCGCTGGCGAAGCCGGCCTTCCTCCCGGAAGCCGCAGGACCGATAGCTGCGCAGAGCGCGTTCGTTGAAGTCGTACACTTCCAGCTCGAGCCGGTGCAAATTCATCTCGAGGAACGCGAACGCCACGAGCAGCCGCATCGCTTCCGTTCCGATGCCGCGGCCGAACCATTCGGCCGAGCCGAGCAGAATGCCGATGCGGCCAACCCGGTTCTTCCAATCGATCGCGTCGAGATTGATCTGGCCGATATACAGCTCGGTCGCGGCGTCCGCGATGACGAAACCGCGGGTGTCCGGCTTTGGGTCCATCATCGCGCGAAGATAATCTTCCGTCGATTCCAGCGTATGCGGATACAGGAAAATATCCGACAAATAGCCGACGATCTCCGGATCGTTCACCCAGCGGCGAATCGGCACCAGATCCTCCGGGCGGTATTCGCGAAGCATGATGCGTTCCCCGTACAAATAGGCCAAGCGTCATTCCTCCTTCGTCGGCGGTTCGTCCGCCAAATAGCCGCGGTCGACGGCTCGCTGCAGCAGCTCCTCGACGAACGCCGCCAGCTTCGGCGACGCCTGGCGGATCGGAAGCATCCGATGGCGCACCTGCGCGCGGACGATGCCGTTCCGCTTCCAGGAGAAGCCCTCGGTGCGGTAATTGTGCAGCAGCGGCTGCAGCCGATCCACCGCGGCGGCGAACACGGCTTCGGGCGTCTCCATCGCTTCGAACTCCCGCCACAGCGCCATGATCCCGTCCGCCTGATCGTCCGGCAACAGGCCGAAGATGCGCCGGGCCGCCGCCTGCTCGCGCTCTTCCTTGTCCGAGTAACCTTCCGCGTCGTAAGCGAACGTGTCGCCCGCGTCGATCTCGACCAAATCGTGCACGAGCAGCAGCTTGATCACATGGGACAAATCCGGCTTCGGCTCCGGCGCATGCTCGTGAAGGAGCAAGGCCATCAGCGAGATGTGCCAGGAATGCTCGGCGGTGTTCTCATTTCGGCTCCCGTCCATGAGCAGCGTTCGGCGAAGCACTGATTTCAGCTTGTCCGCCTCGGCCAGAAAATCGATCTGCCGCGACAGCCTCTCGTCGTTCCAACGTTCCATGCACCTGTTCTCCTTCTAGTTCGCTTTCAACCTATCGGTCCAATCGGCCGGCAGCCGAACCGCCTCGCGGATGATGCGTTCCGGGTTCCACAGCGGGATCAGCTCGGGCGGGGTCATCGGCTCCGGCTTGTCCGTCAGCCCCGTCAGCCAGGCGAGCCAGCCCGTCAGCCTCTCGGGCCGCACGCCCTGCTCGCGAAGCGACGACACCGCGACGGAGCCGTGGCGTTTCGACAGGCGCGAGCCGTCGGGCCCGAGCAGCAGCGGGCCGTGCGCGAACCTGGGCGGGCGCTCGCCGAACGCCTCGTACAGCGCCAACTGGCGCGGCGTCGAGTCGAGCAGATCCCAGCCGCGGAACACGTCGGTCACGCCCATGGCGATATCGTCCACGACGACGGCGAGCTGGTAGCCGACGATGCCGTCGGCGCGCTTCACGACGAAGTCGCCGCCGGCGCCGGGCCCGAACGTCAGCGGACCGGCCACGCCGTCGACGAACGAGAAGCTTCGATCCGGCAAGGCGAACCGGACGGACGGCGTCTTGAGCGCTTCCTTCGCGCGCCGTTCGGCCGGGGACAGACGGCGGCAGCGGCCGTCGTAGGCGCCGCCCTCCGAAGCCAGTCCGTGCGGCGCGCTCGCGATCGCCTGCAGCTCGGCGCGGCTGCAGTAGCACGGATAGACGAATCCGCCCGCGCGGAGCCGCTCGAGCGCCGCTTCGTAAAGCGCCAGGCGCGCGCTTTGCTCGTAAGGGCCATACGGCCCGCCGACGTCCGGCCCTTCGTCCCAATCGAGGCCGAGCCAGACCATCTCCTCCATGACGAGGTCCGCCGTTCCGGGCTTGCAGCGCGGACCGTCCAGGTCTTCCATCCGCAAGATCATCGTGCCCCCCGCGGCGCGAACCTGCAGCCAGGCGAGCAGCGCGGTCGCCGCGTTGCCCAAGTGCAGCCGCCCCGAAGGCGTCGGCGCGAATCGTCCGCGAACCGGAGATGAGCTCATCTTCACGATCATTCACGACCCCTTTCCTCTTTTTATTGTAGCATAGTTGAATTCATATTCAGTTCACAATGTTCGCGCATGATGGCGACAAGGCCTATCGAATGCCATCGAAAAAGGTTTCGAATCGACAAGTATGAAGATAAGCTCAAAAACGTTATATTGGAAGCAAGGGGTTGGTGACATTGGCAAAATTGCTCGTCGTAGACGACGATCCACATATTCGCGAACTGGTCGCTCTGTTCTTGGGCCGGGAAGGTTTCGAGGTGCTGGAGGCTTCCGACGGGGTCGAAGCGCTGGCGTTGATGGAGTCGGTCCGGTTCGATCTGGTCGTGCTGGACATCATGATGCCGAAAATGGACGGCTGGGAGCTGTGCAAGGAGATTCGGGAGCATTACGACATTCCGCTGCTGATGCTGACGGCCAAAGGCGAAACTTCCCAGAAAGTAAAAGGCTTCCAGCTCGGAACCGACGACTATCTGGTCAAGCCGTTCGAGCCCGCGGAGCTCGTCGTCCGCGTGAAGGCGCTGCTCAAGCGGTACAAGATCGCCGTCTCTCAGACGATCCAGGCCGGACAAGTGCAGCTCAACCGGAAGACGTACGAGCTTACGGTCGGCTCCGAATCGCTGACGCTGCCGCTCAAGGAGTTCGAGCTGCTGTTCAAGCTCGCCAGCTATCCCGGCAAGACGTTCTCCAGGGAACAATTGATCGAACAGATTTGGGGCTACGACTACGAAGGCGACGAGCGGACGGTCGACGTCCACATCCGCAGGCTGCGCGAACGGTTCCCCGAGGACGAGGCAGGCTTCCGCATTACGACGATTCGCGGGCTCGGCTACCGGCTGGAGGTTCTGACATGAGTCATCGCGGGCATGACCCTCACGAACAGCAGCAGCTTCATGAACAACATCAGCGCTTGCGCGAACAGCTTGAGGCGAAGAAGCTCGAGATCGAGGATCACCGCCGCTCCATCCGCGAGCTGAAGGCAAGAATGCGCAGCCAAATCCGGCATGAGCGCGAGAAGCTGGACCGCCGGCACTACGAGCATAAGCGGCATCGTGCGGAACGGATACGGCGGCAACGGCGCCGCAACCGGGAGCAATGGGAACGTCAACGCGAGAACCAGTGGGATCATTTGCGCCAGCCGCAGCAGCCCAGATGGTACCATGTCCTGTTTGGCGTGTCGGCTTTCTTCGCCGTGTTCACTCTCTGCTGGACGGGAGCCCATTATGCGACGAGGTTCCTGGACCGTTACTGGCCGTACGGGCACGAGCATCCGACACTGCGCGATTACATCTCGATTGTGCTGGCGCTGTTCTTCTTCGGCATCCTGATGACGATCGTTCGGCTGATCGTGAACCCGGACCGGCGGACCGTCAACACGTTCACGATGATGATCGACGCCATGCAGCGGATGTCCAAAGGAGACTTCAACATCAATTTGCAGGCCCACCCGCGCTACGCCGGCCAATTTTACGTGCTTGTAGAAAATTTGAACCGGATGGCGGCCGAACTGGGGCAGATGGAGCAGATGCGCCAGGAGTTCATCTCCAACGTCTCCCACGAGATCCAGTCGCCGCTGACCGCGATCAAAGGATTTGCGCAGGCGCTTCGGCAGAACGACATGCCGCCCGAAGCGCGCGACCACTACCTGCAAATTATCGAGACCGAGAGCGAGCGGATGTCGCGGCTCAGCGACAACTTGCTCAAGCTGACGTCGCTCGAATCGAGAAGCCATCCTTTCCAAATCCGCAAATTCAGGCTGGACCGGCAAATCCGCCAGGCCGTGCTGTCCTGCGAGCCGTTATGGGAGGCGAAGCGCCTGGAGCTTGACGTCCAGCTAGCCGAGACGACGTTGGAAGGCGACGAGGAATTGTTGACGCAAGTGTGGAGCAATTTGCTTCATAACAGCATCAAATTTACGCCGGAGGAAGGCGCGATCACCGTCAAGCTCGAACAAGTCGACGGGTTTGCGGAAGCGATCTTCGCGGATTCGGGCATCGGCATCGCCGAGAGCGACCTCCCCCACGTGTTCGAACGTTTCTTCAAAGTGGATAAGTCGCGCAACCGGTCGGCCGGAGGAAGCGGGCTCGGACTGTCGATCGTGAAAAAGATCGTCGATTTGCACGGAGGTTCCATCACGGTGGACAGCCGGCCGGGGCAGGGAACCGCGTTCAAGGTTCGCCTTCCTATGCAAGCCGTCGATACGCTTGCGGCCCCCCGTCCCGAGGCAGCAAAAAACCCTTCCTAAGCGGAAGGGAGCAACATTCTCATGGCGAAGTTGAAAAATAAGGCTTGCAACGATCGCGACGATCCGGTCTTCGTTTTTTTCATCATGCAGGCGAGATGATTTTTGAGCGTCTTCGGCGAGATGTGCATTTGCGCCGCAATCTCGTCGTTGCGAAGACCTTCCAGGACAAGAATTCGCATCACTTGCGACTCCCGGGGCGTCAATTTGTACTTTTTCGCGAAAGAAGCGAAGATCGGATGGAGCAGCGTCGATTGCATGTGAAGCTGGGAACCGTCGGTCTGAAAGTAGCTGTTCAACATCTTCAAGGAATCTCCTGCTTTCGTTGAATTTGTATGTTTTAAACGCATTCTGCAAATCTTACGCGATATTGGCCGGCATACGGAGGAAGCGACGATCTCTTCGCTCGGCGCGAGGCGCTCCTCCGTCACCGCAACGCCCGCTTCGACTTCGGTCGAGCTCTGATTCATCGCGGATACGGCTTGCCGGATCGCCTCTCCTGCTAATATGTATGCGGCCGATGGCCAAATTCGGCGGATACGTTCCAGAATCCAACCATTTCCTCCCCAGTTTCTTTTTAGATACCGACTTCATTCGCTATCATAAAGACAAAGCGTTAAATTTTTTGCTTGATTGTTGTTAGGCAAATGTTAGTTTCGCTCATATTTCTTGCGGAAGGTTTGCATGTTGCGCTCGCTTAGGAATACAATGTTGGCTGTGCTCGCACCTGCCATTCCGATGTTCATGCTCGTCGCCGCTCTCGAATTGTCGCGAAGCTGCTGGGAACGTCCCGCCCCTGTACGGGCTTCCTCTTATCGTTGCAGTTGCGTTCGTCGTCGAGGCGGCGATTGTTTCGATATTCGTCCGCAGGCTGCAAGCCGTATTCAGTTCTATTCATAAATATAAAGAAAGTATTAGTTTACCTAACAATTGAGACATAAAGATCTTGGTCATTGTGGACGATCCCATTCTCGGAGAGATGTTGACGCTTTATCTGGAAGAGGAAAAATTCGAAGTTCGCCGGGTGCGGAAGAAGCTCGAAGTGAACCCAAAGAGCCCCAGCACATCAAGACGGTGTGGGGCGTGGGCTACAAATTCGTAAATTGAGCCGGTTAACGGCTCGTCTGGAGTAGCGCTTTGTTGGGCAAATAATGAAGGGAACGAATGAAGCGAATCGTCCTCGTCTTGGCCCGCATGACGATGGAATGAGTCTCGGCCCGCTGTTCGGACAGGTAGCGCACCCCGCCGATGAATTCGCCGGGGGTAACGCCCGTTGCGGCGAAGATCACATCCTCCGAGCCGACCATGTCCTCCATCGTCAGAATCCGGTACGGATCCTCGATTCCCATCCGGATGCACCGGCTGTACTCGTCGGCGTTGGACGGCATCAATCGGCCCTGCAGCTCGCCGCCCAGGCATTTGAGCGCGGCCGCCGCCAGCACCCCTTCCGGCGCTCCGCCGGAACCGACGTACAAATCGATCCCCGCTTCGGGAAACGCCGGAGCCATCGCCCCGGCCACGTCCCCGTCCGACAGAAACTTGATGCGGACGCCTACTTTGCGCAGCGTCTTGATCATCGCTTCATGGCGAGGCCGATCCAGGATCATGACGGTCAGGTCGGACACCTTCTTGTTTAACAAGTCGGCCGATCGGCGCAGCGTCGTCTCCAGCGGATCCGTCAAGCTTAGCTTGCCTGCCAGCTCGGGACCGAAGGCGAGCTTCTCCATATACATGTCCGGAGCGTGAAGCAAGTTTCCTTTGTTCGCCACAGCGATGACCGACATGGCGTTGTTCAGCCCTTTGGCCACGATCTCCGTCCCTTCGAGCGGATCGACGGCGACGTCGACCTCCGGCCCGTTGCCGCTCCCCACCCGTTCGCCGATGTAGAGCATGGGAGCCTCGTCCATTTCGCCTTCGCCGATTACGACGGTACCTTGCACCGAGACGGTGTCGAACATCGCGCGCATGGCCGAAGTCGCCGCTCCGTCGGCTGCGTTCTTGTCGCCACGCCCCATCCACGGCGCGGATGCGAGCGCGGCCAGCTCGGTGACGCGCACGATTTCCAGAGCGAGTTCCCTTTCCATTCCCGTCTTCCTCCTTTAAACCGTTGAACTCATCCATTTCTCCATAATGAGGCCGGCCGTCTCTTCGATCGCTTTCTCCGTTACGTCGATGACCGGGCAGCCCAGTCTCGCCATCAGCCCGTCCGCGAACCGCAGCTCGGTCTCAATGCGATCCAGCGAAGCGTAATGCGCTTCGACCGGAAGTCCCAACGCGCGCAGCCTTTCCGTGCGGATTTTGAGCAAGCGTTCCGGCTTCATCGTCAAGCCGACGATCAGACGTTCGGCGGGGGCGAACAGTTCCTCCGGCGGCTGAACCTCCGGCGTAAGCGGATAATTGGCCGTTCGAATGCCTTTATGGGCAAGATAAATGCTAAGCGGGGTTTTGGAAGTGCGCGACACGCCGACTAATACGACTTGCGCGTGAAGAAGCCCTCTGGCGTCTTTGCCGTCGTCGTAGCGGACGGCAAACTCGACGGCTTCGATTTTGCGGAAATAGTGGTCGTCCATCTCGTGAAGAAGGCCCGGCTGATATTTGGGCGAATCGTTGAACGTATCGATTAAACGCCTGCATCATCGGCCCCATGACGTCAACAGCCTTCACCGAGGCGCGGATCGCTTCCTCGCGCATCGTCTCCCGAAGCTCCGGCTGTACGAGCGTGTAGGCGATAAATCCTCCGGTTGCGGATGCTTCGCGGATGAGCGCCTTGACTTCGTCCTCGTGCTTGATGCCGCCGTACCGTTTGATTTTGACGGTCTCGGTCGCGAATTGGCGCAAAGTTGCCCTTGCAACCGCTTCCGCCGTTTCCCCGACGGCGTCGGAGCATACATAAATGATTTTCTGACGGTCCGCCGACACGGCATCTCCCCCTACCCTGCTACAGATCCGAGGCCAACTCAACCATCGCCTGCGTAATATTGGTCTTCGTAATCCTTCCGATCACTTCCAGCCCCTTCGGATGGCCCTCGCCCGCCCGGGACCGGACGACCGGCAGGCTGTTCACCTGATGCTCCATCATCCGCCTGGCGGCTTCGAGTACCGTATCCTCCGGAGAGATCGTAACGAGCTGGGCGTGCTTCGTCATGACCATGCGAATCGGGATCGCGGCGGCGTTCGGATGGCCGAGGGTAAACTTCAGCAAATCTTTCGGCGACACCATGCCGATCAGCTTGTCTTGCTCGTCGGTGACGATCAGGCTTCCGACATTGTCGACGAACAGGCTGATGACCGCGTCGCCTACGGTCGCGTTGTCGCGGATGACGACGGGACGGCTCATTCTGTCCTTGACTTTCCACTGCATCAGCGCCGAGCGGACGGAACGTTCCGGCTTCAGCGCCTTGCCCGGAAAATAGCCGACCTTGGGTTTGGCGTCGATGTAGCCAAGCATAACGAGAACAGACAAGTCCGACCGGATGGTCGGACGGCTGATCCCGAGTGCTTCGGCTATTTGCTCTCCCGTAATGGGAGCGTTCTTGGTAATGACTTCGACGATTTCCAGTTGCCTGGGCGTAAGTTCGATACCCGCTCCCTCCTTAGGATTTCGGGTGTTGATCTCCTTGCGCGATGCGGCTTACGCCTTCGGCATCTTCTCCCAGTCTTTGAGGAAGCGTTCGATCCCGATATCGGTCAGCGGGTGCTTCCACAGCGAAGGCAGCAGCGATCCCGGAATGGTCGCAATGTGCGCACCGGCGAGCGCGGCTTGTTCGGTATGGCCGATCGAACGGATGCTGGCGGCGATGATTTCGGTCGGCAGGCCGTATTGGTCGAGCACTTGGCGAAGGTTGCGGACAAGCTGCATGCCGTCGACGCCGATGTCGTCCAGGCGGCCGACGAACGGGCTGATGAAGGTGGCGCCCGCTTTGGCGGCCATCAGGCCTTGCGCAACGCTGAAGATCAGCGTGACGTTCGTCTTGATGCCTTCCTTGGACAGGCGGTGGGTCGCTTCCAGGCCGGCTTCGGTGAGCGGCAGCTTGATGACGACGTTAGGCGCCCAGGTGGCGATGTCGTGCGCTTCCTTCAGCATGCCGTCGACGTCCAGGCTGATGACCTCGGCGCTGACGGGGCCTTCCACGATGCTGCAAATTTCTTGAATCACTTGCTTGAAGTCGCGGCCTTCCTTCGCGATCAGGGACGGATTCGTCGTGACGCCGTCCACCAACCCGAGTTTCACGATGCGTTTGATTTCTTCCACGTTGCCCGTATCCAGAAAAAACTTCATCTTTCTTTCAGCTCCCTAAAATGTGATTTCGTAAAGCTAAGTATGGTATATCATAATTTTAATTATGATACAATATATGATTAATTAGCATAACATATATAACGATTTAGCCGGTATCCAACGTCCTATCGCTTTAGGATTCCTTGCCGGGCGGCCAGGCATGCAATCCGTGCCGGAGGAACGCAAAAACCGGGCCGTTAAGCCCGGTTTTTGCGCATGCGGAGAAAGGCTGCGTAACGTTCGTTCCAAGGTTCGGCGCGGCCCGGTTCGTACACCTGGACGGGAAAAGAATCGGCCACGAGCCGGCGCGCCTCCTTCAGGCCGGCGCATCTTCCGAGCGCGATCAGCTGCAGCAGCATGTTGCCGATCGCGCTCGCTTCCACGGGGCCGGCGTAAACCGGGCGGCCGATCGCACCAGCGGTCAGGCGGCAGAGCAATTTGTTCTGGATGCCGCCGCCGACCATGTGGAGCGCGCCGAACGTCCGCCCGGTCACCTTCTCTGCGAGCTCCAGCGTTTGCCTGTATCGCAAAGCAAGACTCTCCAGAATGCAGCGCACGAATTCCGCCGGCTCGCGGGGTGCGGGCTGGCCGGTCTCCTCGCAATAGGCGCGCACCTTGCCCGTCATGCCGCCGGGCGCGTAGAAGCGGGCGTCGTCCGGATCGATCAGGCTGCGGAACGGTTCGGCTCTCTCGGCCGCTTCGGCCAGCTCCCCGAAAGAAGCGTGAATGCCGCGTTCCTCCCATTCTCCTTTGCATTCCTGCAAAATCCACAGTCCCATAATGTTTTTGAGCAGCTGATACGTGCCGCCCACGCCGCCCTCGTTAGAAAATTCCGCTTCCATCGCTTCCCGCGACAGCAGCGGCTCGGGCAGCTCCGTTCCGAGCAGCGACCACGTTCCGCAGACGAGATAAGCGAAGATTTCCTCCCTAGCCGGAACGGCCGCCACCGCGGATTCCGTATCGTGCGTCCCGACCGCAACGACCTGGACGGGCGGAACGGACAGTTCCTCGCATACGGCCGGCGTCAGCGGACCGATCGGCGTTCCCGGCTGCACCGGATCGAGGAACAGCCGGGTCGGAATGCCGAGCCGCTCCATGAGCGGCGCGTTCCATTGCTTGCTCGCCGGGTGAAGCAGTTGCGTCGTCGTCGCCATCGTATATTCGCAAGATCTCACGCCCGTGAGCAAATAGGCGAGCAAATCCGGCGTCAGCAGCAGCGTCTGCGCGATATCGAGCATGGGGGAAGAAGCTTTGCGCATCGCATACAGCTGATAGATCGTATTGAACGGCATCAGCTGAAGCCCACCCTGCCGGAACAGCTCTTCCCGGCCGATCCATCCGGCGACTTCCTCGATCAATCCGTCGGTTTGCGAATCCCGGTAATGGTAAGGATTGCCGAGCAGCTCGCCGTTCGCGTCCAGCAAGCCGAAATCGACGCCCCAGGTGTCGATTCCGAGCGTTGCCGGCGCGTAGCCTTCCTTGAACGCCTTGCGGATTCCTTGCTTGATCTCGTCCAGCAGCCGCAGCAAATCCCAATGCAAATGGCGGCCGACGCGGATGGCGCGGTTGGCGAAGCGGTGAATTTCCTTAACCTTCAGCGCTTCCCGTCCGTCGCCTCCGTCCGCCAGCTCCCCGATGAGCGCTCTCCCGCTGCTCGCCCCGAGATCGAAAGCGAGAACCGACGCGGCTCCGCCCTTCGCCATCGTTCTCTCCTCCCTGCCCCTATGCGGGAATCATTTCATTTTCTGCAGCAATTGAATCCGGTACGCTTCGCTCTCGAGGGAGGCGATCTCCCGGTGCTCCTCGTCCGTGAGCGCCTTCGGCTCGCGGATCGCACGGGCGATGAGGTATATCTTGGCGCTCTCTTCGACGACTTCCGTCCGGTAATACGCTTCGCGCAGGTTGCGGCCCGTCGTCACCAGACCGTGATTGCCCAGCAGGATCGTACTGTAGTCGTTCACCTCGGCCGCGACGGCGTCCGCCAGCTTGTCGGTCGTCGGCAGCACATAAGGCACGTACGTCGTCTTGCCGACAAGCGCCGCCTGATCGGGAAACATGACCGGCAGCGTTCGTTCGACGAGCGTAAAGGCGATGCAGTATGGCGGATGGGTATGCACGATCGCGCCGATCGCCGGATTGACGCGGTAAGCGTACAGATGCATAAGCACCTCCGAAGACGGCCGCAAGCCTTTGTCTTGTACGCTTCCGCTCTCAATGTCCACCTCGACCCATTGCTCCGGCTCGATCTCGTCGAGCGCGAAGCCGCTCGGGGACAAGTACATTTTCCCGTCAAGCCTTGCGCTGATGTTGCCTCCGGGTCCGACGACAAGCTTGTTGCTAACCGTCTTGCGCGCGTATTTGCACAACTCTTCGCGAATCGTCTGGCTCCCCATAAGTTTCTTTCCTCCAAACTCCTTATTTGTACAGCGGGCCGAAGTTGGCGCAAGCGCGGAAATCGGCGCTCTCGGCGTTATCGGTGCCGAACAGACCCCAGGCGCGCGGCCGGAAAATGCGTTCTTCCGCGACGTTATGCATGCTGACCGGAATGCGCAAAATGGAGGCGAGCGTAATCAGGTCGGCGCCTATATGGCCGTAGCTGATCGAACCGTGGTTCGCGCCCCAGTTGTCCATGACGTCGTACACGCTGCGGAACGCGCCTTTGCCGGTCAGAATCGGCGCGAACCACGTCGTCGGCCAGGTCGGATCGGTCCGCTTGTCGAGCTTGTCGTGCACATGCTGCGGGAGATCGACGGAATAGCCTTCCGCAATTTGCAGCACAGGCCCGATTCCCTTCACCAGATTGAGCCGGGACATCGTCATCGGCATGCCGCCGCGCGTCAGGAAGTCGGAAGAATAGCCGCCGCCGCGGAAATATTCGACCGAAGCCGGCCGCCACGAGGTGGCGTTCAGACACTTGGCCGCTTCCTCCTCGGTAATTTCCCAGAACGGCTTCATCGCCGGCTTTCCGTCCTTCGTCTGCTCGCCCGTTCCGTCAAGCGATGCCGAGCCGGAGTTGATGAGATGCAGAATGCCGCCGGCCGCCGCTCCGGACAACTCGTAACCCGCGACCCGCTTGACGGAAGCGGGACTCCAGTACGTGCGCACATCCGCGAAAATTTGCGCCGTATTCGTCAGCAGGTGGCCGAACAGCATGACGACGCCATTCAAGCTGTCGTTCTCTGTCGCCACAAGATAAGGCGCGCGAATGCCGTTCCAGTCGAACGACGAATTGAGGATCGCTTCGAGGAAGTCTCCGTTCGGAAAATGGTCCGTCCATTGACGCTGCCCCTGGAACCCGGACAAAATCGCGTTGTGCCCCATCGCCTCTTCCCCGAAGCCGAGCTCCGCCAGCCGCGGGTTGCCGACCATCAGGTCGCGGGCGATCATCGTCATTCGGACGACGGTCTCCCAATCCTTGTCCTTGCGTTCACGGGACGATTGCAGATGAGGCGGATTGTTGTCCGGGCCTTCGAGGCAGTGCTTCTTCACCCATGCAAGCGCTTTCTCGAATTCCGCGGCGTCGTAAATGTTTTCTTCCATCCGCCGAACGAATTCGGACATGTCGACATACTCCGTCCGCATTCCGAGATATTCCTGGAAGAAAGCGTCGTTCACAATCGAACCCGCGATCCCCATCGAGACGGAGCCCATGGACAAATACGATTTGCCGCGCATGTAAGCGGCTGCAAGACCGGCTCTGGCGAAGCCCAGCAGCTTGCCCTTCACATCCTCGGGAATCGTCGTGTCACCCGCATCCTGCACGTCTTCCCCGTAAATGCCGAACGCCGGCAGCCCCTTCTGGGCGTATCCGGACAACACGGCGGCCAGATAAACGGCTCCCGGACGCTCCGTTCCGTTGAAGCCCCAGACGGCCTTCGGAATCGTCGGATCCATGTCCATCGTCTCCGTGCCGTAGCACCAGCAAGGCGTGACGGTTATCGATACCCCGACGCCCGCCTTCGCGAATTTGTCCGCCGAAGCGGCCGCTTCCGCTACGCCGCCGATACAGCTGTCGGAGATGACGCATTCGACGGGCTGCCCGTTCGGATAGCGAAGGTGCTCCGAGAGCAGCGCGGCCACGGACTTGGCCATGTTCATCGTTTGTTCCTCGAGCGACTCGCGGACGCCCTTGCGCCTGCCGTCGATGGTCGGCCGGATGCCGATCCGGGGAAATCCGCCCTGCCAGCGATGGTGCATATCTGCCATAAAATGTTCCCTCCATGCGCAATGTTTATGTTACCGATAACTCTAAATTAGCAACGAATTCCCTTGCTGTCAATGCACCTTTTTTGTAAGATAAATGCATGAATGTCCAGAAGGAGCTCGTCCCATGGTAACGATTTACGATATTGCGGCGAAGGCCAACGTCTCCGCGATGACCGTATCGCGGGTTATCAATAACACCGGCCGAATCAGCGAGAAGACGCGGGCCAAAGTGAAGCGCGTCATGGAGGAACTGAACTACGTGCCGAACCAGATGGCGCGGAGCCTCGTCCTGCAGCGGACGAACCTGCTGTTCCTGCTGATTACCGACATTACGAACCCTTTCTATACGACGCTCGCGCGCGGCGCCGAAGATGCCGCCAAGAAGCACGGGTTTCGGCTTCTGTTCGGCAATAGCGACGAGAACTTGGACAAGGAGAACGAGTACCTGGATACGATTCTGAAGACACGGGTGGACGGGGTGCTGATCGCGCCGACCGGAGACGCCTCCCTTCCCCATCTTGAGACGCTTCGCAGGCACGCGGTGCCGTTCGTGCTGCTGGATCGCGAGGTGCCCGGCATGGAGAGCGACATCGTGCTGGGGGACGGCAAGGAAGGGGCGCGGCAATTGGTCAAGCATTTGACGGAGATGGGACACCGGCGCATCGCGCTCATCAACGGCTCCTTGACCGCCTCGACGGCCAGACAGCGGCTGGAAGGGTTCCGCGAAGCGATGAAGCTGAACGACCTGGCGTATTCGGACGACTACGTGCTGGAGACGAGCTTCGGTCCGCGCAGCGACCTGTCGGAGATCGAGGCGTGGCTGGACCGCATGACTCCCGCTCCGACGGCTATTATCGCCGGCAACAACGTGCTGGCGGTGGAAGTGATGCGCACGCTGCACGGACGCGGGCTGCGGGTGCCGGACGACCTGTCGATCGTCTGCTTCGACGAGCTGGCGTCTTACGCGGAGATCGATCCGTTCCTGACGGTGATCTCGCAGCAGGCTTACCAATTCGGCTATCTGGGCATGCAGATGCTGATCGAGCGGATTCAGGAAGGCGAAGCGGCCGGCCCGTGGAAAAAAATCGTGCTCCCTTCCGAGCTGCTCGTGCGCCGCTCGGTCAAAAACGTCGGTTAACGCGCTTTCGGCCGAGCGCGCAGTTCAGGGCTGGAACGATGAATTCTTCGGTTCTCAGACGCCTCTATTCGCGCTCGTAAGCCAAATGCCGTCTCCGAGCCTTTAAACCGCGCTATTTCCTTTTCTTCTCCACCAAATGCCGGTGCATTCCGGCACGATCGTCAGCCGTTCCTCCCGAATCCGGTCGCCGAGCTCGTCGCCGAAGAAATTCCGGCAGAGCGTCTCCGCCTGTTCCGGCGAATCGAACCGATAATCCGTACGGATCGCCCGATGGCGGAAGCCGTATTCTTCGGCCAGCGCCCGATAATAGGGCTGCAAATAATCGGGTCCGCTCGGCTCTTCGACGCCCGTGCCCAGCCTAAGGTTAGCTGACGATATACCCCAATTTCCTAAGCACCCGTTCGCTAAACGGGTTCAGCTCCGGAATGCGTTCGGTAAGCGAAAAGTACCGCAGCTCGAGCCCTTCGTCATCGTTGACGACCGGCACGCCGCGAACGCCTTCGGCTTCGAACACCGCCAAGACGTTATACACTTCGTCCCCGTGCGGGTATTTGTAGTACATGTCCTTCCCGGACAGAATCGAGATCAGCTTGAACGAATCCGCCGTTAAGCCGGCTTCTTCGTGCAGTTCCCGGGCTGCCGCTTCTTCCAACGATTCGCCCAATTCCAGCGAGCCTCCGATCGTTCCCCAATCGAAGGAGTCGGTGCGCCGTTGCAGCAGCAATTGCCCTTCCTCGTTGAATACGAGCACGCAGGCGCCCGCCATGATCAAAGGCCGCGAGCCGACGAATTTTCTTAAATCCATAATGTATCCCATCCTCAGGCACCTCGAACGGTTTATAGATGGACAGCTATCGCTTCCGAACGGAAAGGGTCGTCGTATCGGCGGAAACGTTAATCGCTCCTTCTTCTTTTGAAGACGGCGATAACGTCCCGAGATTGCCCCTGGGCAATGCTCGTATCGAAGCAGGTGACGAGCTCCCAACCTTCCGCTCCGTACGCATTCAGCCCCGCTTCGAAGTCCTCGGCGTCGACTTTGCCGCCCAGCCAGCCTCCGGTTTTATACGTTATCGTTTTGTACTCCCATCTCTCCATTGCGGCTCTACCCCCTTCTTCCCGCTTCCTTTCTCTCGCAATATGGACGGCATAACGACATTATACCTCATTTTCCCAAACTTACCATCCCGTAAGAACAAAAAAACAGCGGAGCCCCGTCGGGGCCGCTGCCTGTTCCGTCAATTTCGTTAAACGGCGGTCAATCCGCTTCGTCGGGTTCCGTCACATACGTGCATCTGAAGCGCTCGACGCCCGGAAACTTCTCTCCCAAACTCTCGATCGTAAAGCCGATGTTGCGGTAGAAATCGACGGCTTCCTCGTCGGTCTCCGCGACGATCGCTTCCGGCTGCTTCTCGGCCAGCAGCTCCAGCATCAACATCCTTCCGAACCCTTTGTTCCGTTCGTCCGGCGCGACGGCCAGATGCTTGACTTCAAGCACGCCCCGTTCGTTCATCCGCGAACCGACGATGCCGATCAGCCTCTCCCCTTCGGCTTCGTCCGTGAAATAGCCTTTGATCTCAAGCGAAGCTTCGTTCTTGTAGGAATCGATCGCTTGCGCGAGCTGTTCCGGATCCGGATAGACGGAATATCCGATCAATTCTTGGACCGCTGCATCGTCCAAATACGGTTTCAAATCGACAAGCACCAGTCATCTCTCCTAGCCGGTTTGGCATTATGACACATCTTCCCTATCCAGTATAGAGATTTCGCTCTGACGGTACAACCGCAGGAACGCGTCGACGACACGGGGATTCGAAGTGAAGCCCCCTCAGCCGCTCGACCTCGTCGACCGCTTCGGACGGAATCCAAGCCCTTCACCGGAACCGGCAAGGAAAAGGCCGGCATGCCGACCAAATGCATCGACCTGATGCCGAGCCCCATTACGACGGCGCCGAACCCGAGCCGCAGCTGCCGGCTTCTGCCTTAGGACGCGCCTATTTTGCCCCGAATCGTACGAACGGATAATACGATCATACGACAACTTCCGGCATTAGCCGAGATGTTCCAACAAAAAAATCCCCCGCCGGCAGCGGAGGAGCTCCTAGAATGACGCTTAGGAGATGAGTTCCTTCTTGAAGCGGGACAACGCAAACGGAGTCAAATCGTGCCGGGGCTTATGGCCTGCGATCAAGTCCGCCAAAATTTCACCGACGACGATGGAGAATTTAAAGCCGTGGCCGGAAAAGCCTCCCGCCAGCAAGACGTTGGGATACGCCGGATGCCGGTCGATAATGAAATGCTCGTCGGGCGTAATCTCATACTTGCATACCGCTCCCCGAAGCAGCCTGCCCGCGGCTTGCGGCAGAAACTTCCCCAACGCAGCGCGCAGATCGCCTTCGTCTTCCGGATACGCGCCGAACGGCTCCAACGCTTCGCCCGGCCTCCAAACCGCGCCGGTGTCGTGGCGTCCGATCTTGACGCCGGAGCCGCCGATGCTGGGAAAGCCGTAATAGCCTCCTTCGTCATCGGCCAACGTAAAGCCCGGAAAGACGCTGGTATCGTACAACGCTTCGTCCGCCTCGAACCAGGCGACCGCTTTGCGCACGGGGCGTATGGGCAGCTCGACGAACCGCTCGAGCGTCTTGAACCAGGCTCCCGCACTCAGAATGACTTGCTCCGCATGAAAAACTCCGTTGCTCGTGCGAATCGAGACATGATCCGGCGATACCTGGACGCTCTCCGCCTTCGTGTACGGCAAGATCGCCGCCCCGTGCTCCACCGCAAGCGCCCGGCATGCGCCGACGCAGCGCTCGCTGAACAGATAGCCGGCTTTCGGCTCATACAAGCCCCGATAGTGCTCCGGCAGCCGGATGCCCGGCCATCGGTAGGCGATGTCGGCCGCGCTCAGCAGCTCGACCGGCAGCTTGAACAGCGAGGCGTAGGCCAGCCGCTCCTCGAACGGATAGACATCGGGCGCACCCATGTTAAGTACGCCGGACGGTACGAGCAGCGTCGTGCCGGTCAGTTGCTCCAGCTCCTGCCACAGTGCGTGCGCCCGCAGCGCCATCGACACGTAAGTGGCATCGCCTCCGTAAGCGTGGCGGATAAGGCGCGGTTCCCCGTGATGGCTTCCTTCTTCGTGAGGCGGATCGAACGCGTCGATCAGCAGGACGGACATTCCCCGCTTGGCCAGATGGTATCCGGCGCTCATGCCCATCGAACCCGCGCCGACGACAATGACGTCATAGACCGTTCGGATGGTCGTCCCTCCCTTCGGACAATCGGATCAAAGCGGTTTCCGCCGCTTCGGCGAACAGCCTGGCGGCCGGCTCCAACGCGCTCTCGTTCACGTCGAAAGCGGGATGGTGCCATTCATGCGGCCCTGAGGTGCCGACGAAGACGAACGAACCCGGCAACTCGCGTTGGTAGAAAGCGAAGTCCTCCCCCGCCGGAGACGGTTCGGGCGTCACGGCTCGCAAGCCGACTTTATTAGCGGCATGAATCATTAATTCCGTTAAATGTTCATCGTTGCGTACGGCAGGCGGACCCGGATACCACCGGATGGCCGGCTTCGCTCCGAGGCCGGACGACACGCCCTCCACGACACGCTCGAATCGGCTCTTGATCTCCGAGCGAACGCGCTCGTCGAACGAACGAATCGTCCCTTCCAGAACGGCCTTCTCGGGAATGACGTTCCAGGTCGTGCCGCTATGAATGCGCGTTACGCTCACGACCGCGCTCTGCAGCGGTCCGACATTGCGGCTGACGATCGTCTGCAGCGCCGTTACGATATGGGCGGCGGCGACGATCGGGTCGATGCCCGCGTTCGGGACCGCCGCATGCGTTCCCACGCCTTCGACTTCGATCTTGAAGCCGTCCACAGCCGCCATGAGCGCCCCCGCCTTGACGCCGACCGTACCGACCGGCAAGTCCGGCTTGTTGTGCATGCCGAAAATCGCTTGCACGCCGCGCAGCGCCCCGCTCTCCAGAACGCGAAGAGCGCCTGTCCCTTTCTCCTCCGCCGGTTGAAAAAGGAGCCGGACCGTTCCCTTCAGCGATTCCTCCCTTCGCTTCAACAAATAGGCGGCTCCGATGATCGCCGCGGTGTGAAAATCGTGGCCGCAGGCGTGCATGCGGCCCGGAATCGTCGACGCATACGGCAATCCCGTCTCCTCCTGGATCGGCAGCGCGTCGATGTCCGCTCTCAGCGCGACGATCGGACCGTCCTCCCTTCCCTTCACTTCGGCGACCACCCCCGTCTTCAGCGGATATTCCGCGACGTCGATGCCCGCTTCCGCGAGCCACTCCCGGATCGCTTGCGTCGTTCGCATCTCTTCGTACGCGAGCTCCGGATATTGATGCAGACGCCTGCGGATGGCGACGAGCTTCTTCTGCAGCTCGCCCGTCCCGGCGGATATGGCGGCGATGTCTCCCACGATCGGATTCCTCCTGTCAGCCGTCCACGGAAGCCTCCGAGAAGGCTTCTCGCAGCAGCCTTATCGAACGGACCCGGTCGGCGAAGTCTCTCGCCGGCGCGGTCAGAATGGCCTCCCCGATGCCGAAGCGTTCTTGAAGGCTCAACAGCTTCCGGCGGACGGTCTCTTTCGTTCCTGCGATAATGTTAGCATCCTTCACTTCGAATGTGTAGCGTTCGGCCGTCTGACGGCCGATCTCTTGCGCGTGCTGCAAGCTGGAGACGGTGATCGTGCGCCCGCTCTCCAAATGGATCTTGACCAGTTGAAAATCCGATGCGATCCGCCTCGCCGCTTCTTCCGTCTCCGCAACGACGACGGATACCGCGACGATGGGCTCGGGTGCGGCCGAACGGACGGGCCGGAATCGCTCCCGGTAAGCGCGAATCGCCTCTTCCGCAACGTCCTCGTCGCCGTTAATAAACAAGGCGAACACGTACGGAACTCCGAATTCGCCGGCCAGCTTGCCGCTCTCCGCCGTCGTTCCGAGCAGGTGCAGACCGGCCGGCTTCGGCACGACCGGATTCGCCCGCACGCCGTACAAGGGATGACTCTCTTCCAACCGGTTATGCAAATATTGATCCAGCTCGGCGAGCTTCTCGGCCAGCGGTCTCGGAGCGGCGCCTTCCCCTTGCAGCGCGCGGGTGGAATGCGGCAATCCGCCGGGCGCGCGGCCGATGCCGAGGTCGACGCGGCCGGGGGCGAGCGCCGCCAGAACGTTGAAGTTTTCCGCCACCTTGAACGGGCTGTAATGTTGAAGCATGACGCCGCCGGAACCGATCCGGATCGTCTCCGTCTTGGCGAGCAAATGGGCGATGAGCACTTCGGGCGAAGTGCCGACGACTTGCGAAGAATCGTGATGCTCGGACACCCAGAACCGATAATAGCCGAGCCGTTCGGCCCATCGGGCCAATTCGATCGTATGCGCCAGCGCTTCCGTGGGCGTCTCTCCCTCGAAAATCGGACTTTGGTCAAGCAAACTAAGCCTTAAGCTCATCGAACCGTCCTCCCGTGAACGTCGTCCTATTAATCTATGCAAATCGAATGGAAAGCAAAAGAGACCCCTCACCGCAGCTGGTACGATGAATGGGGCCTCCTGTTGTCGGGTGGGCCGGCCTTTGCAATATCATATAATTCCGATGGATTTATTATGAATAAACCTTGTATTCAAATTATCATAAATAGGTTGTTCATGTCAACGTCCGCGCGGATGCCGCTTGATTCCGGCTCTCCGCTAAGCGGCGGAACACGCCGATCGACACCGCCAGCCAGCAGCCGCTGATCAGATAGGCGCCCAAGACGTCGCTCGGATAATGAACGCCCAAGTAGATGCGGCTGAATCCGATCGCCGCGACGACAATGGCGACGGCCGCGATCAGCAGCGCTCTTCCCGTTCGGCTCGCGATGTGCCGCCAGAGCAAATAGGCCGTCGCGCCGTAAAGGCTGATCGCCGCCATCGAATGGCCGCTCGGGAAGCTGTAGCCGGCCACTTCGACCAAGCGGTGAAGCGACGGGCGTTCCCGTTCGAAAAGGTTTTTGAGGACGGAATTGAAAACGGTCGAGCCGACCAACGCGATAACGAACAGGATCAATTCCTTGCGGTGGCCCAGCGCGAAAAACAAAATCGCCATAATCGTAAGGGCGATGGCCGTAACCGGCTTCGTCGAACCGATCAACGAGACGGCTTCCATCGCCTTCGTGAGCGGCTCCGTCTCGGTTCCCTGGACGAGCCGAATGACGAAGCGGTCGAAGCCGGACAGGCTTCCGGTTTCTACGCCGTATGCGACCCAGGCGAAGCCGACGAGACAGACGAGGCTGACGCCGAACGCGCCGGCCAGCGCGGATAACCATCTCAATCGGATTCCCCCTTAAAGCGAACGGTAATTTGAATGATTTCCGAACGGCTCGCGAGACGGATGGGCGGCCCCCAGGTGCCGAAGCCGGACGAGACGAACGCATGCATTTGCCGTTTGCGCAAATACCCCCAGTCGAGCTCGAACAGCCTGGCCGTCACCCAATGGTTCGGAGCGAATTGGCCCCGGTGCGTATGGCCGGAGACCAGAATGTCGACGCCGGCGTCCGCCGCAAGATCGTATTGATACGGCTGATGGTCCATAACCACGATCGGCCGCTCCGGATCGAAGGAAGCCACCAGATCCCGGATCGGCTTGCGGCCCGCCGGGTCCATCGCTTCCGCCGTCTTATCCTTCCGTCCCGCGATCTGAACGCCGCCCGCGACGATTGCCGTCTCGTCGCGCAGCACCGGGATGCCGATGGCCCGCATCCGCTCGACGTACTCTTCAATATGGCCGCCGTAATATTCGTGGTTGCCGAGAACGGCAAAAATGCCCTGCCTCGCCTGCAGCCGGCCGAGCCGGTTCGCCATCCCGTTGCGGACGAACGGTTCGATGCTGTCGTCGATGACGTCTCCCGCCAGCAGGATCAAATCCGGCTCCCATCCGTTCACGAGCGGCACAAGCCGGTCCAGATGCCGGTTGCCGACCGTGTTGCCCAGATGGATGTCGGAGACGACCGTGATTTTGAGCGGCTCCGTCAGCTCCGTCTTTTTGTCCACCTTGATCTCGTAGGAGCGGACGACGGGACTCCAGGCATTATACGAGCCCCACGCCACGAGAGCGGCAAGCAGCGCGAGGACGGTCCAGCCGGCCGCCGGGACGAACGACGCCGTCATGCCGCCGCAAGCGTAGACGATGAGCGCCGCCAGGTCTGCCGCGAGCAGCAGGATGACGCTCCACTCGAACACCGCGAAATAGTAGGAACCGACGACTTTCAACAGCCTGCCCGCATAGGGCAGCTTCATTAGAAGCCGTCCGAAAACATAGGAGAAGGCGACCAGAAAGAATAGAATCCAATAGACGACGCGGGGAAAGGAGGGCCAGACGGATGATAGAAAGAGGTCTCCGTGCCATCCGACATAAGCGTTCAGCGCGGCGAATGCGAGCAGCATCGGCAGCATGCCGAGCCATAATCTTCTGTTCATAGCCCGAAGCCCCCTCGGAGTAATGGCAATCGCCACCTATTATATCATAACAAGAGGGGTCAATCGCTCCCGGTACAGCAGCTTCAAACGGTGCAGCGCACGCGTGCAGCCGACGTACAGCAGCTTGGCGTCTCCCGGTCCGTAGGCTTCTTCGTCCGCGTCCGGAATGAGCACGGCGTCGAACTCGAGCCCTTTGGACAAGTAGACGGGCACGACGGTCAGGCCGCCTCCGTAGGCTTGTTGATCGGCGGTCAGCAGCGCGGCGTCGAAGCCGCGCTCCCGCAGCTCGGCCTGAAGCCGCGCGCTCGCCTCCGCCGTCCGGCACAGCACCGCGATCGTGCCGAGCTCCTGGCGGCTTCGCCACGCCTTCAGCGTCTCCGCCACGGCGTCCGCCCGGCTGCGCTCCCCGAGCGCGGCCGTCTCGACCGGATCGCCGCTCCGGAACACCGGGCGGGCGGGCTTCACGCCGCCGTCGAGGCCGGCCAGTATGCGGTTGGCGAATTCGATGATTTCCATCGTGGACCGGTAGCTGCGGTCGAGCTCGTAATAAGCCGTCTCCTCTTCCCCGAACAGCTCCATAAGTTCCTCCCAGCGGCGAACGCCCGCGTAGTCGTGAATGCCTTGCTGGAGATCCCCGAGCACGGTCATGGACGGAACCCGCTGGCGCCGCATCAGGACGGCAAGCTGCAGCGGCGAGTAATCCTGCGCTTCGTCGATGACGATATGGTCGTACATCGGGGAGTCCGATCCGTACAGCCTCAAATGAATCAATACGAGCGCAGGAAGATCCTCCGCCTCCACCGTCAGCGGCTTCCGCTTGGATACGGTTTTGGGCAGCTGAAAATCGTCGGGAAAATGGCGCGCGTAAAACTCCGCCGCGGTTGGCGACGGCCATTTGGCCGAATACACTTTCCATTTGGCGGTTGCGCGCGACCGGACGGTCTTGTCGGCCCAACGGTGTTTGCCGAGCTGGATCTCCATCCATCGTTTCAGCCGATTCAGCACCCGTTCTCTCCGCTTCATGAGCGGATCGGTCTGCGGCTCCTCGCGGAACCAGGCTTCGATCCGCTCCGCGGCCAGCGTGAAGCCCGGCTCGGGACTGAACGGTTCATCCGGCACGAACTGCCGTTCCCAGCGGTCCAGCGCTTCGTTTAGCCGTTGCGCGAACGCCCGGCTTCCCTTCCGGCGTCCCGGCGCCTCCTCTCTCTCCCGCTCGATCGTCTTCCGTTCGAACCACCGCTCCAGCGCGGCGGCGGATTTGGCGACTTCCACGGTGCCGCCGAGAATGTCGAGCGCCCATTCCGCGAACGTCGTCTGCCGGATGTCGCCGACGCCCAGCTCGGGCAGAACGCCGGAGATGTAGTCCAGGAACATCCGGTTGGGCGCGAGAATCATCATGCGGTCGGCGCGTACCTTGTCCTTGTAGCGATAGAGCAAATAAGCGAGGCGGTGAAGCGCCACCGTCGTTTTGCCGCTTCCCGCCACGCCCTGGATAAACAACGCCTTGTTTTTGTCCGTCCGGATGATCGCGTCCTGCTCCTGCTGGATGGTAGACACGATGTCCCTGAGCTTGTTGTCCTTGCTCTCGCCAAGCCGGTGAAGCAGAAACTCGTCGGTAACGGCCGCTTCCCCTTCCTGGCCTTCCGTATAACTGTCCACGACTCTCTGCAGCGTGCTCTGACGCACGAGGAGGTTGCGTTTCAAGAAGACGGTTCCTTCGACCGTTCCTTCGGGAGAATCGTACCGAACGGACGGATCGCCTCCGGTGAAGGAATAGAACAGGCTGGCCACCGGGGCCCGCCAATCGATGACGAGCGGCTTGCTGGTAGACGCTTCGCCTACGCCCGCTTTGCCGATGTACAGCGGTACGGGACTCGCTTCGCCCGCCTCGCGAAAGTCCAGCCGCCCGAAGTAGGGCTCGCGCTCCGCCACTTCGAGCCGCTGCTTGCGTTCCTGGCGAAGATCGTCAAGCACTTGCTCGGTGTAATCTCTGCCCGTATACCGGGGACCGATTCCCGCTAGTTGCGACCGAATTTCGTTCAATACCCGATGGAGACGACTTTCCTCTTCCTTGAACTTCGCGTCCGGAGACATGCGCTGGATCCTCCTGATTTTACTAATTTTCACAATGCGACAGGCCAAATATTTTATCACATCCGATTTTCAATATCAATGACCGCGTCGCTATTCAAACCGGCCAAATCTGGTTACATTAATCATGTGGAGATTATACTACGATACATAGGAAGAGAGGTGTCCGAAATGGCGTACAAGCATATTCTGGTCGCATTCGACGGATCCAACCTGGCCAACAAAGCGCTGCAGCATGCCGCGAAGATCGCGGAAGCTTTCGGTTCCAAGCTGACGGTCGTTCACGCTTACGCGACGCCGATGCTCAACTCGGGCGATATGCTCATTACCGCGCCGCCGGAGTGGGCGCAAGAATACATCGACCATGCGGGCAAAGTGCTCGATTCGGCCAAAGCGCAAGTGCCGAACGGGGTGACGGCGGAATTCAAGACGGTCGAAGGCTACCCGGCGCAAGTCATTCTGGATACGGCGGAAGCTGTCGGAGCGGACCTCATCGTCATGGGAAGCCGCGGCCTGAGCGGCATCCGCGAATTCGTTCTTGGAAGCGTCAGCCACAATGTCGTTCAGCATACGAAAATTCCGGTTCTCGTCGTCAAATAAGCTCCTCGACCGCGCGAGAACTTAAGAAACGCAACAAAAAACCATCGGACGCTCCGCGCGGAGCGCATCCGACGGGTTTTTGTTGTCACGCTTCTTGTTCGTCCGAGGACGTCCGCTCTTGCCAGGCCGCTTCGGCGGCGTCGATCAGGCTGCCGAACAGCTCGTCGTTCCGGTCGAGCTCCTCTTCCACCGCCTCGATCTCCTTCTCGCTTCCCGATTCGTTCAGGAAAAACAGCGAATGGCTCCATTCGTTGCCGTCGTCGCTCTGCAAGGTCGCTTCATAAGGCTTCTTGTGGCCTTCGACCTCGAACTGCACGTGCGCGACATATCCGTTCGCGGCGTCGTGCGTCGTTCGGGCGCCGATAATGCGAAATTTCATGGGAACGATTCCTCCTGTGCGTTCTCTTCCAACAACTCCTATTCTATTATTCGGAAGCGCTCTTTTCAAAAGGTTGCAATTCTGAGTAATTTTTTATTTTATTTTCATCTAGCTTTTCTATTCGTGATACAGCGCTTTTTTGCCTCTTAGAGTTAAAATCTGGATGATTTCGATGTGATATAGTAGATTCACATCAAGAGATTCCAGGAGGAAGAAATCGCATGAACTTGAGCAAGTCTGTTATTCGTACGATCGGCGCCGCGATGGTCGCCCTGTCTGTCTTGTTCTCCGGCATCGCCGACTTCGCGCCTGCCAAGGCAAGCGCTGCCACTGTAACGACTTCCAGCACCGCCAGCAAAATTATCGCGAAAGCGAAGCAATATATGGGCAGACCGTACAAATTCGGAGCGAAGACCGGCAACACCAGCTCGTTCGATTGCTCTTCGTTGACCCAATACGTCTACGGCTTGTACGGTATTAAGCTTCCCCGCAAATCCGCCGACCAAGCGAAGGTCGGAAGATACGTATCGAAGTCCAATCTGAAGCCGGGCGATCTTGTCTTCTTCTACTCCCCGATTCACCACGTCGGCATTTACATCGGCGGCGGGAAGATCATCCACACGTACGGCAAGCCGGGCGTGACCATCTCCAGCATCAACTCCGGTTGGTGGAAAGACCACTACGCAACCGCCAGACGCGTTCTGTAAAAGCTGGCATTCTCAGCGCGCCGCAGCGATGCGGCGCGCTTCTTAGTCTTCGGCGACGCCGGTGGCGAACGGGTACAGCCTTCCTTCGATGGCGAACGATGCGCGGCCGGTTTCTTCCGATACGACGATGACGAGCGCGTCGCAACGCTCCGTCAATCCGAGCGCGGCGCGATGCCGCGTGCCCAGCTTGCGGCCGGAGCTGTCGCGGACGGACAAAGGAAGCACGCTGGCCGCGCTGACGATTTTGTTCATCCTCAAAATAACGGCGCCGTCATGGAGGGGCGTGCCGGGCACGAAGATCGATTCCAGCAGCGAATGGGTAATCGCGGCGTCGATGGCGATGCCCGGCGTGACGAGGTCCGTCGTCGTCTCGTTCCGCTCCACGACCATTAGAGCGCCGTGGCGCCGTTCGGACAAATGCCGCACCGACTTGGATATTTCGTCGACACTATCCGTGAAGGAAGACAAGTAGCATCTCAAGTAGAACGTGCCGGCGAGCAGTCCCGTCTCGCTGATCTCCTTGCGGATCAACTCGAATTCGCCGAGCATGCAATTATCCTCTTCGTCGAACGCGTCGATCGTTCGCTCGATAAAGCCTTGAAGCGCACGCAACCGCTCCTTCAACTCTTCCTTCAGCGGCGAGAAGTCGCAGTTCGTTTCCTCCACCCTCGATTGCACGCTCCTTGTCACCCCTTGCTTTCAGCTTCATTTTCGGCATAGATCAAATGATCCTTCACTTCGATACGCATCGGCAGCGTTTCGAACCTTCTTGGCGATCGCAAGCTTGCGTGACGTTTCGATCTTCTCTTTGATTTTGTCCTCGGCCCGTCTTTCCAATTCGTCCGCGGACGTCGCCGCTGGCAGCTCGTTAAAGTATGCGGTTCCATCCGATTAGCCTGCCGCCGCGGAGAGGCGCTCCAATCGATTCAGCAGATCCGTTCGCGAGAAGCCTTCCCCGATGAAGACGGCGACGTCCTGTACCGTTTTCTGCGGCGTGATGCGCATGAAGTCGCTCTCCCGGTAGGCGTACTGGAATAAAAAGCGGCTGGCGGTATCGGAGAACGACACGATCCCCTTCGCCCGGTAGACGCCCTCCGGCAACTCGCGAAGGAACGCTTCGAACGCTTCGCTGTCCAGCGGACGCGGAATGTAATAAGTCACGACGTTCACGTGGTCATGGTCGTGATGGTGCGCATGCGGGTTGCCGCGGTCGCTGGCCGCATCGCCGCGATGACCGCGATCGCCGTCCGCCGGCGACGGCAAGCTCCAGATCGACGACAAGTCCGCGTCGCACCGAATCGTCGGATGCAGTTCCGCTCGCGGATTCCAGCCGCGCAGCGCCTCCGTCAACTCCTGGAGCTCGGCTTCGCCGATCCGATCGATTTTGTTCAGCAGCAGCCAGGACGACACCCGGATTTGGTCTCTCATCAGCTTTAGCGTTTTGCCCGATCCGACTCGAACGCGATCGAGCAGATGGGCGGAATCCACAACCGTAATGACGCCGCGCAGCTCGACTTTCGCATACATCGAAACATCCGAGACGGCATCGACGATTTCCAGCGGCTGCGCCACCCCCGTCGACTCGACGAAGACGACGTCGGGCCGATGCCGGTTCACAAGGTTGAGCAGTTCCAGGCCGACATCCGCCTTGATCGTGCAGCAGATGCAGCCGCCGAGCATTTCCGCCATCGGAACCGAAGCGTCGACGGCCAACCCGTCCAGGTTGACTTCGCCTACCTCGTTCATCAGCACCGCCGGCCGCAGCCCCCTGTTCTTCGCTTCGGCGAGCAGGCGCTTCAGCAGCGTCGTTTTTCCGCTTCCCAGAAATCCCGATAAAATGTAGACGTCAACCGTTTTGTCCATTGCATTCTCTCTCCCGTCCAAACAAAACCTCCGCAGGCGAATCGCCTGCGGAGGCTGCCGAATTATCTTCGAAGCGAAGCGTAAGAGGCACGGATCGGCTCCGCGCACTCCGGCGCTTCCTTCGTCAGGTCGTTCACGTAACCTCCGACCGGGTACAGTTCCATCTCGGCCGCAGGCAGCTCCCGCACGTAATGGTACACGCTGCGGTATTCGACGTTCGCTTCGCTCAGCCACGCGTCGATTCCTTCCTCGTTCAGCATCGCGGGCATGCGGTCCGCATAGCCCTGAACGACGCTGTTCGGCTCGGTCGTGATCATCGTGAACGCCAGTACGTCCTCGCCGTCCACTCTCGGCCATACCTCGTAAAATCCCGGAATGCCGAACGTCCGGCGATCCCGGAAGACGAAGCGGAGCGGCTGGTGCACCTTGCCTTCCGACAGCCAGCCGTAGAAGCCGTTGCACGGAATGACGCACCGCTGCTTGTTTACCATCCGGCGGAAAATCGACCGGCTGGCAATCGTTCTCCCGTCCGCATTAAGCGCATCCTTGGACCAATACGGCACCAGCCCCCACCGCAGGCCGTCCATCATGCGCTGTTTCCCGTATTCGTAAATGACGGGCACCGTTTGCGTCGGAGAAATGTTGTATCTGGGCACGTACGTAACGAGAACCTGTCCGATCCGAAACTGCTCGACAAGTTCGTCAAGCCCGACCGTAAGGGAGAAGCGTTGACACATGGGAGAGCACCGCCTTTATAAGCTTGTCTCGTCCCAGTATCCGCAGGTCTTATAAATTTATACAACCATTCCTTAAACTTCCTGGGGATGACCCGCTGCCACCAGCTTAACGGCCGCCGCGTTCGCTTCCACCTGCGGAACATCCTTGCAGCCCGGAATGACGCACGTGACCGCCTGGTGCTTCAAGCACCAGGCAAGCGCCCAAGCCGCCATATCCACGCCATCCGGCACTTCCTCGCGCCGGATTCGTTCGACTTCTTCCAGCAGCCGGTTCTGTTCCGCGGCGTCCCTTCGCGAACGGACATCGCTTTTGCCGAAGACGGCGCCGGGGCGGTATTTACCGCTCAGGAAGCCGCTCGCCAGCGGCACCCTGGCCAGGACGCCCAACCCTTGCTTCTCGCACAAGGGGAACACTTCATCCTCCGGCGCCCGGTCCAGCCGGTTGTAGACGACTTGGATCGCCTCGGCGCGAACTTCGGACGCTTTCCCCGTCTGATAGACGTTCCGCTTACCGCAACCATCAGCATGCCTTCGCGCACGACCTCGTAGTCGACGTCGACGCCGACGATCTCGTTCGCGCCCATGCGCTGGGCTTGGTCCACCATCTCGCTGATGGCGATCTCGCGCGCTTCCTTCAGCTTGTTCTCGCAGGATCCGGACCGGCCCCCGACAACATCGGTAATCGATGCCAGAAAATCCCGAAAAATGTTGGCGCCCATGTTCGTCTCGCCATAGACCGCCGGCCGATCTCCAATCGGCTCTTCGCGGGATTAAGATAAGTAGCGGCTCGCGCCGTAACCGTTCAGAAATTTCTCCATCGCCTTCTCGCGCATCTCGTCGTCGAAGCCTTCGAGCTCTCCGAGCTGCGCAAATCTGTCGTCTTCCGGTCTTTCCGCCGCCGCGTACAGCAGCCACTGGGCCAAATCCTCGGCGGCGCGGTTCCGGTCGAACAACTGGTGGTAGAACAACGTGGCGCGTTCCAGATAGAGCTGGGCTTCGAACGGACTCAATTCCAGCGCGCGGTTAATCGAGCGGATGGCGTCGTCGTACAAGCCGAGCTCCGAATAGATCGTCGCCAGAAGATGATGGCCCTGATGATCGTCCGGCACCTTCCGCACGTAGTCGAGCGTCGCCGCAAGCGCCGATTCCGGATCGTCCAGCCGCCTGTGGATGAAGCACTGAAGCCAGAGCAGCCGGACGTTGCCCGGGTCGATGGCCAGACCGGAACGGCAATCCCGCAGCGCATCCTCCGGCCGCTGCAGCGCAATGCGGCAATGCGCCCTCCGCTCGAACAGATGCGGGTTGTCGGGCTCAAGACGGATGGCGCGGCCGTATTCCTCGTCGGCCAGCTCCCGGTTGCCCATGCCCCAATAAAGCTCGGCCATCGCATAGGCCGTCTTGCTCTCCTCGCGAAGCGATTCGTCCCGCTGCATCGCGCTTTGCAAATCCAGCATCGCGTCCTCGTAACGCTCCGCAGCAAAGCGCGCATAGCTGCGGCGCATATAGCCGTCCGCGGAGTCATCCAGCGCCAGCACGCGCGTATACGCCTCGTCCGCCTCTCCGAAGCGCCCGCGATCGATGGCAACCTCCGCTTTCTGCTTCCAGTTGAGCGGATCTTCCGGCTCCATCTCCGTCAGCTCGACGCTGGCGGCCCACGCTTCGTCCGCCATCTTCGCTTCCCGGAAGACATCCACCAGCCAATAGCGAACGACCGTATGCTCCGGATAAAGGCTCAACGCAGCCTTCAGCGTGGCGATCGCTTCCGGCCAGCGCGCTTGCTTGCGCAGCGTCGCGCATAGCTCCATGCTGACGGCGAGCCGCTCCGGCGTTCGCCGATGCAACGGCTCCAGGACGGCCGCGGACTCGTCCATGCGTCCCAGCTCGCGCAGAAGAGCTCCCCGGCGAAGGAGAAGATCGTCCGCTTCGGGATAGTCGGCCAGCCCTTTGTCGATCGCTTCGAGCGCCTCTTCGCGCCGGCCCGCCCGCTCCAGAAGCTGGGCTTCCTTCATGCGGAACCCGTATTCCGCGTCGATAATGCCCATCAACGTCCGAATGGCGGTCTCGGAATAAGGGATGCCCGAGCGAAGCCGCCTCTCGCCTTGGTCGGACTGTCGCTTCAGCAAGCTTTGGGAAGCGGCGGCGCGCTGCACCTCTTCCAGCGCTTCCGCCTCGCGGCCGGCGCCTTCAAGAGCCTCCGCAAGACGGAAACGATGCAAGGGCACGTCATGTCCGCTTGCCGCGATCGCCTGCCGGAACGCCTCGGCCGCTTCCTCGCAGCGCTCCATGCGCAAATAGATGCACCCCAGCTCGTAATACGAGGAAGACCGGCTGTCGCCGTCGCTTCGGGCGATCGCTTCACGCATTTGCCGGACCGCTTGGCCGAATTCCCCGAGGCTGCTGTAGCAGATCGCCCTCGTATACCAATAAATGGCCGGTGCCGGATCCAGACGCACCGCCTCGTTCAAATCCGCGATCGCTTCATGCACCTTGCCGATGTCGTTGTAAATAAACGCTCGGCGCGCGTAAGCTTCGGGAAGCCGGTACGCGGCCAGCACTCCCGACAACGACAGCAGCGCCCGGTCCGTAAAGCCGAGATCGTGAAGCAGTTCGGCGTAGGCCACCCGTTCCTGCGGATACATTCGGGCTTCGCCCAGTCGGCGGTACCAATCGAACGCACGGTCGAGGCGCCCTCTCTTGCGCATTCTGACCGCCATCCAGCGGGCCCACGTTGAGCGGATTCGCATGAAGTTCCTCCTCTAGCGCGAAAAGCTGCCGGTCCGCCCGGCAGCTTGTTCATTGCGAATATCCGTCGGTGGAGGGCACGTCTTCCTCCAGCGCGAATTCATAATCGTCGATATCGTACAGAATAACCGGAATGCTGTTCTGCACGACCTTATCCTGGAACTCGATCTGATCGGTCAGAATCGGGCATTGCAGCCGCAGGGACGTCAGAATGAGCTCGGTCTCGATCGGATCGAGCATTTCGCCGTATTGCATGTTCTCCACCGCGTTCACGACGACGAGCGTCACATGCTCGTTCACCGGCATCGGCGGGCTTTCGCGCCACGGAGCGATCAGCGCGCGCTCCAGCTTCTTGCGGTTGAACGGATCTTCGAAATACTCGATCATCTCGGCAACCTTGGCCTTGACGTGGCGGTCGTCGTCCGGCTCCGGCATTATCGGCTCCGGGCTGTCCTTCATATCGTACAACTCCATGATCGTGGAGTACGGAATCCTGTATTCGACAGGACGTTTCGGCAGAAGCAGCTGGCCGTAAGTGGCGATCATAACCGCCTCGATGACAAAACGTCGACTCATGTTTAGTTCCCTCCCGGAGACATTTCCTGCGAATCTTTCGCGTACATTGACTCTCATTATATCATAAAATGCAGGGTATAATGTCAGCCATTCCTCCAGAATCGCGAAAGAATGTGCGCTTGTCCGCGCCCGCGGGGGAAAAAACGGAAGTTTGGGGGGCGATCTCTTGCGAGCCTTACGGATCGGGAAGACCGCTGTCTGCGAAAGGCTTGATCCTTCCGATTCGGAAGGCGTCCCCTTATCCCTTTCGGTCAGAACGTGGGATGACCCCGCATTTCCCTGAATCGCAGGGATAATGGCATCATCCCCCGCATGCCCCTGAACCGGAGGGATAATGGGACGGCTCCCGGAAACGGCCATGCAAAAGGCTCTTCCCCCGCGCCGGCGAAGGGAAGAGCCGATATGCGCTTGAACGTCTTTTGAGGCGGCGTCGGGTACGATTACTCCGCATCCTCCGGAACCGGCTCCGCCTGCAGCGCCCCTTCCCGCAGGAACACCCGCAGCCCCGCGTCGTTGCGCAGCTTCGCGTTGGCCAGCTTGGCCTCGCGCTCGCTCAGCAGCACCGGCTGCCAGCGGGTCAGCTCCTGCACCTGTTCCCACTCCGCCGCATGACGTTCGCGTCTGCCCCCGTTCTCCTCCTGCGGCCGGTACCGTTCCGCGCGCAGCAGCGCCGCCAGCCTCTCTTCCGCGCCTGGGGCGTCCTCCCACAGCAGAATGCCGTAATATTTCAACTCATAACCGTTCGTCTGCGAGCACGAGAGAAGCTCTCCCGTGACCGAATGCCTGAGCGCATAAGGCATCGCCCGGTCACCGCCTTACAAATAGGGGCTTTCGTGTTTGGCTTTAAGCATGCACCAGCGGCGCTCGATCTCCGCCTCGAAGTCCCGCAGCAGCTCGGCGTTTTCCGGCTTGTCGAGATGCCGCGTCTTGCCCATCAGCTTCAGCCAGTCGATCATCGGCACCCGCTTTCCCTTCTCTTCCGGGTTGTACGTAATGTTCGTAACCCCGCGTTCCACCTCGTACAACGGGAAAAAGCAGGTGTTGACCGCATGCTCGATGATCGTCGCGCCGTCCTTGTCCTCAGACAGCCAGTTGAGCGGGCACGTGATCAAGATTTTGCCGTAGACCATGCCGACGTTCTGCGCGTACCATTGCGCTTTGGCCGCTTTCTTCAGCAAGTCCTGCGGGAACGCCTCGCTGCCCGTGAACACGTACGGAATGTTCGTGGCCGCCATAATTTGCGGCGTGTCCTTGTGGTGGAACGCTTTGCCGGTCTGCTTCGAGCCGACGTTGGACGTCGACGTCCGGTGCCCGATCGGCGTCGAATACGACAGCTGCGCGCCCGTGTTCATGTAGCCTTCGTTGTCGTACTCGAGAATGATCATCCGGTGGTTGCGCAGCGCCGCTCCGATGGCGGGGCCCATGCCGATGTCCATGCCGCCGTCGCCCGTAATCATGACGAAGGTGAAGTCGTCCTTCAGCCCCAGATGGTCGAGCTCGCCCCGCCGCTTCCGCTCTTGGAACATCTCGACGACGCCGGACAAGGTCGCCGCCCCGTTCTGGAACAGGTTGTGGATGTACGTTGCTTTGTGCGCGGAATAAGGATACCCCGTCGTGACGACCATGGCGCAGCCGGTCTGGAACAGCGCGACGATGTCGCCCTCGATGCCTTTGAAGAACAACTCCAGCCCGGAGAAAATGCCGCAGCCCGGACATGCCCCGTGGCCGGGCGCGATCCGCTTCGGCTTCTTCGTCAGCGAACGAAGCGGCGGCACGCGCACGTTCAGCTTGCCCGTCGCTGCGTCCGGGGTCACGGCAATAAGCCCGGTCTTCAGCTCCTCGTACCGCATCGGCTCGAGCACCCTTTTGGGCGCTTTGGCCGGATCGCCCTTCGTATGGCCGTGGTAGTCGAACGGCTTCTCCACATTCCCGCGCTCCGCCGCCTCGATGGCGTATTCGAACAGCTTGAAGCCGTCCTCGGCGTAGAAATCTTTCCCGCCGAGCCCGTAAACGCGGCTGACGACGAGCGTCTTCCGGTTGCCGTACGTTTGAAGCGCGGCCTTGACCTCCAGCGTCATGTTGCCGCCGTGCCCGCCGTACGAATCGGCCCGGTCCCCGACGGTGACCGCCTTCACGTTCGCCAGCGCGTCGGCGATCGCCTTCGCCGGGAACGGCCGAATGAGGTTCGGCGAGATCGCTCCCGCTCTGATCCCCCGTTCCCGGAGCCGGTCGACGACGTCCTTGACGATCTCCGCCGCGGAGTTGAGCAGGAAGACGGCCACTTCGGCATCGTCCATCCGGTACAGGTCCAGCACCGGATAGTCGCGGCCGGTGAGCGCCGCGTATTCCTTGCGAATGCGGTCGTACACCGCTTCGGCCTTGTACATCGCCATCGACTGCTGGTAGCAGTTGTTGATGTAGTCCGGCTCGTTCATGTACGGACCGACCGTAATCGGATTTTCGCGGTCGAGCACGTGCGCGAACCCTTCCGGCGGCTTCTCGCCGACGAAGGCGAGCACGTCTTCGCGGCGAGCGAATGTCATGACGCGCCGCTTCTGATGGCTCGTGAAATAGCCGTCCGAGGCGACCAGCACCGGCAGCCGCACCTCCGGATCTTCGGCGAGCTTGAGCGCCATGAGGTTCATGTCGTACACGGCCTGCGGATCGCGGCACAGCACGATCGGCCAGCCGGTGTTCAGCGCGAAGTACAAATCCGAATGGTCCCCATGGATGTCGAGCGGGCCGGACACCGAGCGGCAGACGAGGTTCATGACCATCGGGAACCGCGTGCCCGATTGCACCGGCATCTGCTCCAGCATGTACAGGTAGCCGTTGGCGCTGGTGGCGTTGAACACCCGTCCGCCGCCCGTCGAGGCGCCGTAGCAGACGCCCGCGGAGCCGTGCTCACCGTCGGCCGGGATGAGCACGATGTCGTGCTGGCCGTTCGCCTTCATCAGGTCGAGAAATTGCGCGACCTCCGTCGACGGCGAAATCGGAAAATACCCCATGATATGATAGTTGATCTGGTGCGCCGCATAGGCGGCCATCTCGTTGCCGGACTCGTAGACGACGCGCTGCTCGACGGTTCCCCTCCTGCCTTGCTCCTTGGTCATATCGATTGCCATTTCCCCGATACCCACCCTTCTTACAAGTCTTGTGAATCGAATCGTTCAGGCCAAGCCGAAACCGAACGTCAGACGACTAGGTTGAACCGGTGCGGCACGCGGTGGCCGTCCGCATAGCCGTCCGCCTCCAATTCTGCGGACAATGCGTCGGTCGGGCAAGCCTGCACGCATTTCAGGCAGCCTTTGCAATACTGGTAATCGATCCCTTGCAGGAACATTTGGGGGCGTCCCTTCTTGTCGGGAAGCTCATCCCAGACGAAGCAGAAGTCGGGACAGACGTTGTCGCAAGCGGCGCAATGGATGCACTTGTCATCGGCGAAATGGGGCAATCTGCCCGCGCGCGAGATGCTCAGGTCCTTGAGAATGCTGTTGCCGGGATTCGTGATCAGACCGCCCAGCGGCTGGGTCTCGTAACCGAGCACCGGGGTGTCCATCCGAACGAAGTCCGGCATCGAGTCGCCTTCCGCCAGACCGAACGTCTGGAAGCGAACCTCGCGGAAGCCCCGGCCGAACGTGTTCAGCGCGGGCTGAACGGCGCCGGGATACTTTTTCTCAAGCGATTTGCGGACGACGCCCTTCATAAATTCGGGATCGAGAAACCCGCACAGCCGGAACAAGCCTCCGAGCATGGCCATGTTGACCCGGTTGTTCTCTTCGAGGCTGATGCCGGTGGCGTCGACGACGGCGATCGTGCCGCTTATGAGCTTGAGCGATTGCTTCAGCTCTTCGGGCGATTTCTTGGAGTTGACGAGGACGATCGTATCCTCGTACATGCCGGAGATGACATTGACCGTTCGGGACAGGTTCTCGTGGAAAATGCCGATGACGTGAGGGCGCTCGACGGGAGAGGTGTCGCGGATGGAGGTGTCGGTGTCGCAGAAGCGGATGTGGGCTTTGACGGGAGAGCCTTTCTTCTCGGAGCCGTAGGAGCTGAAGCTGACGCCGTTCAGCCCGGCCCCCATGACGCCGGCTTCGGCCAGCATTTTCCCCGCCAGATTGGCCCCGAGTCCGCCGATCGATTCCAGCCGGATCTCGAAAAAACCGAGCTCGTTCGTTCTGGGCAACGCAATCATAGCTTACTAATCCCCTTTCGCATCGAAATGATGGAAAAACGGACCGTCTGCAGAAGCGTTTGCTAGTATGAAAAACCATTTCGCCGCCGATCGGGATATTCCTGCCGAAGATGGCGGCTTTCAAGAAAACGCTTACGATTCAATCGGCCGGGAGCGCATCCGGCCTTCCGGATCCGCGTCCCGTTCCTTCAATAGATTATTATATGTCGGTGATTGCCCGCGATTGCCGACGGATCCGGCAAATCGGGTCAGGGCTCGTAAATCATTTTGCGGGTCATGCCGCCGTCGACCGTCAGATTGATGCCGGTGACGAAGTCGTTCGCCGGATCGGTCAGATAAAAGCAGGCGCGCGCGATGTCCTCGGGCGTTCCGACGCGGCCCGACGGATGCTGGCTGTGGTCCTCCGGACGCAGCGCGGTATAATCGCCGGTCTCGATCCAGCCGGGGCTGATCGCGTTGACGCGAATCCGGTCCGGGCCGAGCGAGAGCGCCAGGGCATGCGTCAGCGAAGCGATCCCGCCTTTGGACGCGGCGTACGCTTCCGAATTCGGCTCCGATTGCATGTGCCGGGTCGAGGAGATGTTGACGATGGCGCCGCCCCTGCCCTGCCGCTTCATTACTTTGGCGGCTTCCCGCGAGCATAGAAACGCGCCGCGCAGATTGACGTTCATCACCCGGTCCCATTCTTCGACTTCCAGCTCCAGCGGCGATTTCCAGATGCCGAAGCCGGCGTTGTTGATCAAGACGTCCACGCTGCCGAACGCTTCGGTCGCCGCCTCCATAATGTGAGCGGCCGACTCGGGCTTGCTCAGATCGGCGCCGTAAAACTCCGCCCGCGAGCCCTCCTGCGCGAGGCTGCGGGCCAGCGCTTCTCCCTCTTCGCCGGGCAGATCGGTGAGCAGTACGGCGGCTCCCTTCTCCGCATAGGCGCGCGAGAGGACGCGGCCGATGCCCCCGGCCGCGCCCGTAATGACAACCGTTCGTTCTTCAAACATGGCACAGGCTCACCCTTCCGCTTCGATTTTGGCCAGACGACGGTTCAACGTCTCTTTCCAGCTGTCCGCCAGCGCGTCTACGGCTAGCAGCCGGCGGATGCCCTCCGCGTCCTTCTTGTCGCGATGCATGATCCGGTTCGCTTCCTGCACGGACAGCGCGGCCGGATGGCGCTCCAGCAGCACGAGCTCGCCCGGCGCGACCTCCCCTTCCTCCAGCACCCGGAAATAAAATCCCGTCGCTCCGGTCTCGGTCACGAGCGCGGGCAGCTCGTCCAGCCCCCACTTCATCGCCAGCTTCCAGCAGGGGACGCGCGGCTGGCTGACCTGCACCGTCGCCGTCCCGACCGCGTAGATGTCGCCGATATGGATCTCGTCTTCGGCGAGCTCGTCTACGGTGAAGTTTTCCCCGAACGCGCCCATCGGCAGCTTCCGGTTCAGCACTTGCTCCAAATGCGGATAATGGCGGTAGCTGTAGACGCAAACCGCCTTGTCCGGGCCGCCGTGATGAACGAGATCGGCCTGCTCGTCCCCGTCGAGTCCCGTCCGGCTGAGCCGAAGCGGGCGATCGGACGGACGCTTGAAGATTCCGGACCTCGCTTCCCGTCCCTTGTACGTTCCCGTCTCCGCAACGCCCGTATTGACCGAGAGCAGCGGCATTTTGACGGCGTTCTCCAACGTTGCCATCGATTCTCTCTCCCATCTTCGCGTACGCCCTTCATTCGGGCGTATACCCGCGGCGCGCCTGCGCCACGCTAACAACCGCGTAGGAACGGGCTCCCCCGGCACCGTGCGGGGGAGCCGTTCTTTATTCGCCTCCGAGCGGCAGGCGCATATCGCGCCATTCGACGCCGCCGTGCTCGTCATGGGTCAGGCCGGTCTCGCGAAAGCCGGCGGCCCGGTACCATTCCACCAGATGCGGCTGGCACATGAGCATGACCTCCGCCAACCCCGCCGCCCTTGCCCGCTCGACCGACTCCCGAAGCAGCAGGGCGCCGATTCCCCGTCCCCGCCGCCCGGGGCTTACCGCCACCGACAGAACGCACAGCTTGCGCCCGTCCGGCGAACCTCCGTGCAGCTTCTTGATCCCGACGTCCGAGCAATCCGCCGCATCCGTCCGCACGCCGCACGTAAGCCCGATCAGCTCGCCGCTCTCCCAGGCGGTCAGGAAAAAATCGGGAAAAGCCCGCCACCGGTATTCGAAGGCTTCGCGGGAAGCGGCCAATTCGGGCGGGTAGCTGGCGAGCTCCAGCTTGTGCGCGAGCGCGATCTCGTCCGCGGATTCGGCCGGCCTTATCCGGACCGCGGTCATGTCAGTCTGGCCTTCTCCGCCGCCGTCAGCCGGCGGCCGCGGACGTTCATAATGAGGCGGCCTTCGTGCAGCCCCCAAATCTCGTCCGCGAACTTCTCCGCCAGCTCCAGACGGTGCATCGCGACGACGACCGTCGTGCCTCGTTCCTTGCACAGCTTTTTGAGCATCGCCATAATGTCCTCCGCCGAATGCGGATCGAGCCCCGTCACCGGCTCGTCCGCCAGCAGCAGCTCCGCGCCGTGGGCGATGGCCCGCGCGACGGCGACGCGCTGGCGTTCGCCGCCGCTCAGCTTCTCGGCGGGCTGGTGCGCACGGTCGATCAGTCCGACCGCTTCCAGCGTGTCCATCGCGTCCATGTAATCGTCGCTGCGAACCATGCCGGTCACGCGCCGGAACCATGACACTTGTCCGACCGCTCCGATGATGACGTTTTTGAGCGCCGTCTTTTTCTCGTATAAAAGCGGTTTCTGTTCCAAATAGGCGATTTTGCGGCGGATCTTCAGGCGCGCCATCGTCCCGGCCTTGCGGATGTCCTGCCCGTCGAACCGGTACTCGCCCTTCGTCCAGGGCTCCTTGAGCGCCAGGCAGCGGAGCAGCGTCGACTTGCCGCTGCCGCTCGAACCGACGATCGCGACGAACGTTCCCTTCTCCAGCTGGCCCCTGATGTCTTGCAGCACCGTTTTGCCTTGCGGCAATTTGCGGGTCAATCCCGATATCGTAATCATCGCTGAACGGCTCCTTCTTCGGCAAACCTTATATTGATGATAAATTCCGCAATAAATCTAGTTTATTGTATTCCGGAACGGCTTTCCATACGAACAAATGTTTGCTATAATGGGAACGGGAACATTTGTTCCGACTATTCTGACGAAGAGGTGGATTGGGATGGCGAACTGCGAACATTTCCGTTATATGGAACCTTCAAGGGGAGCCCGCCCGTCTCGTGATCTTACCTTCAAATTTTACTCCGACGGGAAGCTCGTCATTGTCGACAACGATACCGGACATACGTTAAGCCCCCGCGATCTGAGCGGGGGCAGCTACGACTTCTATGCGCGCCAGCGGATCGCGTTCATCAAGCGCGACTTGATCGCCAAGCGCGAGAAGTATGCCTAAGCTTTTGTCAGGGCAAATTTTTGTTGATCTTATTAAGGCTCGGCGGGAGACGGGACAGCTTCTCCAGCGCGGGCGTTCGGGATTCTGCCTTGAAGCGGGCTAAATTTTGCTGGTTGTCGGCTTTGGTGCTGCTGTTCTTCGGCATAACGGCAACTCACCCCCTGTCCTTCGCTTCGCGGCGAGGGCTTTTCTTTTCAGCTTGCCACCGCTCGCTCATTTACAAACGTTGTTTTCATCGCCATAATGATTTTATCGGCTTCGCGATTTCGAAGAACCCGAACGCCTCGGTTGAAGGAGCACGAACGAATGAAGTTGAGCATTCTTTTCGATCTGGACGATACGCTGATCTACTGCAACAAATATTTCAATCTCGTTCTCGATCAGTTCGCCGACATGATGCTGGACTGGTTCTCCGGTTACGGCGTCGATCGCGGGACCCTTCTCGCCAAGCACACCGAGCTCGACATTGCCGGCGTTCAGCTTTTCGGCTTCAAGAGCGAGCACTTTCCCCAGTCGTTCGTCGATACGTACCGCTACTTCTGCGAGCAGCACCGCCGGCCCAAATCGAGCGAGGAAGAGAAATGGCTGTGGGATCTCGGCATCAGCGTCTACGAGCATGAAGTCGAGCCTTATCCGCATATGGAAGAGACGCTCGACGAGCTGAGCCGGAGCGGACACCGGCTGCATCTGTACACCGGAGGCGACCCCGTCATTCAACAGCGCAAAATCGAGCGCATGAACCTGGAACGGTACTTTGAGGACCGGATTTATATTCGGATGCGCAAAAATACGGAAGCGTTGAAGGATATTTTGCAAGCCGGCCGGTTTGACACGGATCGGACGTGGATGATCGGCAACTCGCTGCGGACGGACGTGCTTCCCGCGGTGGAATGCGGCATCAACGCGATCTACATGAAGCGCGAGCAGGAATGGACGTACAATATGCTGACGATTGAGACGCCGCCCCGGGGCGCGTTGCTGACTCTGACTGCGTTGTCCGAAGTGCCCCCCGCCATCGGCGAATATGCGCTCAAGTTGAAGGAATCCGGCGTTTAAGGCGGAGCGAATTTCCGGACGAGGTCAGCTTCCTGCCGAAAACGTAAAAAAAGGGGCATCGCCCCTTTTTTTACGTTTAGTCCGCCTGCTCCTTCGCATCCCAATCCGTTACCCCGTTGTCCTCGATAATGCCGAGCGTCACGTCCGAAATGTGCGGGTCGCCGAGCAGCTTGTCGCGTACGTGGAACTTGATATCGTCCGCCTCCGCCAGGCTCAGCCCTCTCTTCAGTTCGATCAGGCCGACCATATTGTCGTAGCCGACGCGGAACGCGACGCCAACCATGAGAACGCCGATGACGATCGTCGTAATGCCGTCGATATAGAAAATCGATAGCCCTTTGGCTTCGATCCGGCTCTCGTGCACGATTTCTTTCATCGCTTTGATCAGGACGTAACCGTCGGTGGCCAACGCCAGCAGCAGCACGGTCACGGTAAGCCACAACCCCGTCGTATGGGCGGGATGGGACAGCAAATGCATGCCTTCCAGAATCGTCTCGTAAGCCATTACCGTCACGACGACGGCGACCATGCAGAACAGGGCAGAACAGGCGGCGCGGAACCCTCTCTAAGGCTGGCTTGCGGGAAGATGAGTCAGCTTGTCGAACAGTTGGCGCACGCCTTCCGCCCATTCGGGATCTTCGGCGTAAGTGCGGTTCAGCCATTCGAACGGATCGCGGCCGGCGGGACGGCTTGCCCCCAGCTTTGCCACGAGCTTCGCCGCAATGTCCGAGGCGTCGGCGATGTCCGTGTTGTATTCCTGCCAGCTATGGAACACGTTGAACGGATTGTTGGCGATCAGCTTGGCTTGCTTGCCCGTCTTGGGCACGAACCCTTGCTCCTGGCCCGTGATGGCAAGCAGCAGGAGCGGATTCACGTCGTACTTGCGAGCGCTTGCCACGATGGCGCCGAAGTAGGGCTCGTCCGCGAGCAGCGAATTCCGGCTGCGCAAATAAGCCTTCACGGCCGCGGCGTCGATGTCTGCGTAGCGAAGCTCCTCGGGCATTCCGGCCTGCGCCTCGGCCGCTCCGGGTGCGGCCTGGACGTACGGCCGTTCTGGAACGGGCGACGCCTCGCCCGTCGCCTCCCGCTGCGACAGCCACCCGATCGCCGCGCCCGCCGACAGGGATAGTGCGAGCGCGATCCAGGCGGCGCGTCGGCTCCAGGCGGGCAAGCGTTCGGTTCCGGCGAGCGGATTCGCGAAGGCCGCTGCGGATTCCGTTCCGACAGCCGCAGCGGCAGGCGACGATATGCCTTCGGCTGTCGGAAGGCCTAATACGGAGAAAGCGGCGGTCCCGGCCGTGCCCGGCATGTCGGCCGCCGTCTCTTCGGAGTTCGCACCCGGTTCCCGACGAAGGCGCGCCTCCATCCGATCCCGGCTCGACCGGTCCGGCGAACGTTCATCGATCCATCGGCGAAGCGGCTCCAGGTCGATGCCGTCGTGGGCGCCCTCGGCGGCGCACGCCTCGAGCACATCTTCGATCGCGACCTCTCGCTGCTCCTGAACGACGCAGCGGCGAATAAGCTCGTTCACGATCCGGGTTTTGACCACAGGTGACAGATCGGGCAGCCTGCGTTCCAACGCGACGCGAACGGCGTCCGCGACGATCTCGGCTTGGCGGTGCCGCGGCAGCGGTGCGTATTTGGTTTGAACGTAGCGGCGAATGACGTGAATGTCCGTCGGCGTCAACAGCGCGGCGCGTTCCATCCGGCCCCTGGCCCCTTCCGTAAGCTAGCAATCTACTAATCCGTAGTGTAACATACAGGAAAGATTTGGGGGAAGGGACTGCAAAATGAAGCCGGCCTATGCCTTCGCGATCGCCTCCTGCACCGCCTCACTGCGGACGTAGGCTTTAATTTGCTCCTTCTCCGCGAACGTAAATTGATATTCGCAGTCGCAGCCCTCGTCCTGCGGCTCGATCTCGACCGGAATCCCCTGCGGCGTGCAGACGACGAGCGCCGTCAGCTCGATCAGATCGTCCGGGATCGGCGTCTCGGGGGCGGTCTCGAACCGCAGCGTCACGTCCACCCAATGCTCATTGCGCCGCTCCACGCGCGGTTCGAACGAGACGAATTTAAGTTCCGTGATCCGGTCGTCTCCGTATTTGAGCATCGTCAGCTTCCTCCCTTCCGGCAAAAAAATGGTTGCTCCCGGCGGCATCGCCGCGATCGGGAACAACCTGTGTGGATAATGGCCTATTCCTGAATGTTAAGGCAGCATCGAGGAGCCCATCAAGTACTTGTCGACTTCGCGGGCGGCTTCGCGGCCCTCGTTGATCGCCCAGACGATGAGGCTTTGTCCGCGGCGCATGTCGCCGGCGGCGAACACCTTCTCGACGTTCGTCTTGTACTTGCCGTATGCCGCCTTGACGTTCGTGCGGCGGTCGGTCTCCAGTCCGAGCTGTTCGATCAGCGTGTTCTCCGGACCTTCGAAGCCGACGGCGACGAGCACAAGATCGGCAGGCCATACTTTCTCGGTACCCGGAATTTCTTCGTAAATCTTGCGTCCTTGCTCATCCACATAACGGCGGATTTGAACCGTGTGCAGCTCCTTGACGTTGCCGTTCTCGTCGCCGACAAACTTCTTCGTCAGCACGGAGAATGCGCGCGGGTCTTCGCCGAACAGCGCCTTCGCTTCTTCGTGGGCGTAATCGAGCGTGTAGACGTTCGGGAACTCCGGCCACGGATTGTTGATCGGATCGCGGGTCAGCGGAGCCTTGGGATGCGTACCGAATTGCGTGACGCTGGCGCAGCCGTGGCGCAAGCTCGTCGCCACGCAGTCGGTGCCGGTATCGCCGCCGCCGATGACGATGACGTGTTTGTCCTTGGCGGAAATGTAGTTCCCGTCTGCCAGCCCGGAATCGAGGTAGCTCTTGATCGTCGAATTCAGGAAGTCCATCGCCGGATAAATCCCCTTGAGGTGGCTTCCTTCCACATTGCCGATGCCGCGAGCCTTCGTCGCGCCGCCGCACAGGACGACCGAATCGTATTGCTCGACCAGCTCTTGGGCGGAAATGTCCTTGCCGATCTCCGTGTTCGTCACGAACTTGATGCCCTCTGCGGCCAACAGATCGACACGGCGCTGCACGATGTGCTTCTCGAGCTTCATCGTCGGGATGCCGTACATCAGCAGACCGCCGATGCGGTCCGCACGCTCGTAGACGGTGACCGTGTGGCCGGCTTTATTGAGCTGCGCGGCGGCGGCGAGTCCGGCGGGACCGGAGCCGACGACGGCAACCTTCTTGCCGGTACGCTTCTTGGGCGGCTGCGGCACGACCCAGCCTTCTTCGAACGCGCGGTCGATGATCGCTTGCTCGATCGTCTTGATCGTTACCGGTTCGCCGATGAGGCCAACCGTGCAGGAGCCTTCGCAAGGCGCCGGGCAGACGCGCCCCGTAAACTCGGGGAAGTTGTTCGTCTTCGCCAGACGCTCGTAAGCTTCCTTCCACAGACCGCGGTAAACCAGGTTGTTCCATTCGGGGATGAGGTTGTTGATCGGGCATCCCGATGCGTTGCCGGCCAATTCCATGCCGGTATGGCAGTAAGGCGTGCCGCAATCCATGCAGCGCGCCCCTTGCGTCCGCAACTGATCCTCGGAGAACATCCGGTGGAACTCGTTCCAGTCCTTGATGCGCTCCAGCGGATCGCGATCGCTCGGCAATTCGCGTTGATATTCCATAAATCCCGTAGGCGTCGACATCTTCATTTCCTCCATCTGTCGGTGTTTCGCACGTAACAGCGCTAAAGGGCACTTTATTCATCATATCCGTCTGCGACTAAAGCCGCAAGACAGAAGCTTGCATAATTATTCAGTATTGATAGATCATCCTACCAGACAACCCGGTCGTTCAGAATGGATTATCTTCTCAATTGTTTGCACGATTGCGTCTATGCGCGTTTGCGTTCATAGAAGCAAAAGTCGTAAGGAACCGCGTTCTTCTCGTCCTGAACGCCCGGGATTTTGGACACCAGGTCCCATTCGGAACGGTCGAACGCCGGAAAATAAGCGTCGCCCTCGTAGCTTCTGCCGATCTCCGTCAACAGCATACGGTCGGCGTCCTTCAGCGCCAGCGCATATATTTCCGCTCCGCCGATGACCATGATCTCGCCGCCGCCGTATTCGGCGGCCGCTTCGTCGATCGAACGGACGAGCCGGCAGCCTTCCGGCGCTTCCTTAAGCGTGCGGGAGAGCACGACATTCGTCCGGTTCGGCAGCGGGCGCCCCAGCGATTCAAACGTCTTGCGTCCCATCAACACCGTCTTGCCCGTCGTCTGCGCTTTGAAGAAGGCCATGTCGGCCGGAAGTCTCCAAGGCAACGCATTGTCTTTGCCGATGACGCCGTTCGCGGCGACGGCGGCGATGAGCGTAATGGACATAAGCGACACCCTTACTTTTGTGTTATTTCCATCATACCATAAGGCCTTAATTCGTGACTACCGAACAATCGGTTACAAATGTCTGGAAACGTTCGGATACGATTGGCCAGCAAGCGATGAAAAAAGCGTCCTTCCGGACGCCCTCCGCGCTCCCTTATACGGCCACCGGCGCTTTAATGCCGGGATGATACCGGTAGCCCTCGAACTCGAAATCTTCGAACGTATAATCGAAGATCGACTCCGGCTTCCGCTTGATGATCAGCTTCGGAAGCGGATACGGCTCGCGGGTAAGCTGCAGGTTCACTTGCTCCAGATGGTTGGCGTAAATATGCACGTCTCCTCCCGACCAGATGAATTCGCCGGGCTCCAAATCGCACTGCTGCGCCACCATATGGGTCAGAAGAGCGTAAGAGGCGATATTGAACGGAAGGCCTAGGAACGTGTCGACCGAGCGCATCGTCAGCATGCAGCTCAGCTTGCCTTCGGCAACGTAAAATTGGAAAACGAAGTGGCACGGCGGCAGCTTCATCCGGTCGATCTCCCCCACGTTCCAGGCGCTGACGAGATGACGGCGGGAATCGGGATTGTTCTTGATGGCCTCGACGACCTGCGCGATCTGGTCGATCGTCCGCCCGTCCGCCGTCTCCCACGCTCGCCATTGGGAGCCGTAGACGGGACCGAGATCGCCGTTCTCGTCCGCCCATTCGTCCCAGATCGTCACGCCGTTTTCCTTCAGGTAACGGATGTTCGTATCTCCGCGCAGAAACCAGAGCAGCTCGTGAACGACCGATTTCAGATGAATACGCTTCGTCGTGACGAGCGGAAACCCTTCGGACAAGTCGAACCGGAGCTGCCGTCCGAAGACGCTAAGCGTCCCCGTACCCGTCCGGTCGTCCTTCCGCACCCCGTGATCGAGAATATCCTGCAACAGATCCAAATAATTGCGCAACGCCAACACACCTTTTTGTCGTCTTTTTATGGATGATTGTATCATTGGGCGCTCCGCCTGTCGACTTCTCGATGGTCGCACGCAAGGACACTTTAATTTTGCGAAAATTGCTCCAGCCGGCGCCGCTTCCGGTGCTCGTACCTTTCCGGCGCGCTCTCGTGCAGCTTGCGTTCCTCCTCCGTCTCCGGGTAGACGGGCGGCACTTCCGTCGGGCGGCCCTCCTCGTCCACGGCTACGAACGTGCTGAACGCCGTCACCGTCTCCCGGCGCTCGCCGGTTTCCAAATTTTCGGCCCGGACGATGCAGTACAGCTCCATGGACGTGCGCCGGGTCCAGGTGACGAACGCCTCGAGCTCCACCGCCTCGCCCATCCGGATCGGCGACTTGAAATCCAGGCTGTCCGTCGAAGCGGTAACGACCCTTCTTCCGCAATGACGCATCGCCGCAATGACACAAACTTCGTCGATGAATTTCATCAGATTGCCGCCGAACATCGTGCCGTGGTAATTGGTGTCGCCCGGAAAAACGAGCGTCGTCTGGATGGAACGCGACCTGCTGATCGGTTTGGCCTTTGTCTCCATAATGATTGCTCCTCTCTGCGGGCTGCCGCCGCCTGTCTGTTCCATTATAGTCTTTCCGAGGGACGGAAGACGAGACGGAGTCCGGAATATTTTTTCTCCTGCTGGCCGCAGCAGTGGTCAAAAGGGCAAGCGAGGCGTAAAATGTAAATCAATGATTTCCTCTTTTGAACGTTGCAGAAAGTTTAAGTTCGAGGGCTTCGATAGAAGTTTTTCTTATCGAACGCCGTCACCCGGGAGGAATGAGCCATTTCGTCTATCGAACGTTATCTGTCGCTGTACGATCGGTTCAACGGCCGCCGCGCCGTCGGGACGCCCGTCGAAGTGACGCTGGAAGAGCTGGCGGACGCCTTGTACTGCACGCCCCGGAACGCCAAGCTCATTCTGCGCAAGCTCGCGGACGACCATTTGATCGAGTGGTCCCCCGGCCGAGGGCGCGGCAACCGTTCGCGCCTCTCGTTCAAGGCCGATAAGGAACCGCTTCTGCTCGAGCTGTCGCGGGGGTTGGCGCAGCGCGGCGACTACAAGCAATCGTTCGAGCTGCTGAACGAATTCGGGCACGACTCTTCCGCCAAGCCTAAGTTTCTGGACTGGCTGAACGGCCATTTCGGCTACCAGCAGGAAAAGCTCGAAGGCGCTACGGCTAGCGATATTCTTCGCTTCCCCGTTTACCGTCCGGTGGTGTCGCTCGATCCCGCCCAAGTCAACTATGCGTTCGACGCGCACCTCGTCCGGCAAATTTACGATCGGCTCGTTCGATTCGACGAGAAGCTCGAGCGCATCGTGCCGGGCATCGCCCACCATTGGACGTCGAACGAGGAAGGAACCGAGTGGACGTTCTACCTTCGCAAAGGCGTGCTGTTCCATGACGGCCGGGAGCTGACGTCGGTAGACGCGGCGTTCACGTTTGAACGCCTCGCCGGAGATACGCCCAACCGCTGGCTCATGCGCGGCGTGGCGGCTGTGGAGCCGCGAGGGCCCCGCGTCCTTCGCTTCCGCTTGCACCGGCCGAACCGGATTTTCGACCGGTTTATGTGCTCCGCCGCCGCCTCCATTTTGCCCAAAGATTTGGCGGGACGCGAGGAAGCCGACTTTTGGCAGTTGCCGATCGGGTCCGGTCCGTTCCGTCTAGCCGCTTTGACGCCTCATCTGATCGAATTGGCCTCCTTCGCGAATTATTACGCGGGTCGGGCGTACCTCGACGGTGTGCAGATCGTCATCATGCCGGAAGACTGCCTCACGGATCCGAGCTGCTGGCCGGAGGTGCTGCACACGTTCGATACGGACCCGAGCGAAGACGAGAAGAAGCCGGACGAGAATTGGCAGCGGCTGATCAAGCTGTGCCGGGGCTGTACGATGGTGACCTGGAACTTGAACCGGCTTGGACCGCAGCAGTCCGAAGCGTTCCGGAGAGCCGTCCGCATGATTCTCCATCCCCCGGCGATGATCGAGGATCTCGGAGGCGAACGGGCGCTGCCGGCCGCCAGCTTTCGTCCCGAAGTAAGCGCGTCTCTGCCGATCGGGGCTTACGATCCGAAGCGGATCCGCGCCGCTCTTCGGGAGAGCGGGTACGACGGAGCCGTGCTTCGTTTCGGCGCTCACGAGAAGTACGAGACGGACGCCAACTGGATCGCGAACCGGCTGGCCGAATGGGGCATCAATACCGAGATCGTCGTCACCACCTGGGATCAGGTGACCGATTCGTCCTGCATCCAGGAGACGGACTTCACGATCTCCGGCGTCGTCTTTGCGGAAGACGAAGTTTGCGAGATCGAGCATTACGAGCATGGAGCGTGCATCGTTCAGTCCTTCTTGGACGAGGAGCGGCTGGATTGGATATTGAACCGGATCGACGCCGCCCTGACCGCGGATGCTGCGGGCAGACGGTTGCTGCTGCGGGAGATCGAAGACCGGCTGCGCGACGAAGCCGTCATTCTGTTCCTCCACCACCGCCAACTCAACACCTACCACCATCCGTCGCTGCGCGGCGTCAGCCTGAACTCGCTCGGCTGGATCGATTTCCAGAACCTCTGGTTCGAGAAGAACGCATAAGATACGCAATGTCAAAAAGCCATTCCCGCACAGCATCGTCTGCCGGGGGAACGGCTTTTTGTGTTACGCATACGCCAGCCTTAGCGCTTCGGCGCAATCGTATGGATCGGATGGCCCAAGGCGAGCTCCGCCGTATCCATCGCAATTTCGCCCAACGTCGGGTGCGCGTGGATCGTCAAGGCGATATCTTCGACCGTGGCGCCCATCTCGATGGCGAGACCGAGCTCGGCGATCATGTTGGAAGCTTCGACGCCGGCGATTTGCGCGCCCAGCACAAGGCCGCTATCCGCGTCGGAGACGATCTTCATGAAGCCGTCGGCGCCGTCGAGCGTTACCGCGCGTCCGTTGCCGCCGAACGGGAACTTGCTCGACTTGACGTTGTAGCCTTTGTCCTTCGCTTCCTTCTCCGTATAGCCGACGCTTGCGCATTCGGGATCGGTGAACGCGACCGCGGGAATGCACTTGTAATCGACTTTGGAAGGCAGGCCCGCGATCGCTTCGGCTGCAACTTTGGCTTCGTAGGAAGCTTTGTGCGCCAGCGCCGGTCCCGGCACGATGTCGCCGATGGCGTAGATGTGCGGGATGTTCGTGCGGCATTGGTCGTCGACTTCGATCAGGCCGCGTTCGCCGACTTTGACGCCGATCAGGTCGAGGCCCAGCTCGCCGTCCGTGTTCGGGCGACGGCCGACGGTAACGAGCAAATACTCGGCCGTTACCGTCTTCGTCTCGCCGTTCGCTTCATACGTAACGGTAACGTCTTTGTCCGTTTGCTCCGCGCTCTTGGCCAAGGCGCCGTTGACGATCTCGACGTTGTTCTTCTTCAGCTTCTTGACGACGAGCTGGCTCATATCCTTGTCGAAGCCCGGCAGAATCGTGTCGGCGCCTTCGAGAATCGTAATTTGCGTGCCGAACTTGGCATACATTTGGCCGAGCTCCGCCCCGATGTAGCCGCCGCCGATGACGATCAGGCTCTTCGGCACTTCCGGCAGCGACAGCGCTTCGGTCGAGGACAGAATGCGCCCGCCGAACGGGAAGGCTTTAAGCTCGATCGGACGGGAGCCGGTCGCGATAATGCAGTTTTTGAACCGGTATCGCGGCGCTTCCTGGTCGTTGAACAGACGCGCTTCATGCTCGTTGATGAACATGACTTCGCCGGAGAACATCTCCACCTTGTTCGCCTTCAGCAGCATTTCGACGCCGCCGGTCATTTTCTTGACGACGGATTGCTTGTATTCTTGCACCTTGCCGAAATCAACGCCCACCTTCTCGGCGGACAAGCCGTACTTGTCGGCATGCAGCATTTCTTCGTAATGATGAGCGGCATTAATGAGCGCTTTGGACGGGATGCAGCCGACGTTCAGACAGACGCCGCCGAAGTTGCCCTTGTCCGCGATAATGACTTTCTGGCCGAGCTGGGCGGCGCGGATGGCCGCGACGTAACCGCCGGGGCCCGCTCCGATGACGAGCAAATCGATATCGAGAGAAGCGTCTCCTACGACCATTGTCTTATACCTCCATGACGAGCAGCTCGGGATCGGCGAGCAGCTGTTTAATGTAGTTCAAGAAGTTCTGGGCGGTTGCGCCGTCGATGATGCGGTGGTCGAAGCTGAGCGACAGTGCCATCACTTGCGCCGGAACGATCTCGCCGTTCTTGATGACCGGCTTCTCGGAGATGCGGCCGGTGCCGAGAATGGCGACTTCCGGGAAGTTGATGATCGGCGTGAAGAACATGCCGCCGGCCGAGCCGATGTTCGTAATCGTAATCGTGCTGCCTTTGATCTCGTTCGGCGCGAGCTTGCCTTCGCGGCCGCGGGATGCGAGATCGCGGATCTCGTTCGCGATCGTCCAGATGTTCTTGCGGTCCGCGTCGAAGACGACCGGGACGATGAGGCCGTTGTCCGTGTCGGTCGCAATGCCGATGTTGTAATACTTCTTGTAGACGATTTCGTTTGCCGCTTCGTCGATCGTGGCGTTCAAAGCCGGGAATTCGCGGCAGGCCGCGACGAGCGCCTTGACGATGAACGGCAGATAGGTCAGCTTGACGCCTTTCTTCTCGGCGACCGGCTTGGAGCGGCTGCGCAGCGCGACGAGTGCGGAGACGTCGACTTCGTCCATCAAGGTGACGTGCGGAGCGGTATAAGCCGATTTGACCATTGCGTTCGCGATCGCCTTGCGGATGCCCTTGAACGGCACGCGCTCCTCGACGCCCGGGCCCGCTTGAACGGCGCGGGCGGCCGGAGCGGGCGCGGCTTGTCCGCCTGCGGCTGCGGCTTCCGGCGCTTGCGCGGGCGCGCCGCCGGCCGCGAACGCGAGCACGTCTTCGCGCGTAATGCGGCCGTTCTTGCCGGTGCCGGGCACGTCGGCGATAGCGACGCCCTTCTCGCGGGCGAGCTTCCGCACGCTCGGCGTGGCGAGCACGAGCGCTTTGTCGGCAGGCTTAGCCGCAGCGGCCGGTTGCGCTTGGGCAGCTTCGGCCGCCGGCGCTTGCGCAGGTTGGCCTTGCGTATCGGCGCCGCCCTGCGGCGCATTGCCTTGAGCCGATTGCGCTTCGGAAGCGTGAATCGAATCCGGCAGCTCGCCTTCGGCCTCGATGACGGCGACGACTTCGCCGACATGCATGACTTGGCCGTCCTTGCCGAACACCTCAAGCACTTTGCCGTTCACCGGACAAGGAACTTCCACGATCGCCTTGTCGTTCTGAACTTCCATAATGATATCTTCGTCCGTCACCGTCTGGCCCGGCGCAATGTGCATTTTGACGATTTCGCCTTCATGCAAGCCTTCGCCGAGCTCCGGGAAGCGATATTCGAATCGAGCCACGTCGAATCCTCCTGTCTAGTTAGAACTGCAGCACTTCGTTAACTTTCTTCACGATGCGGGCCGGCGTCGGCAGCCATGCGTCCTCGATTTGGGCGAACGGATAAACCGTGTCCGGAGCGGCGCAGCGCAACACCGGCGCTTCCAGATGGAGGATCGCCTTCTCGTTGATCTGGGCGATAATTTCCGCGGCGGCCCCTGCGGACTTCTGGGCTTCCTGCACGACGATCGCCCGGTTCGTCTTCTGGATGGAGGCGACGATCGTGTCGATGTCAAGCGGCTGCAGCGTGCGCAGATCGATAATCTCGGCCTTGATGCCGTTCTTCTCGAGCTCGTCCGCCGCCTTCTGCGCCGTATGGACCATCAGGCCGTAGGCGATGATCGTCACGTCCGTCCCTTCGCGAACGACTTTGGCTTTGCCGATCGGCACAGTGTATTCGCCTTCCGGCACTTCGTCGCGGAACGCGCGGTATAAGTTCAAATGCTCCATGAAGAAGACCGGATCGTTGTCGCGGATCGCGGAAATGAGCAAGCCTTTGGCATCGTAAGGATTGGAAGGCACGATCACCTTGATGCCCGGCGTCTGGATGGCCAAGCCTTCCAAGGAATCCGTATGCAGCTCCGCCGCCTTGACGCCGCCGCCGAACGGCGTGCGGAACACGATCGGCGCGTTGTAGCGGCCGCCGGAGCGGTAGCGCATGCGCGCGGCTTGAACGAACATTTGGTCGAGCGCTTCGAAGATGAAGCCGACGAACTGAATTTCAGCGATCGGACGGAACCCCTGGGTGCCAAGACCGACGGCCAGGCCGCCGATGGCGGATTCGGCGAGCGGCGTATCGAACACGCGATGTTCGCCGAATTCGGCTTGAAGCCCTTCCGTCGCCCGGAACACGCCGCCGACATGGCCGACGTCCTCGCCGAAGATGAGCACGTTCGGGTCGCGCTTCAGCTCGACCCGCATTGCGTCTTTAATGGCCTCGATCATATTCATTTGTGCCATGCTGCTAACTCTCCCATCTATGGTTTATCAGCTTCGTTGATTGGCTTAGAAATCCGCCTTTTGCTCTTCCAGGTGCGGCGGCGTGTGCTCGAACATGCTGTCGATCAGCCCGGCCACGGTCATTTTCTCCGTCTGCTCGGCTTTCTTGATATGCTCGTTTACGGCAGCCTTCGCTTCTTCCCGAACGCGCGCCGTGTCTTCTTCCGTCCATAAGCCCTTCGCTTCCAAAAACTTGCTGAAGCGGACGATCGGGTCTTTGAGGCTCCATTCCTGTTCTTCGTCCTTCGTGCGGTACTTCGTTGCGTCGTCGGACATCGAGTGCGGGCGGAAACGGTACGTCAGCCCCTCGATCAGCGTCGCGCCGCCGCCTTCGCGGGCGATCTCGGCCGCTTCGCGAACAGCGGAGATGACGGCGAGAACGTCCATGCCGTCGACTTGAACGCCGCGGATGCCGGCCGCCAGCGCCTTATGCGCGATCGATTGCGCGCCCGTCTGCTTCGCGAACGGCGTCGTGATGGCGTAGCCGTTGTTCTGCACGAAGTAAATGACCGGCAGCTTGAAGGCGCCGGCAAAGTTCAAGCCTTCGTAGAAGTCGCCTTCCGAAGAGCCGCCGTCGCCGGTGTACGTGATGGCGACGCGCTTCTCGCCTTTCAGCTTGAAGCCCATGGCGATGCCCGTCGCGTGCAAAATTTGCGCGCCGATAATGATCTGAGGCATCAGCACGTTGACGCCTTCCGGAATCTGTCCGCCGTGCTGGTGACCGCGGGAATACAGGAACGCCTGGTACAGCGGCAGGCCGTGCCAGACGATCTGCGGCATGTCGCGGTAACCCGGGCAGATGAAATCTTCCTTGGTCAGGGCGTATTCGCTGCCGACCATCGTGCCTTCCTGGCCGGACACCGGCGCATAGAAGCCCAGGCGCCCCTGGCGGCCCAGATTGACGGCGCGGTCGTCCCAGGTGCGGGTGAACACCATGCGGTACATGATTTCTTTCAATTGTTCGTCGGTCAGTTCGGGCATCCGGTCGGGGTTGATGACTTCTCCTTCGGGAGACAATATCCGCAGCGGCGCGACGTCTTCCGAGCGCACTTCGTGCGAAAGAGATTGAACCGGCTTAGCCGGAGCGTCCAAAGAACCTTTACTCATTATCGCTCACCTCGTCTAGAATTGTGGAAGAGGGCTTTCTGTTATAGAATTATTATAGCTCTGTATGACTCATTTGGTCAAAGCAAAATAGCCATTTTTGCTTATTTTACTTTGATTCTTGCTTGCGTTTGTTTATAGTACAGAATTCGTTTTTGAGTAAAACAGGGTGATACAAACGAGAGGGACGGCGTGCTGCAATTCGCATCGTGACAACGATTTCACGAGCTTGTTCGCCCCGCTTGGACGTGTCGCATTCCGCCTTCCGGGCCGGATGGCTAACACGAACGAGGGCGGAACCGAACCCGCACCCGCCTTCCCTATGTTGTGCCCATGCGGGCCTCCAGCCATACCCTACAGACAGCAAAGAGAGGATGTTGTCCGATGACCGACGATCGCCTGTTCAAACGCACCATTGTCCGGCACGAAGTGCCGAGCCGCTATTTGCCCGAAGGAAAAAGAACGATTCGCGTCTACCTTCCGCCCGGCTACCAGGAGCTGCTTAGCTATCCGGTCGTCTATTGCCAAGACGGCGAAGATTTCTTCAACTTCGGACGGATCGCGACGATCGCGCAGAAGCTGATCCTGGAAGACGGCTGGGAGCCGTTCGTCATCGTGGGCGTCGACGTGGACAAGAAGCTCCGGACGTCCGAGTACATGCGGGGCGGAGAGCGCCACGAGGCCTATGTGCGGTTTTTCACTCTGGAACTCGTTCCGTTCGTCGAACAAAATACGGCCGTCCGCAGGAAGCCGGAGGAGCGGCTGCTCGCCGGCGATTCGCTCGGGGGCGCCGTCAGCCTCTCCATCGCCATCGAGAGGCCCGATCTGTTCACGCGCGTCCTGTCGCTGTCCGGCGCTTATTACGAAGGCTCCATCGCCCAAATCCGGGCGGCGTCCGATCTGTCCGGCTTGTCCGTCTGGATGACGGTCGGCCTTCAGGAGAACGCCTACGAGACCGACCACGGCACGTTCAACTTCGTGGAGCTGAACCGGTTCGCCCGCCGGATGCTGGAGCAGCGCGGCGCGTATATCGATTACCGCGAGAAAAACGGCGAGCACAAATGGGGCTTCTGGCAATCCGAACTGCCCGAAGCGCTCGGCGCGTTTCTCGGACCGTCGGCGCATATGTGAGACGATAAGAAAGAACGCCTTCGCGAACCGGGACGCGGCCGGTGGCGAAGGCGTTCTTGCATGCCGGCGGCGGACACCGCTTGGCGGCTTACTCCCCGCCCGCAAGCCGGCTTTCGATCCGCTTGACGAGCCGCGAGCATCCTTCCCGCACCATCTCGTACACCTCTTCAAAGTTGCCGGTATAGTAGGGATCCGGGACGTCATCGACTCCGAGCTCGGGCACCAGCGTCAGGAAGCGAATCACTTCCGCCCGCGCGCCGGGTCCGATGACCGCGCGAATATCCCGTTCGTTGCGGCCGTCCATCGCGACGATCAAGTCGTACCGGTCCCCGTCCTCCCGCCGCAATTGACTTGCCGTCATCCCTTCGTAGGAGATGCCGTGGCGTTTCAGCAGCTTGCGGGTTCCTTCGTGCGGGGGCCGGCCGATATGCCAGTCCCCCGTTCCCGCCGAACCGACCTCCACCCGATCGCCGAGCCCCGCTTCCCGAAGTTGATGCCGAAGCACCGCTTCCGCCATCGGGGAGCGGCAAATGTTGCCCAGACAAACGAATAACACGCGATAAGTCATGTCGAACCATCCTTTCGGTTGCTTGGAACCGGCCGCAAGGACCGCCTCGGCAGCTTCCACTTATAATGAACGGATAGCATCCGGAACGTCACGACGAGCAGGAAAAGAACAAACAGCTCCCACGTCCCCGAGACGCGCCCGAGCCCGACCGCAAAACCCGCCCCGAGCGCCCATACGGCGTAAATTTCGTCGCGAAGCACGAGCGGCTTGCGGCCCGCCATAATGTCCCGAATCATGCCGCCGCCGATGCCGGTCAGCATGGCGGCCACGGTAACCGCGTTCAAGGGGAGCTTCGCTTCGACGGCGTAGAGCGCGCCCTGAATCGCGAAGGCGGACAAACCGATCGCGTCGAAAAACGCCTCCGCCCTCTTCCAATGTTGAATCCAGGCGACCGGCAAAATAAAGACGATAAAAATCGATATCGTCGCCGTATTGAGGAACAGACTTTGATTCCACAGCGTCGTGACCGGAGCGCCGATCAGCAGATTGCGCACGACGCCGCCTCCGAAGGCCGTAACGAGCCCGAGCACGAATACGCCGAGAATATCGTATTCTTCCTCCATGGCCACGATCGCCCCGCTGACCGCGAACGCGATCGTACCGATCAAGCTGAACAGGTGAAACATGTCCCAATGCAACGAATCCGCCCCGCTTTTCCTTTATAACCGCTATAACCGCCGAATCCGACCATACCTGCCGAAATTCCGCAAATTATCCCTATTGTATCGGCTCGAATTCGAGCTTCGCAACTGTTTTTGTTCTTCGCATCGGCGCCGCTTCCGCGTTATACTGTTGGAGATGCCGGACAACCGGCAACGGCGCACCAAGGAGGATTTCATCCCATGACGAATGCGGCGCAAACGCGCGCTTTGATTTTTACCGGAGGGCGCCTCGGGGATTGGGCGCCGCCCCTTATCCGTCCCGGCGACTTCCTGATCGGAGCGGATCGGGGCGCGCTGTTCCTGATCGAGCGGGGATTCGCGCCCCATCTGGCGGTCGGGGACTTCGATTCGATCCGTCCCGACCAGCTCGCCGCCGTCCGCGAAGCGGCGCTCGAATGCAAAACGTTCGATGCCGCCGACAAAGATTGGACCGACACCGAGCTCGCTTTGCGCGAGGCCATCGCCAGAGGCTGCCGGAATGTCGTCATCGTCGGCGGCCTCGGCACCCGGTTCGACCATAGCCTGGCCAACGTTCATCTGCTCCGGCTCGCCGCGGACGCATCCGTCTCGGCGGCGCTGGCCGACGAGCATAACGAAATCCGCCTCCTCTCCGGACCGAACGTCTGCCGGGTGGAAGCGGACCCCCGCTATCCGAATATTTCGCTGCTGCCCCTGACCCCGGAGGCGTCGGGCATTACGCTGAACGGTTTTGTTTACCCGCTGCGGAACGCCACGCTGCGCATCGGCATGTCGCTCGGCATCAGCAACAGGCTGGCGGATCCGGAAGGCACGATCGCCCTCGGCGAAGGACAGCTTCTCGTCATCCGCAGCCGGGATTGACGCGGCTTACAGCTCGACGATGAGTCCCTCGCGGGCGAAGCGGATGCCGGCGGGCAGGCCGTAATCCTTCCTCAAGTCGATATCGTGCGACAGATGGGTGAATATCGCCTGTTCCGCCCCGACCTCTTCCGCAAGCTTTAGGCCTTCGCGGACGTCGTAGAGCGACCGGGTTTCCCGCGGATACGGCTCCTCGTAGAAGCTCGTGCCGAGCACGAGCAGCTCGAGGCCGCGAAGGGGCGCTTTCTCGGCTTCGGACAGGTCGAACGAATCCGGGCAATAAGCCCAAGCCCGTCCGCTGCCGTCTTGCCTTTGGAAGCGGTAGGCGTAGGCGAACCCGTTTTTCCCGTGATTTACCTTCCAAGGCTGGACGCTCCAGCCGCCATAGCTCCAGCCGCCGTCGACGGCGATCATGCGGAACCGGCTTTCGAGCCAGGGGAACCGCTGAACGACTTCCGCCAGCACTTCGCTTGGGGCGCGGAGGTCCGCCGTCTCCTCCCGCCAACGGCAACCGTCGGCCCATTCCACCAAGCCGCCGATATGGTCGAAGTGCGCATGGGTCAGGAGCCCATGCCTGACGCTTCTTACGCCAAGCTTCTCCATCTGCGTCCGCCAATCCGGCCCGCAGTCGACCAGTAGCGGCTCTTCCCCTTCGCTTTCCAGCCAGATCGAAGGACGAAGCCTTACGTTCAGCCCCGTCGTCCTCGCTTCCTTGCATACGTCGCAATCGCAATAAACTCTCGGCGTGCCGAGCGAATCTCCGTTGCCCAGAAACGTTATTTTCATGCCTAGAACCGTTCGCTCCCTACCCTTTAAATCGGCAGCAGCGCGACGCTCTCCCGCGCCTCCAGCGCCTGCATCATCTCTTCCCACTCCCGCGGCTTGTTCGGCAGCGCCGAATAATACCACCGCAGGAAGCGGCTCGGCAGCGAGGAAGGAAGCGCAGTCAGCGAGTCGTCCGCCGGACGGAAGCAGAAATCGAGACCTCTCACGGCCTTGCCTTCGTGGTCCCAGGACGGGTGAACGTAATCGATATCGAGCTTGCGGAAGCCGAGATGGGACAGCACTTCGCGCCGCACGACCGGATTCATCGGCTGCAAGCTGCCGAAGCTGTGCGACGCCGCCGCTTCGGTCCCGGGATCGTAAATTTCGGCGAACATGCCGAGCGACGTCGTGCCGGATTCGCGCTCCAACTGCCGAAGGTGCTTCTCCCTTTCCACGAGCAGGAAGCGCCCGATGCCCAGCCCGGCTCGGCCGATTATCGTAAAGTCGGTCATCGCCACCTGCAGCTCGGGCCGGTAACGATACTCGGTCGCTCCGACCACTTCGCCGTCAAGCACGGCTGCGTACACTTGAATGGTCGGGTCCTCCAGCGGCTCCTTCCACAGCTCGAACGCTAGCACTTCCTCCGGCGGGAACACTTCGCCCATCAGCTTGTGCATTTTCGCGAAATAAGGGTCGTCCACGGACGTGATTTTCCGGTATTCCAACATGCGCTGCTCATCTCCTTGCAATTATCTGTCCTGTCATGCAATAACGCTGTCTTTTACTTTCAGATTCGCCAACGTGATCGACCCGGAAATTTGGAACACCAACGTTCTGAAGCCTCTTATGTACTGGCGCTGAGGCTCGTTTTTGCTTGAAGTGCGGGCGTCATTCATGGGCCGCAAACGGATTTCTCCATTCCATGAGCGCCGCGTTGTTCCCGGATTCCTCGTCCTCCAAATAGTCGCGCACGACGCCGACCGGGAGCCGTCCGCATTTGAGCAGGAACGTCAGCACCGGGTCTTTGCATTCGCCCGTCTTTACTTTCTCGACATACTGCTCGGGCGTCAGGCGATCCGCTACCCGGTGATAACCCGGCATGCGCCCGGCGCCGAGCAGGCGGCGGCAGCCGAGATGGACGACAGTCTCGTACATCGAATGCATGAGCCAGCGGCCGAGTCCGAAACGGCGATATTCGGGCCTGACGCAGATGTCGACGACATACAGCGTGTCGCCGTCGGGCTCGTGGTTGCGTATGTAGCCGTCGTCGGTGACGGAAGCCCAATCGTGGCGCTCGTCCCCTCGAAGGGTGCGGCGGAGCGCCGTCATCGAACCGACGATTCGGCCCTCCATTTCCACGCACAACGCGCCTTCGGGAAACCGCGTCACGTGTTCGTTCAGCTGCGCTTCGTTCCACCACAGCTCGGACGGATACGGGGGCGGAAAGCACGCCTTCTGCACGTCGATCAATCCGGCGAAGTCTTGGCGCCCGTAATTGCGGATGACAGCCGGAACCATGCGTTCGCCATCGGTTGCGATCCAGCTTTTGAACATGATGTCCCCTCCTTCTTCGACCGCGCCGCTTAAGCCCAATCCGGGTAAAGGTCCGTGCGCCGGTCGCGCCACGTCGTGACGGAACCCGCCTTCCTCACGTCCTCCAACAGCGACAGATCGAGGTCGGCCGTCACGAGCATGTCCGCGTTGATCTCCCCTTCGCACAGAATGCCCCGCGGCGGGAACGGGATGTCGTTCGGCGAGATGACGGCCGCTTGGCCGTAATTGGCTCGCATGAAGTCGACCTTGCGCAGCGAACCGACGGTGCCGGTCGTTACGATGTAGATCTGGTTCTCCACCGCCCGGGCGTGGCAGCAATACCGGACACGGTAGAAGCCGTGCCGGTCGTCGGTGCACGAAGGGCAGAACACGACGTCCGCTCCTTGGGCCCGAACGATGCGCACGATCTCCGGGAATTCGATGTCATAGCAGGTCAGCAAGCCGATCTTGCCGTATTCGGTCTCGAACACCGACACGCCTTCTCCCGGCGACACGTTCCACTCTTCCCGCTCCGTCGGCGTAATGTGCAGCTTATCCTGCGTAAACACGCGCCCGTCCGGCGCAAACAGAAACGCGGTGTTCCGAAGCTTGTCGCCCGCACGGGTGACATGCGTCCCACCGACAATGTACATCCCGTATTCCTGCGCCAGGCCGGAGAACAGGGTCCGGTATGCTTCCGTATAATCGGCCAATTCGCCGACGGGCCGGCCTCGGCCGGTCGTATCGCCGATCGCCAGCAGCGGCGTCGTCACAAATTCCGGGAACAGCACGAATTTCGATCCGTATTCGGAAGCGTTGCGCACGTAATGCTTCACCTGTTCCTCAAACGCGCCGAAATGTTCGACGTCGCGCAGTTCGAATTGAACCGCCGATACTCTCATCTTCATAATGGCCATCCTATCCTTCCGTCTACTGTTTATGAATGGTGCAAATTGCGCGGGAACTGAAGGACGATCGTCGTTCCGTTGCCGGGCTTGCTGAACACCTCGACGCTCCCTCCGTGAAGGTCGACGATCTTCTTCGCGATCGACAACCCCAGCCCGCTCCCTCCGGTCGAACGGTGACGGGCTTCGTCCACCCGGTAGAACCGCTCGAACAGAAACGGGATTTCGCTCTCTTGCACGCCGATACCGTAGTCGGTCACTTCTATCTTCACGTTGTTTTTGACGAGCTGAATGCGAACGTCGATCGGCTCCTTGCTGTATTTGATCGCGTTGTCGATCAAAATTTGCAGCAGCTGGCGGATCTTATCCTTGTCTCCGACCATTGCGACAGAACCGGAAGGAGCGTGAACGCGAATTTCCCGCTGGAACGTCGTGCCGAGTACGACGGCCAGTTCCTTCACAACCTTAGAGACGTCGAAGCGGCTGGCGTGCAGCCAATCGTCCTGCTCGGCTTCGGCCAGCGTCAGCATCGAATGGGTCAGCTTTTTCAGCCGTTCCGTCTCCTTCACAATCGCCTCGATGGCCTCGTCGCGAACCTCGGCGTTGTCCCGTCCCCACCGCTTGAGCATGTCGGCGTAGCTTCCGATGACGGTCAGCGGCGTCTTCAGCTCGTGCGACGCGTCCGCGACGAATTGCTTCTGCCGCTCGATGCTGCGATCGATGCGATCGATCATCTGGTTGAACGCGCGAATGAGCTGTTGCAGCTCGACCGTCTCTTCGCGCCCCATCTTCACCCGGTGCAAAACGCCGCTTCGGTCGATCTCGCGCATCGTCTGCACCATCTGGCCGATCGGTCCGGTCAGCCGGGAGGTGAACCAGTACGTGCCGAAGATGGCGAAGACGATCGCCCCGATGCTCGTTACGCTTAGCGCGCCCAACAAAATTTGCAGGTAGCCGTCGAGCGCGGTAAGCCGCCGCATCCCTTCCACCACGCCGATCAGCGTGTCGTTCCGATAGATCGGAACCGAATAGATCAGCGCCCGCTGCCCGTCAATGCGAACCGAATCCGAACGGGTGACGTTGCTGATGACGGGCGTGATGGACATGAGCTCCTTGTCGATCCCCACCACGTTGACGACGGTGGAATCCTTGCGCACGATGCGAATGACTTCGTTGGCGTTGTACATGTCGCTGAGCAGCTTCGGATCGTCGAGCGGCTGGTATTTGTTCTTGCGGAGCGTCTCGACGACAAGATCGGCCTTGCTGGCGATCAACTGCAGCTCTCCACGCGTCGTCACGCGGATGACGAAGAAATAAACAAAAATATTATACAACAGCAAGATGAAGATCAACCAGAATACAGTAAAAAGCGTATAGCGGGAGCGAAGCGTCATGCGTCAGGCTCCTTCATCATATAACCGACGCCCCTGACCGTATGCAGCAGCTTGTGGCGGTATCCTTTGTCCATCTTTTGACGCAAATACCGGATGTACACATCCACTACATTCGTGTCGCCGATATATTCGTAACCCCAGACGTCGGACAAAATTTCGTCGCGCGTCTTCTCCTCGTTCTTGTGGCGGGCGAGATAGTGCAGCAGTTCGAATTCGCGCGGCGTCAAATCGATCGCGTGGTCCTTGCGGAACACTTTGCGCGTCATCAGCTCGATCGTCAAATCGCCGACGCGGATGACATCCTCGCTCTCGCCTTCGCGGGACGCTTTGAATATGCGCAGCAAATTGCGGACCCGAGCCAACAGCTCTTCCATCGCGAACGGCTTCGTGACGTAATCGTTGGCTCCGTGCTCGAAGCCGCTCACCTTGTCCGGAACGGTGTCCCGCGCCGTCAGCAAAATGACGGGCACCGTATGGTCGTTCTGCCGCAGGCGCCGCAGCACCTCGATGCCGTTCAGGCCCGGCAGCATGACGTCGAGCAGCACCAAGTCCCAGCCGCCTTCCGTCGCCATCTCGAGACCGGCCCGGCCATCCTTGGCCCGGCCGACTTCATAGCCTTCATGCTCCAGCTCGAGCTGAAGAATCCGCGCGATTCCGTCTTCGTCTTCTATGATAAGAATTTTCTCGCTCATACATACACCTCTCCGTTATAACGCTATAATTCCAAATGCCGCGCCGAACGCCGCGACCGGCCATGGCGGCTGGCGCCAAACCGTCAGCAGCAAAAATCCGGCGGGCGCAACGATAAAATCGATCGGTTTATGGACGGAGCCGAATGAATCCTCGACCTTTATTGTAGCATGCTTGTCTATATCGATCGACGGTTAACGCTTTCCATCTGCCGCGGCCTGCACGCGCCAAGGGCGCCTCACGCTACCGCCTCATCCATTCCCGCCGGATGAAGCGGTCCAGCTTCGCCGCCAGCCGTTCGCCGAAGGCGAACGGACCTCCCTTCCATAACATCCGGGAAACTTCGCCGATCGGAATGTCGGGCACTTCCAGCTGCGGCTGCCGGGGGAACAGGGCCAACCAATCGGCGCGCGCCGGGAAGTCGTGATCCCGGTTGGCGATCCACCCCGCATCCGCTCCCCGGCGGCGCGCTTCTTCCTCCATCCGGACGCTCGCCCGCTGCCTGCGCCCGTTCCATCTGGACGGCAAACAATCCGCGACGAAGTAGATCGCGCCTGCGTTCCGGCCGACCCATTCCGCCACCCCGGGCGTCTCCCAGCCGCTTGAGACGTCCAGCAGCACCAGGGACGGGCCCAGACGGGCGAGCCAGTCGGCAAAGGTGTTCTCCGGCGCCCTCAGCGGCGCGGCTTCCGGGTTCAGCGGATAATAGGCGGCTGTGCCGCTCCGCCACGCGGGAGACGACGGCCGAACCCCGCTCGGGTCGGCGAAGACGCTTCTCGGCGGCATGTTCCGCTCGCCGTCCAGCACGGAATACAGCTCCGCCTCTCCGCCCGGACATTCCACGAGCGCGTGCGGAACTTCCAGCTCGGCCAGCCGGGCGGACAGCGCCAGCGCCACGAACGTCGCCCCCGCGCCGGGATACGCGGAGACGAACGCGGCGATGGTCGCTCCGCCGGCCGTGGGCCGGCCTGCATCGTCCGGGCCGTAAGGTTGCGGGAGCCGATCCCGATCGCCGGCGAGCGGCCGGCCGCGCTCGGAATCGGCGAGCGCACGCAGCTCCTCGTACAGCTCCGCCGCGCCGGACGGGCGATGCTCCGGCCGATCGGAGAGCAGCCGCTCCAACAGCTCCTCAAACAGGGGCGGAACGTCCCGGTCCAGCTTCGCCCTGCCCGATCGCCGGTAAGCGAAGCTGCCGCCGGTCAGCAAGTAATAGGCGAGCGCGCCCAATCCGTACAGATCGGTCCGGGCGTCGGACTGCTCGCCTCGCAGCTGCTCCGGTGCGGCAAAGCCCGGAGTGCCGAGCCGAAGCGTGTCCGCACTGGCGTCCTTCCGGTACAGCCTGGCGATGCCGAAGTCGACCAGAATCGCCCGGTCGCTTGCGTCGATGAGAACGTTGGCCGGCTTCAGATCGCGAAACACGACGGGCGGCTCCTGGGCGTGCAAATACCGGAGCACGTCGCAAAGGTCCAGCATATATTTCAGCCACCTGGAGAACGGCATGCGCCCGCCCGCCTGCAGCCATCTCGCGCCAAGCGATTCTCCCGCTACGTATTCCATCACGATGCAGGCCGTCCCGTTGCGGTCGGGAGGGAAATAATCGACAATTTGCGGCAGATGGGGATGCTCCAACCGGCTGAGCAGCCGGGCTTCCGCTATAAACGCCTCCCTCTCCTCCGGCAAAGCTTTCGTCAGCTTGACGGCCCTCAGCTTGCCGGCCAGCCTCACGTCTTCGGCCAAATGAACGCTGCCCATGCCTCCTTGGCCGATCGGCCCGACGATCCGGTACCGGCCGGCCAACAGGCAACCGGGCTCCGTCCGGTAGACGTCCCCGGCCGGCTCCTTCCATCCCTTCACGGCGACTCACGCTCCAAGACAGGGGTGATCCCTATAAAATTCGCAGCCTTCTTCCGGTTTAAGGGCGTCATAAGCAAAAAATCCCGCGTCGGAAGGGAGGCCAGCGGAGACTGGCATCGGTCTTCCGGCGCGGGATGCTTTCCCGGTCCGTCAAGGCTTGCGTACCCATAGTGTAACCTCTTCGCGGTTATGAAACAACTGTTTGACTCTCCGAATTTCGAACGTTTGACGGTATTGTTCCAGCAGGTCGGAGATCGTCTGCAGCGGCTTGCGGTACATCAGCTTCAGCGTAATGATGCCCGAAGCCCCGGCCGACAAGGCGGGAGCCAGGCCGGATACGATCCGGCACGTATGGTGCGGGTCCCAGCTCATGTCGCAGACGAGCAAATCGAAAGAGCCCGGCGCGAACGACAGCTCCGCCGCGTTCTTCCGGAGATGGCGCAGACGCGGATGACCCTTCAGCGATTCGTGCATCTCGGCGGGATCGACGGCCGTCACGTCGACGCCGCGCTCCAGCAGCACGGACGTCCAGCCGCCCGGGGCCGCACCCAGATCGAGCGCGTTCGTGAAGCGTCCCAGCGGCAATCCGAATGTCCGTTCGGCTTCCAGCAGCTTGAAGGCGGCCCGCGAGATCAGCCCTTCCTCGCGCCTGAAGCGGACCGCGCCGCCCGGCCAATCGGACAGGTTGTCGCGCGGCTTCGACAAGCCGAGATAAAGCGTCTTCTTCGCCGCATAGACGGACAGAATCCATTTGGCGTCCTTCGCCACCGGCTCCGCGCCCATGTCGACCAAAGCCGGGACGATCGCGTCCCGGCCTTCCGCCGAAGAGAACGGAAACGGGCTGTCGGGCGATTTGCGCACTTGCACCGCCACCGCTGTACCTCCGAGCGCATCTGCGCGGGTTTGCGCGAACCGCTTCATGGCCGCGGCCGTCTCCTCAGGGTCCGAAGAGAGCGGCACTTCCTCCTGAACCGGGAACAGATGCCTTAGAAAAATCGGTTCGTCCCGGCGCAGCGAATCGATCAGCTCGCCGTCCGGCAGCGGGCCGGGCGACAGCTTGAACGTCTCGCCGGGGGCGAGTCCCGCAAGCTTAACGCCGGGGAACCGTCTTCTCAGTTCCTCCATCGCATATGGGGCGAAGCCGGGATTGGCCGTCGCAATAAAATCAGTCATTCGTTCGATTCCTTTCCTACCCGAATCCACGGACGGTCGTCGTGCCATTCGACCGAGACGGGCACGTCGTAGGCGGAGCGCAGCAGCTCCGGCGTCAGCACTTCGCGCTTCGGTCCGGAGGCGACGATCCGGCCTTCGGCCATCAGCGCCACGTGCGTGAACAGCGGGATGATCTCCTCGATATGATGCGTCACGTACAGCATGGACATGTTCCGCCTGGCAAGGCCGTTCAGCGCCTCCAGGAACTTCTCCCGCTCGTACAGGTCGAGTCCCGCGCAAGGCTCGTCCAGAATGAGCAGACGCGGATCGGCCATCATCGTGCGCGCAAGCAGCACCTTCTTGCGCTCCCCTTGCGACAGCGTTCCGAACGATTGTTCCGCCATATGGCCGAAACCGACCCGGTCAAGCTCCTGCCGAGCGCGTTCCTTCACTTCTTCCGGCACTTCCTCGTACACCCGCAAATAGGCGTTCAATCCGCCCACGACGATCTCCCACACCGGATCGCGCAGCGTAAATTTCTCGATCAACGACGGGCCGATGTAGCCGATCTGCTTGCGAACCTCGCGCACGTCGACCGTTCCGTACCGGTTGCCGAGCACATCCACCTTTCCCGAGGTCGGGAACAGATAACCCGTAATCATCTCCAATACCGTCGTCTTGCCGCAACCGTTGCGGCCGAGCAGCACCCAGTGCTCCCCTTCCTTCACCTCGAGATCGACACCCCGAAGGATGTCGCGCTCCCCCCGGCGCAGCGTCAAATGGTGCAGCTTGATCATGATCCCCAGCTCCTCCCCGGTCTGTCCCCATGCCTTTATCTACTCATAAGCGGCCTTAATTTGTCGGCAAGCTCGACCACCGAGCCGAACCGGTACGTTTTGCTCCACGTTCCGTCCCGCTCCCGAACGAGCAGGCAAGGAACGCTCTCGATGCGGAACCGTTCCGCGAGTCCCGGCATCACATTCAAATTGGCGGATGCGATCGCCAGCTCCGGCATCATCGCCTCGACGACGCCGAGCATTTTGCGGGCGAGCGCGCACGTTCCGCACAGCGGCGTATGAACGAAAAGAACGCCGGGCGCGCCAGGGGCGGCCAGCTCCTTCTCCCAGCTTCCGGCTTCCCACTCCCTCATGCGCTACCGGCCTTCCTTCGCTGCCGCCGCAGCCTGCAGAACGGCCTCCGGCATGGGGCCGTCGTGCACGATCACATCGCCCGGCGCGGCCTCGCGCAGCGCCTTCACCATCATGGCACGCCCCATCGCGCTGGACGAATGGACGTAAACCTCCTTCGGATACCGGGCCGCGGCAATAAGGCCGTGCACGACGGCGAGGCCGTTCGGCTGCCCGATGCCGAGTTCGAAGTCCAGCGACAGCAGATTCACTTCGCATTCCGCAAGCAGCGCCAGACATTCGTCGGCCGATCGGGCCGCGACGAATCCGGGCGGACAACGGCGGACGTCGTCCAAAAATACGTTGATCACGGTCACTCCTCCATCCCTGACAATTGGCGAACCCGCGCAATCTGGCCCGCATGCGTGCCGTCCTGGCCGACAGGCGTCTCCAGAATAAGCGGCACCTTGTCCAACTCCGGCGTGCGAAGCAGCTCGCGGAACCCGTCCGCACCGATGAAGCCTTCCCCGATTCGGGCGTGTCGGTCCCGTCCGGACCCGGACGGATAGCGGGAATCGTTCAGATGAACGACGGCGAGGCCGTCCCAGAACGCCAGCTTCCCGGCCCGCTCCCGGAACTCGTCCCAATTCGTTCCGTTCCATTGTCCGCTGGCGAACAGGTGGCACGTGTCGAGACAGAAGCCGATCGCTTCGGGTCTTGCGCTGAGCGATCGGATCGTCGTCAGCTCCTCCGGCGTCGTGCCCATCGGCCCGTGGTCCCCCGCCTGGTTTTCAAGCAAAATTTTGGCGCTTCCCGTCCATCCGTCGAGCGCTTGATCGACCCATTTGACGATGTTCCGGTAACCGTCCAGCAGGTTGTCTCCTTTGTACACGCCGAAATGAACGACGACGCCCACAGAGCCGCATGCCTCGGCGATCTCCAGGTCGTTCCGCGTGCTTGCCGCCATCCGGTCGGCAACTTCGCCTTCCGCGGCAGGATTGATCAAATAAGGCCCATGCGCGACCGAGACGACGCCGTTGTTCCGGCACCACTCGGCGCACCGCTCCGCATCCTGGCGATCGAACGACTTCAGCTGCATGCTTCTCGGATTTTTGGGAAAATACTGGACCGCGTTGCCGCCGATCCGGACGGCGCCGCGCGCCGCTTCCCGATAACCGCCCCGGGTGCTCACATGGCTGCCGACGATCATCTCATTCGGGCCTCTGGCAGGACGGGCAGTAGAACATTTTGCGGGAGCTGACCATATCCATCCGGATCGGGCTTCCGCAGCGCGGACAAGGTTCCCCTTCGCGGTCGTAGACGAAGCACCGCTCGTCATGGCCGCCAACGAACGTATCGTCCTCGGTGAACTTGCGGTCCATGTAGCCGCCGTTCGCCGCCGCTTCCTCCAGCACCTTGCGCATCGAGGCGAACAGCCGAAGCTTCGTCTCCTCCTTCAACTCCGGAATGGCGGCGGCCGGCAGCACCTGCGCGTCGAAGCAAATTTCGTCGGCGTAGCAGTTGCCGATGCCGGACACCAGCTTCTGATCGACGAGTACGGGCTTCAGTTTGCCTTTTCGTTTGCTTAGACGGTTCGCGAAAACGGGGGCCGTCAGCCGGGAATCGAACGGATCGGGCCCGAGCTCCTTCAGCCTCTCCTGGGCGCCTTTGGCGCTTAAGCGATGCAGAAACCCGAGCCGTAGGCCTCCGAAAAACAGCCGCTCCCCGTTATCGAACGTGCAGATCACCTGGTACTCGCTCTTTTTCTTCTCCGGCTCGCGTCCGTAATAAAGCCAGCCGCCGAGCATCAGGTGGAGCAGCAGACGGTTGCCGTCGTCGAGATGGAACAGCAGATACTTGCCTCTCCGTTCCACGAACAGCACTTTGCGTCCGATGAGCGCAGCCTGAAAAACGCCGATCGGCTCGTTGATCGTCTTCTCGCGGTTTACATCGACCGCGGTTATCGTATGTCCGCAAACCAGCGGCGAAAGCAGACGCCGATAGGTGTCCATTTCCGGCCATTCCGGCATGATAGCCTCATCCCTTCGTCGATTCTTCTCGTTGACTTGCGATTTGCCGCCATCTTTCGGCCAGTTCCGAGGGACCTCGGCATACGGCGTCCGGCATTGCGCCCGCCGCTTCGCAGCGGCTTCTCCAATCTTGTTCGGTGCACAAGCCTGTGAGGACGAGCACCGTGGGACACCCGACGGCCAGGCCGGCGGCGATGTCCGTGGAAGGATTGTCGCCGACGACCCAGGCTTCTTCCGCTTGTATGCCCGCCCTCTCCAACGCGAAGTTCATCAGAATGGGCGAAGGCTTGCCGATGACCGTCGGCCGGACGCCGCTCGCGGCTTCCAGCGCCGCGGCGATGCTGCCGGCGCCCGGAAGCACGCCGTCCGCCACCGGCAGCTGCCGGTCCGGGTTCGTGAGCAAATAAGCGGCGCCCCCGAGCAGCAGCCGGACGGCCGCTGTCAGCCGGTCATAGGTTAGCGACCGGTCGATTCCCTGGACGACAAGCTGCGCGCTCGCCCCTTCCGCAAGCGTGAACCCGGCTTCGCGCATCGCCTCGAGCAGCCCGTGCTCGCCGAGGACGAACGCCTCGGCGTTCGGATATCGGGCTTTGGCGTAGTGCGCCGTCGCTTCCGCCGATGTCACGACTTGCCGCGGCGTCGCCGGAATGCCCATTTTATGCAAATGCTCCGCCACTTGCGCCGGCGTCCGGGTCGAATTATTGGTGACGTACCAGCAGGGCACGCCTTGGCTTTGCAGTTCTTCTATAAGCTTATCCGCTCCGGGTACCGGTTCATCCCCCCGGTACAGCGTTCCGTCCAGATCGAAGAGCATCGCCTTCGGTCGGCGAAGCTTGCGGCTCGGCGCCCGCGATTCGTTCATGGTGTTCACTCGCCTTCGTTCGGATATAAGGCCGTCGCCATTCTCCAACAATACCCTGTTTCGCTGACCGATGGCAAGCCGCCGTCACGAAAAACCCGCTTTGCGGCGCAACCGCTCCACCCGGCGTCGCAGCCCTTCGCGCTCCTCGCGGCTGCGAGGCGTCTCGCGAAGCGACCCGAAGCGCCGCAGCGCGAGTTCCAGCGCTTGCTCCGCGTACTTAAGCGCTTTGGCGTAATCTTTGGCCCGGTGCTCGTAATGCATCGCGAGTTCGACGTGCGCTTCGAACGACGGGAAGGGCGATTGCTCCGCGCGGCGAGCCGCGCGCTCCCATAGCCGGACAGCCTGTTCCATTCTCCCCAGACGCTTGTAGCGCAGCGCCGTCTGCATCCACCATCTCGCCGCGGACGGATCTTCTCTTCCGGCCAACGTCTGGAACAGCGGCTCGGACAGCTCGGGCCTGCCATGCGTGTCCAGCCAGGCCGCCGTGCGGTACAGCTCCTCAGCGCCTTCGGGAACCCCGGCGCCCGCCGCGCCTCCGGTCGCCTCTCCGGACAGCAGGGCGCCGAAATGCGATGCGAGCGCGACCAGCGTCAGCACGTCCCGCTCGTTGTGCAAATACACGCCTTCCAAATGGGAGGCGTCACCGTCTCCGAGATACCGGACGTACAGCTCCGGCGCCAGCGAACCCGGCACGTCGGGGCCCCGGGCGATGCCGAGGCGCTCCTCCTCGATCCGGCTCAGCCGGCAGGATTCGAGCGTGTTGCGCCAGAGCGCCCGCGACGGGTGCAGGAAGTCCAGATGGCCGGGCTCCGCCCCCGTGCTCCGCCAGCCGTTCAAAATGAAGCGTCCGGCGAGAACGGGCCAGTCGAACGAGCGGCCGTTGTACGTCGCCAGATGCGTGCAGCGGGCCAGCCGGCCGAGCAAATAGTGAAGCATCGCCTTCTCTTCCCCCGGATGGCGGATGAGCGTCTGCTCCACGATCAATTGGCCTTGCTCCGGCTCTACGTATCCGATCCCGATCATAAACGGAACGTTGCCGGCGCCGACGCCGAGCCCCGTCGTCTCCGTGTCGAGGAACAGCAGCTGAGCGGCGTTCAGAGGCTCCGGGGGAACCTGCTCTATCGTTCGGCCTTTGCCGTTCTGACGGTACGCGACGCGATCCAGCCAGGGCGCATACCGCAGCAGCGCGCCCAACTCGTAATAGCCGTGGCGGTAATCGAGAGAATACGCCCTTCGGCGAAGCAGAAAGCTGCCGTACTCATTGTCGATCCGCCCGACGCCCAGCTTCTCGAACGCCTCGTGCAGCTGCTCGGCCGGCTCGGCGCCGGAAGTCCCGCCAGCCGCCCCTTCGGCGGCGGCGTCCGCGCCAGGCTTGCCCGTTGAGGAGGACCCGCGCAGCCGCTCCAGCCGTTCCCGCAGGCCGCTCATCGCACCTCACGCGTCCTTCGCAGCAGTCCGAGCGACAGTTCCTTGCCGAGCAGCCCCACTTCCTCGATGGGGCCGACGCATGCCGGGCAGCCGCTCATGCAGCCGCAGCCGACGATGAGCCGCTCGGCCTCCTCCAGCAGCTCGTCGTGCATCTCGTACAGACGCTGGCTCAGCCCGATGCCTCCCGGATACCGGTCGTAGAAATAAATCGTCGGCTTCTTCGCATGGGTCGATTTGACCTGCGGCACGACGCGAATGTCGAACGGATCGCACATCAGATGCAGCGGCGCCAGATGGATCAGCACGTTGGCAAGGCCGAGCAGCGCCATTTGCATGTCGTTCGCGCTGAGGCCCGCCCCGGCTTCCTCCGTGAACGAAAACCAATAGGCGCTTGTATGCAGCTCCTCCTCGGGAAGATGAATCGGGCCGGAGCCGATGTTCTCGTGCGTCCTTAAACGGATTTTTTTGAAAATCGTCGGTTTGGCCGTCACGCTGACTTCGCCGTATTGGCGAACGATCGGGCCCGATTCGCACTCCCGGTCGACGTGCAGCACCTTCAGCTCCACCGCCAGGCTCGCATCGGTGAAATAGTCGACGTTCACCTGGCGCACGTACGCCTTTTTCTCCGGATAATCGAGCTTCTCGACCTGGTATTGCACGCCTTCGTGCAAATAGATCGCTTCTTCGTGAATGAGCGTCGGCGCGCTGAACCGGTCCACTTCGCCGATGACGCGGTGGCCTTCCGTCATGTCGATGATAACGAAATTTTCCTGGGCCGCGGAGCGCAGGGATACGTTGTGCGCCGGGAACGCCTGCTCCATCCAGTACCACCGGTTGCCCGCGCGGTGAACGACCTTCTCCTCCGCGAGAAATTCGAGCAGATCGGACAGCTTCTCGCCGCCGAACGTGTCGCCTTCCTCGAACGGCAGCTCGTATGCGGCGCATTTGACATGATCGAGCAGAATGAGCAAATTGTCGGGATGAATGCGCGCTTCCTCCGGCGGCGTTCCGAAGAAATAGTCAGGGTTCTGAATCAGATATTGATCCAGCGGGTTGCTGCTCGCCACGAGGAACGTGACCGAGCTGCCGTGCCGCCGTCCCGCCCGGCCGGATTGCTGCCACGTGCTCGCGATCGAGCCGGGATAGCCGTTCAGCACGCAAGCCTGCAGCTGGCCGATGTCGATGCCGAGCTCGAGCGCGTTCGTGCTGACGACGCCGCGGATTTCCCCGCTGCGCAGCCCTCGTTCGATCTCGCGCCGCAGCTTCGGAAGGTAACCGCCGCGATAACCGCGGATCGACTTCGTGCCGAGCTCCCTTTTGACCAAATCCTGCAAATAGGTGAGCAATATTTCCACCCGCACGCGGCTTCTGGCGAACACGATCGTCTGAATGCCGCTCTTCAGCAGCAGCGCGGCCAGCTTCTGCGACTCCAGGACGCTCGATTTGCGGATGCCGAGCTGCTGGTTCACGACCGGCGGGTTGTAGAACACCATATGCTTCTCGCCCGAAGGCGCCCCGTTGTCGTCGACCAGCGCCACCGGCTCGCCGATGAGCCGCTCCGCGTGCTCCCTTGGATTGCGGATCGTCGCCGACGCGCACAGAAACTGCGGATTGCTGCCGTAAAATTTGCAAATCCGCTTCAACCGCCGGATCACATTCGCGACGTGGCTGCCGAATACGCCCCGGTAGGCGTGCAGCTCGTCGATGACGATGTAGCGGACGTTCTCGAACAGCTTGACCCATTTCGTATGATGCGGAAGGATGGCCGAATGCAGCATGTCCGGATTCGTCACGACGATATGCCCCGCGTTGCGGATCGCTTGCCGGACGGTCGGCGGGGTGTCGCCGTCGTATGTATGCGTCTTGATGTCCGCTTCCATCAGGTTCGCCAGCTCCTGAAGCTCCGCCACCTGGTCCTGCGCCAGCGCTTTGGTCGGGAACAGGTACAACGCCCGGACGCTGTCGTCCTTAAGGAGATGCTCCAAAACCGGCAGGTTGTAGCACAGCGTCTTCCCGGACGCCGTCGGGGTCACCGTCACGACATGCCGGCCTTCGCGAACGGCCCGGTAGGAGGCCGCCTGATGCGTGTACAGCTCGCGGATGCCCTTGGCCGCCAGCGCCTCCAGCAGCTTCGGGTTCATGCCGCCCGGCATCGGAACGGTGCGCGCCGGCTTGGCCGGCTGGGTATGCCAATGCGTGACGTTGGCCATGATCTCGGGATGCCCGCGCAGAATGTCGAGCCATTCCTCAACAGAGGCCGCTTTGCCCGTCCATGGATTCACAGCGAATTGCTCCTTCGATAAGTTCTTTCCTCCATTGTACAGAATACATGTTCGCCCATCAACGGCTGCCGCGCTTTCGTCGCCATTTGTCGAACGAATTCCCCTTATTCGGGAAGATCTCCCTGGTTTTGCCCCTTTGGATGCCGGTGCGACAAGCGGTGTCGGGTTCTGCGCTTTCCCGGGAAAAGTTACGGCGATTCGCGGCGCGGGACGTTCCCGAATGGCAGCTGCTGCGTCAATCCGATAACATGCCAATTCCGCAACTGCCATGCCGAATCCGGACCTCGTCGCCGGATCGTTTCCACCGCCGGGTTGCGGCTTGCAAAAGCCTGGGGGATGGTTCGGGCTTCCCGCTGCCTGCATCGTCGACTTACGGAGCCCAGTCCCTGAACGCTCGAAAAGGCTGAACTCCGAGGTCATTCCCTCAGAGTGTCAGCCCTTTCGCTTGCGCCGGCAGCTTCCGCGCTATTCACGCCGCTTCGCTGCCCCGAACCCTTATCCAGTCTTCACACGTAAGGCGGCTCCCACGCTTTTTTGTGCCAACCCAGCGTCTGTTCGATCACGTTGAACTGTCCGTCGAGCCGCACCTCCGCGCGAAACGGCCAATGCCTCTCTTGCCAGAATCGAAGGTCGGTCCAGATGACCAGATAGCCGCCGTCCGGCTGCGCCTGCCATTTCACGTACGCCCGCTTGGCGAATTGCAGCAGCGCCTTTACGTTTGCGGCGCCCCGCGATATCCGCACGTAATCGTGGCCTTCGGCGTCCGCCCTCGGCAGCTCCCCCATCGGGAGCAGCCGGCGGCCGACGATTTGGCCCATCAAGTAGCGATGCTCGGTTTGAACGACATAATGCCAGCGGTGCCATAGCGGATCGGGCAGCACGTGAACGGCTTGCCACCGGCGGTAGCGGCGTTTGACGCGGCGCACGGCGATGCCGTGATGCGCAATGCGCCAGCCGGCATACAGCGCCGTGGCGGCCCAGGCGGCCAGGCAAACCGCTCCGGGATGCCCCCACCACCCGGCCGCCCAGCCGGCAGCGGCCGTTGCGTGCAGCACAATCAAATACGGATCCGTCAGGCACAGCGAATCCAGATGCAGCCACTCCCGGCGGAACGGAAGCAGGCACCGGACGCCGTAAGCGTTCGTCCAGTCCAGGGCGACATGCAGGAAGACCGCGATCGCCGCCCACAGCGCGAGAAGGAAAGCATGCGGCGTTACGCCGAACGCCCAGGCTGTCAACGGGCCGATCGCGCTCGGCCAGAGCAGCAGCGCGGGGATCGAGTGGCTCCAGCCGCGGTGGTGCTTCACGTAAACGTCGGTTCCTTTGAGCCGGCATACGGCATCGAGATCGGGCGCGTTGGAGCCGATCAGCGCCGCGCACAAGACGGCCGCCGACAAGCCCGGATCGCCATGAACCGCCGGGTGCAACTGCGCAACGCCGGCCAGCGTCGCTCCGAACAGCAAATGAGACCCCGTATCCACTCCTATCCCGCCTCTCTTCCGGTAGGGGTTGCGGACGGCTGCTGCCGTTCCGGTCCTTCATGGATCGTCTTGAGCGTACATGCGAACCGTTCGTCCCGTATTACCGGAACGTTAACGCTTCGTAAGCGCCCGTATCCTCGAACGCTGCGGATAGAAAATCGAACGGAATGCCATGCTATCGGACGGGAACCGAAGCGGCCCCATCTTATTCAAAGGAGAATGTTCGATGGCCAAACCCGACAACCGCGCCGACAACGCGAGGAAGCTTCGCAACGCAGCGGACAATACGCTCGACAACCTGGAAGAAGCGGAAGACTATTTGGACGAGCACGCCGACGAGATCAGCCCGCAGGAACGCGAAGCGATCTCGGACAAGAACGCGCGGCGCCGTCATAGCGTGAAGCGGTTCGAAGAAGAAATCGAGGACGAATCCTGAAGCGAAGGTAAGCGCCGAAAAAAAGCGGGCCCGCGGGCCCGCTTTTTTTACGGATAAGCTTTGACGCTTTGAGTGCTGATGAGAGAAGCGGAACGTTTGTTACTTTATGCGGCGAAACCGGATTTAGGCCCGATTCGAGTAAAAAACGAAGCGTCATCCTTAATTAATGACATTAACTTTTATCAACGTTAAAGTATTGCGCTTCCGGGTGGGCAAACACCATGGCAGAGACCGAAGCTTCCGGCTCCATCATGAACCCTTCGGTCAGATGAACGCCAATGTCCTCCGGCTTCATCAGTTCGAACAGCGGCCCTTGATCCTCGAGGTCCGGGCAGGCCGGGTAGCCGAACGACACGCGAATGCCTTGGTACCGGGCGCCGAAGCGCTGCTTCATCGTCATCTCCACCGGATCCGGGAAGCCCCAGTTGTCGCGCATGATCTGATGGACGCGCTCCGCCATGCCCTCGGCCACCTCGAGCGCCGTGGACAGCAAAGCGTGGGAACGCAAGTAGTCGCCCTTCTGCTTCCAGTACTCGGCTTGCTCGCGCGCGCCTTGTCCGGCGGTGACGACGAGGAAGCCGACCGTGTCCATGATGCCGCTCTCCACCGGCTTGAGAAAGTCGGCCAGACACAGGTAAGGCTCCACGGCTTGGCGCGGGAACGAGAACCGGTGCAGCACCTTCGTCGTGTCGTTCGGGTCGTAGACGAGAATGTCGTTGCCCTGCGATTGCGCCGGGAAAAAGCGGTACATCCCTTGCGGCCTCAGCCAGCCTTGCTGCTGCGCTTCGCGGATGATGCCGTCCACCGTTTCTTTCAATTGAACGGTTTTCTCGTCGCCGGCGGCGAGCAACTCGTCGACTTTGCCCTTCACCCCCAGATGATGCCCCAGCAGCATCTGGAAATTCACGTACGGCATAACGTGTGAGAGCGGGTAATCCCGCAGCACGTGGCGCTCGTAATCCGGCGGCAAAAATACCGGCACATCTTGCGAGATGTTCGAACGGCGCGCCCGGGTCAGCTCAGGCAGCTCTTTCTTCTGCTCGCCTTCCTCTCGAAGCACGGCCAAGGCGGCGCGATGCTCCTGCTCGATGCGCGCGCGCTGTTCGGGATCGGTCAGCTTGTTCGCCAGATCGAGCCCGTCCATCGCATCCTTCGCATAGAGCACGACCCCGTCGTACTCGGGCGCAATGCGCGTCTTCGTGAATTTGCGCGTCAGCGCGGCCCCGCCGACGAGAATCGGCGCGTCGATGCCGGCGTTGCGCAAATCCTGCGCCGTCAGCACCATCTGCTGCGCGGACTTGACGAGCAGCCCGGACAGGCCGATCGCGTCGGGCTTCTCCGCCCGGTACGCTTCGATGAGCTGCTCCGGCGGCACCTTGATGCCGAGATTGACGATATGATAGCCGTTGTTGGCCAAAATGATCTCGACGAGGTTCTTCCCGATGTCGTGCACGTCTCCTTTGACGGTCGCGAGCATGATTTTTCCCTTCACCGCGGATTCGGTCTTCTCCATATGCGGTTCCAGATAGGCGACGGACGCCTTCATGACTTCGGCGCTTTGCAGCACCTCCGCGACGATCAGTTCGTTGTTGTTGAACAGGCGGCCGACCTCGGACATGCCGTCCATGAGCGGGCCGTTAATGATGTCGAGCGGCGCGTATTTGGTCAGCGCTTCGTCCAGATCCGCGTACAGTCCCTCTTTGCTACCTTCGACGACGTATCCCGCAAGCCTTTGCTCCAAAGTCAAATTGTCGGCTTTGACCTTCTTCTCGACCTTCTTGTCGCGGAAGGCCGCCACGAATGCGGCGAGGGTCGCGTCGTTCGTGTCGTAAAGCAACTGCTCCGCCAGCTGGCGCTCATGCTCCGGAATGGACGCGTACCGCTCCAGCTTCTCCGTATTGACGATCGCATAATCGAGCCCGGCTTTCGTGCACTCGTACAGAAACACCGAATTGAGCACCTCTCGCCCGGCGTCGGGCAAACCGAACGAAATATTGCTGATCCCGAGAATTGTCTTGCAATGCGGCAGCGCCTGCTTGATCAGCCGAATGCCTTCGATCGTCTCTTTCGCGGAGCCGATATATTGCTCGTCCCCTGTGCCGACAGGAAAGACCAGCGGATCGAAAATGATATCCTCTCCCTTGAGGCCGTATCTGGTCACAAGCAAATCGTAGGAGCGGAGCGCAACCTCCAGCTTGTCTTGACGCTTGATCGCCTGGCCCCGCTCGTCGATCGTGCCGACGACGACAGCCGCGCCGTACCGATGAAGAAGCGGCACGACCTTCTCGAACTTCTCTTCCCCGTCCTCGAGGTTGATCGAGTTGACGATCGACTTGCCCTGAATATACTTGAACGCCAATTCGATAACGGCAGGGTCCGTCGTATCGATCATAAGCGGCGCTTTAACCTTCTTCGTGACGAATTCGAGGAATTTCTTCATATCCTCCGATTCGTCGCGATCCGGGTCCTGAACGCATACGTCGATGACGTGGGCCCCGTTCTTCACCTGGGCCCGTGCGATCTCCGACGCTTCCTCGTATTTGCCTTCGGCGATCAGCCTTTTGAATTTGCGCGAGCCGAGCACGTTCGTCCGCTCGCCGACCATGTACGGCCGGCTGTCGTTCTCGATATAGACCGTCTCGATGCCGGAGACGGCCGGCGGGTGGGCGCCTTCCAGCTTGCGCGGCGCGACGTCCGCCATCGCCTGCGCGATGGCGGCAATATGCGCCGGCGTCGTTCCGCAGCAGCCGCCCGCCACGTTGATCCAGCCTTGTTCCGCGAATGCGCGAAGCTTCTTCGCCAGCGCGTCCGGCGATTCGTGGTAGTGGCCGTTCTCGTCCGGAAGGCCGGCGTTCGGATAACAGCTGACCGCCATATGCGCAAGACCGGCCAGCGTGCGAATATGGTCCCGCATAAATTCCGGTCCGGTCGCGCAGTTTAAGCCGACGGAGATCGGATTCAAATGTTCCAGCGAAATATAGAACGACTCGATGTTCTGGCCGGCGAGCGTCGTTCCCATCGGCTCGATCGTTCCGCTGATCATGATCGGAAGCTCCCGCCCCGTCTTCTCGAATGCTTGCCTGACGCCGATGCCGGCTGCCTTGACGTTCAGCGTATCCTGGCATGTCTCGATCAACATCGCGTCGACGCCGCCTTCGATCAACGCTTCGGCTTGCTCGCGATAAGCATCGACCAATTGGTCGAACGTTACGCCGCCGGTAACCGACAGCGTTTTCGTCGTTGGCCCTAGCGCGCCCGCCACATACCTCGGCTTATCCGGCGTCGAGTAGCGGTCGCACGCCTCTCTGGCCAGTTTGGCCGCAGCCAGGTTGATTTCTCTAGCCTTTTCCGGAATGTCATATTCCGCCAACACGACGGAGGTAGCCCCGAACGTGTTCGTCTCGATAATATCGGAACCCGCTTCCAAATAAGCGGCATGAATGCCGGCAATCACGTCCGGACGGGTCAGAACGAGCATCTCGTTGCAGCCCTCCAGTTCTTCGCCCCCGAAATCAGCCGCGGTCAGCTCCGCTTGCTGGATCATCGTGCCCATCGCGCCATCGAGGATGAGAATGCGCCGCTGGAGCGCCTCTTGCAAAGACGGTTTCGAATGCGTTAAAGTCATGTTTAGATGCCTCTTCCTTCGTCTGCAAAATCGTTAACCTTTATACTACCAGAATCGGTGTACGACGGAAAGATGTGTATCGCTCTTAGTCGACAACAGACGAGATTTGGGTTATAATTAATGCACAAATTCATAGTGGGAAAGAAGGATTAATCTATGGCCAAAATTAAAGTCCGCAACACCGGCGAATTGATCCAAGGGGAAGAGAACGTTCGTTCCTTCCTGGATAAGCAAGGCGTGCTTTACGAGCATTGGGATCCGAAGAAGCTGCCGGAGCGCCTGCAGGAGAACTTCAACTTGAGCGCCGAAGACAAGGAAGAGATTCTCGCCACTTACGATTCCGAGATTAAAGATCTGGCGCAACGCCGCGGTTACAGAACGTGGGACATCGTCGTGTTGAGCGAACAAACCCCGAATATCGAGGAACTGCTCAAGAAGTTCGAGCAAGTCCACACGCATACGGAAGACGAAGTCCGCGCCATTACGGCGGGCGAAGGCATCTTCATTATTAAAGGCGACGACTCCGTCGGCTATTTCGACGTCATCCTCTCCCCCGGAGACGTCATCTCGGTACCGGAAGGCAATCCGCACTTCTTCACATTGACCGACCTTCGCAAAGTTGTCGCCGTTCGCCTGTTCATCGAGACCGAAGGCTGGATCGCCCATCCGTACGAAGATCCGGCGTTCGTCAAGTAATTCGTTTCGTTTCTCGAAAATAAACGATCCCCGGATTCGGAACCGATGGTTCCTGGCCGGGGATTTTTTATGCGTTGTTCAATTGTCGAATAAGAGGAATCAGTTCTCGGAGAGTGGCGATTTCGTAGGAGGGCTCAATATCGCCGGTCCGCTTCAACCCGTGCCGGTTGATCCAGACCGAAGTCATGCCGACGCCGTTCGCTCCCTGGATATCCGTCGTTAGCTTGTCGCCGACCATAATGCCTTCGTCCGCTGTGATCCCGAGCTTGTCCATCGCGAACGCAAAGAGGCGCGGAGACGGCTTCCCTTCGCCGAAATGGCCGGATATGACAATCGCGTCGAAATAAGGCGCAAGCTCCGGAACGCCGTCCAGCTTCTCCTGCTGCAGGTCGGGAGAACCGTTCGTCAGCAGCAGCAGCTTGTACGATTGGCGAAGCTCCGTCAAGACGTCGAACGTCTCGTCGTATACGAACGGCAGGCTTCGTCTTTGCGCCGGGAACAACTCGGCCAGCTTCGCCCCGAGCTCCGGATCGTCCGCGCCGAGGGCGGCAAGACCGCGGGTCCAGGCATTGCGCCGGTATTCGGGAGCGAGCTGCTGAAGCTTGCGGAACATCGGGTGGTCGCCTTGCGTGAAATGGCCCCACAGCGCCTCGAACGGATTGATGCCGATCATCTGCGTAAAGGCAAACGTCTCGTAGCTCTCGTACAAGGCTCGGGCTTCCCGGCGTACGGACGCTTCCAGCGCTTCGGCATCCAGTCCCGCCGCTTCGGCGCCGACCTTGCAAGTCGCTTCGAAAGCTTCCTTGATGCTGCGTTCGTCCCACAGCAAAGTGTCATCCAAGTCGAACAATACGGCTTTGATCGTCATTTTCCTGCTCCCTTGTCTAGGTGAACTGCGTTTTCTATTTGCTCTTCGTTTCCCATTCGATATGATGCAAGGCGGCGAATGCGCGAAGCCGCTCTCCCATCCGCTCAATCGGGAACCGGTTCATCAGCCTGGAAAAGACCCAGTTGCCGCCTTTGACCGTCTCGATGACGACGTATCCCGGCTGCTGGACGATTTTGCGAATTTCGGCGGGCTTCAGCCGTTTGTACCCGGAGAAGCGGCGCGTCTCCACGAAATCTTTGCCGACGGCCAAATACGGCTTGCGGAAGTAGTAAAACACCGCCAGCAGCACATAACAGCCGATCGTCACCCAGAACAGGCTGCCCGTCGTCTGGGAGTCTTCCGACCACGGCTGCGAGATCACAACGAAAAAAACGACCAACAGCAGCAGCAGCGTGGGCACAATATAGCTTCTTCCCTGGAAACGGTCGACTTGCTGCGCGGGCTTGGGGACGGCGGCTTTGCCTTCCTTCTTGCGCCGCTTGTTCAACTGCTTCGAATTGCGTTCTACCATGCGTTCCCAAGATCGCGACATGGGAATAATCCTCCTCGCTTCATCCGCGGCGCCGCCGCGCGATCGCATCCGTAAGTCGATTAGTGCACAATGGTCGGCTTCGGCGGTTCGTCGGTAAACTCGATGCTGTCGAGCTGCTGCCGGAACGCCTGCCGGAAGTTGCTCAAATATTTCTTGCGAAGCGCTTCGCGTTCCGCCTTTTCTTCTTCCGTCAGTCCGACCGTTTTATGTTTACGGGCGAGTTCGTTGATTCTCGCTACCAAATCGCTCATTTCCGATTCACTCCCCTTCCGTGCAAACCTTCTTCTAATTTGACACTTTACGCAAGCCGTTGTCAAGGCGAACCGGCCGCTACGGCGCCATCTTGCGGGAACGCTCTATCCGGGAACGCTCTCTATAGAAAAAGGACCGGCCGCCCGATCCTTCTCCCAATTACCGCCCGCTCTTCACCCTCTCCATACCCCGGCGGGAATGATCAACGATTCTCCGCTCCGAATGTTCGACGAGACGAGGCCGTTCCGCTTCATGATCCGGTAAATCGCGTCGCGCGTATCCATTCCTTCGGGTTTGATCCGTTCCGCAATGGTCCAAAGCGAATCTCCCGCATCGGCCGTGATGACGCGTTCTTCCGCGGTTGCAGGCGCTATGGCCGACTCGTCCGCGAACGAGCGCATCAGCGAAAAACCGGCAAAAAGAACGGCGAACGCGAACAGCAAGAACACAGCGCGGGCCGCCTTCCATCCCGCCGCCTTCGCGCGCGCCTGCGCCCGCCCGTCAGGACGAATTCGTCCCGCGACAGAGTTCTTATATGTAGAGTGAGCAGCCACTTTGTTCGCTTGCGTGTTCGTTCCAAGAAACCAAGCTTGTACCATCTTCATCGCCCCCCAAACGTTTGTTCTGGTTTGATTCTAACACGAACATGTGTTTGATTCAACCATTTTTAGAACATCCGTTCCGAGAGAACGAGTGTTTGTGCGAACTTCGGTTCTGTGTTATAATTTGTCATCATGAACTCTTCCATTAGGAGGTTACGGGCGTGTCGAAGATGTCCAATCGCCAGACCGCGATACTAGAATTCATTAAGAATGAAGTGAAGGAGAAGGGCTATCCTCCCTCCGTCCGCGAGATCGGAGAAGCCGTCGGCCTCGCTTCCAGCTCGACCGTACACGGCCACCTCGACCGTCTGGAGAAGAAGGGCCTCATTCGCCGCGATCCGACCAAGCCGCGGGCGATCGAAATTTTGGACGAGGATGGAGAATCGAACACGCATTACGCCTTCGCGGTGCGCAAGGTGCCGCTCGTCGGCAAAGTGACGGCCGGCGTGCCGATTACGGCGACGGAGAACATCGAAGAGTATTATCCGCTGCCGGAGCATATGGTCGGCGATCAGCAAGTGTTCATGCTGTCGGTCGTCGGGGAGAGCATGATCGAAGCCGGCATTCTGGACGGCGACTATGTCATCGTCCGCCAGCAGCAGTCGGCCAACAACGGCGACATCGTCGTCGCCATGACCGAGGATGACGAGGCGACGGTGAAGACGTTCTACAAGGAGCGCGACCACATTCGCCTGCAGCCGCAGAACAGCTCGATGGAGCCGCTGCGGTTGAACAAAGTAAGCATTCTCGGCAAAGTCATCGGCTTAATTCGCCGCATTGATTAATGGCATGAACGGTAGTAGCATGGTAAAGCAAAATCCGCCGCTCAAGGTCGCAAGAGACCTTAGCGGCGGATTTTTTGGCGGGTTTCAGTTCGAGGAAGTACGGAACCCGGGGCGGGGTGGTTTGGGAGCTTACGGACCGCGAGGGACTGTCAAAATAGTCTCGGCAGTCAGCTTGTGGAAAAACAACTTGACCATGATTTTGCTTAGGCAGAGCTAGTGCGTTACGTTTGGTTCCCGTGTGGAAGGGGCTTGCGCTATGAATATCGGAGATTCTCTCTATAAAGGTTTATACACACGTTCAACGACCCGAAAGCGGTTTAGGTCAGTTCGCATGTGCCGACGAAGCCATAGAATGTGAACGGGTGCAACTGTAACACGCTAACGTCGGCTTACATCGCTCCTCCTCCCCAATCCCTCCAACCGAGCCGAGTTTCTCTCCTCCTCATATGCAAACGAACAAAAAATCCCTCGGCCCGCAATGCGCCGAGGGATTGTTCATGATTGATTAATACATCGACAAATACTGGTCGCGCTCCCATTGGTGAACCTGGGTCCGATACATGTCCCACTCGATTTCCTTCATCTCGTAGAAGTGCGTCAACGCATGGTCGCCCAGCGCCTCGCAGATGACTTCGTCGCGCAGCATTTCCGCCAGCGCTTCTTGCAGGTTGATCGGCAAGCTCGGGATGCCGGCGTCGATGCGCTCTTCTTCGGTCATGACGTAGATATTCCGGTCGACCGGAGCCGGCAGCGCCGTTTTGTTGCGGATGCCGTCGAGCCCGGCCTTAAGCATGACGGCAAGCGCGAGATACGGGTTCGCCGCCGGATCGGGATTGCGCACTTCGACGCGGGTGCTGAGACCGCGCGAAGCCGGGATGCGGATCATCGGGCTGCGGTTGCTGGCGGACCAAGCGACGTAGCAAGGAGCTTCGTAGCCGGGCACCAGACGTTTGTACGAGTTGACCGTCGGGTTCGTAATCGCCGCCATGCCGCGGGCGTGCTTCAGAACTCCCGCCATATACTGGCGGGCAATCGCGCTCAGCCCGAGCTTGTCGTTCGGGTCGTAGAACGCGTTCTCGCTGCCGCGGAACAGCGACTGATGGCAGTGCATGCCCGACCCGTTCATGCCGAACAGCGGCTTCGGCATGAACGTCGCATGGAGGCCGTGCTGCCGGGCGATCGTCTTGACGACGAGCTTGAACGTCTGGATCTGGTCGGCGGCGCGAACGGCGTCCGCGTATTTGAAGTCGATCTCATGCTGGCCGGGCGCCACTTCGTGGTGCGAAGCTTCGATCTCGAAGCCCATCTCTTCGAGCATCAGCACGATGTCGCGGCGGCAGTTCTCGCCGAGATCGGTCGGAGCCAGGTCGAAGTACCCGCCCTGGTCGTTCAGCTCGGTCGTCGGATTGCCCTTGTCGTCTGTCTGGAACAGGAAGAACTCGGGCTCCGGTCCGACGTTCATCGCGGTAAAGCCCATCTCTTCGGCTTCCTGCAGCACACGCTTCAGAATGCCGCGCGGATCGCCCGCGAACGGCGTGCCGTCCGGCATGTAGACGTCGCAGATGAGCCTGGCGACGCGATCTTCCGTTACCCACGGGAACACGACCCACGTGCTCAAATCCGGGTACAGGTACATGTCGGATTCTTCGATCCGCACGTAGCCTTCGATCGACGAGCCGTCGAACATCATCTTGTTGTCGAGCGCCTTCTCAAGCTGGCTGACCGGAATTTCCACGTTTTTGATAATGCCCATCAAATCGGTGAATTGCAGACGGATAAACCGTACGTTCTCTTCCTTGGCAATCCGAAGAATGTCTTCGCGCGTGTAATTCGTGCTCATGGCAACCTCCTTGGTTTGCGTGCAAAGGGATTATTTGTTCTTGAAAAAACGCGACAGCTCCCCTTGAATGAGGGATACCTGACCGGGGCGCTTGCCGGCCATCAGCTGTTGCTTCAGCATGCGGTGAAGCTGCGAATCGGACAGCTCGCGGCGCTTCACTTCCGTCTGCTCGTTCATGATCGTGCCGTCGTCGTCGCCTTCGCCGACCGGGTTCATCACTTGCTTGATTCCGGCAATATTCACGCCTTTCTCGATCAGCGCCTTGATCTCGAGCAAACGCTCGACGTCGTTGAACGAGAACAACCTCTGGTTCCCTGCCGTGCGGGCCGGTTGGATGAGCTCGTGCTGTTCGTAATAACGAATTTGCCTGGCCGTCAGGTCCGTCAGCTTCATGACGATCCCGATCGGGAATAACGCCATATTCCTGCGAATCTCGTCTCCAGCAGCCATACTTTATCAACCTTCCATCTTGACGCTTTATATTTGTAACCACTTCCATTTTAACTTCATCCCACAAAGGTGTCAAGGAATGTAAGGTTTAATAACGATATCTTTTGCCGCAAAAGGCCGAAAATGTCTTGTCCTTCGTTTACAGCAATCCGAGTTTTCGGAAGTCCGTTAACACCTGGCGTACGGCCAATTTGACATGCGCATACGTAAGGCCGCCCTGCATAAACGCAATGTAAGGTTCGCGGATCGGCGCGTCAGCGGACAGCTCCAGGCTGCCTCCCTGAACGAACGTTCCGGCCGCCATAATGACGGGATGCTCGTAGCCCGGCATGTCCCACGGTTCGGGAACGACGTGCGAATCGACCGCCGCCGCCTTCTGAATCGCCTGAACGAAGGCGATCAGCTGGGCCGGCGAATCGAACCGCACCGCCTGGATCAAATCCGTGCGGGGGTCGTTCCGTCCGGGGTGGGTCTCGAAGCCGAGCTCCTCGAATACCGAAGCCGCAAATACGCTGCCCTTGACCGCTTGTCCGACGAGCAAAGGCGCCATATACAGGCCTTGGTAAATCAGCCGGGTCGTTCCGAGCATCGCGCCCACTTCCCCGCCGATGCCGGGCACCGTCACCCGGTAAGCGGCCAGCTCCACGAGATCCTTGCGGCCGGCGATATATCCGCCGCTCGTGGCGAGCCCGCCTCCCGGATTTTTGATCAGGGAACCCGCGATCAAGTCCGCTCCGACTTCCGTCGGCTCGCGCTCTTCGGTAAATTCGCCGTAGCAGTTGTCCACGAAGACGACCGCGTCCGGCTTGAGCCGTTTAAGCCGCGACGCCATTTCGCCGATTTCCCCGACCGTAAAGGAGGGCCGCCAGTCGTACCCTCTGGATCGCTGAATGGCGAACACTTTCGTGCGCTCCGTCACGGCTTCCGCCACCCCGTCCCAGTCGACGCTTCCGCCCGCGGCGAGCGGCACTTCGACCGCCTTCACGCCCCAATCGGCGAGAGAGCCCGTGCCGTCTCCCGGCTTCCCGATGACCTTGTGCAGCGTATCGTAAGGTCTCCCGGTCACGAAGACGATCTCGTCTCCCGGCCGCAGAACGCCGAATAGAGCCGCACCGATCGTGTGCGTTCCCGATACGAGATGGGGACGCACGATGGCCGCCTCCGCGCCGAACACTTCCGCGTACACTTCGTCCAGCACTTCCCGTCCCCGGTCGTTATAACCGTAACCGGTCGACGGCGCGAAATGAAAATCGCTCACCTTATGCTTCTGAAACGCCCGAATGACTTTCCATTGATTGCGTTCCGCGATCTCGTCGATCTTGGCGAGACGGCCTGCCGCTTTGTCTTCGGCCGTTCTCGCCAAGCTTTCCCAATTGCCGTCCCAATTACTCATTTGAAGTCTTCCGTCTCCGTTTCTGTCTTCTCGCCGGCCGGTACCGTGCCGTCCGTGTCCAGCCGGTAGGGCTCCAGCGAATGTCCGTATTTCTCCATATCGGCCGGATTCGGCCGAATTGTCAGCACCAGCCAATCTTCCTCCGTCTCCTGCTGCATGACGTCGCCCACCCGGTACGCCAGGGCGGCCAGATCGCCGCGGGATGCCGGAATCCGCAGCCGGCAGACGGCGCCGAGCAGCTTGTCCTCGATGCGATGCAGCAGATGGTTCATGTCGTGTTCGCTAAAGGCGCTGACGCGCACCGTGTCCGGCCCGCCGGGAAGGAGCGCCATCGAAGCCGCCGAACAGGCGTCGATCTTGTTGTAGACAAGCAGCTTCGGCTTGCCGGCGGCCCCCAATTCGGTCAGCACTTGCTCGACGACTTCCCGCTGCCGGTCCCGCATCGGCGAAGAAGCGTCGGTCACGTGGAGCAGCAGATCCGCCTCGTTCGCCTCCTCGAGCGTCGCCCGGAACGCGGCGACCAGATCGTGCGGCAAATGCTGAATGAACCCGACCGTATCGGTGAGCAGCACTTCCTTGCCGCTCGGCAGCTTCAGCGTGCGCGAAGTCGGGTCGAGCGTGGCGAACAGCTTATCCTCCGCCAGCACGTCGGCAGCCGTCAGCTGCCGCAGCAGCGTAGACTTGCCCGCGTTCGTATAGCCGACGAGCGCCACTTGCACGACGCCCGCCTTGCGGCGGCGCTCGCGATGCAGACCGCGATGCGCGGCCACGCTCTCGAGCTGCCGCTTCAGCTCGCCGATCCGCCGGCGAATATGCCGCCGGTCCGTCTCCAGCTTCGTCTCCCCGGGTCCTCTCGTCCCGATGCCGCCGCCCAGCCGGGACAAATTTTTGCCTTGTCCCGACAAGCGCGGAAGCAGGTACGTCAATTGCGCCAGCTCGACCTGCAGGATGCCTTCCTTCGTCTTCGCCCGACCGGCGAAAATATCGAGAATAAGCTGGGTGCGGTCGATGATCTTCGCATCCAGCGCTTCCTCGAGATTCCGGACCTGGGCCCCCGACAGCTCCTGATCGAAGATCGCCGTCGTAATGCCGCGCTCCGCGATCAGCTCTTTGAGCTCGAGCGCCTTGCCCTTGCCGACGAACCATTTGGCGTCCGGGACGTCCTTGTTCTGCATTCGCGTCTCCACGACTTCGACGCCGGCCGTCTCGGCCAGCTGGATCAGCTCGTCGAGCGACAGCTGCGGATCGACGCCCGAGCGGCGCGTCTCGTCGGTGACCAGACTGACCAGAAGCGCCCGCTCGCGCAGGTTGGCTTCTGTCTCGTATGAAGTAGGTCTCATGTAACGAATCGTTGCCTCCATGTTCGAAAGACGTTTAGAGGATCGAAGGCCCCGCGAACGCGGCGGCCGAAGCGGCGGCCGTGGACGGCGCAGCAGCGCGCAAATCTTCCGGCCTCAGGCTCATCAGCTCCTGCCGTCCCGGCGAACCTTCCGGATATTGCGACAGCAGCCGAACCGCCTGATTGCGAATGGCTCTCTCCAGCGCGTTCCGGACAAACCGGGCGTTGCTGAAATGGAACGGAGATTCTCCCTTCTCCTGCACGATCAGCTGCCGGAGCTTCACCAGCGACTGGGGCAGCAGCGTATAATCCCGTTCCTTGGCCATTCCTACCGCAATTTGAATGAGTTGGTCGAGCGTATAATCGGGAAACTCCATTTGAATGGGAAAACGCGACGGAAGCCCCGGATTCGTCATCAGGAAAAAGTCGATCTCCACCGTATAGCCCGCCAGAATGAGCACGAACTGATTTTTGTAATCTTCCATCGCTTTGACAAGCGTGTCGATCGCTTCCTTGCCGAAATCCTTCTCTCCGCCCCGCGCCAGACTGTAGGCCTCGTCGATGAACAGCACGCCGCCGAGCGCTTTCTTCACAAGATCCCTCGTCTTCTGCGCCGTATGGCCGATGTACTCGCCGACAAGATCGGCCCTCTCCACCTCGATCAGATGACCTTTGCTCAGCAGCCCCATGCCCTGGAACAGCTTCGCGAGCAAGCGGGCGACCGTCGTCTTGCCCGTTCCCGGATTGCCTTTGAAAATCATGTGATAAACGTGGGCCTCGCTGTGGAGCCCCGCCTCGCCGCGCATTTGGGCGATTTGGAGAAGCGCGTATATTTCGAACACCAGTTCCTTGACGCTGTCCAAACCGACCATCTTGTCGAGCTCCCGCTGCCATTCGAGCCACGGGCCGCTGTTCGGAATCGTCTTGATCGGCTCGAACGGCGCAGACGTCGTCGCCGCGCCCGCCGAATCGTTGGATCTCAGGATGACGTTAATTTGCCGCGAAGGTCTCGCGTTAGCCGCACTCCGGCTGCCCGCAACTCCCATTCTTCCGTTCAAACGAATCCCCCCGCTGCCGCGTCAGTCGGCAAATCGCCGCAATAACAATGTATTCCGGCGAATCAGCCTCCATGCAACAACCACTTCTGGCCGAGCCACTTCGTGTAGGCCAGCACTTCCCGTGTGCGGTGGTAGGCCATGTTCATGGCCTGGCTGTCCGTGACGCTGACCTGCACGGGAGAATAGCCGAGCGAAGCGGCGATGTCCCCGGCACGGGAACCGTGGTACTGATGCGTGACGATAATCGCGGTGGTCCAACCGTTGTGTTGCATGATCGCTTGCGAAAATTTCAAGTTTTCGCAGGTGCTGTGGGATTTCGTCTCCATTACGACCGCGTCTGCCGGTACGCCTTGCGCCAGCAAATAATTGCGCATCCCTTCGGCCTCCGTCAGCGTCGCTCCGTTATTGTCCAATCCCCCGCTCACGAGAAAACGGTCGAAATCCCCCGCGCGGTACAGCTCCAGCGCATGGTCCAGCCTTTCCCGGAGCCCGGGGCTCGGCTTGTCCCGCCATAAGCTGGCGCCCAGCACGATGCCGACGTCCGCATGCTTCAGCGCGCCCCCTGCAGGCTGACCGTCGTAGCGCAAGATGATGAAGAACAACGTTGCGCACCAAACGATAAGCGCCGCGGCTCCCAGCGCCAAGCACCAGGCCAGCAGGCGAAGCAGACGGCGGCTTCCGGAGAGGGAAGCTCTCTTCGGCCTGTCATTCGCTTGGGAACGGCTGTTCATCGCGTCGCCCTCCGTGCGTTCGGGCGGCGGCAGGTTCATTCTGCATCCTTCTCCCATCCGAGCTGCTCAAGCAGCGTTTTGCGATGACGCAAACTCATATCGAAGTAAGGGAACTTCTTCTGCCGGATCATCGAGAGCAGGCGCCCGGCCGTCTTCTGCGCCATGGCCGAATCCCGCGGGGTAATGTGCCCTTCGTCCAGCGCTTCCTCCAGCTCGTCTTCGTCGAGAAGCAGCGTCTCCCCGGTCGGCAGCACAACGATATCCAAGTACAGGTCGTCGAACCAGGGCACCTGCTGATCGGTCAGCCCTTGCGTTTTGCACACGTCTATGTACCATTGCACGACTTTGCCTTTATCGTCAAACATCGTCGTCACGACAAAATGCTCCCCGCGCGGAAAATGCTGCATCCATAAATACCCCTTGTCCGCCAGGCACATCCGGCGTCCGTTGTATTCCTTCCACAGCGGGTCCCTCAAATCGTGAATACGATACATCGTGACGAAGCCGTGGAAATTCGGCTCGTCGATCGGAAAGCAGGCATAACTTTTCTTAAGTATCCGGCGCCAATTCGCCCGGTCCGAAAATTTACGTTTCATGACTGTGTTCGTCTCCGGTAATTGATTTACACAAAGCTTACCACAACTTACCGCCGCTCACCAGCGAACGGCGGATTCGTCGGGCGGGACGCCTCGTTTCAACGCCAATTTTTAACCATGCGGACGTGGGGAATGCCGGCGTCCAGGAACGGTTCGGTCGATACCGTCTCATAGCCGAGCTTGCGGTAAAAAGGCTCCGCGGAGCATTGGGCGTCCAATACGACGCCGGTGCAGCCGCTGCTGCGCGCATCCTCCTCCATGGCGCCGACGATGAGCCGGCCGACCGAACGGCCTCTGTAGCTTGCGAGCACGGCAATGCGTTGAAATTTGGCGATGCCGGGCTTGTATTCCCGCCAGCGGGCGGCGGCGATCGTCTCGTCCCCATCCTTGACGATAAAATGCCGGCACGCTTCCGGCGAAGCGTCGTATTCGTCCCATTCCAGATCTTCGGGCACGCCTTGTTCCTGCACGAATACCGCTTTGCGGACGCGCAATCCTTCGGCAAGCTGCTCAGCGGTCGTTACTTTTAGACTTTCCATGTGTAGCGTCGCTCCTTCATGAAGATTGGATAAAAAGGGGGCTATCCCGCAGGTTTATTCCAACCTTTGGGGACAGCCCCCCTCCGCTCTTGCCGGTTCACCTGGCCGGCGTAACGGTCACGCCGGTGTCCGATGCGCCCGGCAGCGGGCTCGGCGAGCCTCCCTGCATATTTAGAGCGTCGCCTTGCCCTTGACCCTGGTTCGCGCCTTGGCCTTGGCCCTGACCTTGGCCCAGGCCGGATCCCTGATCTTGGCCTTGGCCCTGACCTTGATCCTGACCCGGTTCTTGGCTTTGCCCGGGTCCCTGATCTTGGCCCGGAACTTCTCCTTGTCCCGGTCCCTGATCCTGCCCGTCCGTCGGCGGCACGCCGGTGTCCGTTCCCGAATCCGCGGGCGGCTCACTCGGCGGCAGTTCTCCGTTCTGCCCCGGGCTCTCCGACGGCAAGTCCGTCGTGATCGTCACCGACACTTGCGGCGAGGCGGGCCCTTCGGTTTTCGTATTCGCGTCGTACGCCGTCACGTAGTACGTGTAGGTCATCTCCGGAAGAATGGCCATATCGGTGTAGGCCGGTTCGCCGATTTCGGCCAGCAGGCTGAAGTTCGCCTCACCGTCCGCCTTGCGGTACACCTTGTAGGTGATGTTGTTTCCGGCGACGGGGGTCCAGGTCAGCCCCACATTTACCTGCTCGGTATCGTAGTTGGCGACCAGGCCCGTCACCGAATCCGGCGCCTTCACCTGGTCGACGCCCTCCGGTTTCGGGAACGACAGCTTCTTGTGGCCCTTGAGGGCGGCGGACATGACCTTGGAGAACAGGGCGGCCGCCTGGCCGCTGCTTTTCTTCACGTAATGATCCTTGTCCGTCACGTCGTAGCCCATCCACACGGCCGCCGTCCACTCCGGCGTATAGCCGACGAACCAGACGTCGCGGTTGCCGCTGGAGCTGACGCCCTTGAGGCCGAGCTGCGTCGTCCCCGTCTTGCCCGCCACCGTCCGTCCGCTTATTTTCGCCTTCGTGCCGGTGCCGTCCGAGACGACGCCTTTCATAATTTCCGTCACGTAATAAGCCGTTTTCGGATTCATGACCTGCTTGGCGTTCGATTTGAACTCATAAATCGTCTTGCCCGACATGTTCGTAATTTTCTCGATGCTGTGCGGGTCCTGCAGCGTGCCTCCGTTCGCGAAGGCGCCGTAAGCGCGGACCATCTGCAGCGGGGATACCCCGTCCGTCAAGCCGCCGAGCGCGATGGCGAGGTTCCGGTCTTCGGGACTCAGCTCGATGCCCAGCTTGTCGGCGAAATCGATGCCTTTCTGCACGCCGATCTGGTTGAGCAGCCATACGGCCGGCTGGTTGCGGGAATCCTTGATCGCGTCCGCCATCGTGACCGCTCCGATATACTTTCTGCTGTTGGAATCGGTCGGACAATACTTGCCGTTGTCGTAGCAAACCTTGTCGTCCCGAAGAATCGACCACGGGAAGTAGTCGCCCGTCTCGATCGCCGGCCCGTAAGAAGCGATCGGCTTGAACGACGAACCCGGCTGTCTTCCCTTGGTGACGCGGTTCCATCCCTTCTTGGCGTAGTCGCGTCCTCCCACCATCGCCTTGAGCGAGCCGTCGTGCTGGTCCATGATGACCATCGCGCCCTGGATCGGCGTATCGTCCTCGCTTTTCTCAAAGTTGTCGTCGTTCTCGAACTGATCCTCCATCGCCTTCTGGGCGCCCGTGTCGATCGTCGTATAAATGGTGTAGCCGCCGGTGAGCAGCTGGTCTTCGGTCATGCCGGTCACCTGCTGCGCTTCGTCCACCACGTAATCGATATAGGTCAAATACTGCGATCCCTGCTTCGACGACGCGGGTGGCTCGTACTTCCAGGCCAGCGCCTTCTGCTTCTCCGCTTCGGTAATCAGTCCCTGGTCTTCCATAATGCCGAGCACGACCGCCCGGCGCTCCATCGACTTCTCCGGATTGGAGATCGGGTTGTAGACGCTCGGCGCTTTCGGAATGCCGGCCAGGATGGCGATTTGCGCCGTCGTCAGCTTGTTCAGATCGTCGACGTTGAAGTAATATTTCGCCGCCGTCTTGATGCCCCAGTTCCCTTTGCCGAAGTAGATCCGGTTCAGGTACAGCTCCAGAATTTCGTCCTTCGATTTATGATTCTCCAGCGCAAGCGCGATGGAAGCCTCCGTTCCCTTGCGGAAAAGCGTCTTGTCCGCGTTCAGGAACAGATTGCGCGCCACCTGCTGCGTGATCGTGCTGGCGCCTTCCGCGGCGCTGCGGGCGATAATATCCTTTACCAGCGCCCGGCCGATGCCCCACAGGTCAACGCCTCCGTGCTCGTAGAACCGCTTGTCCTCCACGGCCACGAAGGCGTCCCGGACTTCTTTGGGAATGTCGCTGATCTTCACGTATTCCCGGTTGCCCCCGGACACATAGAGCTTGGAAATTTCGTTGCCGGAAGCGTCCACGATGCGGGAGGCTTGCTCCATATCGTTAAGCTTGTCGACGTTGCGGCTCAGAATGCGTTCCCCGTTCAGTATGACAAGCAGATATCCTACGACTGCGCAGACGACGGCGAACAGAACGACGAAGGACAGCCACAGCAACGGTCTTCCCTTGCTGCGTTTGCCGCGCGGCGCTTTGCCCTTTCGCTTCTTGTCCGCTTTTTCTGCCGATCTCATGGAATCTCCCCTTTTTGCAGTTTTGTCTGTCTCTATGATGGTCCAGTCAAAAGAAGAACAACCCGCTCACGGGTTGCTCGATTGGCCGGTCTATTCTGTTAGACGCAATGTGGGGGTGAAAAGTTTCAAAAACCCGCCCCGGAGGAGGAACGCTTCAGGCATCCGATCCGGTGTCCTGCTGCTGAAGGGATACGTTGCGCTGCGGCGTGAACGTGCTGATGGCATGCTTGTATACCATCTGCTGGCGCCCTTCGCTGTCGATGACGATCGTGAAGTTGTCAAAGGCGCGCACGACGCCGCGGATTTGGAATCCGTTGGTCAAATAAACCGTGACCGGAATACTGTCCTTGCGCAATTGATTGAGAAACGTATCCTGGATGTTAATGGACTTGTTCATTACCGGTAACCCCCATCGCCATATAGATTATGAACAAATATATTCAAGATCGAATGGAAACTTTCCTGCTATTATAGCACAAATCTCTTTGAAAAGATCGGAGTTTTTTCTTCCTTCGCCCGCCTCCACCCATTGAAGATCTCTCATATGCCGGAACCACGACAGCTGGCGCTTCGCGAAATGCCGCGTATCCCGCTTCAGCAGCGTAACGGCGGCTTCGTAATCGAGCTCGCCCGCGAGGTAGGCGGCGATCTCCTTGTAGCCGAGCGCCTGCATCGAGACGGCCCCGCGGGGAACGCCTTCCTCCAGCAGGCGGGACACCTCCTTCACGAGCCCCTGCTCCAGCATTTTATCGACCCGGGCGTCGATTCTCCGGTACAGCTCGGCGCGGTCCATCGTCAAGCCGATGAGACAGAGCCGGTACGGCGACGTCTTGTCGTCGCCCCGTTCCTGGCTTTGCAGGTCGGACAGAGGCCGGCCCGTCAGCTCGTATATTTCGAGCGCGCGGATAATTCGCCGCTCGTCGTTCGGATGCAGCTTCCGCGCCGACGGCGGATCGACTTCGGCCAGCCGGTCGTGAAGCGCCTGCGACCCGTGCTCCCGCGCGAAAGCGCTCATCCGCTCGCGGAACGCCTCGTCGCTGCCGTAGCTTTGGAAGCGGTAGCCGTAGCAGACCGATTCGACGTACAAGCCGGTTCCGCCGACGATGAACGGGAGCCGGCCTCTGCCGTGGATGTCCCGGATCGCAGCGGTGCATGCTTCCTGGAAGTCGGCCGCGGAGAACGGCTCCTTCGGATCGCGGACGTCGATCAGATGGTGCGGAATGCCCCTCCGCTCTTCGGGCGGAAGCTTCGCCGTCCCGATATCCATCCCCCGGTACACTTGCATCGAATCGCCGCTAATGATTTCGCAGCCGAATTTCTCGGCGACGCTCAGGCTGAGCTCGGTTTTGCCGACGGCCGTAGGCCCCACCAGCACGAGCAAAGGAGGACGCTTGTCCTCCGCATCGGCCGCGCCTCCGACTTGCGGCGCGGCCGTCGTAATCGTCGTCAAACGTCAATCACTCCGTAAGCGACGGAGGAATCCGTCATGCGGCCCCGCTCGAAGCCGAGACGCTCGAATTCCCCGCTGTCGCGGTGTTCTTTGAGCACGATCCGCTTGCGGGCGACGCGGCGAGCCTCGGCCACGCTCTCCTCCGAGAGCGGCGCGTCTTCCGCCACGGCGCGAAGCGGCCGCAGCGAGGCCGACGCCATGACCGGCTTCGTAAACATCGGATCGAAGTAGACGATGTCGCAGCTGCGGTCCGGAAGCGAGCGGAGATACCGCAGATGATCGGTTTTGACGTGCTCGATGCGCCGCATCGCTTCGTCGACGTCGGGCAGCTCCGACCGGTACACGCGCATGCCTTCCCGCACGATGACGTGGAGAACGTCCGACGCTTCCAGCGCCGTCACCCGGCCGCTCTCTCCGACCGCGTACGAGAGCACGAGCGAATCGGAGCCGAGTCCGGCCGTGCAATCCAGCACCGTATCCCCGGGCCGCGCGTCGGCCGCCCGCACCAGCCCGTCGTCGCCGCCCTCGCGAAGCCGCTTCACCCGGATCAGTCCCATGCTCGGATGGTAAAAAAGCGGAGGTTCTTCCCCGCGCACGAACCGCAGCGTATCCGGGCCGACGACCAGAATGCCGTCCGCGGCGTCGGGCCGAAGGCGGCCGAGCTTGCGAAGCGTGTTCCGGCCGCGCGGAACGCAAGCGCATTTCAGTTCCGCCGCCAGCCGGCGCGCCCGCTCGATCGTCCCCGGCTCCGGGCGCTCGGTCGTTGTGACGATCAATTTACATCACCCGCTTGAACATTTTCTCCAATTCGTACGTCGAGAAGCTGACGACGATCGGGCGGCCGTGCGGGCACGTGTAGGGCTGGCGGCATTCGGCGAGCCGCCGGATCAGCGTCTCGCCGGCCTCCCGCGTCAGCGGCTGGTTCGCCTTGATGGACGCTCTGCAGGAGCAGAGAACGGACGCCTTCTCCCTCAGCTTGCGAAGATCGACGCTGCGTTCGCCGAGCACCCACTCGGCCATCTCCCGGACGATGTCGGCTTCTTCCCCTTTCGGAAGCCAATGCGGCACCGCGCGTATGATAAAGGTATTGCCCCCGAAATCCTCCAAGTATACGCCGACTTGCTCAAACAGGGGAAGCCGGTTCCGCAGGGCGACGCATTCGTCCGGAGCGAAGCCGATGGTGACGGGAAGAAGCAGCTCCTGGCTCGCCTCCTCGGGCTTGCCGAACTTCTCGAAGTAGAATTCGTAGTTGATCCGCTCGTGAGCGGCGTGTTGATCGATCAAGTAGAGCCCCGTCTCGTTCTGCGCGATCAGATACGTGCCGTGCAATTGGCCGATCCAGTGCAGCTCGGGGAAAGCCGGCGGCGCCGGCTCCCGCTCGGGCGCCGCGTACGCCGACTGCCACACTTGCTCCGGCAGCCGGGCGGAAGGCGCCGACGCTCGCTCCGGCCGTTCGCGCGCGAAATTCGCCGTCCCGGCCGCCGGCGGGCCCGAGAGCCTTGGGTTCGCATAGCCCCGCGATCCCGTCTCCTCCGCCTTCCCGGGGAAAGCCCCGGGCTCCGGCGCTCGGGCGGCCGCTCCTTGCGGGTTCGCTTCGACCCGGGCTCCGGCCGCGCCGCTTTCCCGGTCCTCGGAGACCGAAGCGCTGCCCGCGAACCCGCTCTCGCGCACCAGACTTTCGAAGGAGGCCGCCACTTCGTAAGCGCCGCCGGCTTCCGCGGACGAACCGCCTCCCGCCTCCGCTTCCGGCTGCCGATCCGGCGGCATCCGGAAGCGGATCTGATCCTGAACCCAGACTTGCGTCTTCGGCGTCCGGACGGCGTTCCCGGAAGGGATGTACGCCTGGCCGCCAAGCGCCTTGCGCACGGATTCCTCCACGAAAGCCCGCAGCTCGGACTCCTTGCTGAAGCGGACCTCCAGCTTCGCCGGATGAACGTTGACGTCCACGAGCGACGGATGCATGCGCAAATCCAGCACCGCCAGCGGATACCGGTTGATCGGCAGCAGCGTATGGTACGCTTGCAGCAGCGGCTGCGTGACGGCGGAGCTGCGCACGTACCGGCCGTTGACGAGCACGGTGACGGCGTTGCGGTTCGACCGCGTCTCCACCGGCAAGGCCGCGAGGCCGCCGATCGTGTAATCGGGATGCTCCCCGCGAATTTCGACCATCGCCTTCGCGGCGGCCGTCCCGTAGATGGCGGCGACCACCTGCCGCAAGTCGCCGTTGCCCGGCGTCCGCAGCAACGTCGTTCCGTTATGCGCGAACGTAAACGCGATGTCCGGGCGGGCGAGCGCCTGCCTGTAGACGACATCGGACAAGTGGCTGAGCTCGGTTTGCACCGTCCGCATGTATTTGAGCCGGGCCGGCGTATTGTAGAACAGCTCCCGCACGGTCATATCCGTCCCTTGCGGCGCCGCGGCGTCTTCCTCGCGCTTGACCGTCCCGCCTTCGATCTCCAGCGCCCGGCCGAGTCCGCTCGAATCGGACGCGCTGACGCAGCGCACCTTGGCGACGGCCGCGATGCTGGGCAACGCCTCGCCGCGGAAGCCGAGCGTGACGATCTGGAACAAATCTTTGCCGGTCGCGATTTTGCTCGTGGCGTGACGCTGGAACGCCGTCCTCAGATCGTCCGGCGCGATGCCGGAGCCGTTATCGACGATGCGCAGCAGCGCCAGCCCGCCTTCCTCCGCCGTCACGTCGATCGTCGTCGCTCCGGCGTCGACCGCGTTCTCGATGAGCTCCTTGAGCACGGAGGACGGCCGTTCCACGACTTCTCCGGCGGCGATCTGGTTGGCCAAATGCTCGTCCAGCAACCGTATGACGCCCATCCGTATCCCGCCTCTCTTTTATCGATGATTGGTCAGCTTGAGAACCCCGCCCGCGTCCGACCAGCTCAAATTGGCATCCCACTTGGCTAGCAGCCGGACGTCGATGCTGCTCGATCCGTTCTGCACGAGAATCCTAGAATCCGATACGGCGATCCGTTCGGCCTTGCCGCCGAGCGCGAACGCGATCGTCTTCGTGGCCGGATCGTACCGAAGCGCCGCCCCCGCGAACGAAGAGGCCAGCTTCAAGTCGATATAGACGGCGCCGTTCTTGCGGACGACGGAAGCCTTCGAGGCCATCCGGATGCCGTCGATCGAGACGACGCCTTTGCCCGCCGTCAGGCCCGCCGGAGCTCCGCCCGCCGCCCGGATGGCCGCGATCAGCTGCTGGGGCGCTCCCTGCACCTGGATGTCGGGCCTCAGTCCGGTATGATCGACTTTGTGTCCGTTCGGCGTGTAATACTCCTCGATCGTCACTTTCAGCACGCCGCCGGACGACACGTTGAAAAACTGCTGCACGACGCCTTTGCCGTACGTTTGCGTCCCGATCAGCTTCGCCACGCCGTAATCCTGCAAGGCGCCGGAGAGCAGCTCGGAGGCGCTGGCGGTGTTTTCGTTCACGAGCACGTAGACCGGATACGGCTTGCGTACCCCTTTGACTTCGAGCGGATTGTCCTTCCCGTCGCGGTCGGTCATGTGGGCCAGCACGCCGTCTTGAATAAAGTTTTCCGCGATTTTTTGCGCCTGGTTCACATACCCGCCGCCGTTGTCCCGCAAGTCGAGAATGAGCGCCCTCATGCCTTTGTTCTCCAGCTTGCCGAGCTCGGCGTCAAACTTCTCGCCGGCGTCCGAGGTGAACGCGCTCAGCGACAAATAGCCGATGCCGCCGTTCAGCAGCCTAGACGTCGCCGCCGGCAGCTGCACGGAAGACCGCGTGAGCGTGTACGCGTGCGTCTTGCCGTTGCGGCTGAGCGTAAGAATGACGGACGTGCCGTCCTTGCCCGCGATCATCTGATTGATCTGATATTGCGTCTTCCCCCGGACGCTCTGGCCGTCGACCGCCACGATCGCGTCGCCGGGCTGGACGCCGGCTTTGGCGGCCGAGCTGCCTTGCACGACTTCCTGGACGTACAGCGTGCCTTCGTCCAGCACCGTGACGATGCCGACGCCGACATACGTTTGCTCCAGATACGATTGGAACTGCTTCCACTCGTCGTCGGTGAAATATTCAGTGTACGGATCGTCGAGCGAATCGACCATGCCTTGGATGGCCGCATCGTTGAGCTCTTCGTCCGAAGGTTTGCTCAGGTGGTACTGCTCCAGCAGGTTTTTGACGTCCTCGGTCTGGGCTTCGCTGGCCGCGTAGGCGGCCGGAGCGGCGCCTGCCAGCAGCGAGGAGAGCATCAGCAAAGACAGGGCGCGGCGAAGACGAATCGATGAGTTCCGAATCAAGAAAGTTCCCCGCTCTCTATTAATTGATTGCGCGCGTCGTTGAGCCACTGCAAGGCTTCCAGCGGCGTCATCCGCATCACGTCGAGCTTGCGCAGCTTGTCCGCGATCCGGTCCGCCGGAGCGGAGCCCGCCTTGCGGTGACGTTCCGGCCGCGGCGGCTCCGGCTCGGCGAACATGGCCAGTTGGACGATCGCTTCGCCGGGCTCGTCAAGCGGCTCGGCGAGCGGTTCGCCCGAGGCTGCCGGAAGCTTGCCGGCACGATCGTCCGCCGCCCGCTCCGCGGAATTGGCGCGCGCGGCCGCAAGCTCGCCTGCGGCCGAAGCTTCCAGCAGGCCGTACGCCCGCGACACGATCGATTCGGGCAAACCGGCGAGCTGGGCGCAGTAGATGCCGTAGCTCGAATCGGCCGCTCCCGCCACCAGCTTGCGCAGGAAGGTGACGCCGTCCGCGCTCTCCTTGACCGCCATGCAGCCGTTGCGGAGCTTGGCCAGCGATTGCTCCAGATGCGCGAGCTCGTGGAAGTGGGTCGAGACGAGCGCCTTGCAGCCGATCGCGTCGTGCACGTACTCGATGACCGCCTGCGCGATCGCCATCCCTTCGTCCGTGGACGTCCCGCGGCCCAGCTCGTCGATAATGACGAGGCTGCGGGCGGTCGCCTGCTCGGTCATCACCTGGATGTCCTTCATCTCGACCATGAACGTGCTCTGTCCGCCGACCAGGTCGTCGGCCGCGCCGATGCGCGTGAAAATACGGTCGATCAGCGGCAGTTCCGCGCTTTTCGCCGGCACGAAGCAGCCGATCTGGGCCATGATCGAGATCATCGCGACCTGGCGCATATACGTGCTCTTGCCGGCCATGTTCGGCCCGGTGATGAGCAGAATGGAGCTGTCCTCCGTCAGGGAGGCGTCGTTCGCGATAAACGCCGTCCCTTCGCTGACCGCCTCGACGACCGGATGGCGGCCGTCCCGGACGATCAGGTCGTATCCGCGGTTCAGGCGGGGCCTCGTATACCGCCGCTCCGCGCTCACCTCCGCGAACGACTGCAGCACGTCCAGCGCCGCCACCTGCTCCGCCAGCTTCTGCAGCCTCGGAATATGCTCCGCGATCCGGTCGCGCAGCCGCACGAACAACTCGTATTCGAGATCGACCATCCGCTCTTCGGCTTCCAGAATGAGCGCTTCCTTCTCCTTCAGCTCGGGCGTCACGAACCGCTCCGCGTTGGCGAGCGTCTGCTTGCGCTCGTACCGGCCTTCCGGCAGAGAAGACAGGTTCGCTCTCGTCACTTCCAGGTAATAGCCGAACACTTTGTTAAAGCCGATTTTCAGCGATTTGATGCCCGTCGCTTCCCGCTCCTTGCGCTCAAGCTCGGCGATCCACTTCTTCCCGTCCCGGCTCGCGACCCGCAGCTCGTCCAGCTTGGCGTCGTACCCGCCGCGGATCAATCCGCCCTCGCGAACCGACACCGGCGGTTCGTCCGCAATGGCGGCCGCGATCGCTTCCGCGAGGTCGGCGCAGTCGTCGAGCGAGTCCGCCAGGCGGGCGAGCGGCGAATCGCCAAGCTGCCCGCAGACGGAGCGGATGGCGGGAATGCGCTGCAGCGAAGCCTTGAGCGCGTTCAGGTCGCGCGCGTTCGCCGTGCCGTAAGCGATGCGCCCGACCAGTCGTTCCAGGTCGTACACATCGTTCAATTCCCGGCGAAGCTCCTCGCGCTGCATCCAGTTGCCGTGAAGCGCTTCGACGGCGTCCAGCCGCTCTTCAATCGCCACGCTGTCGAGCAGCGGCTGATCGATCCAGCGCTTGAGCAGCCGGGCGCCCATCGCCGTGCGCGTCTTGTCCAGGAGCCAGAGCAGCGAGCCTTTGCGGGAGCGGTCCCGGACGGTCTCCGTCAGCTCGAGGTTGCGGCGCGTGAACGCGTCCAGCGCCATAAACTGCTTCGGATCGTAGGACTTGACCGACCGCAGATGGCCGAGCGAACGTTTCTGCGTCTCGCCCAAATACGCGACGAGCCGCGCGACGGCCAACCGCCGCACCGGCTCGTGGCGGTCCCACGGCTCGCCCGGAAATTGGGCCGCCAGCGCTTCCGGCGCGTCGTCCGCCGCTTCCCGTTCGGTGCACAGCAGCGTCCGTCCCGTGCCGGCCGCCTCCTCGCGCAGCCGCCGGAGCGACGGCGCGTCGCCGACCGCTTCGGCGGGACGATACACGTTCAGTTCGTTGCGAATGGCTTCGCCGGCAGCGTCGAACGAAGTGACGTACAGCTCGCCCGTCGTCAGGTCGCAGGCGGCGAGCCCGAACCGGCCGTCCCGTTCGGCGGTGCCGACGATGAAGTTGTTCGCCGTCTCGCCCAAATTTTTGGTCTCCATGACCGTGCCGGGGGTCACGATGCGGACGATCTCCCGCCGGACGACGCCTTTGGCGGTAGCCGGATCCTCCACCTGCTCGCAAATCGCGACCTTGTAGCCTTTCTCTACCAATCTCGCTATGTATCCTTCGGCGGAGTGATACGGAACGCCGCACATCGGGATCCGTTCCTCCTGCCCGCCATCGCGCCCCGTTAAAGTAATTTCGAGCTCGCGGGACGCGGTAAGGGCGTCGTCGAAAAACATTTCGTAGAAATCGCCCAGACGGAAAAAAAGCAGCGCGTCCTGTGCCTCAGCCTTGACGGAGAGGTACTGCTGCATCATCGGTGTGTAGCCGGCCATCGGTTTCCTCCCACGGTGTTGCGCTTCGCCCGGCTCGCCGCCGCGCTTCCCGGATGAACGGCCGGACAGCGGGCGACGGCGGGCGGTATCCTAATATTATAGCAAAAAACAACCGCTATCGCTTAATCGGGCGTAAGAGAAACGGACCGTTCCCCATTCGGGGAACGGCTGCCCTCAGTCGATTCTGACGAGCCGCTCGGTCGCCGCCAAATCCGCGAGCGTCGCCGCTCCGATTCCGAACATGGCGGCGCGCAGCTCGAATTCGACGACGGCGAGCCGCTCTTCGAGCTTCTCGACCGAATCGATCGCCGATGCGAGCAGCGATCGGCCGAAGCCGGCCATATTCGCGCCTAGCGCGATCGCCTTCGCCGCGTCGACGCCGCCGCGAAGACCGCCGCTGGCAATGACGAAGCCGCCCGGCGCCGCCGCTCTCGCTTCGACGACGCAGGCCGCCGTCGGCCAGCCCCAGCCGGCGAACGCATCCGCAGCCGCGCGGCGAACGACGTCCCGAAGCCGGTGCTTCTCGACCTCGCTCCAGGACGTGCCCCCGGCTCCGGCGACGTCCACGAAGCTGACGCCCGCCTCCGTCAGCCTCCGCACGTTGTCGCCGTCCAGCCCCCAGCCGACTTCCTTGACGCCGACGGGCTTGTCCAGCTCCCGGCACACCCGTTCGATCTTGCGGAGCAAGCCGCTGAAGTCGGTATTGCCCTCCGGCTGGAACACCTCCTGCAAGGCGTTCAGATGCAGCACCAGACCGTCCGCCTCCGTCAGTTCGATCAGCCGGCGGCATTCGTCGGCGCCGAAGCCGTAATTCAGCTGCACCGCCCCAAGATTGGCGACGAGCGGTATGGTGGGCGCCCGGCCGCGCACCCGGAACGACTCGGCGGCCGCCGCATTCTCGAGCGCCGCCCGCCCGGAGCCGAGCGCCAACGCCCAGCCGCGGCGCTCGGCCGCTTCGGCCAGCCGGAGGTTGATCCGGTAGGCCTCGGTCGTTCCGCCGGTCATCGAACTGATGAGAAGCGGCGCCTTGAGCGGACGTCCGAGGAACGACGCGGACGTGTCGACGCTTGCAAAATCCGTCTCGGGCAGCGCGTTGTGCCGGAACCGGTAGCGGCCGAAGCCGCTGTCCACGCCGCTGCCCCGGACGTCCTCGTTCAGGCAGATGTCGATATGCTCGTTCTTGCGCCGTTCGATGTCCGAACGTTGCTCTCTCTCCATCGTTCCCTCCGCTCTCTCTTCCTGTGCCTTTATCGTACTCTTACCCTACCATAACGACGGCCGTCGCGAAAGGGGCCGCGGCTACGTCTCGATCTTCCACTTGCGGCGGATGTCCGCCTCCTCGTCCCACCTTCGGCCTTCCGCGATGGCGCGGAAGATCGGATCGATGTCGCCCTGGTATTTGGCGTAGCCGGACGTTGCGCGCAGCGCGCGGTAGATCCGATCGGCGCCCGCGAGCAGTTTGGCCCGGTCGTCTGCGTAGAAGGCGTCGCGCATCGCGTCGTCGTCGAGCGGCCGGTGGGCGGCGAGCTCGCGCGAATGCTCGGCGGCCACCTTGGCGAGCGCGAGCGTGCCGCGGGCGAGCGTCGGCGAGACGAGCCAGCTGGGCGGCGTGCGGTATTCGAAGCCGCCGTGCGCCTTCGGGCGGAAATCGCCGAGCGAGCCGTACCGCGGCCGCCGCCTTCCGGCGCCGGGCGGCTCAAGCAGCCGCAACGGCAGCGCGACAGCGTTGTCGAGCGCGCGCAGCCGCTCGCCCGTGAGCATGGCGCCGCTCAGGTGCAGATGGCCGCCGAGCGGCAGGCCGCGCACCGGCGCGGCGCCCGCGAGCCAGCGCATCGGCGGCGCCCCGGCGGCGCGGCGGGCGGCCGCCGCCAGCAGGCCGCGCACGCGCGAGGCGACGACGCGCGGCTCCCGCGCCGGAGCCGGCCGCAGCTCCGCAATCGGCCAGCGGAGCACGCCGCTGACGACGGCGGAATCGGAGCCGGCTGCGGCATGCGGCTCGAAGTAGCGCGAGGCGGGCACGACTTTGCCGCTTTGCGAGAGCAGCACGAATTCCGGGTCCGCGCCGATCGTCACACAGACCCCGTCCGTGTCCGTTTCGCGGGCCCAGCCCGCCGCGAAAGCCGCCGCGGCCTCCCGAAGCCGCCGCTCCTCCCCGGACCCCCTTGCCGTCAGCAGCGGTGTCAGGCCGACGATGACGCCGGTTTTGCCGGAGCTTCCGAGCCTCCATTGTACCATTCCCATATCGAGCCCGAGTACGTACAGCGCCCGCGCCGACGCCCGCTTCAGCCTCCGCTCCAGCTGCTGCTCGCGGAAATAGCCGGCGGGCGCGGGCCGCACCGACGCTTCGCCCAATCCGAATACGGCGACCGTGAACGTGCGGGGAAGCCGTTCCTCCCCGAACGCGGCGCCCGCAAGCCGCCGCTTCTTCTCCGCTGCCCCGCCGAGCTCGGCCGCGAACCCCTCGCGCGCGAGCCGGCGGGCGATCTCGCCGGCTCCGAGCGACGCGACCGACGCCGCGTTCGCGTTCCATATCCAGGCTCCTCCCGCTTGTCCCGGGCGGACGGGGCAGTTGCCGCCGAAGGCCAGCACCGCGTCGTTCGGACCCAGTGCCGCCCGCGCGTCTTGCGGCAGCGGTGTCACGCCGGGAATGCCGCGCCAGCCGGACGTCCCGCCATCCGTCCACATCCATACGTTGCCCGCCACCCGCACTCCCCCCGTCGATCTGCCCTGCGTATGGATTTCGGCGTCCGAAGGCCTTCGTCCCGGGCGCGATTCCCGAATCGCCGCGCTCCATGCCGCTCGCGCGCGGCCCCTCAATCGGCCGCGGCCGTACGGCGCCCCGAACGCAAAACGGGAAGGGCCGTCCCGCCGGCGGATGAACGCCAAAGCCGAATGACCCTTCCCCGTATGCGCCCCGATGCGGACTCTCGGCCGCATCGCGAAAAATAGGCTGCTCCCACTGTCCCGACAGGGCATCCGCCCTCGAATGTTCTCCCGCTTCGGCATAAGCTTAAGTAGGGCTTGCTGAACAAGATCAATTTAAGCTGCTCCCAACGCATGAGCCTAGACCGTGATTTTCTTTGCGGTTTTCATGCAAAAAATCGGACGGAACGCAATGAATCTGAAAAAAGAGAAAAAAAGAACCCGCAGTCGCCGTTCCAGGTTCATAACCAGAAACTGGATAGCGATGACAGTTAAACTTGTATGAGCACCGCGGGAGCAAATTCGGCCCAAACCCAACTTGCGTTTGCCTTCGCCGAACTTTCCTTCGATCGCATTGCGCTGTGCAGCGTCTTGCTTCTCTTGCTTTCGATCATCGGCGTCACGTTGTTCTTTGGATGGCCTGCCAAGCTTCGGGCCG
>NZ_AUCP01000014.1 GCF_000429825.1 Cohnella thermotolerans DSM 17683
CCTACTCGTGTTGTGAGTTGATGGGGATAGGATCCGTTGCGATATCCTTGTCGTTCTTCGGTTCTTTCGTAGTGTTCTGCTCCTATTTGTTCAGTCACCTGTGCTTGAAGAATTTGGTTTAATACCGATTCCAGCAACTTAGCTACCCCTGTGTCCTGAGAATTTCCCAAAAATAGTTGCTGCAAAAGTTGTGAATCTACGGTAATCTGGTATTGAGCCATTTCAAATACTCCTCTCTGTGAATGTTGTCTAGTCAACTCCATTCTAACCGAGGACATTTGAATATGGCTCCTAGTACTTTTTAGGAGATATTTCATTTTACACAATTATACGGACTCAACTCAGGTTGCCAGGTAAGTGAATGAAACTTATCTAAATCAGTAACTATGAATTCTCTTAAAATTACGTCCTTACAGTCAATCATAAAAGTGTTTTATTCCGAAATGTAATGAGTATTGGTGTACATGATATTTCTCCTTCTGGAAAAAGTGTCCTATTGCTTATAAGCCTTTTCATAAGGCATTAAATTATTGCAATTACAATAAAGAAAAAGACGCTAAACTTGATGTTTAGCGTCCAGAAGTGTATAAAGATCCAATTACTGAATAAAAGATATTATTTTATAAGGAAAATGAAACAAATTTCGCAACTGGAAAAGTCACACTGAGACCCCGCTGCCGGGGTCTTTTCTCTTACGAGCACTTGCTGTACCCGCAGTTCGCGCACGTCTTGCAGCCTTCCACGTTCAGCAGCGAAGCCGAGCCGCAGGACGGGCACAGGTCCTTCGACGTATAGACGAAGCCGCCGGGCGATTCGTGGCCATGGCCGTGGCCGTCCACGACAGGGAACGTCGCGGCCGGCGCCGTCGTTGCGGCGATCGGCGCTTCGGCCGTGGCCGTCAGCTCGTCTTCCGCGAGCAGGTTGGCGTGCAGCTCGAGCGCCTTGGCGACGGCGTCGGCGATCGACTCGACGCGGTTCGGGCCGAAGCCGACGGCGCCGGAGCCGCCGATGCCTTTCAGGTGCTTGACGAGCAGCTGCACCTTGTTCCCGTGGTCGCCGTATCGCAGGAACAGCGAGATGACGCGGCCGAGCGCCTCGGCCATCGCGAACACGTCGGAGCCGGCTTTCCCCACATTCAGGAAAATTTCGCCGGGCGTGCCGTCGATGTCGTTGACCGTAATATACGCCATGCCGAAGGGCGTGTTGAACTTGTACGTTGCGCCGCGCAGCACTTTTGGGCGGCTCTTGTACTGCTTGTCGAACACCTTCTGCTGCTGCGGCGTGGCGTTAACCGGCAGCGCGGAAGCCAGCGCTCCGATCGCGGCGGTCTCGCCGGCGGTTGCCGGAGCCGATGCAGCCGCAGGCGAAGCTGCGGTCTTCGGCGCCTCTTCCTTCCTCTCGTCCTTGGACGTGCTCAACACCTGCACGTCGCGGCTGCCGTCGCGGTAGATCGTGACGCCCTTGCAGCCGAGCTCAAACGCCAGCTCATACAGCTCGGCGGTCTCTTCGATCGTGAAGTCGGCCGGGCAGTTCGCCGTCTTCGAGATGGAGCTGTCTACCCAGCGCTGGATGGCGGCCTGCACGCGAATGTGATCCTTGGCGGACAAGTCCATCGCCGTCACGAACCATTCCGGCAGTTCCTCGCCCGGATGGGCGTCCTTCCACTCCTGCGCGATCGGCACGTACTGCTTGTCGAACCCGAGCCGGCTCTGGCGGAAATATTCGAAGGCGAAGTACGGCTCGATGCCGGTGGACGTGCCGACCATCGTGCCGGTGGAGCCCGTCGGCGCCTGCGTAATGACGGTGACGTTGCGCATGCCGCGTTTGCGGACGGCGTCCGCCACTTCCGGATACACCTTGGTCATGTTTTTCATAAAGCCGCTTTGCAGGAACTTCTCGGCATCGAACGCCTGGAACGACCCTTTCTCCGCAGCGATCTCCGTCGAAGACAGGTAAGCTTCGCGAGCGATAAACCCGTACAGCTTGTCTAGGAACTCGATGCTGTCCGGGCTGCCGTAGCGAATCTCCAGGCGAATCATCAGCTCCGCGAGACCCATCGTGCCGAGTCCGACGCGGCGCTCTTTTTTCTGATTCGCTTCGTTCTCCGGGAAATGGTACGGCGTTTTGTCGATGACATTGTCCAGGAAACGGACCGAATAACGGACGACGCGCGCCAGTTCGTCCCAGGCGACGTCATGCTTGTCGGCATCGTAGAACCGCGACAGGTTGATCGCCGACAGGTTGCACACGCCCCAGGCCGGAAGCCCTTGCTCGCCGCACGGATTCGTGCAGATGATCGGGTTGAAGTACCAGCTGTTCGACATTTGATTGTAATATTCCATGAACACGACGCCCGGCTCGGCCGACTTCCACGCCGATTCGATAATCGTTCTCCAGACGTCGCGCGCCCGCACCGTCTTATAATGGATGACTTCCTTCCCAAGCTTCTTCCACTTGTCCAGATCGCCGTCCCACAGCTCGTTGTATTCCGGGTCCTTCGTGTCCGGGAACACGAGCTCCCAATCCATGTCTTCCTTGACCGCCTTCATGAAGCCGTTGCTGACGCACACGGACAGGTTCGCGTTCGTGACCTGGCCCATCGTCTGCTTGACCGTGATGAAGTCGAGCACGTCCGGGTGCCAGTCGTTGATCATCAGCATGAGCGCGCCCCGGCGGCTGCCGCCCTGTTCGATCAGACCGGTCGTGTAGCTGAACAGTCCGCCCCACGATACCGCGCCGCTGGACGAACCGTTCACCCCTTTGACAACGGAACGGCGCGGACGCAGCGAGGACAAGTTGATGCCCACTCCGCCGCCGCGGGCCATAATTTCCGTCATCTCGCGGAGCGTCTCCATGATGCCCCCGCGGCTGTCATGAGGAGAAGGGATAACATAGCAGTTGAACAGCGTCAGCTCGTCGCTGGCGCCGGCGCCGGCCGCAATCCGTCCGCCCGGCACGAGCTTCCAGTCGTCCAGCAGCCAACGGAACTTCTCGCTCCATTCCTTCTGCTTCTCCGGCGTCGCTTCCACCGATGCCATCGCGTTCGCGAGACGCGTCCACATCTCTTCCGGCGTCTTCTCGATCGTCAGCGTCAGCTTCTCGACGTCCGATTCGACCAACTCCCCGCTTCTCGTCCGGACCGTCACCTTCCGGCCGTCGCGAGCGACCACTTCCCCAACTTCCTTGGCCGGGAATTTGGGATCGTCCTTCGTCAGCACCAGCACGACGTCCCCAACTTGCGTCTCGTTGGAGTCGGCGTTCTTCCACGCGTACCGATCCAGGAAGATTTTCTCGCTCAGACCTTCCAGCTTCTTCGTTTTAACCGTCGTTTTCAATCCGGCACACCCTCTCGTTATGACATCTGAATTCATGAACTGCTAGGTTCGCTAGGTTCGTTTCGTTCGCAACACCAACGATAATGTATGTAAATTATACAATATATTGTGTGCGAACACCATTATACTATACAACATATGGTGCCGCCATCGACCAAAAGGAGCATTGACAGCGTCCAAGTCCTCGCTTGTCGTCCTTTCTTCCGTTTGCTCCCGTTCCCTCCTTTTCCCGCAAGGTTTGAATTTTCCTCAGTTGCTCATACTATAGGTTATTCCGCCAACGATTTCCCCGCCATCGTATCCTAACACGATCAGGAGGCAACCGACATTGCGCAACGATCCGATGCAGCAGCTGGCCCAAACAGACGCACCCGAGCTTTCGGCCGAAGCCGATTTTACGACGGCAACGACGCTTCCCGCAAGCGAGCCGCTCCCTCCCGCACCCGAACCGGACGCCGCCGGCAAACCCGCCGTTCCGCCCGCGCGCAAGCTGCATCCGCTTGTCGAGCTTTATATCGATCGGAGCCCTTTCGAAGAATTGGAGCGGCGCATCGAACGCAACGGCCCTTGGGACGACTGGTCGCTGTACCTGATGGCGCTGGAAGCCGAAGAGGCGCTCAAAATCTCCGATTTCCACGAGCTGCAATGCCTGAGACTTCTGCCCCACCTGACGCCGCTGCCCCACCAGTTGGAGACGGCGCGCCGCGTCCTCTACGAGATGCGGGGCCGGGCCATTCTGGCCGACGAAGTCGGACTGGGCAAGACGATCGAAGCCGGTCTCGTGCTGAAGGAATATCTCGTCCGCGGCCTCGTGAAGCGGGTGCTCATTCTCGTGCCGGCCTCCCTCGTGCTGCAATGGGTGCGGGAGCTGAGCGGCAAGTTCGGCATTCCCGCCGTCGCGCAGAAGAAAGCGCACACCTGGAGCAGCGACATCGTCGTCGCTTCCATGGACACGGCCAAGCGCGAGCCGCACCGCTCCTTCCTGCTGGACGGCGAATACGACATGCTGATCATCGACGAAGCCCACAAGCTCAAGAACAAGAAAACCGGCAACTATCAATTCGTCGGCGATCTGCGTAAGAAATATTGCCTGCTGTTGACCGCCACCCCGGTGCAGAACGATCTGTCCGAGCTCTACAACCTCATTACCCTGCTCAAGCCCGGTCAACTCGGGGGCGAAGGCGATTTCGCCGCCAACTTCGTCGAAGGAAGGCGCGTCGCCAAGAACGAGGACCGGCTGCAGGCCGCGCTGGGACAGGTCATGATCCGCAACCGGCGCAGCGACGGCTCGCTGGAATTTACCCGGCGGATGGTGACGAACGTCCCGCTTCGCCTATCGCCCGAGGAGCAGGAGCTGTACGACGGGGTGACGGCCTTCGTCCGCGAGCGCGCGCAAGCGGATAGAGGCGACATGGCCAGCATGCTGTCCTTGGTGACGCTGCAGCGGGAAGTTTGCTCCAGCCGGGACGCCGTGTTCCTGACGCTGATTAACTTGTCCAAGAAGGTGGCCCCCGAATCGCCGCTGCACGCGCAAATCTGGGAACTGGTGAACCGGATCCGCAACATCAAGGCGAACACGAAGGCCGAGAAAACGATGGAGATCATCGAGGAGATCCAGGACAAGGTCATCGTGTTCACGGAATACCGGGCGACGCAGGATTATCTCATCCGCTTCTTCAAGGAGCGCGGCCTGAGCGCCGTTCCGTATCGCGGAGGCATGAACCGGGGGAAGAAGGACTGGATGATGGACTTGTTCCGCCGCCGGGCGCAAGTCATGGTCGCGACCGAAGCCGGAGGAGAAGGAATCAACCTGCAGTTCTGCCACCATATCGTCAATTTCGACCTGCCCTGGAACCCGATGCGGGTCGAGCAGCGGATCGGGCGGGTTCACCGGCTCGGCCAGACGGAAGACGTCAGTATCTTCAATCTGTGCACGGCCGGGACCATAGAGGAACATATCGTACACCTGCTCCATGAAAAAATCAATATGTTCGAAATGGTCATCGGAGAGCTGGGCGAAATATTGGAACGAGTGGAGAAGGAAGAGACATTGGAGCGCAAGCTGGCGAAATTGGTGCTGGAATCGGCGAACGCCGGCGAGCTCCGCGAACGCATCGACAATCTGGGCGACTCGATGCTCGAGGCGAGGCGCCAGGTGGAACGGGAGAAACCGCAATGAACGCCAAGCAGGTGCAAAAATTCGTGCTCGCTTATTTGCAGTCCACGGGAAGCCGCATTATCGAGAAAGGGCCGGCCCACGTCACGGTGAAGCTGTCGCCGGAAGCCGACCGCGCGCTGACGAACCGTCCTTATTATTGGAGCTTCGTCGACCGGACCGGCGCGGAGCCCGAGACGATGACGTTCCGCTGGAACTTCGAACCGCCGGACCCGTCGTCAAGCCCGGCGGCGCCGCCCCCGATTGTCGCGAACGGCGCGCGAATCATCCAGGACGACGTCTACTTCGGCTCCCGCCGTCTGGGCCAAATTTTCGAATCCGTCGGGCAAGCCGGCAAATGCGTCATGCTGTTCGAGGAGCCGCCCAAGGGATCGGCCGGCCCGCTCGGCTCGCAGCCTTACACCGCCTGGCTCGGCGTCAACTTCAAAGCTACTTATGAATGCGACATGAAGCGCGAGGAGCTGTACGGCATGGGCATCTCGCTCGCCACCGGCGTCATCGACGAGCAATTTCTGCAGCGGCTGAAGGACATCCGGCTCACCCCTCGCCTCCCGTCGAACGTCCACCTGCTGCGCAACGGCCTGTCGCTCCGCCGGGCGATGACCCAGCTCGAGCACGCCGTCGAGCGCAAGCTGAAGAGCGCGGACTTCGGCTGGGCCGAGGAAGCCGACGAGCGGCGACGGGACGAGCTCGCCCGCGTCGAGCAATACTATGAGCCCATGATCGAACGGGCCGCGACGGCCGAGCAGGCCGAAGCGCTGAAGGCCCGTTACGGGAGACGCCGGGAGGAGATCGATTGGCAATATAGGCCGAGAGTGACGCTATCCGTCATCAATTGCGGGATTTTCCACTTGCCCGGCATCGATTGACAAGAATAGAAGCGGGACGGCGGGCGATCCGGGACACATTCCAACAGGATCGGCACAGCTTGTCCTTTATAATGCAAACAACGAGATTGTTGCCGATGCCGCAAGCCCCCACTCTTCCAACGAAGCAGGTGAATGTTCATGATCGTAACGAGCCGCAGGCTAAGGCAGCTAACCGCCGCCGGACTTCAAGCGCTCGCTCTCGCGTCTGCCGCCGCCGCTCCGTCCGCCGCCCATGCCGCCGTCCTGCCCGCATCCGCCATTACGGCCGCCGCCAAGGAAGCCGAGACCGCTCTTCGGGAAGAAGCGTTTCCTTCTGCCTTGGAGCGCAGCGTGCAGTCGTGGATCCGGACGTTGTCGGCGCAGCGGCCGTTCGAAGCCTGGAAGCAGGCCGTTCCCTCCATCGAAGCGCTTGGACCGGGCACGCACGGCTGGCTGGTCACGCTGCGCCAAAGCGACAGCCGGCCTGTCGGCTACATCGTCGTCTACGCGGCCGAAGACGGCTCGTACCGTCTCGGCGAATACGGCCTCGGGCCGCAGCCGCTGTTCGACAAGGCCGCCTTGACCCGCTCTCTCGTCGCTAACGGCTTCATCGCCTCGCATGCCTCGCCGTACCGGGCCGAGAAGCTGTATGCGCATCCGTTTGCCGCCGTATGGAGGGTGACGATCGGGAACGACGTGTACTGGCTGGACGCCAAGACGGACGAACTGCTCCCCCTGGACGACCAGGCGTGGAACAAGGTTCTCCGTTCTTCTCGGCAACCGGCTTCGGACGCTGCGGACAGCGGCACCGTTCGAGCCGTCCGGCTGAACGAGCCCTTCGACCCGTACGACCGCCTCCCTTGGCTGATGAACGAAGCTCCGGTCGGAGCGGGCGCCGGCGGAGAAGTTTTGCTCCGGCGCATCAAGCAAGCCAAGTCGTTAAGGTTCGTCAGCGAGCCGTTCGGCGACAGGATGCTGTACGCGCTTGCCGTCGTCGGCTATCAGAGCTGGAGCTGCGGCCGGCTCGACCTCGCGCTAGACATGCAGGGAACCCGCTTCATTCCGCTCGATTCGCTTCGGGCGGCCGGCCTTTTTTATCGGTAAACGCGAAAAGCCGCAACTCTCGGGCAGACACCGGGAATGGCGGCTTTCTTATGAACGGACGAGATTTACAGCTCGGATTCGAGCTCATTTTTGCGCTTCGGGCTGTTGCTCCGGCGCTCGTCCCACCAGAGCTGCATGCCCATCGGCACCATGCCGAACCATTGCGTCGTCCACGGCAGCCGGTTCGGCTTTGCGTCCTTCTCCCTGACGTCCGGCGGCGTCGTCAAGTAAGCTACCGCCCGGCTCGTTACGTACTTCAGAAGATCGGTACCGTCGCCCATGCCGTACCCCTCCTTTTCCGTTCTGCTCCTAGGATATCCCGTGCGAGCGCTTTTCAAACGCGGCCGGGGTTCGCGGCTTCTTCTGCATGAGACGAAGGCTTTCGTGTCACGCTATAGGAGGATCACGCGCGAAAATTCGCCCGGCCGGCCGGTTTCGGGGAAAGGAGAGGTGTGCGGATGGCGATTGCAAAGAGTTTTGGGGCGTTAAGCCGGAGAGCGGCCTTGTTGGGCGCGGTTTTGCTGTTGTCGGGATGGACCCCGCCGGAACAACCGTCGACTCCGCCGGCCTCGGTCCGTCATGCGCTGCCGACGGCGGACGTGCTCATCGACGCCGGGCACGGCGGGATCGATTCGGGCACGCATTGGGGCGATATTATGGAAAAGGATATCAATCTCGCCATCTCCAGCAGGCTGTACTTGATTTTGCGCAGTCACGGCGTTCGGGCGGTGCTTAACCGGACGGGAGATTACGCGCTGAGCGACGAGAACCGGTGGCACCGGGCGTCCCGCCACACCCGCGATTTGTCCCAGCGGGGCGGGCTGACCGAAGAGATTCAGCCGCGAATGTTCGTCAGCATCCATGTCAACTGGTCGCCCCGGGGGCGGAAGCGGGGACCGCTCGTACTCCATCAGGCCGAAGGACGCAGCGCCCTGCTCGCGTCGTTCATCCAGGACGGCTTGAACCGCCAGCAGCGCGCGAACGGGGTGCCGACGCTCGGAAAACGGTTCTACGTCCTGAACCGGGTGCGGGTTCCGAGCGTCATTGTGGAGACGACTTTCCTGAACGATCCGCTTGACCGGGCGATGCTGACTTCTCCCAGAGGACAAACCCGAATCGCCCACGCCATAGCCGAAGGCATTCTGGCTTACCGCTGCGTTGCCCCTTAACAAAGAAGCGGCCTTCCCGGGAATCTCCCGGGAAGGCCGCTTCTTTCTTCGTCACCGCGCCGATCGGACCGCTTCCGGGGGCAGCAGCTCGGTCAGCAGGACGAACTTCGCATCCCGCTCGAGCTGGGGGATCGCCGACTTCAACGCGCCGGACGTAATCAGTCCCGGAGGACCGACATGGCCGATGACGACGCAATTCTCCTTCTTCTCCAGCTTCTGCTTCACCACGTCGAGCTGACGGGACACGTGACGGGCGGTGTACACGTCATCCAGGAAGACGTCGTTGCGAAGCAGCGGCACCCCTACCTCTTTGGCTACCTTCGGAATTACCGACTTATAGGAGGTGCGGCTATCGAGGAAAAACAAGCCTTTCTCCTTGCAAACCTGCAGCACGATCCGCATGACCCGTTCGTCCGCCGTCGCTTTCGAGCCCATATGGTTGTTCATCCCGACCGCATAGGGCACGTCGTCGATCGCCGTTTCGACGCGGCGCCGAATCTCCTCGTCCGGCAGCGAAGTCAGAATTGCGTTCGGACCGAGCCAGCTCGCCTTGCCCCGAACGGGCTCCATCGGCATATGGACGATGACGCCGTGCCCTTTGGCATGCGCCGCCTGGGCGTCCTGCTTCGTCGTCGGCAGGAAGGGCATGACCGCCACCGTCAAACGGACGGGCAGGTTCAGCATCTGGGCCGTGCCCTTCATGCCGTTGCCGAAGTCGTCGATGACGATGGCGATTTGCTTGGACGGGAGCAGGGGCATCTTCGTCCCCTCGGCCGCCTTGCCATGAGCCGTGCCCGAAGAGAACGCCGCCATCGCACCGAGGATGGCAAGCGCTAACGCCCGCACGGGAATTTGCCGCATCTTCCCCCTGCGCGTTTGGAAAATCACGTTCCGCTATCCCTCCTGTTGAATCGCCTAATCCGGACATAACGATTACATTGTGGCTGATTGCGACAGGAATTATTCGGCACAAGTTGCGCCAATCCGGGATTCGGACGCCTGAATGGTGTATAATGGGAGCAACAACATACGCAAAGGAGTTAAGTCCCATCGAATCGCTCAAACGCAAAATCGTCGAAGAAGGCATCGTCCTCGGCGACCAGGTTCTGAAGGTCGACTCGTTCCTCAACCATCGTGTCGATCCCGTTCTCATGGCCGAGATCGGCGATACGTTCGCGCGCCTGTTCGCCGAATCGGGCGTCGTCAAGGTGCTGACGATCGAATCGTCCGGCATCGCCCCGGCGCTCATGACGGCTCTGCGGCTGAACGTCCCGCTCATTTTCGCCCGCAAGCGCAAATCGTTGACGCTGCAGAGCGACTTATATACGGAAAAAGCGTATTCGTTCACGAAGCGGGAGGAGAACGAAATTACGGTGTCCAAACGGTTCATCAAGGCCGGCGATCGCGTCCTGATCGTCGACGACTTCCTCGCCAACGGACAAGCCGCCCTCGCGCTGGCCCGCATCGTCGAACAAGCCGGAGCCGAGGTGGCCGGCATCGGCATCGTCATCGAGAAGTCGTTTCAGTCGGGAAGGCAGCAGCTGCTCGAGGCCGGATATCGCGTCGAATCGCTCGCCCGGATCGCCTCGCTCGAAGACGGAACCATCCGCTTCGCGGACTAGGACGTGACATTCGCTTTAGGCATCTGAACAAGCATTGCAATGGCCTGCCCCGTATACTGTAGCACAATCGAAGAAAGGAGATGAATGACATGTCACACCATCATCCGAACTGTCCCACGCAGACGGTTTACGATCCGCCGCAAGTCGTTTACGAGAATTTCTTCCATCCGCAAGTGGTGAACGTCGTTCACCCGGTTGAAGTGATCCGCCGCCATCATTGCGTCCCGATTCCGCATCACGTTTTCACCTGTGTGACCAAAGACGTCTGGTGCGATACCGCCGAGATCCGCGGCATTCGCGGCAAATCCCGTTCCGCGGGCGCGAAATTCAGAAGATAATTCAGCCCGCATCGCTTGAACGGCCCTGCAGTTCGCGAGATTGCGACCGATGCGGGCGAGGCGTCACGTTCCGCCCCGTCCGCTCCGGCGCTCGGCAGGGCCGCCCGCTCCGCGCTTAGCCTGCCGGCGTCTCCGCTTTCGACGCCGGCCCGAATTTTCGCTTCAGCGACGCTCGCGAATGCAGGAGCTGCATCGGGACGAGCTTGTCCTCGCGGCCCAGCACGCGCCTCCTCCCTTCCGGATGCAGGCAGCGAAGCAGAAGCCGCAAATATATCGCGCAGAGACGCTCTGCGCCGCGCGAAGGCAAGCGCCGCAATTCGAAGCCAAGCCCGTGAATAAGGCCGCGGTGGAGCAGGGTGACGCCGACCAGCGCTTTGACGCGCTGCAGGTCCGGATGCGTCTCCATCGAGGCGTAAATTTGCCTGAGGTCCGCGCGAGCCAGCCTGGCCGTCGTCAGCGCCGCGCTGCTGGAAGAGGCTGCGCCGGTCAGCTCCAACACCTTCGCGTTGTCCAAATGAAGCTCCCCGACCCAATCTCCGTCCTCGATCCGCGTGCCGTCCGCGCAGACGATGCTTTTTCCCCGATGCTTCTTCACCAGGACTTTACTTATTCCATAATGGAAGGCGCCGTCGCTTCTCCATTCCATAAAGCGCCCGACCGCCCGCTCCCATGCCATCCAGAGCTTCTGTCCGGCTCTATAACCGTCGCTCGCCCTCATCCCGCGCGCATCCGTGTTGGCATTCGCAACCGCCATCGCCACAACCACCTTCGCAGATTCGTCCGTGTCTTGCTCCTCTTCCATTCTAACGGCTGACGGCGACGGTTCCGATTGCCCCGCGTCGCGTTATCGGGATAACGGAAGTCGGGTTTTGCACTGGACCTAAGGAGGGGAGCTTTACAGACGGGCGCAGGTGTGCCGCTTTTATGTGCGTCTTCAGCACGGCGCTCCTCGCCGGCATTCCGATCAGCCGCGCGCAGGTTGATCCGCGATCTTTCGGATGCTGGAATCGCTTAAGCGCAGAGCATACATTTTTTGCCGATCCTTCCGATTCATAAAAAGAAGCTCGGTATCGGTCAAAACAAAGTTCCGCGTGATCAGATCGGGAATCACCGTCTCGGAACCCGTCTTTGTATCATATTTGACCACCTGGGATTTCTCATTGGCATAATAGATCGTCCGGCCGTCAAACGCGACGTTTGTGAATGCCGGGAGCCGAAGGATGACCCTCATGTCCCCAGTCCGTCGATTGACTCGCCGGATCTCGTTTTGTCCGATGAAGTAAAGACTGTGTTCATCCCGAAAGAAGGAACGGATGGCCATATAAAAGCTCGCATCGTGATCGCTCACTTTCACTAGTCCTAAAACACTGCTCTTATCCGTGCTTAGCTTCTTCTCAAACACAATTTTCTCCTGAAAGGTCGTCGTATCTACTTCGATAACGGAAAACCGGGCAACCTTCTCCATGAATCCCGACTTGTCAAAATCGTATTTCATATAGTAGACCCGTGAGCCGTTCCCATAAATCGTGTTCTCTACCCGGGTTAAGGAGGGCATGGGGTTCCGGATAAAGTTGCGTTTTTCGCCGCTATTTTTATCCTCGAATACGATCCGGATATTCTCCAAATCCGTGTCGTCTACATAAAAGCGGTAGCGCTCATTCTCAAACGACTGCCTGGAAGAGCAGTTGTAAATATCGCTTGTTCCCGTGCTTCCCGAAGAGGTGCAGCCGGAAAGCACGGATACCGCCAGGCAAAGGATGAGCATCAGACGAGACGCCCTCCGGACCTGAACTGGTTTCCTTGCGCTCCACACGTTGGTCCGTCGAATCCCGATCACGATCAACATGCCGATGCTCAGGCACAGCGTGACCGCAAACACAACGCTCCATGCCGTAAGGGAGACTTCCCGAAATACTACATCCATCTGATCCTTGAACGGATTGCGCTTGGACTCATTCCCCCTCAGGAAGCCGGTCGACACCATAAACCCGAGAGGTCCCGGAAAGAAATATTTGGATGACTCCAAGCGCAGCCCATAGTAGGGAAGAAGAAGCGCGGCCGAACAGAGAAACAAGGTAACGGCATACTTCTTCAAGCAAATCGAAACAAAGAGAATCAGAACGGCAAAGCATAAGCTGCCGAACAGCTTGCCTGCCGTTATCCACAGATAGGCCTCAAGCAATGTAAGGTCCTTGGTCGACGTTCCAAAGTAGGAGAGGCTTTGCAGCGGGTAATTTCCATTCTCCAGGCCATACTTAAACCGGTAGAAGCCATACCGCAATCCGGCCGTCAACAGGCAAAGCACGGCGACCGTCAGAAGCACCAGGACGATCTTGCAAACGGTGTGGGGCCCGGTTCCTTTTTTTACGGTGAGGAGGAGAGCGTCCATCTTGCTTTCGAACTCGAAACCAAACACGGGAGCAACCAGGAGAAGCAGCAATAACAGCCAAAAGAAGTCCAGATCGTCATTCGCCAACAGCCCCTCCCAGCCATTCGTATATAGAAAATAGCGGTTGGCGGGATTTTCGCGAATATAGGTGAATTGGTCATAAATCACTTTAAAGCCCTTTTCCTTCTCCAGAATGCTCTCCAATGGAGCGGACACGGCCAGAAATTCCTTTTCTCCCATTTTCCCGTCATAGTAATCGTCGCTCGCCTTTTGCAAGGCGACTTTGGCGTTGGAAATTTTGGCGGCTTCAGCCGCAAAAAAACGCTCCGTCTTCTCCGAATACGGACCTTGGACTTGATTCAGGTAGAACAAATACGTTGAAGCATTCCTCTCGATGTCCGGGTTTGCGGGTTTATCCAGAATGGCCAGCGAAGCTAAAGTCAGCACGAGAAATAAACCGACGAACAGCAACCCCTTCTGCAGAAGGAACATTTTTTTCATCTCATACATCCACAAAGACACGCTTTCCTCCCCCCTTCCGCAACGTATTTTTCCTCACGGCAATCGTCAGGCCGCCAATAAACACCGCTCCCCAGACGGCGGAGAGCAGAAGGGCAACGACATAGCTTGGCAGCGGATAGCCCCATAGGGCAACGAACTCCGCTTTGCGGAACAGTTCCCGGTTTACAACCAGGACGAACGGGTTGACGAGTTTGAGCAGAACGCGCCCGGAGCCCATGTAAACTTCCGCCATATAGATGCATCCGAACGATGCGGATAAACCGACAATGAAGGGAATCAAGGCGTTTCGGAACAGGCTGGACAGCAGCAGGAACGCCAGGCCAAACACGAGTATGCCCGCCGTTTTCACCAGTGCGGATACAACGGCGTATTGTCCCAGACTCACATTCAACGAGGCATGAATGAAGTCTTCCAGAACGTACAAAGGGGAAGAAGCTCCGTCCCAAGAGCCGAATAGGACGGAAAAGGCGGCAAAGTCGAGGAGCCAAAACCAGAAGCAGACGCTGCATATAAACAGAGAAGAAGCTATAAGCTTCGCCTGAACCGTTTGGGCTCCGCCCGCCTTGGTCGTCAGCAGCAAAGCGTCCATCTCCGTCTCCTTCTCGGACAGGAACACGCTCATTAATCCGTACAGACAGATTAGCAGCGCCAGCAACGCCGAGAAGTCGTACTGAACGTAATATTGATACATCTCCGTATAAGAGAAGCTTGTGATCGCTCGTCCTTGGAATAGCTCGGCGACGGCCGCATTCTTGCGAGCTTCGTAGGGATTGTCCATTGCGTCGTAAAACGCGATATTATCCTTGGCCGCGTTTACCACCCTTTGGGCATACGCCTTGTAATCGTAAGCATACTTCATCGGATTGACAAAGCACCATCTGAAGAAATGAAAGTCTTCGTATACATTTCCTGTATAGGTGTTCGGGTTGTCGTGCGTCGTGCTTGCGGTCAGATCGGCAGTCTGCTGTTCAAGCGGTCGATAGATGGCCATAAGCTTCCCGATTTTTTCATCGGTGATCGTACCGCCGAAGTCCTTATACATTTTCCAATACAGCCCCTTCCAAAGCGGGCCGGTAACGTGTTTCGAGAGCAGCGAGTTTCCCTCGTGTACGCTGTATATTTTCACGACATTTAGAGCAGAGAAGAGAAGAACCGCCGCAATAATGGAAATTTTCATAAAATGCTTGCGGAATTCAAAAGGGATTAATCTTACCATTGTTCGCCCTCTTCGAAATAGTACAAAAAAACGTCCTCCAAATTCGGTTGTACATTCACAGCATGAACATCCGGTTTTTCATCCCCGATCACTCTTAAATGAATTTCATTTTGATCCCGCATCATATTACTGATTTTCAGGCATTTCAGCTTTTCATCTACCGTTTCATCCGTCGCCGTTACTTTCCAAACCTTCCCCTCCATGCCGCCCACGAGAGCTTGCGGCGTATCCTGTCTCAGAAGTTGCCCGTCTTTAAGTAAAATGACTTGGTTCGCGATAAATTCAATATCGGAAACGATGTGCGTTGCCAATAAAACCATTCGGTTCTCGGAAAATTTGGCGATCAGATTCCGGAAACGGATTCTTTCTTGCGGGTCAAGTCCGGCTGTCGGTTCGTCCAGAATCAAGATGTCGGGATTATTGAGCATGGCTTGTACGATCCCCACGCGCTGGCGCATCCCTCCGGATAAAGCCCCGATTTTTTGGTCAGCGGCGTCGCTTAAATTTACGATTTCCAATAATTCCTTGGCCCTCTTCTCTCCTTGTTCTTTGGGAATGCCTTTAAGCACGCACACGTACCTTAAAAATTCCATCACCTTAAAGTTTTTATAAAATTGCGGGAACTGCGGCAAATACCCGATACGGGACAAAAAGTCAACGCCCAGGCGCCTGGCATCAACGCCATCGATCAAAACCTGCCCTTTGTCGCTTCTCAAAATGCCGACAAAAATATTAATCAGCGTGGTTTTTCCCGCACCGTTCGTCCCCAGGAGTCCGCATATCCCGTTCCCCAGCTCTGCGGAAAAATCTTTTAACGCATACTTTCCCTTATATTGCTTTGAGATGTCTTTAAACGTGACTTTCATGAACGGCTCCCCCCCTTTAAAACGGGCTGAACACCACTTTCAGTTTGACCCCCGGCTGATTGGCGCCTAACAGCACCATAACCATTCGCTTGTCATCGATCATTTTTACAATCGGGTCGTTCGCCATATAACGCGCCTCTCCGTCGCTTGAAATTCGCTGCTCCGCTTCAAGTTTGCCTGTGCTCGTGTCATACACCCGAACTTTCCAACCTGTCTTATCTGCAAGCGTGGTCGCGAAATAGCGTCCCGAGTCGGAACCGGATATAAATCCGCTTTCTCCTTTCTCACTCAAGGTATGAAGCTTCGTTATACCGCTTGGAACCTCCATAACCAGCATTCTTCCGGATGGAATCGTGAAATCTTCTGCCAAGAGCAGCAGCTTGTTGTAGGCCGTCAACTCCTTGCACGTGTAGCTGCCGAATGTCCGGTTCGACATTCCGGAGCCGTCTGTATTTACCGTTCCGCAAGTATCAAAAGAGGGCTTGCCGGGTACGGCGGGGATATCAAAGCTTTGCGCCTTAAAAGCAATGGTCTTGTCATCATTCGTGAAGCCGATTTGTTCAAAGGTAACGACGCCTGAACGCGCCTCGATATCTTCTCCGTTCAAATCCACGACTGTTGTTTTTCGATTCGTTTGGAAGTCGTACAGATACAGTCCGGTCGTTGTCGCATAGGCCGCTTGAGTTCCATCGGCGGAAAACGCGATGGCCTTCAAGGACAAAATCTGTTCGTTCGCCTTCAGCAATGTGTTGAATTCAAATACCGACTTTTGATGGAGTTGACGGTCGTAAAAGATCGCGCTGTACGCGATCCCGCCGTCCGCCGCCAACAAACCGCCGCTGCTGCCTCCGGGATTGATGTTTGCCCCGACCGCCACATATCCGTCTTTTATCGCCTGAAACTGTTCCTGATCGAATGCCCTCCGCGGGGTCTCAGCCGTCACACGGCCCGTATCCAGGTTATACAGGTACCATTTGTCCGCCGATAGCAACACCTGATTTCCATCCGCGTAATGGATATTCCGGATATCGCCTTGTATCTCTCTTGCCTCGCCTCCATGGTTTGAAGAAGTGCTTGGGATAGGAGGAACCGCTGACGAAGCGGAATCATTCAAAGTCGCAGGATGGGTTTCGAGTCGTGAGCATCCTGCGATCCAAAGCGCGGATAAAGCCAATATCACGATCCATCGTTTCTTTCTCATCGTCCGCTTTGCTCCAATCCCTTATAAAGTAACAGGGAGGGGGTCTTCATCAATACGACAACATCATCGGGGAAATCGTCCGCATTAAGGGGAACGGATACGACATAAAACGTATTGAAGTCCTTCAGCTTCTCCAGTGCAATATCCGCGTCGATTACCGCTACATCGCCCTTGGCCAGCGTCGTTTCGAAGGAAGTGCCGTCCTTGCCGGTCAAGGCTTCATGGTTGATGTAGAACGTATTCCTGTATCGCATCCCGGGATGGCCGAACAGTTTGAATGTCACGTGGAGGGTCCCGCTTTTCTTGACCAGAAAATTATCTTGGCGCACAGCGCCGTCTATATACAAATCGCTATACACCTTTTTGTCCAATGCCTCCATATCCACCTGCTCCATGACACTATGCTTCTCCAGCAGCTCCTGCGTCACTGGCTCCGTTGACAGGCGGACATGGCTTAGAACCTCTCGTTGCGGAATGGAGGAAACATCAAGAGCGTCTGCATCTTGGTTAAAGACCAACGATCTCCCTGATTCCAGCGTCGTTTGATAGCCTCCGTAGGAGGTCGTTTCTTTCATGTCCGGGATAAATGCCGGGTTGAATACACTGGCGATCGTGATCGGAAGGGTGTCCCCTTGCTTGCCTGTGACCGGGGTAAATACAAATGTGAATGGCGTGTCTTGGTTATCCTCTTCCAGTTCAAAAATATGCATATATTCATAAGGGGCTTCGGTTGTATTAAACTTGTAGGGCTGCGGCTTTCCGTCAATAAAAACAAGAAAACCGACGTTTTTGGCTTTTCCGGAAGCGCGCACGGAATAATCGATCTTGAACTCGCCGCCATTGTATGGCAAGGGAAGTATTTTGCCGTTTTCATCAAGTGGAGGATTGGCAAAACCATGACCGATACTGCCCAGAACAGCGGTTCCCTGTTCACCCGCTTCAAACGGGTTATGCGTTGTTTGATTAGAAGCCTCTGATTCGCTTGCATCGGGATTTTTATTGGAACAGCCTATTGCCAATACCGCAATGACGACTAGAAAGAAGGCCGATTTGAAAGCCTTTGATTTTTTCACGAGGTCATCCTCCTCCTTGTTCCGGGTTATTGCCGGGAGATGCGGGATTCGGAAGCCGGCATGGGGACTAAGAGCGGAGTGGCGTCGGGAACTGAAACGCCGCGTTCCGGAATGCCGGGTTCCAAAGCGGTACCCCTCATCTTCCCTTCCGGACTGTCGGCCGGAGATGCGGGATCGGCAAGGGAGGCCGGCGGCTCGTTCTTCTCCTGCCCCGCCACACTCCCGGATGCCGTAATGGGCCTTGTCGGTTCGGGCGTGGCGGTTTCGGATTTTGTCGGGCTTAGCTTTAACACAGCGCCTGTGCCTATCGCAGCCAGAACGATGACAGACAATAGAGAAATGCCCCATTTCTTGCTTCGGGTGTCCATAATGGACAGCACCCTGTTCTTCATGCTCAGCCTGCTGTCGGAGAAGCTGGTGGAGAATACGCTTGGTCCCCTTGACTGCTTCTTCATAACGCCAATAATGGCTTCAACATACTGCTGCCGATGGTTCGTATCTGAATGCCGGACGACTTCCTCGTCGCAAGAAAGCTCGCATTGAAGCGCGATTTCCCGGGCCATTCGGTAGACGAACGGATTGAACCAATGCAAAGCGGTGGCCAGCAACACAAGCGTTTTGCAGCCCAAATCCCCGCGTTTCAGGTGAATCAGCTCATGCTTCAGAATGAACAGAAGCTCATTGGCCGGGATATGATCGGAAGGAAGCAAAATGACAGGACGGACAAAACCCACCAGCATCGGGCTGAAAATACCCGGACAGACCCGCAAATCCACTTGCCGGGTGATGTTCAGGTTCGCTTGAACATCCTGCAGCATGCGCAGCGCTTGCCGATCCGAACATTCCGCGCTCCAGCGTTTCATTATGTACAACAAGCGTCTGTGCCGAATGGCGTGGTAAGCCAAAAACACGATGACCCCGGCAATCCAGAAGCCGCCGGCCAGTACATACCAGGGGAATGCCGCCGCGGTTGCTGTTGCAGGGGAAACCGCCTGGTCAAGAGAGGAACGACTGGCATTCTTCAGCGCAGGGACCAGCGCATCCACGGAAACAACCGACGCGGGGAGATGGAAGCGAAACGGAATAATAAGTCCGATGACAATCGCCAGCCATGCATAGTAGCGGCCCTTGGCCGTAAAGCGGTTCTGCAGGAAGGGCGTAACCGCCATATAGAGAAGTCCAACGGCCGTCATGGAAACCGAACATTCCAGCAGGGCGACCATAAAGCTCTGCATCCGCTACTCCCTCCGTTCCTTCGCCCATTTCAGCAAGTCATCCAGTTCTTTCTCGCTTAGCTGCTTGCCGTTGTACAGTGTGTTGACGAAGCTCAAAAAAGAGTTTTCGTGATATTGCTTCATAAAATGCTCGGTTTCCAGAGCAAGGTACTCCTCTTTTCCGATCAGCGGGAAATAGGTGCGTTCTTTCCCTTGCTTTTCCGTGCGCAAGAAGCCTCGCTCAACCAAACGCAACATAAGAGAAATCACCGTAGGAGCTTTCCATCGGCGTTCGTTCCCGAGTTGATCCATCACCATTGCAGTAGTGATGGGCGGCTCGTTCGCCCAGACCACCCGCATAATTTCAAATTCGGCTTCCGGCAGCTTCTTCAACTTTTTCATCTGTCCCGCCCCTTTTTTTGACAATTGTCTTTTTTGGTATTCTACACTTGTCAAAAATAGCTGTCAACGATTTTTTGCATTTGTCTAAAATGAGGTTCTGAACGTTTCACGACATCATATTTCGCCGCAAAGAAAAAACGGCATCCCCCAAGATCGGGCGGAAGATGCCGTTGAAGATAGATATCGTTGGCGAGAACGAGAAGTCTTCCTTATGAACTGAGAAGCGCTTCTTCCCGCTCGCGAAAATAACGAACCGTCTGCATCACCAAGTGATCGAGTTCTTGTTTGTCCGGCTTCCCATACATGGCCGGGTACGGGTCTCCTCCTGGACCCAGCGGTTCCGGCGTGACGTATCTGCCTTCGCGATTATGGCCGATCAAATACAACGACATAATGATCGTATCGAGATCCATTGAGCCTTCGCCCAACGCACGCCGATTGCTGTCTGCCATATGCAGGTTGACCAGCTGATCTCCGGCATCGAGCAGCGCTTCTCCGATGTGCACCTCTTCCGCCTGCATATGATAAACATCGGCGTTGATATGCCTGACTCCCGGATGGGATACCGCCTCGATATAAGCTTTTGCATCGGCAATCGTATGCACGAGGCTGACTTCGGCGGAGCGAATCGGTTCGATTGCAGCCATAACCTTGTGCTGAACAAACAAATCCGCGACGATTCGCAGTGTCTCCACGCTTCGTTCGAATTCCACATCATCGTATTTTTTCGGGCGTCCTACCGCCCCCGGTACAACCAGCAGGTAGTCCCCCTTGACAGCGGCGGTAAATTCGATTTCCCGCTTCAAATAATCGATGGCGGACTGTCTATGGACGCCGCGGTTGCTGGACAGATCGTTGTCGGCTGAGAACATTCCGCATACGCCGGATACTTTAAGATTATGCTCCTTGAGAATACGAAGCGTTTCATCCACCGAATAACCAAGGTCCGCGCCATAATGATTGCCGTGCAGTTCAATATACTCCAGGCCGGCTTTCTCCAACCGGGCCGCCGATTCCTTCAATGGCTCGATGCCGAAGCCCCAGTTGCTCCAGGATAAGTTCAATCGTTGCTGCAGCCGTTCGGGATGGTCTCTCTTTAACTCCAGAAATGCCTCTCTGATCTTGCGGTTTTTCATCTCAAAGTTTTGTTCTTTCATTCCCGCTTCCCTCCTGTAATGGCGAGACTTTAGACGGATCTCGGCATATCCGGATGATTCGGTCCGAAATGCTTGAGAATGACCAACGGCTCCGTGAGGCTTTGGTTCGTAATGGCGACTCCTGCCTTAGCCACCTGCTCACTGACAAACAGCTCATCCGCGCTCATTTGGCCGTAGCGCAGCATAATGGCCGCTTCCACATGATGCACGCCAAATTTGCCGTGGCCCTGGATGACAATGCAGCCGTAAGCGGCCGCATCTTGCACGACAGCCGTTTGACCGGGAAGTACTGTCAGTTCTTTCGCCCCGAAATAATCATTGCCATAGGTAATCCATTTTTCCACGTAGCGATCATCTTCATGGCAGGTCAATGGCGGTCTGAAATACTTTTTCTTGTAGTGCGGATCAATGTTTTTCTCCCAATCCATCAGACTGAGAATGTAATCCATATCCCGCTGCTTATCTGCCGGACAATTCTCCGACAGAAACTCGTACGGATACACTTCGTCCGCGACGATATTCTCATGGACCGAATTGACGTCGCTGTTCCATTGCGGCTCGTAAGTCAGAACGGAGCCGGGCGCATGAACGACACCCGGAGGCGTATACCATCCCGTACCCAATTCGATCCGGTACGCGCGGGACAATTCCGTAATTCTGTTGTCGCCGGATTCGTATTGGAGCAGACGCTCCCTCACCTGGTCGATCGTGACGTCAGGATCATATCCGAAATAGGTCACCGGAAACGTACCCAGATGGTTGTTGAGCTGCGGCGGAAAGTAATAAGCTTCCGGCTTGCCCAGCCGCCCGACTAACGAAGCCTTATCATCGCTAAGGTGAAGGTGATGGAACAGCGGCGTGTCGTAATCGAAAAATTTCGAATACATCGGCCATGTCCCATATTTTTCCTTCAGTTCCGAGCCGATCAATTCCGCTCCCAGCTCATCGACGGCATCCTTGAACAAAAACTTGGCCTCCGCTTTTTCCGAGGTGGCCACATAACTCATTCCTTCGTCATCCGGTGCCAGCTCCCCGTTAAACGCAGGGATGACGGAAGAAAACCAGCGTTCCTTAATCGCGCCCCGGGCCGTGCCCAGGGCGTAATAATCATCCGGGTGCAGCCGAAGACGTCTGCCGGGTCTGGCGAATCGTCTGGGCACGAAATTGGGGAACAATCGCAGAATACCTTCCCCGCGCGTGAACGTTTCCCTAATGAGACGTTCCGTTGTCATGGCGTTTCCTCCTTGAGTCTTCAGGGATCGTCTTAAAGGATCGATTGCTCAATACACGACTCCGGACTGCAAGATGATGTTGGAGTAAGGGGTATGCTCGCCTGTCCGCACCGTAGCCTTCGCTTCTCTGGAAAGCTTCTTGAACTCCGCGTGCGGCAGCAGCTCTACTTGAGCGTCAGGAAATCTCTTGAGCATTTCCTCATAGACGTTCGGACTGATTTCTTTGGTCTCTGTTGCAATAAAGATTTTCTCGACACACAGCTCTTCAAGGATGGTATCCAGCACATCGAAAAAACGGGGCAATTGCGGACGGACGGCTAAATCCAAACGAAGGGGTTCCTTAGGAACCGGGAACCCTCCGTCGCAAACGGTCAATAAGTCCGTATGTCCTAATCCGGCAATGACTCCTGAAAGCTCTCGATTCATTAAGGTCGTCTTTTTCATGAGATGGCCTCCATCTTCATCGGATCACGGTGTCGGCAGGCATCCATCACTTGAATTGATTCAGATTGTCTTTCGTCACCAATTGGAACGGAATATACACCGTCTTCTCGGTCGGTTCGCCTTTCGCCGCCTTCACTGCCATTTCAACAGCCTTTTCGCCTTGACCGCGTGCATCTTGGTACACGGTTGCTACCAGTTTGCCTTCTTCAACCGCTTTAAGCGCATCGGGAATCGCATCGATGCCGATAATTTTGATTTTATCCTGAAGCTTAGCCGCCTCTACGGCTTTATAAGCGCCGAGCGCCATTTCGTCATTCTGAGCGACAACCGCATCGATATGCATGTCCGACTGGATCCAGTTCTCCATTAGGGACAGCGCTTGCGCACGATCCCAGTTCGCGGTTTGTTCCGCTAAGATTTTGATGTCGGGGTATTTGGCCAGCACTTCCTTGTTTCCTTCCGTACGCGCCACTTCCGCAGAGTGGCCGTTGGGCCCGTGCAGAATAACGATGTTGCCTTTGCCTCCGAGCAGATCGGCAATGTATTGCATTTCGATTTTGCCTGCTTCATGATCATCCGATCCGACATAGGTGGTTACTTTATCCATGTTCGCCACTTGTGCGTTGAGGACAATGATCGGAATGTTCGCAGCAACCGCTTTATCTACAGCCGGCGCGCTGCCGTTTTTGTCAAACGGATTCAGAATGATGGCATCGACCTTCTGGGTAATGAAGTTTTCGATTTGTGAAATTTGGTTTTCCGCTTTGCCTTGACCGTCTGTCTCGATCAGCTTGATGCCAAGCTCCTTGGCCTTGGCTTGCAAAGCATCCTGGATGTTGATGATGAACTCATTTTGCAGATTCTGGTACGAAACGCCTATTGTAATTTGATCGTCACTGCTGCCGCTCCCGCCCCCGGTTTCCCCGGAAGCTGCGGATCCGCTATTCTGGCTTCCCGAGCATGCCGATAGAACCGTCAGACAGAGTACCAGAATCGCAACGGTCATATACCATTTCCAGTTTTTCATAGCTCATAACCATCCCTTTCCATGTTTTGTATTTTTGTTGTTATTAAAAGTGCGCACTACCGAATAGAAGTCCGCACGTTTAACCCTTGCCGCCTATGATTTCTTCTTATCGAGTAGAACCGCCAAAATAATGATGATGCCTTTAATAATCTGCTGATAATAGGAGGAGACGTTCATCAGGTCGAGACCGTTGTTCATGACCCCAATGATCAGCACACCGATCACGGTTCCGCCGATTTTTCCTACCCCGCCCATGAGGCTTGTGCCGCCAATGACGACACTGGCAATCGCATCAAGCTCATACCCTTGTCCCAGTACAGGCGATCCGGCCATAACCCGCGAAGAGAGCACAATCCCGGCAAGCCCCGCGAACAATCCGGATAACGCGAAAACCCCTGTTTGTACCCATCCGACGTTTACGCCGGACAATCTTGCTGCCGATTCGTTGCCGCCAATCGAATAAACGTGACGACCGAACTTCGTAAAATTCAGCAAAAACACCCCTATGAGTGCGATGCCGACGAAAATAATAATCGGGAGCGGGATATCCAGCACATAGCCGCCGCCAATAAAGTTATATTTGTCGCTCAAATTAATGACGGGACGCCCGTTCGTATACACCATCGTCAAACCTCTGGCAGCCGTCATCATGCCCAGCGTGACGATAAACGGAGCGACTTTCCATCTGGAAACGACAACCCCGTTTATCACGCCGCAGCCTAACCCGACTAGCAGGCCGACAACAATCGGTACAATTAACGGATACGTGTCAGGATGAGCCAGGCTGGTGGCCACGACCGCGGATAAAGCGAGGATCGAACCGACGGACAGGTCGATACCGCCTGTGATGATGACGAATGTCATGCCGACCGCAAGCATCCCTATAATCGACACTTGCCGCAGGATGTTCAGAATGTTCTGTGCAGTTAAAAAGTTGGGCGTGATGAAGGTCAGAACAAGGCACAAAATTACAAGCCCAATGAATACGCCATATTTGAAAAAAACAGACGACAGTTTCTGCTTACGGATACTCATATTACGGCCTCTCCTTTGCGAAATCCGGATGCGCACGCCATCACTTGGTTCTGATCGAATTCAGCACGTGAGAATTCCCCTGTTATTTCCCCTTGATAAAGCACCAGGATGCGATCGCACATTCCGAACAATTCCGGCATTTCGGAAGAAATCATAATGATTCCCCGACCCTCTTTGGCAATCCGGCTGATCATTTTGTAAATCTCCGACTTAGCCCCAATATCAATTCCTCGCGTAGGCTCGTCCAGAATTAAGACGTCGGGATTGGTCAGCATCCAGTTGGACAAGACGACTTTCTGCTGGTTGCCTCCGCTTAATGTTCCCACGATGGTGTTGCGGCTTGGCGTCTTCACGTTCATCTGCTCGATCTTCTCATCAGCGGCCGCCTTTTCCGCTTTGAAATTGATGATTTGCCGCAAGTAGGTGTAAGCGGACAAGTTCGCTATCACAATGTTGTCTTTAACTGAGGCTTTCAAATTAAGGCCCAGCAGCTTGCGATCCTCCGTCACCAGAGCAATTCCGTTCCTGATTCCGTCTTTTGGATTGCGGATCGTCACGGGTTTGCCCTTAACCCGAATTTCGCCGGTGTCCGCCCGACGCGCGCCGAAGATGCTCTCGACCAGTTCGGTTCTTCCCGCTCCCATCAGTCCGGCAATGCCAACAATTTCACCCCCTCTGACCTGGAGGTTAATATTGCGGAATTCGTTATGGCGCGAAAGATTTTTGACTTCCAACAACACGTCTCTGATCTCGATGTCTTCTTTCGGGTAAATCTGGGTCAAATCCCGGCCCACCATCATCTGGATCAAATCTCTTTGCGTCAGCTCCGAAGTATCCCGTGTGGCGATATATTGGCCGTCGCGCAACACCGTGATCCGGTCCGTCAATCTGAACAGCTCGTCCATTTTGTGCGAAATATAGATGATCGCTTTCCCGCTGGCCTTCAGCTCCTCGATAACCCCGAACAAAATGTTGACTTCGCGATCGGTTATCGCCGATGTCGGCTCGTCCATAATGATGATGTCGGATTGGTAGGAGAGCGCCTTGGCGATCTCGACCATCTGCATCTCCGCTACGCTGAGCGAACGAAGCTTGCGGTTCGGATCGATATCACTGCGGATTTGCTGTAAAATTTCACGCGTCATCTCCTTTAGCAGCCTGCGTTTGACAATGCCTGTGCCAGGAACGGTCAGCTCCCTCCCCAAAAAGATGTTCTCCGCCACGGTCATGTCCAGCACCGAATTCAACTCTTGGTGGATCATCGCAATGCCTTTTTGCAACGAATCTCTGGGAGATTGAAATCGGACTTTCTCGCCTCTTAACAAAATATCGCCGCTATCAGGCTGGTAGATGCCGGCCAGGACTTTCATCAAAGTCGATTTGCCTGCGCCGTTCTCCCCCATGAGTCCGTGCACTTCTCCCCGCCTGACTTCGAATGAGACGTTGTCGAGCGCCACTACGCCGGGAAACTCCTTGCGCACGTTCTTCATCTGTAGAACATCGTCCGTGGCCAAATCCATTTGTCCGCCACCTCGTTTCCAACATCCTAGTGTGATTTGTTTATATTTTAAAAAGGATGAGGATGCGGATTGCTCAATTAATTCGGTTCCTGCCTTTCAATTTCTTCGGATCATGCTATAATTGAGTACTAAAAAACCGGATGCGGAGGTAAGCGGATTGATGAGCAGATACGGCATACTTAAGACGATATTCGTCTTGGTCGCTTTATCCCTTATTGGTCTTGGCCTGGCATCGCAAACGAAACAAGAAGCCTATTCCCATCCTGCGGACGAAGAAGCTCAACAGACCGCTGTGAAAAATATTCGGCTCGGCGCCACAATTCTCGGTGACAACGCTTTCCCGCAAACGATTAAAAAGCTGCTGATTCGCGAGGCGGAAAACAAGGGCATCGAACTCTTGGTTTACGACGCCGAAGGCAACAATAAAGAACAAGCGAGACAGATCCGGAGCATGATCGCCCAGCAGGTCGATGCGATCATCCTTAACCCCGTGGATGCGAACGGGGTAGTGGAAGCTGTGGAAGAGGCCATCCATGCGGGTATTCCGGTCATTACCGTTAATGCGGTGGTGAACAGTGACCGAATCGCCAGTTATGTCGGTTCCAATGATATTGAAGCTGGGGAGATGGAAGCGAGATACATTGCGGAAATGTTGCGCGGAGAAGGGAATATCGTGATCCTCAACGGCATCACAGGCCAATCTACGCAAGTTCAACGCACTTTGGGCATTAAAACCGCGTTGCAGCTATTTCCGAACATCCACATTCTGGACGAAAAATCCGGAAATTGGAAATATGAGGAAGGCTACCGCTTGATGAAACAGTGGGATCTTGAATTCGGGGACAAAATAAATGGCGTTATTTCACAAAATGATGAGATGGCTCTCGGGGCGATCCAATATTGGAAGGAGGTTGGCAAAGCAGCGAAGATTCCGATCGTCGGCATCGACGGACAAGAGGCGGGACTCGCCGCAGTTGACCGCGGCGAATTGACAGCCACCGTGTTCCAGGATGCGGTCGGCCAAGCTAAGCTCGCGTTGGACCTGGCCTTGAAGGTTATCAAGGAGGAAAAAATCGCGAAATCTTACTTTATTCCTTTTCGCTTGGTAACAAAGGAGAATACCTCCTACTATCTTCATCTCCTTTCTGATTATGCTCTTGAATCCTTATAGTCCATAGGATTGATACCCACATATTTTTTGAAAACGCTAGAGAAGTAGGAGGTGCTTTTAAAACCGACCAAATCGGAAACGACCGCAGGCTTCAAGCCATACTTGCCTAGCAGCTCTTTCGACTTTTCAATCCGGATCCGATTCACATATTTCTTAAAATTCGTCCCGGTTTCCTTTTTAAACAATTCGCTGAGATAAGTGCGATTCAAGAAAAATTTTCTGGAAACGAATTCAAGGCTTATATCTTCAAAATAATACTCGTCGATATACTTCTTGATTTGCGAGATGAGCTGGCTGGATTCCGGGACTTTTCCCAGATCATGGCTGTACTTCAACAACAACTGGATGGTGCTGTTCTTGATTTCATCCGGACTGTTCCCTGCAACGATTGCCTTCATTAATCCCCCGTCGATGCGACTCGAATAATTCAGCTCCTCGATGAGTTTGTACATGAAGATTGCGATTTGTTTGAACGCTTCCACGCCAAATCTCTCTGCGCGCTGAAACAGATGGTTCGCGCAAGCCAGCACTCCTTCTTTATCGTTATTTTTCCAACATTCCTTGAATGCGTTTCCAGCATCCGATAAAAGAATATCTTCCCATGGCGGTTTGCCGTTTCCGTGGATGAAAACGACCGAAGCGCCGGGCAAGCCTTCATCCGTGTGGAGCTGCGTTTCGAGATACATATTTCGGAGTTGGGCAATATCCTGAAAGATGCCGCTGACTGTAATCTTAACGTCTATTCTATTGTATTTTTGCAAGTTCAGAATAACGGTTCCTAACCGTTCCCGGAGTTCTTCCACAAATCCGGATTCCTGATACGATCCAAAAATGGCAACGAATTCATTTTCCTTGTATAAGCTTTTTACGCCAACACTCTTAATAGCCGGTACCATGCACTCCTTCAACACGTTCTCAATGATGAAGAAAATCAGCCCCTCATCCTGATCATACATGCTTTTCGCCTGCTCATAATTCGATACATTAAAAATCGCTAACGCCCGAAATCGTTGATCCAGATCAACCCCGATGTAACTCAGCCTTTTGACAAGCTCAGCGGGATTGATATTTACGCCGATGAATGCTTTGTTCAGTATGTTGGTCTTCAACAAGGGAATGCTTTCATTTAATAAAATGCTGCGGGAAATATTCTGTATCTTCTTCTGGCGCTCGCTGCGGATTTTGTCCGCCGTCTCATGAAGCGCTCTCAATATATCCTCTTTGACGATCGGTTTCAGCAAATAATCGGTTGCTCCGCAAACAAGCGCTTGCTTTACATACTCGAAATCCGTATAGCCGCTGATCACGATTACTCGAATTTCCGGATATTCCGCTTTTAATACGTCCAGAAATTTCATTCCGCCCATGCCCGGCATCCTCATATCAAGCAAAATAATATCTGCCTGATGATCCGCAAGAAACGCTTGAGCTTCTTCCGCATTTCCGGCTTCGCCGACCAGTTCAAAGCCTTCTCCGTTCCAGTCCAGTTTGTTGCGTATACTCCGTCTGACCGCCGACTCGTCTTCCACAATCAGCACGTTTAATTTGCTATCCGAATTTTTCTGCATCATCATCGAATGCATACCTTTCACGCTTTAACGGCTGGGATATCAATCGTAATCGTACTTCCTTCGCCCTCAATGGTGTCAATGTGAAAATGAAGCTCGTCGCCAAAAACAATTTTCAGTCGAGTATAGACATTTTTCAAACCCAAACTCCTGGATGTTTCTTCCATCACCATGATGGGAAGCCTCTTAAACTGTTCGAACTCCTGCAGCTTCTCTTTGGAAAAACCGATCCCGTTGTCACTCAGCACAAACTGGATTCTATTCTGCCTTTTTTTGATGGAAAGGTGGATGCGGCCCGTGCCAATCTTCTTTTCAATCCCATGTTTGACAGCGTTCTCGACCAGTGGTTGCAAAATCATTTTAATGATCATATAGTCTTTTGCCGCTTCGTCAAGCTCAGAGATTGTGATTAAGTTATCCTCAAAGCGACTTTGTAAAATATAGAAAAAATGCCGGCAACTATCATACTCCTCCTGAATCGTGACCTTCTCCTTCTTCAGGTCAATGTTATAACGCAGCAATTTGCTAAGCGATTGCGTAATTTGCGAAATTTTGTGGACGCCTTCTTCATCTGCGATACCACTGATCACCTCCAGCGTATTGTACATAAAATGTGGATTAATTTGCATCAGAAGCGCTTTCAACTCCACATTTCTGCGATGCAGTTCATTGACATAGCGATCTTGTATCAGTTGTTTCATCGTCGTCACCATGGAGTTGAAGCTTTTTCGTAGTTGACCGATCTCGTCTCTGCTGACAGGCTCTTGAATCTGCACATTGAAATTGCCTCGCTCAACTGAATGAAATAAACTTTTAAGCTGTTTGATCGGACGGGAAATATAAATGGACAGGAATAGAGAAAGAATAACGACCAAAAGCAGGGAAACGATGCAAACGATAACCGTCACGTTTCGCAGCGGATTGACCATCTTATACATCAGCGATATCGGAGTCGACCCGACGATGAGCATTTCTCCGTATACGGAATGGCTAGAAGTGTTAAGCATTTTCTGTTTATTCATATAGCTTACGGAATACCGCGAATTCGTGCCTGTAATCAGCTTCATCCATTCCGGATCGGCTTTGCTGCCGATTTTCGTCCAATCTGTATGATACAAGATTGTGCCATTTTTCGAAATCGCTTGAATGATGCTCCCTTTCCTGTATTCGAATCGCTTGAACAATTCGGCAAACGACGAAAACTTCTTGTCAAAGCTAATATACCCGTATCTTTCGCCCGTATAGGGATGAATGACCGGCCGCGAAGCAACAAAACTAAGCATGCCGTTGACTTCCAAAGTATGCACGTCGTAAATCAGTCGGTCTGTCCTATTCTCGAACATTTTATTCTGCCACGCAATTTCGCCCTCCGATTTGTAAGAATAAAGCTTGTACGTATTTTCAGGAATACCGGCCGTTACGAATTCCCCTTCGTTGGAATAAACGCGGATACTTTCGTAATCATTGCTCGAACGAAATGTATCCTGAATAAACTCGCTGATTCTTTTCATATTTTCCATCACTTTGACGTCGCTAAAATTATTGTTTTCGTCCAGTTTGATATTGTTGTCAATTAATCGGGAAACAAATATGTTAGAATTGATTTCGATGGCATGGACGTATGAATTGAAGTTTCTGCTGATTTCGTCGAGCAATTGGGCATCGCTTCGCTTTACTTCCTCGATGATGGCCTCGGATGACACCTTGTATGAAATCGCTCCCACAATAATGAGCGGAATTAAATTAACCAATATATAGGTGGACAACAGTTTATACTGTATGGACCGCTGGTTAAACATCCTCTGGATGAGAAAATTCCTGGCTTTGCCGAATAAGCCGTTTATTGTACTGCGCATCTGTCAAGCACCTTTAACTAGGATTAAGTATCGGTCTTGAAAGCCCTTACGATAATTATAAGCAAGGGACGAAACTTCTAGCAATGCGCAAGAACAGCACCAATCCGGGAACCAGTCGATGCTCTCTGGATAAAGAATTCGTCACGACTCGCCTCTCTTTTATTTTTGTATCGCACGGGTTACCATCTTCACGAGTTCGTCGCTATACGTTTCCAAACTGACTTTTCGCGTCACTGGCGAGCTCAGCATATACTCGCCTATCGCCCCCTGGATCATGCTTGCCATCACATCCAAATGGAAGTCGGCAAACTCTCCGTTATTCTGGCCTTCGCGCAAGATGTCGAGCAGAACACGCATCATGGGGTCTTCATCATCGTCGCTCACCTTATAATACGGAACGTTATCAGGCGTCCTGGCATTAAAGACAATCTCGACCAAGGCTGCATAACGCGACGGATGCGCACCTTGATAAGCCAGGCTGGCGACGATAAAGGCGTGCAATTTCCCGGTCGACGTCCTTTCACGGTTTACCCTCTCCAGGATATAAGAGGTCGATCTTTCTAGGAGATTCATGAGCAATTGGTTCATCAGGTCGCCCTTATCCGCAAAGTGATAGGAAATCAGCGCGGTGCTGATCCCCGCTCTTTTTGCGATCTGTGAGAGGCTGGCGTTTACGTACCCGATTTCGTCCAATGTTTGGATGGCCGCTTCCATAATTTGCTCCCGTCTCGCTTCCGCGATAAAGGATTGGCGTCCTGCCGTTTTGTCATCCTTACTCATCGTTCTACCTCAACGCTGCTTATTGGGATTCTCCTTGCTTACGACTCCGAGCAACACGATTACGAATATCACGATCGGAATGGAAATGAATTTACCAGGGCTGCTTAATGCGCGATCGAGCACAGCAGGAAAATGACCTTGAAATAAGGATATGACTGCTCGAACAAGCAATACGATTAAATTCGTAAACATAAGCGCGGGCACCATGAACAGCCCGAGCTCCAGAACTGTCCATCCGGAACGCTTGCCGATAACGAATAAAACCGTTGCCGCCAAGCAAAGAATGCCCATAACTCCAATAAAGGCAACTCGGATCCATGCCTGCCAAGGAGTACCCGATGCATCCATCATATCATGATATTTCGTCCAACAATACCACAGCGATCCAACCGTAATTAAGGCGCTAACGAACGGAAGCGTTTTGGGCAGCCAATCGGACGTTGTTGCACGTTGAGTCATTTGATTACCTCCTCAATAATTTGATCAATCGATCAATTTTTTGGTTGTTTGATCAAATCATATCTTGCGTTGGGAGGGATGTCAATGGGCGAATTCCCAATAGATCGACTAATCGACTTCTTCAAAATAATGATGATCAATGAGAATTACAGGTTAATCGGGAATAGTTTTACATAAATGCGCAAACAAAACGCCGCCCGTCGCTCCCCGCAAGGAGTACGGCGGCGTGTGCGGCTTCCCGAACGGTCTGCCGGGACGCAGAGGCCGGAAGCTCAGGATACCGACAGCGGCTGACGGACGATCTTCACTTCGTAAAAGGTGATTTTGTTGGAGAGAATGTAGTCCGGCTTCTCCCGGTGGGAGTGGGCCTCCCGGAACGCTTCGCTGCGCGTCCACGCTTGGAAAGCTTCCTTGTTCTCCCATCGGGTGCTCACGGTGACCTCGTCGTAATCCTTCGTATTTTCCGTCATCATCACCTCCAGCCCGAGAAATCCGGCCATCCCTTCAACTTTGCCGACCTTATTGAAACGTTCGATAAGTTTGTCGCCATTGCCTTTGGTAATGTGCGATACGTTCGTCACAATGACCATATTCGTTCCCCCTTCGCATAATTGTGCCTGATCGAGTTGAATTGTAAGGCCGCTTTGTGAACGACCGATGAACAATAAATTACAGTTCCGGACGGAGAAGCGGAATAATCAGAGGATACGCCTCGTCGAAGCGGACCTTGGCGTCAATATCGTAAACGGCTTTCAGAAAATGCGGCGTAATGACCGCTTGAGGCGCGCCCCGCGCGACAACCGCCCCCTCCTTAACGGCGATCAGATGCCCGCAGAAGGCAGCGGCCTGCTGGAGATCGTGCAGCACCATGACGATCGTCAGGCCGTATTCGCGGTTCAGTCCGGAGAGCACGCGCATCAAGTCCAGCTGATGGGCGATATCCAGATAAGTTGTCGGCTCGTCGAGCAGCAGAATGCCGGTCTTTTGCGCCAGCGCCATGGCGATCAGCGCCCGTTGGCGTTCGCCGCCCGACAGCGTTCTCGCCATGCGGTCCTCGTGGCGGCGAAGATTCATCCGCTCCAAGGCCCAGTCGATCGCCTGCTCGTCTTCGGCGTTCAAACGCCGGCTGAACGGACCGTGGTACGGACTGCGGCCGTAAGCGGCCAGTTCCCGCACCGTAAGCTCGGGCAGCGTCTCCCCCGACTGCGGCAACATGGAGAGCTCTCTCGCCAACTCCGCTCTCTTATACCCGGCGAGCGGCTTGCCGTGAATGACGATGCTCCCCCCGCCTGGAGCCAGCAGTCCGGCGATCAGCTTCAGCAGCGTCGATTTGCCCGAGCCGTTCGGTCCCACGATGGCGGTGATTTGACCGACCGGCACCGTTATCGACACCCCCGACAGCCGGAACACCCCCGCCGTCAAGCGCAGCTCGTTCGTCTCGATCGCCGTCATCGCCAATGGCTCCTTTTCTTTAACAGATAGAGAAAAAAAGGCGCTCCGACGCAGGCCAGCAGGATGCCGACCGGAAGCTCGACCGGATCGAACCAGGAGCGCGCAATCGTATCGGCGACGACGACCAGCGCGCCGCCGGCAAAGGCGGACACCGGAAGCAAATAGCGGTAGTCCTCCCCGATAAGCAATCTGACGGCATGCGGGACGACCAGGCCGACGAAGCCGACCAGACCGGCGACGCTGACCGCCGCTCCGGCCAGTAAGGCCGCCAGCGCCAGAAGCAGCATCCGCTGAAGCTCGACTCTCTGGCCCAGCAGCTTCGCCGATTGGTCGCCGAGCGCCAGCAGGTTCGCCGGCTTGACCGCCAGCGCCGTCAAAGCCAGACCGAGCAGCGCGTAAGGGAGCATGAAGCCCAAATGCTTCCAGCTTCGGCCGTTCAGGCCGCCCGACAGCCAGGGGATGACCGCCTGAATCCGGTCGCTATGGAAGACCATGATGCCGTTCATGACGGCTCCGAGCAGCGCATTCACGGCGACGCCGGCCAAGACGATTTTGACGGGAGACGCGCCGCGGTCCCAGGACAGCCCGTAGATGAGCAGCGCGGCGGCGAACGCGCCGACGAAGGCGGCCGGGGGCAGCAGGTAGCTCCATTGCGGCAGCAGCACCAGCGCAATGACCGCCGCCAGACCGCCGCCGGCGGATACGCCGATGATGCCGGGATCGGCCAGCGGATTGCGCATGATTCCCTGCAGAATCGCCCCGGAGGCCGCAAGGCAGGCGCCTGTCAACAAGCCGATAAGCACCCGGGGAAGCCGCACCTCCAGCAGAATCACGGCATGCTCGGACGAGGAACCGTGCAGAAGGACCGCGCCGATCTCCCGCAGCGGGATCGATACGGAGCCCGTCGTCAGGCCGAACAGCGCGCAGGCGGCGAGCAGCGGCGGCATCAGCGCAGCGGCGATTTTCCTTTTCCGTGTGCGTTGCGCCTTATTCATCGGACCGTTCCGAAGACACGGACGCCAATTTGTCGCGCATCAACCGCAGCGCTTCGACGATGCGGCTGCCCGGGCTGGAGCCGAACAGATCGGACGGCAGCACTTCCACTCGGCCGTTCTTGACCGCTTGCACGCCTTTCCAGGCGGCATTGTTCTGCATCTCCTTGCGGAAGCTGTCTTCCACTTCCTCCGGGCTGCCGTGCGTCATGATGAAGATCACCTGCGGATCGGCCTCGACGATCCGTTCGGCGTTCAACTGCGCATACTGCGGATAGCTTTGCAGCCGGGGAAAATCGGAAGCGATATTGTAGCCTCCCGCCGCCTCCAGGATGTCTCCGCCCAGGGAGCTCGGCAGCGCAGCCATGAAGGTGCCCGGAGCGCCGTATACGAGCAGCGCCCTCGGCCCGCTCTCGGCGGAGGCTGCGGACAACCGGCCCTCTTCCGCCTCGATGCCGCCGACCAATTCGACCGCCTTCTCCTCTCTGCCCAGGAGCTGCCCGAAAAGCGCAATTTGCCGCTTGATCTCGTCGATCGAATTGGCGCTGGTCAGAACGACCTTGGCTCCGATCCCTTCCAGCATCGGGATGTCCTTCACATTCATCGGATCGTTGCCCAGCACAACATCCGGATGCAGCAGTGCGATCTTCTCCAGGTCCACCTCGTGCGCCGTACCGATCTGGGTTACCCGCTCCGCCGCTTCGTCCGCCAGCGGCGTCGTCGAAGCGGGACGGCCGACCAGTTCTCCTCCGAGCGCATAGATAATATTGGTCTCGCCGTTGCTCAGCGCTACAATGCGAATCGGCTTCTCGGCGAACCGAACTTCGCGCCCGGCGAAGTCGGTCACGGTCAGCGCGGCGGCCCCGTGCGCACGCTGATGCGCCGAACCGCCGCATCCCGCCAGGACAACGAGCAAACACGCCCACCCGCTAAGGAAGAGAATGCCTCTCATCCGCCGCGACGGCGAACGATCCGATAGCGCCACCATAGTCCGCCTCCAAGCGCCAGTATCACAGCTCCCGCAACCGCCCCCACCGACACGAAGCGGGAGCCGCCATCGCCGGCCTCCTCTTCCGGTCCGACGGCAGGAAGAACCGCCGCCGCATCCGTTCCCGCAGGAGCGGCGATGTCGGACGGCAGCGCCTCCGCCGCGCCGCTGCTGGCCGAGCCGCTCGCACCATCCTGCGCTTCGCTGCTGCCCGGGTTGCTCGCACCATCCTGCGCCCCGCCTGCGTCCGATCCACCGACGGACGCATCGCTTTCGGCCACGGCGCTCGCGGATTCTCCGCCATCTGCGGCAGCGTTGGCGGACGACCCGTCTCCCGCTCCGCCATTCCCGGCGGCGCCTGTCGCGTGCGCTTCCCCCGCGTCGACCTTCTTCGCCGCCGCTCCTTTCGCCGCTTGTCCGTCCCCCCCTCCCGCTTCGACGTTAGGAGCGGGATCGGTCCGCGAGGACTCCTTGCCCGCCGCCGGCTTCGGAATCGCTTGCCCCGTCGCGCTTTCCTTGCCGCTTGCAGCCGGTTCCGCCGTGCCTGCGCCGCCCGCAGGTTCCGACGTCTGCGCCGGCTCCGGTTTCGCCGCAGCAGCGGTTTCCGGCTTCGCGGTCTGCCCGCTCCCCGCCGATTCGAGGGGGGCCATGGTATCCGGCTTGAAGCTCAAGCGGATCGTGTAATCGTGGTCGTAATCGATGTCCTCTACGGTCACGTGAATTTTCGACTCCAGCGGCTTCGACAGATCGTCCGCCTCGAAGGAGACCGTCCGCGTGTCCGCCGCCTCGTCGGTGCGAAGGATTTTCGTATTGACGAAGCCTCCGGCGCCAGGCACCTTGAACTGCGTCACCCATTTGCTGTGGTTGACCGTGAGGCGAACCGTCGTTTTGCCATGGTCGAAGGTCACCGTCGCCGGCTTCTCCCAATAATCGTTCGCCATCGATACCGAATCGTCTTCGGCCTTCAGCACGACATAATCCATCGTATAGGTCCCCTCCGCGGGCGGCGTGAATGCATGAGCCGCGGAACCGGGCAAACCTAGCGCCGCCAGAACCGCTCCCGCAACCAGCAGCGCCGACAGCCAACTTCTGCTCGCTCTCAATTTTCCGACTTCCCTTCTAGTTCCGTTCTCCGGTGCCGACCGGCACGATATACATGCCCGCCAGCTCGTCGTGACGGACGACGACATCGACGCCGTAGATGTCCTTGATCGTCCGCGCCGTCACCACCTGCTCCGGCGTCCCCTGCAGCACCGCCTGTCCGCCTTTCATCACAATGATCTCGTCGCAGTAGCGAACAGCCTGGTTCATGTCGTGCAGCACGATGACGATCGTCAGCCCATGCCGCAGGTTGAGCCTGCGAATCAATTCCAGAAGCTCGATTTGATAGTACATATCCAAATAAGCGGTCGGCTCGTCGAGGAACAGAATCGGCGTCTTCTGCGCCAGCGCCAGCGCGATCCATACCCGCTGCCGCTCCCCGCCGGACAGCTCGCAGATGCGCGCGCCGCGCCGGGCCAGCAGATTGGTGCATCCGAGCGCCCATTCCACCGCTTCCTCGTCGTCCTCCGACCGCTGGGCGAATAGGCTCCGGTGCGGAAGACGTCCGTAATACGCCAGCCGCTCGACGGTCAGATCGCCCGGCGCGTCGTTGCGCTGGTGCACGACCGCCAGCTTGCGGGCCAGTTCCTTCGGCTTGTACGCGGCGATCGCCTTGCCGTCCAGCACCGCCGTGCCGCTGCGCGGCGCCAGATTGCGGGCCATTACGCCAAGCAGCGTGGACTTGCCGCTGCCGTTCGGCCCGATAATCGCCGTCATCTTCCCTTGCCCGATGCTGGCCGTAACGCCCTGCAGTTGATCGGTCTTGCGGTCGTACGAATACGTGATTCCGTTAAGTTCCATACGCGCGGTCACTCTTTCTGAGCATGAAGATGAGGAAAGGGCCTCCGATTACCGTCATGATGATGGAAGCGGGAATTTCCGTCGGAGCCAGCACGGTCCGGCCGAGCGTGTCCGCCGTCAGAATAAGCAGCGCGCCGAGCAGAATGGAAAAAGGAATCAGCGCCCGGTGATCCGAGCCCACCAGCAGACGCGCAATATGGGGCACGAGCAGCCCGACAAACGCGATCAGACCGCCGACCGCAGTCGCCACGGATGCCAGCAGCACCGCGATGGCCGAGATGACAAGCCGCGCCCGCACCACCTTAAACCCCAGATTGCCGGCCGTCTTGTCCTGCAGCGCCAGCGTGTTGCACCAGGAGCTGACGGCAAGCGCCAGCAGCAGGCCGAAGGAACCGTACAGCCCCATAATCTTCACATCTTCCCATGTCTTCATCGTGAAGATCGAGCTGATCGCCTGGTTCACGGAAGTGACCGCATAGCTGCCGCGATAGTTAAACGATTGTCCCAGCCCGGTGAAGGTGGCGTTAATCGCAACTCCGATGAGAAGGAGCCGGATCGGATGCAGCCCGCTGCTCCAGGACAGCGAATAAACGAGCAGACAAGCGAACGCCCCGCCGAGAAAGGAGAAGAACGGCATCCAGAAGAACAGGTTCGGGAAAATCGTCACCATCGTAAGCGACACGACGCCTGCGCCCGACGAGATGCCGATCACCCCCGCGTCGGCCAGCGGATTGCGCATAACCGCCTGCAGCAGCACGCCGGATACCGCCAGCGCCGCCCCGGTCAGCAGCGAGACGATGATGCGCGGCAGCCGCAAATCCCGCACCACGTTCACATTCTCGTTGTCCCCGTTGATCAGCCCCCGGATCAGTTCCAGAAAACCGACTTTGATGCTGCCCGTCGTCATGGAGATCAGCGCAGCGGCAAGCAGCAAGATCGCGACGACGGCAAAACAGATCGTTTTTTTCGACATCATCAGCTTCCTCATGTAGTTGATGCTCGGCCGCTCTGCCGCTACGGATACAGCTTCGCGGCCAGCGAGACCAGCGCCTCGTTCGCGGCCAGATTGCCCGTCGTGCCGAACAATTCCTCCTCCAGATCATAGACGCGCCCGTTCTGCACCGCTTTGAAATGCTTCCATATGTCGTTCTTCTTGAATTCCTCGTCGAACATCTTGACCACCTCATCCGGCATGCCGTGAGCCGCCCGCAGGATCACGTCCGGGTTGGCCTGCTGCAGGTACTCCGTATTGGAAGCCAGATATTCGACCGATTCCCCCTGCACGACATTGACTCCGCCCAGCAATCTTACCAGATCGCCGATATACGAATGCTCCGTCGCCACAAGGTAGCTGCCCGGCACGCCCAGCAGAATAAGCACCGTCGGCTTCTCCTTGCCGGCCGTTTCGGCCTGCAGCCTGCTCAGGGTCGCATTGAAGCTGTCCGAGAGGGTGGCGGCTTGCTCCGCGCGGTCGTACTTGGCGCCCAACTCGACGATCGCCTGCTGCATATCGGCCAAGCTCGTCAAGTCGAGGAACGTCGCCTTGATGCCCGCCTGCTCGAAGACCGGCTCCAGGTCGTACTGCAGGGTCGTCACGGACAGCACGTCCGTCGGCTTCAGCGACTTCACGAGTTCCATGTCCGGGCTCATCGGGTTGCCGACCTTCGTGACGCCGTCATACCGCGCCGGCAGCGTCTTGACGCTCTTGGGGATGCCGACCAGATCGAGCCCGAGGGCATCCATGATCTGCGTAATCGCGACCGTCGTGGAGACGATGCGCGGAGGCGGCGTCTCGGCAGGGGCGGCGGGAGCGGACCCCGCCGCGGTCGGCGCAGCCGTCTCCGCCGGCTGTCCGGCCGCCGCCGCGCGATCCGGCTGCAAGCGAGTCCCCCCTTGCGCGCAGCCGGCAGCCAGGAGCGACCAGACGAGCAGCACGGCAAGACCGGTCCAGAAGCGATATCTCTTCATATAATCCTCCTGAAAAATCGTGCTGAGGACACTCGCTTTCAGAGTTCCCTGCAGCACCTGTGAAGGTGGGCGGCGCGATCCCGCGGGCACGGCCCGCCGCGCGGTCTCGCCGCCACGCGCCGGTTAGGGCGTCGCGGTTGCCGCGGCTTCTTCCCGATCCGCTTGCTCCGCGGCTACCGCCGCTTGCGCTTCCGCGTAATCGAGCGCCCGCACAATCAGCGTCACCGCCTGCGCCCGCGAGAACGCGACCGTCACGCCGAACCGGTTGCCCTCGATTCCGTTGATCAAGCCGTATTTCACCGCCGTTGCCACATAAGGCCGGGCATATGCGGGAATTTTCGCCGCGTCGGCGAACGTCGGGCCGGCTGCCTCTTCCAACGGCAAGCCGAGCGCCCTGACGGCCAGCACCGCCGCGTCCGTGCGGCTGATCTCCTGCTGCGGCCGGAAGGAACCGTCCTGGAAGCCTCCGACTATCCCCGCGGCGACCGCTTGTTTGACAAGCTCCTGCGCCCAGGGCTTAATCTGATCCGTATCGGTGAAGCGAAGCTCCGCAGCGCCGCCGTTCAGTTTGAACGCCCGGCTCAGCATCGCCACGAATTCGACGCGGCTCACGGTCTCATTCGGCCGGAACGAACCGTCCGCGAACCCGTTGACGATGCCCCGCTCTACGGCGCGGCTAATATCGCGGGCTGCCCAATGGCCCGCCGCATCCGGGAATTCGATTCCCGGCTGCTGTCCGCCCGGCGTGTCCGTCCCGCCGGCATTGCCGTTCGTTCCTTCCTCTTCTCCCGTTTCCTCTCCTGTTCCACCTCCGGCCGAAGATCCGCCTCCTCCCGGATTCGGTCTGTCGGTAACCGTTCCGAACGTTTCCCCGGACCATTTCGTAACCGACTTGTACGTGCCAAGCTTGATCTGGATGTCATATTCATGGAAGTAATTCATTTCGGGCCAGTCGACCTTCACATGTCCGTTCAGCACATTCGTCAGATCCGAGACCTGGAACCTGACCCATCTCGTATTGGCGGACGAGTCGGTTTCCGTCACTTGGGTCGACTTGCCTTCGACGGTAAAGGCGGTAATCTCCTTGCTTTGCTTCAACCAAATATAGACGTATTTCTTGCCGTTCTCGACGAGCAGGCGACCGGGGTGCGCCACGTATTCATCCATCACCGAATTTTGCGAGGTGCCGTACTTCAAAATACGGAAGTTAATCTGGTACTTCCCGTCCGCCAAATCGCTCGATCCTCCAGATCCTCCGGACCCTCCGGATCCACCCGATCCGCCGGACCCCTTCGGTACGACCGCTGCGGCGAACGCAGCCATCGCCTGTTCAAGCGCCTTCACCGCGTCGTCCGACGTCATCTGGGTTCCGTCCGTACGCGCCGCCTCCGCTCCGGCTGTCGCGATCGCCTGCTTCAGCGCGGCCGCGACCGCGGCCGGATATTGCCCCGGCTGGTCTCCGACCGTCGCACCGGCCAACAGAGCTGCGGCCTCCGCAACTTTGCCGGCGAGCGCCGCGTTGTCGATGTCGTTGAAATTCAACCGCACGTCGTGCGTTCCGCTCGCGTCGACGACTCGCGCCTTCGTCAAAGCGGCCGCATCCGGAATCGCGATTTTGACCACCCGCGTATTGGCGTTCTTGTCCTCGCTGACGGTCGCCGCATCGACGTACTCCGCACCGTTATCCACCTTAAGCGACACGGACGAGCTGTTGCGAAGCGTAAACACCGCCTGAAGAACGCCCGCTTCCCATTTCATTTCAGCCGGCCCCGAGAAATAAGAGCCAACGGAGGAGAAAGTGTCCGACGTTCCGTCTGCCACCGTGAAGTTGGACAAATAGGCGGCGTTCCGGCGGAAATGATCCACCGCTGTTTGCAAATCGGAGCCGGCCTTTGCGATTGCGGGTCTGGTGGAAGCCAAATTGCCGGCAACCGTCCGGGCGGCGGCGATCGCGGCCGCCAAATCCTTGCGGGCCTGCTCGTAGGCGCTGTCCGCGCTCGCTTTGTCCAGCAGCTTCTGCGCAGCCGTCACCTCGTCGTTCAATTTCTTCAATTCGTTGTAGTTGTAGCTGATATAGACGTTGCGAGTTTCGCCTCCGACCTTGTAGCTCAAGAAGGACAACCCTTCATAGAGGTCGGGATTGCCGCTTGCCCTGCTCTTCACCTGGTACGCCTTGCGCTCGGCTGTCGTGCCGTTCTGAAGCAGCACGGCCCTATACATCTCATTGTCGATCGTCACGTTGTCGTCATACGTGCCGTTGATGTTCGGGTAGGACATCAGCACGTCGGCAACGCCGGCGTTGACAAAAGTCAGATTGGCGTAGGTGTTCGTATCCTGCGCGTTGGTCAGCAAGTACGCCGTGCCGGTAAAATCGGAAGCGTAGGCCGACTGCGCGGTCGCAGACGTTCTGTTGTCCAAAATATAAATGGGCAGCGGAGTCGGATTCAGCGTATAAACGAGCTTGCTCCGCGTTTGGTACGTGTTGGTAAGCGACGTTGTGCGCGAAGCCACCTCCGCCTCTGTCGCCGCGCTGTTCGTCAACACCGCTTCAGCGCTCTTCAAAGCGTTCTCCAGCGCGGACTTCGTGCCTCTGGCAAATTCGCCGTCGGACACGGGAGCATAGACGCCTTCCTTGCCTTCCGTCTTGCCAACCTCCCCGTGCTCCAGCACAAGTTGGTACAGAGCTTGCGTCTTATCGTAAATTTCCTGAAGCGCGGATTTATCCACCGAGCGGACGGACGCGCGGAACGCGTCGAGCGCAGCCGTTAACTCGGTGTACGCCGTCTCGACCCCGGACGGATTCGCCGCCGCATTCGCCGCAGCCGTCTCCGCCGCCGTAATGCTCGTGTTCAGCTTCTCTTTGGAACCGGCCGGATACTGTCCGTATTCGGTTCCTTCCGCCGCGCTGTCGTATACGCTGCGGGCGGCGCCGATGAGATCGTTCAGCTTCTGCAGCGCCTCCGTACCGTCTCCGCCGGTGCCCGGGTCTCCTTCACCCGGTTCTGTCCGCGGCAGCGAGCTGGTGTCGATCGACAGCTGCACATTGTACCAATTGTCGTATACCAGCCCCGGATACTTCGGATTGTTAATGATCACGACATGCATAAGGACGTCGATCTTGTCGCTTAAATTCTCCACGCCCACGGCAACTTCAACCGGTCCGCCGTCGACGCTCGGGGAACTGACCGTGTATTCCTCGTAACCTTCCGCGTCCGACACGACGTTGTTGACCACCTTGGCCTTGGCCGCCCCCGGCTTGCGGAAGGCGATATACGGAATCAACGCGTAGTTTTCACTCGTCACTTGATGATAGAAGGTCGCCTTGCCGTTCTCCACGACCAACCTTCCGGAATTCTCCACATTCAGGAAACCATTCGCGGCTGACGTGGTCGTCGTCTCGTCCTTCAGATACTCGTAGGACAGATTCGTATATTCGCCGTCCGCGACGACCGCTTCGCCGCCGGTCTCATCGGCCGCGGAACCCGGCGACGGGAAGGTGAACAACAGCAGCGCCGCGATCCACAACAGAACTGTTTTTCTGATCGTCATATTCAAGTTTTAACTAGCTCCTTAAGATTTGGAATGGATTTGCAATGTATTCGAACTCGCACCCAGCCTGCGCGGGTTGGGAGACGTGCAGCGCATCCGGCTCCGGCTCAAGCCTGGCGAACTGTTTTCGATCGGGATGAGATAAGCGATGTGCTACACAGGCATTTGACCGGCAAAGCAAGACGGCGGTTGCGGCCGAAACGGTCTGAAAAAGCAGACCGTCTCGGCATTGGCATGCTCAGGCAATACTCCGTTTAGTCCCAATGAATATCGAGATCGTACCAGTCGTCATGGAACGGGGCCACGACAACGTGCAGCGAGATCGGAATATCGGCGCTGTCGCTGCCGGGGAACACGAACGTCGTGACGCCGGAGCTGTAGGAGCCGTAGTAGGTCACGCCATCCTTAACCAATTCCGGGAAGTAATTGCCCGTCAACTTGATCGTGACCTTGCCGGTCGAATTGTCGATCGTGGCGGGTCCGGCAATAAACGAGCTCGAATGCGAATCCTCCGCGCCGTTGTAATAAAACTTGTAGCTGTGCGTCCAGGTCGCAGCGAAAGCCGGGACGGCCAGCACGAGCGCAAGAACAGCCATTAATACGAATGAGACCGGCTTTTTCATCGTTGCAGCCATTATCCATACACTCCTTAAATTTGAAATTTGTAGTGCTATTCTCGTTTCCGGATATCCGACGGGACGGCTTACAACTGATGGTGCGACAGCTTGATTCTCTTGACGGCATCACTCCAGGGTCATTTTTGTTCAATCGATAATGATAATCATTATCATTTAAACAACCCGATGGTACATGATTCCAAATCACTCTGTCAACCTATTTTTAGATATTTTTCTTTTTTTATTTTTATATTTCATATTATGTATTTTTGTATCCGTAACAAGGCGCGGCAAACTGAAGGAACGCCGCCGTTCCCCCGGCCTCTTCTCCTTCACCCGCGCAACGCCAGCTTAACGGCGAATTGTGAATGGAGCATGAACAACAGATTACATCGGAATCGACACCCGGAAGGTGGTCCCTACTCCCGACTGGCTGAAAGCCTCGATCGTCCCTCCGTGCCGGTGAACGATTTTTTGCACGATGGACAGCCCCAGGCCGGTGCTGCCCGAAGTTCTGGAACGGGCTTTGTCCCCCCTAAAGAAACGGTCGTAAATAAACGGCAGCTGATCCTCGGGAATGCCGTCGCCGGTATCGGCCACCTCCACGACGCAATTCCCTCCCTCGCAACGGGCCTGGATCGAAATCGAACGTCCTTCCGGCACATGCTTGACCGCGTTCGACAGCAGATTGGTCCATACCTGAAGCAGCAGCACTCCGTCCCCGCGGATCACTAGGTGACCGGGCACGGCCATGCGGACGGAGATCATCTTCTCCGTCAACTGCCACTCCATCAGCCGAAGCGCATGATGGATCTGGCGCTTCAAATTATGCTCCTGCTTGGCGAAGCCGGCTTCTCCGGCGTTATCCAGCGTGGACAGCAGCAGCAATTGACGGCTCAAAGCCGCCAGGCGGCGCGCTTCCTGGCCGATAATGCCGGCATAGGATCGACGAAGCTCGTCCGGAAGCTCCGGCGTTTGCAGCATATCGGCGAAGCCCTGAATGGACGACAACGGCGAATGGATCTCGTGGGACACATTGGCGACGAACTCCCGTTTCGCCTTGTCCGCACGCTCCAATTCCCGGCTCATCGTCTGAAAATGGGACGCCAGCTGCCCGATCTCGTCTTTTCTGTTCGTATTGAGTTGAAGATTGTAATGGCCTTGGGCGATCTTCTTGGTCGCTTCCGTCAGAAGCGTAACGGGCTGTACCAGATAACGGGTGCTCAGGAGAAAGGTCGGAATGCTGAAGAGGACGGTAAGCAGAAAAATCAAGAAAAAATAAATCCGCAGTTCCCCGAACTGAAGCTGAATATCCGGCCGCAAAAACAGCGCGTACGCTTCCTCCCCGTCCTGCAGCCGCACGCCCACCGAGTTGCTCAGGCTGTTCTCGAAATAACCGGTCAGGAAGGGATAATCGGGATACTCCGCAACCCCGTGGTACACTTCGCCCTCCAGCACGATACGCTTGATATCGTCCGAGAGCTTCCCTTTGCGGAACGGGTGGCCGAAGAACATCTCGTTCCTGTTCCGGTCGACCAGATAAATCTGGTAACCGAGCGCGGCCGTATGGCTCAAATATTCTCCGAGCATGGCCGGATTACGCTCTGCGAATGCGCGTATTTCTTCGGCTATTCCCGTCAGCTTGGCGTCCGTCAGAGGCTTCAGCTTCCAATGATAATAGACGTTGGAGACATAGAAGCCCAGCAGCGTGCTGAGCGCAACCGTATACACGATAAGAACGAAGACGCGAAAATAGAGCGACTTCATAGCTCCGGAACCTCGATTTTGTACCCGATCCCTCTCACCGTATGGATGATGAAGTTGTTCTCGCTGCCGATGAAGCGTTTGCGCAATCGTTTGATATGCACGTCCACCGTCCGCTCGTCGCCGGCGTAATCCGCTCCCCATACGAGCCGAATCAGATCATCGCGCGAGAACAGACGTCCCGGATATTGCGCCATCTGGGCCAGAAGCTCGAATTCCTTGAGCGGCAGCAGCACAACGGTATCGCCGTCGATCACCTCATGATTCTGGAGATCGATCACAAGCCGATTCAGTCTGATCTTGTCGCTCGAAGGCACCGAATAGCGGCGGAACAGCGCCTTGATTCGAAACAGCAGCTCCGGCAGCTCGTACGGCTTGGTCACGTAGTCGTCCGTACCGCTAAGATACCCCTGCGTCTTATCGGACAACTGGTCTCTTGCCGTCAGCAGAATGATCGGGATATCGTAGCTGTCCCTTATGTATTCGCACAAGGTCAGACCGTCGATCTTGGGCATCATGATGTCGAGAATCGCCAGATCGATCGGGTGCTCCTTCAGCACGGCAATCGCTTCCTCGCCGTCCTGCGCTTCCAGAACCCTGAATCCCTGTCTGGTCATGTAATGATTCAGAAGCGACCGGTTATGAACATCGTCATCTGTAATCAACAGCTGCTTCATGCTCCATCATCCACCTGTTAAGCGCGGAATTTCTTTCCTATATTGATTGACCCGACCAAACTTCCGGATGCTTCGATCGAACCGAGCTCATCCATTTTGATATTTTTTTCAATATTTAGGTTATTAAAGCAATCTCACCCCCATTATAATCGATATTGATTATCATTATCAATTAAAAAAGATCGCATTTGGCTCGCCTCTGTACCGTGATTGTAAAAGTGAATTATGAACGGTGTGTGAATATCAAATTACAACCCATCGATCGGCGCGGCGGGTCCGTTCGACCGGAGACGATTCAGAATTGAATTTGGGCGAGGCTTAGGAATTCTGGCGCGAATAAACCGGAAACGGCGGCCCCCGATCTGGAGACTGCCGTTTCCGTCCGCTGCGAGTTATCCTTGTATGAGAGAGCAAATCAGCTCGCGGCACCGCGTCTACTCCCGGATGAGATCCAGACCGAATCGACCCGAGCGGCAGCCATAGCGGATCGCCCGCCCGGGCGCGGCCGCAGGTCGCGCCGTTCAACCCCATCCGTCCCCCCGTTCCCGGAGCGAGTCCGCAGACTTGTCGCGCCCCACCGGATGAACCAGAAGCTCGATCAACGAGAGCTGCTCTTTATCCTCACCGCGCCCTCCCAGTCGTTCCGCCTCGCCGTCAAGATCTGCCTCCTGCTCCTTCATCGTTTGGTAGATTTGATATAAAAGTCCCATCTCCTTGTTCTCCCTTCGCTTATTGGTTTCGGTCTGCCTTTAGCGGACGCCGGTGAGATGCCGGACAAATTGCCTGCCGAACTGTCTGCACGCTTCCTTCTCCTGCGGACTCGGCGTCAGCTCGATCTTCAGCCCCGGCGCGACTACTTCGGCTCCCAGTTGGCGCAGCTTGTCGATCAGCGTATCGACAGCCGCGCCGCGAGCCGGGTAGCGGGAGTCGCACGAGCCGAACACCGCCGCCTGCTTGCGTTCCAGCCGCAGTTCGTCCAACTCGTCGTAAAAATCCAAAAATTCGTCCGGCGGAACGAACAGAGCATGTGTCACGATCGCTGCCTTTCTACATAGTAATTGATAATGATTCTCATTGTCAATTACTATGTGTAAAAATAGCGGACCTTTGGCAAAACAGCGGCTGCCAGATTCGCTGCGGTGAGGAAATCGAAGCCATCCATAAATATTCTTTTGGTCAAGAACGAAAATATCTTAATTGTACTTCTTCAAGCAGGAACCTTATCATTTAATTCAAATAGTCGCATAAATATACGGTTTTCTGTTTGCGGCGAACCGCACGATCTGGAAGAGCGAACAGGTGGTAACAAATGAACACACGACTTGGGAAAGCGAGTAAACAACAAGTGGTACCTTCCAACTGGGCGACGGGATCTCGAACATGATACTGCCGACGTCCCGAATCGCTATGCTCTCGAGGCATAAGGTTTGCAGTCAACGCCTGGTCATCAGATAGAGGAAATAAGGAGCGCCGGTCAATGCGGTTCCCGCCACGCCGCCGGCGTATTCCCCATTATATTTATCGGATTATATACAAAAGAATATTGACGACTATACCGTCCGGACAGTATAGTAAATCTGGAGGTGCTCCATGAACCAAAATTCGAAACGTGCCGCGATTCTGAAGGTAGCCTGCCGACTGGTGAGACAACTTGGCGCAGCTCACCTGACCCTCGATGCGGTCGCCAAAGAAGCAGGGGTAAGCAAAGGGGGATTGCTGTACCACTTTCCTACCAAAGAATCGTTGATCCAGGCGGCATTGGACGATTTCCTGGACCGTTTCGACTCCGAGACGGACGCCGAGGCTTTGCGCAATCCGGCCCTCGATAACCGCTGGGCTCAAGCCTACCTGATCAAGACGTTCGACATCGACAAGGACGACCTTGAGATGAGCTTCGGCATTTTGGCTGCCGCTTCGAATCAACCGGCCATGCTGGATCCGATGCGCGAGCGTTACGTGCTTTGGCAGAGCCGAATGACGGCGGAATGCAAGGACCCGGTCGAAGCGACGGTGGCCCGGCTGGCGGCGGACGGACTGTTTTTCTGCGAGCTGTTCGGTTTTGCGCCGCTCGAACCGCAGTTGCGTTCCGAGGTTCTGGCCTACTTGTTGAAAATGGTGAAAAGCCGTGATCAGAACGAGTAACGGTTGGCTTCGGGTCGTTATCGGCGGACTTCCGGATGTCGGGTGAGCCCGATTCATATCATCGCTGTCGGCTCCGCCCTGCCCGTGCGGCATCCGCCGGATAACGGCGGACCGTCGGATTTCACGCCTCAAACCCAACTATGTCAATGTGTTTAATTTGTATACGGCGAAGGAAGTGATCGTTTGGCTGCACCGTTGTCTCGTCCCTTAAAAGTCAGCCGATCCAAAGGTTATGTTCTATATTTTACCGTCTCCTGCTGCTCTGTCCTGGCTCTCTTCACGATCTGGTGGATCGCCAGCCATTATGGATGGGTAAATCCCCTGTTCCTGCCCTCGCCTGCTGACGTCTGGTCGGCATTCACGGATATCGCACGTGAAGGTTACAAGGGCAGTACCCTGCTGGGACATGTCGGAGCAAGCCTGCGGCGAATTCTGATTGCCATGTTCTTCGTGTTCGTCACCGCCGTTCCGCTGGGTATCGTATGCGGGAGAAGCCGCCTGGTCCGAGCCGTCTTCGATCCGATCATCGAGTTTTACCGGCCGCTTCCTCCTTTGGCCTATTACTCGCTGCTCGTGCTTTGGTTCGGCATCGGAGATACGTCCAAAGTGATCCTGCTGTTCTTAAGCGGATTTGCGCCGATGTTTATCGCTGCCGTATACAGCGCCAGGCGTATCCCCGCCGACCGGATCAACGGCGCCAGGTCCTTGGGCGCGAACGGATTCCGGCTGTATGCATTTGTCATTTTCCCTTCCTGTCTCCCCGACTTGCTGACCGGCTTCCGGACGGCGGTTGGCGTCACGTACGCCACACTGGTGGCCGCGGAGATGGTCGCCGCGGTATCGGGAATCGGCTGGATGGCGCTCGACGCGAGCAAATACTTGCGAAGCGACATCATTTACGCCGTCATCATCATTATGGGCATCATCGCGATTCTCATCGATTCGGCCATCCGGCTGCTGATTCGCCGGGTATCGCCATGGATCGAACAATAAACCAAACGATTATAAGGAGCGATTAACATGAACGGATTGAACCGCAAGCTTTCCCGTCTGCTCGCTTTGTCCCTGATGACTGTCCTGCTGTTGGCTGTCGCCGCCTGCGGCGCCAAAAATGAAACGTCCGACGTCTCCGGCAATCCGGGCCAAGCTTCCTCTGCGGCCGCTCCGTCCACGAAAGCGGCACCCGAGCTGCCGAAGGAGATTCGGATCGGCTATCAAGTGTCCCCGAACGGCGAGCTGATGGCTAAAGCTCTCGGCCTTGCCGAGAAAAAATTTCCGGGCGTCAAAATTTCCTGGTTGAAATTCGACTCCGGACGGGACGTCAATACGGCTATCGCCAGCGGAAGCATTGATTTCGGGCTTGTCGGCACGCCCCCGGGCGCTTCCGGAATCGCACAGGGATTGCCGGATCAAATTTATTACATTCACGACGTCATCGGGGACAGCGAAGCCCTCGTCGTCCAGAGCAAATCCGGGATAGCAAGCCTCCAGGATCTGAAGGGCAAGACGATTGCCACGACATTCGGCTCCACGTCGCACTTCAGTCTGCTGTCGGCGTTGAAACAGGCAAACATCGATCCTTCGACAATAAAAATCATCGACATGCAGGCACCCGATCTGGCGGCAGCCTGGCAGCGCGGAGACATCGACGGCGCCTACACGTGGCAGCCCGTCCAATCCAAATTGCTTGCTGCCGGGGGCAAGGTCATCATTACGTCCAAGGAAGTGGCCGACAAGGGCGCGCTGACCGGCGAGTTCGGCGTGGTGCACAACGATTTTCTCGCGAAATACCCGAATGTGGTGAAGCAATACATCGAGGTGCTTGACGAAGGAACCAAATATTACCGAGACCATCCGAAGGAAGCCTCCGAGGCGCTCTCCAAAGAGCTGGGCCTCACACCGGAAGAGACGCTCAAAGCCATGAACGAAATCACCGTGCTTGACGCTTCCCAGCAAACGGACGAGAAATATATGGGCACGCCCGACAAACCTGGCGCGTTCGGCGCCTTATTGAAGGCTACCGCCGATTTTCTGGTCGAGCAACAATCGATCAAAAGCGCGCCGGACGTTTCCGTCTTCCAAAAAGCGATCCGTAACGATCTGTACGTACAATAAAACAAGGTAGGGAGGCTGCATGATCATGGGAACCCGTGCGGTAAATGCGGCTGAGACGGTGGAAGCGGGAGTTCGGCTGACGGATATCTCATTGGCGTATGGCGATGGTGCCGGCGGACGGCCGGTGCTTCAAGGGGTCAACTTCACCTTGCGGCCCGACGATTTCGTCTGCGTGCTGGGACCCTCGGGGTGCGGCAAGTCGTCCCTGCTCCATATTATTGCGGGATACCTCCGGCCTACGGAAGGCACGGTCCGGATCAACGGCGTTTTGCATACAAGGCCCGATCCGCAAGTCGGCGTCGTGTTTCAGCATCATAATTTGTTTCCATGGCTCTCAATCTCGGAAAATGTCGCTTTCGGACTACGCATGGCGGGCATACCCAGAAAAGAACGGATGCGCCGGACTGCCGATTATCTCTCCCTTGTCGGTCTGGAGTCGGCCGCGTCTCTCCTGCCGCATCAGCTCTCCGGCGGCATGAAACAGCGGGCGGCATTGGCGAGAACGCTGGCCGCGGAGCCAAGCATCGTGCTTATGGATGAGCCGTTTAGCGCGCTGGACGCCTTAACCAGGGAATCGATGCAGCAGCATCTGATCGGCATCTGGCAGCGTACTCGGACGTGCATCTTCTTCATCACGCACGATGTCGATGAAGCGCTTCTGCTGGGGCGACGGATCATGGTGATGCAGCCGGGCCCCGGGCGCTTCGTCGAGGATTTCGAGAATCCGCTGTGCCAGGCGGAAATCGGCTTGCCCCTTCATGAGCTGCGCGCCGCAAAGGAATATATCCCGCTGCGTCAACGTTTAATGATGTCCATCGCTGGCGATAGAACAGAATCTTAGGAGGAACACGCATGGAGATGTTTTGGTACTTGCCCACGATGGGCGACGGACGTTATCTCGGCACGACAAAAGGCGCCAAAGTAACGGATCTGCATTATTTTCGTCAGATTGCGCAAGCCGTGGACCGCCTCGGCTACACCGGCATGCTTGTTCCGACCGGCCATGCCTGCGAAGACGGCTGGGTCGTCGCTTCGGCGCTCATGCAGGCGACGGAGACGCTGAAGTTTCTGGTCGCCGTACGGCCCGGCGGCATATCGGTCAGCATCGCCGCACGCATGGCCGCCTCGTTCGACCGGCTGTCGTCCGGCAGGCTGCTAATCAACGTCGTGACCGGCGGCGATCCCTATGAAATGAGAGGCGACGGCATCTTCCTCTCCCACAGCGAGCGCTACGAAGCGACCGACGAGTTCCTCGACGTGTGGAAGCGTCTCATGACGGGAGAATCCGTGACCTATCATGGCAAGCATATCCGCGTAGAGAATGCCAAACTGCAGTATGTCCCGTTCGATCGGCAGTCCCCGCCGTTGTTTATCGGCGCTTCGTCGGAGGCGGGCCATCAAGTGGCGGCCAAGCACATCGATACGTATCTGACCTGGGCCGAGACGCCTGCCATGGTAGCCGAGAAAATCGCCGACGTAAGAGCCCGCGCGCAAGCGCTGGGCCGCCGGATCAAATTCGGCCTGCGCGTGCAGATTATCGTGCGCGAAACGACCGAAGAAGCTTGGGCCGCAGCCAACCGGTTAATCCAGTACGTCTCCGAAGAAGACATCCAAGCAGCCCAAGCTCTGTTCGATCGATTCGACTCCGTCGGGCAACGCCGCATGACGCAATTGGTGCGAGACAATATGGAGCGGCTTGAAGTTAGCCCCAACCTTTGGGCGGGCATCGGGCAGGTGCGGGGCGGCGTCGGCACGGCGCTCGTGGGCAATCCGGACGAAGTGGCGGAACGATTAAAGGAGTATGCGTCTCTTGGCATCGATACGTTCATTCTGTCCGGCTACCCGCACCTGGAGGAAGCCTACCGCATTTCCGAGCTTCTTTTCCCGAAATTGCCTGTTGCTTATCCGGAACGCCGGGAAGTGTCGCCATGGGCGCCGATGGGCGAGTTGATCGCCGAGAACCGAAAGCCAAGAGAGGCGTAGGCGGAGCGGATAAGAGTCCGAATATGGTTGGCTCGCCATCGCAAGCTTTCCAGTAAAAAAACGCACATTGAGCGCCGGCAAAGCGAGCTCGATGTGCGTTTTCCGACTATGTCATCTGAATGCCCTCTGCCATTTGTCCACGAGCAGCAACAGGAGCTTCAAACCCGTGTCCATTCCATCCTCATCCACGGTGAAACGCGGAGTATGATGAGGGTAATGGCTTTCCTTCTCCTCGTTGCGTGAGCCGACGTAGATAAAAGCTCCAGGCACCTTTTGCAGATAAGCCGAGAAGTCCTCCGCACCGAGCACCGGCTTCATTTCCTGCAGCGCCTCTTTACCGAAAAAGCCTGCGGCAACCTCACGGACATCCTCTACGAGCTGCGCGTCATTTACGAGCGGACGGTACCCGTACCGGTAATCGAGCTCGCACACAGCCCCATGGGCGGCGCCTACCCCTTCAATAACCTGCCGGATCATTCCCGGCATTTTGTCGCGGATTTCCTGGTCAAAAGCACGGAACGTGCCGCTGATCTTCAGCTCCTCCGGAAACGAATTGTACGACGTTCCCCCATGAATCTGAGTAAGGGACAGTACGGCACGATCCAGCGGATCCAAACGGCGGGCAACGATATGCTGCAGGTTCGTGATCACCTGGGCCGCGGTCGAGATGACATCCACAGACTGATGAGGGTACGCGGCATGCCCTCCCGTTCCCCGAACGATGATGTCGAACGCGTCATTTCCGGCCATCGCCGGACCGGCAATCACCCCGATTTTGCCTGTCTCGATCCAGGAAACGAGGTGCAGGCCGTAAATGGCGTCCACGCCGTCCAGCACACCGGCTTCCACCAGCTGCTCCGCTCCACCGGGAACCTGCTCTTCCGCATGCTGAAAAATAAACCGGATTTCTCCTGCAATCCGTTTCTTCTGACCGGCTAAAATTTTAGCGGCACCGAGAAGAATCGCCGCGTGGCTGTCGTGCCCGCAGGCGTGGCTGACTCCCGGATTTTGCGATACAAACTCGAACCGGTTCTCCTCCTGAATCGGCAGCGCATCGATATCCGCCCGAAACGCCAACGTTTTGCCGGGGCGGCTGCCGATCAGGCGGGCTACGACACTGGTCGGTGTCGGCCTTGAGAGCTCGAGCCCGCCGAACGATTCCAATTGCTCGGCGATATAAGCCGATGTCCTCACTTCCTGGAACGACAATTCAGGATAGCGGTGAAAATGTCTGCGCCAATCCACAACCTGCTGCTGCAGAGCCTCAGCCTGCTTCATCCATTCTGCCAGCGTCATATTTAAAACCTCCTCTTCTATTTAGAGGGGCCAGGATCCCGGCTACCACCGCGAACCTGGCCCCATGCAATATACAATCCGGCTGGCTTACATCACTTTCGTCAGGCCGACCGTTTTATCAATAATAATCAGCGCAATGACGGCAAACGCAATGAACATGACCGAAATCGCATTGACGGACGGATCGAAGGTCTGATCGATATAACTGAAGATCCGGACCGGAATCGTAATATTACCCGGTGACGATACAAACAAGCTGACCGACACTTCCCCGAAGGATTCCACGATGGAGAAGACCGTGCCGGCAATCATTCCCGGCTTAATCAGCGGTAAGGTCACTCGCCGGAAAGTGGACCATCTGCCGGCACCCAAACTCATGGAGGCGGACTCCAGCTTGGGATCAAGCCCTATTACACTGACGCTGACCACCCGGACAACATACGGGAAGGCCACGACCATATGCCCGATGACAAGCCCGGTCAAAGAGTTGATGATTCCAAGGCTTGTAAATTCATACAGCAGCGCAATGCCCAGAACAACCTGCGGAATCATGAGCGGGGACAGCATCAGGGACTGGATGGCTTCCCGTCCTCTGAACTTCAGGCGTCCTAGCCCGTATGCCGCCGCCGTACCCAGCAGCACGGTCAGCGGGGTCACGATCGCCAGCAGAATCAGGCTGACCCGGAGAGCCTCCCACCAGTCGCTGTTCTGGAATACCGCTGTAAACCAGCGAACCGAGAACGAAGACGGAGGAAAGGTCGGATACTCGGTAGGACTGAACGCCGAAAGGATGATGACCAAAATCGGCGAGATCAGAAACAGATAGACGATGATGCCTGCGATCCATATAAGGGCGGTCAGCGCTGAGAACTTGCGTCTGCGACGCGGCTTCCCCGTCCCGCTACGCTGCGAATGACTTGTCGTCTCAGTCATGAAGTCTCGCCTCCCATCTTTTCGAAATCCAACTGATCAGCCCGACGACGATGGCCACCAAAACTAGCAAGGTCATGGAGAGTGCAGCCGCAAACGGCATATTAAATACCTGCACAGCCTGCTGATAGATGGACAACGGCAGCAGCGGCTGAAGCCGTCCGCCGACCAGCAGCGGCGTAATATAACTGCCTGCAGCCAGCGAGAATACGATCGCTGCGCCGGACAGCAAACCGGGCAGCGTCAGCGGGAAGGTCACTTTGAAAAAAGTGCGGATCCGCCCTGCCCCAAGACTCATGGACGCCTGCCGAAGCTTCGGCTGAATTTCTCCCATCGAGGTCGCAATCGGCAATACGGCGAATGGCAGCATGACCTGCACATAGGCAATAACCACCGCTTTCATGGACCACAAGAGCGACAGCGGTTTGTCGATCAGATGCAGCTTAAGCAGCGCCTCATTCAGAAGGCCGTTCTGCGCCATGATGACGATCCAGGCGAACGTCCGGATCACCACGCTGGTCAGCAGCGGAGAAATCAGCAGGATATAAAAGAAGGTGCGCAACCCCTTGCTCCCTGTTCTCACAAGCAGATAGGCTGCCGGATATGCCGCTATAATCACAATGACTGTCGTTAGCGCAGCCACGCCAAGAGTCGAACGAATGGTCGTTAAATAGGAAGCGGAGGTAAAGATCTCGGTATAGTTTTTCAAGCTGTACGAAGGCAGAACATTCAGCAAGCTGTCCACTTCACGGAAGCTGAGGACAATCAGCATGATAAAGGGAACGACCAGAAAGGCGAGCAGAAACAGCAGAGCCGGCGACAGCATCAGCCAGTAAAAAGAAAGGGTTCGGCGTACAACCGTATTTCGGGCCACGACTCTACACCCCTTCCGGCGGGAGAGCAATAACATCCTCGGCGTCCCAGTATAATTCGCAGCGGTCTCCGGCTGACGGCAGAACAGGGAACAGCGGATCGGAAGCCACGACCTGCAGCTCCCCCTTCCCGGCAAGCTGCACGTGGAGTCTCACCTGATCTCCTGCGTAACCCACATGAGAAATGACGCCGGGAGCCCGGTTAGCTTCGCCTGAATTCCCTGCGGTCAAGGCAATCTTGATTCGCTCCGGACGGATCATATAGAGTCCCGATCCCTCTGCGCTCCCTGTAGTCTCCAGAAGGAGCGGAACACCAGCCGCTATTTCGTAGTCTATTGCAGCATGACGATTACGGCCGGTACTCCGCTCCGCCGCAACCGCCGTCTGAATGAGATTGACCTGGCCGATAAAGTCGGCGACAAAACGGTTCGCAGGACGGCGGTACACCTCAAGCGGCGTGCCCACTTGCTGCAACCGGCCATGACCCAGAATTCCGATGCGGTCCGACAGGCTGAGCGCCTCTTCCTGGTCATGAGTCACGAGAACCGTCGTGACTCCGGTCCGTCGCTGAATGGTCCGAAGCTCGGTTTGCATTGCTTTGCGCAGCTTGGCGTCCAGGTTGCTCAAAGGCTCATCAAGCAGCAGAACGGATGGCTCAATGGCCAAAGCACGGGCGATGGCTACGCGCTGACGCTGGCCCCCGCTGAGCTGATGAGGGCGCCGGTCCGCCATGGAGGACAGCTGGACGAGTGCCAGCATTTCTTCCACGCGGCGTTTGATCTCCTTTTTGGGCTGCTTGCGGATACGCAAACCATAGGCCACGTTGTCAAATACCGAGAGATGGGGGAACAGGGCATAATCCTGAAAAACGATACCGAGACCGCGCCGGTAAGGCGGCAGTCCGGTAACGTCTTTGCCTCCGATCATAATCCGGCCGCGCGTGGGATCAAGGAAGCCGGCAATCAGGTTGAGCAGCGTCGTTTTGCCGCAGCCGCTCGGCCCGAGCAGGGAGAAGAATTCCCCTTCTCGAACCTGCAGCTGAACTTCTTCCAGTGCGGTAAAATCGCCAAACTGACGGCTCACATCGTCGATATGGATGCCACTCATTTACTACCACCGAGCGCCTTTGTCCAACGGTCCGTCCAATCCGCCAATTTCGGCGTGGCCGTCGCGTAATCCACCCAGGTCAACTTTTTGTAAGCTTCTTCCCCTACCTGCACCCTTTTCTTCAAAGTATCGCTATATTGAACATTTTTGTTCGTCATGCCGTACAGGGAAAGATCGGAAAATGCCTTTTGGACATCCGGGCTGGACAGATAATTAACCAGCTTATAGGCATTCGCCAGGTTCTTGCCGCCTTTAGGAATGGCCCAGCTGGCAACAGCCGCCACGGGACCGTCTTCCGGATAAGCAAAGCCTACGTTCAAGCCCGAATCCTGCATGGCAAAGGCGCGGCCGTCCCAGAACGGAACAACCCACGCGTCGCCGCGTTCCAGCAGCGTCTGGATCGAACCCGCGTTATCCGGAAATGCGACTGCATTTTGCTTCAGTTCAGCCAGTTTCGCGAATGCCTTATCGACATCCGTCGCGTTGCTCTCCTTGCCTCCGAGCGCATGTACTAGGCCGGATAAGAACTGAAGACCGGCCGAGTATGTCGGCGACGAAACGGCAACATGGCCTTTATATTCCGGATTCCACAAATCCGTCCACTTGGTCAGAGGAGTTTTGACCAGATCTTTGCGGTAAATAATGCCCAGCTGTCCCATACTGAAGCCGGCCGCATAGACTTTGCCGTCTATGGTGAAGCGTTCTTCCACGGAAGGGTAAAGATCAGCCAGGTTGGGCACGTTCTGGGTATCCAGCGGCTCCAATAGATTGGCTTCGGCAGCGCGCTGAATGGTATCCGGCTGAAGAACGAGCACGTCGTATGGCGAGTTTTTGCCGTTGCCCGCCTTTAATTTAGGAAACCACTCCGCGTCGGTGCCCGTAACGACCTCCACGTCGATGCCGGTCTCCTGTTTAAATTTATCCAAGGCGGCCTGACGGATATTTTTCTCCCAGTCGCCGCCGGACACACCGATGACCACCTTATTTGTCTTCGGAAGCTCGCCGCTTGCCTGATCTTTGGAACCGCCGGATGAATTGCCGCATGCCGAGACAATCAGCGTCAAACTGAGGAGCAGCGCTCCGAACGTCAAATTCTTTTTGCTTTTCATTGTGGTTTGCCCCCTAATGGATAGTGATTTTTTATTGATGCTCGGCCCACAACTGCTCGATCATGGAAGCCGTTAACGGTTCCCCCGAAAATCGGTCTGCTGCACGTTCATGCACCAGTTGCTTGCGAGCAGCCCGCTGGGCCGGCGGCAAATTCTGAAGCAGCCGGGCCAGCTTGTCGCTTGCTTCAGGCGTCCAGACCTGCTCGTACGCTGTCCGCGCGCTGCCGAAATCCCAGAATTGTTCCCGTACCGGCCGGGTGGCTCTGACCCGCTGCGTCTCTTCGGCATCGACAACCAGCACGCCTGCCTTCGTTTTCAGCACAACACCGTACTGTTCTTTCGCCTGCTCTTTACCAAGCAGTCCGGAGCGAACCTCATGCAGCACATCTTCCGGATCGCGCTCCAACGGATTTCCCCAGCCTCCGCCTCCCGGAGAGTGAATGCTGACGATATCCCCCGGTTTAGGATGAAGCACACTGATCTTCGGCAGATTCGTTTCATTGTCCCGACCCGGATTCAGCTGAACCTTGCCGAGCGAACCGGCTCGTCCGCCGGCAAGCCCCCAAGGATGGAAGCGCAAGCGCTCCATTCCTCTTGCCGTAACAACAGAGCCTTCTTCGATAATTTCGAAGTCCAAACGGATGGCGTGACCGCCGCGATGGAGTCCGGGGCCTGCCGTATTTTCCAGCAGTTCATATTTATGAACCAACACCTGGATATGCTGCTCCAGACTTTCAATCGGTGTATTGCGCAAAAAACCGGACGCATGGTCAATGCCGTCGGCCCCGTCCATATCGCTCTGACCGCCGCCTCCGCCGCCCATCGGCTGTACAACCGCCATATTACGCGTGCCGTTCTTTACATCCGGAGTCGACAGCACCACGATCGCGGACTGGCCGGCTCCGGCCGCCGGAATGCGGTGAGGGATCGCTTTGGCCAGAGCTCCCAGCACCGCATTGTACAGGCGCATCGTAATCGTATGGCGCACCCCGACCGCGGCAGGATACACCGGATTGACCAGCGTTCCGGCAGGAGCGATGACGGAAATGGGGCGTGTAATGCCGCCATTCACCGGGATAAACGGATCCGAGCTGATAATATAGTTAATCAGCCCCTGGAACAGGAAAGAATGCTTCTTGCCGTTCGTTACCAGGTTAAAAGCCGTTCTGACCTGCGGATCGCAGTTCGAAAAATCGAGCTTAATGTCTCCGCCCTGAACCGTAACCTTGACGGCAAGACGAATCGGCGTATCGGACAGCATGTCATCGTCCAAATAATCGGCAAATTCATACGTGCCGTCCGGAATCTGCTCAATGACCTTGCGGGCACGAAGCTCGCCCTGATCCATCAAATCCTCCATGCTGTCTTTCACAGCCTGCACGCCAAATTTGCTCACCAACGTCAGCAACCGTTGTTCGGCGGTGTTGACTGCGGCTACCATCGCGTTGAAGTCACCCAGGTTAAGCTGCGGCGAGCGGCTGTTCGCTTGAAGGAAGGCATGCACATCCGCGTTGGGTTCGCCGCGTTTATACAGCTTAACCGGTGGAATTCGCAGCCCTTCCTGATGGATATCGATGGCTTCCGGCGAAATGCTGGAAGGAACCAGTCCGCCGACGTCGCTGCAGTGCACGAAGGCCCAGGCGTAGGAAATCAGCTCGCCATCCACAAAAATAGGCTTGAACACATGAACATCGGGAAGATGAGTCGCGAGTCCGTCCGTCGAGTAGGGTTCATTGGTAATGATGATGTCGCCCGGCTCAAGGGGATGGCACGCCTCGGCCGCCCGTTTCAAGCTTAATCCGAGAAAAATCGTAACGCCTACCGTTTTCGGATAGACGAAAAACTCACCGCTCGGCGTCGCCAATGCGGTCGCGAAGTCAGCCGATTCCTTGACGAAGGTCGTAAACGAGGTCCGCTCGATGACATGCCCCATACCGGCAGCGATGGCATTATAATAGCTGCGCATAATTTCCAATGTAGCCGGATCTGTCTTCATGCGCGCACCTCTTTCCGTTTCAAAATCAGGTTGCCGGCCCGGTCTACGGTACCGTACCAGCCGTCCAGCACCAGAACCGTCGTATCATCCTGCTCAACAATGGCCGGTCCTTCAATGGTGTGGCCCGCATGCATCTCACTCCGGACATATACGTTAGCCATGTGCTCTTGTCCGCCATATCGGATCCTGCGTGTACACGTCGGCTTAATTTCACCCTGTGCATCCGGAACCGAAGCAATGGCCGGTTTCAGGGTATGTCCGACCAGACGGACGCGCAAATTGATCAGCTCCAGCACGGCAGCGGCATCGCTGTGCCCGTATTGTCTGCGGTGCAACTCATGGAACGCTGTGACAATCCGCTCTCCAGTCCGGTCTTCCAGCATCGACTTGTCCAGCGGCAGCTCAATTTCGAAGGCCTGGCCCGCATAACGGGCATCCATGGAATAATGCAAGGTGCTGTCTTCCAGCCCGCTTACCTGCTGGTCCGTGAGCCACATTCGAGCCTGCTTGGCAAGCCGGTCATATTCATGCACCAGGGCATCCATCGTGACCTCTTCAAACCTCTTTTGCAGGGACAATACCGCATCGTACGCAAAATCAGCGGTCAAAGCCCCCAAGGCGCACAACGTTCCCGGGCTTGGCGGCACGAGCACGCTCTGTGCCTGAATCTCTTCCGCCAGGAAGTTGGCGGTTACCGGGCCGCCGCCTCCAAACGCAAGGAGGCTGAATTCGCGCGGGTCAAACCCGTGCTGCTCCATCACCGCGCTTAGCTCAGCGTACATGTTGGCTACCGCAACCTGAATCATGCGGTCGGCCGCTCCGCGTGCGTCAGTGCCAAGATGCTCGGCGATAGGCGCGATCGCCTGTGCCGAACGTTCCGGATAGAGCCGGACGTTTCCGGCCGCGAAACGGTCGGGATTCAAATAACCGCACAGCAGGTAAGCATCCGTCAAAGCGGCGCGGTCCCCTTTGCCGTAACAGGCAGGTCCGGGCGAAGATCCTACCGATTCCGGCCCCACCTTCAGCAATCCGCCGTTGTCGATCCAGGCATACGAACCGCCGCCTGCGCCCACCGAATAGATCGACACGGAAGGCAGCATGATCGGCATGCCTGCCAGATGGTTCATCTGCGTGAAAGTCGGCTGTCCGCTTTCAATAATGGAGATGTCGGCACTGGTACCGCCCATATCGAACGTGATGACATTGCTCACATCGGCTGAACGGGCAACTTGCACCGCCCCGATTACACCTGCCGCTGGTCCGGAGAAGAGCGTGCGCACCGGCGCATCCGCCGCAGTCCCGATATCCATAATCCCACCGTTGGATTGCGTGATAAACGGTTGGGCCCGAACCCCTTCTTCCTGCAGACGTTCCTGCAGCGTTTCGAAATACCTTCTCACATTCGGTTGAATATACAAGTTGACCGCCGTCATCGCCGCGCGCTCGTACTCTCTCATTTGCGGCCACAGCTCGGCTGAGGCGCTCACCCCAAGTTCCGGGGCCAGCTCGCGGATTCGGGCAACCGCCTGCTGCTCATGCACCGGATTTTTATAGCTGTGCAGGAAGCACACGACGACCCCGCCTGCGCCAGATGCGGCTGCCGCACGAATGGCTTCGTCCAGGCTGTCCATATCCAGCGGCGTATGCACGGAGCCGTCATGGCGCAGACGTTCTTTTACCGTGAATACCCGTTCCCTCGGAATCAGAGGTTCCGGAAGTCTCGAACGGAAGTCGTAAGGAATCGGCAGTCGCAAGCGCTGCAGGGACAATAAATCCCGGAATCCCTCGGTGACAATCAAGGCAATCGACTCACCGCGTCGCTGCAATAAAGTATTAAGGCCTATCGTCGTCCCATGGACAAAGTAACGAATGTCCTTCGGCTCGATCCCTCGTTGTCTCAATAAAGCGAGTCCATTCGCGATCCCCTGAGCCGGGTCGGAAGGAACCGTCGGCGTTTTGATGCCGATTAAGGTGCCGCTCTGCTCATCCAGCACCGTTAAATCTGTAAAGGTACCGCCTATATCAATACCCAATCTCCAAGAATGACTCAAAGCGGTGAAGCCCCCTTGCTCGGAATTTCCAATCTGGGAGGATCTAATTCCGTTTAATTATACTTATAATATCGGAATTCATTGATTTTAGTCAAGAAAATTAGACAATTTTCGACATCATGAGCGCCGTCGAGCTGGCCATCGCACAAAAAAACCCTTCGTCAGAAGAGTTTTAATGAAAAGGTATGGTGCGGTCGAGAGGACTCGAATCTCCACAACTGTTACACCGCTAAAACCTGAAATTAGTCCACTGCAAGGAGGTGAATAAAAAGCCGAAATCGCTTGTGGGACAAGGCATCCCCTCACCCACGATAAGCATCCATGTGCGACACCAATGGATGTAACAGGAGTCAATCGTTCTGGGGGTAAAATACAAATGGGTGACTCTGTAGCCTTCAGGGCAACTCATTTTTTTATTCGTCAAAATTTAACTTCCAAGGTAGTCGAATATGAACGACCTAAACGTATGGTCGATCAAATGACCAAGGGTGCTTTCAAAACGTTTACACACATCCATGAATTTAAAACAGATAACGGCGGCACAATGATGACGGATATAATCTCCTTTGAAGTGCTTTTCGGCGTCTTCGGAAAAGTCGTTGAGCAATTGGTTTTAAAGTTTTATTTAAAAAAGTTTATCTTACATAGAGGCAAACAGATTAAAAAAATTGCCGAAGCCAAATGAGAAACGTCATTCAGGAACCAAAGGGTATCCTGGTCCGCGCTGGCGTGGTGCGGCTTCTTCGGCCATAAATCGCCTTTAAAGCCGAAAAGTCGAGACTATGGTTTCCATAATGGATTCGTCTACATCACCGCTTGAAAAATAAAAACCATACGAGCATCCTTTTTCTTTAACGGCCACATACCATCTGGTTTCCTTGTATGCCCAATCAGGGTCTTGTTCGGCTGCAGGCTTCGTATGCGAAAGTTGAATTCTATACGTATGAACGTTCATTCCGCTAATGGACAAAAGGCCTTCGACCTCCTGAAAATCCTTTTGCTCGGAATGGTTTGGTTTCATATCTTTCCAGGTATTTGAATCAAACCACCCTAATATTTCCGTTTGTCCCAACTCCTCTCCATCCTTCTGGAAGACGAGAGAATCAGATGCCGATCCTGCTTTATAACTCCATTCTTTTGGAATGGCGAGTTTAAAAGAGGATGTCTCTATCGCTTGATATCCCTGCGGCAAAACAAAAGGTTCCTGTGTGGTTTCTACCGGATGTTGGGATGATTCATTGGGTTGCGAGGTTTCTAATGGTTCATCTATCTTATTGTTCTGCCGCGGAGAAGGCGAAGAAGGGGAATGCTGCGATTCTGTTGCCTTTGGGCTTAAACATGAGGTAACAAGCATGAATAGGATCATGCTGATCAGCAGTTTCTGAGTTGCTGCTTTCATCATCCTTCCCCTCCAATCAACCTTGCACGTATCCTTTAATCACGATCCCCTGCCTGTCATCGCATTTTCCTTTTATAGAAAACTCTTGAACCAAGGAAGATTGCATTGCCTATCAATAAGATGGTAAATTCCCACCCTGTTTGACCTTTCTTAAAAAAATCGATGAACGACCAAACTAACAAGGCTACGGTAAAAAACAGATAAGCGTTTTTGGCGGATTTGTCATTTTGGTATTGTTCCATTTCATCCGCTTTTCGCAATTTCATTTTGAGTCCTCCTCGAAAATAAATAATTGATCAACAGTCGTATCAAGATGAATAGCTAATCGAAACGCCAAAGACAGCGTTGGATCGTATTTATCGTTTTCAATGGCATTGATGGTTTGTCTTGTAACGCCGCACCTGTCGGCAAGCTCTTCTTGGGATATCTTCATCCTTCTCCTGATCTCCCTAATGTTATTCTTCAATAACTCATCACCTTATCTTGAAATGTAAAAAACTTTTTACGTTTATAATCCTAAACGAACATCGATGCAATGTCAAATTGTTTTTACATTTTGCCATCGTTGCAGCCCTAACGGACAAAAAGAAAAGAAGCCAGGGCACGGTTGGCTTCTCAGATTTATTCGCGATGCTTCAACGATCCCCCGCTTCGGCCGTTCCGATGGGCAATCAGCTCCGCCATGAACGGGGGCACCCTCCGATTTGTGCGAAGGAGGAGCTGCCCCGCTTCAGGACTCGGGTTCTGCAGAACGAAGATAATCCCGGTAGTCTTCAGGCGTATCCAAATCTCGCGGCGCGAGGTCGTCGGAATCGACATAGACGATCCGGCTTCGGTGCCGCCTGAGCACTTCCCTCGCCCCGAAGTCCCCCGACAGCTCCATCAATTCCGGATACATCCCGGCATCGAACAACACGGGGTGCGCCGGCCGGTCGGCGTAGCGTACCTGCACAATAGGCGCTTGGGTCTCCCGGTAAGTGTCCGCGACGCGTCGGATGAGACGGCTCTGGACGTCAGGCTGGTCGCCGAGCAGAACGATCACGCCCCGCGGGGAATGCCGCTTCACCAATTCCCGCAGTCCCGAGGCCAGAGATGCGCCTAGTCCCAGCTCGGAACAATCGCTGTCAATCCAATCGACAGGCGCGTCGCCCGCATGGTCCCGGCTCACCGGCCCCTGCCGGGCGGCGACCACCGCCACCCGGCAATTGCCCGCCTCCAGCGCGCGGCGAATCGATTGCCGCAAAATGGTGATGCCTTCCGTTGACGGCAGCAGCATCTTGGGCTGCCCCATTCGGCTGGATTGGCCGGCAGCCAGAATAAGCGCCCAAACGTCGTCAGACATGGCTCTCCTCCTTAAGCGCAGAAGCGCGGGCGAATCCGCTCGCCGAAGGAATACCCTTGCGGTTCCGCAGCGGCGCGCCGGATCGGCCGCGGCGGTGTGCCGTCATCTCCGCCATGATGCTCAAAGCGATCTCCTGGGGCGTCTCCGCGCCGATATCCAGCCCGACCGGCGAATAGAGCTTTTCCAGCAGATGCGGCTCGAGGGGGCCTTGCGCAGCGGTCAGATCTTGCAGGATGCGTTCCAAACGGGAGCGCGACCCCACCAAGCCCAAATACGCGATCTCATCCGACAGCATCTTCCTTACCGCCTCGCGGTCGAGCTCGAGCTGATGCGTCATGATAACGGCATATTTGCCCGCGACATCGGCTTGTTCGAAGGCAAGACGCGGAATGAGCCGGATCTCATCCGCTTCCGGAAACCGTTCGGGGCTCGCCTTCTCCGTCTTGTGGTAAAGGATCGTGACCCGCCATTGCAGCATTCGGGCGAGCCGGCACAAGAGCCGGGCGTCCTCCCCGACGCCGACAATGATTAATTCCGGCCGCGGCGAGATCCGTTCGACCAACAGCTCGACTTGAATATCTCCGATCGTGTCCGGCACAATCCCCGCCTTGCGATCCGTTCCGAGCCGTCCGTCGTAAGCGCCGGCCTTGCGAACCCACCGGGTTCCGGGAGGCATTCGGGCGGCGTCGGATGTGGCGATAACCGTTGCCGCTTCGTACGGAGCCGTCGCCTTCAGCCGATTCCGCATATCGCCGGCAATCCATTCCGCCTCTTCCGGCTTTCCAACGGGATCGAACAATTCCAGCCACAAGGCGATCGCGCCGTTGCACCCGACGCCGGTTCCCCATTCCTCGTCTTCGCCGGTTCGAAAATCATAGCGGACGCGTCGGGGCTCGCCCGACTTCAGCACTTCGTCGGCATGCATGCGAAGATCCTCCTCGATGCATCCGCCGCTGACGATTCCGATCACTTGCCCATCCGGCATGAACAGACAGCGCGTGCCTTCCCGGCGGTAAGCGGAACCTTCCACCTCGATAATGGTGGCGATGACGCAAGGAACAGCGTCTTTCTGACAACGCAACAGCATTTCCTGTATGTCTTCCACGTTCCCTCACCCTCGCGATTAGACATGTTGCGGCCCTGCCGCAAGCCGTTTCATTCCGGATGAAGCGCCCGCCAGACCCGCTCCGCGGACAATGGAAGCTCATAGCCGCGCACTCCGGTCGCATGGGCGATGGCGTTCGCGATCGCTCCGGGAACGGGATCGAGCGCGACTTCGCCGATCGACTTCGCTCCCAGCGGGCCGTTCGGATCCGCTCCTTCGATGAATTTGACTTCAATCTCCGGGATGTCCTTAACCCCCGGCATCCGATAATCCATCATCGAAGGGTTTAACACGCGGCCGTCCTTCACGAGCAGATCCTCCATCGTCACCCAGCCGATTCCTTGCGCGACCGCTCCCAGCACCTGTCCTTTGGCCATCGTCTCGTGGATGATCGTTCCGGAATCGTGAACCGCCCAATACCCGATCACTTGCGTTCGTCCGGTCTCGGGGTCCACCTCCACCTCCGCAACGTGGGCGGCGAACGGATAGTTCGGCGACGGATGCCCGTAATACGTCGCATCCGGCAGCTCGGTGTCGGGAACGTAAGTTTCCTTCACTTCCAGTTCTTCTCCGGCCTGACGCGCTCGGTACCAAGCGGACACTTCGCTGAGCGGATACGTCCGTCCTTCGCAAACGACGTTTCCCGCTTGGAAAACCGCCTCCTTGCCCAGCGCCTCGGCGGCCAGACCGGCAATGGCGCGAGCCAGCGACTCCGCCGCCTTCCGCACCGCGTTGCCTCCCATGACCGTACTGCGGGAAGCCAGTGTCCCGATTCCGAACGGGTAGCGCCCCGTATCCCCCGATTTTACCGTAATGGCCGTCTCCGGAATACCGAGCGTCTGTCCCGCGATCCGGGCATAGGTTAACGACATCCCCTGCCCCAGCTCAATCTCGCCGGTCTCGATCTCGACCCTGCCGTCCGCCTTCAAGCGCGCAACGGCCGTAGAGCCGTCGAATCGGGGATCGATCGCGCGGAACCCCGACACGTGGTTCGCTACGGCGAGCCCCAATCCCCGGTTGGGGGGCAGCTGGCCGCGCCGGTCCCAGCCCGACAGAATCTTCACCTGCTCGATGCACTGCTCCAGCTTGCAAGTATCGAGCCGGTAGCCGTGGATCGTCGTTTCTCCCTCGTGGACGATATTTTTAAGCCGCAGTTCGGCGGGGTCCATCCCCAGCTCCAAAGCAATCTCATCGATGACGCTCTCGACGGCGAAAAGCATTTCGGCATTGCCGAACCCCCGCATGCAGGTGGTCGGGCTGTTGTTCGTATAGCATAAATGGCCTTCCGCCCGGACATTCCGGAAGTGATAGATGTTGTCGGGGCGCGTGCACGCGGTGGCGATCACATTGGGGCTCCAGTAGACGCGCGCGCCGGCATCGGCGTAAACGGCCAGATCCTTATAGAGAAACCGGCCTTCCCGATCCGTTCCGATCTCGATATCGAACGTCAGGGGAACGCGCGGATGCGCGGTGATCATATCCTCGTAGCGGTCCAGAATGATCTTCACCGGACGCCGGGCCGCCATCGCCAGCGCGGCCGCGATCACATGCACCTTCAGCACATATTTGGCCCCGAAGGATCCGCCGATGGGCGGAACGATAATCCGCACGCGATCTTCCGGCAATCCGAAGCCTGCGGCGTACGTTTCTCTGGCCCGGTAAGGAATATGGGAAGGCGCCCAAATCGTCAAGCCTTCTTCGTCCGACCAGCTCGCCATTGCGCCCACCGGTTCCAGATGCCCCTGATAAATGCGATTGGAGCGATAACGGCCGCCTTTGACGACGGCGGCTTCCCGCTTCGCCGCTTCCACGTCGCCCCGCTGCAGACGAATGTGCATGGGCCGGTTGTTCGGCGTCTCTTCATGAATCGTCGGAGCCCCGGCGGTCATCGCTTCTTCCGGATCGAACACTCCCGGCAGCGGCTCGAATTCGGCCTCGATCGCGGCAATCGCCTTAGCGGCGGCCTCCCGGCTCTCCGCGGCGACAGCGGCAATCTCGTCCCCGATGAACAGCACCCGGTCTTTGGCCAGAATGTTCCAATCCTTGTACTTGGTCGGCCCGTAAGGATGATGAGGCACATCGTCAGCGGTAATGACAGCGGCGACGCCCGGCACTTCGCGCGCGCGGGACACGTCAAGCCGGACGATCCGGGCATGGGGATAAGGACTGCGGAAGATGGCGCCGACCAGTTGTCCGGGCAAATTCAAGTCGTGCAAATACCGCGTTCGCCCTTCGAGCTTCGATTGCAGATCAAGGGGGGACCGGGATCCCGTCAGCTTCTCGGTCATCGCGTCTCTCCTCTCTGCGCGGCAACCTGCTCAGCCGCACGCATCATTCCCAAATAGCCGGTACAGCGGCAAAGGTTGTTTTTCAAGGCGGACCGCACGTCTCCTCCGAAACGTTCGGGATCTTGCAGCCATGCCCATAAGGCAACCATAATTCCGGGCGTACAGAAACCGCACTGGACGCCGCCGTGTTGCTCCATGGACCGGGCCAGCGCCTGAAAGTCGGCATTAGAGGCCAGACCTTCGACCGTCTCGATCCGCTGATCCTGCGCGGACGCGACGGGTACGAGGCAGGAGACGACCGGCCGCCCGTCCAGAAGCACGGTGCAGGCGCCGCATTCTCCGGTTCGGCAGCCGATCTTGGTCCCCGTCAATCCCTGTCCATCCCGCAACACATCCGCCAACGGCACCGTGGCATCGCCGTTCCAGGCGACGCTTTCCCCGTTGACGGTCAAGCGGATCGGGCGCTCCCCTTCACCGTTCATTCGACGCACCTCCCTTTTCCTCTCCTCAGGTGTCCCATACGGACGGGTGGAACACTTCTTCCGGCGCAAGCTCGCGCTTCAGCAGACCGTCCTGAATCAGATAGGACATAAACTTCCGGATTTGCTCCCAATTTCCGGAGGCTCCATAGGGCCAAAGATCGCCGCCCATGAACCGGATCGACCGTTCCACCGATTCCCAAATCCAGGGGTCGGAGGTGTTGTTCTTAATCGTCTCCAGCAGGCCGGCGATCCCCTCGTTCTTGATCTCGGTCATCCGATCGTACAGCAGCCTCGGCAGCTCGGGGTAGCGGGCCGCCGTCTCCTCCTTGATCGAGACCAGGTGCATGATGGGGAAAATGCCGGTTCGCTCGTAATACCTCCGCTCCTCGTTCCATACGTCCGGAATCAACCGGCGCAGAACGCCGCCTTCCCCCGAAGACGGGAAAAACTTCTCGGGCGGACGCCGGGCCGACATGATCGCGTCCACTCTCCCTTCGGCGAGCGCCTCGAAAATATCGCCTTCGGTCAGCTTGGCCGGGGTGGCGACAGGCACCCGTTCCGGACGGAACGTGAACCATTCCATATCGCCGGTGGCGATGCCCCACTCCTCCCGGAACAGGCCTCTGATCCATACCGCAGCCGTCATTTGATATTCCGGGAAGCCGAACCGGCGACCCTTCAATTCGGAAGGATGCCGCCAAGGACTGTCCGCTCGGACATAAATCGCATTGTGCCGGAAGGATCGGGACAGGAAGACCGGAATCGCCGTCAGCCGGGTATCGCCGCCTCCTTTGGCAATCAAGTACGAAGCCAGCGACAGCTCCGAAATATCGTACATCGCTTGCGAGATTTGTTGAACGAAAATTTGCTCCACCGTTTCCCGGCTTACCGCCAGCTCGAAGCCCGGCAGGCGGCTGACGCCGGTCAGCAGCTTCAAAGTACGGTCGCTTTCCGACATCGCGATCGTTAGTTGAGGTGCCGTCATCGCCACGCTTCTCCTTCCGTCTGTTCCAGATTCGACAGCAGCGCTTGGCCCGCGCGGACCACATAAGTACCGACCAGAGAACGCCGATATTGCGCTCCGGCCCTGACATCCGTTATCGGCGAGCTTCGCTGCGCGTAGAGCTCGCCCAATCTTCTCAGTTTATCCGCATCCAGTTTCCCTGCCCACAATCTTTCTTCCTCGTCGCTTAAGGTGAACGGTTTGGGCGCAGCGGCGCCGACGGCGGCCGTCCCCCACTCCACCTGCCGGGCATTCCCCTGGAGAATCAGAGCGACGGATACGATCGAAATGTCGGTTGCGGCACGCTGGTCATGCCGAAGAAAAATTTGCGGAACGCCGAGCATCCGGGCCGGAATGAACAGCGATACGATCATTTCGCCCGGTCTCAGCTGCGTCCGCTTCGGACCCTCGACAAAGTCCGCAATCGGAACGCTGCGGCTGCCGGAGGCGCTCGCCAACCGCACTTCGGCCCGGTAAGCGACGAGCGGAACGAGCATATCCGCCGCGGGGGAAGCGTTCGCCACGTTGCCGCCGATGGAGGCCCGGTTCTGAATCTGCCAGCCGCCGACGATCCGGGCCGCCTGCTGCAAAGCCGGCACCATGCGGAGCTCCCGGCTCTCCCAGATTTCCGCCGCCGTGACGGCGGCGCCGATCTCCAGCCCTTCCGCTTGCCGGCTGATCCGTCTCAGTTCCGGCAGGCCGCGCACCTCCAGCCAGTCGGTCTTTCCCGCCTCATATTCTTTTCGGGGCGCATTTACGAACAGATCCGTCCCTCCGCAAACGATCCGGGGACGCCGCCTCTCCAGCAATTCCAGCGCTTCAGGCAAGCTTTGGGGGCGATACCATGCCATTTACGCCGTCCCCTCCTATTCCAGCGAAGTCACCAAATCTTGAATCCACGGCCTCGCGGACAGCGGTTCGATGCGAACCTCGCTCCCCGGCCGCGCGCGAATGCTGCACAAGAAGCCGGCTTTGCCGTCTACGATCGCGGAGCATTCCTTGCAGGCATTGGCGGAACGGCAGGAGTAGCGAACCGCCAGCGCCGGATCCACGTGCTCCCGAATCCAGAAAATCGCGTCCAGCAGGCTCATGCCGTCCCGATAAGGCACCTCGTAAACCGCTTCGGAAGCGGCGTTCCCGGCCTCGCCGCGTACGAGCCGCAACGTAACATTTGACATACGAGCTTCCCTCCTTCGTAACTTAAGCTTTGACGGACAAGGGAACGGTTGTCAGCTGCCATTCTCCGGCTTTGTCCAGCGTCAATTGCGAGCTGACCGGCGTATCCAGCGTCTCCTCCCAATCGAGCCGCACGTGCGCGCCTCTGGTCTCCCGTCGTTCCATCGCTCCGAGAATGATCGCCTCTCCGATTTTCAACAGGTTGGCGGCCTCAAGCTTCTCGACAAGCGTCAGGGCGAACTTGCCGGGTCTGGCCAGCGAAATCTCCCGAAGCTCGCCGCGAAGCGCCCGAATTTCCTCAAGCGCCGCAGACAGTCCCTGCTCCGTCCGAAGCGGACCGGCTCCCTTCCACATCGTCCGCTGCAGCTTGCGTTTGAACGCCTGAAGCGAAGCGGTGTCGCGGTCTGTCGGGATCGGATGCCAGAACGACTCAAGCCGCTGCCGTTCTTCCTCCGCCGCCCTCTCGACAGCGGCCGGATCCGCGGCTCCCCGTTCGCGCGCGGCCGTCTCCCCGGCGATGCGTCCGGTCGCCAGAGCTTCCGTAATCGCATTGCCGGACAAGCGGTTGGCCCCATGCATCCCGTAGATCAGTTCGCCGGCTGCGAGCAGTCCCGGCACACGGGTTCGCATGCCGTCGTCCACCCGGACGCCTCCAAGCATGAAGTGAGCCATCGGCGCCACTTCGACCATATCCCGGGTCAAATCGACGCCCTGATTGCGCAGCAGATCGATGACCGGTCCGAACGCTTCCTTCAGCTTGTCTTCGGGCACCATGCGGAAATCGAGGTACGCCCCTCCGTGGGGAGTCCCGCGCCCCGCCTCCACTTCGCGAAAGATCGCCAGCGTCGTTTGGTCCCGGGCCGCCGTATATTTGCCCGCCACTTCGCCGTTGTATTTGTCCATAAATTCTTCATGAAGTCCGTTCAGCAGCCGGCCTCCAAGCTTGTAGCGGAACGGATCCCACATGATCGGATCGATCCCGACCAGCGGCGGGAAAAGATGGGCAATGGGGAAAAATTGCACCATCTCCATGTCCCTCAGTTCGGCGCCCGCCTCGGCGGCCAGAATGAAGCCGTCCCCGGTCATGTTGGCGGAAGCGCTGTTGCGCTCGTAAATTTCCGTCAGACCTCCGGTCGCCAATATTACCGCTCCTGCGGCGATGCTCACCGGACGGAAATCCTCCATTTCGAAGCCGATGGCGCCGACCGCCCGGCCGCCCTCGACGACGATACGGGTGATCATGACATTTTTCAGACGTTTGATCTTCCCGTCTTTCCAGATCGCCTTCTTTAAGCCGTTTGAAGTCGCTCCTCCCGTGTTCAGAATATCCACGTAGACGCAGCGGGCCCGCGAATGTCCCGGCGCGAATGCCTGCGACCGCTTGCCGTCCGGCGTTCGGGCCCACTTCACGCCGTATCGCTCCGCTTCCAGAATGACCTCCGGCCCCCGCTCCACAATGGCGCGAACGATCGCCGGATCGGCCAGGCCGCGGCTGCCGGCCATCGTATCTTCGAAATGAATGTCCGGGCTGTCCGGTTCGGCTTCGCCCAGCGCCACGGCAACCGTCATCTGGGCCAAAATGGTGGCTCCGCCTCTGCCGATCAGGCTTTTGTCCGTAAGAATCACCTCGGCGCCTTCATCCGACGCCGCTCTGGCGGCCATCATGCCGGCCGCGCCCGCCCCGACAATCAGCACGTCCGTTTCCAATCGCAACGTTTCCACGCGCGCAACCTCCTCTCCGTCCGCCTAATGTTGTGCGGCCAATGTCACGCCGATCGGCTGAACGGCAATGCCGGCGGCCTGCAACGAATGGCGAATTTGTCCGGCGAATTCGAGCGCGCGAACGCCGTCCCCGTGAATGCAGACGGTGTCGGCCTGAATGTCGACATCGACCTGCTGCCTGGACCGCACCTTTCCTTCCGATACCATCCGGATCACTTGTTCGACGGACTGCCGATCGTCGGTGATGACGGAATCGGGCAGCCTTCTGGAGGTGAGCGATCCGTCGGATTGATAGGTCCGGTCCGCGAACACCTCGCTCGCCGTGCGCAAGCCGATCTCCTTGCCGGCCTTGATCAGCTCGCTTCCGGCCAACCCGAACAGAATGAGCTCCGGATCGACCCGGTAGACCGCCCGCGCGATCGCTTGGGCCAGCCCGGCGTTGCGCGCCGCCATATTGTATAAGGACCCGTGCGCCTTGACATGCTGAAGCGCGCCCCCTTCCGAACGCACGAACGCCCACAGCGCGCCGATCTGGTAAACGACAAGCTCGTACGCCTCCTCGGGGGTGATGTCCATATCCCGGCGGCCGAAGCCGATCAAGTCCTGCAAGCCCGGATGGGCGCCGATGGCGACGCCGCGATCCAGCGCCAGCCTCACCGTGCGGCGCATCGTCGCCGGATCTCCGGCATGGAAGCCGCAAGCGATGTTGGCGGAGGTGACGTGGTTCAAAATCGCCTCGTCGTTCCCCAGCTTGTAAGCGCCAAAGCTTTCTCCCATATCACAGTTCAAATCTACTACCTTCATCCTGATCCTGCCTCCCATTTTGACTCTGAGCTTGTACGGTTGTCCGTTCCAACCGAATCAAACGGTGCAGCCTCAACCCGCCGACGGCACGTGCCCGTGTCCGAAGCGGTTTGAGGCTCGCCTAGCGCTCACGGGGCTCCCGCCGTCAAGGCGTGAGCCACTTGTTCTTCTCTTCGATATTTAATTTGCGCAGCGCTCCCAGATCGGCCTGCTCCACATCGCCCTTCGGCACAACCGCGCGTTCCGGGAAGACGACCGGCGGGGCCGGCTTGGTGGCGTCGACGATGACGGCGCTGGACATTCGCGGAGTGTTTTTGCCGTCCGGATGGTAATCCCAGTTCGTAGGCAGCAACCCCCCCGGACCGTTCCACTTCGGGATGACGAGCAGATCCCGTTCCGCGTCGAAGCGCGTTCCGATCGCCCATGCCACCTCTTCGCCGTTGAAGACGTCGATGTCATCGTCCACCACGACGATATGCCGCAAGTTCTCGGGCTCGGTATTGAGCGCGGCGAACGCCGCTTTCTTCACGTCGGCGTCCCGCTCCTTATGAAGCGAGAGGTAGCAGTTCATCCGGCTGTAGAACGGGACGTGAACCGTCTTCAGGCTCGGGACGACCTGCTTGACCGTCTGATAGATGCTGCCGGAACGCGGCACGCCTCCGACGACAAGATGCTCCCGGCTCGATGCCACAATATCCTGGAAAATGGCGTTGCGGCGGTGGGTGATGCGCCGGATCCGGATGACCGGAACCGACCCGCCGCCCAGATAGTGGCCCGGCCATTCTCCGAAAGGCCCTTCGGCGTGATCCTCGTCCGGGAGAATTTCTCCCTCCAGAACGATCTCCGCATGGGCCGGAACGAGCAGATCGGAAGTTTCCGCTTGAACGAGCTCAAGCGCTTCCCCCATCAGCGCGCCGGCGGCTTCATATTCGCCCCCGATCCCTTGCACCCGGGACACCGCCCCCATGACGAATCCCGGATGATGGCCGATCGCGATGGCGACCGGGGCCGGTTTTCCCTGCTTCTTATACTTCTTGTAGATCAATCCGCCGTGATGGGCGCCGAGGAACCAGACGCCGATATCGCGTTCATTAAACACCTGGTGGCGATAGATGCCCGCGTTGATCCGTCCGGAATCCGGATCGCGGATGATCATGACTCCCGCGCTCAGATACGGTCCGCCGTCAAGCTTGTTGTGGACGGGGATCGGAAGCTTGGCCAAATCGATATCCGCTTCGGCGACGACCGTCTCTTTGACTTTGGCTGCGGAGCGATCGACGACGACGGGTTCGATCGGGTTTTTCAGCTTCTCGCCGTATACCCGGGGAATATCGGCGACTTCACAGCCCAGATACAAGGCGATTCGCTCATACGTCGTCAGCAGGTTGGAGATGCATGACAGCTCGGAGCCCTTGACCCGATTGAACAGAAGCGCGGGATATTCGCCCTTCTCGGCCAGAGCTGCGGCATATGCGGTAATCCCGAAACGCGGATCGACCTCTTTGTCCACCAGCCGGATGCTTGATGCGTCGGACGCCTCCAACTGTCGGAGATACGTTCTCAAGTCTTGGGCCATGGCAGCGGCACCTTCTTTCCTTAGGGAAGTAGGGACAAATCTACGGCTTGGTCAAACGGAATTTCCTTCTTCAGGATGCCTTGCTCCAGCTGGGTCTTCTGCACCTTTTGGGCGCCTTCTTCGGTGACCTTCAGTCCGGCCGGAACTTTGGCCAACTGGTTTTTGACCGCCGTTTCCATGACCTGCTTCGGAATTTGGTTGAATTCCTTCAGCATGGCATCGACCGCGCTGGCCGGATCTTTCTGCACGCGATCGTTGATGTCGGCGTTCACTTTCAGGAAGCGCTGCATCGCTTCTTTGTTTTTGTTCACCCAGTCCGTCTTGGCCATGACGACGATGCCCGCAAAATCGTAGGTGGGATCGTAGAGAATTCGGTAGTTGCCGGTAGCCAGCATTTGGGACACGGTAGGCTCGGACACCATCCCGCCGGCTACGTTCCCGCTCTCGATCGCGGCGAGCATCGTTGCGCCGCTGCCTCCGTTAATAATCTGTACGTCTTTGTCCGGATCGATGTTGGCTTCCTTCAGCGCTTCGCGAAGTCCCGTGTCGGACAGACTGCCCACTTTGGTGACGGCCAACTTCGTGCCTTTCAAATCCGCAAGCGTTTGATACTTGGAATCCTTCTTGACGATAAGCGAATAGCCGACGCCGTTGAAAATTTCTCCGTAAGCCTTCACGCCCAGACCGTTCTGCTGCTGACGCAGTACGTGTTCGTACGAGCCCAGCGCGATATCCAGGCTTCCTCCGACCAGCGCCTGAACCATGTCCGCTCCGGAGCTGAAGCTTTGCTTCTCGATATGAATGCCCGCTTTCTCGAAGGAGCCGTCATTAATGCCGATCTGGGAGAGCAGAGGCGTCATGCCGCCCCCGACCAATCCCAGACGGATCGTCACGTCTTGCGGCTGTTCCGAAGTCGGCGCGCTGCTTGTCGCTGCAGCGGAGCTGTCCGGCGTGGACGACGGGGAAGAAGTGTTCCCGCTGTTCGCGTTGTTTCCGCATGCTCCGAGCGCAACCGTCGTAAGAGCGAGCAAAGCGGTCATCATCCATCGATTTTTTCTCATCTTTTTTTCCTCCTTAAAATGCTCTTGATGTATATAAGGCCCTCCCGTTGTCGGGTCGGAGCAGGATGCCAAGCTTAACGGTACCTAAGCAGCCGCCTCTCCATCAGAAGCACGATCTGCTCCAGTACAACGGCGATCAGCATAATCAACACCAAGCCGGTGAAGATTCCCGTCGTATCCAGCATGCTGGACGAAAACGTAATATAATACCCCAGGCCGCGGTTCGATCCTACCAGCTCGGCAATGACCGATCCGATCAAGGCCATGCCGATATTGAGGCGCAGACTGGTCAGAATCCACACGGTAATCGAGGGCAGCACCACCCATTTGAGCTTGTGCGTCCATTTGGCCTTGTACGTGCTCATCATGTCCATCAGGTCTCTGTCAATGTTGCGAATGCCCTCAAAGGCGTTATAGAAAGCCACGAAAACGACCATGGCCACGACCATCAGGATTTTGGACGACAAGCCGATGCCGAACCATACGATAAACAGCGGGGCCAAGGATACGCGAGGCAAGCTGTACAGCGCCATGATATAAGGATAGATCCATTTCTCGAAAATGCCGCTGAAGGAGATGGCCACGCCGAGCAGCGTTCCTCCGGCCATTCCGATGACGAGACCGACAATCGCTTCTTGAAGAGTCGCGCTCATATGGAACCATAAGTCGCCGTCCGCCGCCATCTCGCCAATCCGCTTCAGGATGAGCGAGGGCTTGCTGAGCCAGAACGAATTGAACGCTCGGCCGGACAGCAGCTCCCAAAGACCTACCGTCAGGATAAAGACGCCCGCTCTTCCCAGCCAAACGGATGATGGCTTGTACTCGCGCTGCCGGAATGACGAGGGATAGGAAGCGCTCTTGTTTGATTTTGCCGCCATATGCCAGTCTCCTCTCTACCCTTCATCCGCCATTTGTGCCCATATTTCTTTCTGCAAATCTTTGAACAGAGGATCGAACCGGATGTCGTAGAACGGGCGGGGTCGTTCCAGACGGACGTTGAACTCGGCTTTGATTCGTCCCGGGCGGGCGGACATGACGACGACCCGGTCCGACAGCGCGATCGCTTCTTCGATATCATGGGTGATGAACAAGACGCTCTTGCCGACTTGCTCCCATATTTTCAGAAATTGTTCCCCGATCTTCACGCGCGTCTGCGCATCGAGCGGGCCGAACGGCTCGTCCATCAAATAAATTTCGGGGTCGTAAGCGAACGTTCGGGCCAACGCCACCCGCTTCCGCATCCCGCCCGACAACTGCTTGGGGTAATAGGAGGCGAAGCCTTCCAGACCGACCATGCCGAGCAGCCGCTGAGCCTCATGAAGCTGTTCCTTGCGGGGAACTCCTTTGATTTCAAGGGGCAGCCGCACATTGTCGATCACCGTCTTCCAAGGCAGCAGCGCATCGTTCTGGAACACCATGCCGACTTGATCGGGAACCCCCGCAATCTCCTTGCCGTCAATCGAAGCGGTGCCGCCGGCGGGCCGCAGCAGACCGGATACGACTTTGAGCAGCGTAGATTTTCCGCAGCCGCTCGGGCCGACGACCGATACGAATTCGCCGTCCTTCACGTTCAAATTAACCTGCTCAAGGGCGACCGTACGACGGCCTTTGGCGTCATACTCCACCTTCAAATCCCGAATCGCCAGCTTGGATTCGTTGTCGTTCATTACGCCCGTTCACCTTCCCTTCCTGCTTGCTTGCAATCGGTTCAATCCTTCGCGCAGCGTCCGGATCGCTCGTTCCCGAAGGAGATATTGGTTTTGCGCTTCGACCAGCGAGACCGATCGGAACCTCACTTTGCCCCCCAAATTGACCTGGGCCAGCACAGGCAGATCCGCCGATATGACCTGGGCGATTTTCGGATAACCGCCGGTCGTCTGCCGGTCCGCCATCAGCACGATCGGTTGTCCGTCGGGCGGAACCTGAATCGTTCCGTACGTGACCGCCGAAGAGATCATCTCTTTCTTCGCCTTCAACCTCAGCTCGCTGCCGGACAGTCGGTAGCCCATCCGGTCCGATTGCGGCATCACCGTATAAGGCTCAGAGAAAAACCGGCTCAGGCTTTCTTCGTCGAACGCATCGCGCTCTTCGCCTTCCAACACGCGCACCGTCGGGTTCGGCGAATAGGGCGGGAGCATCCCGGGCGTCACCGACCAACGGCTGACGGCGCCGGTCTCGGGATCCGCTTCGTATGCCATCATCTCCATCAGGTTTAAGCTGCGCGAAGAAGCGTCCCCCAGCGGAACGCAATCGCCCGTCTGCAAGGCCCGGCCGCGGAACCCCCCAATGCCTGCGCGCAAGTATGTGGAGCGGCTGTTCATCTCCAACGGCACATCGACCCCTCCTCCGACCGCCAGATAAGCGCGGCAGCCCTGTTTGGGCGGGCCGAATTTTAAACGGCTTCCTTGCGGCGCGTACACCGTTCTCCACAGCGGAACGGGCCGGCCGTTCAACGTCGGGGACAAATCGCCTCCGCAGATGGCGATGAGCGACGCGCTTGCGAAGCTGATCTCCGGACCGGCGATCGTGATCTCGAGGCCGGCGTCCGTCTCTTCATTGCCGACCAGCAGATTGGCGACGCGCAGGGCAAAGGCATCCATCGCTCCGCTCGCAATGACGCCGAATTTCTGATAGCCGAATCTGCCCAGGTCCTGAATCGTTGTAAGCAATCCCGGTTTGAGAATAATCAGGCTCATCGCCCTCTCTCCTCCCAACGCTCGAACTCGGACCGGGAGATCGGATGGAAGCGGACGATATCGCCCGCCTTCATAAGCGTCGGCGGCATCCGCTCGGGAAGAAACAGCGGCAGCGGCGTCCTCCCGATCAATTGCCAACCGCCCGGCGTATCGATCGGATACACCCCGGTCTGGTCGCCTGCAATGCCTACCGTTCCCGCCGGAATGGACAGCCGCGGCGTTTGACGGCGCGGGGTGGCGATTCGAGGCGACAAACCGCCCAAATAAGCGAAGCCGGGCGCAAAACCAAGCATGTACACGAGATAGTCGGCCGAAGTGTGAATCTCGATGACTTCTTCCGGCGTCAAACCGTGATAGGCTGCGACCGTCTCCAGATCCGGGCCCCACTCCCCCCCGTAACAAACGGGAATGTCCACGATTCTCGCCGGCTCCGCCGAGGCGTCGTCCATCTCCAGCAAAATCCTCTTCACGAGCGAGACCGCCAGGTCATAAGGCGTCGGTTCCTTAGTCCCGGCCCCATCCTCGGAATGGGCGTTCACCAGCGACCATCCATCGTAGTAAATCGTAACCGTCGTAAAGGCGGGAACATATTCGATCATGCCGTCGAACGGATAGCGCTCCAAGTAATCGGCCAGCTGCCGGACTCGTCTGTGCGTGTCCGGATGGATGGACTCGCCCAGCCGAACGACGATCGCCGAATCGCCCAATGGAACGATCTCCGCCGCGCCGGGCTCGCTTCCGGCGGAATGGCCCGCTACATTGCCCATCTGGTCATCATCGCCTTGTCATCGGTGTTAACGGTAAAAAGTCTCATGGATCTCCTCTCCGAAATTCATCAAAAACCGAATTTCGGTTTTTTTAATCCGAATTTCAATCCATATATATACGATCATTATAGTAAGGATTAAATAAAAATCAAGTGTTTTAAATAAAAAATTCACATTTACGGTCGAATAAGAACGGGTTGATTCCTTCCGGATTTCATGCAGCGGTCATTCGGTGTATACTACATTTTAAAGCCGTCCGTTGAACGGTATGAATGAAGCGAACAATGGGAGGAAACGGTGCAAATTAAAAATAAAACGGTGGTCAGATCCATGGATCTGCTGAATTTATTCTTGACCCATTCGAAGCTGAATATAAACGATATGGTGCGGTTGTCGGGCATTCCCAAAACATCCGTCAACCGTATGATCGGTTCGCTTGAAGAGATGGGTTTCTTGAACAAAGATCAGGATGGATATTATTCCCTCGGATTGCTATTTTTGCAATTCGGCCATTTGGTCGCCGAGCGGCTGGACATCCGGCAAATATCCCTCAATGTCATGCAGAGGCTTCGGGACGATCTAGAAGAAGCCGTCCATCTTGCCGTCAGAGACGGTTATTCGTCCATGTATATCGAGAAGCTGGACACGGATCATCCGGTGCGGCTCTTTACCCAAATCGGCAGAAAGGCGCCGCTGTACGCGGGAGCTTCGTCCCGGATTATTCTCGCCTTTATGCCCGAAGAAGAACGGGAAGCCTACTTGAATCAAGTGGAGCTGGTTCCGATCGGGGTCGGAACGATTACAAACAAACAGGAGCTGCTTGAAGCTTTGGAGACCACGAGGCGGACGGGATACAGCTTCAGCCGTTCCGAACTTGAAAATTATACGGCGGAATTAAGCGCTCCCATCTTCGATCATTCCGGCAAAATGGTGGCCGGACTCAGCATTGCCGGACTCGAAGTACGGTTCGGCGAAGAGCAGCTGCCCGAACTGATCCGCAAGGTTAAGCAGGCGGCCCATGAAATCTCGCTGAAACTCGGTTATTCGGCGTCGTGAGCCGGCGCCTTAAGCGTAGCTCGTCAAAAAAATAGACTCCTGCCAACATCTAAATCTCGTTGGCAGGAGTCTTTGGTTTGATTTGCCGCTTATTCTACCACTCTGCTACCGTGCCGTCGCTCTGGCGCCAGACGGGATTTTTCCAGTCGTGGCCGACAGCGGCCATTTCGCGAACTTTGTCTTCGTTCACTTCGATGCCGAGTCCCGGCAGCTTCAAGTTGTCGACGTAGCCGTCCTTGTACGCGAACACCGAAGCGTCCTTGACGTAGTCGAGAATGTCGTTGCCTCGATTGTAATGGATGCCGAGGCTCTGCTCTTGAATGATCGCGTTCGGCGAGCACGCGTCGAGCTGCAGACAGGCGGCGAGCGCGATCGGACCGAGCGGGCAATGCGGAGCGACCGACACGTCGTACGCTTCCGCCATCGCGGCGATTTTCCGCGTTTCGAGAATGCCGCCGGCATGAGACAAATCGGGCTGAATAATATCGACAATGCCCTGCGCGAGCAGCTCCTTGAAGCCCCAGCGCGTATACATCCGCTCGCCCGTCGCGATCGGAGCGGACGTATGGCGCGCAATTTCCTTCAACGCTTCGTTGTTCTCCGGCAGCACCGGTTCTTCGATGAACATCGGGCGGAACGGCTCCAGCTCCTTGGCGAGTATTTTCGCCATCGATTTATGAACCCGGCCGTGGAAGTCGATGCCGATGCCGAAATCCGGTCCGCCCGCCTCGCGGACGGCGGCAATGCGGGCGATCGCCTGCTCCACTTTGGTGAACGAATCGATGTAATGCATCTCCTCCGTCGCGTTCATCTTCACCGCCGTGAATCCGGCGGCGATCTGCTTCTTCGCTTCCTCGCCCACGTCGCTCGGCCGGTCGCCGCCGATCCAGTTGTAGACGCGTATCCGGTCCCGGCAGGCGCCGCCGAGCAGGTCGTATACCGGCGCATTGTAAAATTTGCCCTTGATGTCCCACAACGCCTGCTCGATGCCGGAGATGGCGCTCGACAGCACCGGCCCTCCGCGGTAAAACGCCGCGCGGTACAACACCTGAAAAAGATCTTCGATCCGCATCGGATCTTGGCCGATCACGTAGGCGCTCATTTCTTCCACGGCCGCCTTGACCGTGTCCGCTTTGCCCTCCACGATCGGCTCTCCCCAGCCGACCAGCCCGTCGTCCGTCTCCATACGGAGAAACAGCCAACGCGGCGGCACTTTGAACAGCTCGATGCTGCGTATTTTCATTTCGATTCCCGCTCCTCCCCATCGGATTCAAATGGCGCCGCAACGCCGCGCTATCTGGCCAAATAGCCGCCGTCGACCGGAACGATGGCGCCCGAAACGTAATCCGAAGCCGCCGAAGCGAGAAATACGCTGACCCCCGCCAAATCGTCCGGACGGCCCCACCGGCCGGCGGGGATGCGGGCATTCACTTGCGGCAGACGGACATCGTCGTGCAACAAGTCGGTGTTCATCTCCGTCGCCATGTAGCCGGGAGCGATCGCGTTGACCTGGACGCCGTACCCCGCCCACTCGTTGGACAGCGACTTCGTCAATTGCGCGACGCCCGCCTTGCTCACCGCGTACGCGGAAGCGTTATATCCGCCCAGGAAGCTGAGCATGGACGCCATGCTGATGATTTTGCCGCTGCCCTGCTTCACCATGATCGCGCCCGCCAGACGGCAAAGCTGATACACCGCCGTAATGTTCAATTCCAACACTTTGTCCCAGCTCTCGACAGGCAGATCGAGACAAGCTCTGCGGTCGTGCATGCCCGCGTTGTTGACGAGAATGTCGAGTCCGCCCAGGACGCGGACCGATTCGTGGAAGCTGCGCTCCAGATCGGCGCGGTCCAGCAGATTGCCCTTTACCGCATGGACGGCGAGCCCGCTCGCGGTCAATTCGGCAGCGGTGTCAACCGCTGCGTCCGCAATGTCGAGGATGACCACTTCCGCGCCGGCGTTCGCCAGCGCGGCGGCGATGCCGCGGCCCAGTCCGCAGCCGGCTCCCGTGACGATTGCCTTCTTGCCCGTCAGATCGAATAAGCTCAAATTTGCCATCATTGCGACCGCCTTTTCATCAGAGGATTTAACGTTGCACGGCAAACCCGCATCGATCGCATCGCGGAACCCGCGGATCGCGCCGGAGCCGTTCGCGTTCAAGGGCAGTTCGCCCTTTTCTTTTGTTGGTCCCGAAATTCCTGCGGCGTTAAGCCATGGTACTTTTTAAACGCGTAGTTAAACGAATGGGAATGCTGATAGCCCAGCTTGGCGGCGATTTCGTACGTCTTCTCCTGGCTGTTCGTCAGCAGATAGACCGCCTTCTCAATGCGCAGCTGCTGAATGTAATCGCTTATATTGATGCCGGTTTCCAGCTTGTAAATTTTCGATACGTACACGGGATGCATAAAGACGTGGTCGGCGATGCTTTGCAGCGTGACGTCCTGCTCCAAGTTTTCGTCGATGAATTTGTGGATGGCGCGAATGAGCGACGCGCGGCTGTCTTTGATTTCGCGGTCCATGTCTTCCGTCAGGCGGCGCAATACGCGCATCGACCAATCGCGAAGCTGCTGAATGGAACGGAATGGAATGCCGTCGGCCAATTTGCCGTAATCGTCGCCGATAAGGTCGGAGAGCGGCTGGCCGTTCTTGTGCGCGATATACGAGAACGCCGAGGAGATGGCAAAGCAGACTTCCAGCAAATGCTCCTGCGAATGCGACCATTTGTCCTGCAGCTCGTCGAAAATGCGGCCCAGCTTCTCCTGAATCCCGTCCCAGCGCCCCGCCTCCAACAGATGAATCAGCGTCGGCGGCTCGTACAAGCTGCGCAGCGATTCCATCTTGACGTCGGCCAGCTCGCCCGCCGCCCGCACGAACAGCTCCTGCTCGCTGCCGACCCGTTTGCGCGCCGCGGATACACAGCTGTCGTACAAATCCGGCACGTCATGCGGGAACACGCCCGAGGTGCTGACGATCACGGAGATGCGGCCCTTCAAAAAGCTTTTCACGACCGTTTGCAGCTGCGACGCCGTCCGTTCGAACAATAGCGTCCTCTCCTCCGCGTCGGCCCCTTCCTTCCCGGCGACCAGGAAAATCAAATAATCGTGCGCATCCTTCGTATGCCACAAATGGAACCGCTCGTTGAACAGTTCTTCGGCCATATTGCCGATCGCGTATTCGATCAGCGACCGGCTGCGGAAATCGTAGTCGACGAACGGCTCTTCGGGCCGAACGAGCATGATCGAGCACGTTTGGCCATAGAGATCGGGCAGCGACAAAGTTTGCATTTTCTCCCTGACCGTCTGCTCGTTCCGGATATGCCCTTGCAGCAGCTCGGTCAGCAAATTGCCTTTGAGCAGCGGCATGTTCTCGTGCAGCGTCATGGTCAAATTCCGCACGGAGATCACTTGCTCCCACTCGTCGAACATTTTTTGCCGAAGCCTGGAGACGGTTTGCAGCAGCTCTTCCTCGGTGACGGGCTTCAGCAAGTAATCCTCCACCTGGTTCTGGATCGCTTCTTTGGCGTAGTGAAAATCGGAGTAGCCGGACAGGAGCACGCACTTCGTCTTGTTCCACCTTTTGCGGATTTCCGCGATCAGCTCAAGGCCCGTCATGCCAGGCATCTGAATGTCCGTAATGACGATGTCGACGGAGCATTGCTGCAAAATCGCGAGCGCTTCGTATACCGAGTACGCCCGGTACACCTGCAGGATGCCGACGCTTCTCCAAGCGATCGTCGTCGCCAGGCGATCGACTACGTGCGCCTCGTCGTCCACAATCAACAGTTGCATCATTCGAACCCTCCGTCTTGATGATTCCATGCTTCCGATGTCCCGGTCCGCGTCCATTTGATCGTCGTGCGAAATCCGCCCATCGGCAATTGCTCGAATGAGAGCCCCGATTGTCCGCCGAATTGGTATTGCAAGCGGCGATGCACGTTCCACGTGCCGCATCCGATCTCCTCCGACATCGGCTGCAGAAGCTTCACTTGCAGCTCGCGCAGCGCCTCCGGCGACATGCCGGGCCCGTCGTCTTCGACGTAAAGCATGTTGTAGCGGTCGTCCTGTTTGCCCGTAATCGTAATCATTCCGCTGTCCGGCGAACGTCCGATGCCGTGCACGATCGCGTTCTCCACGATCGGCTGCAGAATCAGCCGCGGCACTTTCAGATCCAGCATTTTTTCCGGCACGTCGATTTCGAACTGAACCCGATCCATCCGCAAATTTTGAATAATCAAGTAGTGCCGGACGAGGTCGAGCTCCTCCTCAAGCGCCACCAACTGATTTTCCACCCGCGTCGTATAGCGGCAATACTGCGCCAGGTTTTGCGACATCTGCACGACCGCCTCCTTGTCGTTCATCATGGCCGAATTGATGATGAAGAACAGCGAGTTGTACAGAAAATGCGGATTGATCTGCGACTGCAGCTGCTTGAGCGTCGCCTCCCGGCTTCTCAGCTTCTCCGCGTATACGTCCTCGATCAAAAGCTGAATCTGCTTCGCCATCTCATTGAACTGGAAAATCAAATAATCGAACTCATTGCGCGCCTGGTAGCGAATCCGGGCGGAGTAATCGCCCCGCTTGATGCGCTGCACGTTCGCGATCAACTGTCCGAGCGGACGCTGCACGTTGCGGTAAAGCAGGAACGACGCGGCCACGGCGAGAACGAGCAGCAGCCCGATGATCGCGTAGAAAAAGTTTCGCTGCTTCGTGATCGGCGTAATGACGCTTTGGTACGGCGTGTAATCGATCAGGTACCAGCCCAATTGCTGCGATTTGGCATAGCTGACGAGATACTGATCGTTCCCCAGCTTCATCAGCTTCTGTCCCGTGTCCGGCTTGAGGTCCCCGCCGCCGTTCAACAATTCGACCAGCTGCTGCGTCTTCTCCGCGGACGAGGTGCTGTTCGGCACCGGCTGTTCGCCCCGCAGATACAGGAATGGATCGTTATTCTTGCCGTTCTTGTACGCATCCAGCATCGCCGTGATGTTGGCCATGTCGAATCGGACGCGAAAAACGGCCTGCGCCGATTCCTTGAGCCGTTCCTTGGCCGGTTCGCCGATCTCACGGACGAAATAACGGCGGGTCTTGTCGCCCGTTCCCTCCGTCATATAAGTCCAGCGCGTGTAGATCGGTCCCGTCGTATCCTTGTCGGTTGCCTGCAAAAAGACGTTGGACGCGATCTCCCGGCGCTCCTGCGGCAAAATCAGCGTCAAGTCGTTCTGCCAGCCGCTCGATACGCTTTGCAAGCTCAATTTCTCGATGATCCGGTATTCGGCGTTGAGCGCGTCGAAGAGCTTGACCGGACGGCGGTCGAGAAACTCGCGAATGTACGGATCGTAGCTGAGCAGCACCGGGAACATGGACAACTGCTCGATGTTCGTATCCAACTGGTTCATGAGAAACGTCAACTGGTTCAAATTCGTCGTCTCGATCTGCTCCCGCACGACCTCCGTGCTGGTTCTCGTAGACACGCTGTACAAAATCAGGATCGGCACAAGCAGCAGAACGAGCAAGAGAACCATTTTGAGGAAAATATTTTGTCTGAACAACAGGTTCCCTCCCTCAGCCGTCAAGCGCCAATACAGCTTCAGCAGGTCCGCAACGCGCGATCCGGCATGATGCCGGCATTAATGTAACCGTTTTCTTGTTCCGGCTGATCTTATTCCTTTTACCGCTCCCGCCGCCAGACCGTTGACTACGTAACGCTGCGCAATCAAAGCGATGACAAGCACGGGAAGGGTAATGATGCAAGCGGCGGCCATCAAACCGCCCCAGTTGATTTCAGCATAGGACATAAAGTTGAATACTGCAATCGGCAATGTTTTGGTCTTGTCGCCCGCGAGAATGATCGAAAACATGAAGTTGTTCCACGAGAAAATGAACGACAGCAGAGAAGACGTGATGATGCCCGCTCCCGACATCGGCAGCACAATACGCCGGAACACTTGGTGCGGCGAGCAGCCGTCGATCATCCCGGCTTCCTCGACTTCGTGCGGAAGTCCTTCGAAGAACGAAATCATGATCCACACGATGAACGGCAAACCGACCAGCATGTGGCTGAGCACGAGTGATACATACGAATCCACCAGTCCGAGCTTCGAAAAAATGATGTACCACGGAATGAGGAACGAGATCCCCGGCACGATCCGGGCGACGAGAATGACGAGACCGAAACCTTGCAATCTGTACCTGGCGACCGAATAAGCCGCAGGCAGCCCCAGCAGGAGCGACAAAACGGTGGAGGCGACGGCCACGATCATGCTGTTCACGATATATTTCAGAAAATCGTACTGCCGGAACACGCTTTCGTAGTTGTCGGTCGTCGGCGTAAAAATAAACGTCTGATCCGCCGACATAATTTGCGATTGCGTCTTGAAGGACGCGAGCAGCATCCACACGAACGGAAAGACGAACACGACCAGAACGAGCACAGTCAGCGCGGCCAGCAGGATTTTCGTCCTTTTCTTCTTTTTCATGAAGCAGCCTCCAATCGTTTCCTCATCCAGATCAGCAGCAGCGTAAGCGCCATGACGATCAGAAAAAAGATGACCAGCAGCGCGGAAGCCGATCCCAACTTGAAATATTGGAAGCCGAGCACGTAGCTATAGATGTTGAGCGTTTCGGACTTGAAGTTTGGCCCGCCTTGCGTGGTGGCATAAATAATGTCGAACGTCTTCAAAACGCCGATCAGACGGAGCATGGTCGCGATAATGAGCGTCGGTTTAAGCAGCGGCAGCGTAATATGCACGAATTTCTTCCATGCGGTCGCGCCGTCGACATCTGCCGATTCGTAAGGATCGGCAGGCAGCGTAGACAAGCCTGCCATCAAAATGAGCGCCACCATCGGCGTCCACTGCCATATGTCCACGACGATCAGAGAGGGAACGACCTGCGTCATCGACGCCAGGAAAAGCTGGGGATGAATGCCGATTGCCTTCAAAATCGTGTTCGCCGCGCCGATCGTCGGTTCGTAAATCAGCATCCATACAAGCCCCATGGCGACCGGCGTCGCGACCATCGGGAGCAGAAACAACGTTTTCGCGATATTTTTGCCTTTGAAGCTCCGATTGAGCAGCACGGCGATCGCGAGGCCGAGAACGACTTCGGCGATCAGCGCCACGACCGTGAAATAAAACGTATTGAACAACGCGTCGAGAAATCGCTCGTCCTTAAACAACGCGATGTAATTCGCAAACCCCACGAAAGCGGGCGGCGTGATGGCGGACATGCTCCACTCGTAAAAGCTGATCCATACCGTATATAGAATCGGGAAAAGCATCATGACCAGCACGAACAACAGCGCGGGCAGGATGTACACCCACTTCAAGTTGCGGTCGAACCAATTGTAACGCATGCGTATCATCCTTTCCGTCTTCCCTGTTCGAGGGCCATATCCCGTAGTGCATGGCCCTCAAACAGCAGTCCAAACAGAGCTAAACTTACTTTTTGTTGTCTTTGTCGATGATGGCTTGCAAATTGGCGTTCGCTTTATCCGCCACGGCTTGAATGTCCTTCTCGCCCGTGATGACTCTCATGACGACTTCGCCGACGGCGTCGCGCGCTTCCCCGACCGTGATGACGACCGGACGGTCATGGTCGACGCCGTTTTTCATGGATTCTTTAATGACTTGCACCAGTTCGGCCGGGAACGATTGGGTCGCTTCCGGAGTGTCCCATACCGACGTGCGGGCGCCCGGATTGCCTTTTTGCTGCTGTTTCAACACGATCTCTTTGCTGGTCGCCCATTTGATGAACTCCCAAGCTGCATCCTTGTGCTCCGTCCTCGCGTTGATGGACAATCCCCATGCCGTTACGTTCGTCGGCTTGGAGCCTGCGGCGCCGGCCGGGAATGGCGCAAAGCCGACTTTGTCGCCGATTTTCGATTTCGCCGGATCGGTGGCGTTCGTGTACAGGGAGTCTACGTCCGTCAGGAAAGCGACTTTGCCTTGCGCGAAAATGCCGAACGCTTGCGGCCAGGACATATTGAGCACCCCGGGAGGGCCGTAATCCTTGAGCAGCGTGCCGTATGTCGTCATCGCCTTCACGGCTTCGGGCGTGTTGATCGTCGCTTTGCCGTCCTTCATGAAGTCCCCGCCCTCGGAGTAGATGTACGAGGACAGCTGGGTGACGAGCGGAGAGCGCTGACCGCGCGCGACGAAGCCGTACATTTCCGCGCCCGGATCGTGCAGCTTCTTGGCTGCCGCGACAAGCTCGTCGATCGTCTTCGGCACCGGGATGTTCGCTTTTTCCAGCAAGTCTTTGCGGTAGTACAAAATTTCCCGCTCCGTAATGATCGGAATGCCGGCCAGCTTGCCGTCCACCGTCGTCGTGCCGACGGCCGAAGGGGAGATGTCCTTGAAGTCGTAGTCCGCATCTTGGTTGACGTACTCGTCAAGCGGCGCTACCCAGCCGTTCTTGAAGAACAATTGGCCTTCTTGGAGCGGACGGTACATGAACACGTCCGGCGTCGACGATCCCGCCGTGAATTGAACGGTCAGCTTTTGCGTCAGCTGGTCTTCGAAGTAGTTTTCCACTTTGACTTTGATGCCCGTTTGGGCTTCAAAATCCGGCAGGAGCGGCGTAAGCGCTTCCGACCATGGGTGATTGGCGGTGACCAGCGTTATCGTCTGGCCTGCGAACGGTTTGTCTCCGGCCGCCGAAGTTGCGGCCGCCGAAGTTGCGGTCGCCGTCGTTTCCGCAGTCGCTGCTGACGGCGACGTCGACGCTTGCGGCGCAGAATTGCTGCCGCAGCCAGCCAGCATGCCGGCCGTTACGACAATCGCTGCGCTTGTTCCGAACAACTTCTTTTTCATAGCTGAACCCCCTAAGTGAGCGTGTAGGTTGTTACACTCTCATCATAAAACTCCCAAATGTAAGAAGATATAACCGAGATTTAACTTCGATAACGAAACATTAATGAGTTTTTAATCTATCGAACGCGATGATGCAACGCGCTGCGGTACAATCGGTTCATGTCTTCCACGATGACAGCCGAATGGATGGATTCACCCGCCGCGCGCCGCTTGAGCGCTTCGTGCAGCAGAACGCCGGCTTGCTCCTGGAAGGTCGGGAATGCCTCGTTGCGCGGCCGCATATAGCTTAATTCCATCGTGCGAAGGGTGCTCGCGAAGAAATCGCCGCAGGCAGCGTTCGCTGCCTTATCCCCCCATGCAGCCGCATGGCCCGGCTGTCCGCCGCTCTCGACGTAGAGCGTGCGCTGCACATCGCCGCGGGCCGCAAACATGGCGAATTCGACCGACAGCCCGATGTTCGCGGAATAGGCGGACACGGCCATCCCGACGCCGCCAAGCAAGCTGCCTCGCGGCTCCCGGGAGATCGCAGGGATGTCGGCGAATCGCAGCAGACGGCTCGCCAAGCTCTTGCGGGCGTAGTTCGTGTAGCCGAACGCGAGCGGAACGTAAGCGATCTCGTCCCCCGACGACATCCGGTCGTACATCTGAATCGGGTTGGAATGAAGCGATGAAGCGTGCAAATGCGGCAGCAGCTCGAACATGAGGCCGATTGCCGCTTCGCCGATAACGCTATCGACGCCGCTCTCTTCGTCGAAGAAGCCCGGTCCGTCGATGCCGGCGCACAAGCTCAGGAAGCTGCACATGGCGTCCGTCGGGCAGAGCGGCCATCCTACCCGGCTTCCGTTCGGTCCTTGCGGCGACTTGGCCAGCTCCAGCACCTCCTGCCAAGTATGCGGCACGTCCCGCGCGTCCAGCAAGTCCGGGCGAAACGCCGCCACCTGGGCGGCGGCGTCGACGGCGAGCGCCCACTGCCGGCCGTTCCACCGGTAGCTGCGATGGCTAGGGCCGACGGAATTGGCGTCCTGGTCATGCAAATACGGCTCCGGAACGTATTCGTCCAGCGGCACGAGCGCATTTTGTCTCGCGGCCATCCCGACATGGGGATGATCGATCAGGATGATATCGTATTCCCGCGCCAGAAGTTCGACGGGATAATCGCCGAAATCTTTCAGGGAACGGCGATCCCACGCAATGTCGAATTCCGGATGCGTCTCGCGGAATTTCGCCGCCGCCGCTTCGAGTGGCAAGTAGCCCCTGGGATGATTCCAAGTCATGCCTTTCAGTTTACCCATGGTCCACACCTCCGTCCGATCAGTCGAGAACGCCGTTTTGCTTCAAGGACGCGATCGTTTCGTCCGAATAGCCGAGCTCCCGCAAAATCTCCTCATTGTGTTCGCCGATCCGCGGGGGATGACGGCGGATGTCGCCCGGCGTCTCGCTGAATTTCACGGGAATGTTCACCGTGCGCACCGTTCCGGCCGTTGGATGCTCATAGGAAGCAAACGCTTCCAGGTGGATCGCCTGCGGATCCTGCTCGACTTCCAAATGGTTTTTCACTTCGGACACCCACATGTCCCGCGCCAGCATCTTGTCCACCCAATACGCCGTCGTCTGCTTCACGATGGTTGCCTGAATGCGGAAGAACATTCGTCGCGCTTGTCATACAACGTCTGCGGATCGTCATAGGCGATTAAGCCTTCGTCGCCCAGCACTTCCGCCAGCACCGGGATCGGATTAACCGAGATGCACATGTAGCCGTCCGCCGTGCGGTAGATGCCGAACGGCGCGGATTGGCCCGGATGGGCGATGCCGGATTGCGGGCGCTCGAACAGCTTGCCCGAATTGAGCGTGACGGCAAATTCCTGCAGCTGGTGCGTCAGCAAACATTGGAACAGGTTGATTTCCAGCTTCTGTCCTTTGCCGGTTTTCTCTCTGTAATACAAGGCCGACAACAGCCCGTACACGATGTTGTATGCGCCGAGCTGATCGGCAATGCCCGTGCCGAGCGGCATCGGCGGGTCCTCCTTGCGTCCCGTTAGCGTCATCAGTCCGGAAAGCGATTGGATCATCAAATCCTGGCCCGGACGATCGGCATACGGGCCGTCCTGACCGTAGCCGGTGCTGGAGCAATAGATAATGCGCGGATTGATTTGCTTGAAATTCTCGTAGCCGAATCCGAGCTTGGCCATGATGCCGGGACGGAAATTCTCCACGACGATGTCGCACTCGGCGGCCAATTTGTAGACGATCTCCTTGGCTTCCGCCGACTTCAAATCAAGGGCGAGCGACCGTTTGTTCCGGTTGAACGCCATGTAGCAAGGCGATTCGGTGCCGCCGAGCCAATATTTCAAGAACGTCCACGCCCGGTAGCTGTCGCCCGTGCCTCTGCGTTCGATCTTGATCACGTCCGCGCCGAGATCGCCCAGCATTTGCGTAGCGAACGGTCCTTGCAATAGATGCGTAAAATCCAATATTTTAATGCCGGAAAGCGCTTTGTCCATCGTCCATCCTCCTCTGGCGATCGCTTCCGAAAGCGTTAGAACGCTTATTTGCCTTGGAACCGGGGCGTCCGCTTCTCGATGAACGCAGCGATCCCTTCTTGGCCGTCCTCGCTGTGAAACAAGTTGGCAAGGTAAGATCGGTCATACGCTTGGGCGGTTTCCAAGCTCGCGTCCCGTCCCTCGTCAATTAATTTCTTGAGCGCCTGCACGGCCAGCGGCGCCTGACCCGCCAGCATGCGGGCGAACGCGGCGGCGGTATCCATCAGCTTGTCCGGCTCCGTCACCTGATTGACGAACAGCAGCGACTTGCCTTCTTCCGCCGTCAGAAACCTTCCGCTCATCGTCAATTCCTTGGCGACGAACGGACCTACGATACGGGCGATCTTCTGAACGCCGCCTCCGCCGGGCACGAGTCCCAGCTTCACTTCCGGGAGCCCGAACTTCGCCTTCTCCGAAGCGATGACGATGTCGCAGGAGAGCGCCAGCTCGAAGCCTCCTCCGAGCGCATAGCCGTTCACGGCGGCAATGACCGGCTGCGGACACGTCTCGATCGCGCGGTACATTTCTCTGCCTTTCTGCTGGAAGGCGAAAAATTGCCCGATATCGAAGCTGCCGTATCCTTCGATATCCGCTCCGGCCATAAACCCTTTGCCCGTACCGGTCAAGACGACGGCCCGCACGTCCGCGCGCTCCCGGATTCGCAGAAAGCAATCCGTCAGTTCCGCCATCATGCCGTCGTTCATCGCGTTCAGCTTCTCTTCCCGGCGAATCGTCACGAAGAGCACGCCATCCTGCACTTGTCGCTCCAAGTACCTGTAAGATGACCCTGTCATTCCATCATCCCCCTTTGCTCGAAATAACGGTGCCTCTTCCTTCTGCTTCCAAGGGTTACACCCTCATCTTAAATTCGCATGTTGCCGGAATATATAACCGATCTTTAACTTCGATAACGAAACATTAATCGATTGGTCCTGCTGACCCATTTGGCGGACTGGCAGGCGCATGTCCTTGTCGGAGAAGTCGCCGACATTGAGCTTCAAGCGATCGACTCGACTTGCTCGCCTCAGGAACTGGCGCATCTTCTACAATACGGCACCGTTCATGGCGAATGGAGTACGGAGGTTCACGCTGAGGGGAACGAATTGGTGGCGAACGGCCGGCGCGTAACCGTCATTTCCGAGAGAAATCCCGAGCTGCTTCCATGGCGGGAGTACGGGATCGAACTGGCAGTGGACGCCACGGGCAAATTCAAAGAGCGTTCGGGCATGGAAAAGCATCGGCTGGCGGGAGAGGGGAAAGTACTGATTACCGCCCCGGGCCATCGGGTCGGCCTGGATTACGTCAGTTGTTCGCCGTATCGGATTCCGATGGCGCGCATTGCCGCCGCGCAAGCGGCCATTGAACACAAAAGATCGACAGCGAAGATAAAAGCGGTGTGACGCCGCGCGGGAATCGGATACAATGGATAGGTGCGAACTTGTACCGGGAGGGAACCAAGATCGAACTGTCCCCCCGCCAGTTGGAAATCGTCGGACTCGTCCAGAAGCACGCTCCGGTTACCGGAGAACAGATTGCCGAGCTGCTCGGAACCACACGGCCTGCCATCCGTTCCGATTTGATGCTGCTAGTCATGCTGGGCTACCTGGATGCCAAACCCAAAGTCGGGTACTTTCTCGGCTCTGCCGTCGTCAAGCAGCAGTCGGCAGCGGTCGAGGTGACCGGGATGAGGGTGAAGGACGTGATGGGAATTCCCGTTACGCTGCGGGAGACGGCGACCGTAAGCGACGCCGTCGTCACCCTGTTCCTGGAGAACGTGGGAAGCCTCATCGTTGCGGACGCCGCCGGAGCGCTCGTCGGCATTGTGTCCCGCAAGGATCTGCTCAAGGTGACGCTCGGCAATGCCCAGGCCGCAACCGTTCCGCTCAGCATGGTCATGACCCGATATCCCAATGTCGTGACCGTATCGCCGGTCGATACGGTGCTTGACGCCATCCGCAAGATGATCGAGCATCAAGTGGACGGACTGCCTGTCGTCCAGCCTCTGCATCCTTCGGAAGGAACCGCCAAGGTCGAAGCGATCGGACGAATTACGAAGACCACCGTAACCAGGCTGCTCCTTCAATCGACTGCGGGAGAACTTTAGGAGGCGATGGGAATTTGGACATTCAGCGAAATACGATTTTCGTATGCTCCGACTCGGTCGGAGAGACGGCCGAAGCCGTCGTCAGAGCGACCGCCCGGCAATTCGACGCGGAGCAGGTGAACATCCGGCGCTGGGCCCATATCAAATCGGAAGAGGAAATTCGTCTCCTGATGGAAGAAGCGGCCCGGAGCGGATGGAACGTACCAGGCCGCCGTGGTCATCGGAGACAATGAGGTCTACACCCCGAAGGCCGCGTGTTTTCAGCCAGCTAAAGAATTCCGTCCAGCTTTCTTCAGACTCGGTATCGCCCAGCATGAGGCCTAATACTTCGCGATGTCCGTCGGTATTGATACCAATCCCGAGCATGACGCCGCGGGATCGCACACGGCCTTCCTCCCGGACTTTCAAGTAGAGTGCATCAACCAGCACAAAAGGAAATGGGCTGTCCGACAACGGATTTCGAGAACTCTGTACCGCACAGCTCCTCGGTGACCTCAGAGACTTTTCGTGTGGAGACACCGATAACGACCATTTCCATCATGGTGAGGATGAAGGCTTGTTCGCGCTGGTAACGGGCAAACGGTTCCGTCGTAAACTTGCCGCCACGGATGCGCGGTACACTCAACGTGATGGTGCCGATGCGCGTATGTAGTGGATGGGGATAGGTGCCATTGCGATAACCTCGCCGATGTTCAGTACGTTCATAACGCTGCGCATCCAATTGTTCGGTCACCTGCGCTTGTAAGATTTGGTTCGGTACCGATTCCAGCAACTTTGCGACACCGGCATCTTGCGCATTTATAGTGCGCCACAGAAATTCGTCATCCTCCAAGAAATTGAATGCGGCCAGATAGGCGTTAAGGCAGCAGCAAAAAAATACGGCATTGCAAAACAACTTTGGCGAAATGGCGGCGCCGTTATGAGGTGTACGGATACGAAGAGTTAGAAATTCGAATCCGCCGCCAGGAATTGTAAGTGGTCAATTTATGTCTTTACACTTCAAAGTTGATTATACAGAAAAAAGGCACAGCTTCCTCAATAAACTTGAGTAACTGTACCTTCTTTGCTTTTGATTTAACAGCGGTAAATGCGGGCTTCGTACGGCTTCAGCAAGAACTCGTCCGCGGCGCCGGCTTCCTCCGGATAGTTGCGGAGCAGCGTCTCTTGCAGCCGGGACGCGGCGTCCTCCGGCAGCTCGGCGAGGACCTCCTGCTCCGAGATGTTCAGCAGGATGAGCCACCTCTCGCTTCCCAAAGCGCGATAGAAGGCATAAATTTGCGGGTGGTCTTCCAAGATTGGCTCGTAGCTGCCGTACACCATCACTTCATTTTCCTTCCGCAGCCGAATGAGCTTCTGGTAGTAATAGAAGACGGAGTCCGGATCGGAAAGCGCCTGCTCGACGTTGATTTCGCGGTAGTTCGGATTGACCTTCAGCCAGGGAACGCCTTCGGTGAAGCCGGCGTTCGCCGAATCGTTCCACTGCATCGGCGTTCTCGAGTTATCCCGCGACAGGTGGAGGAGGCTCTCGAACGTCGCCTGCGGATCGCGTCCGGCGGCCACCGCTTCCTTGTACTTGTTGATCATCGCGATGTCGTTGTAGTCGTCGATGGACTCGTAACGCACGCCGGTCATCCCGATCTCTTCGCCCTGGTACACGTAAGGCATGCCGGGCAGCGTATGGATCAGCGTCGCGAAGCATTTGGCGGACGGGACGCGGTACTCCTTGTCGTTGCCGTAACGGGTAACGACCCGGGTGTGATCGTGGTTATTTAGGAACTGCGAGTTCCATCCTTTGCCCCACATGCCGTCGTACCAGCGCTTCTGGATGTCCTTGAACTTTCCCATGTCCCAATACGCGATGTAATCGAGCACCTCGAAATGGAACAGCGTGTTCAGCTCGCCGCGGTCCTCGCCCACGTACAGAACCCCGTCCTCCGGCGTGACGAAGGGGATCTCTCCCACGGTGAAGACGTCGTAATGCTGGAGCACCTTGTCGTGCATCTCCCGGAGGTAGTCGTGAATCCCGGGATTGTTGCCCAGATAAGAGATATTGTCCGGATGCGGAGAGTCAGGGAACCCTTCCTGCTTGGCGAGCAGGTTGATCACGTCCATGCGGAAGCCGTCGATGCCCTTGTCCAGCCAGAAACGCATCATGTCGTAAATTTCTTCCCGCACTTTCGGGTTGGCCCAGTTCAGGTCGGGCTGCTCGACGGCGAACGAGTGGAAATAGTACTCCCCCGTGCGCTCGTCATACTCCCATGCCGACGGCGTGAAGTAGGAGCGCCAATTGTTCTTGTCCTTGCGCCAAATATAATAATCCCGCTTCGGATTGTCCTTGGACGAACGGGACTCGATAAACCACGGGTGCCGGTCCGACGTATGGTTGACGACCAGGTCCATGATCAGCTTCATGCCCCGGGCGTGGACTTCGCGCAGCAGCCGCTCGAAAGTATCCATCGTGCCCGCCTTCGGCATCACCGACCGGTAATCGGAGATGTCGTAGCCGTTATCCACGTCCGGAGAGCCGTAGCACGGATTGAGCCAAATGACGTCGGCGCCGAGATCGCGAATGTAGTCCAGCTTCTGAATGACGCCCTCCAGGTCGCCGTACCCGTCTCCGTCCGTATCGAGAAAGCTGCGCCAATATACCTGGTATACGACGGCCTCTTTCCACCACTTTTTGTTCATAGCAGGCTCCGTCCCCTCATTCCTTGATGCTTAGTTCGCAACCGGTCGTGTTCTCAAGGATATCGACGCGAACATTGCCGCCGGACCCCGCCTCCGTCGCCGGAGTCCGAATCAGCTTCACGCTGAGCCGTCCGCCGCCGACGGACACGCCGCGTACCGTCAACTCGCCAAAGCCGTCGGGCAAGAACGGGTGCAACGCGATGGTCCGCTCCGGGACGTTCGGAACGATGCCTAGCATCGCCTGCACAAAGACGAAAGGCACGGCAGACGCCCACGCCTGCGGCGAACAGGTCGTCGGGTACGGAACCGGGACGGCCGACTCGGCAAGCCCGTACCCGCAGAACAGCTCCGGCAAGCGTTGGTATTCGAAATGGGCGGAGGCGGCCAGCAAGCCGTTCATGATCCGTCCGGCCTCCTCCTTCATCCCGAGCTTGCCGAGCCCGAGCAAAATCATGCCGTTGTCGTGCGGCCATACGCTTCCGTTGTGGTAGCTCATCGGGTAGTAACCCGCCGCTTCCGTGCTCATGGTGCGCACGCCGTAGCCGTTGAACATGTCGGCAGACACAAGCCGTCTGGCGACGTTCTCCGCACGGTCGCGCGACGGCAGCCCGGACATCAGCAGATGCCCAGGGTTCGAGGCGACGGAGCGCACCTGCCGCTCTTCCTGATCCAATGCAATCGCGTAGAATCCCTCATCTTCCATCCAGAAGGCGGTCTCGAAGCGGACCCGCAGCGCCTCGGCCTCGCGTTCCAGCCGGTCCGCCAGCTCCGCGTCCCCAAGCTGCCGGTAGATCGGCGCGAGGCTTCGCTTCGCCTGATAGACGTACCCCTGCACTTCGGACAGCGCGATCGGAGAAGCCGCGTATTCGCCGGACTCGTGGACGATGGAGTTCGCCGAGTCTTTCCAGCCCTGGTTCGGGAAGCCCTTCTCGGCCTCCTGCCGGTAGGTCAGGAAGCCGCCTTCCGAGCCGCCGGCGTTCTCGTCCATCCACTCGAGCGCGCGCAGCACGTTAGGCTTTAGCTCCTCCGCGAGCGCAGCGTCGCCCGTCCAGAGGACGTATTCGCCTAGGAGCAGCAGGAACAGCGGCGTGGCGTCCACCGAGCCGTAATACGGGCCGAAGGGAGACTGGTTCGTGTTCACGAGCTCGCCGAAGCGGATCTCGTGCATGATCTTGCCCGGCCGTTCGTCCCGCCAGGCATCGGCTTTCTCGCCCTGGTACGCGGCCAGCGTCCGCAGCGTTCCGCGGGCTTTGCCCGCGTTCAGCGGCAGCATGAACAACGAAGTGATCAGGCTGTCGCGGCCGAACGGCACCGCGAACCATGGCAATCCCGCTACGGGAACGTCCCCGAAGCCAACGTCCGTCATCAGCATGCGCAGATCCTGCACGCCGCGGCGGTACAACTGGTCGAAAGCCGGCACGTCCGAGGCGACTTCGGCCGTCTCCTTGCGCCAGCGGTCGTAAGACTGCTCCAGCAGCGCCAGCCCTTCATCGAACGAGCGTGCTTCCGGAACCTTGCCGCCGATCACGGGCGTAATCGTGAAGCAGATCTGTTGCGACTGCTTCGGCTCCAGCGACACGGCGAAGTGGAAGCAGCCGTCCGCTCCCGCTTTGGCCGCCTCCGGCCAGTCCCAGGCTATGCGGGTCTCCCGCTCGATGCCGTCTTTGCCGCTGTAGCGGATCGACATTCCCTTGGGGCCGATGTCGCGGCCGACGATGGCTCCGACGTCGCCGGTCCGGTATTTGCGGACGATGAACATATCCTGGAAATCGGCGTTGAACGCCGCCGCAAAATCGAACCGGACGGAACGCGGAAAGTAATTCGTCAGGGAAACCCGTTCGTACAGGATGCCGCCATAGATGAACCGTTCTCGCAGCATCTCGATGGCGCCTTCGTCTTTGCTTGCCTTCATCGACCGGATCGACGCGAAATAGCTCTTACTCCCGTCCGAACCGAGCAGCGAAGGCTTCTCCCCGTCGATCCGCAGTTCCATCCGGCTGAGATACCGGGTATCCTGCGCGTACAAGCCGTGGCCGGCTTCGTCGTTGCCGGTCACGTCCCCGTGCAGATCGGTCAGGAAAAACAAATCCCCTTCTTTAATGACGCGGTAATCCATATCGGTAACTCCCCATTCCCGTTATTAGTCAGCCTTTGACGCCGGAGCTGGACACGCCCTCGATATATTGCTTCTGGAAAATGAAGAAGAACGCCAGAATCGGCAGCGTGGCGAGCACGACTCCGGCCATGATCAGCGGCGTGTTCTCGAAGAACATATCCTTGACGCTGTTGAGGCCGACGACGAGCACGTACTTGGACGGATCGCTCGTGAACGTGCTCGGGATCAAATAGCTGTTCCACGTCCCCGAGAACGCCAGAATCGACATCGTAATGAGGGACGATCTCGCGAGCGGATAGACGATCCGCCAGAACGCCCCCATTTTCGTCAGTCCGTCCAGCCTTGCCGCCTCGATGAATTCGCCGGGAATGCTGATGAAAAACTGGCGCAGCATGAAAATATACAAGCTCTGGTACAGGAACGGAATCGTCAGCCCCCACACCGAATTCAGCCAGCCGAGCTTGGCGACGTTCACGTAGACCGGGATCAGGATCATCTGATACGGCACCATCATCGTGGCCACGACGATCCAGTAAATCCACCGTTTTCCCGCGAAATCCAGCTTCGCCAGCGCAAAGCCGGCCATCGGATTAATGACCAGGTTGCCGGCGATGACGATTCCCGTCATGAGGACGGTATTCCAAAGCCACTGGGGCACATTGTAGGCTTCGTTGGTGAAGAACAGGTTGTAGTTGTCGAGCGTCCATTTCGAGGGTCCGACCCAATGATTGACATCCTGCATCGTCACCAGGGACGAATACAGCGTGTAAAGAAACGGCAGGGCAAATAAAAGCCCAAGGACGATCAGCAGCGCGTAATTGCCGGCGGTCGCCAAGCCCTTATTGGTTTTCACAGCCCTCACCCCTTGTCATCCAGCAGTTTTTTCTGCAGGAACGTAATGATCATGATAATGATGAAGAACAGGACGACCGCAGCGCTGCCGTAGCCGATGTTCATGTAGCGGATGCCGTTCTGGTAGAAATACGTGACGACCGTGCTGGTCGCCCCCGCCGGGGAACCGAGCGCGCCGTAGCGGGATATCGCGGCGATCTGGTCGTAAATCTGGAAGCCCAGGATGGTCGCGACGGACACGATAAAGAAAGTGATGGGCTTCAGGGACGGCACGGTAATGTAGCGGAATTGCGCCAGCCGCGAAGCCCCGTCGATTTGCCCCGCTTCGTACAGGTCTCTGGGCACCTCCTGCAGGCCCGACAAATACACGATCATGCTGAAGCCGACTTGCTGGAAAATGAACAGAATGACGACGAACAGCAGCGCATAATGCGTATCCGCGAACCAGGTCACGTTGCGGAAGCCGAACAGGCCGAAAAATTCGGTGACGAACGTTCCTTGCTTGAACAGCATCATGAATACCGTCGTGACGGCGATGGTCGACGTGATGTAAGGAATGAAGAAGAGCGTCCGGAACAAGCCTTTCCCCTTGATCTTCCGGTTGACGAGAATCGCCATCAGCAGCCCGAGCAGCGTCTGAACCGGTACGGCGATCACGACGATTTCAAGCGAATGCAGGACGGCCCGGTAGAAGGCTTTGTCTTGCAGGATGGTTACATAATTGTCCAGACCGATGAACTTGGCTGCGTCCAGTTGCGCGAAGTTGGCATCCTGGAAGCTGCGGACAAAAGACTGCAGGAACGGGTAGAAGAACCACCACGCCCACAGCGCCAGAAACGGCAGGCAAAACAGCCAGCCGACGACAAAGTCGGAATCCCTTGCTTTGCGGAACATTATAACCCTCCTTAAGTTTCGCGGACTGTCGCTTTCGGACAGAACAATCCCGTTCCCGTTTCATGCCGAAACGGAGAACGGGATGGCCTAGCTTACTTGAATTGTTGTTGGACCGCGTCCAGAATCTCTTGCGGCGATTTCTTCAAACCGCCGAGCAGCGTATTCTCCAGCTGCATGACGAGCTCGTCTTTGAACTTCTTCGTTTCCGCCGGGTAGGCGAAGTCGGTGGCCGTCTTGAGTTCCGGCTCGATCGACTTGAATTCGGGGTTCAGCTCGAAATATTTCGGAGACAGGGAAGCGACTGCGGTAGGCAAGCCGTTCTCCATCAGCGCCTTTTGGGTGGCGTCGTTGGTCATGTAATAAGCCGCTTGCGCCGCCGCCTTCTTATCCTTCGCGTCCTTCAGCACGACGTAGCCGTCGGCGATCATCGTGCTGCCTTCCGTTGTTCCCTTCGGAATCGGGATCGCCACGTATTTCAGGTTCGGGGCCGCATCCTTCAGGAAGCTCTTGTACCAGTAGCCGCCCGTCGTCATCGCGGCTTTGCCGTTGGCGAACACTTCGCCGTCCCAGCCGTAGCCGAGCGATTTCGGAGTGACCGCGACGCCCGCGTTATACATGTCAAAGATCGTTTGCAGCGCTTTGACGTTCTCCGGCGAGTTGATCGTTTTGCCGTAGCCCCATCCGCCGCCGTAGCTTTTCACGTAGTTGGTGATGTGGTATGGATCGATGTTGATGACGATGCCTTTGACGTCTTTGGTCGTCAATTTTTTCGCGGCGGCTTTCACTTCGTCCCAGGTGGTCGGGTACTTGCCGAGCCCCGCGTTCTTCCACATGTCTTCGTTGATCAGGAACATCCCCGGAATGACGCTGTTCGGAATGCCGTACAGCTTGCCGTCCACTTTCCAGGTGTCGACCGAGCCCGCCGTGTAGCGGTTCAGGTCGATGCCGGCGGATGCGACCAGATCGTCAAGCGGAACGAACATCCCCTTCTGGATGTATTCGTACGAGCCTTCGTTCGAGATCTTGATGAAGTCCGGCGCGACGCCTGCGGCGATTTCGCCGGGCAGCGCGTTCCAGAACTGGTCGCTGCTCGGGTATTGCTTGATCTTGAGCTCGATGTTCGGATATTGCTTCGAGATGTTGTCCGCCGCGGCCTGGTAAATTTTCAGATCCTGCGCAGTGCCCCAGAAGCCCATCGTGACGGTCGTCTTCGCGCCTGCGCTCCCGGAAGCTTGCGAGCCGCCGGCGTTGTCCTCGTTCTTGCCGCCGCATGCCGCGAGCGCGAACACCAGGCACAGGGCCAGCAAGAGCAGTGCAGAGTCTTTCATTTTTTTGACCATGTCTTGTATCCCCCTCGGATGGAGTCGTCCTCTTGCTTCTCTATCTTACGGATTTGGGGAGTGACATAAAATTAATCAAACGGCCTTTCTTTTAACGGGATAAACTTGTCTTACGCCGGGGGCCGCAGCTGCCGAAATCTGATTTAAACGAAATTGACTTTTCTTTAATGCGATTAATATTATCCAAGTTCCTTGCGGAAATCCGTCGGGGACATTCCCTCGTACTTGTTGAACACGATAGCGAAATGAACCTGGCTGTGGAACCCGACAAGCTCGGCGATTTCGTAGATTTTGTACTTGTAGTCCTTCAGCAGTTCCTTCGCCTTGCGGATGCGGACATGGTTGAGGTAGTCGAACAGGCCCCTGCCCACTTCCTGTTTGAACAGCCGGCTGATGTAGTTGGGGCTGGCATGGAATGTATCGCCGAGCAGCGCCAGCGAAATATCCTCGCGGTAATGCGTCTCGAGGTATTGCACGATGTTGCGGATGAGCGGGCTGTAGTCCTTGCTCTTGCCGGAGATCCGGGCTTTGAGCATCTCGTTGAACCGGGCGTGATAGTAGCCGGAGCATTCGGTGAAATCGTCGAGCTCGTCCGCGCCGGCCCGGCTCTCCCCGTAGTCCTCGTCATCCGCCAACATGAACAGCAGCCCTTCGTACACCTTTTTTACATCGTTTTCCGTCATGCATTCCCGGCTCCGGACGAATTCCTCCCACTCCGCCAGCGATGTGGCGAACTCCTCGTATTTCTCTTCTTTCAGGCCGGTCTTCATCGCCGCGATTAGAGCTTGGACCTTCGCCTGCATCGATTCATCGTCGAGATTCCGGCTTCGGTAATAAAACAAGGGCTCGTTGGGGTGGTAAAATTTCAACTCGAGTGCCTGCCGGGCCTGGTCCACGGCCTGACGAAGACTCGAGAAAGCGTGGCAAGGCTCGCTGATTCCGAACACCGTATCGATATTGACGTAACGCTTCAGAGAGCTGTGCACCAAATAGACGAGATCGTTCACGCGCGCGAACGCGGCTTGGACGCTCTTGGATTCGGCGTGGGAGGCGAGGATGGCGAACAGGTTGTCCTGCAGGCGAACGTATTCCGTCTCCGGCTCTTTGGACAGCAGCTCGCCGAGCAGGTTCAGGATCGTGCCCTGCAGAAAAGCGGCGCTTTCGCCCGAGTAGCGTTTGAGCGTATGGGCATATTTTTTGACAGAAAAGACGACCGCGTACAGGTTGTTCTCCGTGAGACGAGTGCTTGAAGCGTTCTCCGTGCGGCCTCCGATCAAGTCGCGAAGAATCGTTTCCCGGTTCAGGGCGGCTGTGCCGGAGGCTCCAGTGTCTGCCGTCCGCCCTTCTTCGATTTGGTTTTTTATCTTCCGCAGCACGTCGACGATTTCCAGCACGTCCATGCTCGGCTTGTGGAAATAATCCGCCGCGCCGAGCTTCATCGCTTTTTTCACGTGGACGAAATCGTCGAAGCTGCTCAAGATGACGACTTTCGCTGTCATGCCTCTCTGCCGCATCTCCGTCAGCACGTCGATTCCGTCTTTTTGGGGCATTTTAATGTCGAGCAGCAGCACGTCCGGCTTCAGCTGCTCCAGCAGCCGCAGCGTCTCCTCGCCGTCCGCCGCTTCCCCGACGATCTCCATGCCGGCTTGCTTCCAGTCATAAGAGGACTTGATGCCGATTCGCACCAGCGGTTCGTCGTCCGCGATCAAAATTTTCATCGTTGTTCACCTGATTCCTGTTAATCGATAATGGGTACCACGATGGTCGCCGTCGTGCCGGCTCCCGGCTCGCTGCGGAGAGTAAGGTCGTAGCCAGGCCCGAAATGCAAGGCGATCCGCCGCCGAATATTGCTGATGCCGATCGCGTTCAGCTGCTCCGGGGCTTTGCCTGGGCGTGCGGCGGCCTCCTGTTCGCTCGTCATGCCCCGTCCGTTGTCGGCGACCGACATCACGATGTTGCCGTTCTCCCGAAGAATTCGAATGGTCAGCTTCCCTTTATAAGCGATCTTGTCGAATCCGTGGAAAATGGCGTTCTCTACGAGCGGTTGAAGCAGAAATTTCAGGATGCGGCATTCCTGCACGTCCGGATCGATCTCGTATTCGACCTCGAATTTATTGAGGTAACGAAAGCTCAAAATTTTCGTGTAGTTGCGGATGAACTCGACCTCTTCCCGGACGGTGACGAACTCGCTCTTCGTAATCGCCGTGAAGCGGATCACCGCGGAGAAAGCGGTCAGCGCCTCTTCGATGCCCGACGCCCCCTGGATTTTGGCCATCCATTTAATGGCGTTTAACGTGTTGTACATAAAATGGGGCTTGATCTGGGATTGCAGCGCGAGAATTTCCATCTGCCTTTTCTCCCGCTCCTCCTCGTAAATGCCGCGGATGAGCCGGCGGATTTCTTGCAGCATGCGATCGATGGCGGCGCCGATTCTGCCGACTTCGCCGGGACCGGGTTCGATCGTCACATCGAGATCCCCCTCGGTCACCCGCTGCATCTTGCGCTCCAGTTCGCGCAGCGGCCGGGTAATCCCCGTCGCGATGTACACCGAAGCGGCAATCGACAGCGCGAGCAGCACGATCAAGGAGATCGCGATCGTTCTCGCAATCGTATATACGAAGCCGAACAATTCCCGCTTCGGGATGACGGTCACCGTCGTCCACCCCGTCAGCTTGGAGGAGGAGGAGATGAAATAATGCCCGCGGTCTTGCTGCGGACCCAGAAGATCCGCAGCAGGCTTGCCGATCTCGCTGCCGTCTTGGCTGTAGATCAGGTTGCCGTCCTGGTCCACCAAGTAAAAACGGGTATGATCCGTAAAATGGATGTCGCTCCACAGCGATTTTAATTTGGCGACTTGAATGTTGAACAGGATGAAGCCCAGGTCCTCCTTCGTGAACGGATCCACAATAGCCCGGCCGATGGAGACGACGGGAACCGGGCGGAACGACAACAGCTTCTCGTCGTGGATGCCGACAGGGACGTAGAGCCCCTTCTTCCGCATGATGCTCCGAACGAACGGCTCCTTATAAAATTCATTCTCCAAATAAGAACGATTCATGTAGTCCAGATTGCTTCGGCCCAGAATCATATGGTTCTTCAAATGATAGATCACCGTCGAGTCGATCAGATCCGAATACAGCATGATGCTGTCGCGGATAATGCCGTTCACCTCGTCAAAGTCTTTCTCCCGCTCGTAAAGCGGATAAAGGACGGACGCGTAATCCTTCTTCATCATCTGAAGCAGCGAAGGGTTCTGCAGCGGGTACATGGACAAGCGAAGCAGCGGGTTCACGGCCGTATCGATGTTGCGGATGATTTGCCGGTTGTTCTCCACGGCCGCGTCCAGCAGCATGCCGCGGTTCGATTCCACGTACAGCCACGACAACGCGCCGCCGACCCCCGCAAGCGGGAGCAAAATGAAACAGGCAAAAGTCAGGATCAACTTTTGCCTGAGACCTTTATGAATCCACCATCGTTTCCATCGTTTTTGCAGTTTCCAGCTCTTCATGGCTGCCCTCCGCCTTCTGTTAATCGGCAGCGATCCGGTGTCACCGTGCCTCTCACGTCCTGAACATATGCTACCCAATCCCGCGCCTTTTGTAAAATCGGGACGGATCCTATGTTCATTGGCGGACTCCGAGTGGGCCATGAAAATCCGGCAGGTAAGCGTCAAACCCTGCACACCTTCAACGCCCTAGACATTCATGAGAAAATGAAGGTACCCCAATTAAGGAGGTTGCCTCATGACCACCAAAGAGCAACGTCTGTCCAGCTCCCATCGCTGTTGCCTGCCTCGCAAAACAAAACCGAGACAGCGGCTCAGCAAGGTTTGCACTTCTGCAACCAGCTTTTTGCGATTGAGCGGGAGTTGAAGGACGCCACGCCGGAAGAACGGTATACCATCCGAATGGAGCGAAGCCGTCCCGTTTTGGATGTTTATTGGTATGGCTGCGTGAGCAGCGATCCCGCACTTTGCCCAAGAGTCTGCTTGGAGAAGCCATCGCCTACAGCTTGAACCAGTGGGACAAGTTGACTGCATTTCTAAAGGACGGGCGGCTGGAGATTGATAACAATCGCAGCGAGCGCGCCATCAAGCCGTTTGTCATCGGACGGAAGAATTGGTTGTTCGCCAACACGCCTCGCGGCGCGAAGGCCAGCGCGATCAATTACAGCGTGATCGAAACGGCGAAAGAGAACCAGCTAAACCCGTTCAAATACCTGACGTATTTGTTCGAGCAGCTCCCGCAACTTCCCGATCCGAAAGATCCAGAAGCGCTGGACAGGCTGCTGCCGTGGTCGCCATCGCTGCCGCTAACTTGCCGCGTATTTAAATCTTAATCCAGCGTTTGTGCCAATCTGAAAATGATGCAGATACGGCAATATGTTTTCCGTAATGGTTAGGGAAAGTGCTCCGCCACCAGCGACAAAAAGCGTAAGCGCGATCCACCTGACTGCTTCATATTTGGGATTGGTAATGACCAAAATGGCGGCCAACGTCCATAAAACGACAAAAACAACACCATCATCTTTCCCCCCCTTTCAATTTAGTCTGCCGGCTGAACAGCCGCGGCGCTTCCGCTTGCTATTTGGAAGCCAACACCAGTAAGCACCTGGCATATCCCATATGGCTACCTTATGTTCAGCAAAATAGACTTAATTGTTTCTCTTTTAACGAGGAAGGAGCAATAAGGTTAATCGACAAGATTTCTTCACGATCTTTATCGCTTTCTGGCCTTTACTACTTTGGTTTCTCATTTCCAATGTTTTAACCGTTCGTCGTATATTGGGTGAGCAATATCCCGAAAGCAGTACAGGTCGCTTAATGGCAATAGGTTCCATTAAACGACCTGTTTTTTATGTTGGGCTAGGGTTAAGGGCGGTATACCTTTCAGTTACAATAAATCAAACATTTTATCGAGTTACGAGTTTTAATTGTTATTCAATCGAGTCTTTCATTGCGTTGTACATCTTTTCTGCGTACTCGTCAATTTCATCTCGCGACATGCGCAGGCGGCTTACGGAAGTGCCGTATCCAATTTCCGTTTTACCTTCTTCCAATCCCTTGAAAATGCCGTCTGCGAAGGCGTCCAATGGTTCTCCAATCGTGTGCAACCCTGTTCCGCCCAAATCTGTATTCACTGCAGGCGGAGCTACTTCAATCACTTCTATAGATGTAGCTGAAAGCTGGTGCCTAAGGCTCATGGTAAAAGAATGAAGCGCCGCTTTTGTGGCTGAATATATCGGGGCAATCGCAAGCGGTGTAAACGCTAACCCAGACGTCACGTTAATAATAGCCGCCTCTCCTTTTGCAGCAAAGAATGGTGCGAACAGCATGGAAAGATGGAAAGGCGCTTCAATATTTGTTGTAATTTCTTGACCGAAGTATCTCCAATTGTCTTTCGCCTCTGCTTTTAACACATTGAAACGCTGTTGAATCCCTGCATTGTTGATTAATACATTCACCTGAGGATAATTCGCGGTTACCCAATCAAATAATGCTGCACGTTCGGATTCAACCGTCAAATCGCATACTCGTGTAATGATGCCTGGGAATTTTTCTTTGGCTTGTTGAAGTACGTTTTCACGCCGTCCGCAAATAATTACTTGATTCCCGCCTTTTATAAAGCGTTCCGCAAAAGCTAGCCCGATTCCGGAACCTCCGCCGGTAATGAGTATTGTGTTTCCCGAAAGCTTCATATACCTTCCGCTCCTTAACCGTTTTATACTTCTTTCATTAGGATGCCAGTCTTTCTAACCATCTGGTTAGTTAAAATATACATCTAACTAACCGGTTTGTCAAGCAGATGATCCGTATGATATATTAAAATACAAAAAGCATGAACAAGGAGGGACTTCCTTTGAAAAACGCTGAAGCAACAAAAGAGCGGATTTTAGAGGCAGCTTTGGAGGAGTTCTCTTCCTATGGCATTGCAGGCGCGCGTGTTGATCGCATTGCCAAGAATGCCGGATGCAATAAGAATATGATCTATATTTACTTTGAGAATAAAGAGACGCTCTTTACAACTGTTCTCCTGAATAACCTGACACGAGTCTATGAAGAAATATACTTCACCCCTGAAGATCTTCCCGGTTATGCGGCAAGGGTTTTCGATTTTGCTATTTCACATCCCGAATTATTTAGATTAATGGCATGGTACGGGTTGGAACAGAGGGTCGTTAACTTAACCGAGCGTGCCTCCGTCCAACAAAAGAAAATAAAACAGCTAATGAATGCGCAAAGCGCCGGGCAGGTAGGAACGACCTTCACCCCTGGTTTTCTTTTGACTGCTATCATGGCCTTAGCTACTGCCTGGACGCCGACAAATCCTTTTGGTCCGTCGTACGACCCTAATGCATTGAAAACGCCAAACGAGACAAGGGAAGCAATCGCCAAGGCCGTTAGCTTGCTTGCCAAGGGCGAAGAAGGCATTTCAAATTAAGGAAATAATCATTTACGGTTGACCGAATCTAATTTTGGAAGGGTAAGCATGGAATGCCTCCTCTTTTCGAGGCATTCTGTTTGAACTTCAAATTTCAATACTAGCTTCTCCTTTATGATGTAGTTAAACAGTGGAGACTATACAATCCCTACAAAGGATGGCGCTACCGACATAATCGGTGGCCTGTTTCACTAACGGGCAGACGAGTTCATTGGAAAATTCTGAATTTAACGAACTTTACATGATATCATTAGAATACATAATAAACGTAAGCGTCAAAAGCTTCGTAGAAAGCGGTAAATTCACTTAAAATCGTGGATTTATCGCGCCTTATTTCCTTTTAACTACGTCTTCGATGGAATAAATGATTCCTGGTTTAAAAGAAGCTTCAATTATAAACGGCAGCCTGATGGCTGCCGTTTATATGTTTTTAATACTTAAGTTTGTTATATTCTTCATCCGATACGGGTTCTAACCAATCCGTTGGCCCTGGTGTAAGAGCTAAGTGTACAAACCAACTGTCTTTTGTGGCTCCATGCCAATGTTTTACGTTGGCTGGGATATTGATCACATCTCCTGTCTTGAGCAACCGAGCTGCCTTTCCTTCCTCTTGGTACCATCCCTCGCCGCCGGTTACTAACAACACTTGTCCTACATGATGTGAGTGCCAGTTATTGCGGGCTCCCGGAGCAAAGGTTACATTCCCGATTGCGGTATTGAGCGGTGTTGGATCGGCAAGCACCATTTGCAAGTACGCGTCACCGATAAAGTTTTGTTCTACTTTTTGACCCAACGGGAAGATCGTGCTGTTGCTTAAGTGTTCGTTTTTCATATTTAGGGCTTGCTGAACGAACAAAAAATCCTTATTCCACAAGGGATTTGAGCTACTTTTGTCGAATTTATCTGCAAGGAAAACATAGAAA
>NZ_KE386959.1:0-81967 GCF_000429825.1 Cohnella thermotolerans DSM 17683
ATGGGCAGTAGTTGATACAGTTCCCGTTCGGAGTGGTTGAACAGATACGAAAGCAACGTCAGTCGGACGATCCGCTCCGGATCGGCAGCGGGACGCCCAGTACTCTCCGTATACAGTGGTGCCACCCAATCATAGACCATAGAGAAATCGATAGCTTCGTTCAACTGGCGCAAAATGTGCTTTTTCGGCACGAGTTCATCCATGTCGATGAATTGGAACAACTGAGGCTGGATGGTCGACGACTTACTTGCTTTCATGCTCAATCACTCTTTCAATGGTCGTGTTACTGTATAATTCGACAAAACCGTGGTAAAAGCCTGCTTGGCGGACTTTTTCACCGGACTTTTAGATGGTAGGTTTTTTTCTTTCTAACATGATATTTTTTGACTAGGTAATTAGGATTAGGATAATATTGGAGTATAATGTCGAATTAGGAAGGTGGTGAGTCCCATGCGCAATAGCATTGAGTTTGTCGTCTATGGAGATTACGCCCTGTTCACCGACCCGCTCACCAAGCTCGGGGGGAGAAATTATCCTATCAGGTACCCACGTACCAAGCCCTAAAAGGGATAGTCGAATCAATTTACTGGAAGCCTACATTGCTTATTTACGTCGACGAGGTTCGCATCATGAAGCCGATCCGAATGGAGTCCAAAGGAGTTCGACCGATCGACTACGGCGGAGGGAATACGCTGGCCAACTGTACGTACTTGAAGGATGTCAGCTATCAGGTGCGAGCCCATTTCGAATTCAACCTGAATCGTCCAGACATGGCATATGACCGCAACGAGCACAAGCATCACAACATCATGAAGCGTTCGCTCCGGGCTGGAGGTCGAAGGGACATTTTCCTAGGCGCGAGAGAATGTCAGTCTTACGTCGAGCCATGCACGTTCGGCGAGGGGGAAGGTTACTACGACGGCTACGGCGAGATTCATCTCGGGCCCATGCTCCATGGCATCAACTACCCGGACGAGACAGGGCGCAATCGGATGGAAGCGCGTCTATGGAGCCCGGTCATGAAGAATGGCATAATCCAATTTATTCGACCCGAACCGTGCACGCAGATCCGCCTGATTACCGACATGGAACCGAAGCGCTTTGATTCTTCGAATGTTTTATCGGCGGACGATCTGTTGACGCAATTGGAAGAGGGGGAGAATCTATGAGTTGGCTGCTTCAACTGTACGAGACCTATGAATCGAATTTGGACTTGGTTGGCAAGTCCAAGAAGAAGCGCAACGAGCAGGAATATACGCTGCTGCCAATCTCCCACACGACGCAAAATGCTCATATCGAAGTGAACATAACGGAAGAGGGAGAATTCCACTCGGCAACTGTCGTCGACAAGAACGAAGCGAGTACGTTGATTCCCTGTACCGAAGACTCGGCGAGCCGGGCCGGCGCGAAGATCGCCCCTTATCCATTGCATGACAAGTTGAGCTACGTCGCGGGAGACTTTGCCGTCTATGGCGGGGAGATCAAAAAGGAGAACCCCTATACATACTATATCGACAAACTGCATAATTGGGCTCATTCTCCCTACGCAACGGAAATAGTACAAAAGGTTAAGGAGTTCAATTCGGTAATCAGAGGTTTAATTTCTGTAGAGTTTTCTAAGAAAGACCTTGAAATCACAAATTCAAATTTCTTTAATAAAGATTAGATAACGAAAGATGGAGGTCGCAAATGAATAAGTTTACTACTGCAACTGGTGCTGTAATCATCGTAGCTAGCACGATTCTTCCGGGTTATGTAGGTGTTGCAAACGCTGTTCCTCGTACGGAGATTGAATCCGTAGATCATGATTATGTTCCTTTGAAGGATATGCAGTTTTTTGGGAAAGATGTAAAGATCGCTGCTGTTTCTACTCAATCCACGACTCAAAATAAGCTTACTAACTTTAAGGATGTAAAAGCTGGTTATTGGGCCGAATCTGTCATCCGAGATGCTGTAGCAAAAGGTTATGTTAATGGGTACACTGACGGAAGCTTTAAACCAGATCAACCTGTAAGTCGTTCTGAGTTTATCAAGATGGCAGTTGTTGCAATTGGATACAGCTTGGAACCCGCTAGAGTTGGAGTTCCTTGGTATACCAATTATGTAGAGGCAGCGGTCAAGGGCGGACTTGTTACCCAAAATGAATTCGGTGTAAACGGATACCCTGTCGCTATGAAACGCTCTGAGATGGCTAGAGTGGCTGTAAGAGGGATTAACCAAGCTGCTAATGATGACGCTAGTTACATTCTCTTGGCGGCAAAGGCTGGTCTTATTACGGGTACGGGTAACGGTAACTTGGATTTGGATGGGACTACTACTCGTGCGCAAGCTGTAGCTATTATCGAGCGTATTCTTAAAGTAAGGGCAGGTGAGACATTACCCGTAGATCAATCCGCTGTAGACAGCGCTCAAGATGAAATTAGCGGAAAGAAAGACTTGTGGGGTCAAGTAATTCGTACCACGAATCTTCCGAAGAACGCCGCTAGTTATCCGTACATCTTGAAGAACGTTCCGAATGAGATGTATGAAATGCCGTTTAAGAGTGGAGACAAGTTTGCAAAGCTTGTTACTCCTGCAAGTATTATGGCGGAGTATGGTTACAATAAAGAAGTTATCGATAAGGCTGTTTATGAAGCTAAGAGTTTCTATGATCTCATTTTCAATGTGGATTATAGGACCATTTCTGCTTCTTGGGCTAATAAGGTCTACAATCTTTTGGACGCTGCTGGTCAAAATGCTGCAGGTAGGGCAGAAGTTAAGAAGAGTATTAATGATTATGTCCAATGGGTGAAAACGAATAAGCTGGTAACTATCGGAAGTGTAACTCCACAACCCTCGATGTTTTATTACTATGGAACAGGCTATTTGCGTTCCACTTTTGAGTTTAAGGTAGTGTCCGCCGATAAAGGTGCCTTCAATTGGGATGGGGAGCACTCGTTGGAGTGGACTATTTTTTGGGGTCAGATTTGGGATATGACTTCTATCGATCCCAAAGTAGGTGTCACTTATAAGGGTTACTCGGATATTCCTCTCATTTACAATACTAAGGGATATTATCATCCCTTTGTTTACACTGATTTTACCACCAATTATAAGTTAATCAAGTAATTGAGGTGGAAAAGTGCTTAAACAGCTTAGGCAAGTTGTCTTAGGTTTATTATTGTCCATTATCGTCTCTTCTCCGTTTTTAGAGATAGCCCATGCTGATAATCTTGACTTCGACAGAGATACCGGATTTTTGAGGTTTAAAACTTTTGTAAATGCTGCTTCAACCTCAATTAAGTACAGAACTGCTGGATTTTATGTCCACACAGTTCCATCGAATGGGGAGCCCAATAAGCTTTTTAATCAGGGCAAAGCTGGAGTTATTTAAGCTTTTGATGGTGTCAGAAGGGAGTTTTTACGTTATAAGACAAGAACTTAGTCGCACAAGAAACCGCCGTATTTGTGGCTTTTTATGGTGCTGCAAGATGTCAAGACAGTTTTTTGATATAATTAATTTGTGAAATATTTCACAAATCGTCGGATCCGCAGGGATGCGTGGATTGAAATATATCCCAGGCTGCCGAGAGCGAATCGGCGAGCCTGGGTTGGCGAAGCAGGAACTTGATAGACGTTACCTCCGCGCGATCGCCTTGAAAGAAGCTTCCGCCGCCTCCAGCGTGTCGTCGATGTCCCGGTCCGTGTGCGCCGTCGTCAGGAACCAGGCTTCGTACTTGGACGGCGCCAGGTAAATGCCGCGCTCCAGCATCTCGCGGAAAAACCGCGCGAACAGCTCGCCGTCCGTATCCTGCGCCTCCGCGTAGTTCGTGACCGGGTGGTCGCAGAAGTGGGTCGAGAACGCGCCGACGATGCGGTTGATCGTCAGCGGCACCCCGTACCGGGCGGCCGAGTCGCGCAGACCGTCCGTCAACCGCGTCGCCAGCGCCTCCATGCGCTCGTAGACGCCGGGCTCGCGCAGCACCTCGAGGCAGGCGATGCCCGCCGCGACGGAAGCGGGGTTGCCCGCCATCGTGCCGGCTTGGTAGGCCGGACCGAGCGGCGCGATCTGCTCCATCACCTCGCGCCGCCCGCCGTAGGCGCCGATCGGCAGCCCGCCGCCGATAATTTTGCCCAGCGCTGTCAAGTCCGGCTCGATCGCCGCCCGGTCAGGGAACGCGGCGAACGTCTGCGCCGACCCGTAATGGAAGCGGAACGCCGTGATGACCTCGTCGTAGATGACGAGCGCTCCGGCTTCCCGCGCCAGGCGGCAGACGCCTTCGAGGAAGCCCGGCTTCGGCATGACCATGCCGAAGTTGCCGACGATCGGCTCCACCAGGACGGCTGCCACGTCGTCGCCCCAGCGCTCCAGCGCCAGCTTCAGCCCGTCCAGCTCGTTGAACGGCACGGTGACGACTTCGTTCGCGATGCTGACCGGGATGCCGGCGCTGTCGGGAATGCCGAGCGTCGACGGCCCGGAGCCGGCGGCGACAAGCACCAGATCGGAGTGGCCGTGATAGCATCCGGCAAACTTCACGATCTTGTTGCGACCCGTCGCGGCGCGGGCGACGCGGATCGTCGTCATGACCGCCTCCGTGCCGGAATTGACGAACCGCACCTTGTCCATCGACGGAATCGCCTCTTTGAGCATGCGCGCAAGCTTAATCTCGCCTTCCGTCGCCGTCCCGTACAGCGTGCCGTTCCGCGCCGCGCGCACGATCGCCTCCGTCACATGCGGATGCGCGTGGCCGGTAATGATCGGCCCGAACGCCGCCAGATAGTCCACGTACTTGTTCCCGTCCGCGTCCCAGAAATAGGCGCCTTGCGCGCGCTCCATGAACACCGGGGCGCCTCCGCCCACCGCCTTGAACGAGCGGGAAGGGCTGTTCACCCCGCCGACGATATGCCGCTTCGCTTCTTCGTACAATTGCGCCGATCGGACTCTCTCTTGCATATTCCAACGCCTCCTTCGGGTTAACGCAACCGGGGACCGTCTCGGCGACGGCCCCCTTGTGCGGCTAAAACGATGACTCGATAAATGACCGGGTGAATCGGCAAACCGCTAGGCCGGTCTGTGGCCAGGTGATCCAGCGAATCCGCCGCTCCTCACTCCGCGCTCGCGGAAGGCGAAGCCGACGCCGACGCGGACGGGCTTGCCGGAGCCGTCGTCTCGTCCTTCTGCAGCTCTTCCTGAACGTATTCCTTGAGCGCTTCCGGGTCCTTCACGCCGAGCACCGAAGCGCCGGCTTCGCGCTCGTCGGAGATGAGATCCATTGGCGGAATCTGGGCGGAGCCGGCCTGATGCGACTTGTACCCGAGGCTCGCCAGCTTCAGCATATCGTTCGCGGACAGGTTCGTCTCGATGTACGGATTCACCTTGTTCAGAATTTCGGGCAGCTTCATGAGGTTCCAGCCGTTCTTCAGCTTGTCGGCGACCGCCTTCAGGAACGCGCGCTGGCGTTCGGTCCGCGTGAAATCGGACATGGCGTCGTGACGGAAACGCACGTATTGCAGCGCATGCTCGCCGTCCAGATGCTGCTGGCCTTTTTTCAGATCGATGTCATAGACGTGTCCGTCCGCTGCGTCCGTGTAATGCATATCCTTTTCGACGTAGAAGTCAACCCCGCCGATCGCGTCCACCAGCTTGATAAAGCCTTGGAAATCGACATAGACGTAATACTGAATATCCAGGCCGAGCAGGTTGCCGACCGTCTTCATCGCCAGATTCGGGCCTCCGAGCGTAATCGCCGTATTGATCCGGTTGTTCTTGTACCCCGGAATGTCTACGTACGTATCGCGGAGAATGGAGAACAGATGCGCTTTCTTCGTCACCGGATCGAAGGAAGCGACCATCATGGAGTCGGAGCGGGCGATTTCGCCCTTGCGCAGGCCGCGTTCGTCGCCGCCCATGAGCAGAATGTTCACCCGCTCGGTGCCCGTCCATTCCGGCGGCTTCTCCTCCGGTTTGTCCTCGAATTGGCCGAAGCGGGATTCGTCCTTCGACTTCGACATTTCCCCCAGCTCGTGGTAGGTGCCGTATACTTTCCACCCGACAAGCAGCAGGGCGACCACCACGAGAGCCAGTACGCTAAATAAGGTCCATTTCCACTTTTTTCTCATGTTGACGTAATCCTTTCGCCGGTATGGCAGCCCGGATCAAGCCGCTTGCGGGTCCGGTTCCGCTGCCGTTTACGCGGTATGTTTAGCGTATTATGATTACATATTGTAAAATTATAAAGTTATGCCGCATATAGAATCAAGTTTTGTCGAATTGGGGGGGACGATGAGCCTATGCTGGCAATCGACGTGCACCAGTTGCGCAAGCAATTCAAAGTTCAAAAAAACCGCGAAGGCCTCAAGGGAGCGTTGCTCGATCTGTTCAAGCGGGAGCATACCGAGGTGACGGCGGTCAAGGATATTAGTTTTCAGATTCCCCAAGGGGAGATTTGCGGATACATCGGCGAGAACGGCGCGGGCAAATCGACGACGATCAAAATGCTCACGGGCATTCTCGTGCCGACGTCCGGACGCCTTCTCGTGAACGGCTACGTTCCCTACAAAGAGCGCGAGCAGTTCGTTCGCGGCATCGGGGTCGTGTTCGGGCAGCGAAGCCAATTGTGGTGGGACATCGGCGTCATCGAATCGTTCCGCTTGCTCCGCAAGGTGTACCGGGTCGACGAGGCCGACTTCAAGCGCCGGCTGGACGAGCTGGTGGAGACGCTGCAGCTTGGCGATCTGCTCAACCGGCCCGTCCGCAAGCTGAGCCTCGGCCAGCGCATGCGGTGCGAGCTTGTGGCGGCGCTGCTGCACCAGCCGTCCATCCTGTTCCTGGACGAGCCGACCATCGGCCTGGACATCGTCGTCAAGACGGAAATTCGCGAGTTTCTCAAAAAGCTGAACCGCGAGCACGGCACGACCATTTTGCTTACGACCCACGATCTGCAGGACATTGAAGCGTTATGCTCCAGGGTTATTATGCTCGACGACGGCCGAATCATCTACGACGGCGGCCTGGAGGAGCTGAAGGAGCGCTGGGGCAAAGGCCGCGAGGTTCAGTTCCAGTTCACCGATCCGATCCCGCTGGCGGCCGTATCCGCGCTCACGAGCGGTTTGGACGTGCGCTGGACGAAGGAGAACGAGGTGACGGCCAAAGTATGGATTCCCCGCGAGCTGAACGTGTCGGACGTGCTGTCCCGGGTCGTCGGATCGTCCGCGGAGATCAGCGACATTAAAATTTTCGAGACGAACACCGACGAAATCGTGCGCGAAATTTACCGCACCGGAAGCCCGGAGGCGAAGGAGGCCGTCCGTGGCTAGCGCTTACCTTGACTTTATTCGCATCCGTTTCCTGATGATGCTCGCTTACCGCGTAAATTATTACAGCGGCATCGTCATTTATGCCATCAACATCGGCGCTTACTATTTCATGTGGAAGGCGATCTATGGAAGCGCCGAGACGCTGGGCGGCTTTACGGTCGCGCAGATGACGACTTATATCGCGGTCTCCTGGATGGCGAGAGCTTTTTATTTCAATAATCTCGACCGGGAAATATCGAACGAAATCCGCGACGGCAGCGTGGCGGTGCAGATGACGAGGCCGATCTCCTATCTCATGGTGAAAATGATGCAGGGCTTCGGCGAAGGCCTGTTCCGGCTGCTCCTGTTCATGGCGCCCGGCATGATCGTGGCCATCCTCATTTTCCCGGTGTCGCTGCCGACCGATCCGCTTCGCTGGGCGATGTTCTTCGTCATGATCTGGTTCAGCTTCCTCATTAATTCGCAGCTTAACATTTTGACGGGACTGTTCGCTTTCTTCGTGGAAAACAACGAAGGCCTCATGCGGCTCAAACGCGTGCTGATCGATCTGCTGTCGGGCGTCATTTTGCCGATGACGTTCTTCCCGGGCTGGGCCAGGGCGATTCTCGACTGGCTGCCCTTTCAGGCGATTACGTATTTGCCGGGCTCCGTGTTCACGGGAAGACTGAGCGGCGGGGACGCCTGGAACGCGCTGCTCGTCCAATTCGTCTGGTTCGCGGCGCTGATCGTGCCGATCTGGCTGATGTGGCGGGCGGCGCGCAAGCGGCTGTTCGTGCAAGGGGGGTAAGCGGCCATGCGGAAAATGGGTTTTGCGCTGTCGCTATTTCGGGAGTACTTGGCCAATTATATAAAAACGAAGCTGACGTACCGCGCCGACTTCTGGGTCGAGGTGTTCTCCGATCTGATGTTCTCGGCGATGAATCTGATCTTCATCTTCGTCGTGTTCACGCACACGCCCGCCCTCGGCGACTGGACCGAAGCGGAAGTCGTGTTCGTGTACGGCTACTTCATGATTCCTTACGGCATTTTCAGCACGTTCATGAACTTGTGGAACTTCAGCGACAGGTACATTACGAAGGGGGAGATGGACCGCATTCTGACCCGCCCGGCCGGATCGCTGACGCAGGTCATGCTGGAAAACGTCGATCCGCCTTCGCTCCTCGGCTCGCTCGTCGGACTCGGCATCATGGCGGCGGCTTGGGCGAAGCTCGGGCTTCCGCTGCATTGGTACGATCCGCTCGTGCTGATCGTTATGGTGCTCGGTTCGGTGCTCATTTACATGGGCTTGTACACGGCGCTCGCGGCCATCTCCTTCTACTCGGACGCCCCGACGGGCATCGCGCCGCTCATGTACAACATCCAGAACTACGGGCGCTATCCGATTCAAATTTACAACAAGGGCATTCGCTTCCTGCTGACCTGGTTGCTGCCGTTCGCTTTCGTCGGCGTCTACCCGGCTTCGTTTTTCCTGGACCGGCATCACGATCGTGTCATGGCGTGGCTGACACCGGTTATGGGCGTCATCTTCTTCGCCCTCGGCCTGTACGTGTGGAACCGCGGCGTGAAGCGGTACCGGGGCGCGGGGTCGTAAGGGCCGCCGTCGGGCGCGAGGCCGGGATCGGGGCAATCTATACGGAAGACCGAGCTGTTAACGGAAAACCAAGCTGTCAAAGGAGCAACCAAGATGACGCCAATCGCAATCGGACAACCCGTCCCCGACTTCGAGCTGCCCGCGTCGAACGGGGAGAACGTCAAGCTGAGCCAGTTTCGCGGCCGCAAGGTCGTCCTCTATTTCTACCCGAAAGATCTGACGCCGACCTGCACCCAGGAAGCGTGCGACTTCCGGGACGCGAACGCGGAGATCGAACGGGCGGGGGCCGTCATTCTCGGCATCAGCCCGGATCCCGTAAAGCAGCACGTCAAGTTTGCCGGCAAGCACGGGCTGCCTTTCCTGCTGCTGTCGGACGAGAATCACGCGGTCGCGGAAGCGTTCGGCGTTTGGCAGGAGAAAAAGCTGTACGGCCGCACGTACATGGGCATTGTGCGCTCCACGTTCCTCATCGACGAGGAGGGCGTACTTCGCGAGGAGTGGCGCAACATCCGCGTGAAAGGCCATACGGAGCAGGTGCTCGCGGCTGTGCGGGGGTAGGGCGCACCGTTTTCTGCGCTGCCAGGGGATGTTCCAGAAGGTCTTCTTTGGCTTGTCTTGGGCATCCTCTTTCTCGTTTTCCGCCGGACATCGGCCAAGGCGGCTCAGAATCTGAGCTGCATCCGCCCCCTCCGCCGAACGTCGGCCAAAGCGGCTCAGAATCTGAGCTACATCCGCCCCCTCCGCCGAACATCGGCCAAAGCGGCTCAGAATCTGAGCTACATCCGCCCCCTCCGCCGAACATCGGCCAAAGCGGCTCAGAATCTGAGCTACATCCGCCCCCTCCGCCGAACATCGGCCAAAGTGGCTCAGAATCTGAGCTACATCCGCCCCCTCCGCCGAACATCGGCCAAAGCGGCTCAGAATCTGAGCTACATCCGCCCCCTTCGTCGAACATCGGCCAAAGCGGCTCAGAATCTGAGCTACATCCGCCCCCTCCGCCGATCCCCCTTCTCCCACCGCCCCACCCGAAAAAAAGGCACCTTACCTTGAATGAGGTGTCTGTTCTTCGGGCGCTTTCGCCTGTACAATTACTTCCATGAAAGGGTTTACATTTAATGCTTACGGCGAGGAGGTGCCGCATAAATGAACGCGAACGCAGAGGCGCCGAATCCGGCGGCGGTCAGAGCCTTCGGCAGCGAGAGAAGGAAAAAATGGCTGCGGAAGCTCTACCGGCAGCGGTATTTGCAGCTGATGGCGCTGCTCGGCGTCGCCTGGATGGTGGTGTTCAATTACATTCCGATGTATGGAATCCTCATCGCCTTCAAGGACTACGACATTATTCTGCCGATGTCCCAGGCGCCGTGGGCCGGGCTGGAGCATTTCAAGGAATTTCTGACGGACGACAATCTCGGCAACGTCATTCGCAACACGCTCGGCATGAGCCTGATCAAGCTGATCGTCGGTTTTCCGCTGCCCATCCTGTTCGCCCTGCTGCTTAACGAGATCCGTTCCGCCCGGTTCAAGAAGTCGATCCAGACGATCTCTTACTTGCCCCACTTCCTGTCGTGGGTCATTCTTGGCGGCATTCTGGCCACGTGGCTGGCGGACGTCGGGATCGTCAACAAAATCCTGCTGGCGCTCGGCTTCATCGATACGCCGATCTCTTATTTGGCGGAGCCGCGGTATTTCTGGACCATCGTCGTCACCTCGGACATCTGGAAGGAGCTCGGCTGGTCGGCCATCATCTACCTGGCGGCGATGAGCAGCGTCTCCCCGGAGCTGTACGAAGCGGCGACCATCGACGGGGCCGGGCGGTTCCAGAAAATGCGGAGCATTACGCTCCCCTGCATCAAAGGGACGATCGCCATTTTGTTCATCCTGGCGGTCAGCGGCCTGCTCAACTCGAACTTCGATCAGATTCTGGTGCTGCGCAACTCGCTGAACGAGAGCGCCAGCAGCGTCATCGACGTGTACGTGTACCAGACGGGCATCGCGGACGGCCGGTATTCGTATTCGACGGCGGTCGGCCTGATCAAGTCGGTCATCGCGCTCGGCCTCCTGCTCGGGGCGAATTACGTGACGAAGAAGCTGAACGACACCTCCCTCTTCTGACGAATTCAAGTCACCCTCCAAGAAAGGCGGCGAAGCGCTCATGTTCATCCTTAAGCGCCGGACGCCGGGCGAAGCCGCGTTCGACTGGGCCAACGGCGTCCTGATGCTCGTCATCTGCTTTCTGACGCTGTATCCGATCTGGTATGTGGTCGTCAACGCCTTCAACGACGGGACGGACGGCATGCGAGGCGGCATTTACTGGTGGCCTCGCCAGTTCAGCCTGGACAGCTTCCGGACGGTGTTCCAAAGCAGCGGCATTATGACCGCGATGGGCATAACGGTAGCCAAGACGGTCGTCGGCACGGTCGTTCACGTCCTGTTCACGGCAATGGTCGCCTACGCCCTGTCCCGGGGCGAGCTGATCGGCCGCAAACTCTACATGCTGATCGGCACGATCACGATGTTTTTCGGAGGCGGCCTTATACCGACGTACCTGCTCATCCGCGACCTCGGGATGCTCGACCATTTTATCGTGTATATCGTCCCGGCGATGTTCAGCTTTTTCGACCTGATCATCTTCCTCACCTTCTTCCGGGACATTCCCGACGGCCTGACCGAGGCCGCAGAGATCGACGGAGCCGGCGATTTCACGATTTTCCTGCGGATCGTCATTCCCGTCTCCATGCCGGTCGTCGCGACGATCGCCTTGTTCCACGGCGTCTACCAATGGAACGATTACTTTACCGGAATGATCTATATTAATGAGACCGACCTGCAGCCGATCCAGACCTACTTGTACCGGGTCGTGGCGCAGGCCAGCTCCAACCAGATGATCGCGGCCATGCCGAGCGGCGTCGCCGTAGGCGTGACGAGCCAATCGCTCAAGCTGGCGACGATGGTCGTCACCACCGCCCCGATCGTCATCGTCTACCCCTTCCTGCAGAAATATTTCGTGAAGGGCTTCATGATCGGCTCGCTCAAGGGCTGACACCGGCAAATTGCGCGCATTCGTTTATCCGCTGGCGCCAAGCGCGCCGGCTGGTAATAAAGGCAAGTCATCATTTTTTAAAGGGGCCGAAAATATGGGAACCAAACGCAAGCTGCTGACCTCCCTGCTCGCCGCGACGACGGTGTTGTCGCTCGCCGCCTGCTCCTCCGGAGGCAACAAAGCCGCAAACAGCGGGGCTTCGGAGAGCGCCGCACCGCCTTCCGCATCCTCGGCCGCGTCGTCCAGCGCGCAACCGTCCGGCGGCGACGCGCCGGGCTGGCAGGCGGACACTTCGCCGATTACGTTCGACTGGTACATTAACTTCTCCTGGTTCAACTCGAAGTGGGGCGACGACGTCGTGGCGAAGTACGTGACGAAGAAAACCGGGGTCAGCCTCAACTTCATCGTGCCGGCCGGCAACGAGAACGAGAAGCTGAACACGATGCTCGCTTCCGGCTCGCTGCCCGACTTCATCACCCTAGCCGCCACCGACGAAGCCGTCCGGAAGATGATCAGCGGCAAGCTCGTTCTGCCGCTCAACGAGCTGGCCGACCAGTACGACGCCTACTTCTACAAAGTGGCCGATCCGGCCAAGCTCGGCTGGTTCACGCAGCCCGACGGCAACGTGTACGGCTACCCGAACGCATCGTCCTCCCCGGCCGACTACGAGAAGTACGGCCAGAGCTTCACGTCGAACCAGACGTTCGAGGTTCGCAAGGATATTTACGAGGCGATCGGCAAACCCGACATGCGCACGCCGGAAGGCTTCCTGAACGCCCTGAAGCTGGCGAAGGAGAAGTTCCCGGAAGTGGACGGACAGCCGCTCATCCCGCTCGGGCTGCACGAATTCACCGACACCGGCAACTACTCGCTGGAATCCTATCTGCAGAATTTCCTGGCGATCCCGCAGCAGAAGGACGGCAAGCTGTACGACCGCCGGCAGGATCCCGAATATCTCCGCTGGCTGAAGACGTTCCGCAAGGCGAACGAGATGGGCCTGCTGGCCAAAGACATCTTCATTGACAAGCGCCCGCAGATGGAGGAGAAAATCGCGCAAGGCCGTTACTTCGCAATGCTCTATCAACGCTCCGACTTCGCAACGCAGAACCTCGCGCGTTATCAGAAGGACCCGAACTCCGTCTACATCGCGGTCGACGGGCCTTCCAACGCCGCGCTGGACGCGCCGACGCTGTCGGGTCCGGGCATCTCCGGCTGGACGGTTACGCTCATCTCCAAGAACGTGAAGGACAAGAAGCGGGCGATCTCCTTCCTGAGCTATCTCATCAGCGAAGAAGGCAACAAGGACTTGTTCCTCGGCGAGAAGGGCGTCACGTACGACACGATCGACGGCAAAGACCAATTCAAGCCGGAAGTGGTCGATCTGCTCAACAAAGATCGCTTGGCGTTCGACCAGAAATACGGAGCTTCCTATAAATATTGGATGCTTATGGACACGAACATGAATCTGCAATGGGCGCCGCCCAGCGTTGAGCCGGCCAAGCAGCTGGAAGACTGGACGAAGGGCCATTCGATGAGCATGTCGGAGTTCGACAACCTCGATCCGCCGCCGACGACGAAGGAAGGCGTCGCCAGCAGCAAGAACGCCCGCCTGTGGGGCAAGACGCTGCCGAAGCTGCTGCTCGCCAAATCGGACGCCGAATTCGATAATATTTTCGACACTTATTTGAAGGACCGAAGCGATCAGGATGCGATCGAGGCGTATCGCCAGCAAGCATACGAGGCGAACGTCAAGAAGCTGGAGTCGCTGAACAAATAGCGCATCGGATTCGCAAACGCAGCCGGCCTGGCCGTCCTAAACGGGACGGTCGGGCTTGCGGTCATTACCGGGCAGCGATGTGAACGGTGTAAGAAGAGCGGGGCGAGGCTGGATGGGGGCGATTCGCCGGGTTGCCGAAGGCTTGCCGATTCAGGCGAAGCTTATTTTATCGTTCGTGCTGATTATTTTTATTCCGATCGTCCTTTTCGCCTGGTACGTTTTTAGCGGCATCTCCGACCAATCCATCCGCGAGATGGCGAAGAAGAACGAGAACATTCTCGACATCGAGAAAAACAACATTCAGAACAACATCGACCTGATGGAGTGGACGGGGCAGCTGGCGTTGTCGAATCAGGACATGAACGATTATTTGCAGACGCAGGAGGAGATGGACACCGCTTCGCTGCTGGAGTTCAAGACGAAAATTTTCAGCAACTTCGAGCATTTCCTGTTCAACAACCCCCGTATCTCGGGCATTCGGCTGTATACGAGCAATCCCCGCGTGTACGAATTTTGGCCGGTCGTTCTGAAGGAGTCGAGAATCCGGAGCAAAAGCTGGTACGATACCGTCCTCGGGCAACGCGGAATGGTCTGGTGGGAGATTCAACGCAGCGACTCGATTCTGTCGAATACGACGTCCGGGTTTGACAATCAGGGCCCGACCGTATCCCTGCTGCGGGAGATTACGTATCCCGACCAGTCGCATAACGGCGTTCTGGAAGTCGATATGGATATCAAACAGTTTTTTACGAAGACGTTCAGCGTCCAGGAGCCCAGCTCCCAGCTGCTCGTCGTGTCCCGCAACGGCCAGATTTTCACGGACGAAGATGCGGCCATCTTCCGGCACGCGTCTGCGAAGCAATTGATCGACGCGATTCGGTTGACGCCGGACGAGGGCGACAGCACCGAAGCGTTCCGCTACGGCGGGCAGTCGTATCTGGCCGTTCAATCCTATATTCCGCGCCTAGGCATCCATCTGGTGAACGTCGTCTCGCTGGCGGACACGATGGCCGATCTCCGGCGCACCCGCACCAACCTGGTGTTCGTCGTCCTAATGCTCGCCGCCGTGCTCATCGTCATCTCTTCCTTTATGCATTCGCTTATTCTGAAGCGGCTCAAGGTGCTGCGGGATTCGATGAAGAAAGTGCGGGGAGGCGACTTCCACCTGGACGTTCCCGTCTACGGCACGGACGAGGTGGGCGAGCTCGGCCACCATTACCGGCAGCTTCTGAAGAAGATCAACGAGCTGATCGTGGAGCAGGTGAACCGCCAGGCGGCGACCAAGGAAGCGGAGCTTCGCTCGCTCAAGAATCAGATCGATTCCCACTTCCTGTACAACACCCTGGAAAATTTGAAAATGCTCGCGGAAATCGAGGGCCAGTATACGATCTCGGACGCGCTGACGTCGCTGGGCGGCATGATGCGTTACAGCCTGCAGTGGACGCACGACCGCGTCCGGCTGCGGGACGAGATCGACCACATCCGCAACTATGTTGCGATCATGAACATCCGGTACGATGGCCGGCTGGAGCTCAGACTGGACGTTCCGCCGGAATGCATGGACCAGGAGGTGCTCAAAATGTCGCTTCAGCCGATTGTCGAGAACGCCGTCAAGCACGGCATGAATGCGTCCGGCCTGAAGGACGGGAAGCTGCTGGTCGCCTTGACGGCGGCCGTCCGGAACGACCAGTGCGTGATCGAGATCGCGGACAACGGCAGCGGCATGCCGGAAGAGCCGCTGAGGAGGTTGAACCGGATGCTCCGGATGGAAGAATCCGATTACCGGGAGCTCCGCAGCGAATTCGCCAAGGGCAAGGAAGGGAGCGGCATCGGGCTCCGCAACGTCGACCAGCGGCTCGTCATATCCTACGGGCAGGAGAGCGGCATCCGGGTCGAGAGCGTGGAGGGAAGCTTCACCCGGGTCGTCATGACGCTGCCGAGATTCAATCTGACCGGAGGAGAGAGCCGATGAAGCGCAAGCTGGTCATTGCCGACGACGAGACGAATATCCGTCACGGCCTGCGGGCCATGATCGAACGCCAGTACCCGGGCCGGTACGAGTTCGCGTTCGCGGAGAACGGCAGCGAAGCGCTGGCTCTTCTCTCCGCGGGAGGAGTTCAGCTTCTGCTGACGGATATCCGCATGCCCGTCATGGACGGCATCGAATTGCTGGAACGTCTGCAAGCGTTGCCGGAGAAGCCGGCGGTCGTCATCCTGAGCGGTTACGACGATTTTCCGTACGCCAAGGCGGCGATCCGCTACCAGGCGCGGGAATATTTGCTCAAGCCGATCGTTCGCGGCGAGCTGTTCGCGGTGCTGGAGCGGCTGGAGGAGGAGCTTCGGCAGCGGGAACGGCAAGGCTCGGCTGCGGACGGGAAGCGAGCGGCGGGCGAGTCCGACCGGCTCGCGTACGTGCTTCTGCGGGAGAGCGTCGGGGAGCGGGAAGTTCGCGAGCTGCTGCTGGAGGCCGGCCTCGATTGGATGGACGGCGAATATACGGTCGGCCTTCTCAAGCTGCCGGCCGGAACTTCGGACGCCCTCGCCGTGTCGTCCCGGCTGGAGCAGTGGCTGGCGGGGCAGCCGCAATGGGCGAGATGCAGCATTCGGGAAGGGGAGAGCATCCTGGCGGCACGCGATTCCAGATTGTTCTCCCGAATGCTGGAGCATCTGAGAGGCAGCGCCCAAGGGCACCCGTTCCTCGCGCTCAGCTCCAGAGTCGCGGGCATGGGCCAGCTCAGGCTCGCCTACAGCCAGGCGCGTCAGGCTTCGAAATATTTTCTGCTGCACCCCGATGCCGGAACGATCGAGTACGACGCCGTCCGCAGCCTTGACTCGGGCTGTCCGGTGCCGGTCGAACCGATCCGCAAAATATCGAATCTGATCGGCATGGGCCGGCTGCCGGAGATCAAGCGGCTGCTGAAGGCGACGCTCGACATCCGCGTCGTCTCCCGCTGCGAAATCGGCTACTTGCTGGCCATCAGCCGCTTGTTCAATGAAGAGGTGTTCGACCGGGTGTTCCGCACTTACGGGGAGGAGTCCGTGGAAATTTTGAAGCTGTACAAGAAGGCGGGGCATATCGACAACTTCGACCGTTTCCACGATTACTATCACCATGTCGAGCGGCTGCTGGAGCGGCTGGACGAATATGTCGCCCGCGTGCGATCGGCCCATGCGGAGCGGAAGGATATGCAGAAGGCCGTGGACTATTTGCAGGAGCATTACCACGAGGACGTCAACATGGCGGTCGTGTCGAACCATATCTCGCTGAACTACACGTATTTCAGCGAGGCGTTCAAGGAGTATACGGGGGAGAGCTTCTCCGCCTACTTGCGGAAGCTGCGGCTGGCCAAGGCGAAGGAGCTGCTGGCGGGAACCGATCTTAAAGTGTACGAGATTTGCTCGCGGGCCGGCTTCGACAGCGTCAAGCATTTCACGAGAGTGTTCAAGGAAGCGGAAGGCATTACGCCGATGGAATACCGAAGCAAAGAGACCGGTTTGGTCTAACCGAAGGGGGAGCGGGCATGAAGCGGACGGAAGTGGACGGATGGGTGCGCGCCGAAGGGAAAAGGCTGGTCAACGGGCGCGGAGAAGAATTGATTTTGCGGGGAGTCGGGCTCGGGAGCTGGTTGCTCCCGGAAGGCTATATGTGGAAGCTGCCGGAGGGCGGAGACCGGCCGAGACGGATCGAGCGGATGGTGGCCGAGCTCGTCGGCGACGAGGAAGCGGCTTCCTTCTGGGAAGCGTATCGCGACCGTTATATCGCCGAAGCGGACATTCGGCGGATCGCGGAGGAAGGCTTCAACTCCGTCCGGGTGCCGTTCAACGCCCGTATGCTGCTGGAGGGAGAGTTGAACGGAGAAGGCTACAACGAAGCCGCGCTGCGGCTGCTGGATCGCGTGATCCGGTGGTGCAGAACCTGGAACTTATACGTCATTCTGGACATGCACGGCGCGCCTGGCGGCCAGACCGGGGCGAATATCGACGATTCGGAGCATGATCGGCCGGAGCTGTTCATGAACGAGCGGCATCGGGTGGCCGCCATCGGGATGTGGCGCATGCTGGCGCGCCGCTATCGGGACGAATGGATCGTCGCGGGCTACGACCTGCTGAACGAGCCGCTTCCGGATTACCACGGCGCTTATCATGCGGACGTTCAGCCGCTATACCGCGATATGATTCGCGCGATCCGGGAAGTGGACGACCGGCACCTGATCATCGTCGAAGGCGTGCATTGGGCGACGGACTGGTCGATTTTCACCGAACGTCTGGACGATAACGTGCTGTATCAATTTCATAAATATTGGAACAACCCGGATACGGAGAGCATCCGGCGCTATCTGGACTTCCGGGAAGCGTGGGAAGCGCCGATCTTCATGGGGGAGGGCGGAGAGAACGATCTCGACTGGTACGCGGGCGCTTTTCGGCTGTTCGAGGACCACGGGATCAGCTGGAACTTCTGGACGTGGAAAAAGATGGACACCGACAACTCCCCTTGCTCGATCGCTCGGCCGGAAGGCTGGGAGAAGCTCGCCGGCTATTTGCAGGGAGGCGAGAAGCCGGATCGCGCCTCGGCAAGCCGGATTCTGACGGCGTATTTGGATGCGCTGCCGCTGGAGGCGTGCCGCTATCGGCCCGAAGTCGTCCGGGCGCTGTTCCGGCGGCTGCCCGTGCGGATTCCGGCGATCCATTACGGCTTCCAAGGGCCCGGCATCGGCTTCGCCATCGCCAAAGCAAGCGATTGGGTAGCCGGCTACCGGAGGGGCGACGGGGTGGAGATTCGTTATTTGGACGGCCGCCCCCGCACGCCGCCGACCGAGCCGGGCTGGCATCGCTGGGACACGGGCGGAGGGCTGTGCGTTCAGCTCGCGCCGGGCGATTGGCTGGCCTACGACTTCACGGTCGCTCCAGAAACGGGGGGGCAGACGTATCGGTTGAAAATCCGGCTGAACGCCCCGGACGGACCGGCGAGCGTTGCGGCCGCTGTCGACGGAACGGCGCTCGGCGTCGCCAAGGCCGAGGCGGATTGGACGGAGGCGCCGCTCGAGCTGCCGCCCCTTGCGGAAGGCGGACACCGCATCGTTGTGACGGCCCGCGAAGGCAAGGTGCGGCTGGAATCGCTTGTGTTCGAGCGGTCGGAAGGATAACATTCCCTAGCGGCGGATGCGCGCGGGCCGACAGGCTTGCCTTGACGCTGTCGAACGCGCAAAGCTATAATTACTTCAATCTAAGGGAATGTACCAGGAGGCTCGGTTAGCAAAGTGAACAACCATCCGCATGAAATGATCGTCGTCCTCGACTTCGGCGGTCAGTACAATCAGCTCATCGCCCGCCGCATCCGCGATCTTGGCGTCTATAGCGAATTGCTGCCGCACAATACGAGCGCGGACAAGCTTCGCGAGCTTCGGCCGAAGGGCGTCGTTTTCTCGGGAGGTCCCGCCAGCGTTTACGCGGAGGGGGCTCCGACCGTCGATCCCGGCGTGTACGAGCTCGGTGTTCCGATTCTCGGCATTTGCTACGGCATGCAATTGATTACGCACCAGCAGGGCGGCAAGGTCGAGCCGGCGACCAAGCGCGAATACGGCAAGTCGGACGTCGACTTCGCGCATGACTGCAAGCTTGTCCAAGGCCTGGACAGCCGGCAGACGGTATGGATGAGCCACGGCGACCATGTGACGGAGCTTCCTTCCGGGTTCAAAGTGGACGCGAGCACGCCGCACGCTCCCGTCGCGGCGATGAGCGACGAATCCCGGGGACTTTACGCGGTACAATTCCATCCCGAAGTTCGGCACTCCGTGCACGGCAATGAGATGATCCGCAACTTCCTGTATGAAATTTGCGGCTGCAAGGGCGACTGGAGCATGTCCTCCTTCATCGAGGACACCATCCGGGAGATCCGCGACCAGGTCGGCGACCAGAAGGTGCTGTGCGCCTTGTCCGGAGGCGTCGATTCGTCCGTCGTCGCGGCGCTCGTTCACAAGGCGGTCGGCGACCAGCTTACTTGCATGTTCATCGATCACGGGCTGCTGCGCAAAGGGGAAGCCGAGAGCGTCATGGACACGTTCGTCGGCAAGTTCGACATGAACGTCGTGAAGATCGACGCCCGGGAGCGGTTCCTCGGCAAGCTGCGCGGCGTCTCGGACCCCGAGGAGAAGCGGAAAATCATCGGTACGGAGTTCATTCGCGTGTTCGAGGAAGAATCGGCCAAGTTCGACGACTTCGCCTTCCTCGCCCAGGGCACGCTGTACACCGACATCGTCGAGAGCGGCACGGTGACGGCGCAGACGATCAAGTCGCACCACAACGTCGGCGGATTGCCGAAGGATATGAAGTTCAAGCTGGTCGAGCCGTTGAAGGCGCTGTTCAAGGACGAGGTGCGCAAGGTCGGCACGGAATGCGGCCTGCCGGACGCCATCGTCTGGCGCCAGCCGTTCCCGGGACCGGGGCTGGCCATCCGCGTGCTCGGCGAAGTGACCGAGGAGAAGCTGGAGATCGTGCGCGAATCGGACGCGATCCTGCGCGAAGAGATCGCGAAGGCTGGGCTCGACCGCGAGATTTGGCAATATTTCACGGCGCTGCCGAACATGAAGAGCGTCGGCGTCATGGGCGACGGGCGCACGTATTCGTATACGGTCGGCATTCGCGCCGTCACCTCGATCGACGGCATGACGGCCGATTGGGCGCGCATTCCGTGGGACGTGCTGGAGAAAATTTCGGTGCGGATCGTCAACGAAGTGCAGAACGTCAACCGGATCGTTTACGACATTACGTCGAAGCCGCCGGCGACCATTGAGTGGGAATAAAGGAATTTCGGGAACCGTCAGAAGCCGCATGCGAATGCGGCTGCTGGCGGTTTTGACTGCCGATCGGAGGCTTCGAGATTCGTGAAATTGTTCCATTACAACCCCGACAAACCTTACCGGGACCATCCCGATCTGTACGTCAACCATTGGGGCAAGGAAGATTGCGCTCCGCGCCATTCGTTCGGTCCCGGCATCCGGGACGTGCACAAGTTCCACTTCATCCATCGGGGCCGCGGAATCGTCCGCGTCGCGGGGCACACCTACGAACTCTCGGCAGGGGAAGCTTTCCTGATTTACCCGAACGTCGTCATCTATTACGAGGCGGACGAGGCCGATCCATGGACCTACTCTTATTGCGCGTTCTACGGAGGACGGGTGGAGGAGCTGCTCTCCCGAACCCGATTGACGCCGGAGCGGCCCGTTTTTCCCATGGATTTGCAAGTGATGCCGAGCCTGATCGAACAGTTATCCGACGCGCTGAAGCACGGGCGGAACCGGGATTTGCGCCTGAATGCGCTCTCTTACCGGTTCATGGCCGCGCTGGTCGAAGCCGCCCCGATTCAGCCGGGCGGGCAGAACCATTCCCGCAAGCACCACGCGTATATTCATCAAGCGATGGAGTTCATGCACGCCCATTACAGCGAGCCGATCTCGATCGCGCAGCTCGCTTCGGACCTCGGGTTGGACCGCAAATATTTGTCCGCGATTTTCAAGGAAGCGACAGGGGTTCCTCCTCAGCGTTATCTGATGGAATACCGGATGCGCAAGGCTTGCGGATTGCTTCGGGGCAGCGGCTTCTCCGTCGGCGAAATTGCGAGATCGGTCGGGTATGAGGATGCGCTTCTTTTCTCCAAAATGTTCCGGCGATACGCGGGCGTCTCCCCATCCGAGTTCCGTTCGGGCGATTATGACATTCCTGACATTATTCCATAAAACCCTTCCCTCTTGACATAGGCTTGCCTTCCCGTTAGAGCTATGATGAATTACATCCGATAACGAGGAGGAAGCGACGATGGGGTATTTGGCTAGCGAGAGCCGTTACGACAACATGACATATAACCGTTCCGGAAAAAGCGGGCTGAAGCTGCCGGCGATCTCTCTGGGGCTGTGGCACAACTTCGGCGGCATTAACGTGTACGAGAACAGCAGGGCGATGCTACGCCGGGCGTTCGATCTGGGCATTACGCATTTCGATCTCGCCAACAATTACGGGCCCCCTCCGGGTTCCGCGGAAGAGACGTTCGGACAAGCGCTTAAGCAGGATCTGGCTCCTTACCGGGACGAGCTCATCATCTCGACGAAGGCGGGCTACTACATGTGGCCGGGACCGTACGGAGATTGGGGTTCGAAAAAGTATCTCGTCTCCAGCCTCGACCAGAGCCTGAAGCGGATGGGGCTCGATTACGTGGACATTTTCTATCATCACCGTCCGGATCCGGATACGCCGCTCGAAGAGACGATGGCGGCTCTCGATTTGGTCGTGCGTCAAGGCAAAGCGCTGTACGTCGGCGTGTCCAACTACAGCCCGGAGCAGACGCGCGAAGCCTCCCGCATTCTGAAGAGCCTTGGCACGCCGTGCGTCATTCATCAGCCGAGCTATTCGATGATGAACCGCTGGATCGAGAACGGCTTGCTCGACGTGCTGGAGGAGGAAGGAATCGGATCGATCGCCTTCTCGCCGCTCAACAAAGGCATTCTGACGGACCGCTACCTGAACGGGATCGCGCCGGACTCCCGCGCCGCAGGCCCGAGCGTCTTCCTCAAGCCGGAGGATCTCGACGAGGCGACGATCGGGAAAGTGCGGAAGCTGAACGACCTGGCTGCCGAGCGAGGGCAGAAGCTGTCGCAGATGGCGCTCGCGTGGGTGCTGCGCGGCGGGCGCGTCACTTCGGCGCTCATCGGCGCGAGCAAGGTGAGCCAGATCGAAGACGCCGTCGGTGCCGTGCGGAACCTGAGCTTCACCGACGAAGAGCTTGCGCGCATCGACGCCTTTTTGGGCTGATGCCTCGCAGAGGCAAATAAACGAAGCCGGACGGAACGCCCCGCGGGGCGTTCTTTTTTTCTCGATTATTGCCGATTTTGGGAAGTAAATGGGTTCTTTTTCACGATCAACAGAATTGAAAACGCTATCAAAACGAACTAATTCGTCAAGGAAATACAAAAAAGTTCGTAAAACCGATTGACGAAGCAGCGACTTATACCTAGAATGAGGAAGGACAACAAACTGAATCGTATTTTTCGTATAATCCCGGGAATCGGCCCGGGAGTCTCTAGGGATCACCGCAAATGATCCGGCTACGGAAAACGGGAAAGACAGACCGGCGGGAAAACGCGCGATTCCCCCGGTATGCTTTTTCGTCGTTGTGCGGAACCTAGAAGAGGCATCTTCTGGGTTTTTTGTTTCTTACGATTCAGTCAATTCGAAGGAGGGCTTGCCCTAGTTATGGACAGATTCTTCAAGCTAAAGGAACTCGGAACGAACGTGCGTACGGAGATCATGGCGGGCGTTACGACGTTCATGACGATGGCTTACATTTTGGCGGTCAACCCGGCCATACTGGGAGGCTCCGGGCTCGATACGTACAGCATCTTCCTGGCGACGGCGCTGGCGGCGGGAATTTTCACTCTCGCGATGGGCTTGTTCGTCAACTTCCCCGTGGCGCTTGCGCCGGGCATGGGGCTGAACGCGTACTTCGCCACGACGGTCGTCGCTTCCAAGGCGACGGATCACCCGATCACTCCTTCGATGGGGCTGGCGGCGGTGTTTATTTCGGGAATCATTTTCTTGATCCTGACCGTCACCAAAATTCGGCAATTGCTGGTCGTCGCCGTGCCTGACGGATTGAAACACGCCATTACGGTCGGCATCGGCTTGTTCATTGCGATCATCGGCTTGAAAAACAGCGGCCTGCTGACCATCTCGCTCGACGCGTTCGGCCGCGACTTTGCCAAAGGCTCCTATACGGACCTCGGCGGAAGCGAGACCGTCCTGCATCTGGGCGATTTGACCCAACCGACGGTATGGTTGACGGTTGTCGGCCTCTTTCTGATCGGCCTCCTGATGGTTTTGCGCGTGCGCGGCGCCATCTTGATCGGCATTCTGCTGACGACGCTGATCGGTGCCATTCCGGGCGTCGATGTCGTCGACTTCGGCACGCTTAAAGGACAAGATTGGGTTCCCGATTTCAGCCAGCTGAACTTCTGGGATCTCGACTTCGGCGATCTGCTCTCGACGGGCCTGCTGTCAGCCATCGCGACGTTTACGTTCGTCGAGCTGTTCGACACGTTCGGCACGCTGGTGGGTACGGCCAACCGCGCCGGCCTCTTGAAGAACAAAGAGGAAGGCCAAAAGCTCATCGGCAAAGCGATGGTAGTCGACTCCCTGGCTGTCAGCGGCGGCGCCATGCTCGGTACGAGCACGATGACCGCTTTCGTGGAGAGCTCCGCGGGCATCGCGGAAGGCGGCCGCACCGGTCTGACGTCTTCGACGACCGGCGTCCTGTTCCTCCTCTCGCTGTTCCTGGCGCCGATCGCGCTGCTCGTGCCAACTCCGGCGACCAGCGCGGCGCTCATCATCGTCGGCGTCCTGATGATGCAGTCGATCAAGGAGATCGACTTCACCGATCTGGTGATCGGCATTCCCGCGTTCCTGACGGTAACGCTCATGCCGTTTACGTACAACATCGCCAACGGCATTTCGTTCGGCATCGTGTCGTACATTGTGCTTGCCTCGGCCTCGAGCTGGTTCGGCAAGAAAAAATACAGCGTCCACTGGCTGATGTGGATCCTGTTCGTGCTCGTCATTGCAAGATACCTGTTCATCGGCTCGCAAGGCTAAAACGCAGCCGCTTCAAAACGTGCGAAGGATCTGCCGACCGCTCCAAAGCGCGCGAAGGTTCTGTCCGCCGCTTCCCACCCCGGGGAGCGGCTTTGTTTTGCATCGGGCTTTTAGATTTCGTCAATTCCCATTAACTTCCAGGTGCCGCGCCTCATCACCTTTTCTCCGCATTTGTGAGCTTATCCCCGCTGCTCAGCAGAGGGGCTTGTGTTCGCTTTATCGCTTAACCAAAGACGAACGGGGAAACTCTCTTATGAACTAAACGGTAGAATAGAGCGTTCCCAGCGAACAGTCCAATAGAACGCTCAGGTGAAAAGTACAGGAGAACGATTTGGTGGACGACACGATATCACAAAATGAAAACAGCACAATATCACGCACTGAAAACAACACAATAAAACGCTTCAGCGAACAGCACAATAAAACGCTTCAGCGAACGGCGCAATAGTACACTCCGGCGGGTCTTCATCATTTATGGCGGCTCTGACTTGAGATTAGTGTGGAGGCGTTGAGTTGGAAACTGTCTAGCTGGCTTTTTGGCCGTAAATCCTTCGAGCGGCCTTGCGGGTAAGCTGAGGGTAGGTAATGACGGGGCGCGAGACGCACTGCCGAAGCAGATCCCGAACGATCGAATCTTTGCTGGAAGTGAAGTTGAATCGGTAACCGTACTCGTCCAAGTAAGCCTGCAAATGCTTGGGACCAATCCCGCAGTAGATCTCGTTCATATAGCGCGACATTTGATAGCAAAAAGCGTTTAAAGGCCGATAACGAGCAGAGTTGTAGATGCCGGGAGCGACCTTAAGGTCGGCTTCCGATGCGACGCATTGCTGAAGGAAGCACCGCATGCCGTATCTCGTCGTCACTCCCATGAACAATTGCTCCTCTGCCACCTGGTGCAGTTTCACACGGAGCAGATGGCCCTCCTCCGAGATGGAGGCGGCGGTAATCAAAGGCCGGTATTTCACATTTCGCCTATAAACGGAGTAAAGAGAGGTCGGCCCATGACGGTCTTCATTGACCCGCACATGACCGGTGAGCGGAAGCTCGGATGTGGTCAGACGGATGGCGTGGCGAATCTTGTGGGCGATCAGCCAGGCGGTCTTGTACGTTACCCGGATCGCTTTGGATAACTCGCGGGCGTTAGCGCCTCTTGCAATGCAATAAATCGCCAGAAACCATTTGCGAAGGGGCGTCTTGCTTTTCTCCATCACGGTTCCTACGGTTAACGACGTCTGGTGACGGCATCTTCCGCATTCATAGAGGGGAAGCCGCCGGGTACGCGTCACGGAAGCCTCCCGATGGCGACACAACGGGCAGACATAGCCGTCCGGCCATTTGATCTCGTACAGCTTGCGTGCGCAGGCTTCTTCGGTAGCAAAACGCCGGCAGAAGGCCTCCATAGACAGGCTCCAATCCATCGCGGCTCCCCCTCAAACCGAATATATGTTCCTATATTTTGATTATACCAAACAAATGTTCTCATTTCAAGGGCGATTTTTTAGTAAGAAGAAGAAACGACCACGCCATCTGAGGTACGGGGATAAGCTTACAAATGTGTGGGAAAACGCGATACCAGCTGGGGGACGGCGAAATGCCGCGACATGGCCAGATGAATCCACTGGCTGAGGTACGGGAAGAGCTGTTCCCGATATAGCGAATAGACCGGCTGAGGTATGGGGACAAGCTTACAAAAAGGAAAAAAAGAATAGTCGGCGGAGCAAAAAGGGGGAGAGGGGCGATGCGGTTAAGGTGGCAAAAGATGGGCTGGGCAAACCCATTCTTTCAGAGAAGAACGGATTTGCCCGATCTGCCGTCTCAAACGTATCTGAACTTAGAAATTCGGACGCCGGGGGCGAGCTTCAGCACGATGTCGCAACGCCCGCTCAAACGGTCGACCGCGCAGGTTACGGTGTTCCAGGTCTGGGCGCCCCCCGTAGCGGGGACGGGGCACGTTCCGACGGCGACGGCCTCTTGCCCCGGGCTCTCCGCCCAAATTTCGATCGCGCCTCCGGCTGCAGAGGACACTCTTGCCTCGAAGCAGACGGCTTCGCGGTCGCCGAACGCCGCGTCGGCGTAGCGAAGCCAAGCGCCTTCCCGAACGGCGGCCGCGCTGCTGCCGCCTTCCTTGCACTCGTCGACGACGACGCCCTCATAGTCGTCGTAGTTGACCGCGGCCGTCGCCTTGCGCAGGTCGCGGGGAGGCACCGTCTCGCCGTCGACGCGAAGCTCGGCGGCGAGGGCGAAGTCGGCGGAGGAGCGGCCGACTCGCAGCGTCCAAGTGCCGGACTCGACGCACCATCGGTCGCGCGTGACGTCCCAGAACGCCAAATCGGACGCTCGCACCGCGAACTCGACCGTCGAACTGTCCCCGGGCGCGAGCCCGACTCGGCGGAAGCCGAGCAATTGCTTAAGCGGCCGCTTCACGCGCGACTCGCCGGCGCTGCCGTACAGTTGGACGACTTCTTCGCCCGGCCGATCGCCGGCATTCCGGACGTTCACGCTGACGACGATCTCGTCGTCCGGACCGATGGCGGAGCGGCTCAGCCGCAAGTCGTCCAGCTCGAATGTCGAATACGTCAGGCCGTGCCCGAACGGGTACAGCACGTCGCCTTTAAAGTAACGGTACGTCCGCTCGCCCTTGATCATGTCGTAGTCCATGAAATCGGGCAGCTGGTCCACCGACCGGTACCACGTCATGTTCAGCCGGCCCGCCGGCGCATAGTCGCCGAACAGGACGTCCGCCAGCGCCGTGCCGAGCTCCGGTCCGGCGTGGGACGTGTACAGCATCGCCGGCACATGCTCGTCCGCCCAGTTGACTGCAAACGGATAGCTGCCGACGATGACGACGATCGTGTTCGGATTCGCCGCGTAAACTTCGCGAACGAGGCGCTCCTGCGCCTCCGGCAGCGTCAGGTCCGGCCGGTCGATCGTCTCCTTGCCGTTCACGAGCGGGTGGTTGCCGACGAACACGATCGCCGCGTCCGCGCCGCGCGCCGCTTCCACCGCTTCGCGAATGCCGTCCGTTACGGTTACGGTTTCGAAGACGGCCGACCACGCCGGCATCGAAGCCTCCCCTTGGCCGACCCAATGGCCGTGAACGTCCCTCGCCGCCCCTCCTTCGGATACGGTCAGCAAGCCGTCTTCACCAACGGCGATCGGACCGTCGTTCCAGGCGGACAGGGAGATCCGCCCGTCCCCTTGGTCGTCGACCAACATCACTTCCTTGGTGAACCAGCCGAAAATTTCGTCCGCGGAAGCCGATACGTTCCGGTCGCCTTCCGTCGTCAGGAACTTGTCCGGCCGGCTAAGCGGCCGGAACGTATTGGCGCGCCAGCCCCAATCCGTCCTCTCCAGCGTCTCGGCTCCTTCGGCGTCCTCCGCGTTGGCCGCCAGGATGCCTTCGGCGTTCAGCCCGACAAATTTGCCGCTGCCCGCAAGCTTGAGCTTAATCCGGTCGTTGCCACTGCTGTACGTGACCTCGGCCCGTTCCGCCTCCTCGGCGTTCATCGTCACCTCGGCTCGTTTTGCCCCCTCGGCTTTCCTCGTCGCCACGGCTTGTTCCGCCCCCTCGGCGCGCTTAGCCAGCTTGGCCCGGATCGCCTCCAGCGGGGTCACTCTGTAGGGCGGCGTTCCGCTGTACCAGTCGCGGTAGACGACGTCGGCCAGCGGTCCGACGACGGCCACCTTGGCCAAGCGCGACGCATCGAGCGGCAGCGCGCCTTCGTTCTTCAGCAGCACGACGTTCTTGCGGGCGGCTTCGAGCGACAATTGCCGATGCGCCGGCGCGTTGATGGCCGACTCGTCGATGGCCGCGTACGGGTTGCGGTCGTCCGGATCGAACTCCCCGAGCCGGAATCGGACGCGGAACGTGTTGCGCAGGGCGACGTCGAGATCGTTCTCGGTCAGCGACCCGTCCGCCAGGGCGTCGCGGATCGCTTGCTTGGAGATCGGGTGGTCGTCGGTGATGCTGTCGATGCCGCTTTTGATCGATTGCGCCACCGCGTCCTTGTAGTTATCGAAATACTTGTGATCGTTTACCGTGCCGAGCACGTCGCCCGCGTCGCTGACGACGAAGCTGTTCATGCCCCATTCCCGCTTGACGACTTCGTTCACCAGCGGGTTGAGATTGGCCGGAACGCCGTTTACCGCGTTGTAGGCGGTCATCATCGATTGCGCGCCGCCTTCCTTGAACGGCAGCTCGAACGCCTTCAAGTAATATTCGCGCATGTTCCGCGGGTCGATGCTGACGGAGCATTCGCCGCGGCCGGCTTCGTTGTTGTTGCCGATGAAATGCTTCAGGCTGGCGACCGCGCGCAAGTAGAAGGGATCGTCCCCTTGAATGCCTTGCGCCAGCGCGGCCGTCAGCTTGCCCGCGAGTATCGGGTCTTCCCCGTACCCTTCCTCGTTGCGGCCCCATCGGGGGTCGCGCTCCATGTCCACGGTCGGCGCCCACAGCGTCAGGCCGTTCATCGCCGGATCGCGGCGATAGAAGCCGCGCGCCTCCGTGCCGATCGCTTCGCCGACCCGCCTCAGCAGGTCGGTGTCCCAAGTGCAGGCCAAGCCGACGGGCTGCGGAAAGACGGTCGCCTCTCCAAGCCAGGCGATGCCGTGGGCCGCTTCGGTGCCGTGCTTGTATTTCTTGACGCCGAGGCGCGGAATCTCGTCCTGGTATTGGCACATCAGGTTGATTTTCTCGTCCAAAGTAAATCTCGCCACCAGGTCGTTCACCCGGGTTTCGAGCGGAAGGTCGGGATTTTGAAAGGGATAGCGGTACGGTTCGTTCAAGGCAACCATCCTCCGATTCTATGCAAGCGCATTCATGTCTGCTATCATTTTACTATTTTCCGGAGCTCGGCAATACCCGCACAATTCTATCTAAAATCCACGACAAATTATACAAGCCCTTGCAAGGACACGACGGAATGGCTCAAAATAAGGCGTGTAACGCGGCCCGGCTTCTGTATGCGCTTACAGGAGGGGGCGGCAGTATCGGGGGGATGCGCACTGCGGCGGTTATCGATGCGGTTTAACGATATGAAACTGCGCAACAAAATGGTTTTGTCGTATATCTTATTTTTTGTTTTGCCGGTCATGATCGTCGGTTTCTTCATCGTTCGGGAATATCGCCAATCCGCGCTGGACAAGGCGATCGAGCAAACCGAAAACGCCGTCGAACGGGTCAAAAACCGCACGTCCGAGACGCTGGACGTCGCCATCAACCTCTCCAGCAGACTGTCGCTGGATACCGCGATGGAGCAGATCGCGACGACGCATTACCGGAATGCGGGCGAAGTCGTGGACGCCTACCGGGACTACAACACTTTCAAAACCTATCTGGAGTTCAATCCGGAAATCTCGCAAATCAAGCTGTTCGTGGAGAACGACACGCTGCTCAACAACTGGGAGTTTTTCCCGATCGGCCCGGAGACGGAGAATACGTTCTGGTACAAAGCCGCGATGAGCCACGTCGGGCTGATCGGCTGGTATTACTTCCCGAACGAGACGCGAACCCCGGACAGCATGCTGAGCCTCGTGCGCAGCGTCTATTTCCAGGAGACCAAATCGTTCGGCGTGTTGGCAATCGACGTGAACACGGATGATTTGAATTCGATGCTTCGGCAGGAAAATTCCGAGACGCTCATCACGGACGCGCGCGGTTACGTCGTCGCTTCCAACCGTCCGAATCTGATCGGCAAACCGCTTAGCGAGACTAAGCTCGGCCCGGAGATCGGCGAGAAAAAGCCGGGCGAGTACGAAATGTCAATCGACGGCGTCAAATCCAAAGTGATGATCGACCGCCTGACTCCGGATAAAAGCTACACGAGCTTGAACATCGTCACGATTTTCCCGATCGGCGGCATCGTGAAGGAAGCGAACCGGATCAGCGAGCTGGGCATGCGGATTATCGCCGTTTTCGTCGTGTTGTCCGTCCTGCTCATTTACTTGATTTGCACGATGCTGACCAATCGGCTGCTCAAATTCAGCCGGCAAATCAGCAAAGTGTCGACCGGCAACTTCAATGCGGAGCTGGCGGTCGACGGGAAGGACGAGATCGGTCAGATCGCCCGGCAATTCAACCAAATGGTCGCGAACATCAAGGAACTGATGGACGAGGTGACGCTGTCGCACCAGCATGCCAGCGAGCTGGAGCGGAGGCAAAGCGAGATTAAGCTGAAGATGCTCGCGAGCCAGATCAACCCGCATTTTCTGTACAACGCGCTGGAGTCGATCCGGATGAAAGCCCATATCAGCGGGGAGAAGGAGATATCCCAGGCGGTGAAGACGCTGGGCAAGCTGCTGCGCAAAAATTTGGAAATGACGGGGCAGGCGGTCAGTCTGAAGGACGAGCTGGAAATCAGCCGCTGCTATCTGGACATTCAGAAGTTCCGCCATGAAGACCGGCTGGATTACGAGCTCGACATCGACCCGGCCGTTGAACATGTAAAGCTGCCGCCGCTGCTCATCCAGCCGCTCGTGGAAAATTCGGTCATTCACGGGCTGGAGCGAAGCTTCGAGGGCGGCAAAGTGAAAGTAAGCGCCCGGAAAACGGAGGGAGAGCAGCTGGAAATTTGCGTCGAGGACAACGGCGTAGGCATGACGCCCGAGAAGCTGGACAGCGTCCGCCAATCGCTCGGCGAGCAGGACGCCGAGCGAATCGGGCTTCTCAACGTGCACCAGCGGCTGCAGCTGACGTACGGCCCGGCTGCCGGGCTGCGAATCGACAGCGAGAAGCATAAGGGAACCCGAATATCGTTCCGGATTCCGTTGGAGGGTTGAACGAATGTACAAAGTGTTGATCGTAGACGACGAGCCGCTCATTCGGGAAGGATTGCAGACGATCGTCGAATGGGCGGAACTGGGGTTTGAAGTGGCGGGCAGCGCTTCGGACGGCGTCGATGCGCTGCAGAAGGCGCCGCAGCTGGGGCCGGATCTGATGATCGTCGACGTCCGCATGCCCGGCATGGACGGGCTGAGCCTCATCCGCACGCTGCAGGAGCGGCCGGGCCCCCGGCCTCATTTTCTCATTCTGAGCGGGCATGCGGATTTCGAATACGCCCGCCAGGCGCTGGCGATGCGGGCGGACGGCTACTTGCTGAAGCCCGTGGACGAGGACGAGCTGGCGGAGCATCTGGTCAAGCTTAAAACGATATTGGACGCGGAACGCGACGGAAACCGCAAGAAGCCGGCGGCATCCGGGTGGAGCCGGGAGCGCACGATCGCTTCCTTGCTGACCGGAGACGGGGAGCGGGCGCCGGAGCAGGCGATCGCGGAAGCGGGCCTGACCGGCTCCTCCTTCGAAACGCTGCTCATCAAGCTGCAAAGCCGCAAGGAGATCGACCCGGAAGCGGCCGCCGGCGTCAAGCGGAGTCTGATCGCCGCTTACGAAGCTTCCGACAGGGGCGCGGTCCTTTCCGCGGACCCGTATTTGGCCGTCGTGCTGAAGAACGTCGCGGACGAAGCGGAAGCGCACGACGCCGCGTACCGGACGATCGCCAAATCATGCGCCGGCTTCGGACTGGACTTTACCGCGGTCGGCGGCGGGGTAGTGAGCGAGGTGCTGGAGCTGCACCGATCGTACCGGAACGCGCAGAAGCTCATGCGAGGCCGGTTCACGCTCGAAGGAGATCGGGTGCACGTCCGGGACGCCGCGCCCGCCGAACCGGCCGCCGGCGAACGCCGGGAAGCTCCGGACCTGCAAGCGGCCGGGGAGAAGCTGTTCCTGGCGCTGGACATCGGGAACGAGGAATACGCGGTGTCGATCGTGAAGGATACCGGCGCGGCGATGGTGGCCGCGGGAACGACCGAGCAGGGAATCAAGGCCGGCTTCGTGCAGCTCGTGACGACGGCGCTGGGCAGGCTGGAGCAGAACCGTCCGGAGCTTCGTGCCCGGGCCCAGGCGTTCGCTTCGGAAGTTTTGGACATTTACGCCGAATACCGCTATTCCGGTCTGATCGGAACGTTGACGGAGCGGGTTCGCGACATGGCGGAAGCGTTCCGCGGCCAGGGGCCCGACAAGCAGCTGCAGAAGATGATCGATCTCATTCACCGGAACTACCGGGAAAACCTGAGGCTCGGATCGCTCGCCGAGCTGTTCGGCTACAACAGCTCGTATCTCGGCAAGCTGTTCAAAAACGCGACGGGAGAATCGTTCAACACGTACCTCGACAAAGTGCGGATCGAGAAAGCGAAGGAACTGCTCGGGGCAGGGATGAAGGTGTACCAGGTGGCCGAGCGGGTCGGCTACTCCAACGTCGACTACTTCCACGGCAAGTTCCGCAAATACGTCGGCACGTCGCCTTCGGCTTTTCGCAAATGAGTGCGCTTTCACTAATTTTTATATGATTTTGTCCCGAATCCTTCGGGTAGTGCAGCCGGTACCCATCCCTTATCATTTAGACATACAGCAAGGAGGGATGGCATGAAAGCGGTATCAGAGGCCGCTGTCCCGGCAGACGTCAGACCGGCGGCTAAGCGGGGTTCGAGGTTCTGGACGATCGCGCTTCGGAATCGGTACTTGTACCTCATGTCGCTGCCGTTTGTGGTCTGGGTGTTCATCTTCAGCTATTACCCTTTATGGGGCTGGCTGATGGCCTTTCAGCGGTTCAAACCGGGCAAATCGATCCTCGAACAGCAATGGGTCGGATTCGACCAGTTCAAGACGCTGTTCCGGGACGATACGTTCTATCTGGTCATGCGCAATACGTTGGCCATGAGTCTGATGAGCCTTGTCGCGGGCTTCGCGACGGCGATCGTGTTCGCTTTGCTGCTGAACGAGCTGCGCCGTATGGCGTTCAAGCGAATCGTCCAGACGATCTCGTATTTGCCCCACTTCGTCTCCTGGACGGTAGCGGCGAGCATCGTCACCCGCATGTTGTCCAGCGATCACGGCGTCGTGAACGACCTCCTCATGGGACTGGGCATCACTCACGAACCGATCCAGTTCATGGCCAACGGCCATTTGTTCTGGGGTATCGTGACCGTGTCGGACGTCTGGAAGGAGACGGGCTGGAACGCCATCATCTATCTGGCTGCCATATCGGGCATCGGACCCGAGCTGTACGAAGCGGCTAAAGTGGATGGCGCGAGCCGAATTCGGCAAATTTGGCATATCACGCTTCCGGGAATTCGTAGTACGATCGTCGTGCTCCTTATTTTGTCCATCGGCCATCTGATCAGCATCGGGTTCGAGAAGCAGTTCCTGCTCGGCAACAATCTGGTGGTCGATTATTCGCAAGTGCTCGATTTGTATTCGCTGCAATACGGGCTGCAAATGAACCGCTATTCGTTCGGCGTGGCGGTCAACATGTTCAACTCCGTCGTCAGCCTGGCGCTGCTGTTCCTGGCGAACGGCATTTTCAAGAGAACGACGAAAGAAAGCATCATGTAAGGAGGGCGCCGCTATGACAACCGCACGCATCCGCAGAGGCGCACCTGTGTCGGAACGCGTACTGGACGCCGCGATCGTCGTCGTCATGATCGTAGTCGCGATTGCGACGGTCTATCCGTTCCTGAACGTTCTCGCCTTATCGCTCAACGATTCGACCGACAGCGTTCGAGGCGGCATTACGATCTTCCCGCGGGAATTCACGCTCAAAAATTACAACGTCATCTTCTCGTTCGGAGGACTGCTTACCGGGTTTAAAATTTCCGTGCTCCGGACGATCGTCGGCACGATTCTGGGGTTGATCAGCTCCTCGATGCTGGCGTTCGTGCTCGCCCGCCCCGATTTTCAGGCGCGCCGCGCGTTGTCCGTCTACTTGGCCGTCACGATGTATGTGTCGGCCGGGCTTATTCCGACTTATTTGCTGATCAAGGACTTGCATCTGATGGGCACCTTCGCCGTCTACGTGCTGCCGGGGCTGGTCAGCGCCTTCAACGTCTTCGTCATCCGTTCCTTCATCGACGGCATCCCGTATGCGCTGCAAGAATCCGCCAAGATCGACGGCGCGAACGACTTCACGATCTACTGGCGCGTCATTCTGCCGATGACGACGCCGGCGCTGGCGACGATCGCGCTGTTCGTGGCCGTCGGGCAGTGGAACTCCTGGTTCGACACTTATCTGTACAACGCCACGAGCCCGTCCCTGACCACGCTGCAATACGAGCTGATGAAGGTGCTGCAAAGCACGACGACGGGCAACAACGGCGATTACCATAACGCCACCAGCATGACTCAGGTTCTGGCCACCGTATCGCCGGAATCGGTCAAAATGGCGATTACGATTGTCGTCACCGTTCCGATCCTTCTCGTGTATCCGTTCCTGCAGCGGTACTTTGTGAAGGGCATGACGCTCGGAGCCGTCAAGGGCTGATCCTCTAACGGCCTTCGGGCATCCCATTCGGTATTAACAGGGCATCTGTTATACATTAGATTGCACCAATATAACTGGGAGGGTACAAAGAAATGGCAACAAACAAGAAATGGCCGGTCGCCCTCATGACGACCTCGCTTCTCGCCGGTTTGTTGGCCGGATGCGGCAACAACAACGACGCCGCCAGCGATTCTCAAGGCGCAGGCGCATCCGGATCCGCTTCGACTGCAAGCGCTTCCTCCGGTGCGGCGGAAGATCTCAAGCCGATTACATTCAGCTTCTACAGCGAAGATGGGAATCCGAACTGGAACAACATGCAGGACGACGTAGGCAAAGCGATTACCGCCAAGACGGGCGTTACGCTGCAAGCCGAATTCGCGGTAGGAGATCCGGTGCAGAAGTCGGCCCTGATCGCCTCCAGCGGCAAATACCCCGATCTGATCAGCGCCAAGAACAGCATCAACAAATTCGTCGACGCGGGCGCGGTCATCGACTTGACGGACCTGATCGACAAATACGGCCCGAACATTAAGAAAGTGTACGGCGACGAGCTGAAGCGCTTGCGTTACAGCAACGACGATCACGCCATTTACGTCCTTCCGACGTATGCGGGTGTGGGCCAGACGTATTTCAACGCCGGCGGAGGCTTCGAGCTGCAGCATCGCGTCGTGAAGGAGCTGGGCTATCCGCAAATCAAGACGCTGCAAGATTACGAGAACGCGATCAAAACGTATCTGGAGAAGCATCCGACCGACGAGAACGGCAACAAAAACATCGGCCTCTCGCTGAACGCGGACGATTGGCATATGTACATTTCCGTTACGAACCCGGCCTTCTTCGTCACCGGCGGCTCCGACGACGGGGAATACCATATCGACGACGATACGCATAAAGTGACTTACCATTACCTGCGTCCGGAAGAGAAGGAATATTTCCGCTGGCTGAACCATATGAACGACATCGGCTTGCTGGACAAGGAGAGCTTCGTGCAGAAGTACGACCAATACAAGGCGAAGGTCGCTTCCGGCCGCGTGCTCGGCTTGATCGACCAGGACTGGGACTACGGCGACGGCGAGAAAGCGCTGAAGGCGGCCGGCAAGTTCGATCAAGGCTACGGCCACTACTCGGTGACGCTTAACGAATCGATCAAGGATCGCTCGTTCCAATCGACCGGCTTCCTCGGCGGCTACGGCATTGCCATCTCCAAGACGAACCCGGATCCGGTCCGCGCCATCAAGTTCCTCGATTACCTGGCTTCGGACGAAGGACAAGTGCTCGTCAACTGGGGCATCGAGGGCAAGCATTACAACGTCGAGAACGGCAAACGCGTCATTCCGCAGGACATCAACGACCGCAAAGTCAACGACGCCGCGAACTTCCAGAAAGAAACCGGCATCGGCACCTACACGACGATGGGCCCGCACTACGGCGACGGCGTGAAGGATTCGACGGGCAATTACTATACGACGAACTTCCCGGAACAGATCGAAGCCAGCTTCAACGATGTGGAAAAGGACGTTTTGTCGCACTATAACGCGAAGACCTGGAAGGACCTGTTCCCGAACGAGAGCGAATTCCCGGTGAAGCCGTGGGGCGCAGCATGGAACATTCCGGTTCCGAGCGACAGCGAAGTTACGGTGCTCGACGAGAAATTGAAGACGATCACCTGGAAGATGATTCCGCAAGCGATTCTGGCGAAGCCGGCGGACTTCGACAAGGTGTGGGACGACTACGTGGCGCAATTGGAGAAAGCGGGCGTTCACAAAGCCGAAGAGCTGCGCCAGCAATTGGTGGAAGACCGGATCAAATTGTGGAACGAGTAGTCTGAGCTTTAGGAAAATCGTAGCGGTCCGGCGGGGAGCGATCTCGCCTGGCCGCTATGATTTTTTTTATCCGCGCGCCTGCCGGCTCCATTTCGCGGCGCCAGACAGGAGGAGAAGGGAACGAGCTTGCGCTTTTTCTCGTAAAATCGCACCGGGCAGAGACGGTTTATGTCGAAATATAAAACGAACGACCGTCCCTCGCTTTGTGTCAAAATCCGAACATTCGTATTTTGCAGCTAAAAAAGCGTTCGCCTTTCATTTGACATCCATGTCAGGTTAGGATAAACTTATAACCGTAAAAATAAGCGTAAATGGCTCGTATATTTTCGGGAATATGGCCCGATCGTCTCTACCCGGAAACCTTAAATTTTCGGACTACGAGCTCTTGGACAAACAGGTGGAATGCCGGATCGAGGAACGACAAATTCCGAGCTCCCGGCATTGCGCCTTTGTCGCGTCCAATGGGCCGAAGCCTGAATTGCCAAGGTTCGTTCGAGAGAGAAGATGGGCTTGATGGGGAATGCTGACGGTATACCCATCGGCCTTTTTGTGTGTTTAAGGACCAGATTGCGAGCGGGGAAGGGTGGAAGCATGTCGGCACAAGTCGGCGTCATCATGGGCAGCACGTCGGATTGGGAGACGATGAAGCGTGCATGCGACGTCCTGGAAGAGTTGAACATCGCCTACGAGAAGAAAGTCGTCTCGGCGCACCGGACGCCGGATCTGATGTTTGAATATGCCGAAAGCGCGGCTTCTCGCGGGCTTAAAGTCATCATCGCGGGCGCGGGCGGCGCCGCCCACCTGCCGGGAATGGTCGCGGCCAAGACCGTCCTCCCCGTCATCGGCGTGCCCGTCAAGTCCCAGGCTTTGAACGGGCTCGATTCGCTGCTGTCGATCGTTCAGATGCCCGGCGGCATCCCGGTGGCCACGGTGGCGATCGGCGCGGCGGGCGCAACGAACGCGGGATTGCTCGCCGCGCAGATCATCGGGGCGTTCGACCCGGATGTTCAAGCGCGGATCGCGGCGCGCCGCGAGCGGATTACGGCCGAAGTGCTGGCTAACGGTGAGCTGGAATGAGCCAAGAGATCAAGCTTGTCAACCTGTCGGCCTCTTCGGATGGCATGATGTGCGCGGACGGGTTCTGCGCGGTGCCGGGCGAGCCGGACGGCGGCTTCTCGCCGGAAGCGCCCCGACAGCCGATCCTTCCCGGCGCCACCGTCGGCATTCTCGGCGGCGGACAGCTCGGCCGGATGCTGGCCCATGCCGGCAGCCGGCTCGGCTACCGCTTCGTGGCGCTCGATCCGACGCCGGACGCGCCTTGCGGCCAGACGGCCGCGCAGATCGTCGCGGCGTATGACGACCGCGAAGCGGCCCGCGAGCTGGCCCGCCGCTCGGACGTCATTACGTACGAGTTCGAGAACGTCGACGCGGGCGTCGCGGCCATGCTGGAGGCAGAATCGTACGTGCCGCAGGGCAGCGCTCTGCTGCATACGACGCAGCATCGGCTTCGCGAGAAGCGCGCGATCGAAGCGGCGGGGGCGCGAGTGGCTCCGTACGCGGAGGTGGCGAGTCTCGAGCAGTTGCGGGAAGCGGTGTCGCGGCTCGGCCTGCCGTCCGTGCTGAAGACCGCGACGGGCGGCTACGACGGCAGAGGGCAGTGGGTGCTGCGTTCGGAAGCGGATCTGTCGGCCGCTTGGGCGGAAGCTTCGCGCGCGGGAACCGAGCTTGTGCTGGAGAAGTACATCCGCTTCGAGAAGGAAATTTCCGTCATCGCGGCCCGCAGGCCTTCCGGAGAGATCCGGACGTTCCCTCCGGCCGAGAACGTTCACGTGGACAACATCTTGCACCTGTCGATCGTGCCGGCCCGGATCGGCGACGAAGTGCGGCGGGAAGCGGAGCGCCTCGCAGTGTCGATCGCCGAGACGCTCGGCGTCGTCGGCCTGATCGCGGTCGAGATGTTCGTGCAGGAAGACGGAACGCTGTTCATCAACGAGCTCGCACCGCGTCCGCACAACTCCGGCCATTACACGATCGAGGCGAGCCGCACGTCCCAATTCGAGCAGCACATTCGCGCCATCTGCGACTTGCCGCTCGGCGACACGGGCTTGCTGACGCCGGTCGTCATGGCCAACGTGCTCGGCGAGCACGTCGAACCGCTGCTCGCATGGATGGCCTCGCACGATCCGGCGGCCGAGCGCCTCGGGGTCGAGCCGAAGGTGCACCTGTACGGCAAGGCCGAGGCGAAGCGCAAGCGCAAAATGGGTCACGTCAACGTGCTGGCTCCGAACGTGGAAGCCGCGTTGGCGTGGATTGCCCAATCGAATATATGGAGGGTCTGACCGAACATGATTGAACGCTACAGCCGTCCCGAGATGCGGGCGATCTGGACCGAAGAGAACAAATTCAAAGCCTGGCTGGAAGTCGAACTGTGCGCCTGCGAAGCGTGGGCCGAACTCGGGCACATTCCGAAGGAAGACGTGGAACTGCTTCGCCGGAACGCCAAATTCGACATCGACCGCATATACGAGATCGAGCAGGAGACGCGCCACGACGTCATCGCCTTCACCCGCGCCGTCTCCGAGAGCCTCGGACCGGAGCGCAAATGGGTCCATTACGGCATGACCTCGACCGATGTCGTCGACACCGCGCTCGGCTACTTGCTGAAGCAGGCGAACGAGATTCTCGAGCGCGATCTGGTTAACTTCATTGAGATCGTACGCGAACAGGCGATCAAATACAAATCTACGCCTATGATGGGCCGAACGCACGGCGTTCATGCGGAACCGACGACGTTCGGGCTGAAAATGGCGCTGTGGCACGAAGAGATGAAGCGGAACCTCGAGCGGTTCCGGCGGGCGGCGGACGGCGTCCAGTTCGGCAAAATGTCGGGTGCGGTCGGCACGTACGCCAATCTCGACCCGTTCGTCGAGCAATTCGTTTGCGCCAAGCTGGGCATCAAGCCGGCGCCGATCTCGACGCAGACGCTGCAGCGCGACCGCCATGCGGAATATATGGCGACGCTGGCCTTGATCGCCACGTCGCTCGACAAGTTCGCGACGGAGATTCGCGCCTTGCAGAAGAGCGAATTCCGCGAAGTGGAGGAGCCGTTCGCCAAGGGCCAGAAAGGCTCGTCCGCGATGCCGCACAAGCGCAATCCGATCGGCTGCGAGAACATCAGCGGCCTCGCCCGCGTCATTCGCGGCCATATGATTTCCGCCTACGAGGACGTGCCGCTCTGGCACGAGCGCGACATCTCGCACTCCTCGGTCGAGCGCATCATTCTCCCTGACGCGACGATGCTGCTTAACTATATGCTGAACCGTTTCGGCAACATTGTGAAGAACTTGACCGTGTTCCCGGAGAATATGAAGCGCAACATGAGGAGCACGTACAACGTTCCGTTCTCCGGCCGCGTCATGACGAAGCTGATCGACAAAGGCTTCAGCCGCGAGCAGGCGTACGACACGGTGCAGCCGCGCGCGATGCAGGCGTGGGAGGAGCAGCGCGACTTCCGCGACATCGTCTCCGCGACGCCGGAAATTACGAGCGTGCTCTCCGCCGAGGAGATCGCCGACTGCTTCGATCCGAGCTGGCATCTGAAGCACGTCGACACGATTTTCGAGCGGCTCGGCCTGAACGAATAGCGGTTGGGCGCGCCGGATGTTGCCTGTAAGCCGCAGAAGTCGGCTTACAGAGCCGCGCTGGCGCCGGCTCTACCGAGTCTCACCATAGATTGCCGTGACTCAAACTACCGCACCACAAGGAGGCTGCCATGCCGACAGAAGCGCTGTCCACCGCCGAAGGACTCATTCATGCTCCCCTCATCCACAAAGGCAAGGTGCGGGAATTGTACGACCTGGGAGAGCATCTCCTGATCGTCGTCACCGACCGCATCTCCGCTTTCGACTATGTGCTCGACCCGCCCGTGCCGGACAAAGGCCGGGTGCTGAACGGCCTCAGCTCCTTCTGGTTCGGGCATACGGCCGAATTGCTTCCCAACCACGTCGTCCACACCGACGTCGACAAGCTGGGCGGCATCGTCGCCGAAGCCGACAAGCCGAAGCTGGCGGGACGCATCATGGTCGCCCGCAAAGCGAAGCGCATCGACATCGAATGCGTCGTCCGCGGCTACATTACCGGCGGCGGCTGGCGCCAATACAAGTCCACCGGCGAAGTGAACGGCATCAAGCTGCCGGAAGGGCTGCGCAAGAACGCCAAGCTGTCCGAACCCATCTTCACGCCCGCAGGCAAAAACGACGTCGGCCACGACGAAGACATATCGTTCGAAGAGATGGCCCGGCGCGTAGGTGCGGAGTTAGCGGAAGGGCTGCGCAAAAGAAGTCTGCTGCTGTACGAGTACGGCAAGACGGTCTGCGAACGCAAAGGCATCATTCTCGCCGACTGCAAGTTCGAATTCGGCCTGATCGACGATCAAATGATCGTGATCGACGAGCTTTTCACCCCCGATTCCTCCCGTTTCTGGGCGCAAGAGAACTACAAACTGGACGTCGAGATCGACAGCATGGACAAGGAACCGGTACGCGCGTACCTCGCGAATTCGGACTGGGACAAGAACAGCCCGCCGCCGCGGCTTCCGGAAGAGGTCGTCGAAGCGACTTCCGCCAGATACAAGGAGATCCAACGCCGTTTGACCGAAGGAACCGCGACAGGCGCCGAACGACCCTGACCCTTTCAAAATCCATCCCCCAACCAGGAGGAGAACCCCCTATGAAAGCAACGGTTTACGTGACGATCAAAGAGAACGTGCTCGATCCGCAAGGCAACGCCGTCCAGAGCTCGCTGCATACGATGGGCTTCGGCGAAGTCGCGAAAGTCCGGATCGGCAAATATATGGAGCTTCAGCTGGACACGAACGACCGCGCCCAAGCGGAGGAACGCGTCAAGGCGATGTGCGAAAAGCTGCTGGCGAACACGGTGATCGAAGACTATCGCTTCGAATTGGAGGGTTGAGCCTCATGAATTTCGCGGTTCTCGTATTCCCGGGCTCCAACTGCGATATCGACATGTACAAGGCCGTCGAGGACGTCCTGCAGCAGCCCGTCGATTACGTCTGGCATACGTCCACCGACCTGTCCGCATACGACGCCATCCTCGTGCCGGGCGGCTTCTCCTACGGCGATTACCTGCGCTGCGGCGCGATCGCCCGGTTCGCTCCGGTCATGAGCGAAGTGCGCAAGGCGGCCGAGCAGGGCAAGTTCGTCCTCGGCGTCTGCAACGGATTCCAGATTTTGACGGAAGCGGGCCTCCTGCCGGGAGCGCTCATCCGCAACAAATCCCTCAAGTTCCGCTGCCATCCCGTCGATCTGACGGTCGAGAACGCGAATACCGCCTTCACGAACGCGTACGCGCAAGGCGAGACCGTCCGCATTCCGATCGCGCACGGCGAAGGCAACTTCTATTGCGACGACGAGACGCTGGCCAAGCTCAAAGCGAACAACCAGATCGTGTTCCGCTATGCGGGTGAAAATCCGAACGGCTCGGTCGACAACATCGCGGGCATCTGCAACGAGCGGGGCAACGTCGTCGGCATGATGCCGCACCCGGAACGCGCCGTCAGCAAGCTGCTCGGCTCCGAGGACGGGGCGAGAATGTTCAAGTCTGTACTCAACGCTTTTGCATCGAAGGCTCAAACCGGCGCGGGAAGCGGCGCCGGAGCCCGCTAAGGAGGGAACGGAAGTGGCGCAGCAGACAGCAGCGAAAGAACCGACGGTCGAACAGATCGCGGAGCAGAAAATATACAAGCAATTCGGCGTGTCCGATTCCGAATACGAACTGATCTGCGAATTTCTCGGCCGCAAGCCGAACTATACGGAGATCGGCGTGTTCAGCGTCATGTGGTCCGAGCACTGCGCGTACAAAAACTCGAAGCCGCTGCTGAAGCGGTTCCCGACGACCGGCCCCCGCGTCCTGATGGGACCGGGCGAAGGCGCGGGCATCGTCGACATCGGCGACAACCAGGCCGTGGTGTTCAAGATCGAATCGCACAACCATCCGTCCGCCGTCGAGCCGTATCAAGGCGCGGCTACCGGCGTGGGCGGCATTATCCGCGACATTTTCTCGATGGGCTCCCGCCCGATCGCGCTGCTGAATTCCCTGCGCTTCGGCAAGCTGGAGAACGACCGCGTGCGCTACCTGTTCGAGCACGTCGTCAGCGGCATCGCCGGCTACGGCAACTGCATCGGCATCCCGACCGTCGGGGGCGAAGTCATGTTCGACGAAGCGTACGAGGGCAACCCGCTCGTCAACGCGATGTGCGTCGGCCTGATCGACCACGACCAAATCCAGCGCGGCGTCGCCAAGGGCGTCGGCAACCCGGTGTTCTACGTCGGCCCGGCTACCGGCCGCGACGGCATCCACGGCGCGACGTTCGCGTCGGAGGACCTGACCGCCGAGTCCGAAGCGAAGCGCTCCGCCGTGCAAGTCGGCGACCCGTTCATGGAGAAGCTGGTCATGGAAGCGACGCTTGAGCTGATCGCCTCCGGCATCGTGCTCGGCATTCAGGACATGGGCGCGGCGGGGCTAACTTGCTCCAGCGCGGAGATGGCGAGCAAAGCCGGCAACGGCATGGAGCTGTACCTCGATGAGGTGCCGCAGCGCGAGGAAGGCATGACCGCTTATGAGATGATGCTGTCGGAGTCGCAGGAGCGGATGCTGTTCGTCACCGAGCCGCAGCACGAAGCGCAGGCCAAGGCGATTTTCGAGCGTTGGGGGCTGCATTGCGCCAAAGTCGGCAAAGTGACCGACGACGGCCGTCTGCGTCTGTTCCACAAGGGCGAGCAAGTCGCCGACATGCCGGTCAAGGCGCTCGTCGACGATTGCCCGGTTTATCACAAGCCTTCCAAAGTGCCGGACTACTATCTGAAAAACGGCTCCGTCGATACGACCCGCTACGAGCAGGTGACCGACTTGAACGCCGCGCTTAAGAAAGTGCTCGGCTCCCCGTCGCTCGCCAGCAAGGAATGGGTGTACAACCAGTACGACTACCAGGTGCGCACGTCGACGGCGGTCGTTCCGGGCTCGGACGCGGCGGTCGTGACGATTCGCGGCACCCGCAAGGCGCTGGCGATGACGACCGACTGCAACGGCCGTTACGCGTACCTCGACCCGGAAGTCGGCGGACGAATCGCGGTCGCGGAAGCGGCGCGCAACATCGTCTGCTCCGGCGGCGAGCCGCTGGCGATTACGGACAACCTGAACTTCGGCTCGCCGGAGAAGCCGGAAGTGTTCTGGCAGATGGAGAAGGCGGTCGACGGCATGGCCGAGGCTTGCCGCTTCCTGGAGACGCCGGTAATCGGCGGCAACGTCTCCCTTTACAACGAGAACGCCAAGGGCGCCATCTATCCGACGCCGGTCGTCGGCATGGTCGGCCTTGTCGAAGATATCGACCATATTACGACGCAAGAATTTAAAGCCGAAGGCGACGTCATCTTCCTGCTCGGCGAGACCAAAGCGGAGATCGGCGGCAGCGAGTTCCAATACGCCGTCCACGGCGTAACCGAAGGCCGTCCGCCGGAGCTCGACCTGGCGACGGAACGGCGTCTGCACCAAGCCGTGCTGGGCGCCATCCGGCAAGGGCTCGTCGCTTCGGCGCACGACCTGTCCGAAGGCGGCCTCGCGGCCGCGCTGGCGGAATCCGGCTTCGGCCGCGGCCTCGGCGCGAAGGTCGATTTCGCGACGAACCTGCGTCCCGACCTCGCTCTGTTCAGCGAATCGCAATCGCGCATTCTGCTGTCCGCGAAACCGGAACAGGCCGCCGAGCTGGCCGCTTATCTGAGATCGCAAGACGTCCCGCTGCAGAAGCTCGGAACGGTCGGCGGCGACCGCCTGACGATTGCCGTTAACGGTCATACGGCCATCGACGCTCCGCTGAACGAATTCCTCAAAGAATGGAAGGAAGCGATCCCATGCCGGATGCAGTGAAGTCCGGAACCGGGACCGGCGCCGTCTGGGCGGACCAGCCCGTCGTCAAGCTGGGGAGCTCCTTCGCGGCATCGCGGCCCGCCGGCGCGAGCGCCATACCCGGCGACGCTGCATCGGCGCTGCCGGGCAACGAAGCGTCTGCGCCGCAGCCGTCCGCCGGCTTGCGCGCGGCGCCGGCGGTCCTCGCGGCCGTGCCGGCGGCCCGCACGGCTTTGCCGGCGAGCGGAGCCGGAGCGGGACGCCCGAGTTCCGCCCAGGCGCGGTTCTGGACCGGAGACTTTTATAATCAGGGCAACGGTCAGGAAGAGATTTTCGATAAATTAAAGGAAGAGTGCGGCGTGTTCGGGGTGTTCGGGCACCCCGACGCGGCCCATCTGACGTACTACGGCTTGCACGCGCTGCAGCACCGCGGCGAGGAGAGCTGCGGCATCTGCACGTCGGACGACGGCGACTTCCATTACCACCGCGGGATGGGGCTCGTCAAGGAAGTGTTCGACCGCGACCGGCTGGACGGCCTCGTCGGCGACCGGGCGATCGGCCACGTCCGTTATTCGACGGCCGGCGCGAGCCGCCTCGCCAACGCCCAGCCGCTCGTGTTCAAATACCGCGACGGCGACCTGGCCGTCTGCACGAACGGCAACCTGGTCAACGAGCCGGTCATCCGGCGCGAGCTGGAGGCGCAGGGCTCGATTTTCCAGACGTCGAGCGACACCGAGGTGATCGCCCACCTGATCGCCCGCTCGCCCAAAGATTTGGTCGATGCGGTCAAGGATGCGTTCTCCCGGCTGATCGGCGGCTACGCCTTCCTCATCATGACGAAGGACCGCCTCATCGCGGCGTGCGACCCGAACGGGTTCCGTCCGCTGGTGATGGGACGACTCGGCGACGCCTATGTGTTCGCGTCCGAGACGTGCGCCTTCGAGACGATCGGCGCGGAATACGTGCGCGACGTGCAGCCGGGCGAGCTGCTCGTGCTGGACAAGGACGGGCTGCGCGAAGAGCGCTTCGCCGTCCTGGAGCGGCGCGCCGTGTGCGCGATGGAATATATTTACTTCGCCCGCCCCGACAGCGACATCAACCAGATCAACCTGCATTCCGCCCGCAAACGGATGGGCCAGCGGCTTGCGCTGGAGTCGTTCGTCAACGCGGACATCGTGACGGGGGTGCCGGATTCGAGCATTTCCGCCGCCATCGGTTACGCGGAGCAGACGGGCATTCCGTACGAGCTCGGACTGATCAAAAACAAATATACCGGCCGGACGTTCATCCAGCCGTCGCAGGAGTTGCGCGAGAAGGGCGTCAAAATGAAGCTGTCCGCCGTCCGCAAAGTGGTGGAGGGCAAGCGGGTCGTCATGATCGACGACTCGATCGTCCGCGGCACGACGTCGCTTCGGATCGTCAACCTGCTGCGCGAAGCGGGTGCGCTCGAGGTGCACGTGCGGATTACGTCGCCGCCTTTTATGAACCCGTGCTATTATGGCATCGACACGCCGAATCCCGCGGATTTGATCGCCAACACGAAGACCGTGGAAGAGATCCGCAAGGCGATCAACGCCGACTCGCTTTATTTCCTGAGCAAGGAAGGGCTGATGGAGGCGGTCGGCGGCCACGAGAACGAGAAAAACCGCGGCATGTGCATGAGCTGCTTCGATCACGATTACCCGACGCGGGTGCAGTTCGAGCACGCCAAAGCGACGACGTGCAGTTGCGATTGACCATTTAACGAGATAACCAAGGAGTGAACGAAGTGTCCGAAGCGTACAAACAGGCCGGCGTCGACATTGCCGCGGGCAACGAAGCGGTCGAGCGGATGAAGAAGCACGTGAAGAAGACGTTCCGTCCTGAGGTGCTGACGGGGCTTGGCGGATTCGGCGGACTCTTCTCGCTGAACAAGGACAAATACGAGGAGCCGGTGCTCGTCTCCGGGACGGACGGCGTCGGCACGAAGCTGAAGCTGGCGTTCGCGCTCGACAAGCACGACACGATCGGCATCGACGCGGTCGCCATGTGCGTGAACGACGTTGTCGTGACCGGAGCGGAGCCGCTCTTTTTCCTTGACTATCTGGCCTGCGGCAAGCTCATTCCGGAGCGGATCGAAGCGATCGTCAGCGGCGTAGCCGAAGGCTGCCGGCAGGCGGGCTGCGCGCTGATCGGCGGCGAGACGGCGGAGATGCCGGGCATGTACCCGGCCGGCGAATACGACATCGCGGGCTTCACGGTCGGCATCGTCGACCGGCCGAAAGCGATCGACGGCTCCACGATCGCGCCGGGCGACGCCGTGATCGGGCTGGCCTCCAGCGGCGTGCACTCCAACGGCTATTCGCTCGTCCGCCGGCTGCTGCTCGAAGAGAAGGGATACGCTTACGGCGACAGGCTTCCCGAGCTGGAAGGGAAGACGCTGGGCGAAGTGCTCATCGAGCCGACCCGCATCTATGTGAAGCCGGTCCTGAAGCTGCTCGAAAGCGTGAAAATCAAAGGCATGGCGCACATTACGGGCGGCGGCTTCATCGAGAACATTCCGCGCGTGCTGCCGGAAGGCGTGAACGTCGACATCGAGCTCGGCTCCTGGCCGGTGCATCCGATTTTCAAGCTGATGCAGCGGGACGGCAACATTAGCGACCGCGACATGTTCACGACGTTCAACAACGGCATCGGCATGGTGCTCGTCGTGCCAAGGGAGCAGGCCGAGCAAGCGGTGGCGATCGCCAAGGAGAACGGGGAGCAGGCGTACGTCATCGGCAAAGTGACCCCGGGAAGCAAGGTCGTAACGTTCGGGGGCGTCGAGCTGTAATGGGAATGTCGCCACTCAGAATCGCGGTGTTCGCGTCCGGCAGCGGAAGCAACTTCCAGGCGCTGGCCGCAGCGATTCGGGACGCGGGACTTCCCGCGACGATCGCGCTCCTCGTCTGCGACAAGCCGGCGGCCGGGGTCGTGCGGCGGGCGGAGGCGCTGCGCGTGCCGACGTTTCTTTTCGACCCGAAATCTTATCCTTCCCGCGAAGCTTACGAAGCGGAAATCTTGGGCCGGCTGCGGGACGAGGGCGTGGAGCTCGTCGTTCTCGCCGGCTATATGAGACTGATTACGGACGTGCTCGTCAAGCCGTACTACGGCCGCATGATCAACGTTCATCCGGCGCTGCTGCCTGCTTTTCCGGGTGTGCGGGCCGTCCGTCAGGCGCTCGAATACGGCGTCAAGCTGACGGGCGTCACCGTTCATTACGTCGACGGCGGCATGGATTCGGGGCCGATTATCGCCCAGCAGGCCGTTGAGATTCGGGACGACGATACGGAAGAGTCGCTTACGGAGCGGGTGCACGCGGTCGAGCACGAGCTGCTGCCGCGGGCGGTCCGTTGGATCGCGGAAGGGCGCGTGGCGTTGGAAGGCAGGAAAGTGACAGTTCGGCGCGGCGAATAAGGCCGTGCGAAAACGGGATACGAGAAAGGGCGAGAACGATTCATGAGCGAGAATTACGAAATTGCGCTGCGATACGGCATGAACCCGCACCAGAAAGAAGCGAAGCTGACGGCGGACGGCAAGCCGCTGCCGCTGAAGGTTTTGAACGGAGAACCCGGCTTCATCAATCTGCTCGACGCGCTGAACGCGTTCCAGCTCGTGCGCGAGCTTCGTCAAGCGACCGGGCTTCCGGCCGCGGCTTCCTTCAAGCACGTGAGCCCGGCCGGAGCGGCCGTGTACTCGCCGCTTACGCCCGAATTGGCGAAAGCGTACTTCGTCGAAGGCGCGGAGCTGTCGGAGCTTGCGACCGCGTACGCCCGCGCGCGCGGCGCCGACCGCATGTCCTCCTTCGGCGACGCCGCTGCGCTTAGCGATGTGGTGGATGTGCAGACCGCGGCGCTGCTGAAGCGCGAAGTGTCCGATCTCGTCGTAGCGCCGGGCTATACGCCGGAAGCGCTCGACATTCTGAAGCAGAAGAAGGGCGGCAAATACCTCATTCTGCAGATCGATCCGGATTACGTGCCGGACCCGATCGAGACCCGCACGCTGTTCGGCCTGAAGCTGCAGCAGGAGCGCAACAACGCCGTGCCGGACGCTTCGGTGTTCGACCGCATCGTCACGGAGAACAAAGATTTGCCGGACAACGCGAAACGCGATTTGCTTGTGGCGCTTATCACGCTGAAATATACGCAGTCCAACTCCATCTGCTATGCGCTTGACGGCCAGACGATCGGCATCGGCGCAGGCCAGCAGTCGCGTATTCACTGCACGCGCCTCGCCGGCGACAAGGCGGACCGCTGGTATCTCCGGCAGCATCCGGCCGCGCTGAACATGAAGTTCCGCGAAGGGCTGGCGCGCGCCGAGCAGAACAACGCCATCGACCTGTGGCTGGAAGACGAAGTGACGCCGGTCGAGCAAGCGGCTTGGGAGAGCTGCTTCGAAGTCGTGCCGGCCCGCCTGACGCGGGAGGAGAAGCGCGAATGGCTCAAAGGATTGACCGGCGTCTCGTACGGCTCCGACGCCTTCCTGCCGTTCCGCGACAATCTCGACCGGGCAAGCCGCAGCGGCGTGAAATACGTCATTCAGGCCGGCAGCTCGCTGCGGGACGAAGAAGTGGTGAAGGCGGCGAACGACTACGGCATGGTGATGGTGTATTCGGGCGTGCGCCTGTTCCACCATTGACGGGAGAGGGGACGACGAATTTGTCTACGAAATGGCAATCGCTGGCGGATCGCACCGTCCGGCAATTGAAGACGAACGCTTATCCGGGACGCGGGATTATCATCGGCTTGACGCCGGACGCCTCGCGTTACGTACAGGTTTACTGGATTATGGGAAGAAGCGAGAACAGCCGCAACCGCGTATTCGTGCCGGAAGAGAACGGATTTCTGCGCACGGAAGCGCGCGATCCCGCGAAGCTGTCCGATCCTTCGCTCATCATTTATTATCCGCTTCGGCACGAAGGCGGCGCGCATATCGTGACGAACGGCGATCAGACCGATACGATCTGGGAGACGCTGCGGCAGGGAGGCACGTTCGAGCAGGCTTTGGCGCAGCGCACCTATGAGCCGGACCCGCCGAACTTCACGCCGCGCATCTCCGGCATTGTCGATCTGAACGATCCGCAGAACGCCTACAAGCTGTCCATCCTCAAGACGAACGAGAACGACGAGGCCCAGACGACCCGCCAATTTTTCCACTATGAAAAAGCGATTCCGGGTTACGGCCACTTCATCTCGACGTACCAGGGAGACGGCAATCCGCTGCCTTCGTTCGCAGGCGAGCCGCAGCTCGCTCCGCTGTTCGACGACGAGCGGGAGACGGCGCGGTTCTACTGGAATCTGCTGAACGAGGACAACAAAATTTCCTTGCTCGTCAAGACGATCCGCATCGAGGGCGGCGCGGTCTCCCTGACGGTGATCAACAAGGAATCCGAAGGAGGGGCCTGATCGTGCGCATTCTCGTGATCGGACGAGGCGGCCGCGAGCACGCGATCATCTGGGCGCTCAAGCGGAGCGAGAAAGTGAAGCAGGTGTACTGCGCGCCCGGCAACGCGGGAACGGCTCTGCTGGCCGAGAATGTCGCCATCGGCGAGTTCGAATTCGACCAACTCGTTCAATTCGCGCTCGACAACGCGATCGATCTCGTCGTCGTCGGACCGGACGACCCGCTCGCGGCGGGCATCGTCGACGCCTTCGAAGCGGCGAACATTCCCGTGTACGGACCGCGCAAAAACGCCGCGGAAATCGAAGGCAGCAAAATTTTCATGAAAAATTTGCTGAAAAAATACGGCATCCCGACCGCCAGGTACGAGACGTTCTCCGACTACGAGACGGCGCTCGCCTACTTGCGGGGACAGCCGCTGCCGATCGTCATCAAGGCGGACGGCCTGGCGGCGGGCAAAGGCGTCACCGTCTGCTTCACCCGCGAGCAAGCGGAGCAGGCGCTCGCCGACGCGATGGTGAACAAATCGTTCGGCGCGGCGGGGGACAAGGTGGTCATCGAGGAATACCTCGAGGGGCAGGAGATGTCCATTCTCGCGTTCGTCGACGGCGAGACGGTTCGCCCGATGTCGCCGGCGCAGGACCACAAGCCGGTGTTCGACGGCGACAAGGGGCCGAACACGGGCGGCATGGGCACGTATTCGCCGCTGCCGCACATCCCGCAATCGATCGTGGACGACGCGATCGAGAACATTATCAAGCCGACCGCGCGCGCCATGGTCGCGGAAGGCCGCCCGTTCCGCGGCGTCTTGTTCGCGGGGCTGATGATTACGAAGGACGGCCCGAAGACGATCGAGTTCAACGCCCGCTTCGGCGACCCGGAAGCGCAAGTGGTGCTCCCGCGCTTGAAGACGGATCTCGTCGACATTATTCTGGCGTCGCTGAACGGCCGCCTGAACGAGATCGACATCGCCTGGAGCGACGAAGCGGCGGTCTGCGTCATTCTCGCGTCGGAAGGCTATCCCGGCTCGTACGCCAAGGGCTTGCCGATCGAAGGGCTGGATCGGGCCGGCGACGCGCTGGTGTTCCATGCGGGCACGGCCGTGAAGGACGGCCGGATCGTGACGAACGGCGGCCGCGTGCTCGGCGTCGTCGGTCTGGGCGGCGATATTGCCGCCGCCCGCGACAAAGCCTACGAAGCGGCGAACCGCATTGCGTTCGAAGGCAAGATGAACCGCACCGATATCGCCGCCAAGGCGCTTGTATGATCCAGGGTTGTCCTGCCGGTCCGGAAAGACCGGCGGGACATTCTTTTGTTTTATTAGATCAGCCAGAGTGTTCACGTCGGACTCTTTTTTGATGGCGCGGCGGCAGATTTAACGGACCGTACGGCCGTTATTTCCGGGTATGGGGCCGTTTTTGGTTCCGTAACGGACAGGAGATCCGTTAAACGCTTGCGAAGGCGCCACATTCGAGGGAAATCCGGGAAATAACGGAACCAGCGTCCGTTAGAGTTTGGATTCGCCTTATTTTCGGCAAATAGCGGACTGTGTGTCCGTTAGGGATAGGCACGAGCGCAAAGGAGCGATCAGCGGACGGTTTGTCCGTTGAGAGCCCGGTCCCCGGGGGGATGCGCCCCTTCATTCCTTCCAGAACAAAGCCTTGCGGTTCCTAATGACGTAGACGATCGCGAAAATGGTGCCGATAATCAGAATCGACGTCAACACATGGTGCGAAACCCAGGAGACGAACGCTTCCATCGAAGGAGCTCCTTTCCTTTGGGATGATCGAATTCGATAGCGCTTCTTTGGTTAGGATACCCATGAACCGAGCCGCTCATGAGCATGGGCGTGCGAGGCGATGAGCGACGGAGTTCTCTCTTGGGCGAACCGTATTGACAGGTACGTCTCCGGGTGATAGGATTTAATACATACTAAAATAATCGGAATTACCGGAATTTGAGGAGGACTCAGGATGGTACACTCGCTGACGATACGTTACGAAGGACTGGCGCTAGCCGCGACTATTCACTATCCGCAGCAGGCGGGAGAGCGGGGTGACCGGAAGCTGCCGCTCGTCATCATCAACCATGGCTTCGCCGGCACCCGGATCGGCGTGGACCGGCTGTTCGTCCTGGCGGCGAGAGAGTTGGCGCAGCAAGGCCACCTCGTTCTTCGGTTCGACTACGCGGGCTGCGGCGAGAGCGAAGGCAATTACGGGGATCACGGGCTGGATTCGATGATCGAGCAGACGCGGACGGTGCTCGACTACGCGCTGGGGCTGGATATCGTCGATCCGTGCCGGGTCACGCTGCTGGGCCACAGCCTGGGGGCCGCCGTCGCGCTGCTGACCGCGGTCCGCGACCGGCGGGTCAAATCGCTCGTGCTCTGGTCGCCGGTCGGTTATCCGTTCAACGACATCATGCGGATTGTGGGACGGAAGACGTACGACGAGGCGGTGACGAAAGGGGCGGCCGATTACTTGGGCTACTCGCTTACGCCGAACTTTTTCGACGCGCTTTTGCGCCACCAGCCGTTCCAGGAGACGCAGAAGTTTTCGGGAGACGTGCTCCTCGTGCATGGAACGGGGGACGAGACGATCCCGGTCGACTACACCTTTTTGCTGGAAAAAACGTTCTGGCTAAGGGGCGAAGGGCGCTGCGAGAAGGTGATCATTTTCCAGGCGGATCACACTTATTCGCGCGGCGAGCATAAAAAAGAGCTGTTCAAAGCGACAGCCGATTGGCTGAACGGCTATGAACAGCGGCAGCAGGAATGGTATCACTGGAGCATCTGAGCGGCTTGCGACGCTGATGCGTCGGCTGCGGAAGCTTCGGCGATCAGATGGACGGTCAGGATAAACATGGCGTGCGACCATGTGAGCGGTACGACCCATGCGGTCTCGCCGGTATGGCGGTCGACTTGCTCGGGCAGCAGACCGGCGTAGGTGCGATGCCGGACCGCCCAATCGAGAAGCTTCCGGGCTTCGTCGACGCGGCCGCTGCAGGCGCGGTATTGGGCCAGCCACAGCGTGGTCAGAATCCACGGATTGCCTCCGATGTACGAGTCGTTCTCGTAACGTTTGATTCCCCCGACCCCCGCGACGGTCAGCTCCTTCTCGACCGCATCGGCCGTCCGGACGGCTTGCGAGTGCTCCGGAGGCACGACGGCGAACGGTACGGAGACGCCGAGCAGGCTGACGTCGACGATCGGGTCGTAGGCCAGGCGATAGCGGGAATATCCTTTGGCATCCACGATGCTGGATACGGGCAGGCCGGCTTGAGCGGCTTGCTCGTATTCGCTTTTATTGACGGTCAGCGTGACGCCGCGGTAGAAGGCGCCCTTCTCCTCGTTCCAGCAGAGCGAAGTAATTTGCCGGGCGATCGTATCGGCGACGCCGTTCCACTTCGCGGCGAGCTCCGTCTCGCCGCGAAGCGCGGCGAAGGAAGCGGCGGCCTTGAGACCGGCGAAGACGGCGGCGGAGGAATACGTATGCTGGCCTTCGCGCTCTTCCCACAGATCGCGGCTCGCCGCGGGAAGGCCGTTGTCCGGGTCGATCGAGCGGACCAGGAATTCGGCGCCCCTAAGCACCGCGTCCCATACGAGCCGGAGGAACGATTCGCGCTCGCTTTCCGGAAGCGCCAGGTAGTGCTGATGCATCCCCCAGAGGATCGAAGAGCCTTCGTCGATCTGCAGCCCCCAGTTCGGAGCGAGAGAACCGTCGTGGTAGTGGCGCTGCTGCCAGGCTCCGTCCGCGTCCTGCGCGGTCAACGTCCATTCGTAGAAGCGGGTGGACAGCTCCATCAGGCCCGCTTTGTCGAGGGCGGTCGTAATGAAAGCGGCGTCCCGGCCCCAACAGTAGGCGTAGCCTCCGCAGCGCGAGAAATGTTCGTCGAATTCCGGAGCGGCGATAATGCTGCCGGTCTGCTCGTCGGACATCAGCTTCATCGTCAGGACGGAGCGTTCGTACAGCTCGCGGACGTCTTCCCGGCCGATCGGGCAAGGCGACGCGGAATCGACGAACGCATGCCAGTAACGGGCGGTGCGTTCGCGCAAGGCGGCGGCTCCGCTCGCTTTGGCCTTCTCCAGTGCGGCCAAAGACGGTTCCAGCCGATCGCCGGCGGCCAAATAGACGGTCAGGTTGACGGTCTGTCCGGGAGCGACGTCCCGGAACGCCCATTCCAGCGCGCCGTCGGATGCCATCTGCACATTGTCGCCGTTCAGCTCGCCGCTGTTGGCCGCTTCCCAGGCGTGACAGGCCTGGTATCTAGTGCATACGTTTGCACTCGAGACCGAAAAATAATAGCGGTGGCGGTAATGAACGAGCGCATCGGCTTGCGGATGGAATTGCGTCGTATGATAGAACGGGCTCTCGGTCGCGGCGATGGACGAATAGAAGTAAAAAGAAAACGAGACCGGATCGGCGCCCGTGTTGGTCAACCGATAATCGAAAACGAGGACGTCTTCGCCGGGAACCGCGTACAGCTCGGAACGGACTTCGAGCGGGTACCGGGGCGAGGAAGCGCGAACCGCATAAATGTTCGTGCGAGGCACGTAACCGGACTCATGGCTCCAGCCGTCTTCGGCCGAGTCGAACCAGGTCGTGCGCGCGTCCGTTCCGGCCATGCGGATGCCGCTGCGGATCGTGTCCGCATGCTGCGGGAAGTCGACATGCGGCCACCAGAAGCGCACGAGTCTTCCGGTCTTGAGGAGCGACGCCAGAAACCGGGAATTGCCGATGACGGCGTCGATAAGATAAGGCTTTTTGTCCAGGTTGGGGGTCATAGGGTTCAGCTCCATTTAGGAATTGTTTTGAGAGATGATTCGCGGACGATCAGCCGGTGGGGCACGATGACGCGCATCTGCTGCGGCTTGTCTCCCTGAATGTACCGGATCAATAACTGCGAGGCCATATAGCCCAGCTGATAAATGCCGATGTCGATGCTGCTGAGCGGAGGGGACGACAGTTCGGCCAATGCGATGTTGTTGAAGCTGACGAGGCTCAGATCGTCCGGGACCCGGAAGCCGAGCTCGGTCAGCCCGCGCAGCACGCCGAACGTGACCAGATCGTCGACGACGACGAGCGCGGTCGGACGTTCGGGCAAGTTCATGAAGAACGACATGGCCCGGTAACCGCTCTCCTGCAAAAACTCGCCTTCCACGATCCACTCCGGCAGCATGCGCAGCCCGTTTTCCTCCATCGCCCGCTTGTACCCTTCCAGCCGATCCTGCGAGACGGTCAAATTCGGCGGTCCGCTGACGAAGCCGATGCGCTCGTGGCCTTGCGAGATCAGATGCTGCGTCGCGTCGAACGAAGCCTGCACGTTGTCGTTGTCCACGCACAGAATGTCGTCGTCGTCGGCGTAGTGGCCGATCAGAATAAACGGAAACGCTTCCGATTTGAGAAAGCGAATGATCGGATCGTTGCGCCTCGATTGCAGCAGAATGATCCCGTCGACCCGCCGGCCCTTGACGAGCCGGGTAACGGCTTCGAGCTCGCCCTGTTCGGAATGTCCTGCCGTCATCAGCACATCGTAGCCGTTGCGGGAAGCTTGCGTCGTAATCCCGCGGATGTTCTCCGCGAAGAAGTGGTTCTGGAACAGCTCCTCGGCCGGACGGGGAAGAACCATGCCAAGCGTATACGTCTTATTGGATACCAGACTGCGGGCCATAATATTCGAGTGATAACCCATCTCGTCCATGACCTCTTTCACTTTCCGGGCCGTCTCCCTGCTGATTCGGGGATGGTTGGACAGCACGCGGGATACGGTGGAAGGGGAAACGCCCGCTTTCTTGGCGACATCTTTGATCGTGACAGCCATTGTGACCTCCGCAGGTTATGCAACCGTTTGAACTGCGCTTGCTCTTAGCTTAATGTTACATGAACAATAAGGCGTTGTAAACGGGTGCTTTTGGCGGTAAAAGCACCGCGCTTGCACGTTCCGATTGTGCAGATCAGGCTATTTATAATAGAAGGAAAGAAAAGACCCATCCGATGAATCCATTAGAAAAATCGAGAAATCAGAAGAAATTCGAAGATAAAGTCTAGCTGCTTTCCGGATTTGTTTGTGCAAACGTTTTTGCAATCCCCTCGAAAAGTTGTATAGTATAAAGGCGAGGCGTGAAGCGCTTCCATACGTTTGAAAGCGATTCTTCCGACTGAAATCCATATTTTGATCGGATATGGAATCATTTCAAACCTTGATTTGCATTCGCGATTCAAACGTTTGCGCAACAACGTCTGGCCGATTCGCCACTAAAAGAGAGGGGAAAACAAAGTGAAACTCAACAAAACGCTATCGATGGTCTCCGCATTATCGTTGATGGCCGTGTCTCTCGCGGCTTGCGGCGGGGGCAACAATTCCGGCAACGCGTCGCCGTCCGCATCCGGCGTCTCGCCTTCCGCTTCCAGCGCATCGCCGTCCGCATCCGCGTCCGGTTCGGCCGCGACCGGCGAACTGAAGCCGGAGGAAGGCGCCAAGCTGCTCGTCTGGGAGAGCAAGGACGAACGGGTCTTCACCGACGAGATCGCAGCGGAATTTACGGAGAAGTACGGCGTTCCCGTCGAGATCGCCGAAGTGGCGCCGACCGATCAGGTAACCCGCCTCTCCACGGACGGACCTTCCGACCTGGGCGCCGACGTCGTCATTTTCCCTCACGACCATCTGGGCCGCGCCGTCACGGGCAACCTGGTGCTCGAGAACGACGTGTTCGGCGACGTGACCAAGCAAGAGAACTCGGACAGCGCCATCACAGGCGTCACCTACAACGGCAAAATTTACGGCTATCCGCGCGCCGCGGAAACCTATGCGCTTTATTACAATAAGTCCCTGGTGAAGGAAGCTCCCAAGACTTGGGACGATGTGCTGGCGATCAGCAAAACGCTGACGGACGCCAAGAAGAACAAGTTCGGCATCGAATGGGAAGTCGGCAACTTCTACTTCAACTATCCGTTTATCGCCTCCACCGGCGGCTACCTGTACGGCAGCAACGGCACGGACAAGAACGATATCGGCATCAACAACGACGGCGCCGTTCAATCGATGACGGTGTACAAGAGCCTGAAGGAAGTGCTGCCGGTCAAAGCGGCCGACATCACGCCGGACATCAAGCGCGGGCAATTCACCGCCGGCGACATCGCCATGGACATCAACGGTCCTTGGGAGCTCGCAGGCTACAAGGCCGCTCTGGGCGACAACCTGGGCGTCGCTCCGCTTCCGTCTTTCGGCGACAAGCCGTCCGTCTCCTTCTCCGGCGTCAAAGCCTGGTATGTCAGCTCGTACACGAAATATCCGAACGCGGCCAAGCTATTCGCACGCTTCGCTTCGACGAAGGACGCTCAACTGAAGCTGAACAAGCTGGTCGGCTCTGTGCCGACGAACAAGGAAGCTCAGAACGATCCGCAAGTGAAGGACGATCCGGTTATCAGCGCCTTCGTTACCCAGTTCAACAACTCGCAGCCGATGCCTTCCATTCCGGAAATGAACAACGCCTGGTCTCCGGCCGGCGCCGCTCTGACCGAGATCTGGGACAACGGCAAAGATCCGAAGGCCGCTCTGGACGCAGCCGCGCAGCAAATCAAAGATCTGAACAACGGAACGGCGAAATAAGCAGTGAATTTGCAAGGAGCCGTCACCCGCTGCTCGCTGGAGCGGCGGGTGATTCCTCCGTTTTACGCGAAGGGAGACAGGGGAGACCATGCCGCAGAAGAAAGCTTCCGTTGCCGCCGTGCTATCGGCGCTGTCCTTGGGACTCGGTCAGATCTATAACCGGCAGTTTGTGAAAGGAATTCTTTTTCTGGCGTTCGAGATCGTCGCCGTAACTTATTTCTCCACCCGATTGGGTCATGCCATGTGGGGGCTGGTAACGCTCGGGGATACGCCCAGGCAGCCCGGAGTCGCCAAGTACGACCATTCCATTTTCCTCATGATCGAAGGACTTATCACGCTGATTTTCCTTGTGCTGTGTCTGATCGCCTATGTTATGAACATTAGGGACGCTTATTTGACCGGGAAAAGGTGGGAGCAAGGGAAGAAAGCCAACAATTTCCGCGAGTCCCTTCAGTATATATCGAGCAAGAAATTCGCCGAGGTCTTTCTCATTCTGCCCTCCGTCGGCATTCTGTTCCTGACGATTATGCCGATCGTCTTCGGCATGATGATCGCCTTCACCAACTATTCTTCGCCCGATCATATTCCGCCGGCCAAGCTGGTGGATTGGGTCGGATTCGATACGTTCAAGCAGCTCCTGACGCTGAAGAGCTGGAGCCATACGTTCTACGGCGTCCTCATCTGGACAATCGTCTGGGCGATTCTCTCCACCGTCACTACGTATTTCGGCGGTTTCCTGGTCGCCATGATCATTCAGCAGAAGGAAATCCGGCTGAAGGGCATGTGGAGAACGATTCTGATCATTCCCTACGCGATTCCGCAGCTGATCTCCCTGCTGGTCATGCGCAACCTGTTCAACGGCCAGTTCGGTCCGATCAACCAGTATCTGATGGCGCTCGGCTTCGATCGCATCCCCTGGCTGTCCGACCCGATGTGGGCGCGGGCGACCGTTATTATCACGAACATGTGGGTCGGCATCCCGGTGTCGATGATCCTGATCATGGGCGTCCTGACCTCGATTCCGCGCGACCTGTACGAAGCGGCGGAGGTGGACGGCGCCTCGATTCTGCAGCGGTTCCGCATCATTACGCTGCCGATGGTGCTGTTCTCGACCGCGCCGATTCTCATTACGCAGTTCGCGGGCAACATCAACAACTTCAACGCGATTTATCTGCTGACGAGCGGAAGCCCGGTCGTCGGCGACTATCAATACGCGGGCGCGACCGACCTGCTCGTGACATGGCTGTATAAGCTGACGCTCAGCCAAGAGCGCTTCAACATGGCTTCGACGCTCGGCCTGATTATCTTCATTCTGATCGCCGGGTTCTCGCTCTGGAATTACAGCAGAACGCGTTCGTTCAAAGAGGAGGACATGATCCAATGATTGGACGCAGAATGGGCCGGAACATTCGGGTGGTCTCCAGCTACATTTTCCTGATCGTCGCGTCGATTCTTAGCCTGTATCCGGCGCTGTGGGTATTCTTCGCCTCGCTGCGGCCGGGCAAGTCCTTATACAGCCGGGACTTCGTACCGAAGAAATTCACGCTCGACCACTATCACGAGCTGTTCACGTCGAAGAGCTTCCTGTTCGGCCACTGGTACATGAACACGCTGAGAATCGCCGTATTCTCGATGATTTTCGCGACGGCGCTCGTCCTTCTGACCGGCTACGCGCTGTCCCGGTTCCGGTTCAAGGGGCGCAAGACGTACCTGTCCGTCATTCTCATTCTGAGCATGTTCCCGGGCTTCCTGAGCATGATCGCTCTCTATATTCTGCTGAAGCAGTTGAACTTGCTCGATTCTTCATACGCACTTATTCTCGTCTATTCGTTCGGAGCGCCGCTGATGGGAACGTTCATCGCCAAGGGCTTCTTCGATACGGTGCCGAGAAGCCTGGACGAAGCCGCGCGGATCGACGGCGCCTCGAACATGAAGGTGTTCACGCGCATCATGCTTCCTCTGTCCAAGCCGATGCTGACTTACGTGGCGCTGACGCAGTTCGTCGGCCCCTGGATCGACTACATTTTCGCCAGCTTCGTGCTTCGCAGCCGCGACAAGTGGACAGTCGCCGTCGGTCTGTACGACCAGGTGTTCAGCAACCAAAATCAGAACTTCACGGTATTCGCCGCCGCATCGGTCCTGATCGCCGTGCCGATCACGTTGCTGTTCATGTATTTGCAACGATTCCTCGTCGAGGGATTGACCGCCGGCGCCAGCAAAGGATGATCGAGCCCTTATGATGAAAAAGCGCGCATGGGGAGCGTTGGCGGCCGCGCTGCTGACGGGAACCGTATTGGCGGGATGCGCAGACAAGGAACCGGATGCGAATCGTCCGGTTCCTTCTTCTAGCGCGGCCGGAGCGGAGAGCGCCGAGTCGTCCTCGTCTTCGCCGGGGGCGGCCGCGGAGGCGGTCGAGGTCGATGAGCAGCCCTCCGCCGTCTATTACGAGATTTTCGTCCGCTCGTTCGCCGATTCCGACGGAGACGGCATCGGAGATTTGAACGGGATCGCTGGGAAGCTCGATTATTTGCAGAAGCTCGGAGTCGAAGGGATCTGGCTGACGCCGATCAACCCTTCCCCCAGCTATCACGGCTACGATGTGACCGATTATTACGGCATCAATCCGGATTTCGGCACGATGGACGACTTCAAGGCTTTGCTGGCAGAAGCGCATAAACGGGGCATGAAGGTCATTATGGACCTGGTCGTCAATCATACGAGCTCCGAGCATCCGTGGTTCGTCGATTCGGCCAAGGGGAAGGACAGCAAGTACCGGGATTGGTATCTCTGGGCGGAGGACCAAGGTTTGTCCACCGCCGCGGCCAGCGCCCAAGGGGGCCCGGCCTGGCACGAGAAGAACGGCAGCCATTACGAAGCGACATTCTGGGACGGCATGCCCGACCTGAACTTCGACAATCCCGAGGTCCGCCGGGAGATGGTGAAGATCGGCCGGTTCTGGCTCGGCCAGGGAGTCGACGGCTTCCGTCTCGACGCCGCCAAGCACGTCTACGAGGACTTCAAGTCGCAGGCGGGAGACTTGGAAGCGGCGAAGAAGAATCAGGCCTGGTGGCAGGAGTTCCGCCAAGGCCTGAACGAAGCGAACCCGGACGCTTACCTCGTCGGGGAGGTGTGGTCCAGTTCGGCGGCGGTCGCGCCTTATTTGAACAAGGCCTTCGATTCGTCGTTCAACTTCGACGTGTCGGACTGGATCCGCAGCGCCGTCGTATCGGGCCGGGCTTCGAGCATGCCGGGCATGCTGCCCCGTTATTACGCGTTGTTCGCGAAGGAGTCGGACGGCCGGTTCGTGGACGCGCCGTTCGTGGACAATCACGATCGGGACCGGATCATGAGCCTGACCCGGGGGAACGTGGAAGAAGCGAAGCTGGCCGCTTCGATTCTGCTGACGCTGCCGGGCAATCCGTTCCTCTATTACGGGGACGAGATCGGCATGCAAGGTTCGGGCGCCGACGAGCGGAAGCGTGAGCCGATGCTCTGGACGTCGGCGGGCGGACGGGAAGGCGAGACGAGCTGGGAGCCCCTTGTCTCCAACCGGGAGCGCGGCGTCTCGGTCGAAGCGCAGATGGACGATCCCGGCTCGCTGTTCAACCATTACCGTAAGCTGATCGAGCTGCGCAAGCGGGAACCGGCGCTGCGGGACGGCGGATTGGAAGACGTTCCGATGGCGGAGCCGAAAGTGGCCGCCTACGTGCGGATGACGAAGACGGAACGGCTGTACGTGGCGCACAACCTGAGCGGACAGACGGTGACGGTCAAGGTGGACGACCGATCGGCGGCTTCCTTCTCCGGCATGCTGTTCGCGACCGTCGACGGCAGCTTCTACGAGGACGACAACCTGACGATCCCGGCTTACGGAACGGTCGTACTGAAATAGAGAGAAACCGAGTGGGTGGGAAGCGATCCGAAAGCGCATAACCAGGAGGGGTCTTATGTCCGTCGGCAAAAAGCTTTTCATTACGATTTTTCTGACCGCAGTCGCTCTGTCCCTGGCGCTGGGGCTCGTCTCTTACCGGGTGTCCAAAGGGCTGATCATGAGCCAGGTGTCCGCCGCGTCGAACCAGACGATCGTGCAGGCGGCGGACAAGCTGGACTTCCTGTTCGCCCAATACGAAGCGACGGCCCGCCAGTGGTCGGTCAATCAGGAATTGAAGGCCGATCTGGAACAGCTCACGAAGCCGGGACTAAGCGAATTCGACAAAAACCAGATCTCGCAGCGGATCGTCCGCAGGCTGGACTCGATCGTCGCCTCCGATTCCCGGCTGATCGGGGCGCGGCTCGTCGCGAAGAGCGGCATCGATACGGAGTCGTATCATTCCGCCGGCGTCCCGGCGCTGCGTTCGGACGACGGAATCCGCGCCGGATTGGACGGGATCGTGAAGCAGGACGGGCAAGTCGTCTGGCTTCCGACGCAGAAGCGGGGCTTCTTCGGCGTCAACGCCGAGCCGACGCTGACGATGGCCAAGCTGCTGAAAAATCTGAACAACCGCCAGGCCGAATACGTGCTGATGCTCGAGATCAAGGATAAGGCGCTGTCGGCGATTCTGGCGAACGTGAAGCTTGGCCAAACCGGCGTTCTGTCTGTCGTCGCGCCGGACGGCAAACTCGTACATACGTCAGATGCAAACCTCATCGGCGCCGATTCGCCGATCAAGCTGCCGGAAGGCCAGGGAGCCGCGTTTTACGCTAACGACGCGAGCGGCACCAGGCAGCTGGCCGTCCACGCGGAGCTGAAGACGGCCGGCTGGTCGCTGCTCGGATATGCGCCGGTAAGGGAGTTCGTCAAGGAGACGGACAAGCTGCTGTACATTACGCTCGCGGTGGCCGTCGTCGCCGTCCTGGCTTCGCTGCTGATCGGCTTCGGGGCGGTACGGCAGATCGCCCGGCCCATCGTTCGTCTCTGCCTGCTGATGGAAGAAGGAGGCCGGGGGAATCTTCGCGTGAAGTCGGAGACGGGACGCAAGGACGAGATCGGGCGTCTGTCGGCAAGCTTCAACCGGATGATGGATCAGATTCGCGGCCTCGTGGAGCAGTCGAACCGGTCGGCGCTCGAGGTGATGAGGCAGGCCGAGGAATTGTCGCGGGCATCCCGGCGCATCTCCTCGTCCTCGAAGGAGGTTGCCGCCGCGACGCAAGAGATCGCGGCCGGGGCGGCGAACCTGGCCGTCGAGGCCGACAAGGGGAGCGAATGGACGGCGCGCGCCGGCGAGAGCATGGACGAGGTGGCTCGCGCCAACGCGTTCATGGAGCGGGCGGCCGGCCAGGTTCGCGAAGCGAGCCAGGAAGGCGCCGAGCATATGCGCAGGCTGCTCGAGAAGACGGACGAGACGGAGCGGATGACCCGGGCGATGGCCGACAAGATCGGCGGCCTTAGGCAGAGCGCCGCTTCGATCCGCAGCATTCTCGAGGTGCTGGAGCAGATGACGAAGCAGACGAACATCCTGTCGCTGAATGCGGCCATCGAAGCTTCCAGGGCCGGTGCGGCAGGCAAAGGGTTTATGGTCGTGGCGGACGAGATCCGCAAGCTGGCCGATCAGTCGAAGCAATCGATCCAGCACGTCGCCGGCATTACGGACGCCATCCAGCGGGAGGTGGGCGACGCAGGGGCTGTGCTGGACGCCGCTTCTCCGCTCTTCCGGGAGCAAACGGCGGCCGTGCGGGAAGCTTCGGTCATCTTCGGCAAGGTGAAGGAGCAGATGGACGGCTTCGCATCCAGCATTCAAGCGACGGCGGCGTCCGTCGACGGGCTTGCGCAATCGCGTCAGGCGCTGTTCGACACGATCGGCGCGGTCGTCGCCGTCGTGCAGCAGACGACGGCGTCCACGCAGGAGGTCGCCTCGATCTCCGGCGTGCAGCAGGCCGAGAGCGAAGCGCTGGTCTCGCTGGCGGCCGACTTGGAGCGGTTGTCCGCGAGCCTGAAGGAGACGCTGCTCGTGTTCTCGCTGGCGGAGGAGGAGCGGGCTTCGCAGGAGGGCAGGTGAATGCAACAAAAGAAAAAGAGCTTCGTTGCCGCAGTCCGGAATCGGATACGGCGCGAAGCTTTTTTTTGATCATTCAGAGTTGATTAACCCGTCGTACTCCGCGAAGCTTAAAAGACCGTCAGCCGGCCGGTCGTCGCAGGACGCTTGAAGCAAGGCCGTCATCATGGCGAAGGCCGCTTGCGCTTTGGACGTCTTCGGGACGATTCGCCCGACGTCCGCAGGCAAATACTCGGGGCAGCCCGACGTGCAGACGACGATCATTCGCGAAGCATTCACGAGTCCCGTCAGACGCAGGGCAAGGAATTCGTTAAAAACGACGATCGGCAAGTCTCCGCACTGTCGCAGGAAATTACGCAAACCTTCCTCATCTCCGTTCGCGGCCCAAGCCCTATCGTCGCCAAGCCCTGCGGCGCTGCGAAGGGCGCGCGCGATGGCGTCGTTGTGATAGCTCTCGTGCACGACGGCGAACGGCGCGTCGTTGCCCAGCTTGCGCCGAACCCGTTCGAACAGCCCGCCGAAGTCCGGCGTCAGCTGCCGGAACAGCGGATCTTCGATCATGCCGTCGATGAGGATGAGCGGCGAACCGTATGGGAAGTTGGAGGATACGGCATAGAAGGAGCTCTCGCGGGCGTCGATCAGGAAGACGCCGTCCAGCTTCCGTTCGGCGATGATGGCGAAGTTCGGCCGGTTCGGATCGATGCGGGCCACCATGAGATGGTAATTGGCGGCGTTGCTGAGCCGCTCCAGCTCGTCGATGAATTTGCCGTAACTGATATATTTGGAAATCAGGTCGGTCTCTTCCCCCACAAGCAGAACGCCAAGCAGATTGGATCGGCCCCTGGACAGGGAGCGAGCCGTCAAATTCTGCACATAGTCCAGCTTGGCCGCGGCATCGAGCACGCGCTGCCTCGTATCCGCCGGGATCGTCTGGTTTGCGACCTTGTTGAGGACGTAGCTGGCGGTGGCAATGGAGACGCCCGCTTCTTTTGCCACGTCTTTAAGCGTTGTTTTCTTCACGGAGGCGTTCTCCTCCCGATTGCGGTTCCGCGGAATGTAAGCCTATCATAAGCTCGCTTCAAGCGGGTGTCAATGAATGGAGAATCGGCCATTGACAGGTGGCGGCCGACTTCCTATACTAAAATAACTTAAACGGTTAAGTTATTGCAACAAACCGCAAAACGACACAAGGAGGCGATTGGTGATGGAAGCTCCGCTTCAATCGTTAGATCCGCCGCTGCCGTTAAATCCCGGCGGCGCGGAAAAAGCGCAGCATGTGCCGGTTTGGCGCAACCGGCCGTTCATGTGGCTGTTGTCGGGCAATACGGCTTCCGTCTTCGGGGACAGCTTCAACGGGATCGCCATCAGCCTATGGGTCCTTCAGACGACCGGAAGCGCGCAGCGAATGGCGGCCGTGCAAATTTGCACGATGGCCGTCAGCTTTCTGTTCGGCTCCTTCGCGGGCACCGCAGCGGATCGGGTCGACCGGAGGAAGCTGATGCTGCTGTCGGATGTATCCAGATGTCTCATCGCTGCACTGCTCGGCATCTGTCTGTTCGTGTTCGGCGTTCCTTTTCCCGCAATGCTGGCCTTGGTGTCGCTTTCGACGTTCCTTGGCTTGCTGCAGAGTCCCGCCTTCCACGCCTCGACGACAACGCTCGCCGGCCAGGGACGCATCCAGCAAGCGTCCAGCGCTATGCACCTGGCCGATAACCTCGCCCGCATATCGGGACTCGCGCTCGCGGGCGTCGCCGTCGCCTCGTTCGGCGGGCTGGCGGCCATCCTGACGACTTCGGCTGCGTTCCTGCTCTCCGCCTTCTGCACGCTTCTCGCCGGCAGGTTCCCTTCCGCAAGACGCGACTCGTCCGAGCAAATCTCCTTTCTCCAGGATTGGAGCGGGGGACTCGCGTACATTCGCAAAGATCCGCTGATTCGCTCGGTCGTCATTCTCAATCCCGTGCTTACCGCCTTCTTCCTTACGGCCATCATGCTTGTGCAAGTCATGGCGGTCAAAAGCTGGAACGCCAATCCGATCGAGTTCGGCTTGATCGAGATGTGCATTCCACTGGGCTACATGGCGGGAGCGGGCATCATTATCGCCTTCGGGCAGCGTTTCGGGCGCAGAGGCCGTCTCGTCTTCATCGGGCTCATCTTGCTGGGACCGATGTATTTCCTGATCTCCGGGCTCTCCTCGCCGCATGCCGCGCTGCCGTTCGTTCTGCTGGGCGGTCTGCTGTTCTCCTTTTGCTCCATGATGGTCCAGATTATCCTCAAAACCGAGGTCCGCAGCGAGTGGCAGGGAAGAATCTACGGCACGATGGGCGCGATCACGAGCATGGCCCCATCGCTCTGCCTGGCGATCGCATCCATGCTGGCGGACAGGTGGGGGGCTTCAACCGTGCTGGCCGCCCAGAGTGCGGGCTTGCTCGCGCTGGGTATCGCGGCGGCTTTCCTGCTGAAGCCGATCCGCGTTTACCGTTAGGCCGGACTGCGAGAGGGGCCGCGGTCATGCACGGTACGGTTGACAACCTGGACGTCGTCGGGCATCTGCCCGTGTTTGATGCATACGTTCTACCGCGTAGCTTCTCGGTCCACGAATTCAAGCGGACGAACACCGGCCTCACGGCTTCCACCGGCTCATCGGCGTGCCCCGCATGACCTGCCATAACAACAGCGTGTATCGGCGTCCGGAGGAGATCGCGGGACGCGCGATTCAGCGCCGCAAGCGGCTTCCGGGCGATGACGGGCAACGGTCTGCCACCATGCGAAGAAGCCTGCAAGGGCGCTGTCGGCGCCTTGCAGGCTTCCCGTTTAAACTTGCTTCCAGACGGCGAATCCGTAGGCCGGAAGAGTCGCACCCAGCCGTCCGCGCGCAATTTCCGCGGCTTCGCCCGAATACGCGTCCACCCACTTGCCCTCCGCGCTCACCGACACTTTCGCCTCGCGTCCGCTCGCGTTCATCGCCACGACGAACCGCTCGCCCTTCGCGGAGCGGCGCTCGTAGACGAGCGTCCGCCCGCCTTCCTCCGCCTGCAGGAACCGCAGGCCGATCTCCCGCAGCGCCGGGTGCTTCTTGCGGAGCGCGATCGTCCGGCGGTAGAAGTCGAACATCTCGCGGTTCTGCTCCTTCTCGTCCCATACCATGCATTTGCGGCAATCCGGGTCCCCTTCGCCGCTCATACCGAACTCGTCCCCGTAATAGATGCACGGAGTGCCGGGATAGGTGAGCTGGAACAGAGCCGCCAGCCGCATCCGCCGCTCGTCGTCTCCGCACTGCGTCAGCAGGCGCGGCGTGTCGTGGCTGTCCAGCAGGTTGAACGCCGTCTCGTTCACCTGCTGCGGATAGGCGGCGAGCTGCTTGCCGATCGCGTTCGCGAAGCCCGCGGCGTCGATCGTCTCCTTGGCGAAGAAGTCGAGCACCGCGTTCGTGAACGGGTAGTTCATGACGGCGTCGAACTGGTCGCCTTGCAGCCAGGGGATCGAATCGTGCCAGATCTCGCCGAGAATATACGCGTCGGGCTTGGCGGCCTTGACCGTCTGCCGGAATTCGCGCCAGAAGGCGTGATCGACCTCGTTCGCCACGTCCAGCCGCCAACCGTCGATGCCGATCTCCTCGATCCAGTAGCGGGCCACGTCCAGCAAATATTTTTTGACCTCGGGATTTTCGGTGTTCAGCTTGGGCATAATCGGCTCGAAGGCGAACGTCTCGTACGTGGGGATGCCGTCCACGACTTGCAGCGGAAACTCCCGCACGTGGAACCACCCGGCGTAAGGCGACTCCGCTCCCTTCTCCAGCACGTCGACGAACGGCGGGAACGTGCGCCCCGCATGGTTGAACACGGCGTCGAGCAGCACGCGGATGCCGCGCCGGTGGCAGGCGTCGACAAGCTCCTTCAGCTTGGCGTTCGTGCCGAAGTGGGGATCGACCTTCATATAATCCCGGGTGTCGTATTTATGGTTCGTCGTCGCTTCGAACAGCGGCGTGAAGTAGATGGCGTTGACGCCGAGCCCCTCGAGGTGGTCGAGATGGTCCAGCACCCCCTGCAGGTCGCCGCCGAAGAAGTTGGTCGGGGTCGGCTTGCCTCCCCACGGCTCCACGCCTTCCGGATCGAGCGAAGGATCGCCGTTCGCGAACCGCTCGGGGAAAATTTGATAAAACACCGCATCCTTCACCCAGGCCGGCGGCTCGAACACATCGGCCGGATTGATGTACGGGAAGTCGAACAGCTCCAGCGGATCGGCGGGCGGCGTCTTGCGGAATTCCTTCTCCGTCAAAAACAGCTCTTCCTCGCCTTTGATAAAATGAAACGCGTACCGCAGCCGGCGGAACGGCGGCTCCACGGCCACTTCCCAATAATCGAACAGGTCGTCGGAGGCGAAGCGGCGCATCTCGACGGACTTCACCGTTTGATCCCACGCATACTTGTCGCCGACGATCGCCCGGACTTGCCCGGCGTCGCCCCGCTTCGTGCGGACCCGCAGATGGACCGTCTTCTTGTCGTATGAATAAGCCCAATTCTGCTTCGGACGATGGTAGATCGCTTCTCTTAACATGCTCGACACACTCCTCGAAGAATAGTATGGGCAGGGCGGCGGGCGCATAACAAAAAAGGCACAACCGCCGCCGCTTGCCTGCGAGGTTGTACCTTGATCGGTAACATTGCCTTTAAATTGTCTTGCACTATCCATTATAGAACAATCTCCGGCCCCCGCCAAGATGGAGTTTCGGCGATTGAAGCCCCACGGCGCTGGGGGCGCCGCCTTCAGAGGGAGTCGGCTTTGGCTTTGCGGTACGCACCGGGGGACATGCCGGTCTCTCGTTTGAAAATATTGCAAAATTGCGCGTCGTTCGTGAACCCCGTCTCGGACGACACTTCGGAGATGTGCATGCGCGAGTGGAGCAGCAGCGACGCCAATCGTGCGGTAAGGCGGGTGCGGTTTTTCCCTTTCGCAGGGTGTAAATTGGGGGGGAAGGGCCCGTCCAGCGGGGATCGGGATGAAACGGAGCTTCCGGCTCGGAGCCATTCGCCAAGAAAATGAAGGCTTTCTCGCTTGCGCCTAAACCGAGACAAGCGGCCGGCCGATATGGTTTAATAGGTAGAGGTTGGGAATGGAACCATTCTCACAAGGGATTCCAGCTGACGACGGAGGTACGCAATGATAGCCGCAAAACCCGGCAAGACGATGCGCTGTATGACGATTCTGGCATTGGCGGCAAGCTTGGCCGCGCTGACCGCCTGCGGCGGCAAGGACAAACCCGCGAACGCCGATCCCGGCGGCACAGCGCCCAACGCGACGGCGTCCGCCTCGGCCGGCGCATCTTTTGCGCCGACGGCCGCGTTTCTCGCGCCTTTGACGGGCATGCCGGCCCTGCAGGAAGTGACGAAGCGTCCGTTCGCCGTCATGATCAACAACTTGAGCCCCGCGCGCCCCCAATCGGGCCTGACGCATGCCGACACGGTGTGGGAAGTTCTCGCCGAAGGCGGCATTACGCGGTTGGTGGCCATTTTCCAAAGCCAAGATTTCGACGACCCGATCGGACCGATCCGCAGCATCCGCCCTTATCTGATCGACATCGGCGAGTCGTACGGCGGGGTGCTGGTCCACGCCGGCGCGAGCAACGACGCCCTGGCGATTTTGCAGCATTCCGGCAAGGCGGATTTGGACGAGATCAACAATGCCGGAGCTTACTTTTATCGGGACAAGTCCCGGAAGGCTCCGCACAATCTGTATTCGACGCTGGAAAAGCTTCGGGAAGGCGCCGCCAAACACAAGTACGAGGAGACGGCTCCCGTTCCGCAGCTTACCTTCGATGCGAACCCCGACGTCGCATCCGAACCTGCCGCGAACCATATCGAAGCGACGTTCCAACTGTCAAGCTACAAAGTATCTTACGCTTATGACGCCGCTACGGGCCTGTATGCCCGTTCGATCAACGGAGAGCCCCATATCGACAAAAACAACGATCAGCAGCTCACGGCTGCGAATCTGGTTTTCCTGTCCGCCAAGCATAAGGCTTACGACGATTATGGCCGACTGGAGATCGATTTGTATGGCGGGGGAGACGCCCTGCTGTTTCAGAAAGGACATGTCACCGCTTGCGAATGGACGCGCACCAAGGGCGACATCGTGCGGCTGACGAAGGACGGCAAAGAATTGCCGTTCGTGCCGGGCGTTACGTATTACCACGTTGTGCCGAACGATACACCGTTGTCCTCGCACGTGTCGTATCAATAATGCCCGCCCTTAGAAGCCCGGCTGCCGGATGAGCCGGCGGCCGGGCTTTTTGGGCTGCGTCTGCCGTTCAATCCGGTTAGGAGATCGTCAAAGACGCCGAAGGCGATTTTGGCGCGATTGTCGGATGCGAAGACGAGATCGATCAGCCCCGAGAACTTTACCGGGAGAAGGGAAAGGGCGGCACGGCGACGGAGGGGACCGGCGCAAGCGCCTCCCGGGAGCTGGGGGTCGGCTGGAAGGTGCCGCCTTCCGTCGAGATCGAGCCTGGCGCAGCCTTCACGACGTTCCGCTCAAATTTCGCATTCCGGAAGCGCGTCAGCCGAGAGGTTCGGCAGATGCGCTTTTTGTTCGACCCGGGCGGGGGGTTCGTGCTTGCGGCGCTAACGAACCGTGGATGCCTTATTCGCTTGAAGCGGAGCCGTATTCGTGGAAAAATCCGCCGATAACGAATTGACGGTTCGTTAGAGTGCCGATCACGCGGTTTTTTCGGCAAATAACGTGTCCTGTGTTCGTTACGGTCGGCTCTCGCGGAGGAGGGGGACTACCGGCGCGAACTTTTCCGGCGCTTCTACCGGCAAAAAGCCTTCACCGTCCACGGATGCCGGAGCGTTTTCTAATGGCGGAAGAAAAGCATTGACAGCATTGCAGCGGCATGATTACAATGAAAGCGAATTCAAACTCTTGTTTTCCAGAGAATGAAACCCGTTTCATTCGCGGGAGGCGGTTGTTCCTTCGATCGACGGTGCGTTCCGTAGCGAACGGCTTGTTCGATTGTGATTCGACGTCTCGTTCCGTAACGAGCATATCGTTCGAGTAACGCTCCGTTCGGCAACGCATAATTCGTTCGAGAGTCATTCTCGTTCTTGCAACGATTTGCGCAAAAATGTAACGGGATTCATGAAACGGGTTTCATCATTTTAGGCCATTAAATCAAGCAAAGGAGTGCGTGCCGGGTGAATGGACCAAAGCTGGCGGAAGCCGGCGTCGAGCTTCGCAGGAACGCCGTTCGCATTAACGGACAGTCCGTCGTTTTGCTCAGCTCCTCGCTGTTCTATTTTCGGATTCCCGTCGCGCTCTGGCGGGAGCGGATGCGGCAGCTCAAAGCGCTCCACTACAACGCCATCGATGTTTACTTTCCGTGGAATTACCACGAGCTGCGGGAGGGGGAATGGGATTTCGCCGGAGAACGCGACGCGGAGCGGTTTCTGCGAATCGCCGCCGAAGAAGGGCTGTGGGTCGTCGCCAGGCCCGGTCCTTACATTTGCTCCGAATGGGACGGCGGGGCGTTGCCGGCGTATTTGCTGGCGAAGCCGAATATCCGGCTGCGGGACAACGATCCCGTTTTCCTCCACTATACGTCTCTGTGGTTCGACCGGATTCTGCCGATCGTCGCACGCCATCAAGCCGGTGCCGGAGGAAGCGTCGTCTGCGTGCAATTGGACAACGAGCTGGACTTCTACGAATGCGAAGATCCCGCAGGGTATATCTCGGCGCTGCGCGATATGGCGGTCGAGCGCGGCATCTCCGTTCCGCTCCTCGCATGCGCGGGGCAAGGCGGCGTCGTTCGGGCGACCGGCCTTGCCGACGGGGTCGTGCCGACCTGCAACTTCTATCCCGACAACCGCGACCCGGCGTTCGAAGCGAAGGCGCTGCATTACGAGAAGACGCTTGCCGGAATGGGGTATCCGCTGCTTGTCACCGAGACCAACCGGAACCACTTCCTGCTGCGCAGGCTGCTGTCTTGCGGCGCGAAGCTGCTCGGGCCGTATTTGCAGGCGTCGGGCACGGATTACGGATTTACGAACGCGACGAACAATTGGGGCAAGCCGCTGGCGTTTCTCGCTTCCGATTACGACTTCGGCGGCATGATCTCGCCCGAAGGCCATCTGCGCGAGGAAGCCTACGAGGGAAGGCTGCTCGGCCGGCTGATCCGAACGTACGGCGAGGCGCTGGCGGAAGCCGCGCCGCAGGAGGAAGCGGGATGGACGTTGACCGGAGACGGCGGCACCGACGGGATCTTCGGTCCTTATGCGCTTCGGCTGAAGGGAGGAGGCAGCCTCCTTTTCGTTGCGAACGGGGGCGAGGCGACGAAGGAGGTGGCGCTGCGGAACGCCGAGGGCAAGACCGTGCCGGGCGAAGGAACGATGACGCTGGCGGGCGGACAGTCGGTCGCGCTGCCCTTCGACGTGCAGCTATCGATGTGGGGGATGCCCGACGGACGCCTCGTTCGTTCCACTGCCGAGCTTTACTGGGCCGAGCGAGACGCGGACGGGACGGTGCTCGTTTTCCACGCGGAGCAAGGGATCGGGGAAATCGTGCTGGCCGTCGATTCGCCTGCCGTTATCGAGACAGAGCAAGCCGCCGCAGACTGCAAGGATGGGCTGGTATTCGTTCGAACGGAAAGGGGCGGCGCGGCCTTCTGCAAAATAAGGACGGGGAACGGCGGTTTGTTGACCCTGATCGTTACGGACAAAATGAAAGCGCTTCATATGGAGGCTGTCGAAGCGGACGGCTCGATCCGATGGGCGCTGCCGTCCGCCGCGGACCGAAGCGACGAAGGATCGCCGACCGGCGGCGAACGGCAAGCCAAAGCGTCCGCGCCGGCCATCGAATCAAGCGCCGAAGGGCTGCCGTCAGACGAACGGCAAATCGAGGCTTCGCGGTCTGCCGACGAACGGAGCGCCGAATCATTGCGGTTTGCCGCCGAACGGCAAGCCGCAGCGCCTCCATCTGCCATGGGCTGGCGCTTCGCCGAGCCGCCGAACCCCGCAGAGCCGCCGGACCAAGCCGAACGCGTCGCCCAAGGCCGGAGCCGCGCCAGCTTGCTCGAACCGCTGGGCGTCTACCGCGGCTTCGCCTGGTACGAAGCTGCGGCCAAGCTGATGCCGGGCCAACGCGTGCGGGGCATCCTGCTCCGCCAGGCGAGCGACGTCGTATCGCTGTACGCCGGCGGCCGCTACATTGGAACGGCCGTGCCCGGCGGCAGCCGCGCGTATTTGCCGATCGGCGGCCCGGAAGCGGCGGGGACGCCGAACCCGCTGCGCCTGCAGACGCGGGTCGAGATTTGGGGGCATTCGAACTTCGACGACCCCAGGCTCCCAAGCTTGCGGCTGAACGCGCTCAAAGGGCTTGCGGGCATGACCGCCGTAACCGCCGTTCGCGACATCAGCGCCAACTGGGCGTACCGTCACGGGAGAGACGGCGCCAACTACGCTGACAACGGCACGGATTGCGCCACCCGCGAGAACGCCGCCGCCGGCGATGAGCTTCCGCCTCTCGTTCATTTCGGCGGCTGGCTGACCCGGGACCATCCGGCACGCGGGCGGTACCGGCGGCAGTTCCTGGCGTCCGCGGACGCCGACCGTTGGACGCTCCGCTTCGACGGGCTTCAGGCGGAAGCCAGACTGACGGTGAACGGCCACGATGCGGGCGAAGTGGATGTCTTTGACCCGTTCGTCGACCTGACGCCGTTCGTCAAGCCCGGCGAACCGGTCGAGCTTGCCGTCGATCTGGTTCGAAGGTGGGGCTTGCCCGCCGGACGCGTGATCGTCTACGAAGGAACCGAGGCCGAGGACTATTCCGTATCGGCCGCGGAGGAACGGGAGCTGATCGCGAACGCGCAAGCGTGGGCCCAAGCCTCCGCCGGGCGGGAACTGCCGCTGTCGCTCGAGCCCGGAGCCGTCGGCTGGCTGTTCGGCTCCGCCGCCAACTCGGCCGGGGGCCGAGGCTGGCGCGTCCGCGCCGCCGGCTCCGGCCTGAAGCTGACCGTCCTCTTCGCCGGCCGGATCGTCGGGCGCCTATGGCTTCCCGGTTCCGAATCGTCGAGCAGACCGGCGATCGCCGGCGGCAGCCCGGATTCGTTCTATTTGCCCGGCCCCTGGTTTGAAGAAGCGGGAGGCGGCGCCTTGTCCATCCTGCTGGAAGCGGTCGACCGCGAGCCCGGGCGGCTGGAATCCCTTGCTTTTATCCCCGTCTAAGGAGGTATTGCCATGGCCGTCACTCTTGCCGAGAAGCCGGCGGAGCGAATTCGTCCGCTGCCTTCGGGCCGTTCGGGCTGGCGGAGGTTTTGGAACAACCGGACATTGCTGCTTATGTGCGTCCCGGCCATCGTCTTCTTCTGCATCTTCGCGTACTTGCCGCTGCCCGGTCTGTATCTCGCCTTCATTCAGTACAACTACACGGACGGCATCTTCAAGAGCCCCTTCGTCGGCTTCAACAACTTCAAGTTTCTCGTGATGACCGGCGATCTGTGGCGGCTCACGTTCAACACCGTCGCGTACAATCTGGCTTTTATCCTGCTCGGCAACGTGCTTCAGATCGTCGTCGCGGTATTTCTCAACGAACTGAGGCTCAAATGGTTCAAAAAAGTGTCGCAGACGCTCATGTTCCTCCCCCATTTCATCTCGGCGGTGCTCGTCGGCCTGATCGCCTACAACGTGCTGAGCTACGATTACGGCCTGCTCAATACCGTCTTGAAGTCGGTCGGCCTCGATCCCGTCAAGGCCTACTCCAACGCCGCCATCTGGCCGTTCATCATCGTCTTGACCTACCTGTGGCAGTCGACCGGCTACGGCTCGATCGTCTACTTCGCCGCCATTATGGGACTCGACCATGAGATCGTCGAAGCTTCGGAGATCGACGGGGCGAACGCCTTTCAACGCATCCGCTATATCGTCCTTCCCTGGCTGAAGCCGACGTTCGTCATTCTGCTGCTGTTCTCGCTGGGAGGCATTTTGCGGGGCAACTTCGGCTTGTTCTTCAACCTGGTCGGGGCCAACAATACGGCGCTGTACGCCTCGACCGACATCATCGAGACGTACGTGTTCCGCGCGCTGATGACGAACTTCAACTTCTCGATCGGCAGCGCCGTCAGCTTGTACCAGTCGGTGTTCGGCTTCATCGTCGTCCTGACGGCGAACTGGCTCGTCAAGAAAGTCTCTCCGGACAACTCCCTATTCTAGGAGGCCAAAATCGATGGAAGACGCGCTTGAATCCCGGAGCGTGCGGACGGATCTGAGCGGCCTCGTCGTCAAGCTCGTCGGCTATGTGTTTATCGGCCTGTTCGCGCTTTGCTGCACGCTGCCGTTCCTGCTCGTACTCGGCACCTCCTTCACGTCGGAGTCGGCGATCAAGCTGCACGGGTTCAACTTCTGGCCGCGCGAGTTCAGCACGTTCGCTTACAAGATCGTATTCGAGAATCCGAGTCTGATCGTCGGCTCCTATCTGGTCACGATGGGCATAACGGCGGTCGGCACCGCCGTCGGCCTTTTCCTTATCGCCATGACCGGTTACGCGCTGCAGCGTCCGGATTTCCAGTATCGCAACGGCATCTCGTTCTTCATTTATTTCACCACCCTTTTCTCCGGCGGGCTCGTTCCGTTCTATCTTCTGATCACCCAATACTTGAGTCTGAAGGACAACTATCTGGCGGTGCTGCTGCCGGGGCTGCTGAGCCCGTTCTTGATCATCATGATGAAAAGCTTCGTCCGCTCCATTCCCCACGCGATCACGGAATCGGCCAAAATCGACGGCGCGGGCGACTTCACGATTTTCATCCGTCTCATTCTTCCGACGACGACGCCGGCGCTTGCGACGATCGGCCTCTTCATCGCGCTGGGCTACTGGAACGAATGGTACAACGCCATGCTGTTCCTGTCCCCCGACATGAAGTACCGCCCGCTGCAGTTGTTCCTCTACAATGTCGTCACCAAGGCGGACTTCATCCGGAACTCGGCGGCGGCGTCCAACGTTCCGCTGCAGGACGTCCCGCTCGAATCGATGAAGATGGCGACCGCGGTCATCGCCACGGGGCCCGTTATTCTGTTCTACCCGTTCGTGCAGCGCTACTTTATCAAAGGGATTACGGTTGGCGCGGTCAAAGGCTGAGGTGTGAAGAACCGCTTGCGGTTCTTCACAAGATAGGCGCGTCGGCTTGCCGAACGCCGGAAGAGCAAGGCCACTCATTGGGGGAGGTTGTTGAGCATGTTCCATTGGAGAAAGGGCTCGATTCTGCTGCTGGCCGCGGCGCTCGCCGCGTTGACCGGATGCAGCGGCAAAAGCGGCGGCAACGGGGCTCCGGCGGAGACCGGAAGCTCCCCGCAAGGCGCTAAGGAGTCGGCGGCCGGCGGTGCGGCCGACACGTCCAAGTTCGTCAAGATCAGCTACCTTGTGTTGGGCGACAAGCCGACGAACGGCCAGTTCGAGAAGGTGCTGGCGAAGGTCAACGCGATTATAAAGCAGAAAATCAACGCCGAGCTGGAATGGAAATGGATCGAATGGGCGGACTGGCAGACGAAGTACAATCTCGCGCTTGCTTCGGGCGAGCCGTACGACCTCATTACGATCGGCACCGACTGGCTCGACACGTGGGGCAACGCCCAGCGGGGCGCGTTTATGAATCTGGACGACCTGCTGCCCAAATACGCGCCGGAGACGTGGAAGTCCATTCCGCAGGAGGACTGGGCGCAGAGCCGATATAACGGCAAAATCGTCCTCATCCCGGAGAACGATTATACGCAATGGGTCAACCACGGCTTCTTCTATCGCGGAGATTGGGCGAAGGAGGCCGGCATTACCGAGCCTATCAAGGACTGGGAGGGCATCGGGAAGTATCTGCAATATATTAAAGACAACAAGAAGGGCGTCATTCCGTGGGACGCCGGTTCCGGCACGCAGACGTTCGGCGGCTTCGTGCAATCGTACACGGACGAATTGGAGCTGCCGATCTCGACCGGCTTCCTGCCGGTGTTCACGGCGAAGTCGTACGACGAGAAGTTTACCGTCGTCAGCCCGATTTACGAAGACGTATTCCTGAAATATGCAACGATGATGAAGGATTGGGCGGACCGGGGCTTCTGGCGCGAGGACGCGCTCAACAACAAAAACAACAACCGCGACGAGCTTATGGCCGGTCTATCCGGTCTCGACCAACACCATACGCAGACGTTCTCCGGGCTTCGCGTCGAGATGGACAAGAAGCAGCCGGGCTCGGATCTGCAGATGTTCCCGTTCTCCCGCACGCGCGGCACGAACCTGATGGAGCTGTCGATCACCCACGGCGGCACGTCCGTCGGCGCCCACAGCAAAAATCCCGAGCGCGCTCTGATGGCGTACGACCTGATCCGCAACGACGAGGAAATCTATCGTCTCATCAACTACGGCATCGAGGGCGTGCAGTACGAGATCAAGGACGGCAAGCGCACGCAGCCGGCCGGCTTCGACAGCACGAGAGACGGTTATTATTCGGATTTCTGGGGCGGCCGCGTCGACAAGTTCGAAATTCCGAGCGATACGACGTGGGATCAGATCGGCACGCTGTATGCGGAGTACGACAAGATCAAGAAGCCTTACGTCTACGGCCAATTCGTGTTCGACAAGACGCCGGTCGAAGCGGAGCTGACGTCGATCTCCCAGGTGACCGGAGAACTGGGACCCGCCATCGTGCTCGGCAAAGCCGGAGATCCGGCCAAAGCGGTCGAAGAGTTCCGGAACAAGCTGAAGCAAGCCGGATACGACAAGGTATTGGCCGAACTGCAGAAGCAGATGGACGCCTATAAAGCGCAAATCGGCGGGTAAGCGTCGCAGGGGGGCGGACAGTCGGCCGCATCCCCGATTTTCCCGCTTGGAAGCCTGTGCAGGGAGCGGCTATGTTCCGGACAAGGCCGCTTTTTGCTTTTCCTTTATTTCACGGCCCCGCGGATTTTGATAGGATGATTAGCAAATGCAAAAACATGGAAGGAACTCGCTTCGATGACTCCGATCACGATCTACGATATAGCGAAGGAAGCCGGCGTTTCTTCGGCGACGGTGTCGCGTGTGCTCAACAATACCGCCCCCGTCAAAGCAAGCACCCGGGCCAAAATCAACGCCATTATCGAAAAGCACCAGTTCCAGCCGAACGCGCTGGCCCGAAGCCTGCTCAAACGGGAGACGGGCACGATCGCCATCATTATGCCGGATATTACGAATCCCTTCTTCCCCGAGGTGTTCCGGGGGGCGGAGAACGAGGCGAGAAAAAAGGGGCATACCTTTTTTCTGTGCAATTCGGCCGGGGATTACAGCCGGGAATCGGAATATTTGAGCGTGCTGCGCGAGAAGCGGGTGGACGGCATTATTTTTCTCGGCGGACGGATCAACCTGGCGCAATGCCCGCCGGAGCTGGCCCAGGAGATGATCGAGCTGTCCAGGCACGTGCCGATCGTTCTGGTGAACGGGAACATCCCGAAGAGCGGCCTGCCGCGGGTGTTCACGGACGAAGCGAAAGGGGCCGAGCTGGCTACCCAGCACCTGATCGATCTCGGCCATCGGAACGTTGCGTTTCTGGGCGGGCTCGAGCCTTTCTCCACCACAACGGCGAAGGTCAAAGGGTTCCGCGCGACGCTCAGACGGAACGGCATTCCTTATCGGCCGAACAGCGTGTTGTACGGCGGATTCTCCATTACGGACGGCAAAACGTTGATGAGCCGGCTTCTGGGGATGGAGGATCGCCCGAGCGCGGTGTTCTGCGTGAACGATTTTACGGCGATCGGTGCGATCAAGGCGGCCATGGAACACGGCCTTCGCATCCCGGAGGATATCTCGATCGTCGGCTTCGACGATACGCTGCTGGCAAACGCCGTCGTGCCGGAATTGACGACCGTCACCCAGAACGCGAACGAACTGGGGGCGCTGTCGGTCGAGTTGCTGCATCGGCTGATCACGAAGGACAAAGCGAGAAAACCAATTGCGCTGGAGCCCCGCCTGATCGTCCGGAAGAGTACCGGACCCGCGAATCGCTCCGAAGGCTAAGGCGTGCTGTGGACGCTCCGGAACTCGGAAGGCGTGCAGCCGACGTGCTTCTTGAACGATTTGGAAAAGTAAAGCGGATCGGCGTAACCGACCGCCAGCGCGACTTCCGCTACCGACAGCGGCTCGAGCAGCAGCGCCTTGGCCCGTTCCATGCGAAGCTGCTGCAGGTAGCGGATCGGCGACATCCCCATCTCCCGGCGGAACAGCTTCGTCAGATGCGTCCGGTGGTAGCCGAGCTCCTTCGCCATCTGTGCGATCGTCACGGCGTGCGCCGATTGCGCTTGCAGCCAGCGGGCCGCCCGGTCGGCTTCCGCCTGTGCGATGCCTTGCTTCCCGACGCCGCCCGGAGGGCCCACCGGGCGGTTCGCCTTCGCCCAGGCGGCGAAGGCGAGACGGAGCCAGCCCTCGGCTTCCCATTCGCTCGTCCATTCCTTCTTGCGGAACGCCTTCTCCACGGCGGCCATCGCTTTCAGCGCGGTCTCCTCCCCTCCGTGCACAATGGGATGCTCGGCGTCAACGCCCGCCGCGGCGAGCCAGCGCTCCCCTTCGCTCCCCCGGAAAGAAATCCAGCGGTAGCGCCACGGATGCCGCTCGTCCGCCTGGTACGAATGCAGCTCCCCCGGCAAAATGACGAAGCTGTCGCCCGCCCCCAGGTCATAGTGCTTGTCCCGGCAGCGGAACCAGCCCTTCCCTTCGATCACGGTATGGATCAACACGTAATCGAGCTTCTGCGGCCCCATCCGGTGGCTCGGCTCGGTTTGGGAGTGCCCGGCGAACAACACCGTCAGAGCTCCCCCGGGTCTCGGGTGCGGATGGACGGACGTTCGCGAGAACGTTTTTAACATGTTCGCCGATCCTCCCTTCTCACGGCCCGCAAACTACAAAGTTCCATATATCGAATAAAAACCTCCATATGGCGGAAAGCGCTTTTTCATTATTATAAGACGCATAAAGGCTTTACACCACCGCACATTTAGGAGGTCTGGTCCGACATGTCCAAAATTACGTTCCTGGGAGCGGGAAGCACCGTCTTCGCCAAAAATGTACTGGGAGACTGCATGCTCACGCCTGCCTTGCAAGGCTTCGAGCTGGCACTGTTCGACATCGATCCGGAGCGGCTCAAAGATTCGGAGCGCATGCTGAACAATCTTAAAGGGTCCACGGGAAGCAGCTGCAAGGTCGTCGCCTACTCCGACCGCAAGGAGGCGCTTCGCGGCGCCAAATACGTCGTCAACGCCATTCAGGTCGGCGGCTACGAGCCGTGCACGGTGACCGACTTCGAGGTGCCGAAGAAATACGGCCTGCGCCAGACGATCGCGGATACGCTCGGGATCGGCGGCATTTTCCGCAACTTGCGCACGATTCCGGTCATGCTGGACTTCGCCCGCGACATTCAAGAGGTATGTCCGGACGCTTGGTTCCTCAACTACACGAATCCGATGGCCGTGCTGACGAACGTCATGAACACTTATGGCGGCGTGAAGACGGTCGGCCTCTGCCACAGCGTCCAGGTTTGCGTTCATGATCTGTTCAAGGCGATCGGGATGGACGAGACGGGCGTGCAGTCCAAAATCGCGGGCATCAACCATATGGCGTGGCTGCTCGAAGTGACGAAGGACGGCGTCGACCTGTATCCGGAGATCAAGCGGCGCGCGGCCGAACGGCAGAAGGAGAAGCACCGGGACATGGTCCGGTTCGAGCTTATGCTTCGCTTCGGCTATTACGTGACGGAATCGTCCGAGCACAACGCGGAATATCACCCTTACTTCATCAAGCGGAACTATCCGGAGCTGATCGAACGCTTCAACATTCCGCTGGACGAATACCCGCGCCGCTGCGTCAACCAGATCAACAACTGGGCCGCCATGCGCGACAGCATCGTGAACAACAGCCAGCTGACGCACGAGCGCTCGCACGAGTACGCTTCCTATATTTTTGAAGCGATGGAGACGAACCGGCCGTACAAAATCGGCGGCAACGTGATGAACACGGGGCTGATCCCCAACCTTCCGACGGAAGCTTGCGTGGAAGTGCCGTGTCTCGTGGACGCCTCCGGCGTGACGCCGACGTATGTGGGCAACCTGCCGCCGCAGCTCGCCGCGCTGAACCGCACGAACATCAACACGCAGCTGCTGACGATCGAAGCGGCGATCACGGGCAAGAAGGAGCATATTTACCACGCGGCGCTGCTTGATCCGCACACGGCGGCCGAGCTGTCGATCGACGACATCGTCGCGCTGTGCGACGATCTGATCGAAGCGCACGGCGACTGGCTGCCGAAGTTTAAGTGAGGCGTTGACGGCGGGGGAATGGTGTTGCTGCATTCGGATAGGGGGTGGCCGGGAGAGTCGGCACTTGCTTGATGCGGCCGGCCTCTCGTAGCTGGCCTATCGCGGCCGGGCTATCGCGGCTGGGCTATCACTCGAACCGGTTGGCATCCCGTTCGGAGCTGTTGATTCGCGTTCGGAACGGATGGCTTCTCGCTCGGGTTTCGATCGGAGCTCCCTGCCTCCGCAAGCTTGGTTCGTGACTAGGGGCAAGGCCTGCGATTTGGTCGCTCCCCACTTTCGCAAGCTCAGTGTGCCGACCTGAGCAAAAGACTTGCATTTTGTCCCATCATCGATTATGTTGAAATGGACAAAGTCCTGAAGCACAGGCCGCTCGATCCGGAACGATTCCGGTTGGGCGGCTTGTTTATTTTGCCGGGAGGGTGGGCGAGTTGGCGATAGAGAAGCAAAGGGAGTTGGTCGGAGGTGTCGAGCAGGTCGATCCGGCATTTGAGGAAGCCTATGCGCGCATGATGGAGAAGGCGGTGGCGGAGAGCCGCGGCGAGCGGAAGCGGAGGCTGCTGGAGCAACACGGACACGCCGAGAAAATGCTCGCTGCCCGCGTATGGTGGCCCGCAATCGGGAGCCTGGAGCATTTGCATCCTGAGTGGGAGGTGCGGGATATGCGTGGCGGGGTCAACTTTGCCGACTACGGATACGTGCCGGCACGTTCGTTCGCTCTGCTGTTGGAGTGCGACGGCTTCGGCCCGCATTGGCGAGATATTAGCCGCTGGCAGTTCGATCGCGACCTGGAGCGGCAGAATTTGCTGTGGATCGACGATTGGAGGATGCTGCGGTTCTCTTACGATGCGATCATGGACAAGGCGGAGCGCTGCCGGCAGACGCTGCTTCTGGCTTTGGCGAAGTGGGGGCAGAAGTATAAGGGGAGAGACGAAGCCGTTCCGCTGAACGTTTACGAGCGGGCAATTTTGCATTTTTTTCAATCGTTCAGCGGGGATTGGGCATCCCCTGCATTACTATGCAAAGAGTTGAACGTGTCTTTCAATACCTTGTCTCCTCACTTGCAATCCCTTGTCGAGAAGGGGATTGTTCATTCCAGGTACTCTCCTACCGGTAAAAAGATGGGCTACCGTTTCATGACTTTAAAATAACCACTAATCAGTCTACTTTGACGTGAATACGGCGTGATAGGCGAAAGTAGCTCAGAATTTGAGTCACATTAGTGGGAATACGGCGTG
>NZ_KE386959.1:82267-103648 GCF_000429825.1 Cohnella thermotolerans DSM 17683
ATTTGAGTCACATTAGTGGGAATACGGCGTGGTAAGCGAAAGTAGCTCAGAATTTGAGCCACATTGGCGAGATTGCGTCGTGGCGAGCGGAAGCAGTTCAGCATTTGAGCTACATTGGCGAGATTGCGTCGTGGCGAGCGGAAGCAGCTCAGCATTTGAGCTACTTCCGCATTGCCCGGCCGGCGCGCTCAATAAGGATTTTGCTTCACGCGCAGCAGCTCCGCGAGGAAGGCCAGGGCAAGGCCTTGCCCCCAGCCCTGGATGCGCTTGTCCGGCACGCCGCGGTAGCCGGCGGCGTCCTTCATGACGGCCGTGCCGGCGGACACGCCGGTAACGGTGCCGTCGTCCGCGATGCGCGCCACAATGCCGTCAATGGCGCGCTGCGAGTACTTGTTGTACAGGCGCCCCTTCGTCAGCAGGGCGCAGGCGATGCCGGCGGACCCGGACGTCTCGAGCGGAGACGACGGGTCGTCCAAGATCGTGTGCCACAGGCCGGAAGCCGGGTCCTGCAGCCGGACGAGCGCGCTGAGCTGGTCACGCAGCGAGCCTTCGATGATCATGAACGAAGGGTGCGTGACCGGCACGATCTCGAGCGCGCGCGCCATCGTCAGCGCCGCCCAGGCGTTGCCGCGGGCCCAGTGGATGCCGCTCATATGGTTGCCTGCAATGTTGTCCCAGCCGTGATAGTACAGGTTGGTCACCGGATCCTGCAGCACGTTCTCGTGGCCGTGATACTGCCTGAGCCCGTCTTCGAAGTAATCGCTCCGCTCCAGCAGCGCCCCGATCCGCAGCAGGAAAAAGCCCGCCATGAACATCGTGTCGACCCAAGCCTGCTCGGGGAAGTTGTACGTCTCCGAATTGACCGTGTGCTGGAAGATTCCGTCCCCGAAGCGCGCCGCTTCGTGCGTAAGGAACTCGGCCATCTCCCGGGCCGTCGCCAAATACCGCTCATCCTTCGTAGCTTCGTACAGACTGAGAAGCGAATGCCCGATCGACACGCCGTTCACCGACAGCTTGGGCAGTCCGTCCTCCATATTTTCGTCGACCCACGCTTTTACTTTTTCCAGATACGAGTCGTTGCCCGTCGCCGCCGCAGCCTCGCAAACCCCGTAGAACGCGACGCCCCCCGGCCAATCCCAACTGAAATCCATGCGAAATGTGCGCTCGACCACCCGGTCGATGATGCTTCTAATCTCGTTCTCGTCGAATATCAATGCCGGCATAAGCTCCAGTCCCTCCATAGTCATAAGTGAATTATCCTTTCAAACCGCTGGTTGCGATGCCTTCCACGATATATTTCTGAAAAATAAAGAAAACGACAAACACCGGGATGAGCGACAGCGTGGACATCGCGAACATGCCGCCCCAGTTATTGAGCGATTCCCCATCGAGGAACAGCTTGAGCGCCAGGGACACCGGATACAGCTCCGGCTTGTTCAAATAAAGCAGCGGATGGTAGAAGTCGTCCCACGTCCAGTAGAACGAGAAGATCGCGGCCGTCACGAGCGCGGGCACCGTCAGCGGCAGAATGACGCGGAAGAAGATGCCGTATTTGCTGCAGCCGTCGATCTTGGCGGCTTCGTCCAGATCGGCGGGAACGGTGCGGATAAACTGCATGATCAGGAAAATGAAAAACGGGATGCCGAAAAACTGCGGCACGATAATCGGTTTGAACGACGACAGCCAGCCGAAGTTGGTGAACATGATGTACTGCGGAATGATCGTGACGTCGCGCGGCAGCATCATCGTCATCATCATGCATCCGAACCAGAACGCCCGGCCGAAGAAGCGGATGCGCGTGAAGCCGTAGGCGACGAGGGCCGAGCTGGCAACGGCTCCGATGGTCGAGAGGATGGCGATGATGAACGAGTTTTTGAAAAACGTATCGAACGAGTTCCCGGCGAATCCGGCCCATCCGGTCGCGTAGTTGCGCCACTCGAGACGGCTCGGTATGAGGCTGTAGGCCGTCGTGAAGATTTCGTCGTTCGGCTTGAGCGAGCTGACGAACAGCCACAGAATCGGATAGAACATCACCAGCGCCAGACCGCCGACCAGCAGATGATAGGAGATACGTCTCCAAAGTTTGGCGGATGCCGTCATCTTAGCGGTCTCCTTTCGATTCGTAGTGAACCCAGAAGCGGGAAGTCTGGAACAGAATGAGCGTCAGCACCCCGACGACGATCAGCATGACCCAGGCCATGGCCGAAGCGTAGCCCATCTCGTAGAACTCGAACGCCCGCTTGTACAGATAGAGCGAGTACAGCAGCGTCGTGTCGAGCGGACCGCCTTCGCCGCGGGAGACGATATAGGCTGGCGTGAACGTCATGAAGGCAGAGATCGTCTGCATGATCAGGTTGAACAAAATAATTGGGCTGAGCAGCGGCAGGGTGATTCGGAAAAAGCGGCGCACGGCGCCCGCCCCGTCCACACCGGCGGCTTCGTAGAAGTCTTTGGGGATGTTTTTGAGCCCCGCCAGGAAGATGAGCATCGACGAGCCGAACTGCCACACCGACAGGGCGATCAGCGTCCAGAGCGACGTTCGCGGGTCGCCGATCCACGAGGTGTCCGTATGAACGCCGAACAAGCCGAGGAAGGAGTTGACGAGGCCCTTGTCGCCGAACACCTGGGACCAGAGGATCGCCACCGCGACGCTGCCGCCGATGAGCGAAGGCAGGTAGTAAGCGGAACGGTAGAGGCCGATGCCGGCGATCGCTTTGTTGAGCAGCATGGCGACGAGCAGGGCGAACGCGAGACGCAGCGGCACGCTGGCGACGACGTAGTGGAGCGTGACGCGGACGGAGTTCCAGTACTTGTCGTCGTCGGCGAACATTTTCGCGTAGTTGTCGAAGCCGACGAAAGTGGGAGCCGACAGCAGATTATAGTTGGTGAACGAGTAATAGAGGGAGGAGACCATCGGGTATGCGATAAAGAGGAGAAAGCCCAGAATAAACGGGGCGGAAAAGAGATAGCCGACCACGTGGTCGTTATGGCGCAGCTTCATGAATTCAACTCCCTTGGGTGCAAATGAAAGGAGCGGCGGCAGTGCGGATGTGATGCAAGCGCTTGCTTCCCTATCTTCATTATGCAGGCGGGAGGGGGCGGGCAGAAGGCAAAAAACCGTTCATTTTGTTTAAATAGCCGACATGCTCGGGATTTGGGTAAGCGGTGAAAAGGGGGGCGGCAAGAAAGATTGATGCCCATCTGACGAGCGCCTTGCGCCCAGGATCGATCTAAAGAATTGAGGCCGAATATTCCTCCTCGAGACGTTTGGCTACTTTCGTTTCAGGCAAGTAACCAACGATCAGGACAATGTTGCCGATAATAGAGTACCTGATACATGAACTTGACGGCTTCGTTTTGTATGCCGCGGCCTCTCGCATCTCTGCCTTCCCTGCTTTTCTGAAACCGGAACAAATACGTTGCGCCACAATCACCAACCCGCAAAGCACAAGCAACAAAGCTGTAGTCATGGTCATCTTCCTTCCTCTTCATATTGAAAGACATCCGTCAGCGGTTTCTCGAAAGCAAGAGCGATTTTAAAAGCCAGAACCAGGGAGGGATTGTATTTGTTCTTCTCAATAAAAGCAATGGTCTGCCGATGTGAAGTCTCCCGCGCATTGGCGGTCATACGGCAAGGAGCTTCCCGTCCACGGCCGACGCGGACGGAAAGCTCCTTGAGTGCTTGCAGCTATTCTCTACTTGTTCTTCGCCAAAATTTTGTTCGCTTCCTCGCGGAATTTGGCGGCGCCTTGCTCGACGGTCAGCTTCTTGTACATGATCTGCTCGGCCGTCTCCTTCAGCAGCTTGTCGACTTCGGTCGCGCCGGGCGGGTTCGGCGGATCCATCTCGCTGCTGTTCTGTTCGGCCCAGGCGACGTACTCGAACACTTTGGTCTGCTCCGGCGACAAGTCCGGTTTGAGCGCTTCCTTGACCGCCGACGAGACCGGCACGCCGCGCTCGCCCATAATGATTTTGTTGGCGTCGATGTTGTTCACCCAGAAGTCGATGAACTTGGCGGCTTCTTCCTTGACCTTGGAGTTTTCCGCGATGGAGAAGTACATGCTCGGCTTCAGGAACAGCGCCTTGTTCTCGTTCCAGCCGGGAACCGGCAAAATCTCGAACGGACGCTTCGCCACGGTGGACGAGAGGATGTACTGGTTGGACCAGCCCCACGTGCTCACGGCGTTGCCCAGCTCCAGCTCGCCGTCTTCCGGCGTGCCCTTCTTCTGCGCCAGCTTGTCGAGCGGCAGCAGGTAGCCTTTCTGGTACCAATCGTTATACATGTTGTAGAAATCGATGAAATACTTGTCGTCGCTGTAACCGAGGCTCTTGCCGTCGGCCGCGTACATATGCTGGCCTTTGCTTCTCAGGTAGAACGGGAAGAAGACGTCGTGGCGCAGATCCTGCATCAGAAGCTTGCCCTGCGCTTTCAGCTTCTCGCCCCAGGAGGTAAAGTCGTCCCAGGTCCAGTTCCGGTCCGGCATCGTGCCGCCGGCTTTCTCCAGCATCGCCTTGTCGATGACGGCGAGCAGGGCGTTGGAGCCGAGGTTGAACGCGTACAGCTTGCCGTTCACTTTGCCGCCGGAAATGGCGCTCTCGCTGATATTCTTCGTGTCGATCGTACCGTTCTCGATGTACGGCGTCAAATCCGCGATCTGGCCGAGCGTGCCGTATTGGCTCAGATACGAGATGTCCATCTGGATGACGTCCGGCAGGTCTTTGGCCGCCGCTTGCGGCGCGAGCTTCTTCCAGTAATCGTCGAAGCTGGCGTACTCCGGTTCGATCGTGACGTTCGGGTGAAGCTGCTTGTACAGGTCGATGACCTTCAGCGTATAGTCGTGGCGCGATTGTCCGCCCCACCAGGCGATGCGAAGCGTAACCGGCTCCCCGCTGTCCGCCGATGCGGACGGCGAAGCCGAGGCCGAGCCCGACGGACTTGCCGCCCGATCGCCGCCGCCGTTCCCGTTGTTGCCGCTTCCGCAAGCGGCAAGCCCGATCGCCAGGGATACTATCAACAGCATCGATAAAGCTTTCTTCATCCGTTTATCCTCCCCTTAGAAGTCTGAACGCAATGTAACTGCTTACATTTCTATTATCCTGACGATCCGGGGGGAGGTTAAGGCAAAAAACCGGGGGAATTGTTCAAAAACCAGTGCTCTCCACTCCCTTGATATATTCCGAAGGCGTGCATCCGATCTGCTTCTTGAACACCTGGCTGAAATATTGCGGGTTGTCCCCGAAGCCGAGGCGCTCCGCCAGCTCGAAAATTTTTATGTCGGGCTCCTCCGCGAGCAGCTTGGTCGCTTGCTTCATCCGCAGCTTCATGACATAATTGGAAAATTTCTCGCCCGTCTCCTTCTTGAAAAGCTTGCCTAAGTAGTCGGCGTTCATGTAGAGCATCTCGCCCGCGACGAAGTTGAGCGACAGGTTCGCGTTGCCAAGCTGCTGCTCGATAATGTCGAGCACCTTGCGGACGATCGTCGTATGCTTGACGACGTTCCGCTCGTAGTTGCGCCTCGCGATATCGCGCGCGGTCCGCCCGAGGAAATCTTGCATCGCTTGCAGCGTATTCATCTCGACCAACTGCGGAATTTGCTGGTAGCCTTCGTTCATCCGCCGCGGATCAGCGAGCCGGATGAGGGAGATGAACAGCTGAATCGCATACGACTTCGTCATGGCGATGTCGAGCTTCGCCCGTTTGAGCGAAGCGAACAGTTCTTCCAGCGCCTGCTCGGCCTCGCGGAGATGCCCGGAACGGACGGGCATGGCGAGCTTGTCGACGTCGAAGTCGAGCGCGTCCGGCGCGGGATCGGCGGCCTGGAACGTGTCCTTGCTCGTAATAATGCCGCCTTCGTCCAGGTAGAAACGGTAGTTAAGGCACTGCAGCGTCTCCTGGTACAAGGCGCGCGCCTGAACGATGTCGCCCGGGCTGCTCAAGGCGATCGTCACGTCCATCTTGTAATACTGAATAAACGTGCTGCGGATGCGGCCGAGCCGCTCGTGCAGCGCGTCCGGCTCACCCGGGTCCTCGATCAGTATGAGGACGTGATCGCCGATCGTCGTACCGAGACGCGTCGTCTCCAGAATGTCCTCGGCGATGTTCTTGATCGCGAACAGGTGCTCGAATTCGGCGGAGCCTTCCAGCCGGAACAGCAAGAGGCGCACCGGCCGGTCGAAATCGTATTGGAACAGGCTCCGGTAATAGTCCCAGTCCTGGCTGCCGTACGTTTTGTTGGTAACGAACTCCTTCAGCACCTGCTCCTTGACGTGGGGGACCATTTTGTCGAAACGCTGCTTCATGTTCCGGATGAACGTCTCCGTGCCGGAATGAATATCCAGCTCTCGCGTAACCTCGTCCAACGCCTGGGCGATCTTCGTCTCGTTCGTCGGCTTCAGCAGATAATGCTTGACGCCGAATTGCATCGCCCGCTTGGCGTAGTCGAATTCGCTGAAGCCGGACAGCAGGATGAAGCGGATGTTCGGATGGGAGGCGCTGGTTTTGGCCACGAGCTCCAGCCCGTCCAGGCCCGGCATCCGGATGTCGCTGATGACGATATCGGGCGGATCGGCCTGGATGCGCTCGTACGCGGCGAGGCCGTTCGGAGCGGAACCGGACAGCTCCGTCCGGTGCGAAGTCCAGTCGACCATCGTGGAGATGCCGTCCAGAATAATGCGTTCGTCGTCGACCAACAGCACTTTGTACATTGCTCATCCCTCCGTATGGTTCGGTATGCTGACGATCACCCGGGTTCCGTGTCCCGGACGGCTCTCGACCTGCACGCCGTACTGTTCGCCGAAGCTGATCTTGATGCGCTCGTCGATATTGAGCAGGCCGATGCCTTTGCCGTTCGTCTTCAGCTTGCCGCTTCGCAGCCTGGCGAGAGTGTCGGCCGGCATGCCGGGCCCGTTGTCCTCGACGGTCAGCTTCAGCCCCCCGTCGGTCTCATAGCTTCGGACGGTAATGGAGCAGATGCCGATGGACGGCTCCAGGGCGTATTGGATGGCGTTCTCGAGCAGCGGCTGCAGCGACAGCTTCGGTATGCGCAGGCTGTGGTACCGATCCGGAATGTCCAGGGAGAAGTCGAGCCGGTCCTCGAAGCGGAACTTCTGGATCGTAATATAGCTTTGGACGATCTCGAGCTCTTCGGCGAGCGTCACGATCGGTTCCTTGAGACTGACAGAGTAGCGCAGCAGCAGGGCGAGCGATTCGACCATCTGGGAAATTTGCGGCTGTCGGTTCATCTTGGCGATCCAGTTGATCGATTCCAGCGTGTTGTACAGGAAATGCGGATTGATCTGGGCTTGCAGCGCCTTGAATTCGGTTTCTTTAACGAGCAGCCGGCTGGCGTAATTTTCGGTAATGAGGGTATTGATCCGCTCGACCATCAGCCGGAACGTTCGCTGCAGCAAGCCGATCTCGTCCATCGAGGCGGCGGTCTCCTCGCCGGCGATCAGATTGGCCCCGGCGAAGTTGCCCTTCTCGGCGAGCTTCATGCGGGCGATCAAATCTTTGATCGGCCGCGTCAAGCTCCGGGAGAAGCGGATGCCCCACAGGATGACAAGCGCGAAGATGCAGGCGAACACGATGACGACCAGACGCTTGATGAAGATGATTCGCTCGAAAATTTGCTTGTAGGGCGTAATGTTCAAATAAGTCCATCCCGTCGGCGCCGAGCGGCTGTAGGAGACGAACAACGTCTCGTTGTCGAACGTTTCCGAGAAGTAGCCGGTTCGCTTCGTCAGCCGGTTCTCGATCAGGGACGGATCGAACGTCGGATTGCGCGGATAGACGACGTCGGAGCCCGACAGAATGATCAATTCTCCCGGCTCGACCGCCAGCTTGCGAACGATGGCGTCCAGATTGATCCGGATGATGAGCGTGCCCAAATAACGAAGGTCGAACACCGTATTGGTATAGGAGCGAATGTCGCGCACGGAGATGAGCGCCGGATCCTTCTCGTCCGGGAACACCCAGACGTTGCCGCCCTGGGCTTCCCCGGACAGCTGCATGATGCGGGCCCGCTTGCCGGAATCGATGGCGATCGGATTGCCGGCGTCGCTCTCCGTTCCGAGCGCGTCGATCAGCTGAATCGAATACAAGTACGGCTCGGAGCCGCTGTAGCTGAGAAGCAGGTCGATCAGCTCTTTGCGGTAAACCAGGTTATCGTAATCGGACTTGCTCGCTTGAAGCGACCGCAGCAGCTTCTGCAGCTGGACGTCCGCAATCATAGTGAAGGACAGCTGCTCGATCCGCTTCAATTCGGATTCGATGGCGGCCGAGGACAGATTGAGCACCTGCGACGATTTGGCGTGCAGCTGCCGGTCGTATACGGTGAAAGCGTACTGCTGAACGAGCACCGTAAACGAAAAAGCGGCGATGACGATAAGCGCGATCACGATGGACAGCTTGTGGCGGATTCTCATATGGCGGAAGGCTTTGAACCTCGGCTCCATGGGCAACCTCCCCATCCCCGTGATTAAAGAAATTATGTCACCCCTTTGGAAACGCTGTCAATGCAAACGGATGATGAGACTGCAAAACCGGAACCCTTCGCCTGGGAAGGTTCCGGTTGCCCGGGAGCGCTATCGGTAGGAGCCGGACGCGTCCGGCGCGTCGGAGGCGGGCTTCGCGTTGTTGCCGCCGCCGGAGCCGCATCCGGCCAAGGCGATCGCAAGCGCCGAACGCAAGAAGCGAAAGTGCGGTAGTCTTCATTTGCACCCTCCTGACGCTCGATTCGTCTTTTTCAATGGAAACCCTTACAATTTCTCATTATGTCGGAGAGACGGCAGCGCGTTAATTCAAAAAACCGGGCGCTTTGTTTAAAAAGCAGAGTTCGCCCCGGCCGATCCGATGGCTGCGCCGATTCGTAACATGAACGCACGGACCGGGCGAAGCGGACGTTTAAACGCCCGGCGCATCGTGAAAGCTGTGGACGGAACCCCGTTCGCGCTCGTCGTGCCCGCGTTGTTCACGCAATTTTTCCAGTCGAGCGAGGACTACTACCAGAGGGCGGACTTCGCCACCCTGATCCGGCTTTTGCGCTTCCTGGCGTTTCTTCTCGCCATTTTGACGCCTTCCTTGTACATCGCCATCACGACTTTCCAGCCGGAGCTGCTTCCGCCGACGCTTCTGTACAACCTGGCGAGCCAGCGGGAGGGCGTTCCCTTTCCCGCCTTCTTGGAAGGGTTGATCATGGAGGTTATATTTGAAATTTTAAGGGAAGCGAGCGTTCGGATGCCGAAGACGATCGGCCAATCCATCTCCATCGTCGGAACGCTCGTGGTCGGCGAGGCCGCCGTCGAAGCCGGCCTGGTGACGGCCGGCCTGGTGATCGTCTTCTCGATCACCGCCATCTCCAATTTCGTCATGCCCGCGTTCAATATAGGGATCTCCGCGAGGATTTTGCGATTTTTTCTGATGTTTCTGGGCGCTACGTTCGGCCTGTACGGCGTTTTCCTCCTGATTATCTTTATCGTGGTCCGGCTGTGCAGCCTGCAATCGTTCGGCGTCCCCTACATGTCGCCGACCGCTCCCATGCATATGGGCGACCAGAAGGATACGTTGTTCCGCCTTCCCTTTCCGGGCATGCTTCGCCGTCCCTACAGCATCAAGACCGCCAACCGCGTTCGGCTCCATCGGCGGAACTGACAGGAGGAGAAACCGTGCTGCGAAAATGGATGCCGATCGTCTCGCTATTGGCCTTGCTTCTGCCGCTAACCGGCTGCTGGAGCCGGCATGAGCTGAACGACCCGGCCATTGTGGTCGGACTGGGGATCGACAAGGCGGGTGACGGATACAAGGTATCCGCCCAGATCGTCAATCCGGGCCAAGTATCCAGCCGGAACGGCATGGCCAAAGGCTTGCCCCCCGTCGTTACCTTCACCGAACAAGGGAAGACCGTCCCGGAAGCGCTCCGAAGAATGACGACCAAGCTGTCGAAGCGGCTCTATTTTTCCCATCTGAGGATTGTCGTTTTCGGCGAACGGATGGCACGCGAAGGCATTCGCAAGCCGCTCGACTTCATCTCCCGCGAAGCGGCCATGCGCAACGACTTCTTTCTTGTCGTCGCCAAGGGCTGCGAAGCTTCCGACGTGCTGGGCATCTCCAGCTCGATCGATCCGATTCCGGCCAACAATTTGTACACCAAGCTCTCCAATTCGGATCGCCTGTGGGCCGCAACCGGCAAAATTACGCTGGACAAATTGTTGATCGATCTGGGAACCAAGGGTAAAAGCCCGGCTTTGACGGGCATCGAAATTATCGGCAACAGGAAGACGGCTCAATGGATCGACGGCAGCAACACGATCAAGCCCGTCGCCATCATGGCGTATTCCGGGACTGGGGGCTGATGGTGTGGCCGATGGCGATGGGGATCATTCCTTTGGCGCTTGCCAGCTACGGCAATATCGTCATGGTCGGACAGGCGCTGAACCGGTCGTGGACGATGTTCGCCTTCATCTTTCTTGTGATCATCCCGTTCTTGCTGTCGGGGTTCTCTAACTTCGGTTCGGCTCGAAACGTTCGGCGGCGGAGGCCGGAAGGGTATGATTGCAGGCAGGGATGACCATCTTAACAAAAAGTCGCCGCACAACGCGAAAACCCGGGTGCCAAGCTTGTCATCGCTGTGATAAGATATGGAGTGGGTTTGTTACGCCGGTATAGAGGTTCGACAAGCATCAAGCATCCATACGTGGAAAGAAGGTAAATCCGTGTTTCGGAAAAAAGACATTTTCTTTAAAACGCTGGAAGAGATGGCCGACCTGATTCAGGAAGCGGTCGAACGATTCTCCACCGCCGTGAGCGGGGATCTTCCGGACGTAGCGGCGTTCGCCAAAGAGATGAAGGAATTCGAGCACCGCGGCGACCAGTTCGCGCATTTGATCCTGACGGAGCTCAACAAGACGTTTATCACTCCGATCGAACGGGAAGACATTATGGCGTTGACGAAGCTGCTGGACGACGTTCTGGACGGCATCGAAGCCTGCACTTCCCGGTTCGACATGTACCATATCTCCAAGCCCGACGGCTACATTCGGAAGTTCGGCGACGTTCTGCGGCGCTCCGCGCTGGAGATCAAAGCGGCGATCTATTTGCTGACCCAGAAGAAGCTGCTGGCGATCCAAACCCATTGCGTCAAGCTCAACGAACTGGAGAACGAAGGGGACGACCTCATGCGTCAGGGCATCAAGCACCTGTTCCAGAACGTCAAGGATCCGATCGAGCTGATCAAGCTGAAGGACATGTACGAGCGTCTGGAGGAGACGACCGACTCCTGCGAAGACGTCGCGAATATATTGCAGTCCATCATAATGCGCAATTCTTGATGGCGCTGGACAGGAATGAGACGAGACAAGCATGGATCAAATGACATGGATTGTAGCCATTATCGTCGTATTGGCGCTCAGTTTTGACTTTATCAACGGTTTCCACGATACGGCCAACGCAATCGCGACCTCGGTGTCGACGCGGGCGCTTCCGCCCCGGATCGCCATCTTGCTGGCCTCCGTCATGAATCTGGTCGGAGCGCTTATGTATACGGGGGTAGCGAAAACGATCGGAGGCAAGGTCACGGACCCGTTCAAGCTGGAGCACGGGCTGACGGTCGTCGTGGCGACGCTGATTGCGGCCATCCTCTGGAACCTGATTACGTGGTGGCAAGGAATTCCCTCATCGTCCTCGCACGCACTCATCGGCGCGCTAGCCGGAGCGGCCGTCGCCTCCGAAGGCTGGGACGGCATCAATTACGGCGGCTTCAGCACCATCGTAATCGGATTGGTGTTGTCCCCGATTATCGCGTTCGCGCTCGGATACGTCGTCATGTTCATCCTCAAGCATCTGTTCGCCAACGCCAGCCCCCGTTACGTGAACAAGGGCTTCCGGACCGGACAGATTCTGACGGCGGCTCTGCAATCGTTCACCCACGGAACGAACGACGCCCAGAAGGCGATGGGGATTATCACCCTCGCGCTCGTGTCCGCCGGTTATCAGTCCCACCTCGAAGTTCCGCTGTGGGTCAAAATTTCCGCGGCTGTCGCAATGGCGCTCGGCACGTCGGTCGGCGGCTGGAAAATTATCAAAACGATGGGCACGAAAATTTTCAAAATCGAACCGATCAACGGCTTCGCGGCGGACCTCAGCTCGGCTTCCGTCATTTTCTCCGCCACGCTCACCCACCTGCCCGTCAGTACGACGCACGCGATCACCTCTTCCATCCTGGGCGTCGGGGCGGCGAAGCGGTTCTCCAGCGTGCGCTGGAATACGGCCGGGCGCATCGTGGTCGCCTGGGTCGTCACGATTCCGGTCGCAAGCGTCATGGCGGCGATTATATATTGGATCTTAAGTTTATTTCAATAAGAGAGACGGCATCCACCCCTCACCATCGGCTTAATTTTCGGTAATATAAAGTGAAAGAGCAATGTTAAACGGAATCTATCCACGGGGTACGGAGTTTGGAGGGCAGTCAATGCAGGCATCCGCTAGGCAAGCCAAGTCGTGCGCCGAATTGTTCGAGCAATTTCAACGCGAACGCCCGGATGCCCGGGGAGAGAAGCTGATTTTCTCCGGCGTGGGCGGCCGCGATGTCTACAATATTACGGCTCCGTTCCTGGATGAAGGCGATTGGGTCATTGCGGGCCGGGTCGAGGACCGCGCGAGCGAGCGTTCTGAAGTCTGCTTTTTCGTCGAGCGCGGCGGGGAATGGACGATAAGGGAAGGCTCGCCCGTATTCGCCTTGCAGGATCCGTTCGTCTCGTTCATCCGGGGAGAGCTGGTGTTCGGCGGCGTCGAAGTGTACTTCGACAACGACGATCCCCATTACGTCACTTCCTGGAGGACGGTCTTCTACCGCGGCGGCCGCATCCGCGACTTGGAACCGTTCGCCAAAGGGCCTCTTACGATGAAGGATATCCGTCTGGTCGACATGCGCAACGGCCGGATCGGCGTCTTCACCCGGCCGATGCCGGTGAACGACGCCCGCGCCATGATCGGCTTCACCGAGATCGGGAAGCTGGAGGAGCTGAACGAGGAGACGATCGAGAACGCCGAGCTGCTGCACGACCAATTCGTGAAGGTCGAATGGGGCGGCGGCAACGAAGCGCATCTGCTCCGCAACGGCCGGATCGGCGTTCTCGGCCATGTGGCGCGCATGGACGAGGACAATATCCGCCACTATTATCCGATGACGTTCGCCTACGATCCGGTGAGCCGGACGCATACGCCGATCAAGCTGATCGCTTCGCGCGACATGTTCCCGGACGGACCCGCCAAGCGCCCGGACCTGGAGGACGTGCTGTTCAGCGGCGGCCTGCACCGCCACGAAGACGGCACGGCGACGCTGTACACGGGGGTCAGCGACGCCGAAGCGCATCGCATCGTCATCGCCGATCCTTTCCTTGAGTACGAGAAGTGACAACATCGGCCCCTCGGCCGGCAGGCAGCCGAGCGAGGGGCCGATTTGTTTTTTGTTAAGTTTCGTGGCCGGCTGGGCCCGGCGTTTTTGGAGCTTAAACGAGCGAGCGTTCAAGACCATTCTCCCTTAAATGCAAGGGACGGACCGCAGAGCCTTTATTTCGGGATCGGAAGCCCATTGGGGAATCCTAACGGACCGACAAGCCGTTATTCGCTTGAATCGGAGCCTCAGTCGAACAAAATCCGGCCAATACGGATCGACAGTCCGATAGACTTTCGATCGACACCACCGGCCAATTTTGCATGCATTTTTTACTCGTCCGAATCCGCCCTCTTCGCCTCCAGCTTATCCAGCCCCTTCAGGTATGGCCGGAGTGCTTCGGGGATGACGATCGAGCCGTCCGGTTGCTGATGATTCTCCAGCAGCGGAATGAGAATGCGCGGCGAGGCGATGGCCGTATTGTTCAGCGTGTAGCAATACTGAAGCTTGCCGTCGTCGTCACGGAATCGGATATTCGCGCGCCGGGCCTGGTAATCGAGGAGAAGCGACGACGAATGCGTCTCCCCGTAGGCGCCGCGGCTGGGCATCCACGTCTCGATGTCGTATTGCTTGAACGTCTTGAACGACATGTCGCCCGAGCAGACCGCCACGACGCGGTAGGGCAGCTCTAGCAGCCGCAGAATTGTCTCCGCATTCTCCGTAATCTCCTGAAGCAGCCGTTCGGCCTTCTCCGGATCGTTATCGGCAATGACCACCTGCTCCACCTTCGCGAACTGGTGAACGCGGTACAGCCCTCGCACGTCTCTTCCCGCCGAGCCGACCTCGTTGCGGAAGCACGTCGATGCCGCCGCGAGCCGAATCGGCAGCTCGCCGGCTTCCAGGACGTCGCCCGCGTGGAACGAGACGAGCGGCGCCTCCGACGTGCCGACCAGCCACAGATCCTCGCCTTGGATGCGGTACGTTTGCTCTTCGCCTTGCGGGAAGAAGCCCGCATGAACGAGCGTCTCCGTCTTCGCCATCAGCGGCACCTCCAGCAGCCGGAAGCCGCGCGCTTCGAGCGTATCCAGGGCAAGCTGCTGGACGGCCCGGTGCAGGGCGACGCCGGCGCCGGTCAGGTAATAGTGCCGCGAGCCCGCCGTTCGCACGCCGCGCGGAATGTCCAGCAGCCCGTGGAGCTCCCCGAGGGCGACATGGTCCAGCGGCTCGAACCCCTCGAACGAAGCGGGCTCTCCGACGCGCCGCACCTCGACGTTGTCCCGGTCCGATTCCCCGATCGGGGTATCGGCCGATACGAGGTTCGGCGTGCGGAGCATCAGCTCGCGGAACTCCCGCCCGATCGCCTCGCCGGTCTTCTCCAGCTCCTTCAAGCGGGCCTGGAGCGCTTTGACCTGCAGTCGGATCGATTCCGCTTCCCCGGCCTCGCCGCGGCTCATCCGTTCCCCGGCCGCGCGCGACCATTGATTCCGTTCCTCCCGGAGCCGTTCCAGCTCCCGCAGGCTTTCCCGCCTGGCCGTGTCCAGCTCGAGCAGCTTGCCGACCGGAAAGTCCATTCCTCTGTCCTCCGCCGCTTGCCGAACCTGATCCGCATGTTCCCGAATCCATTTGATGTCCAACATAAACACCGCTCTCCCTTCGCGCCCAAAAAATAAAAAGCGCCCTCATCCGTATGGGACGAGGAGCGCTTCGGACTCGCGGTGCCACTCAACTTGACCGAACCTTCGCGATGAGGTCCGATCCGCTTGTGTCCGCGATAACGGGCGGCGCCGGTTAACTTAGGGAGATGCGGGCGAGCCGATCGGCATCTCCTTGACGAGAACGCCTCCGAGTTGGATGCTCTTCATTGGCAATGTGGTCGATATCGATTTAAAATGAAGTATATCGAAAACCCGCAACGCGCGCAAGCCCGATTCGGCAATGCGGCGAGACGGCGGCGGGGCGGCCGAAGCCGACCGGCTACCGCCGCTTCTTCGCCGCCGGCCGGCGCGGCGAGGAGCGGCCCGCCCGGGAACCCGAAAGGCCGCGATTGGCGCCGGTACGCCTTCGGGGGCGGGGGGCGGCGCCGGAAGATTTGTCGGCCGAGGCCGTCCCGGCCTTGCCTTTGCCGATGAGCAAGCGGACCAGCGGCGCCATCTGCTGCATCATAGCCATGAGCTTCTGGATCTTGCCCATATTCGCCAGGATGCCGTCGAGGCCGCCCACCCGGTCGATAATGCCTTTAATTTCGTTCAGATTGACCAGCGAGCTCAGTCCGCCGCCTTTGGCCGCCGTCGTAGCCGGCTGAGCGGCAGGAAGGACCTGAACGGGCGGATTGTAGTAGGCGGGGGGACCGAAGAGCGGATCCCCGACGCCCGGATACCCTCCTCCTTGGGGAGGCCCGCCCAAGCCGGGGGTCCAGCCTTGCAATCCGGGTTTCTCGGTTTCGTCCATGGCGTCCGTTTCACACCTTTCGTCCGATAGGTTGGGTAGGGCACTGCCCCGGTTGTTGCGGGAATGCCGGTACGCTTGATACAGGGTATGTGCGGAGGGGCGAAAGCGTATGGACGAATGCCCGCCCAACGAGGGCATTTATCTCGGTAAAGCGTGAATACGGTGAAGCTTGAGGAATTTCACGAAACGAAGTACAATAGCTTTAAAAATGGACGTCCGCGCAACGGACAGAGGTGGCAGCCTATATGCAGTTGAAAAAGCTGAACGACAAATCGATCGACCAGCTCTTCGAAGCCATTCTGACGCTTAAGAACATTGAGGAGTGCTATATCTTTTTTGACGATCTGTGCACCGTGAACGAGATTCAATCGCTGTCGCAGCGGCTCGAAGTGGCCCGCATGCTTGGCAAAGGGAACACGTACAACCAGATCGAATCCGAGACGGGCGCCAGCACGGCCACGATCTCGCGGGTGAAGCGCTGTCTGAACTACGGCAACGACGGCTACAAGATGACGCTGGAAAGGCTGGGCCGGTACGGCGACAGTTCCGACGAGTCCCGCAAGGGCTAAGGAAGGGCTGTCTTCGGCCGAGCCGGATGCTCCTTATTTTTAACTTCTTCCGAGAACCGTTCTCCGGGTCCGCCGCGGGAACGGTTCTTCAGGTTGTCTATTTTCATATTGCCCGGTTTCCTATTATTGGGTTATGCTCGGGATAATTCCCCATTTCGCGCGGCCTTTCAGGAGGGAATCGGATGCGCTTCTGGCAATCGGTGCGATTTCGCATCGTATTCCGTTTCTTTCTGATCGTCGCTCCGCTCGTCATTTTCCTCATTTACAATAATGTATACGCTACCCGAATCGTGCGCGAGCAAATTTCGGACGTCCGGCGCTCCCGCACCCGTTCGGGACGATGCCTTCCGCGGCGAAGTTCTTCGGATGAAGGAGCCGGTTGGCACCCTGAAGTGGAAGGGCGGGAACCATTTGGTGCTGAGCAACCCTCGGCCTACTCGGACATCCATTTCGTCATCGTCATTCCGGAACCGTATATTTTGCAAAACTTGCCCTTCTTCCAGAAGATGCTCTATTACTGGATTCCGCTCCTGTCCGTCGCCGTCGTCGCCGGGTATTCAAATGCAAATTATGGGTTATTATGGAAAAATGAAATGAGGGCTTATCTAAACAGTCTGACCGTCAAGCTTGGGCTTGGCGGTTCTTCGTGTCTGTGCAGTGACCATCCGCCAGAAGAAGCCCGGTAGCACCCACTTTCACCGCGGGCCCAGCGAGTGAAGCCGCCTTGCCTTTTGCACGCGGAGGGCGGAGTGAGTAGCTTCCGTCCAATATGCAGCTGGCGGATGATGATGCGAATGGTTGTTCCCTCTTTTCTACGGGCGGCGGTCTCGTTGACATTGGGTTTACGTTTCGATAGCATGAGTGAGTAGGGTTGTGAAGATCGGTCGTTAGATGGAGGGAACCGCTTGTGAAGCCTGGAATTTTGGTCATCAGCCATGGGTCCCAGGAAGAGCGGTGGGTGTCCTTGGTGGACGATACGGTCGAGGGCGTTCGGGAAGCGCTGCCCGGCGTTCCCGTCGAATGCGGCTATCTCGAGCTGGTGGAAGGCCGACTCATTCAGGACGGGATCGATCGATTAGAGGAGCAGGGCGTGACCCATATGCTGGCGATTCCGCTGTTCGTCTCCGCGGGAAGCACGCACGTGGACGAGATCGGCTGGGCGCTTGGCGCTTACGAAGAGCCGCGGAGGCCGACCGACCTGCAGCGGTGCCGGGTCAAGGCGCGATTGACGTACGGCAAGCCGATCGGGGACGATCCGGAGATCGCCGACGCGCTTCTGGACAAATTGGCGTCAAGCGCGGCATCGGAGAATCCCGCAAGGGAGAGTCTGCTGCTGATCGGACACGGGAGCGAAGAGCCGTGGTTCAGGAGCGAATGGCGGCGGGGGCTGCAGGCCTTGGCGGACCGGATGCGGGAGCGGGGCGGTTATGCGGACGCCGATGCGGCTTTGCTGCGTCCGGACGAGGTCGCGGAACGGGTTCGCGCGCTGCAGAAGAGACATGCGGAGGAGCACCGGGTCGTTGCGGTGCCTGTGTTCATCAGCGAAGGGTATTTCACATCCGTGGTCATTCCGCGAAGGCTGGAAGGATTGGATTGCCGCTATGCGGCCGGATCGCTCATTCCCCATCGGAAGGTAGGGGAGTGGCTCGTTCGGCAGGCGTCGGAATGGCTGAACGATTTGTTGGTTGAGGGTAAAGAGGGGGAGCAAGTTGGAAAAGATCAGGGCCCGCTTAATTTATAATCCGACCTCCGGCAGGGAAGAGATGCGCCGGCGGCTGCCGATGATCCTGCAGCGGCTGGAGCAAGGGGGCATCGAGACGTCCTGCCACGCCACGGAGGGGAAGGGGGATGCCTCTCTGGCCGCGTCCGAAGCGGTGGGCAGAGGAGAGTACGATCTCATCATCGCGGCCGGAGGAGACGGCACGCTCAACGAAGTGGTCAACGGCATGAGCGGACACGAACGCCGCCCGGCGCTCGGCGTGCTTCCGATGGGTACGACGAACGATTTCGCGCGGGCGCTCGGCATTCCGAAGCGCTGGCAGAACGCCGTCGACCTGATCGTTCGGAGGCATTCGCGGCCGGTCGATATCGGGATGGCCGACGGCAAATATTTTATTAATATTGCGGGCGGGGGCTTCCTGACGGACTTGTCCTACGAGGTGCCGAGCAAGCTGAAGACGATGATCGGGCAGTTGGCCTATTATGTGAAGGGTTTCGAGAAAATTACGCATTTCCGGCCGACGAGCTTGCGAATCTCGGCGGAAGGCGTCGGCGACTTCGAAGGGGAGTTCATGCTGTTCCTCATCGCCAACACGCAGTCTGTCGCCGGCTTCGAGAAGCTGGCGCCGCAGGCGAAGACAGACGACGGCCTGTTCGACGTGCTCATCATGAAGAAGTGCAATCTTGCCGAGATGATCCGGCTCGCTTCGATGGCACTGCGCGGGGAGCATCTGAACGATTCGCACCTCATTTATTTCCAGACGAACAAGCTCGCCGTGGAGACGGACGATCGCGTGCAGCTCAATCTGGACGGCGAATTCGGCGGCACGCTGCCGTGCTCGTTCTCGGTGCTGCCTTCGCATCTGAACGTATTTGTAGACGAGAACGGCAAATCGAGCTACCGCAGATAGGAGAGCGACGTTTTTGACACGGAAGATGAAGGGATCGAGGACGGGAGAAGGCTCGGCGCGGCCGGGACGTTCGGGCGCGGGGCCGTCGGCGGGAAGAGCGACGGGTGCGTCCGCAGGAAGCCGAGGCAGGGTTCGCGACGGCATTCCTTCCGGTTTGCCGGTCGCGCCCGGGCAGTCGGTCGAACTGGACATCGTCGGCCTGACGCACGAAGGAGAAGGGGTAGGCCGGTACGAAGGCTATACCCTGTTTGTGCGCGGCGCGTTGCCCGGCGACCGGGGGCTGGCCGAAGTCGCAAGCGCCGGCAAATCGTTCGGGCGAGCGCGAATGGCGGAGTTGCTCAAGCCGAGCGAGGATCGCCGCGCCGCTCCGTGCGCGATCTACGACGCCTGCGGCGGCTGCCAGCTTCAGCATTGGGACTATGCGGCCCAATTGCGCTGGAAACGGCAGCATGTCGCGGACAACCTTGCGCGCATCGGGAAGTTGCCGGTAGCTTTTGACCTCGACGATGCTTCGGCCGTTCCCTCTGGCGAACGTCCCCCGGTTCTCGTTCATCCCGTCATCGGCATGGATGAGCCTTGGCGCTACCGGAACAAGGCGCAGGTGCCGATCGGCTTTGCGGTAGAAGGCGGCCTGGTCGGCGGGTTCTACGAACAGGGAAGCCATGATATCGTCGATATGGACGTCTGCTTGATCCAGCAGGAGCCGAACGAAGAGACCGTGCGGGCCGTCAAGGCGATCGCGCGGTCTCTCGGCTACAGCGCTTATGACCGCGGCACGGGCCGGGGTCTTCTTCGCCACGTCGTCGTTCGCCATGCGGAAGCGACCGGTGAGCGTATGGTCGTGCTCGTAACGAACGGCCGCGACTTGCCGCATGAAGCCGAATTCGTCGCCCTTGTACGCGAGCAAGTGCCCGGCGTAAAGAGCATTTGCCAGAACGTAAACACATCACGCACCCCCGTTGTCTTCGGTGATGAAACTCGCGTCCTGTGGGGCCGCGACGTCATCTACGACGAGATCGGGGATATCCGCTTCGCGATTTCCGCACGCTCGTTTTTCCAAGTAAATCCCACACAGACGGAGCGCTTGTATCGTTCCGCTCTGAAGTACGCCGCCCTCACCGGCAACGAGACGGTGGTGGACGCCTATTGCGGCATCGGAACGATCACCCTGTTCCTCGCCAAGCACGCCCGCCGCGTCTACGGCGTCGAGATCGTCCCCGAAGCCATCGAGGACGCCCGCCGCAACGCGGCCATCAACGGCATCGCCAACGCCGAATTCGCCGTCGGCGCCGCCGAAGACATCCTGCCGCGCTGGCAAGCCGCCGGCGTGTCGCCCGACGTCATCGTCGTCGACCCGCCCCGCAAAGGCTGCGACACGCGCCTGCTGACCACCATGCTCCAGTTGAGTCCCAAGCGCATCGTGTACGTCTCCTGCAACCCGTCCACCCTCGCCCGCGACCTTCGGATTTTAGAAGACGGCGGGTATCGGACTGTGGAGGCTCAGCCGGTGGATATGTTTCCGCATACGGTGCATACGGAAGTCGTCTCGTTACTGGTGTGGAGTGGTACAGGGGTCGAGATGCCTTAATATATAAGGGTTTGAGAGATAGTACAGGCTCTTTTGAAAAGATGTAACAGAGTCATTTTTAGAGGGTTGCCGTAAAATTGCCGTAAACCTCTTTTTTCTGAAGCAAAATAAATGGGCTTAGAGAATCGAGCTATCCTTTTTCTTAGGATTTAGGATGGCTTGTTTGATTAAAAGCCTATTGAAAATTTCACTTGTTGGATTATATCCTCAATAAATGGTACAAAATAAGCTGGAATTTTTATGTGAGGTGGGTGGCATTGGTCGATAGACTCTCTAAAGAAAAAAGAAGCGACCTAATGAGGGCAGTTAAAAGTAAAAAATCCCTTATTGAGAATTCTGTAACTCATGAGTTATGGAAACGTGGACTTAGATTTAGGAGAAATGTAAAAAATCTTAAAGGTAAACCCGATATTGCAATAAAAAAAGATAAGATAGGGCTTGCTGAACAAGATCAATTTAAGCTGCTCCCAACGCATGAGCCTAGACCGTGATTTTCTTTGCGGTTTTCATGCAAAAAATCGGACGGAACGCAATGAATCTGAAAAAAGAGAAAAAAAGAACCCGCAGTCGCCGTTCCAGGTTCATAACAAGAAACTGGATAGCGATGACAGTTAAACTTGTATGAGCACCGCGGGAGCAAATTCGGCCCAAACCCAACTTGCGTTTGCCTTCGCCGAACTTTCCTTCGATCGCATTGCGCTGTGCAGCGTCTTGCTTCTCTTGCTTTCGATCATCGGCGTCACGTTGTTCTTTGGATG
>NZ_KE386960.1:0-34148 GCF_000429825.1 Cohnella thermotolerans DSM 17683
TTTTCTATGTTTTCCTTGCAGATAAATTCGACAAAAGTAGCTCAAATCCCTTGTGGAATAAGGATTTTTTGTTCGTTCAGCAAGCCCTAAGTACCTCCGAGCAGCATTTTCCATTCCTCTTGATCTCTCCAGACGTAAGGGTCCCGCCATTCCGTGATTCGAAGATCCCCATGGATGTCCACCGTCAAGATCGGATTGACGGCCGGCTTGCGCCAGGTTCGCAAATCGTTCCCTTTGGCGGTCCACTGCTGCGCTCCGGTCGTCGCATTCCGTTCGCCTTCGCCGATGCTCGTATAAAACAACGTTACCTCATCGCCGTTCACGACCGAACAGCCCGAATAACAATGGAGCTCCCCGAGTTCCCGTGAAGGGGCGAGTGCAACGGGCAAGCGCTTCCAATTCACCAGATCAAGACTTGTTGCGTGTCCCCAGTGTATGTCCCCCCATTCGGTCCCCGAGGGATTGTGCTGATAGAACAGATGATATTCTCCATCCCTTTGAAAAGGTCCGTTGGGGTCGTTCATCCAATTGCGCAGCGGCGTAAAGTGATACCTCGGTCTATAGCGGTCCATTTCCCTTCCTCCTTTGAAAACCCGCGAAGTTCAGCTTGTTCATACATACATGAATATTAAAGTCGGGGTCAAGCGCTGCCTCATGTTCTTGGATCCGGTGTTCAAGCTTGCGAGCACGTTCATCGCGACGAACTTAACCTCTGCGATGGTCGGTCCGGGATTGTTAACTGCTGCCATCATATATCGATCCAGCGCCTGCGTCAATTCGTCCGTCCGACTTACTTGAAACTAAAAAAACCGTCTCTCGTTTTTTCGAGAAACGGTTTTTTCGATGACAACGGATCATATATGATTTAGGAGACGGTTCGGCTTGCTGTCTGCAGCGGCAAGCTTTCGCTCAGACCAAGCGTCCGCGCCGTTGAAGTATGAATCTCGCGGATCAGCTCCGGGTTTTTCAACAAGGATACGCCATAAGAAGGAATCATTTCTTTGATTTTCGGCTCCCACGCTTTTAAATGTTGCGGGAAGCATCTTCTTATGACCTCAAGCATGACGGAAACGGCGGTAGAGGCGCCTGGAGAAGCGCCGAGCAATGCGGCGATCGAGCCGTCGGCGGCACTGATCACTTCCGTACCGAATTGAAGCGTTCCTTTGCCGGCAGCCGTATCTTTAATAATTTGCACGCGCTGGCCCGCTACCAGCAAGTCCCAATCCTCGCTCTTGGCGTTCGGAACAAATTTCCGCAATTCTTCCATGCGCTTTTCCTTCGATAACATCACTTGCTTGATCAAATATGTTGTCAACGAAGCGTTTTTTACGCCTGCGGCCAACATCGTTACGAGATTATGCGGTTTGACCGAAGTTAACAAATCAAGCATGGAACCGAATTTGAGAAACTTTGGCGAGAAGCCGGCAAACGGTCCGAACAACAGCGATTCTTTATTGTCGATAAACCGCGTATCCAGATGCGGAACAGACATTGGAGGAGCGCCGACCGAAGCTTTGCCGTATACTTTCGCATGGTGCTGCGCGACAATATCCGGGTTTTGACACACCATAAATAGCCCGCTTACCGGAAATCCTCCAATCCCTTTCCCTTCGGGAATGCCGGATTTCTGCAGCAAATGCAGGCTTCCTCCGCCGCCGCCGATAAAGACGAATTTGGCCTTATGGCGTTCGACGGTTCCGCTGTTGACGTTCCGCACTTTCAATTCCCACGAGCCGTCGCCGGCCCGTTTAATATCATCCACTTGATGATTGAATTTGAGATCGACGTTCTTGCTCTTTAAGTGGGCGAACAGCATACGCGTTAAAGCGCCAAAGTTGACGTCCGTTCCGGATTCGATTCTCGTTGCCGCTATAGGTTTATTCAATGTCCGGTCCTTCATCATGAGCGGAATCCATTCCCTCAGTTTTCCCGGGTCATCGGAAAATTCCATCCCTTGAAACAGGGGGTTGCCGGACAGCGCTTCGAAACGCTTCTTCAAAAATGCGACATCCCGTTCCCCTTGTACGAAACTCATATGAGGCACCGGCACGATAAAGTCCCGCGGATTCCGGATCAGATTGCTGTTTACAAGATAAGACCAAAACTGCCTTGACACCTGAAACTCTTCATTGACTTTGACAGCTTTGCTGATATCTATGGATCCGTCCGCTTTCTCGACGGTGTAGTTCAGTTCGCACAATGCGGAATGCCCCGTTCCCGCGTTATTCCATTCGTTAGAGCTTTCCTCTCCTGCGTTGGCGCGCCTCTCGAACACTGTAATTTCCCAGTCGGGCGCTAATTCCTTTAGCAATGACCCCAATGTTGCACTCATGATTCCGGCACCAATTAAGATAACGTCTGTTTTCGCTTGTCCGTTGCTCATTTTTACCGTCCTTACCCTAAGATTTGCAGAAAGGATGCAGGCCGCTCCTTCTTAGGCGCTGCAGCAAGCCAGGGCGCGACCTAGTCACACAACATTTCTGAATCAATTATAACATAGTGTATATCACGATATATTATTAATTTACTATATTCGCGATCATTTTCTTTTACTCTTCTACGAAAGGCATCCTTTCGACCCCATCCTCTATTCGAGCTCCACAATCTTCGTCGCTATGTTTTTGCAAAATTCACTGTCGTGTTCCACAAAAAGAAGGGTTGGCGAGTATTCGAGCAGCAGCTCTTCAATTTGCATGCGGGAGATCACATCGATAAAGTTAAGCGGTTCATCCCAAATATGCAAATGAGCTTTCTCGCAGAGGCTTTTGGCAATCAGCACTTTCTTCTTCTGGCCGCCGCTGAACGTTGAAATATCCTTCTCAAATTGGACTCTGGAAAAATCCAGCTTTCTTAAAATCGCTTTAAAAAGACTCTCGTCGATCCCGTGGCTTCGAGCGAAGTCCGTTAAATTGCCCTGCAAATGAGACGTATCCTGGGAGACATAGGATATTTTAAGCTGGCTTCCTATGCGGAAGGTGCCCGTATAGTCGATATTCTCGCCGCAGATGAGTTTGATGATGCTTGATTTACCCGAGCCGTTCCTCCCCAGCAGCGCAATCCGCTCTCCTTGCTCGATCGTGAAGCCGATATCCCGGCAAGCCGCCTTCTCGCCATAGAAGATCGAGACATTCTCCAGTTCGACAAGCCGGCTTTTATGATAAGTGAGCTGCGAGATCTTCAAACTTTCGGAGTTTTCGATATTTTTAAGAAGCTTGGACTTCTCTTCCAAGGCGGACTGCTGCCTCTGCTCCATGGATTTGGAGCGTTTCATCATTTTGGCGGCCTTGTGGCCGACATACCCTTTATCTACCTTGGAGCCGGAATTTCGGGTGCCGTTTTTCGTTTTCTCGACCTCGTGCGACCAGTCGCTCGTTCGCTTCGCGGCTTCCGACAAGCGTTTGATATCTTTTCTTAGCTTCTCGTTCTCCGCAAGCTCGAATTGATCCTGCCGCTGCTTATTTTCCCACCAATCGGAGAAATTGCCCTTCTGAATCTCAATGTTCGTCTTATTGATGGAGAGGATGTGGTCTACGCAGTTATCGAGAAAAGCTCTGTCGTGAGACACCAGGATAAACCCGCTTTTGGATTTCAGATAGTCGCTGACCAGTATCCTTGCCTTCATGTCCAGATGATTGGTGGGTTCATCGATCAACAGGAAGCTGTTCTCCTTAAGAAATAAGGCGGCCAGCAGCACTTTCGTCTGTTCACCGTTGGACAAAGAATCGAAGGGGCGATACAAGACGTCCTCCGATACCTTCAACAAGGAAAGTTCACGCATAAGCTCCCAGTGCTGATAATCCGGATAAATGTCGCTCACGACATCGAGGGTATTGTTTTCCTTGTCCCGGACATGGAAAGGGAAATATTCAAATTGCACGGTAGCGGATATTTTGCCGCTGTATTCGTATTTGCCGAGCAGCAAGTTGAGAAAGGTGGTCTTCCCTCTGCCGTTTCTTCCCGTAAATCCTAATTTCCAATCAGTATCGATTTGAAAACTTACGTTCTCGAATACGTTATCGTAACTGCCCTCATAGGCAAACGTCAGATTGGTCACGTTTATTAATGACATGAAGCGATCCTCCCGCTGGAAAAATATAAAAGCTACAAGAAAGTTACTTTCTTGTAGCTCAAATAAATTCAGCGCAACCGATCCAACCCGCTGCGGGAGTTAGACGAGGATCTGCTATTTGAGTGAAAAGAGGAAGTAACTTTCTTGCTAAACAACAATAAAACAGGCGAAAATCATTCGCTAAGCTTGTTTTATCATTAGCAAGAAAAATCCATCTTTTCAGCTCCAATCGTTAAGTTGTAAGTATAATACCATGCCCCTTGTTGAATTTCAACCTGCCTCTCTTCTCCCCGAGCTCGGACGAACAAGCCGTCTGCCCGTCCGAACCCGGCAAGCTCTAGCCGATAAACTCTTGTACCCACTCGTCGTTGTATTTCGCAATGCCGATCTGTGTGTAGCTGCCGTTCAGAATGTTGGCGCGATGACCCGGACTGTTCATCCATTGGCTCATCACTTCATCCGCACTCGTCTGGCCTTGGGCGATGTTCTCGCCCGCAACGTTGTAGGCGATCCCGTTGGCCTTCATGAGATCGAACGGAGAACCATAGGTCGGAGATTGATGAGAAAAGTATCGGTTGTCGGACATGTCCTTCGCTTTGATCATGGCGACGTTCGAGAGCTGCGCATTCAGGCTCAGGGGACTCAACCCTGCTTTCGATCGTTCTTGATTCACCAAGCCCAACACTTGCTGTGCGGCATCGGACGGATTGCCGGTTAGGCTGGAAGACGGGCCGGCGGTCTGCGGCGGGTTCGCGTTCGGCGCTGCCGACGGTTGCATCGGCGCCGCATCGCCAAGCAATCCGCCGATCAAACCCGCAGCACCGTCCGGCGCTTGCCGGATCTTGAGCGTCGGCTTGCCCGGCTTCGTCGTCGAGATCGAGGAAGCCTGTTTGGAGACCATTTGCTTCTCGTTCACGGCAGAATGATTCGAACAACCGGCAACCAACAGCAGTGCTGCCATAACGATCCATTTTTTGACCATATGATCTTCTCCAATCTTCAAAGCCACGGTTATGGCGGAAAGGGCCACACCCATGTAGAATTCCCCATATACGCAAAAAAACACGCCTTCAACGGCGTGTTCGCCATCGCGTTATTCTTGAAGATGGCGGGGATCGATTCCACGCCAGACGAAGCGCAAAATTTACTGCAGCTTGTCATCTAAATGCGGTTTGGTGAAAAACGGAGGATCGTGTGGTATTCTTATATTTGACAGCACTCATAAGCTACTAATCATGAATGAACATGGACGTCCTTTTCGCAACAAGGAGATGATGGATCATGGGGCTTCTTCATCATGACGTAACGGTGCTGAACTTTGATCATTTGTATATGCAACAACCCCAACTGGCCGACAGAGCCGACGAATGGATTGAACTGTCGAACATCCCATCCACGAATTTGTTCTGCACACAAGAAGCGCTGGCGGAAATCCGCCGCAGGTTGTCCGCCCGCAAGGCTAACGGCATCACCTATATCGGCAGCGGCAACTATCATTACGTCTCCTATGCCTTCCTCAGCGAGATCGATCGCCCGTTCAGCTTAGTCTTGTTTGACAATCACACCGATGCCAAACGATCAGACAATCTGCCGGGGCTGTTGACGTGCGGATCATGGGTAGCCGAAGCCCTGACGCGTCTTCCACAATTACAGCAAGTCGTTTGGGTGGGGGTTCACACGGGCTCCTTGCCCGATAACCCCAGCATCCGCTCCAAAATGGTATGGCTGCCGGATTTGGAACACCCCGAGCAATTGTTGTCTTCGCTTGTCGCCAACGATATTTATATTAGCATCGACAAGGATGTTCTGGATGAAGCGGATGCCGTGACCAATTGGGATCAAGGCAAGATGCGTCTGAAGCAGCTGATTATGGCGCTGCACTCGCTTGTCGAGAACAAAAACATTATCGGCATCGACGTCTGCGGCGAGCTAAGGGTTCCCCCAGCCGACGTATGGAGATATTCCGAAGGGATCCGCCTGAACGAGCAAGCGAACCTGGCTATACTGGAAGCTGTGCTGTAAATTAGGCTTTCTCTTCGGCTCCTTTTAGAAGCGCTGCATGGCTTTTGTGCACTGGGCAACAAAGTAAGCGGTCCGCCTGCGGACGATGGTCTTGACTTTCACACTATGGCCAGCAGCTCGCGGATATCCTGCTCGGTAAGCGCGGACAGCGCCTCCTCGCCGGGTTGGATCCCTTCCGCAATCAGGGACTTTTTCCTCCGATGAAGCTCGTTTACCCGCCTGGGCGAATGACAATTTCAACACCGGTCGGTTCAACCCGGAAAGGGCGCTTATACTCACTGAAAACAAGCTCGATTCCCGACAGGTCGTCCGGCAGCGCTGGCGAAACGACAAATTTATAGGAGAAGTGTTCTCTTGAGCCGCTTCCGCCGCGGTTCCAACAATTATATAAGTGATTGATAATATAAGTGTTTGATTATACAATGAACTTGCGCCGTCTGATTCCAAAGGGGGTGATAGGATGGTGGTCGCCGAAGCATCCATCGTCGAAATGGCGGAAACCCTGAAGCTGCTCTCCGACAAGACTCGATTAACGATTATCGCTTTGCTGAAGGAGCGCGAGATGTGCGTCTGCGATATTGTGGACATCCTGGAGACGACGCAGCCGAATATCAGCCAGCATCTGAAGAAGCTGAAGAACGGCGGAATCGTGAACGAAACCCGGCGCAGCCAATGGATTTACTATTCGTTAAACGTGAACGATAAGCCGTATTTAAACGACATCTTGAACCGTCTTCCCTCCATGAAAGAACGGATTGAGGCGCTGAAACCGAATAGCTGCTGTTAATTTGGAGGTCCTATGGTTGTACTTGCATCTGTTATTTTCCTCATCACCCTGATCTTTGTCATTTGGCAGCCGAAAGGACTGAACATCGGCTGGTCCGCTTGCGGTGGCGCGATCCTGGCGCTGGTTTGCGGCGTTGTCGATTTCCACGATGTATGGAACGTTACGCAGATCGTTTGGAATGCCACGATTGCGTTTGTAGCGGTGATTCTGATCTCCCTTATCCTGGATGAGATCGGTTTCTTCGAATGGGCCGCGCTTCATATGGCCCGTTCCGCCCGAGGCAACGGCAACCTCATGTTCGTCTACGTCGTTCTGCTGGGAGCCGCGGTTGCCTTCTTCTTCGCCAACGACGGTGCCGCTCTCATCCTGACGCCGATCGTCCTCGCCATGGTACGGGCTCTCCGATTTGACGAGCGGATGATTCTCCCCTTCGTTATGGCGAGCGGATTTATATCCGATACGGCATCGCTTCCGCTCGTCGTAAGCAATCTGGTCAATATCGTCTCGTCCGATTTCTTCGGGATCGGGTTCGCGGAATATGCGAGCCGAATGATCGTGCCGACGCTCTTCTCGGTCGCCGCCAGCTTGCTTGTCCTGTACCTGTTCTACCGCCCACGCATTCCGAATCGATACAATTTGGAGCATTTGAAGAAACCGGTCGACGCCATCAAGGATCGGCGCTTGTTCAAGATCTCATGGATTATCTTGGCTGTTCTCCTTATCGCTTATCTGACGAGCGAATGGATCGAGATTCCGGTCTCCATCATCGCCGGCGCAGCCGCGATCGTCTTCCTGCTTCTGGCGAGACAGAGCCGGGAGATCCGTACCTGGAAGCTCGTCAAAGGGGCGCCATGGGCTGTCGTCGTCTTCTCCATCGGGATGTATGTCGTTGTATATGGGCTTAGAAACGTGGGGCTGACGGATGAACTTGGACATGTCTTTAAGTGGGCAGGCGACCAAGGGCTGTTCGTTGCAACGGTCGGTTCCGGGTTCATTGCGGCGATCCTCTCCTCCATCATGAACAACATGCCCACAGTCATGATCAACGCCCTGGCCATCGACGGAACGAACCCAACAGGCATGATGCGGGAAGCATTCGTTTATGCGAACGTGATCGGCTCCGACTTAGGGCCAAAAATGACGCCGATCGGCTCGCTGGCCACCCTGCTATGGTTGCACGTTCTGTCCGGCAAGGGCGTTAAAATCTCCTGGGGAGCCTATTTCAAAACGGGAATCGTCCTTACCGTTCCCGTATTGCTCATCACCCTGTCCGGGCTCTATTTGTGGCTTAAAGCAGTCGGTTAAAATCAATCAAATTCTCATAAAAGGGGTCATTGAAAATGAGCGACAAACCGCTTGTCTATTTCTTGTGTACGGGCAATTCCTGCCGCAGCCAAATGGCAGACGGCTTTCTGAACGCGCTAGGAGGGGATAAATACGAGGTGAAAAGCGCAGGGCTCGAAGCGCACGGACTCCATCCTCGCGCCGTTCAAGTGATGAAGGAAGCCGGCGTTGACATTAGCGGCAACACTTCAGACGTCATCAATCCGGACATTTTGAACCGGGCAACGTATGTCATAACGCTTTGCGGACATGCGGACGAGCATTGCCCAGTCATCCAAAATCCTAACGTCATCAAATGGCACTGGGGCTTTGATGACCCGGCGAAGGCAACCGGCACCGAAGACGAGATCATGGCGCAATTCCGTAACGTACGGGACGCCATCAAAGCGCGAATCGAAGCGTTCGTTCAACAAGGGAAATAAGACAACAAGAAGTTCCTCCCGCGGCATGCGTAAGGAACTTCTTGTTCCTAATTTACCCCTACAACTTCGCTTTGTCTCTCCATAAACAGGACGTCTCGCCAGACGCCATTCCTTTTGCCGACCTTGACCCGCCGACCGACCTCGCGAAAGCCATGCTCATCATTGCGTATATCTCGTCCAGGACCGAAGCGTTTGTGCGACGTCGGATCCCTTTGCTATCATGTTATGAATATCTTCGTTGATCCGTTGCCGAGCATCGTTCCACTTCTTGTTCAAGTAGTATCCGTTAAGCTGCACGCGGTCGAGCTCCTCCAAGTAACGGGATACGATCCGTTGCTTCGTCAACCCCCTTTGTTCCGCTTGAGATCTCGTGATCGGCGGCATCCACGAATGGCATTTCAAGAGATACCAACCCCAATATACCCCCAACCGATCGGGAAGTCCGGTATGTTCCAACAAGCCCTATCCGATGCATTTAGCCATTTTTGACCCGGTAGCGGTTCCGATAGCCGAGCTCTTTGGAAATGAGATCCGCATACTTCTTCACGTAGTAGCTGTACCGCTCGACATTTTGCGGGGTGAATCGGAGCGTGGGACCGGCACAGTTCAAGGAGCCGATTACCGTATTCTCATAAGAGAAGATCGGGGCCCCGATGCCGGTCGTGCCGGCGGTAGCCTCCCCGGTGGTCATCGCATAGCCCTGCTCGCGGATCGTGACGATCTCCGCCTCAATGTATTCCCGCGACAGCGGCTTTAAGGAAGGAATGGAAGACCAGTCCACGTTGGACAATATTTTGTCTCTCGTTTTTTGGGGCAAATAAGCGAGGATGACGCGGTTGGAAGCGCCAATGAACAAAGGAAGCCTCAAGCCGATCGGTTCGGAAATTTTCAAAATTTGGGGAGAATCGATGCTGTCGATGTAGACGCCCTCCTCGTTCTCCCTCGTGGCCAAATAGACGGTTTCGTTCGTTTTCTGGCACAGCTCTTCCATGAACGGCCTCGAGACCGAACGGAGCATGAGGCTGTCCCACATGAGAAATCCGTACTTCATCACGGACAAACCGAGCTTGTACTTCTTGTTCTTGTTGTTCTGCGCCACGAAGCCGTGCCTCGATAACGAGACCAGAATTCGATGAACGCTTTGAACCGGCATATCCAGCTCTCTGCTGATTTCAGTGACGCTCATTTCCTTCTCGCTCCCTTGCGGGACGAGAATATCCAATATGCAGATGGCTTTCGAAATGACTCCGGACATGAGAGCTCACCCCACGGAAAAGTCACTTTTCATAACATAAATGTACCACAAAAATAACGGAACACAATTTGAATTTCTCGCATATTGGGAAAACGTTCAAAAGTTCTTCGATCGATCCCGAAAAACGAAAAGCCGGCATTGACGCGCCGGCTTCGTATGAATTAAAACGAGACAACCGTATAGATCCCCATCCCCAAGACGCCAAGCGAAACGAGGCTGCACCAATAAGTCCGGTGGGTGCTGCTGCGCCGGTTTTTCCACGCCAACCACAGCTGCCTTACCGCAAAATAAGTGCCGAACAGGTTAACGATCACGAGCGCCGGCAAAAGCAGCTGCAAGAGAGACGATCCGCTTCCCCCCATGCCGTGATGATGCATCTGCATTTGGGCAGCCGCCCCCATCAGCACCGGGGCCGCCAGCCAGTGAACGAGATGCAGAAGGATGATGCCCGTAAAGGATAGAACCGATAGAGCCGAATACTTCGTCTCTTTACCCAAATACCGGATCTTCCGCCACTTCACAGACTCACTCCTTTAGCTTTGGCAGCCGTTCGCTTTCATCGCGCTGCTGCAAGCGTGTTTCTTGGGCATCGGAGGAAGGTCGATCGCCGGGCTCCGGTTGAAGAAGCCGACCGGTTTGAGCATGAAGCCGATGTAGGCGGCGGGCATGACCGGCCAGTCCTCCGGACGCGGAACATGCGTATGCCCCATCGTATACCAGACGACGATGTCCGTATTTTTGACCGGCCGGTCCTGCTCGACCCACGCGGACAGCCCGTCGCCGCCGATATGCTGGTTCGGATAGTTGCCGGCGGCGTACATTTCGTTCTCGTTATACGGCGTCACCCACAAATGATGCCGAATAAACCCGGCACGCTTGATCAGACTCGAGTTGGGCGAGGCGAATGGAAAGCAGTTCTCCCCAGTCACGATTTTGTACCCGACCGATTGTCCGTAATCGTTCTTGACATTGTCGTTGACGATCTTCCAGTAACGGGCCGTCTCCAGCTTTATGTCCCGCACGGCTTGCCGCTCCGTCTCCAACAGCGTGGATTTCGCGTAAAATCCGTTGTCGCGCGGATTCTGTTCCCCCGGTTCCTCCGCTACTACGTTTACTTCGTAAACGGAGTTTTCATTCCCGTCAATTTGCATATCCATGCGCACGTTGAAAAAATGCTGATGGTTCGGCGCGTACAGATCCGGACCGATCATCGTGCCGTATTTCGGCGTCTCGCCCGGATGCAGGCCGGCCGTGGACAGAATGCCCGTCAACTTCACTTCGAACTGAATGCTGCCGTCCTGGTAGAAATACCAGAAGAAGCCGTATTCGTAATTGGCCACCGTCGAGATGGACGAGACGACCAACCGACGAGAACGTCTCACCTCGACATCATTGGTCCTCCAATCGGTATGCTTCCAGAGAATGCCGTAATCCTCTTCGTGCATGCATATGGCGTTCTTGATCGTCATGAGCTCGCCTTTGCTGTCGGTCATGATCCCGTCGAAATATTGGATGTAGCCGACGCAATCGCAGCCGAGCTCCAGGCTGTTGGCCAGTTGGCCGATCCCGTATTCCCCGCTGTCGAAGGCGTTCTTGCGGTTCTGAATCGGTCCCGGGTCTCCGTACGGAACGACCATCTCCGAGAGAGCCGCGCGGTAGAGGACGGGACGGTCGCGCCCCTGATCCCTGTACGTCACCGTATGAATCGTCAGCCCTTCCCTGGCGTTAAAGCCGATGCGGAACTTCCAGTTTTGCCATTCCACCTCGTGGCCGTTAATCGCGAAGCTCGGCCCTTCCGGCTGCGTAATTTCAATCGGCCTGATGCCGGTACGCAGCGGCCCGACGCGATCCGGCGTATAGTTCGCTTCCTGCATCGGGATCTTCGTATACTCGTACTCTTCCACCCGCAGCACTTCCATCTTGTTTAAATCCACGATCGGGACGAGCGGCAGCGGGCGCGCATACCCGTTGTCCTTCTCGTCGCTGCGGAGGAAGCAGAGCGGACGCGCGAGCCGAATCGTCGCATCCTCTTCCGCGCCCCAGTTGCCGGCCGACCATAGGTCGACCATGACGAGCTCCGGCGAATCGATGCCAAGCCGTTCGAGCGCATCAAGGAACAACGGGCTGGCCTTCACCGCCGCTTCGCATTCGACTTGCTCGTCCAGCATGATCATCGGCTGCACGCCGGGAATGTGCTTCCACGAGACGACTTGCATTCGGTTCAGCGAGACGACCGCTTCGTAGGTCGCATTGTCCTTGCTGTTAAGCACGATGAGAAACGCTTCCCGCTCGAAGGGCTTCGTCCCGTCGAAAGCAAGCACCACCTCCTTTTTCGGCTCCTTCAGCATGACGGATACGAAGCGGTCGTTCCCGCCCAGCCGTCTCTGCTTCTTTACCACGCTTACCGCCGCCAAAATCTCCTCTTTGCTCAGCGGCTCCAAGGGGTGGTTGCCAAGCTCAACCGTCAATTGCGCCATTTCGTTTCCCTCATTTCGGTAAGTTTTTGAATGTCAACTTATGTGACAATCATATTCAGGAAAACGGCAGCTCAAAAGTTCGCTATCCCGAATAGCGGGAAGCGAGGCATTTTTTTGTCGTTCATCCCACTATTCGGGATGCCCATGGCGCTCCGTACCGCGAACGGAACACCATTTTCACAAAATCTTCATTTTTTCTCGAATAGTGAGATGAGGCCGTTTGGCAACGCGGACTTCCCAGTAATAATCGTGTTAAAGAACATGACATTAAATTGGGAGGAATGCTTATGCGGTTTCGTCGTAAGAAATGGCTCGTCTTCATTACATCCTTCTTCCTCTTTTGTTTCGCGGCTTTTCCCCTTTCCGCTTTCGCGGAAGGGGAGAACGCTGCGGTCGATACGGGGGACACCACCTGGCTCCTGGTTTCGTCCGCACTGGTCATGTTTATGTTCATGCCGGGTTTGGCGTTGTTCTACGGCGGGCTGGTCGGTCAACGGAACATTCTGTCGACGGTCATGTACAGCTTAAGCTCCTTCGTCGTCGTGACGCTGGTATGGATGCTGTGGGGATATAGCTTTGCCTTCGGTCCCGGTGTAGGGGGAATCTTCGGCGGCTTCGATTTTCTCGGCTTCCAGCACGTCGGGCCCGAAGCGAAGGACGGCCTTACGATTCCGCATCTCATCTTTGCCATCTATCAGGGGCTGTTCGCCGCCATCACGACGGCGATCATCTCCGGCGGCGTCGTGGAGCGAATCCGCTTCTCGGTCTGGATCGTGTTCTCGATTCTCTGGGTAACGATCGTTTACGCTCCGATGGCCTTCTGGACGTGGGGCGGCGGTTGGCTGTCCAAGCTCGGAGGCCTGGACTTTGCGGGAGGCACGGTCGTCCATATTTTGTCCGGCGTCAGCGCGCTCACAGCCGCCCTCGTGGTCGGAAAGCGCCGCTCCTTCCCTCATAAGACGCTTCCGCCGCACAACCTCGTCTTCTTCCTCATCGGCGCCATGTTCCTGTGGTTCGGATGGTTCGGCTTCAATGCCGGCAGTGCGCTCGCTTCCGGCGGACTCGCCTCCGTAGCGTTCGCCACGACGCAAATTGCGGGTTCTGCGGGCGGCCTCGTATGGATCTTCATCGAATGGGCGCTCCGCAAGAAACCGACGCTTGTCGGAGGGGCCACCGGCGGCATCGCCGGCCTTGTCGCCATCACGCCGGCGGCGGGCTACGTCTCCGTTCTGTCCTCCGTCGCCATCGGCGGCCTGGCCAGCGTCGTCTGCTACTGGGCGCTGAACGTGCTGAAGGCGAAGCTGCAATACGACGACACCTTGGACGTGTTCGGCGTTCACGGGATCGGGGGGATATGGGGAGCGATCGCGACCGGCATCTTCGCCAGCAAGGAAGTGAATCCCGCCGGTGCGAACGGCCTCCTGTACGGCAATCCCGGGCAAGTCGCCACACAAGCGATCGACGTTCTTGTCGCCGTTCTTCTCGCCGCGATCGGCACCTTCGTCATTCTCAAGGTCATCAGCCTGTTCGCTCCGCTGCGGGTTACCGAAGAACAAGAGATGTCCGGGCTGGATATCAGCCTGCACGGCGAGAATGCCTACAACACGTTCGAAGGCATGAACAGCGAGATGGCGCCCGCGCCTCAGAGCCCCTTCGCCGCAACCGGCGCCATGGCCGTCCATGCCGGGATGAAGGGAGTCTGACCCGATGAAGCTGCTGACGATCATTATCCGTCCGGAGAAGCTGAGCAGCGTAACGGCGGCGCTCCACGAGATCGGCATCAACGGCATGACGATCAGCGACGTACGCGGTCAGGGTACGCAAAAAGGCGTCCGGACGATCTACCGGGGCGTGGAATATCAAACGGATTTTATTATGAAAAACAAAATCGAAACGGCCGTCAGCGACGACAGATACGAGCAAGCGATCGAGGCGGTCATGGACGCCGCCCGGACCGGAGAAGTGGGCGACGGCAAAATTTTTGTGACCGACGTGGTGGACGCCGTCCGGATCCGCACCGGCGAGCGCGGCGACAGCGTGTTGTGACTTAGACCCATAAAAAAGACGCCCGTGTGCGGGCATCGCCGGACTGCCGGGTGATTCGCCCGGCACAAAGGTTCTCGGGTTTGCAAGCCATCAAAAAAAGACCGTTCTCCTCTCGATCAGCAACGGTCTTCCTTCATTCCGTTTTCTGGCCTGTTCCTTCAAATACGCGCCATTGCACCCTTCTCGGCTTCCAACCGTTCCTCGCATCGAGGCGAGGAACGGTGTCTGCCGCATCGCCGGCGATCGCCATGTGTTACGATGCCGCAAAGGCTTCTTTTCTCGGATAGCTGAGGAACACCGGATGCTTCGTTGCTTGTCCCCCCCAGGAAGTGATTGATCAATTACTAACTTGAAATCAATGTATCATGGCGTTATTGATTAGTCAATCACCATTCTTAAACTTCTCATATGTCCTTCAATTCGGGCATGTCCAGCGCTACCGAAACGTTGCACAGCATCCCTCTCGCGAGGAAGAGCATTGTCCGTTCCTCGGCATTCGGAATACCAGCCGCGCGGAAGGCGTCCAGTACGATCCGGCGGACTTCCCCGAATCCTTGGCGCATCGCTTCCCGGATCGAATCTTCCCGAATCGTCTGAGCCTGCATCTGAAGCAGAATTTCATTCTGGTGGGAGGCCAGAATCTCTTCGTAAGCCTGGATCAGGCCGCTCTCCAGCTGTTCCGGCGACGCCGACGCCACGACCTTGCGGAAGGAATCGTTCACCCGCGTCCAGGATACTTCCAATGCCGTCAAAAGCAGCGCTTCTTTGGTTGGGAAAAAGCGGAATATATACGGCTGGGAAATCTTGGCCCGTTCCGCAACTTGCGCCGTCGTAGCCCGGAAATAGCCGATCTCCGCAAATACCTCGATCGCCGCCGATATGATGTCCAATTTCCGATTCACCGAGACCGACTCGATTTTTGCCATCGGATAGCGCCCCTTTCATACGTTAGTGATTCATCAATTGTAAAGGAAAAAGAATGACGAAGCAATTCGGCGGCATGCCCGGCAACGGAAACATTCGGTGATAAGGACAGGGAAGCTCCGAATATAATGGGCACAAAAACGTTAAGCGGGTGGATCGCATGGCGATCGTTAAAAATTCGTTCGTCGAAGGCTTCGTCCCGGAACATAATCACGGGTCCGTCGATTACACGTCCGTATCGCACGGCCACGTCCATCAGTGCCTCGATGTCACGTCCCCCCCCGATTCCGACGCCGGACGGAGGGCATATTCACTACACGGAAGGCTATGTTCTGTTTGAAAATGGGCATCAGCACGCTTACAAAGCCTTCTCCGGTCCGGCGATTCCCATCGGCAACGGCATGCACGTTCATTACTACGATTTCTACACAACGACGGACGACGGGCACAATCACCGGGTGCAAGGGGTGGATATGCCGGCCCCCGGGACCCGATAACGAGCGGCATGAATCATGAACGACAAGAAGAGCGACCTTCTCCGGGGAGAGAGATCGCTCTTTCGTTCATCCGCTCAAAATAATGGCTTGATGAGGGAATACCCGACAATGATAAACAACAGAATGGTAATATGGTTCAGCGAGAAAACAAACATCGTTTTCGCCCAGCCGTTCGATGGGTTGCGGCGGTAGCTGACGATGCTCAGAATGAACCAGCCCAGGCTGAGAACGGCGGCCGTAACGGCAATAAACGGACTAAAGCTCCAGAACAGAAAGCTGGATACGAACAACGCCGCTAGGTACACGTTCGTCTGCAAATACGTTCTGCGGATCCCCTTCACCACAGGCAGCATCGGAACGTTCGCCTTCCGATAATCCTCCACCCGGCGAATCGCGATCGCATAGAAATGCGGCATTTGCCAGAGGAGCATCAAGATGAACAATGCAGCAATGCCGGGGTGCGTCATATCGGATGAGATGGCCGCCCACCCGATCAGCGGGGGCGTCGCTCCCGACAGGCTTCCGACTTCCGTATTGAAGACCGTCCGGCGCTTGGTCCACATCGTATAAGGAACGACGTAGAGGAACAAGCCGAGAAAGCCGAAAAAGGCGGCCAGCGGCGAAGCCCAGTACAGAGCGGCCAACCCGGCAATCGCCATCCCGAACCCGATGGCCAGCCCTTTCCTTACGCTCACCTGCCCGGTTACGGTCGGCCGTTTCTTCGTACGTTCCATCATGACGTCGATATCCCGGTCGTACACGTTATTGAACGCCCCGGCCGATCCGATGACCAGCGTCGCACCGATCAAAGCCAGAACAATGCTTCCGATCTTGTCGAAGAACGGGATATGATGAACAAGCAGTGCCATGCTGAGACCCGCAAACATCGCGATCAGATTCGATTTGACAATGCCGATCTTGATCGTGTCGAACAACATCTTCGAGAACGAAACGGACGACAAGTCATAGCCCGTCTCGAGTCGATTTTGATTTATCGTGCTCATGAATCCAACAAGCCTCCCCTTCCGCTATCTACTCTCTATCCTACCAAAAAGGGGCGGCTTTTTTACGTTTCGGCGAAAACAATCATCATTCTGTCAAAATCCTGTGGCAAATTCTTTGAAATTGCACGGCACTGTTCCCTGGACGTCGCCTCACCGCTTGTTTATCTTTATATGGCTAGTATGCTCGTTCACAATTTCTACAATTCGTCTGAACGCTTCCTCCACCGTTCCGACCTTGACAAGGGTGACGCGGTCATCCGCATCCGTCATGATCCTTGGCGTATTGTGCGGCTTCATCGGCCGGTTCCGGCTTTGATAGAAAATAAAAAGAGGTTCGGGCTTATCCGTCCGAGCCTCTTTTTATTGCATCGTTCGATACGGCCACTGCCGAGCCAGGCGCCTTGCATCAGCCAGATCAGGACGATAACGCGGCGATTGCACCATCTGACGGAATCAAAACCAGCTTGTCCAAATAGCCGAAATGAGATCCGTGTCGTTGTCCCCATTTAATCCATTCATGATAACCAATATTAGGTCCGGTTCATGCAGGCATTTCAAGCGAAGAATAGCTGCGAGCCCATCCGATCCGGGAAGGATCTGGCAATAGCTCGAACAAAACGTTCTGCCGGAGATACCGAACGAACAGAGGAAAGGAGCAGATGATTCCCTTCTGCTCCTTCCGTTTGTACGCAGCAGCTCGCTTGGGCCGCCGCCTTGGCCAACGCTGGCATGAAGGCGACTTCTCCGCAGTGCATCAGCAAAGAGACGACCATAATGCCGTTAACGATCATTTGAGAACGAACTTCATCTGTTGTTCTCCTTATCGACGCCCGGAAACGGACGTGCCTCTCGACATTCCGGATGCGTTCCGGGTTTCGGAAGCTTTCTGCAGAATATAAGCCAAATCCTTGACTAACGTATCCGATTTCGCGCGAAGCCCGGAGCGGGAAGACAGCGCAAGATTGACGCGGTCGATGGCCTTAATGGCTTTTGGATCGGTGACGGTCAGCAAGACGACTTGGTCAGCGCTGTGCTCGTTAAACGACTCGATGCCGCGTCTGCTGCCGGCCGTCGTTCCTGCTCCCGAAGCGCGTGCGGTCCGATTCCCTTGCAGCCGGCTCTTCCCGTTCGCCCCGGCTCCGTCCGAAGATCCGACAATTCGCATCCAGTTCCCCAGTTGAAGAATATGGGAATTGGAATTCAGGCTGGACGTTCCCGCCGTTCCGCGTGTGGGATCCGCATGGCGGGAAGTGATGCTGTAGGAACCGGAGGTGCGGCTTCCGGTCGTTCCGGCAGCGCCGAACGTACGGGACATGCCGCCGTTCGTTCCCACTCCCATCCGGGTTAAGCCGGTGGCATCGGAACGGTAAGCGGAGCTTTGGTGTATGACATACCCGCGATTCGCGTTCTTCGTCTTCACACCGTAATTGTTGCCGGAGCAACCGGTGAACAGGACGGCCGACACCCCCAAGACGCATGCAAGCTTTAACGGCACCAATTTCAAGGACGATACCTCCCGTCTAGTTGTGGCCATCGGCAGGCCCATCTTTATTGTTCTCTTCAAGGTGGGAACTAGCCGAGTAAACTGCTGCAAATGACGGGGGCCCTTCGGGTTAGCGCCGTTCTTTTTCCAGCGGACAAGCCGTATCCGGTCGGATTATAGGATATGAAGAAGATGAGGCTCGTACGACAAGGAGGGAGCAAGAGGAAATCGTCCGAACAAGGCGGTTAACAGGTTCGCCAAATTCGAAGCCGGAATATTGTAAAGGGAAGTTCGTCCCCAGCCGCTTATGTAAAACAACCGGAGCGAGAGCGCCCCGGTTGTCTCGGTCATATGCGATCGATTAGATGAACGTTCCGGCAGCCAGGATAATGACCAGCAAAATGAACAGAACCAGAACGAATGCAGTTACTCCGCCGAAGCCCCCACACGAACCGGCAACAGGAAAACCCATTTGTATCACCACCTGATCTTGATGTTGTGTGATTCGTCATCACCCTTCTAACATATGGCATAGGGACTTGATCTGACTGTACAAACACACAGATCCGCTCACGTTCCGCTCCTGTCTAGATGGGCCGGCCCTCTTCACGGAAAAGGATGCGGATGCGGGTTGAGCTCCTTCGGATCGAGCGGACCGTTCGCGTATCCGAGTTCGGCGGGAATTCGCAGCACCCGCTCCAGCCCGGTCAGGCGGACGAACGCATGCCCGAACGTCATCGGCAGCATGCCCGGTATGAATACTTTCACGCAGTGCAGTCCGTTCCGTGCCGCCTCGGGCGAAGTTTGATCGACGACGATGACGTCCAATCCGAGCCGGCGAAATGTCTCGATCGCCTCCTTCAAGTCTTCGGTCAGATCCGGATGCGGGACCGTGCGCTTGAACGATTCTCCGAACGTGCGCATCGGACGGTCCGAATCGAGAAGGAACCGCAGCCGCTCCTCCGCTTCCGGCAAGCCGTAGAGCAGCGCATGATGCTCCATCTCCGTCACGAGCGACGGATCGTGGAGCATAGCCCGCAGCTTTTCCCGATTCGACTCGAACCTCATCTGCAGCCCTTCCGCCATGGCGGACAGCTCGTGAAGGGCGCTCTTGGCCGCGCTTGCCGGATGAGGATGCGCCGCTGCAGCGCAGAGAAGGTTCATCCTCCCCGGCCTTACGGTTTTAGCCAGCGCCAGAACGCATGGAATTCCGTTTTCCGTCGTCATGTTGTAAAGCTGCGCCTCGTAGCCGGCAACCGCCCGAAGCCTTTCGATCATGAGCGTCAATTCCGCATCGTTCGCGGAAGCGGGGTCCAGGCGGGGTACGGGCAGCCGAGCGTACCAGGTCAGCAGGAACGCGTCGCGCTCGACCACTTCCAGCATCCCGTACAAGATGGCTTCCTCCGGACATCCGCCCAAAGCGCAGCCGTTGGAGCCCTCCTGTACGAAAGCGTCCCCGTAGTTTGTGCCATAATAGGCGAGCTGCTGCGGAACGAGAATCGGCCGCTCCCGCAGGAAGGAATATCCCCAGACCCAGTCGATCGGAGCATCGGGATCGTACGGCTCGAACGGGAAGCCGGGACTGTCGTACGCTTCATGCGCATGCAGCCCTGTCCGGGCGGGATCGAGCGCCGCATCGGCAAGCTCGTTGTAGCTGCCGAAGACGAAGGTTCGCTTGCCCAACGGCGCCTGGCCGCAGCGCCGTTCCACGCCTTCCAGAATGGCGGCCGCCTCGCTCGCCGCGAAGGAAAGGGTTCTCCCTCCCGCCACTTCGCTTCCCCAGACGAAAGACGGCAGGTGGACGCTGACGGAAGCGAACGGCGAAGCCAAATCGCGGTACCGTTCGTTGATCAGGCCGGTTCGTTCGTCGTAATAATGCTTCCGCAACGTATCCGTCCAGCCGTCGATCGGACGAAGCCGGTAACGATGCCGATGAGCTTTGGGCCTCGGCTGCAAAACGATGCGGGCCTTCTCCGCCGTGTCCTCGGGACGCTCGCCGCAGATCGGACACATCGGGTCCGGCAAAATGAAATGAAGCGAGCTGCTCAGCGTATCCAACCGGATGTTGTACATATGTTCGGCCGTGCGGGGGTCTCTGGCTTGCAGCGTCTTTTCGATCTCCACCGCCGCCAATCGGGCGACGTGCCATAGCGCGAGCCGGGAGAGGACGCCTTGCCCCCGGCTCCGTTCGGGCCGCGGTTCCTTCGGCCCGAAAGAGAACTTCGCCGTAAACCGCCGGGTATCGGCGCACAGCGAGCACCCGGGTTCGTTCGGGCGGACCAGCGGACCGATCCAGGCTTCTTCGGCGGACAGAAGGATGCGAATCCAAGGAATGCCCGCCTGCCGCATCCATTGTTCAACCGCCGAATGATCGTAGGATCCGTCGTCCTCCGCCGCTACGACGGCCAGATCCGCTCCCGGCAGCTCCATGCCCCCGATGTCGGTTCGGCGAACGATCGCACAGCGATCCGCCAACGCGTCCCGCATCATGTCCGCCACCGGATTCGCTCCGGCAATGACCACGCACGGCTTCACGGCTCCTCCACCCCTTGCAGCATGGTGACGACCACCCGGATTGGCCGCTTATCGCCCCACAACGCCAGCGGCCATTCGAAGACGCCAAGACGCATCCGGTTGCACTCCAGCGCGGATACAGCGGACCCGAGAAGCTCGGCAAGGGACGCCTCCTCCAATTCGTAAAAATCGATCGGAGGCGCACCAAGCGTACGCTCGTTCGCGCCGAGCTGCCCATGCAGCAGCGCTCGAAGCAGCGCTTGGCGCATGGCTAGCGTCGCATTCAAGCCCGTGCCGACGAACCGGTCGCCGCCGCAGACGACCTGCGCGACAGGGAAGCCGAACAGCTCCTTCTCCGCCGTTGCGATCGTCGCGCTTTCTCGCATCGCAAGGAGCGCCCGCCAGTAATATGCGGAGCGCAAATCCAGGAGCGGCAGTGCCGGCGCTTGGCCTGGCCGGGGGATGCCCTCGGCGACCTTGCGTTCAAGCTCGCCGTTCAAAGCTTTCTGCAACCCGCGGCATATGGCCTCGACATAGGTTTCTCCGGCTCCAATCCCGACGATCGCGTCCGGCGGCCATTCGGCGAGCCGATCCGACATTCGCGCAGCGTAAGCTTCGATGCCGGCCAGCCCCGCGTCCCTTCGCGCCTCCGAGTGGGTGAACGCGGGGCAGACCATGTCCGGAAGCAGCCTGGCCGGTCCTTCCGATCGCGGGTCGACCGGCTGAACTCGGCACAACGCGAGAGGCAGCTGCTTTAAATCGCCTTCCTCCCAGATGTGAAAAATGCCCGTCACCGCCGAAGTCAGCTCTTCGAAGCGGGCAAGCAGCCGCAGCGGGTCGAGTGCGGGCGGGTTCGCCTCCAGCATCGGCTGCAGGGGATCGATCCGTTCGATCCCCGGGAAGCCGCTCGCCGGAAGGTGCGGCCGAACCGGATGGATGCCGCCTATGCAGGATGCCAGGTCCAGAACAAACAACGCGTGGCGCAGCATCGGTTGTTCCGTTCCCCCGATCGCCTTCGCCAATTCCAGAGCGATCGCATTCGCAAGCAGCGAGGCCTCGTCGACGGTAAGCCGATGCGGCAGCCGTTCGCTCCCGAGCGCGCTCTCATGCACTTGACGCCAAGCCGATTCCCAGCCGCCCTCGGTTCCGGGCTCGATCAACGGTCCGGCCAAACCCGCGGTTCCCGCGACGATCGCCGGCAGCAGCGTTTTGTTCTCGTGCCGGCATGCCGCTTCGAGTGTCCGCAGCGCCTCGGCATCCCCGGAGCGGGACACATAAACAATCGCTTCATACGGGCGTACGGTTTCCCGCCAACGTTCAATATCTTCCCTGCGCACCCGGATGTCCTCCCAATCAAACGCGAAGCCCATTCTCCGGGCTTCCTGCGCCAATCGGCCCAATCGCGTTCGGTCCGTCGGTTCCATACCGTCGATCGCCAAGCGGCAATTCGCAAAACCGGCTTGCAGCAGGGACTCTCCCAACGCAATCAACAAAGGTCCCGACCCGATCGCAAGGACTGCGGAATCGCTCCAAGCGCCGGCCGACGTTCGTTCCGGCGACGGCTTCGCCCGCGACCGTTCGCCGTTTGTCTCCAGCCGCATCTCCACTTCGTTATCCACGCCTTTTCTATTCAAGTCATGGATTACGTTATGTGTATTCGCCCATTTTGGTGAGATGGATCCCCGCCTTGGAATAACGATGGAAAAAGGTTCGAATCACTTTTGAAAGCGCAAGAGAACAAACGACAACAGAGCCGACAAGGCGATCACAGCCGCGCCCAAAACATAGACCATCCTGACGCCCAGCGTATCCGACGCGAGTCCGACGAGGGCCATAGAGACGCCCGTTACGGTCGAGAGCAGAATGCTTCTTGAAGCGTAAACGTTCGGCAGGGCCGAAGCCTGCATGCTCGTCTGAAGCGCCGTTTGCTGCGCCACGTCCCGAATCTGATAGGCGGGTCCCATCGCCACGCAGAGGAGCAGGGCGAGCCAGGGCGTGCCGTTCAAGCCGTACAGCAGCGTAAACAGGCTAAAGAGAAAGGAACCCGCCGCCATGCACATAATTAAATGCCCCTGGATCATTCGCGCCAACAGCCAGGCGAGCAGTCCTCCGGTGATCGTTCCGACAAAGTAGCTGGCGTTAATATATCCCCACCACTCTTCGCCCCGATGAAGCGCTTCTTGTACATAAACCAAAGAGACCGCTCCTACCCAGATCGTCCCGGCCATTCCTTCCAAAACATCCATCAACGTGACGATGCGAAGCGTGCGATTGCGCCAAAGCAAGCGCCAGCCTTCCCGCACGGCCTCCCATTTCGTCTGCCGAACGATGGGTTCCGGCTGCTCCTCGCGTTTAAACCTGCGGGCCAAATCGGCTAGGCAAAGGACGGACAGCCACCATAATCCGACCGAGACGGACAATGTCGGCCTCGGCCCGAGCGCCAGGATGATCGAACCGGTCAAGGTGTATCCGACAAATTGAGCGGTCTGGCTTACCATGGATAACAAGCTGTTCGCTCTCACCAGCTCCGACGGTCCGACCAGCTTCGGGGGGAACGAAGCAAGCAGCGGATTCCCCCACCCTTCCAGCAAAGCGATCAAAAGAACGAATAAAAGCAGGATGTAAGTGCGGGAAGCGATGAACGGAAATCCGAAGACGACCGCCGTAAGGAGCAAAGCTTTGACCGCTTGAAGAACGACAAGCAAACCGGAGGAACGGAATTTCCGCAGCAGCAGCGGCGCGGTCAAACCGGCCGCGATGCCCGCAAGCGCCTTGAGAAAAGGAAACAGGGATGCGATAAAGGCCGATCCGGATTGCCGATAGATTTCGATCGTCACGACCATGATATAAACGACGTCCGCCAACGAAATGCAGGTCTCCGCAACGGCGAACGAATAAAAAGAGCGGTGCCGACCGCTCTCGATCCTAATGTCGCTCATCTATTGTTTTCTCTCCTTGAAGCGTGCAGGCCTTGCGATGCTGTCCTCTTTCAGAATGATCCGCTGAATGGGCTGATGCTCCGCAAGCAGCGCCTTCATCATCCGAAGGGCGGCCCGATTGCCCATCGTTTGCTGCAATGTTCCGTCCCGATGTCCGGAAGATCGATTCCTGCGTTTGGCCAACCTGCTCCACCTCCCTTCCAACATACCGCAATCTTCTTATTCGTACAAGCTTCTATCCAAACGTCGCGCATGCCCACAAAATCGCGCAATGAGGCGAAATGATCGAAGCCGGTGGAACTCCGCGCCTTCATCCGGTTTGCCGGCTTCGTCGGCGCTTCTCCGCGCCAGTATGCTTTATCGGCGGGGCGCCTATGATGTGAAAAAGACGCATCCGTCAGGGACGAATGCGTCGCGATACCACCCTAGTTCGACCGCAGCCTGCAATGGCTGGCGGTCCTCGTTCGGATAACGGTCTTGGCCGGTCACGGTTCTGGATTCCCGTACGGCTCGCAAGGCGGGTAGGAGTCACTCCGATCGAGAAACCTTGCAGCCTTCGGGTTTCTTCTCTGGGCGACGGGACCGGACTCTTTTACACAATAAGTACGGCGCCGTCAAGGCCGTTGACGAAGGAATAACGCCTAAAATCGGGATAAGGATTGCGGCGTGTTGGCCTTCACGCTTCCGGTTGAATGATGCCATTGCCGATGAAATTCGCGGACACGGGCGGCTTGCCCACTTCGCGGGCCCATACCGACAATTGACCGATATGATGGATTTCATGGGCGATGATATGCCGCATGATTTCCCCCCACGCGTCCACAACACTTCCGTCGTAGCGAGGATCGACGAAGGGGCGCGTCTCCAGACTGTCGTTCCAGGCGTTGACGAACGCTTCGACATCCGGCCGGTACCTCTGGTCCAACGCTTTGACTTTATCCAGCGTGTTGAAGTTTTCGAAGTCTTCTTGGAAGTCCGGCTTCTCCTGCACCCCTTGAATCCAGCTCCATTCGACGTCGACGATGTGAAACAACGTCTTCAGAATGTTTCCGACGCCGCCCGTCCGGGGGCGAAGCAGCTCCTCGGGCGCAACGTCTTCGCACCATTGGTACCATTGCTCTCTTACGATCCAGTTATAGCGAAAAAAAGGTAGCAACCCCATCCCTCCTCAGCTTTGGAACTGTCCTTCGTCTGTCGGTTTCAACTCGATTCTACCATTCGGACTTCCTTCATGAAAGATGGCCGGGAAATCCGCAAAAAAAGATTCGGTCCCGGACCGAATCCTTTTTTTGCGGCAGGAGCCCGGAGTATTATTCCGAGTCCACGTTATGATAGACCTGCTGAACGTCCTCCAAATCTTCGAGCGCGTCGATCAACTTCTCGAACGGCGCTTGCGCTTCTTCCGGCAGCGAAACGTACGTCTGCGGAATCATGGTCAGCTCCGCGACGGTAAACTCCGTGACGCCGTTGTTCTTGAACGCTTCCTGAACGTTGTGGAATTGCTCCGGATCCGCATAGACGATGACGGAATCGTCCTCTTCCACCACGTCGCGAACGTCGACGTCGGCTTCGAGCAGAAGCTCGATCACTTCGTCGACGGTTTTGCCCGCGACGCCGATGACGGCGGTCGCATCGAACATATACGCCACCGAGCCGTTCACGCCCATGTTGCCGCCGTTCTTGTTGAACGCGGCCCGCACCGCTGCGGCCGTCCGGTTCACGTTGTTCGTGAGCGCGTCGACGATAACCATCGATCCGTTCGGTCCGAACCCTTCGTAGCGAAGCTCCACGTAGTTTTCGTCGGAAGCACCCTTCGCTTTCTCCAGCGCGCGGTCGATAATCGCTTTCGGCACGTTGTATGTTTTCGCTCTCTCCAGCACGACCTTCAGCGCCCGGTTCGCCTCCGGATCCGGTTCGCCCTTCTTGGCCGCTACGTAAATTTCAACGCCGAATTTGGCGTAAATGCGGCTTGTATTGGCGTCTTTCGAAGCTTTTTTCTCTTTAATATTGTTCCATTTGCGTCCCATTCTCTGCTCCTGCTTTCTTCGGGATTGTTCGTTTCACATTTTATCAGATGCGACGGATATTTTCTATCGGTCCTTATTCGAGAATGGGACGAGTGTCGGCCGTTCAGGCGGCGAAAGCGCGAAAGCCCGATTTGTACACCGGTCTTACGGGCAGAATAGGTTCCGGCACCCGGTTGTACGGCTGATCGTTCGCGGCCCGGACGATGGCCTTGTACAAGGCCTTCGGCGTCATGGCAGGCGAACCGCCGTTGATTCGCGGCATCGCCATCGCGTCGGTCCCGGCGCCGACGAGACCGGGGCGGACTGTGAAGGCGTAGCGGATGCCCGCTTGCTCCAGCACCTTCTCGACGGTTGGCGTATATAAACCGTACGGATAGGCGAACGTATCGATCGCATGCGAATTCAACTTTTTCAACGTATCGACGCAGCGCTTCGTATCTTGCGTAATTCGCTCGACGTATTGCGCCTCTGTCTCCTTCGTTCCGTTCTTGACGAGATAAGCGGTCAAGCCGTCATGCTTGCGGTCGATTTTGTAGTGCAAGGCGTCCGTATGAGGCTGGACCTCGATTTGCGGATCCGTCTTCTCCATGTCGGCGATTTCTTGAGGCGTCATATGCGGAACATAAACGTGCGCGTTCGGCCGCATGTCGCCCGTAATGACGAAGCAGACCCCGCCGAGCGAACGCTGCTTCAGAATCGGATATGCGTATTTATAAAAGCTCTCATACCCGTCGTCGAACGTAATAAGCGCGGCGTTGTCCGGTACGGAGCCGCCGTTCTCGAACGCCCGGAACTGCTGCAGCGTAATGAAGCGGATGCCTTTGCGTTCGAGGTAGTCCAGTTGGGCGGCGAATTGATCGGGTGTGACGATGTCACCGCCCCGGACGGACGGATCGAGATGGTGCCACATCAGGACGGCGACTTTGCCGCGGTAGAGCACCGGTTGACCGTTGTCGGAAGCGGCGTCCACCCTGTCGGAACCGTTTCGGCTTCGGGAAGCGGCGATATGCACGGCGTGGAAATAGGCCGTCATCCGGTGCAGCACGTGCCCGGGGAGCAATGTCCGCATCGCGACGAACACGGCAAGCAGACAGAAACCGAAGGCTAACGTCCACGTCCTCATTCTCCAAAGATTGCGGCTCAAGCCGATCATTCCTCCGATCCGTCCGTGATGCGCAAGACGATTTTGCCGATATTGGCGTTGCTCTCCATTCGCGCATGCGCCGCCTCGACTTCGTTCCAGTCCCATACCGAGTCGACGATCGGCTTCAGCTTGCCGCTGGCAAAGCGCGGAAGGGCGAACGCCGCGAAATCCGCCGTCAGCTCTTCCTTCCGCTCCTTCGGCTGCGTTCGCAGCGCGGTGCCGATAATTTGCAGCCGGCGCGCCAGCAGATGGCCCAGATCGAGCTCGGGAACTTTGGCCCCGCCCATCGTCCCCACGATAATGAGCTTGCCGTCTATGGCGAGCGACGCGAGATTTTGCTCCCAATAAGGCGCGCCGACGAAATCCAGAATCAGGTCGACGCCGCGTCCGCCGGTCGCTTCCCGAACGCGCGGAGCGAACGGTCCGGCTTTGTAGTCGATCGCTTCGCCGGCGCCAAGCGCAAGACAGGCGTCGCGTTTGGCCTGCGAACCGGCGGTGACAATCGTCCGGACGCCGGCTTCGCGCGCCAGCTGGATGGCCGCCGTGCCGACTCCGCTCGCTCCCGCGTGAATAAGCGCCGTCTGGCCGGACTTCAGCCCGCCCAGTCGAAACAAATTCAGGTAGGCGGTCAGGAACACTTCGGGAATGGCGGCAGCCTCCTCGAACGACAGCGCGTCGGGAATGCGCATCGCCATCCCGGCCGGAATGCGAACCCGCTCCGCATAGCCGCCTCCCGGCAGCAAAGCCATCACGCGGTCCCCCGGCTTCCACGGACCGCTTCCTTCCTCCACGACTCCGGCCATCTCCAAGCCGAGGATCGGCGATGCGCCGGGCGGAGGCGGATACAACCCCCGTCTCTGCAGCAGATCCGCCCGGTTCAGCGCCGTCGCCTTGACGCGCACCAACACGTCCCCGGCCGACCGGTCCGGCTCCTCCGTCTCGCCGATCCGCAGCATTTTCGTCTTCTCATCCAGAAGCACCGCTCTCATGCCTGTTCCCTCCGATGACATCTCTATCGATACAGATGCGTTTATCATAACGCCAAATCGTTGCGGAATCCACTCTCATCGAATTTGCCCGCGAGATGGATGACGCCCCTGCTGGGCGTACGTAAATAAAAACTAGACGAACCGAATGTCCGTCTAGTTTTTTTGTTTATATTGGGCCGCTAAGGCCGGGTTCGGAACCCGTTCAATGCCTCTTGTTTTTGTCCTTCATTTTCTCTTTCATCTTGTTTTTCCAGTCTTCCCTTTCCTTCGACTTCTTCACGACGGTGTATTCGTAAGTGGCGCTGGCGTTCGTTCCCGCGGGAGCCGCGTAAGTCGTCATCATGACGATGCGGTCGTACGACGAGCTGCGGAGCATGTCGCGCAGGTCGATGCGGTCGTGTTCCGACATGTTCAGCAAATTCGGGAACCGGATCAGCTTCGCCGGCTTCGGTTTGCCTTTGCCGGTCGCCTTCTTGTAGGCGATGAACTGCACTTGGTAATCGACGTATTGTCCGGTCGCCTGCTCGAGGCTCATAAAGCCGTCCGCGGACGTCATCGGATCGATCGTTTCGCCGTCCAGCTTCAGATCCGACAAATACCAGCCCGCCTCGTTCGTCGCCCAGTCGGTCATATAGCGGAAGCCGAGCAGCACCTTTTGCCCCGCATAAGCGCTAAGATCGAACGTTTCCGTCTTCCAGCCGCCGGAATCGCCCGTGAACCCGGGCATGTTCGCCTTGATTTTCGGAAGCCCCTCGTCCACCACATCGCTGCGGGTATCGTCGTTCGCCAGCGACGTCCAAGTCTCTCCGCCGTCCGTCGACACCTGAACGGCTCCGAAATCCCAGCCTTCCTCGATTCGATACGAAGTGTCGAACGACAGCCTCGGCGCCGTCCGTCCGGTCAAATCCAGCTCCTTGATGAGGAAATTGTCGGCCAGATCCCCTTCGTTGCTCCATAGAACGGCGCCTTTCTCGGGGTCTTGAAAGGTCGTCCAGTTCGTTTTCAGGAAGTCGATGCCTTTAAAATACAGATGCTCGATCTTGGAGTCCGGTTCGATCACCTTGAAGTCCGTCCCCCACGCCGGCGCTACGTTGTCGGGCAGGACGGAAGCGTCGACATTCGGCGTCAGGCCGATGGAGGTGAACTTGTACCGGTTCTTGTCTTGGCCGCCGATGCCGCTCTGACCGTCCAGCATGACCGCGGTCATGTAATCGGCATACACCTGGGCGAACGTCTCGTCCGCACCGACTTCGGCGAGGGCGTCTTCGACCCCTTCGATACCCTGCTTCCGGTTATGAAACTCCGCCTGAATGAACGGTTCGCCGAAGCGCTCGTAGAGATACAACTGGAACAAGTATCCCGTGCCGTAGTCGCCGAGAATTTGCAGATCCGATTGGTCCCCCCACATCGTGAGCGAATTGCGGAGGTGGTTCATGAAGAAATCGACGTGCCCTTGCGAATGGCCGTAGCCGACGAGATATTGGGCGAAGTCCGACAGGCCTTCGTTGACGAAGTTGTCTTCGTTCGGATCGGTGTCCCGGTGAAGCAGATGCTGGAACTCATGGGCGAACACACCCTCGTACAGATAGGGCGAAGCCGCGTCCGGCCCCGTGCGGTTCAACCAGTCGTAGCAATCGACGGTCATGACGTTTCGGTCGGTCAGGTCGCTGATCGCCGGCGAGAAATACCCCGCGATATAGCTCGGGTAGTTCGGATCTTCGTAGCTTGCGTCCTTGATATTGTCGATCAGAATGACGGTGCGTCCGATCTCGTCCTCGTACAGTCCCGGAATAGCCGCATTCTCGCCATGCCGCTCCGCCGGAGGCGCGAAGAAGGAAATTTCCTTCTCGTAAATCCGGTTATCGAATTCGTTCAGCAAATAACGAACTTGCTCGTCGGTAATTTCCACCTTGCCGTTGCGGGGATCTCCCTCCGGAAAGCTCAAATCGTTCGCGACCCAGACTTCGCCGTACGTTCCGACGGCGCGAAGCGTGAACGGGGTGAGCACGTATCGTCCGGTGAGGTCGTTGTGCGTGATCCAGTTTTTGGTCGTGCCCACATCCGACTCCGAGACGCTGCTCTTGGCCAACGCCCGCGCGCTTCGCTGGACGCCGGTCAAATCCAGCCGATTCTCCGCGAGCACTTCCTCGGCCGACTCGGACCGCAGCTTGGGACCGATGTCCTCCACCTGCGGATCCGCATTGTAGCTGCGGTTCGCCGCCGCTGCGAAGGACGGCAGGACGAGGCTTCCTGCCAACGCTAGGGATAGCAGCGCGCCGAATGTTTTTCGAGGCTTCGACATTATGTATTTCCTCCTCTTCTATTATTCTCCAACTCTCGGATAGTTCAAATAATAGCAAGAGAGAGAATTTCGAACAGTGCCGATTTGACCGGTTTTATGAAAATCCATTTTCTCTTTCTTTCGACAACCGCAACCGGAACGATAGCGAACGGTTTCGAAAATATAGCCGAACGAGCGCAATTCGATAGACGGCACACTCGCAAATAGACGGAAAGGCGGCGGACTTTGGACCTGCGGTTATCCAAGTGGGCACCGCATTCGGACTAAACGGAGGAGGCGCTTCCGGACGAGCCGTTCGAAATGATAATGCCATTAGACCCTGGGGGCGCCGATTGACCGGACAAAGCGGGAAGTCTGGACGGACGCTCCGATAATTTCAGCGACAAAACGGAGCAGGGAGGGATTCGACGTCGTCTCGACGATCGTATTGAGCCTGAACCCGTGCTTGCGGCAATCGTCCACGACGCGCTCCCTTCCCCAATAACTTTGCGGATGCAATCGAGCCGTCTCGACGCATAAGGCAAAGGCTATGTTTAACCTCAATGTTGATTTTTAGTTAAAGAAAAACCGCCCTGACGGGCGGTCGATTTGTTCAGCTAACGTTTCGTTAGTTTAGCATTGGGAAGGGAGATGTTTTAGTACCGAATGCGGTTATTGTTCCAGAGAAGGTCATCTTCTGAAACGAACAACGGTATGGCTTTTGCAATGCGGGCAGACCAGTCCGTCTTTATAACCGCTCCCCCTCAGGAACGGTTGCGTTCGAAGCTTTGCGGCGATTGTCTTTCAATGTCTTGGCGCCCACAGCATGATGGAGACGCCGAGCAAACATACGGCCGCGCCGATCCAATCGTAGAAGTCGGGCGTCTTCCCGTCGACGAGCCACCCCCATAGCAGAGCCATCACGATGAAAACCCCGCCGTAAGCGGCGTACACGCGGCCGAAGCTCGGAAACGATTGGAACGCAGGGATGACGCCGTAGACAATGAGAATGACGCCGCCGAAAATGCCGTATCCGACAGGCCTCGATTCCCTCAACCACAGCCAGACGAGATAACCTCCGCCGATCTCCGCGAGGCCGGCAAGTACGAAAAGTACAACGGATTTGAACATGAGCCCTTCCCCTATGAAACGGTTGAATACTACCACCTTAAGGGAAAGGACCGTACGTTGCAAGAGATCGGCAAGGATGAATGGCGCTTGTTACCTGTAAACTCTCACGTCAAGAGAGTCGAGGCTTTTGAACTCGTATCCCCGTCCCCGGGCATCGTCGATAATTTTCCCCAACGCCTGAGCGTTGTCCCGCGATACGGCGTGAAGCAGAATGACCGCTCCGGGATGAAGCTGATTCATGACGCTCGTATAGGCGTAGTTCCACCCCATCTGACGGTTTGTCTCCCAGTCCCGGTAGGCGATCGACCAGAAGACGTTGGTGTAGCCTAGCTCCCGGCAAACGCCGAGCATCCGGTCGTTGAAGATGCCCCTCGGCGGCCGAACGAACCGCATCGTCTGCTGTCCCGTAAGCCTCGCGACTTCCCGGCTCACCTTCTCCAGCTCTTCCTTGATTTGCGCGTCCGACACTTGCGTCATATCCGGGTGGCTCCACGAATGGTTGCCGATCAGATGGCCTTCGGCGGCCATTCTCTTCAGCAATTCAGGCTGATCCTTGACGAAATGGCCCGTGACGAAAAAGGCGGCCGGCACCTTCTTCTCCTTCAAGACGTCGAGAATTTGGCCGGTATAGCCGTTTTCGTACCCGTTGTCGAACGTCAGATAGAGCTCTTTCTTCTCCGTGTTCCCCAGGAAAATGGCCTCGTGCTTCTTCAGAATCGGCATAAATCCTTCTTCGGCGATGGAGGGAAGCTCGCCTCCCTTGCTCTTCTTGAAGCCGAAATGATAAGGACCGCCACCGTTCGCAGACGAAGGCGCCGCATCGCACACGAACCAGGATAAAGCCGCCATGAGCAATACGGCTGCGATTTTCCTTTTCATCCATCGTTCACCTCCGCGTTGACATATCGATTATCCTTTGTCGGAATCGAGCCGGATATGCATCGCGCTTCCAACGGAGCAAAAGCATGGAAAAGGTCCGGAGATTGCCTGATCGTCAGGGCCCGCCCGCCGAACGTTCCTTACAGCTGTCCGAATAAAAGGGGAAATGTCGAAGTCGGTTTATACTCTTTTTATCCCCTTTTAACGGAAGCATAATGGAAATCGAACCAAACCAATCCATTCCATAAAAAGGAGGGGCTGCAGCCATGATGGAAAACCATTATGTTGCGGAGAAGCTGATGGAATACCGGTTGAAGGAGGTGGAGCAACAAACGCGCCGCGGGGATTTCGTCCGGGACGATCAGCCGGATCAACAGCAGGTCAAGAAGCCGCGATTTGCGCTTCCCGCGTGGTTGGGCATTCGAAGAAGCGAAACGAGCCGACTCCGATAATCGATCGGAAGCCGGCTCGTTTTTTTAAAGTCGCCATCCAATAATAAATACCCTCAAGCCCCGCCGAACGCAGAACGTTCGTTCCCGTTCGATTCGGAGTGAATGAATCCTCCCGGCCTGGAAAAACTACGTCCTGCATTTCAACACTTTCGGATCATGGTGACGGTATGAATCGCTGGCTTCGCATGCTCATTCGAATCGGCGCAACGGTCCTCATCCTGTTCGGCACGACGTTAAGTCAAGCCGGCAGGCGCGCTCAGGCGGATCCTTCCTTGCCGATCGTAGCCGATCAGGGACTTTATGCGATCGAAGTTTATCCGGCCCGCCATCGGTTGGTCTTACTGACGCAAGGGCGAGTGTTCAGAACGTATCCCGTCGCCGTCGGCAATCCGTCCACGCCCACCCCGGTAGGCGAATACCGGATCGTCTTCAAGGGGAAAAACTGGGGCGCCTCCTACGGTCCAAGGTGGCTCGGGCTTGACGTTCCTTGGGGCGTATACGGCATCCACGGCACGAACAAGCCGCACTCGATCGGAAGGCATATGAGTCACGGCTGCATTCGCATGCACAACCGCGACGTGATGGAACTTTACGAGATCGTTCCGGTCGGAACGAAAGTGACGATTTACGGGCATGTGCTGGGCGGGCTGTTGCAGGAGCCGCGAACGTTGGCCGAAGGGGATATCGGAGGGGACGTGCAGCTTATCCAATCCCGATTGAAAAGCGCGGGGTACTACAAGGGCGTATGCGACGGCAAGTTTCGGTCCGGCACGACGGAGGCGGTGAAAAAGCTGCAACACGATCTTCATCTGCCGCGAAGCGGGATCGTGTCGCTTCGTATCTACGAATCGCTCGGCTTGCTGGAATAGCCGCAACGGCGGTTGCCCATAAAAATTCGGAACCCCGCCTCGAACCGGAACCTCCGCCGCCTTCGATCCATAGTTTATATAGACTAATGACCCGATTAACGGAGGTAATGGTATGGATCGATTTTTTCCGCCCTCAGGATTTGGTTTTCGTCCGTTCTTCCGCCCGTTTCCCCATCCCTTCTTCCCCAATCGCTTCCTGTTCCCGTTTTTCTTCTTCTCGCCGTTTTTCTTCCCTTTCTTCCGGGACGGAGACCAGCAACAGCAGCAAATGGTATACGCCCATCACCCCGTCCGGCCGGGCGATACCATGGAAGGGATCGCTCACCAATACAACATCCCGTATACGATGCTGGAAGAAGCGAATACGCACTTGACCAATCCGTACGCGCTTAGTCAAGGCGAGACGGTCGTGATTCCCCGTATTTCCAACATGTACTGCCAGAAGACGTACACCGAGATGGCCATGCCGGCCCAATACAGTCAACAGAAGTAACATGGGGAATACGGGCAGCGAAAAAAAACGAAAGAGGCTCGGATTTTGAGCCTCTTTGGCGCGCATGCGGCGGAGATTGCCAAAGTGGCTCAGATTTTGA
>NZ_KE386960.1:34313-92011 GCF_000429825.1 Cohnella thermotolerans DSM 17683
TGCGGCGGAGATTGCCAAAGTGGCTCAGATTTTGAGCCTCTTTGGCGCGCATGCGGCGGAAATCGCCAAAGCGGCTCAGGTTTTGAGCCTCTTTGTCGCGGTTGCGCCTAGCCTGGCTTACCTCCGGTCGATTGCGATATTCCGGGACCGCCGCTTCTTCTGCTACGCCAGAATGCTCTCGATCCGGTCGACGATCTCTTGCGGAAGCTCGACGCCGGACGCTTTCGCGTTCTCTTCGAGCTGCGACACTTTGGTGGCGCCGACCAGCGCGCTGGCAACGCTCGGATGGCGAAGAATCCAGGCCAGCGCCAGGCTGGAGAGCGACAGCCCCAGTTCCTTCGCAACGGCGTCCAACTGATCCACCTTGCGCAGATGGTTTTCGGTCAAATAGTTGTTGATCCACATATTCGTCTTCGGATCGGCGGCGCGGCTGCCTTGCGGGAGCGGCTGCCCAAGCCGGTACTTGCCCGTCAGTACGCCTTGCGCAAGCGGAGAGAACACGACCTGCGAGATGCCGTTCTTCTCGCTGACGGGGAGCACGTCGGCCTCGATGCGGCGGCAGAACATGCTGTACTCCGGCTGGTTGACGACGATGCGGTCGAGCAAATATTTGTCCGCGACATGGATTGCTTCCTGGATTTGCGCCGCGGTCCATTCGCTGACGCCGACATACAGCACTTTGCCCTGGCGGACGAAATCGTCGATCGTGCGAAGCGTCTCCTCGACGGGCGTCTCGGGGTCGTAGCGATGACAATAGAAAATGTCGACGTAGTCCTGCTTCAAGCGTTTAAGGCTGGCGTGAAGCTGCTCGTACACATGCTTGCGGGACAAGCCGCGGTCGTTCGGTCCTTCCCCCATCGGCCAGAACGCCTTCGTCGCGAGGACGTACGATTCGCGCGGGTACTTCGGCAGCACTTCGCCCAGCATCGACTCGGCGGCGCCTTGGTAGTAGACATTGGCGGTATCGATAAAATTGATGCCCAGCTCGAACGCGCGGTCGACCAGCTTGGCTCCGGTATCCTGGCCGACCGTATGGCCGTAGGTCATCCAGCTGCCCAAGCTGATCTCGCTTACTTTCAGCCCGGATCTTCCCAATCTTCTGTACTTCACCTGCGAATCCCTCCCGTTTGGAGCTATGTAACGCATTCGCCTATTCGTGAACGCGTGTTTATAATGATAGCATTCCATACGTGCCAATTCAATGCCCCGTCTTGCCCTCCAAGATCCAGCACCCCAAAACCCGCGCCGAAGCGCGGATTTTGGGGTTCGACCGGGCTCCGGCCGGCGCCGGGGCGAGCCTTACGGCTTTACGCCCGTATAGATCCGAATGGCGTCCCGCAGAAAGGCCGCCGTCCCCGGCTGTTTGGTATCGTAGTACGCGGTGAACCGTTCGTCGTCGACGTACATTTGCGCAAGGCCTGCATGCGCTTCGGGGCTGTACTCGCTCCAATAATGCATCAGCCACCGCTTGTGCAGATCGGCGGCTTTCTGCGCCGGCTCGCCGCCCGGATCCCCGGTTGCGTAAGCTTCGGCCAACGTCTCGGTCACCTGTTCGGCCAGCCGCATGGCTTCCTCCAACGCTTCCGGCGTCATGCTCCGCAGCTTCTCGTTCGAACGGTCCACGACATCGTCCCCGTATTTGGCGCGAACTTCCTTGCCGTATTTGCGCTCATTTTCTTCGATCAGCTGCGCCTTGAAGCCTTCAAACTTCTCCTTGTCGCTCATGGTCATTCTCCCTTCTGTCCATGCGATCGTCTTCTCTACGTTTGCGATCAGCAAATCCAGCTGACGCCGCCGTTCCAGAAGCTGCTCCCGATGCTCGCGCAGCGCCTTCGCGCCGTCGAAGGCCGGATCGTTCACGATCGCTTTGATCCTCTCGAGACCGACGCCCAGCTCCCGGTAGAACAATATCTGCTGCAGCCGGTCCACCTCCTTCGGGCCGTAGATCCGGTAGCCCGACGAGTTGATCCGGGCCGGCTTCAATAGGCCGATCTCGTCGTAATACCGGAGCGTCCGGGTGCTGATTCCCGCGAGCCGTCCCAGCTTCTGAACCGTATATTCCACTTCGATCGCCTCCTGACGACTTAACGGTACACCTTTACGCAGCGTCAAAGTCAAGCACCCTTTTCAATTCGCTAACCGCCCTGGAGAATTGACAAACGGCCTCTTTAAACCCTATCATGATATGTTGAGCGATCGTCGTTTTCGCGAGCGGAGACTTCACATAAGCCCCACAAATCAGAATGAACGAGGAGATGTCGGCATGTCAAACGAAGAAGTCATTCTTACCCCCGAGGGTAAATTGAAGCTGGAGCAGGAGCTCGAAGAGCTCAAAACCGTCAAGCGCAAGGAGATATCCGAACGGATCAAAATCGCTCTTAGCTACGGGGACTTGAAGGAAAACTTCGAATACCATTCGGCCAAAAACGATCAGGCGTTCATGGAGACGCGCATCCAGACGATCGAGAAAATGCTCAAACGCGCCCGCGTCGTCGAGAGCTCGGACGCTTCGACGGTTCAAGTCGGCTCGATCGTCGTTCTGAACGACGTGGAGCTGGGCGAGAAGCTCGAATACAAGATCGTCGGCGCCGCCGAAGCGGACGTTCTCCAGAACAAAATCTCGTACGAGAGCCCCCTGGGAGCGGCTCTGCTGGGCAAGCACGTCGGCGACAAGATCAGCGTCAACGCACCGATGGGCGTCATCGAATACGAGCTGCTTGAGATCAAGCTCGGCGAATAGAGGAACAAGACATGCAGCCACGTCGCCGCATGTCTTTTTTGTTGCCGTTACCGGCGTTCGGCGCATAATCAAGTTGCTTGCTTCTCCGCGAATCGAGACGGCTTGGCCTAATCGTGTCGATTTTATCGAGCATCGCGGCCAACCTCCTCGCGTCACATCGTCTGCCCGCTATCCACCGTGATGATTTGGCCGGTCAGCGCCTCCTGCTCCAGTGCCGCGCAGATGAAGTGGGCGATATCTTCCGGCGTCGAGACGCGCTGCAGCGGCAGCTCGGGGCTTAGCGCCCTCATTTGTTGCTCCCGCCCTTCCCACCACCTCGTCGCGACGGCGCCGGGAACGATGCAGTTGACCCGAACTTCCGGGGCCAACGCGCGGGCGAGCGACTTGGTCAGCCCGTGAACCGCCGCTTTTGACACGGCATACGGAAGCGACGAGCCAAGCCCGGTCGTCCCGGCGATGCTGCCGAGGTTGACAATGGCGCCGCTTGGCGCGCTCTTCTTCAGCCAGGGCGCCGCGGCGCGCGCGCAGTAAAACATTCCTTTGACGTTCACGCCGAACAGCTCGTCCCATACGTCATCGGTCGCGGCTTCCAGATCGCACAGCGGAATATGGCGGGTAATGCTGGCGTTGTTCACCAGAACGTCGATCCCGCCGAATTGCTCCGCTACCCGACCGATCATCTCCCTCGCTTGCCGATCGCTGGAGACGTCGCCTTGAATGGCCATCGCCTTGCCTCCCGCTTGTCCGATCAGCCCCACCGTCTCTTCGGCCTCCGCTCTCGAACGCGAATAATTGACGGCGACGATAGCGCCGCGGCGAGCCAATTCCAGGCTGGTCGCCCGGCCGATGCCGGTTCCGCCTCCGGTGACGATCGCTACTTTGTCGGTCAGCTTCATGTTTACTCCTCCTCCTGAAGCCATTGTATACGCCTCGGACTATTCTGTATAATTGAATTATTTAAATCAATAATTCAATATTATTGAACAATCTCCGAGAGGTGCCCATGGACCTGAAAGCCCTCAAAACGTTTCAGACGATCGTCGCCTGCGGAAGCTTCAACCGCGCGGCCGAGGAGCTGAACTACGCCCAATCGACCGTCACCATGCAAATTCAGCGGCTGGAATCCGACCTCGGCGTCATGCTGATCGAGAGAGGCAAGAAGATTCGGCTGACCGAAGCGGGACGGCTGCTGTACGAACAGAGCGTTCAACTCGTGAAGGATATGGAACGTCTGCAAACGCAGATGACCGACCTCCATTCGGGCGAGGCGGGCCACGTTCGTCTGGGCGTCGTCGAACCGAGCGCCAGCTACCGGCTGCCGCGGCTGCTCGCGCGGTTTCTCGCCGATTATCCGAAAATCCGGATCTCCGTCGAGATCGCCAGTTCTCCCGCGCTCGGCGAGAAGCTGATGCGGGGCGAGCTGGATCTTGCGCTGGGCTCGGCGCCGGAGCTGGGAAGCGAGCTCTATTTCGAACCCTTATTTACAGAGCGATTCGTCCTGCTCGTACCGCAAGATCATCCGCTTGCCGGCCGGACGGACATCGTCACGGAGCTTCTCCGCGATTACCGGCTGCTCATCACGGCGGCCAACTGCCCTTATCGCCGAAAGCTCGAGCTTCTGCTGCAGCAGACGGGCCGAACGCCGCTCGACACGATGGAGATCGGGAACATGTCGGCGCTCAAGCATTATGTACAGTGCGGTCTGGGCATCGCTCTGGTGCCGGAAAGCTTGCTGAACCCGGCCCCCCCGGGCACCGTCGCTCTTCCGCTTAAGGACCGGACGATCGACATGCCCTGCGGGCTGCTGTGCAAAGCTTCCGAGTTCCCGTTGAAGCTGGCCGGCGCGAAGCTGTACCGTTTTCTGCAAGAGCATTTGAACGAACGGACCCCATGACCTTATTGCAGCTTGACTCCGAAAATTTTCCCTCCGCGCGACGCGACGACGAGGTAGTTGCCACCATCAGCCCTCCGTTGAAGGAGCCGTAACGCGCCAGCGTGAAAATGACTCTGTCGCCGATGCCCCGCTTGCCCAGCACGGGCGTCGCCAGCATGCCGCCGTTGACGGGATGGTCGCCCCGCTGCGAATAGCAAGGGTACTTTTGCTGCCAGACGACCTCCCCGGTTAACCCGTTCACTTTGCGAACGACCGACATCCCTTTGTCCCCTTGCTTATCCACCTCGGTTCCCGTGTACAGGTACGGTACGCCGTTCTCCGTCTCGTAAACGATGGTCGCGTCGGTGTCGTCCGACGACGGCAGCGACCAGAGCGGCTTGTGCGCCTCCATGTCGACCGCCTGCATGCTGCCCCCGTTGTCGGCGAAAAAAGCGAGACGGCCGTAGACCGCGACGGAGTTCTCGATCCCCTGGTAAACGTTGCCCGCGATCGAATACCGGTATTTGCTGATTACGGGACGAATCGCGATCGTCTTCGCCGCAGGGTCGAAGTCCGTGTTCAGCTTCACGCTGTAGAACATGCCGTTCTCGCCGCCCACGACGAGCGTATCCTCGCTCCGGTTGAACAACGCCGATCCGTCGAACGCTCCCCATCCCCGTTTGGCGAATGAATCTTTTCCTGTCACATAGAGCAATTCCTTCTGGTTCGTCAGGCTGTAGAGATGGAAGCCGATTGTTCCCTTCTCCGGAATGCCTTCTCCCACATAAAGCAACGGATAACCGCGCGCGTCCACGGAGACGCTGCCTTTGATCGGATTGCCGACCCGTATCGGACTTCGCGTCTCCTCGCCCGTCTCCAGGTCGAGGAAATAGACGTTGCCGTCGAGCGAGGCGTAGATCACTTCCGTGAAATTCGGCTTCGTTCGAAATTTCGCTTTGACGTTCATCGCCGCGAGAACGTCCGGCGCCCAGCGGACGATGGCCGGCTGTCCCGTCCAGCCCGCTCCTCCGCCCCAGCTGCTGGTGCGCGTCGTTTTCTCCCACAGCTTGACCGGACGGTAGGTCGAGAACTCGGCCGTACCGTAACCGGGAGCGCTGCGGGAGTGGGAGCCCCGGAATGTCAGCACTCCCCGGAAGGGAACCCGGAGTTTTTGGCGTTTGATCGGTTTAAGCCAATTGGGCGGCAATTTCGCTCTCGATTTCCTCCGGCGGCAATTTCGGGTCGAACCGCTTGACGACGTTCCCGTCCCGGTCGATCAGGAATTTCGCAAAGTTCCATTTAATGTCGAACTGATCGGCCGGCCCCCGGCTCGTCAAATAAGCGAACAGCGGATGCGCGTTGTCCCCGATCACTTCCGTCTTCGCGAACAGCGGGAACGTAACGCCGTAATTGAGCCTGCAAAACTGCTCGATCTTCTCTTCGCTGTCCGGCTCCTGCTCCTTGAACTGATTGCTGGGGAAGCCGAGAATGACCAGCCCGCGGTCGCTATATTTCTCGTAAAGCTTCTGCAGCCCCTCGTATTGCGGCGTCAACCCGCATTTGCTCGCCGTATTGACGATGAGCAGCACCTTGCCCTTGTATTCGCCAAGCGTCGTCTCTTGCCCGCGAATCGTTCTGACTTTGAAATCGTAAACCGACATTCGGATCTCCTCCTTCAACTGGCTGATCTCGCCTACAAATTAAATTGTATACAATTTAATTTGCGATGTCAATTAATAGAATCCCCCGATCAATTCCGTTCGATTTTCATTATAATGAAGTCACTAACATAATGTAAGAACGCAAAACGTTTGGACATTATCCAAATAATTTGACCAACTAACCGAATGGTAAGTAAGGAGGGAGGAACCTTGGAAACGCCGCTTCGGAACGAGGATAAGGAAGAGCAGCCGCCGATTTGCGAATTGCTGGACATTCTTGGCGCGAAATGGTCGATTCTCGTCATCTCGGGATTGTCGAACGGCCCCAGGCGGTTCAAGCAATTGCTGCGGGAGCTGAAAATCGTCAAGACGCAATCGCTAACGGATGCGCTGCGTCATCTGGAGAAGAACGGGATCGTGCGGAGGGAAGTATTTCCGACCGTTCCCGTAACGGTAGAATATTCGTTGACCGACAAGGGGCGGGACTTCCGCACGGTGCTGGACGAGATGGACAGATGGGTTCTCAAGTGGAGGGGAAAATAATCAAGTCGGCCGTTGGCTTGGCGGTTCCCAGACCGAGCTTGGAATTTCGCGTCTGAGCACCGGGGCCACCTCCCGGGCGAACCGTTCGGCCTGCTCCCGCTGCTCCGCCTCGGTCAACCCGTCCACGCTGATGGCGAGCGCTTGATGGCGGAAAGCCCGGTGATAGACGAGAATTTTCTCGATGACGCTCTCCGGGCTCCCGACCAGCAGCGATCCGCGCTCGATATGATCTTCCAGTCCTTGAAAAGGCGACCGGTTGTGCTTGGCGGCGTCCGTCGCGGACATCGCGTCGTAGTAGGGACGATAGCGGCGAATCGCTTCTTCCTTCGTGTTCGCCAGGTACAAGCCGCCCGTTCCGGCTCCGACGACCGCGCGCTCCGGATCGTGGCCGTAGAACGCGAGCCGTTCCCGGTAATGATCGATGAGCGCTTTGTACTTGTCCATCGGATGGAACGCGTTCGAGGAGAAGATCGGTTCGCCGTACTTGGCGGCGAGCTCCGTGGACAGCGTGCTGGAGGCGCTGCCGTGCCAGACCGGAATCGCGGCCTGATAAGGTCTCGGCTGCGTGGTCAACCTGTCGAGCGGCGGCCGATAACGCCCCTGCCAGGTGACGTTCTCCTCGCGCCACAATCGCCGAAGCAGCTCGTACCGCTCCGCCAGCGACGCCTACTGCTCCTCCTCGGGGAGGCCGAACAGCGGATAGTGGCGCGGATCGTTGCCTTTGCCGATGATGATGTCCAGCCGTCCGCCGCACAAATGGTCCAGCGTGGCGTAATCCTCGGCGACCCGCACCGGATCGAGCACGCTAAGCACCGTCACCGTCGTAAGAAGGCGTATGGTCGATGTGCGGGCGGCGATGGCGGTCAGCAGAACCGGCGGAGACGAAGACAGAAACGGCGCTCCGTGCCGTTCTCCGACCCCGAAGCCGTCATAACCGAGCTTTTCGGCCAGCGCCGCCTGGTCCAGCAGGTTCCGGAACTTCTCCTGGGCCGGGAACGTCTCTCCGGTTACGGCGTTCGGAACGTTCATCGCCAGACTAAACAATACGAACTTCATCGTTTACCGTCCCCCCGGAATGAACTTTACCTCCCACTTTATCATCCGGAACGGGAGCGGGCTAATCGGCTTTTTCGATTAGCCGATCGGATTATTCGATTGATCCGGCTCGTGTACGGACGAGGATTACGGATCGAAACGGCGCAGGACGATGACCGCGTTGTGGCCTCCGAAGCCGAACGCGTTCGAGATGCCGACTTCAAGATCGGCCTGCCTGGCCTCGTTGGGCACATAGTCCAGGTCGCAAACGTCGTCCTTCACTTCCTGATTGATCGTCGGAGGAATGACGCCTTCGCGCAGGCTGCTGGCCAGCGCGACCGCTTCGGCTCCGCCGGCCGCTCCGAGCATGTGGCCGGTCATCGATTTGTTCGCCGTCACGGGGATGCGGTAAGCGTGCTCCCCGAACAACCGTTTGATGGCGAGCGTCTCCGACCGGTCCCCGACCCCGGTGCTCGTCGCGTGCGCGCTGACGACGTCCACGTCCTGCGGCTCCAGCCCGGCTTCTCGAAGCGCCGCTTTCATGGCGAGATAAGCCCCCGTTCCTTCCGGATGGGTGGCGACCATATGATAGGCGTCCGAGCTGGCCCCGTAGCCGATCACTTCGGCGCGGATGTCCGCGTCTCTTCGCCGGGCGTGGGAGAGCGACTCCAGCACGACGATGCCCGCGCCTTCGGCGATGACGAAGCCGTCGCGCGCGCCGTCGAACGGCCGGCTGGCGCGCGTCGGCTCGTCGTTGCGGGTCGACAGCGACGTCGCGTTGGCGAAGCTGGCGACCGAGAGCTCGGTGACGGCCGCCTCCGCGCCGCCGGCGATGACGACGTCGGCGATGCCCGCCCGGATGAGGCGGAACGCTTCCCCGATCGCCGTATTGCCGATCGAGCAGGCGGTCACCGGCGACATCGTCGGTCCGAGCGCGCCGAACCGGATGCTGATGAGCGCCGAAGCCATGTTCGAGATCATCATCGGCACGAGCGTCGGGCTCACTCTTTCCGGCCCGCGTTCGCGCAGCACTCCCTCCTGCTCCAGCAGCGTCTGAAGCCCGCCGATTCCCGACCCGACATAGACGCCGACCTTTTCCTTGTCGACATGAACCGCGTCCAGCCCCGCATCCGTCCAGGCTTGCTCGGCGGCGGCGAGGGCGAATTGGCTGAAGCGGTCCATTCTTCTCGCTTCCTTGCGCCCGAATCTCGCTTCCGCGTCGAAATCCCGCACAAGCCCCGCAATCTTCACTTTATGTCGGCTCGTGTCGAACGTATCGATCGGGGCGATGCCCGATTGTCCCCTTTTCAAGCGGCTCCAAAAGGAGGCCACATCGTTGCCAAGCGGCGATATGACGCCCATCCCCGTAATGACGACTCTTTCCATACGGCATCCTCCATCTATGAAAATCGTTTACGCTCCTATCCTGAAGGATTTATTATCCTATTACAAGTTTTTGTTTATCATAGTATAATAAACACCTTGATCCGATTTCGTCCGAAGGAGCGACCCCATGAACAGACAAACTAGGCTGCAAGCGTTGTCCGACTTTCTCAAAAGCCGGCGCGCCAAGCTTCTCCCCGAGTCGTTCGGTTTCCCCGCCGGGACGCGGCGGAGGACGCCGGGGCTGCGCCGGGAAGAAGTCGCGCAACTGGCGGGCGTCAGCACGACATGGTACACGTGGCTTGAACAGGGCCGGGACATCCGGGTGTCTGCGTCCGTTCTCGATTGCGTGGCCGCCGCTTTGCAGCTGACCGCCGACGAGCGCAAGTACTTGTTCTCGCTCGCCCTCGATACCGCCGCCGGGACGGTGCCGGCGTGGAACGAGCCGCCGCAGATCAGCCCTTCTCTTCAGAAAATTCTCCGAGAGCTCCGGTACTGTCCGACCATCGTATCGGACCGGCGATTTATGATCGTAGGCTGGAACGAAGCGGCCGCGCACGTCTTTCTCGACTTCACGCAAGTGCCGCAGGAAGAGCGCAACATGATCCGGCTGCTGTTCGAGCGCAAGGAGCTGCGCCGGCTGGCCGTCAACTGGGAACATTTTATCGAAGGCTTCCTCTCGATTTTTCGCTCCTATTACGGGCAGTACGTCGAGGACGAATGGTACGGAACGTTTCTGGAGGAGATGAAGGCGCAGTACCCGGACTTCAAGCCGCTCTGGGAGGAAAGCCGGGTGAGCACCGCGCCCGAAGTGCTGATCGAGTTTCGGCACGCCAAAGCGGGCAAGATGCTGTACCATCTGACCTCGCTGCAGGTCCAGGGCGAAGCCGATTTGCGCTGCAGCGTCTACACCCCCGCCCCGGATACGTCCACGGAGCTGAAGCTGCGCCGGCTGCTCGACAAACGAACCGGTGCCCAAGCGGACGCCTGATTCCCGTCCTTCCCGCTTTTCGCACATAAGCCGATGCCTGTTGAAAATAATAACGGAAAACGCGATGGCGAAAGGCGGCGGCAGGCTTTCGATGAATAAGACGCGGTGGATGTCGTGTTTGGCTTTAATGGCGATTGTCCTTTTCTGCCTGGGCGCGGATCGGCCCCATTCGTTCCGCCTCCATGTGCGGGCAAGCCCGAATGCGGCGTACGAATCCTCGCTGGAGCTTCGGGATGGCCGTCTCGCAAGAAGTTTGAACGCGGCGGCAACGGCAAAGCCGCGATCCGCTCCGCAACTGTCCGATGTTTACGTCACGGTGTCGGAGGACGGCCGCGAACGGCTTTACCGGATGGACAGCTCGGGTGCGCTATGGGACGAAGCGGCCGGGCGCACAGTCGTCCTTCCTCGCTCTGCGGCGAAGAAGCTGGCCCAAAAAGCGGCGCTCCTTCGGCAGCGCCATTACGGACGACTGACCGACTGGGAGGAAGCGAAGCGGGCGCTGCCGCGCAAAAGCGTGTTCTCCATCACCGACGTCGAGTCGGGACTCACGTTCCGGGTGCAGCGGCGGGCCGGAAGCGACCATGCGGACGTTCAGCCGCTAACCAAAGAGGATACGCGCATCATGGCGCAAATTTACGACCGGGGCTGGAGCTGGAGACGCAAAGCGATCATCGTGGAGACGAACGGCCGCCGGATGGCCGCTTCGATGAACGGCATGCCGCACGGAGGCGACGGCATTCCGGACAACGGCTTTTCCGGTCATTTCTGCGTTCATTTTCTGAACAGCAGCACCCACAAGTCCGACCGGCCCGATCCGCTTCATCAACTGATGGTCCACAAAGCCGCCGGCACGCTCAGAACCTACTTGGCCGCCTCTTCCCCGCTGCAGCTCGCGCAAAACGCGATCGCCGCGATCGACCACGGGGACGCGGAGATGATCCGGCTCATGACCGAGGGCATGGACAAAAGCCAATCGGATGCGCTGGTTGAGCTGGCAGGCAGCCTGTCCTCCATCCGGGCGACCGCGTTGCGCGAGCCCATGCCGGAGACGGACGGCGCCCTCAACGCCGTCGTCGAGACGGATGTCGCCATGCAGCTTGCAACAGGCGGCATCCGGCGCGAGACGATGCGCTTCTGGTTCGTCCGTCCGGCGATCCAAGCGCCGTGGCGCCTTCAGGATGCGCAAGGGTCGCCTGAGAAGCGTTCTCGTCTCGCAAAAGCACTTCCTAACGCGCCGATTTGAACAAATTTGGCAGTGAACGTTTTCTTCTGGAGAAAATGGGGGATGCTATGCAAGAATTCGATATTCCGCAACCAGGAGGACGACAGTAGAGCATGAACAAGTTCACAGCCACGATCGGCGCCGGCATCCTCGGGTCCCTGCTGCTCGTACCGGCCTTCGGCGCTCCGCAAGCGATTGCGAGTTCCGAGCCGTCGCAGGTGACGGCCAAAATCGTCAATTCCAAGGGCAAGGAAGTCGGAACCGCCGTCATTACGCCGAAGGGCAACGGCGTCCAGCTTCATCTGGAAGCGAAGAACTTGCCGCCCGGCATTCACGGCATACACTTCCACGAGACGGGCAAGTGCGAACCGCCTGCCTTCAAAAGCGCGGGCGAACACTTCAACCCCGGCCACAAGCAGCACGGCTTCAACAATCCAAAAGGCTTCCACGCCGGGGATCTGCCTAACATTCAGGTCAAGGACGACGGAACCGTCGTCGCCGACATTGCAAGCAACCAAGTGACGCTCGCCAAGGGCGCCCCGAATTCGCTCTTGAAGTCGGACGGTACGGCGATCGTCATTCACGAGAAAGCGGACGACTACGTCACCGACCCGTCCGGCAACTCCGGCAATCGAATCGCCTGCGGGGTCATTCGCTAAGGCGACAATCAAAGAAGCCTGTCGGCTCCTGTACGGAGATACGGCGGCTTCTTTCTTTTCATTTTCCCATTGGCTGACCCGAGGCGTAACGGCCCGTCAGTTATCCAAGGAGATTCGAGTGACGTACAAGACCGCCTGGCTGATCGCCCACAAGATTCGCCACGCCATCCGTCTGACCACATCCGAGCTTCCGCTCACCGGTCATGTGCGGGTCAATGAAGACCGTCATGGGCCGACCTCTCTTTACTCCGTTTACAGGCGAAATGTGAAGTACCAGACCTTGATTGCCGCCGCCTCCATCTCGGAGGAGGGCAAGCTGCTCCGTGTAAAGCTTCACCAAGTGCCGGCGGAGCATTTGTTCGTGGGAGCGACGACGAGATACGGCATACGGTGCTTCCTGCAACAATGCGTCGAATCGGAAGCCGAACTTACGGTCGCACCCGGCATCTACAACTCCGCTCGTTATCGGCCTTTGAACGCTTTTTGCTATGAAGCGTCGCGCTATATGAACGGGATCTACTGCGGAATCGGTCCCAAGCATTTGCAGGCTTACTTGGACGAGTACGGTTACCGATTCAACTTCACTTCCAGCGAAGATTCGATTGTGCGGGACCTGTTGCGGCAGTGCGTCTCGCGCCCCGTGATGACATACCCGCAACTTACTAGGAAGGCTGCTTGAACGACTGGTGATATCCGCTTCATTTTCAATGGCTTTTCGTATAAAAGAATCGCCGATATTAGCCCCATGCTAATGGCGTGTTGGCGTGATTTTTTACTCCGCAGTTATCTGGGGAGCATATTGGTGTTCCATTTTATTAATCAGGTGTAGGAGTGGGCGAAGGGCTAAGCCTCGATTAGAAGTGCATTCTAAGTCTTGGGTACAGAAGAAGCACCCCCACCACAAAACTGAGCAGCGGGGATAAGCCCACAATATGGAAAAAAGGCTATTGGCCTTAAAGTGGCCTTGTGGCAGAGGGAGGTCTCTGCGCGCGGGGCAACAGCCCGAGCCCGAGGTCCCGAAGAAAGGCAGCCGGGGCGGCTGTCTCTCTTAGATTTCATCGGTTTCGCGAATGGGCTCGAAGATGCCGATCTGCCGTTTGCCGACCTTCCAATATTGAAGGCGTCGGAAGCGTTCATGCTTGAGGAGTTGCGCTTTGTCCGCAACGACGGCCATAACGGATTGAGCGGAGTCCAATAGCCCGTACGCATAGCGAAACAAGGCGCCTAAAGGATCGGTACGGTCGCCGCTCCAGCTAGCGATATTTCCGTATGGAACATCGGTCAGCAGAATTTGAACGCCCGAAGGGCGTTTGCGGGATTCATCCGGGGCGGTCACATCGCCCTGGAACGTCTCGATTTTTGCGATGCGCGACCTCAGGATCAACCCCTCTATTCGGTCGACGCTCTTCAACGCTTCTTCATGCGACGGCTTGCCGTGCAACTCCGCAAGCGCCTTTAATTGGGCCTTGCGCTTGGACAGACCTTCCGGCGTCAGCAAGGCCAAGTTGCGCGCGGCAATGCCAAGCACGCCGGGGTCGGCATCGGAAGCGATCAAGCGCTGCAGACGATGCCCGTGAAGCAAACCGCTCACGGTGAGCAGATAAGCGCCTCCGCAGCAAGGGTCGTGCAGCGTATAGGGACCTGCATTCCCCTTTTTTTCGAGAATGTCGAAGCATCTTTGTACAATTTCGCTTGCGAGCCGAACCGGAAACGAGGTCGTTCCGCGCGCGTTGTACAGCACTCTTCCGCTCGCGAAATCTTCGTAGTTGTTCCTTGCCGTCTCGAACTTGTATTCCATGGCTTTCGACCGTCCCTATTCTACTCAGGATCAAATCAAAAAACTGGCACCCGAACGCGGCCGTCCGGTGCCAGTCTCTCGTCGCTTCACGATGCGGGATTACCGCTTGTTGAAAATTTCCGTAAGCACGGGCACGATTTGCGATTTGCGGGAGACGACACCCTTCAGCACCGCTTTGTTCGCGTCCAGCTTGACGTTGTAAGCTTCTTCGACCGCGCCGGCTTCCTTGCCGAGGGCGACGCCGACGGAATCGTTGTTCAGAATGTCCGTAACGACGAACAGGAACAAATCCAGCCCTTTGCTTGCGATAATGCCGTTCAGCTTCTCTTCCAGCTCGGCTTGACGGGAGAGGACGTCATTGACGTCGACGGCATTGACTTGCGCGATTTCGACCTTGGCGCCGCCCATCGAGAACTCTTTGGAATCGAGGGAGATCAGCTCGTCGATCGATTTGTCGCTCAGGTTGGCGCCCGCCTTCAACATCTCCAGACCGTATTGGTCGGCGTCAACGCCTGCGATCGCAGCGAGTTCGCGAGCAGCGGCCACGTCTTCCGGCGTGCAGGTCGGCGATTTGAACAACAGCGAATCGGAGATGATAGCGGACAGCATAAGGCCGGCGATATCCTTCGAAATTTCGACTCCGTTTTCTTTGTAAAGCTTCTTCAGAATCGTGGCCGTGCAGCCGACCGGCTCCGCGCGGTAGTACAACGGTCCGCTCGTCTCGAAGTTGGCGATGCGGTGATGGTCGATGACCTCGACGACGCGCACTTGATCGATGTCGCTCGCGCTTTGCTGGCGTTCGTTATGGTCGACGAGAATGACTTCCTTCGCTTCGTTCGCAACGGTCTCCACGAGGCGAGGCGCGGAAGCGTTGAACTTATCGAGCGCGAATTGCGTCTCGGCGCTCACGTTGCCAAGACGAACGGCTTCGACTTCCTGGCCCAGCTTCGTCTTCAGGTCGGCATAAGCGATAGCGGAACAGATCGTGTCGGTATCCGGGTTCTTGTGGCCGAAAATCAGAACTTTTCCCATGTTCATACTCCTTATTTGTCAGTTGGCGATAAAATTATACCTTAGCGAACGGCAGACAAGCAAGCAAAACGCATGAATGGGGTAATAATAAAAGGAACCTTGCGGGCGCCCGGAAGCAAGCGCCGCCTTAGAAGGAGGAACCCGAATTGCGCAAATGGATTCTGTCTGTTCTGCTCGTCGTTTGTTGCGTTTACGCCACCGTCTTGATGATGTATTCCCTGAACGACCGGGAAGCCGCGCCGGAGAGCCCCTCCGCATCCCAAACCGCGACGCCGAGCGGCTCTCCGAGCGCACAGCCGTCCAAGCCCGTCGACGAAGCGGCCGCTACGGCGCTTTACAAGAGCAATTGCCTGTCTTGCCACGGGGACCAGCTGCAGGGACAGATCGGCCCGGCGCTGACCAACGTAGGCGCGTCCATGACCAGCGATCAAATATACAAGCAGATCAAGAACGGCGGCGGCGGCATGCCCAAATTTGAAGGCGTGCTTACCGACGACCAGATCCGGACGCTGACCGATTGGCTGGCGGCGAAGAAATAAGGAAGCCCGGATGGGCGCGGAGATGCAAAGCCGGAGAGAAGGCGGTCGTCAGGAAGCCTGCGGATCGGCATCCCGCTTGATACGCAATTGCCGGTTCAAGCGAAGCGAGTTGAGAACGACGAAGACGGAGCTGAGCGCCATCGAGAGACAGGCGATCCGGGGATCCAGCCATCCCGACGCGGCCAGCGGAATCATGATGCCGTTGTAGATGAGGGAAATGCCGAGATTTTGCCGGATATTGCGCATGGCCAATCGGCTGATTCGGATAGCGGCCGCCGCTTTCGTCAATTCGCCGCGAAGAAGGATGACGTCGCCGGCTTCCATGGCCGCAGCCGTGCCCGAATCCATGACCAGGCCGACGTCCGCCGCGGCGAGCGCGGCCGCGTCGTTCACGCCGTCGCCGACCATGGCCACCGTTCGTCCTTCCGACTGCAGCTTCCGCACGAGCTCCAGCTTATGCTCCGGCAGCATCTGCGCGTAGAACGCGCCGATCCCGGCTTCTGCGGCGATCCGCCTCGCGGCGGGTTCGTCGTCTCCGGTGGCCATCAGCACTTCCCCGTACGCCGCGAGCTCCCCGACCGCCCAAGCGGATTCAGGCCGGAGCCGGTCCGACCAGACGATCGCCGCGAGGCAATGGCCGTCGCACGCGATATACAGAACGGAAGCGCCGTCCTCCGCCGCAGCGAGGCGCGACGTGTCGATGCCGTGCGACCGCAGCCAGGCCGCGTTCCCGATCGCGCAGCGCTTGCCTTCCACAAGGCCGGCGATGCCTTGGCCCGCCGTCTCCTTCACCTGCTCCGCTTGCGGAATCAGCAGCCGCCTCTTGTTCGCTTCCGTCACGATCGCAATGGCGATCGGATGCGCGGAATGCCTCTCCAGCGCAGCCGCCATTCGCAGAACGTAAGCGTCCGGATAATCCGGCGACCGAATCTCGCGGATGCTCGGCCGACCCTCCGTAAGCGTCCCTGTCTTGTCCAGCACGATCCGGTCGACCTTGTGCAGCCGCTCCACGGACCGGCCTTCCTTGAACAGCACGCCCCTCTTCGCCGCCAGGCTGGAAGCGATCAGAATCGAGATCGGCGCCGCGAGGCCGAGGGCGCAAGGACAAGAGACGAGCAGCACCGCCATGGCGTTGTGCAGCGCCGCCCCGTCCCCTCCCGCTTCCGGTTGGAGAGACCAATAAACAAATGTCGCGATCGCACACAGGATCATGACGGGAATGGCGAAGGCCGCCACCTGATCGACCTTGCGCTGAATGACCGGCTTGGCGTGCTGGGCTTCCTCCACCAACCGGATCATGCCCGACAGCCGGGTGTCCGCCGCCGCGGCCGACGCCTGAATGCGCAGGACGCCCGTCAAATTGCGGGAACCGGTATAGACGAGATCCCCTCTCGCCTTCGGGACGAGCCGGCTCTCGCCCGTCAAGAACGATTCGTCCAGCTCCGATCTTCCCTCGAGCACTCTTCCGTCCACCGACACGAGTTCGCCGGGCAGCACGATGGCGACGTCGCCGATCCTTAACCTTTCCGGAGCGATCCATTCTTCCTCCCCGTCTTGGCCGCCAATCCGGATGAGGCGGGACTGCAAGCTCTGGAGATGGCTCATTTCCTTCAGCGCCTGGCCTTTGGCGATCGATTCGAGCAGCTTGCCGAGCAGCACCGAGGTGAGAATCATCGCGCTCGTGTCGAAGTAATAATGCGTATGATGCGCATGACCGCCTCCCAGCGAGGCGAACGTCAGGCGGTGGCTGTACAGATAAGCGATGGACGTGCCGAGCGCCACGAGAACGTCCATATTGGCCGCGCCCTGGCGAATCGCCTGGAAAGCTCCGTAATAGAAAGGATAAGCGACATAAAGCTGCATAAGCGTCGCTACGGCCAATTGGAACCAGGGGGAGGCAAACAGCGGGGGAACCGGAATGCCGGACGTAAACGGGAAGTGGGCCAGCATGGACCATAACAGCGGAAAAGACAGCGCCACGGCGATGAGCAGCCGGTTGCGGTACGACCGAATCTCGCCGCGGTTGTGCGTCCGAACGTCCTCCAGTTCCTCCATCGCCCGATAGCCCAGACTGTCGATCCGGCTTATAACCTGATCGAGCTGAACGAGCTTCGGGTCCAGCCGGATCGAGGCTTGTCCGAGCGGCAGACTGACGGATACCTCCAGAATGCCGGGCAACCGCGCCACCGCCTTCTCGATTCGAGCGGAGCAGGCGGCGCAAGTCATCCCGCCGATCTGAAGCTGAATCGTCTTGACCATCTTCTTCTCCCCCAAGTCGTTCAACGATCCGTACAATATATGAACGGAGGGAGCCGGACATGTCAGCGCGTCCGGTCAAGAGCCGAAGACGAATCGCTCCAGCGAAGCGATCTTCTCTTCTGTCAACGCATCCGAATTGTCAAAGTAAAGCACGGATTGCTCCGGCAACGCCCAGCGAATGTCCCTGCGGGATAGCGATCGGCTGAATTCGGACCAATGGGCGAGCTTCCACGCGTCCGATTCGAGCTCCCTCCCTTCGATACGTTCCCGATAACGGCGCTCGTCGGCAAGAAACACATAAATTACTTTGACGTCGATATCGCCCGTCGTCGCGCCGATCGACGCAAGCTCCCGATCCAGCCAATCCCGGTCGGCCGTCTCCTTCGTGAACGGGCCGACGATATAGACGTCCATTCCGAGACGGGCGTTCTCCAAAGCGGCATCCATCGTGATCCGATAGCCCAGATCGCGGCAAAGCGCTTTATATTCCGGGGAATCCCGGTCGTTCGGATCGTGGCCGGCGACGGTCATGATCGCTCGCGCCGCGGGCCTCAGCAGCGTATCCATATCGAGAAACGCCGCCCCGCGCCTGCGCACCAGCGCTTCCGCCACCGTCGTCTTGCCCGCTCCGGCCGCTCCGAGGAAAAACACCATTTTTTCCATGCGGAACCTCCTTGTTTGTAAGCCCATGTTGGACCTCTATCATTCTATCACGAAACCGTCTCTCCGGCCTCGCTTCCCTTGTCGCGCGGAATCTGTTAGGATACAAGCATGATTTCAATCCCATGGAGACGATTATGGCTTTCGGTATTACAAGAGACGAGCTGAACCGCTGGAAGCGGTCGGTCGCCAAAGGGGAGATCGCCTACCTGACCCATTATTGGCTGGAACCCCGTTTTCCCGGCATCAAGACCGTCACCAAGGTCGGCTGCTCGGACAAGGAACGGCTCGCCGCATGGTGCAAGGAACACGGTCTGAATCCCCGCTACATTCATGATCGCGACCCCTTTCCGCACTTCGACCTGATTGGCTCAAAGCAGATCGAGATCTTGCGGCGGGAGCGCCTGTTCGACCAATTGGAGCGATTCAAGCTGCTGTAAGGCCTCCCGTTGCAAGCCATCAAAAGACCCGGTCAGAAGGAGGCGCCCCGCGGGGCGACGGCGGCTTCACCATACAAAAGGACGACCGGAGCCGAGACCCGTATGCGCGATGGACGGGAAGGCGTAGAACGAGCCGAGCGGCTCCCGGCAGGGCAGCCCGATCTCCCGCAGCCCCGTCACCATCAGTTGCCGCCGCTGATTGTACGACTCGATCATGAAGTCCTTCTCCTCCAGCCCGATTCGCAGCGATTCGAGCGCCGCAATCTGTCCGAGGATGGGGGCGCAAATAATCGTATATTGATGGATCTTCAGCATCGCCGCGATCAAATTCCGATGCCCGCAGACGTAGCCGATTCTCCATCCGGTCAGCGTCAACATCCCTGATTCCTCCCCAATGGTTTTGAAAAAACAAAAAACCCGTCCCTGATCAGGGACGAGTCTGCACCCGTGTTACCACCCTCGTTCCGCTCGTTCAAGCGGCACTCCGTACACGTATCCAACAATACGCGTTCCTTCTAACGCTGGAAATGCGGCGCGGCTTACTACGGTTCGGCGCGCTTCTCGGAGGCGGCTTTCGGTTAACGCCTGAACGTCGGATTTCAGCGGACTCCGACTCTCTGTTGGAGCAGACGGCTAACGTACTGTTCCTCTTCATCGGGTTGCGCAAGCCCTATTTGTTCGATGTCCCCCGATTTTCCCGGGAGACGTCGGGACGGTCCAGCTTGACCGATTGCGATTTCTTGTGCCGCATCAGCTCCGACACGGTCACCATCCGAAAACCTCTCCTGGTCAGCTCGGGCAAAATTTGGGCGAGCGCCTGCACGGTCTGCGTCGATCCTTCGACGTGGTCGTGCAGCAGCACGATATCCCCGTTCCGGGCATTGCCTAGCACTTTGCGGACGATGCGGTTGACGCCGGGAGAGATCCAGTCCCTCGTGTCCTGATGCCAGGACCATAACACGACGGTGTAGCCTTTCTCCCGCGCAATTCGGACGACCGTGTCGTTATAGAAGCCGCCAGGAGGGCGAAACCAGCGGATGGGCTGGCCCGTCAGTTCGGTTAACATGTCGCCGGTCCGCTGCAGTTCGCTGGCGATATCGCCGTTTTGCACCCTGCGATTGAAGTACTTGTGGGTGTACGTATGGTTCGCGATCTCATGCCCTTCCTCGGCCTCGCGCCGGACGACTTCCGGGTAGAGCTCCGCCCGCTTGCCGACGACGAAGAAGGTCGCTTTCGCATTGTACTGTGCCAGCAAATCCAAAATTTGTTCCGTCGTCTTCTCGTCGGGACCGTCGTCGAACGTGAGCGCGATCAAAGGCTCGTCCATGGGCACTTCCCAGACGATCTCGCCCCGGGATTCGTAATATTCCCTCGAGTTGGCAGCCGGCCGATTAGCGAACCCGCAGAGCAGCGCCAAGATGAGGGCGCCCAGCAGCCTCCTCGCGGCGGTTTTTCCCATTCCTATCCACTCCCGGCAATGAAATCTTGAGTAGTATGGTTCGCCGGGAACGTAAATATGTCACGGGCGCGTTCTTTGCTTCCGAAGGAAGAGAATAAACGCGCAACCCCCCAAGGCCGCTAGAACAATGACGGTCGTCCGGAGGACGCCACCGCTTCGGGAGCGCTCGCTCGCCTCGGCGGACAACGTCTGCACTTCGTTGCGGTCCTTCGGGCTGGCTGCTTCCGACCGGGAGGACGATATTTCCCGCAGCTGTCCGATCGGCTGCTCCCCCAAGGGCGTGTCCAAATAGACGCTGCCGTCCGCTTCGACGACGGGCGTCTGCGAGGCCGAGTCTCCAATCGGCACGGCCGCCTCGATCGCTTCCTCCGCCTGCCACTGCGTTCGATCCTGCCCGTCGTCGACCGTAAACGTCTGGCCGGCGGCCGCCACCGTCTTCATCCGATAGGCGGCGAAGCCGTAATCGAGCATGCTCGTCATGTCGGCATAGGCCGCCTTGCTGCTTGGCGCTTTGAGCACGACTCCGATCAACTCCATGTCCCCGCGCTTCGCGGAGGCGACGAGCGTATTGCCCGCGGCCGTCGTGTACCCGTTCTTGATTCCGTTCGCGCCTTCGTAGTTCCATAGCAGCTTGTTATGATTGACGAGCGAGGTTTGCCACTCCTGGCCGTTCCACACTTCCGACTTCGTGGACACGATCTCGCGGAACGTCTCGTTGCCCATCGCGTAACGGGCGATTCGGGCCATATCGGCCGCCGTCGTATACTGCGCGGGATCGGGCAGACCGGACGGGTTGCGGAAGTTCGTGTTCCAGACGCCCACCTTCTCCCGCACGAACCGGTTCATGCGCTCCGCAAATTTCTCCTTGCTGCCGTCGATATGCTCCGCGATCGCCGTGGCGGCGTCGTTGCCGGAGTTGATCAGCATGCCGTCCAGCAGATGGCGCATCGTCACCTTCTCGCCTTCCGCCAAATAAACGCGGGTGCCGTCTTCGTTCCGGGCTTCCTTGGAGACAGTGACGATCTCGTCCGGCTTCGACGTTTCCAGGGCGACGATAGCGGTTACGATCTTCGTAATGCTCGCGGGATAATAGAGTCGATCCTGATTGCGGCCGTACAGCATCAAGCCCGATCGGGCATCGATGAGCACCGCTCCTTCGGATTGGACGGAGGGCTCCTGGACAGCCTGCGATTGTTGCTCCGTTCGATCGGGATTCGGAGACGGCGAGTTTTCGGCGTTCGCAAGCGGCTGCGACAGCAGCGCCGCCAGAAGGCCGAGACAGACAAGCGTCTTCCCGATTGCTCGTTTCCCCATATGGCACCGCCCCGGCGTTGGAATCATTTTCTGGCAAGTTGCGTTATCGACAATTCCTATTATAGTATAAAAGAACAAGTTATTGACGGTCATAAATGGCCAAACGGCCGATAGAAAGAGCAGGTCATCTCCGTGCAATCGTCCTTTGTAGAGAAGTGGAGCAAGAAACGAACGATCGGCAAAAGGAAGTACATCGCCCGCTACGGCTTGCTGCTCTTCGGCGCAGGCTGCGTCGTCCTGTTCTCGGTGCTGGACCTTGTCAACAACGGCGCGGTTCAATTTCCGTACCTGATCGCGCGGCTCGTGTTCTTCCCCAGCATCGGCGCCTTGTTCGCCGGCATGCGCTGGGAAAGCAACGAACGAAAGTACGCCAGGCTAACGGGCGCCAAATGATACAACAAGCCCTTCACGCGCTCGGCGCCGGAGGGCTTGTTCGTTCAGCGCGGCAATTCTCCGGGATACGCAACCGCCTTCTCGTATTTGCTGAACGTCCCGAGCCCGTTGACGGCCGCGCCCCTATAATCGTATCCCCTTCCGCGATAGAAGCCGTTCAGCGTCGCATTGTCGGCGATGCAGTCGAGACGGATGCGGTCTTTGCCGTCGAAGCGGATGCCCGAGCCCGCCCAGTCCAATATTTTCCCGCCCAAGCCTTGGCCGGCAAAGTCGCGGTCGATCGCCAGACGGTGAAGATAAACGGCGCGCTCGTGCCCGCCTTCTCCCCACAGCTCTTCGTCCCATGCGCTTGGCTGCCGCAGCAGCATGACCATTCCGGCCGGTACGCCGTCTCGCTTGAACAGAAATACGTCGCCTTGCCGGATCCTCTCGGACGTGCGATGGGAATCCTCGCCCCGCAGCAGGCCGCTCCATTGATCGGAGCCCCGGCTTTGCAGCCATCTGGCCGTCTTCAGCAGCAGCTCCGTCACTTGCGGAATATCGTCCGGGACGGCTTGCACCGCCTCGAAGCCGTCGCCGATTCGCGCTTGTATGATGGAGTAATCGTCCATGTCTTGCTTGCCTCCTACTCGAACCTATGACGCTAGGGTAACATGTCCGTAGGCCGCGTACAAGCCAAGAACGTCAAGCGCGAAGAGCCGAATGCCCTCTTCCCGTAGAGAGGGCATTCGGCTCGACTTCATCGCTTAAGCTTGCGGCTTGGCGTTCTCCTGCTCTTCCAGAATCCGATACAGCCCTTGAATGATCAAATCCGCCGGGTCGCGGTTCATCAAGTAATGGGCGAGCAGCAAATGCAGCGGCATCGCGCAGACGTTGTTGCCCTCCCGATACTTCGGGAAGCCCGCTTCGAGAACGGGGCCATGCTCTTCATTCATCGCCAGACCGGTATAAACCTCTTCCGATCCGAACTCTTCCTTGATCGCGGAATAGCAATGCGGCAGAATCGTTCCGTCGATCATCGCTTTCGCTTCGTCCTCCGATTGCGGCGGCCGCGGAAGCAGCACGCCCCCCGGAACCTTCATCAAGTCGACGAAGAAGGAAGACAGCCACAAGGCCGGATTCCGGTTCTGCTGGAAGTTGTGCAGCAGCTCGCGCAAGAAAAAGCCGCAAGCGTAGCCGGCGCCTTCTTCGTTCTTGATGCGATAAGTAAACAAAGGCCCGTAAATCTCGTGATGGCCGACTTGGCCGTCCACTTCATATTCGGCGAACTCCGATTTGAGCGCCTGAAGGCTGGCCTGATGCAAATTCCGGATCAGTTCCAGCAGTTTCTCGTTGTTGGCTTTCGCCGCCTCTTCTTCGTGAGTCGTGTTTTGTTTCGTTGTCGTCATAAGTGCACCATCCTTTCATCCATCATACCACTCGGAGGGTACTAGAAGAAAGCGGTAGCATCTGTCTAATCCAAAGTTTAGATTTTGAACCGGTACCCGGCGCCCCATACGGTCTCGATGTATTGCGGCTCCGCCGGGCTCGTCTCGATCTTCTCCCGCAGCTTCCGGATATGCACCGTCACCGTCTGCGTGTCGCCCGTCGCGTCGATGCCCCAGATCGTCTCGAACAGCTGGTCCTTGCTGAACACGCGGTTCGGATGGGCGGCCAAATAGTGCAGCAGATCGAACTCCTTCGTCGTCAGCACGATCTCTTCCTTGTTCTTGAACACGCGGCGCGAATCGACGTCGATGAGCAGGCCGCGAATGTGGATTTCGTTGCGCTTCTCCTTCGTGCCGACGAGCCGCTCGTACCGGCTCAGATGCGCCTTGACGCGGGCGACCAGCTCGGCGGGCTTGAACGGCTTCGTAATGTAGTCGTCGGCTCCGAGGCCCAGGCCGCGGACGACGTCGATGTCTTCTTTTTTGGCGGTGACCATGAGAATCGGGATGTCCTTCTTCTCGCGTATTTTCCGGCAAATGTCGAATCCGTTAATCTTCGGCAGCATCAGGTCGAGCAGCACGAGATCGAAGTCGCCGTTCAGCGCCAGGTCAAGTCCGGCTTCCCCGTTGTCGGCGATTGCCACCTTGTAGCCGTTGATTTCCAGGTAATCCCGCTGCAGCTCCGCGATAAGACGCTCGTCCTCAACGATCAAAATGCTCTTCATGGGTTCTCCCTTTCCTTGTCCGCAATCGGCAAGCTCAGCCGGATGACCGTCCCTTCCCCCGGTACGCTCGCTGCACCGATCCGGCCGTTATGCCCTTCCACGATCTGCTTCGCGATCGCAAGGCCGAGTCCGCTCCCTCCGGTGCCGGAATTTCTCGACACCTCCGCCCGGTAGAACCGCTCGAAAATATGCTCCAGCGACGAAGCCTCGATGCCCTGCCCGTTGTCCTCGATCTCCATGGCGACGAATCCGGCGTCCGCGTACGCGCGCAGGCCGATTCGCTTGTCGCTCTTGTCCGAATATTTGACCGCATTGCTCATAATGTTGTTCAGTACCCGCTTGAATTTATCCCGATCCATCAGGACGCGAACGGACGCATCGACCCGAATGTCCGAGCTCCACCGGATGCCCTTCTTGTCCAGCTCGAATTGCATCTCTTCGGACCAGTCCGTCAGAAAATCCCGCATCGGAACGGCCTCGAAGTCGAACGGGACATGCTTCAGATCGAGCTTCGAATAAAGGAACAGCTCGTCGATCAGTCTATCCATCTCTTCGGCCTTGCTCGAGACTGTCTTCATGTACTTCATCATCTTCTCGGGCGAATCCGCGACGCCGTCCAGAATGCCGTCCACATAGCCCTTGATCGTCGTGATCGGCGTTTTGAGATCGTGCGAAATGTTGGAGATGAGCTCCTTGCGGTTCTCCTCGAATTGCAGCTGCCGCTCGATGGAATGGCGCAATTGCATCCGCATCTCCTCGAAGGCGAGCCCGAGCTGGCCGATCTCGTCCTTGCCCCCGACGCCGACCTCGAAATCCAGATCCCCGTCCCGAATTCGTTTGGCCGCCCGGCGCAGCGCCTTGAGCGGACGGATAATGCTTCTGGAGACGAAGTAGGTGAGCAACGTATGCGTCAGCACGAGAATGACGAGAAGCGCGGTGAACAACGTCGGAAAAGCTTGCCGGATCCAATAGACGAACGGGTCGACCTTGGAGACGATAAAAGCCGTACGGGGCACACCGTCGGCAAGCTTGTAGTCGTATTGAAGGAACACGTGCAGATCGTTGCCTTCGTTCGATTGAATCGTCTCGTTGCGGATTCCGGGCTCCGAATACGGCGGCAGATCGCTGAGCAGGCTGCGGTCCGACCGGAACGATTCCGAGACATACTCCAGCTTGCCGCCGCTGCGGATAACCAATCCGGAGTTGTAATTTTTCAGCTCGGCGTCGAGTTCTTGCAAATAATCGGCATCGCTCAGAATGCCTGGATTGCGCTCGTTGGACCGCTTCATCTCCTTCAGCAGATGGAATTGGTCGTCGTATTCGAACTTCTCGGCCGTGGAGAAGTAAAGCTTCTTGTAATATTGAAAATCGCCCCGGGAGGCGATCGCGAGCAGTGCCGTCGTCAGGGCGATGAGCACCAGCGGGACGATCAGCATCGCCGCGTACGACAGAATCAATTTCATGCGGATGGACATCGATCGCCTCTCCCCGGTGCCGTTTGGCGGGTTAATTTGCGCTCGTTCGTATTTTGGATATACCATATTCCGCGTAATTTTGATAGGCCCATATGGATGCGCCCATCCAGAAACCGCTTGCCAGATAGCCGGCCAGCACGTCGCTCGGATAATGAACGCCCAAATAGATGCGGCTGATTCCGATCGCCAGAATAAACGCGCAGGCGGCAAGAATGAGCAGCGTCCGCCCCCACCAGACGGGGATGTGCTTCCATAACAGAAAGGCGAGCATGCCGTACAAACTGAACGCGCCCATCGAATGGCCGCTCGGAAAGCCGAAGCCGCTCTCCGGGATGAGCCGGTGAATCGTCGGCCGTTCGCGGTGGAACAACGTTTTTAACACGACATTCAGCGCTTCGGAGCCGGCCAGAACGAACACGAACAGGATCAGTTCCTTGCGTTGCTTCAGTACAAAGAAGAGAAACAGCATAATAGCGATCGTAATGGCGACGACCGGTTCCCCGGATCCGATGGTCGTAATAAACTTCATGACGCCGGTCATGCCGGGCGACTCCATGCCCTGCCAGAAATCGGCGACGGCCCGGTCGAATGCGCCGATCTTCCGGTTGCAGACCATCGCAGCCACCGCTCCGAAGCCGACCGCGCAGAATATGCTGAGCTGGAAGGAGCGGTTTGACCAAGTTGTCAGTTTCATTTTCGATCTTCTCCTTGCCCTTAATGCGTTCCAAGGATGGCTTGCAGCCACCTTCGCTTTTTATTTAACGGAATGAGCGGCCGATGGACCGCTGCCGAACCGGCGCCCAAGTCGGACAAGACTTGGGTTGCGATCGCGCTCGCCGCGTCGGCGGCGGAATAAAGGGAGACATGGCTTTGACGGCTCTCCGATGTCCGCGTCTGCGCCAGCCATTCGTCCGTTTGCCGCTTTAGCTGCTCCAGATCGTTCGCGATCGTTAGCATGCCCTTGCTCGCCCAGTATTTCGCATTTCCGCTCTCCTGGCCGGGAATCGGCCGATACGTAATGACAGGCAGCCCGAGCGACACGGCCTCGGTCAAGGTGATGCCGCCGGCTTTGGAGATCATGCAGAAGGACTTTGCCATCAGGCGCTCGATGCGCTCGACAAAACCGAATACGCGCACCCTCGGTTCGCCGGCGAACAACCGCCGCATGCGGTCTTCCAACGCCCCGTTTTTGCCGCAGACGAGCAGCACCGAATAGTCTTCCGACTCGAGCAAGGCGCTTGCCATCTTCCCGACCTCCGCCGACACGCCGTAGGCCCCCGCCATCAGGAGGACGAATTTCGCCGTGCGGCCGGCCCCGTCCCCGTTCCCCTCCGCTTCCGCCGGTGCGGGGGCGCGGAATCGGGAACGAATCGGGATGCCGCTGACGCTAATGCGCTCCGGAGCGAACCCGGCGCCGGCCAGATCCGCCTTCAGCTCTTCCGTGGCGACGAAGTATCGGTCCGTCTCCCGATGCAGCCATCGGCTGTGAAGCACGTAATCCGTCAGCACCGTATAGGTCGGAATCCGGCATCCGGTCTGTTCGCGCACATGGGACATCGTCAGCAGCGGAAACGTCTGGATGACGGCGTCGGGTCTCTCTTCGTTGAGCGTCCGGATGAGCCTGTCCGCCCCCAAGGAGTGCAGCCACCGGCCGATCGCCGACGTCGACCGGATCCGGTCGGTCAGCTCGTAGCCCCATCCGTACGCCTTCGGATACTGTGAAGTGCTCAGGTAATAAACGGACTGCGACCACCGGTTCAGCGCCGGGTACGCTTCCGCGAAAGGATCGTACAGCGCGGCTTCGGCGGCTCCTTGCTCCTCGAATTGCTGCTTCAGCGCCTGGGCGACCTGATAATGCCCGTCTCCGAACTTGGCATAAAGAATGAGAATTTTGCGCGCCTCCTTCATCATTAGCCCCCCTCAATAAACAAAATGAAACGCAACGCCTACGGACATGCCGAAGATCGCGCCGCCGAGCACTTCCACCGGACGATGGCCGAGAAGCTCCTTGAGCGGCTGGCGTTCCGGGTCGCAGGCGGCGGGCAGATGTTCCTTGAGCGCCTCCACAATCCGGTTGATCGCGCCGGCCTGGATGCCCGCGTGCCTTCGGATGCCAGCCGCGTCGTACATCGTGATGGCGCACACGACCACGGCGATCGCAAAGCCGGCGGAGCCGAACCCGCGCTCGAGTCCGACCGCGGTCGCCAGCGCAGCGACGGCGGCGGAATGGGAGCTCGGCATGCCGCCCGTTCCGAACGCCAAGGCGGGGTTCCATCGGCCGCGGAGCAACCAGACCAACGGCACCTTCGCGCCTTGCGCCAGCACGATGGCCGCAAGCGCCGATACGAGCGGATAGTTTGATAAAATCGTCATGAACGCATGCTCCTTACCGAATCTGAATTCGTTGCCGCGACCCCATGACTTAATGTACAGGAAAAAAATAAAACACCCGTGAACTCCTTCTTAAATGATTCTTAAGTGAAGGAGCGCCGGATGCCTTTCGGTTCAGATGCCAGCATTCAAGCGTAAATTTCGATATTCTAAACGAGCGAGTTTCTCCAGTCCACCCTCTTCGCTCGTGACTTAACCGGAATTTTCGCGCCGCGGCAAGCGAACCGCCGTCTCGCGCCTCCGGAAGAGCAGAAAATAACCGAAAAGCGAAGCGAAAAGAAAGGCGCAAAGCAGAAACGGAACCGTATCGCCATACCGCTCGGCCAGCCAGCCTCCGAGCACGGGGCCGGCCATGACGCCCGCGCCTTCGATGGCCGAGATGAGACCCCATCCGGTTCCTTGCGATTGCTCCGGAACGTGGTCGGCCAGCATGGCGTTCCAGGCGGGAAGCAGCGCCGCGTAAGCTCCGCCCAGCACGATCGCCAGAAGTTCGGCCTGCAGGAACGTTTGGGCGTGCACGATGCCGAAGAGCGCGAGCGCGAAGAGGCCGAACCCGCCGATGAGAAACGTCCTCCCTCCGTGAGCGTCCGTCAGCTTGCCCATCGGGATCATGAGCCCGACGGCAGCGGCGCCGCCCGTTACGAGTACCGCGGACAGTTGCGAATGGCTGAACCCGAAATGATGGGCGGCGAACGGAGACAAGAGCGGCATGAGCATGGATCCCGCCGTCGTCTGGACGAGAATAATGACGAACAGGACGCCCATCCGCCTGATCCGACCGACAAGCTCCTTTCCTTGTTCCTTCCAAGTCGGCGATGCCGCCGCTTCCGCGGCCGGATTCGTCCGGACGAGCAGGGAGACGAAGCAGGCGACGGCGGTCACGCCGAGCAGGATGGCGAAGGCGAACGAATAGCCGCGGTCGAGCGCAAAATTGATCATCACGGGGCCGAGTCCGAGCCCGGCCATCCAGAACAAATAGAGCGTGCCCATCCGTTCGGCCCTTCTCGCCTTGCCGACCTGCGCGATGCTGACGAGCCACATCGGCGAACCGCCGATTCCGATCATCGCGGAGGCCGCGTATAGCGCCCACGGGTCGCGCGCCTCTACAAACAAGCCGAGGCCTGCCGCCGTCAACATCCAACCGGCGACGAGGACAAGCCGCGCGGGAAGCCGGTCCAGCGCGTAACCGATCGCCAATTTGCAGACGCTGTCCGCCAAATAATGAACGGACACGGCCGCTCCGATCGCCGACAGCGAAAATTGCAGCCGGTCCCCTGCATAGGAAGGCATGAAGGACACGACGAAAGCGCCGCGTACGAATTCGATCGCGAACAAGATGGACAAGCGGATCCAGAATCCGTCCCTGACGCCGGTACGGCGCCGTGCGGAGCGAATCGACAGTTCCGTTGGACGCATCGTTTTTTCCTCCTCCGGTACGCCGCCGGTTAAGGCGGCGCTTAGGATCAGGATACAAGCAAAATGTAAAGCGCTTATGAAAACTCTCTTAACTAAAAATGAACTGACCGAATTCCATTGGAGGTATTGCAGATGATCATGGCCAATTTCCGGAAAACCGCCCTCTTGATCCCGATTTTGCGTCATCGTCGTGGAGGAGAACCATTCCTACCGGGAAATCGTCGGCAACCGCGACGCTCCCTATATGAACCAGCTTATCCAAAAAGGCGCCAGCTTGAACAACCATTACGCGATTGATTATTTCAGGGTTCGGCGATAGAATGATGAAGTTATCTTGACTCAGGAAGGAACATCGCCCAATGCCGTCCGCCCCTTCGACAACCGCGTCGTCTCCGCCGATGGCGCCGGTTTTTCCGCTCATCGTCGGCATGCTGGCCATTTCGTTTGCGCCGATTCTTGTACGGTACTCGAACGCGCCGGTGTCCGTGCAGGGGATGTACCGGATGCTCTTTACCGTCGCGCTCATGCTGCCGTTCGGCGCCAAGCAGCTCGGCTCCGTTCGCAAGATTTCGGTCAAAGATTGGCTGCTCCTTGGAGCGGCCGGCTTCTTTTTGGCTTTGCATTTTTTGCTGTGGATGGCATCTCTCAGCTATACCTCGATCGCCAGCTCGACGATCATTCTGTCGCTTGAGCCCGTCTTCGTCATGATCGGCGCCTTCTTCTTGTTCAAGGACCGGTTGAACAGACGGGGGGTGATCGGCATGGCGATCGCGTTCGCCGGCGTCGTTCTCGTCGGTTCCGCCGATTCGGGCGTGTCGCGCTCCGCCGTGCTCGGGGACTCGCTCTCGTTGCTGGGGACGCTCGCAATCGTCTTCAACATGCTGATCGCCAAGCGGATTCTCACCCGCGTTCCTTCTTACTTGTACAGCCTGATCGTGTTCGCGGTCACCTTCTTCTGCTTCTGGGCCTACAATCTCGTCTGCGGCATCTCCGTCACCGATTACCCGCCGCGGGAATGGCTCGTGTTCGCGCTGCTCGCCGTCGTGCCTACCGTGTTCGGGCATATGATTTTCAACTGGCTGCTGCAATACGTGAAGCCGACGACGATCTCCATGACGGTGCTCGCGGAACCGATCGGCTCCAGTCTGCTGGGCATGCTGCTGTTCCGTGAGATGATCGGCGGCTTGCAGTTGACCGGCGGCGCGTTTGTCATTCTGGGCCTCATCCTCTACATGAGAGCGGAATCGTCGCCCGCGTCCCGTTCGTCGCCGAAGAAGCCGGGGAAGACGGATACGGTCGCCTCCTGAACGGGCAAAAAATCGCCGTTGCGCGGACTTCGCGGCAAGTCCGGGCGACGGCAATTTTTGTTATGGCGGAGGCTTCCGAACGATCGAATCGTCCTCCTCCGTCAACGGCCAGAACGGATAATTGACCGGAAGGCGGCTCGCTTCGTCGAGCCGGGACCCCTCCTCCGCGGTCAATTCGATGCTTCTGGCTTCAAGATTGTCCAAAAAAATGAGTGATTACTCGCTTTACAAATTCGGAGCCTCGATGTATGATCATTTCGCAACCTAAAAAATGAGTGATTACTTACTTCTTCAGGAGCGTGAACGCCCATGACTTCAGACCTCGTTGCCCCGAAGCCGCCCGTCGTCGAAATCGACGGCCTGACCCGTTCCTTCGGCGGCCGCACCGTGCTGGACGGCATCACGCTGCGCATCGGGCGCGGCGAGCTGTTCGGCCTTCTCGGCCCGTCCGGTTCCGGCAAGACGACGCTGATCAAGCTGCTGACCGGCATGGACAAGGCGGATTCCGGCACGGTCCGGATGCTCGGCGAACGGCTGCCGAAGCTGGCCATGATGCACCGGTTCGGCTATATGGCACAAGCCGACGCGCTGTACAACGAGCTGACCGCGCGCGAGAATCTCCTCTTCTTCGCCTCGCTGTACGGGCTGGCCGGCAGCCGCCGCAACGAGCGAATCCGCGCGGCGATGGGCGTCGTCGATTTGCTCGATCATCTGAACAAGCCGGTGGCCGCTTATTCCGGCGGCATGAAGCGGCGGTTGTCGCTTGCGATCGCGCTGCTCCACGAGCCGGAGCTGCTCGTGCTGGACGAACCGACGGTCGGCATCGATCCGGCGCTCCGCCAATCGATCTGGAAGGAGCTGCTCGCTCTGCGTCAAGCCGGCACGACGATCGTACTGACGACGCACGTCATGGACGAAGCCGACAAGTGCGACCGCATCGGCCTCCTTCGCGACGGGCGGCTGACCGCGGTCGACTCGCCGGAAGCGCTCAAAGCGCGCAGCGGCGCGCAAACGATCGAGGAAGCGTTCATCGCGCTCGGCGGAGGTGTCCGGACATGAGAACGCGCGCGCTCGCCCTGCGGATCATCCGCCAATTCGTCCGCGACAAACGGACGCTGGCGTTGCTGTTCCTCGCCCCTTTGCTCGTCCTGACGCTGATGAACTTCGTCTTCAACGGCCAGTCGGTGAAGCTGCATATCGGCGCCGTGTCGCTGCCCGAACCGATCGAGTCGCGGCTGGAACGGGCCGACGCCGACATCGTCCCTTATTCAAGCATGGATGAGGCCGAAGACGCGCTGCGAGACGGCAAGTTGGACGCCATTGTGTCCATCGACCATGGCGCCCCCTCTCTTCTGCTTGAAGGCAGCGACCCGTCCGTCAGCCGCAGCGTGCTCGTCGTCCTGCAGAAAGCGCTGCAAGCCGAAGCCCCGAACGCGCCCCAGCTGCGCGTCTCCTACTTGCACGGCGAGGAGGGCCTGACTTCGTTCGATTCGTTCGGACCCGTGCTGATCGGCTTTTTCTCGTTCTTCTTCGTGTTCCTGCTTGCGGGCGTCGCCTTCCTTCGCGAACGGACGACCGGCACGCTTGAGCGCCTGCTGGCGACGCCGATCCGGCGCTCCGAGATCGTCGGCGGCTATTTGACCGGCTTCGGGCTGTTCACGCTGCTCCAGGCCGCCCTCATCGCCGTTTATTCGATTTACGTGCTCGGTATGTATATGGACGGCTCCATCTGGCTTGTCCTGCTGATGAACCTGCTGCTCACGCTCACCGCGCTGACGCTTGGCACGCTGCTGTCTTCGTATGCGACGACCGAATTCCAGATCATTCAATTCATTCCGCTCGTCATCGTGCCCCAGGTGTTCTTCTCCGGCTTGTTCAACCTGGACGCCATGAACCCGTGGCTGCAGAAGCTGAGCTATATAATGCCGCTCTACTATGGCGCCGACGCGATGCGCGGCATTATGATCCGCGGCGAAGGCTTCGCCGACATCCGGACCGACGTCTGCATTCTGCTCGGCTTCTCGGTTGCGTTCGCCCTTCTGAACGTTGTAGCATTGAAGAAACAAAGAGCCATTTGACGGCAACGATCGATGCAAGGAGTTGGAACCGTGACGGAAGGCATGGAGCCGTGGCTGAAGGAACTGCTCGAAGCGGGTGCAGACGGCAAGAAAGTAACGGAGAAGCAGTCCCGCATCGTCCGGGCGGCCATCGAAATGTTTGCGGAGAAAGGCTACGCCGCCTCTTCGACGAGCGAGATCGCGCAGCGCGCGGGCGTCGCGGAAGGAACGATTTTCCGCCATTACAAAACGAAGAAAGACCTGCTGCTCGCGATCGCTACGCCCGCGCTGGCCCGCTTGATCGCTCCGTTCGTCATGCGGGAATTCCGCGGCGTCCTGAACGCGGACTACAAGAGCTTCGACCAATTTTTGCGCGCGCTGATCGAGAACCGGGTCGCCTTCGTTCGCCAAAACAAAAGCCTGTTCAAAATTCTCGTGCAGGAGCTCCCGTTCCATGAAGACCTCCAGCAGCAATTCCGCGAGGCGATTTTGCCTCTCGTGATGGAGCGGGTGGAGCGCATTCTGAACCGATTCAAAGCGGAAGGCAAACTTCGCGACCTGCCGAATTTGACGATTCTCCGATTGACCGCATCGGCCATCTTCGGCTACATGATCGGCCACACCTGGAGCGCCTCGCGGCAAGAGAACGTCTGGAACGACGAAGCGGAGCGCGAGGCGACCATCGAATTTCTGGTTAGAGGCTTAACGTAACAGAAGCCGTCGATCCCTTACGCTTAAGCGTCGTGTCTGCAAAAAAGGCGGTCCCGCCTGCAGACGCGGCGCTTTTTGCGTTTTTCCGATATGCCGAAAAATACCGAAAGATCAGAACCTTTGTCGAACCTCTTGAATTCTACTATCTGATATATTAAATATATTTATGTAATACAATTATATCTTTGATTTCGGATACTCCCCTGAAGGAGGTGAGACGACAGCAAGTCCGGTTTGCTTACTTTCCATCCCAAATGAGGTGATCCGATTGTTTCGAAAGCTAACGATGGCATCTATGGTACTCGCCTTGCTCTGTTCGCCCGCGCCCGCATTCGGCGCATCCGCCGCGCAGACCGAAGGGAACCACCAAAGCACGATCCAATGGCCAAAAAAGCAAGCGCTTCCAACGTTCGCGCGAGCCGAGCATTTGGACGTCGCCAATGTGCATGATGCGCCCGGAGACGTCAAGCTGCTCATGACGACCCTTCAAGGCATCGTCAACCGCGAGAAGCCGCGCATCTACCTCGTTCAGAACGAGAACGATCCGTGGTTCGAGGACATGACGATTCCGCATACGTTCTACGACAACTACATGGATATTTTCGCGAAATACAAAAAGGAAATCAAAGGCGTCATCGTCTACGATCCGCTCGTTCCGGATTCCATCAACGTCGCGACGACGCTGGCGGGACTCAAGGACGCCGTCGTCGTAAGCCCGGAATGGGCTGCGACGCTCACGTCCGCCCCCTACGGCTTGAAAATCGTCGAGGATTTGCGGGGCAAGTTCCAAAACAAAATGGACGCTTACACGTGGCAATATGAAAACCTGTGGAGCCGGACGACCCACCGGATGCTGATCGGGCTCAGTCCGAACACGTCCATTCCGATTCCTCCGGGCATTCCGGATACGTTCGATACGATCGCCCAAGAGACCCGGCAAATTCGCGACGCCAGCAACCGGGGCGTCTACGAATACGATCTGTCGCCGTATTTGGGTCAAGAAGCGGTCTACGTCCGGTTAGACGACGCCTTCCCGCAGGACGGCTGGGGACCGGCCGTGCACGCGATCACCGTGACCGCCGACGGCCAGACGATCGCCCAGTTCGACACGAATACGCCAGAAGAAGAAGCGTATCTCTACGACCGGCAAGGTTCCAAAGCGCTGCCCGGGGCCGACCACCGGTTCGCGGACAACGGCAACTACTTCGTCTACGAGTTCAAGCCGCCGGCCGGCGCGAAGCAATTGACGATCTCGATTGAAATGTGGAACCAGTTCAAAGTGTCCGTCGGCAACGTCCGTCCGCTCTCTTCGGAGGAGAAGGAGCCTTTCGGCTACTTGCGCGATTACGCCGTCGCGAACAAGGCGATGGTGTTCTGGCTCTCGACCGACGTGCCGGAGCAGAGAGCGCTCTTCGAGCAAATTCTCGCCGATGTCGAGCCCGGAACGCCCTATCTGGGCTGGTTCAGCAACGACTTCGAAGGCGAAGCCGCCTCCGTCGACCTGCTCTCCGCCCATAGCGTCTTCACGCTGGCCGCCGATTGGTTCCACAACATGACCGTATTGTCGGGCACGAGGCCGGTGAACGTTCCGGAACGCAAGCCGGCCAAGCCGAAGCTGCAGAACAAAATCTACGTCACCTTCACGTTCGGCGAAGGCGACAACCTGCAGTACGACGAGAACCATATGCGGGAAGTGCTGTGGGAGGACCCGGCGCGCGGGAAAGTGCCGATCAACTGGACGTCCAGTCCGCTGCTCTACGATGCGGCGCCCTCGATTTTGAACTATTACCGCCAGACGGCGACCGAGAACGACCTGCTGGTAGCGGGACCGTCCGGAGCCGGCTACTTCAGCCCGCATCCGTGGCCGGAGACGACATTCCCGGATTTCCTGAAGAGCGGCTACCGGTATTTGAAGGATACCGGTATGACCATCCCGATGGTCATCAACCGGGAAGTGACCCAGGACGTGCCGCTCTCCGAAGACGAAGCCGCCGCTTACGGGAAGGATTACAAAGTACCCGGCATTCTGCTGGCCGGCAACAAATTCGGGATCGACATCGTCGGCGGCGTTCCCGTCTCGAATCAGCGCGGCATCGGAACGGTCCAGGACGGCAAGGACGTCCTGGCAGAGGCGAAGGCGGGATGGGACGGCCAGTCGCCGCTGTTCCTCTCCGTCGGGGTCAACGCTTGGGGCATGAGGCCTTCGGACGTATTGGCCATCGCCGAGTCCCTCGGTCCGGAGTACGAGGTCGTCACGGCGGATACGTATTTTGCGCTTGTCCGCAAGGCATACGGGTTAAGCAAATGAAAAAAGCCGGGGCGACCGATCATCCGACAAGGACGGGGCTGCCCCGGCTTTTTTCACGATAAAATCTGCCTCTACCCGAGCGGAATCCGGTACTCCGAATTCAGTTCGACGATGTTCTCGCCCTGCATGTACACCCACTTGAACTCGAACCGATCGCCCTTGTATCCGGTGCGCTTGCGAATGTCCGGTTCGATGACGCTGGCGAAATGGTCGCGGATCGTTCGCTCCATCTCCCGGAGCCTCCGCTCGTTCTCCGCGTTCAGGCGGGCGGCTTCCTCGTCGGTGTCGGCCGATTGCCGGTAGTAGGTTTGTCCGATGACCTCATGCGGCGTGCCCGGCTCGAACGGAAATCCGGAGCTCCGGAAAATTTCCTTCACCGTCTCGATCCAATCTTCATATAAATTCATCTTGATTTCGCTCATCGCGCCGCCCCTCTTCCGTCTCGATCGGCGGTTCCGGACGCTATTCCTTCAAATGGTACGGAACCGTGGCCACGACGACATCCTTCCGGTTGAACAGGAACGCCCGCAGCATCAGACTCGTCTGGTTGTGCAGAATGTTCTGCCACCAATGCTTGGGAAAGAACTGCGGAATCAGAACCGTCAGATGATCCGTCTCGGCCGTCTTCCATTCTACCGTATCGATGAATTTGATTAAAGGCCCGATGACGCTCCGGTAGCTCGACTTCAGCACAATCAGCCGAACGCCGGGGTTCCACTCCTCCCACTTGCGCTCCATCTTGTCGATGTCTTCCTCGCTAAAGCCGACGTATACGGCAACCACATTGTCCGTCAACGACTTCGCGTAGCCGAGCGAATGCATGACGACGCGGGTGACGCCGGCAACCGGAACGACGATCGTGCTGCCCTTCACTTCGGGTTTTTCCTTGTCGATGCAGATCCTGAGGTTCTCCGCGACGTTGCGGTAATGCCGGTTGATTTTGAAGAACATCAAAATAACGACCGGAAGGAACAGGAACACCATCCATACCTGGTTAAACTTCGTAAAGATGAAGATCAGCGTGATGACGAGCGTCGTCAGCATCCCGACCGTGTTGACGGCGAGCTTCACCAGCCAGCCGGAAGGCTTCCTCCGGATCCAGCGGACCATCATGCCGAGCTGCGACAGCGTGAACGGAATGAACACGCCGACCGCGTACAGCGGGATCAAATTTTCCGTATCTCCATGGAAGACGATGACGAGCAGCGCCGACAGTGCTCCGAGGAACAGGATGCCGTTGGAAAATCCGAGCCGATCGCCGCGAACCATAAACATATGCGGCATGTATTTGTCCTTGGCCAGCATGTAGGCGAGCAGCGGGAACGCCGAGTAAGCCGTATTGGCGGCCAGGAACAGGATCAAGGCGGTCACGCCTTGAATGATGTAATAGATCGTGCCCCTGCCGAACGTAGCCGCCGCGATTTGAAGCCGACGTAATCGCGTCAGTGCCGGCGGAGGAGCTGACCGCCACCGTCAGAATGTAATCGACCAGCAGCGAGCCTCCGGCAAGAAGACCCGTCGATACGCCGAGGTTCTCCTTCGCGACGATATACGCGCCGCCGCCCGCAGGATAAGCATAGATCGTTTGCCGGTAAGACAGAATGAGAACGAGCAGCAGACCGAGAACCGCAAGCGAGATCGGAATCGAGTACCAGACGGCGGCGAAGCCGGCCGCCATGAGGACGAGAAGAATTTGTTCGGTGCCGTAGGCGACCGACGACAGCGCGTCCGAAGACAGGACGGCGAGCGCCTTCAGCTTGGACAGCTTCTCTCCTTCGAGCTGCGTGCTCTTCATCGGGCGGCCGATCACATACCTTTTAAGCCTGCTGTACATAGAAGTTCCCCTTTTCTTTCCATCCGGTTTATCTCTTCGATGCTTCAATCGGCATACTGAAAAAGCCGCAGGGAAGATGTATCTTCCCGCGGCTTTCCGAACCCTCGCGAGAGGTTCGCGAAATCGCGACAAATCCTTCCATCGGACGCTTACGAGGTTAGCTGACGGATTTGGACGCGAAAGTCGCCCTACACTCGGCCGCTGCCGAACGATTCACCCCGGAGACCGGCATCGGACAAGCCGTCTCGTTGGTTCCCCCGCTTCTGCTTACAGAATTCAGCGATCAAAAGGTATTATTCCTTAAATTGCGCATTTGAATCTTACTCCCTCGCCGAATGTTCTGTAAAGGAGGCTAAACGGTCAAAAGTTAACGATTGGCCGGCAAGCGAACATCCATAAGCGCTTACATGCGGTTGTTGCTTTTCCTTTAATCGTTTATCGCCCGCAAGCTTCGATTCTCTTCGATATCGGCTGCGTTCCGTCGGGCCGAACCGCAATAAAGCCGCGGATCGCGTTCTGCGCTGTCCGCGGCTTTTTGTTTATTTTCTTTTTACGCTCCCCTTCGCCTTGATCCGTCCGTAGGAGCGCGCATAGCGCAGCACCTTGCGAACGACGGATTTGTCCGGCAGCTTGCGGAAAATGTACGGATCGGGCCGGGTGTTCACTTCGAGAACCCACGGATCGAAGCGGCTGTCCATCCCGACGTCGACTCCGATCTCCCGAATGCCGGGGAACCGGCGCTGCAGCACCTTCGCGATCTTGACTCCCTTGCGCTTCAAGGATCCGATCTGCCCCTTGATGCCGTCCCGGCTCAAATACGGCTTCAGCAGCGTCTCCAGCGGCATCGGCGTGCCGCCGCTGTGGTAGTTGGTGACGACTTTGCCCTTGGCGGCGACTCGGCCGATGACACCGGTCGCTTCCCACTTCTTTTGCAGATTTTTCTGAACCATGACCCGGATGTCGAAGCTTCTCCCGTTATGCTTCAGCAGCGGAATGCCCCGTTGAACCAAGTAGGATTTGCCCTTCTTCATGCGGGACAAAGCGCCATACATCCGGTCAAACGACTCGTAAACCCGCCGCGCGGTCCCGAACCTGAGCTCCCAGCTACCGTCCGCGAGGCGGGCCGTTCGCATGACGCCGACGCCGAACGTGCCGAATTCGGGCTTCACATAGACGGTGTCGTACTTACGCAGCATGACCCGCAGCCTCTGTTTGGTCAGCTTTGCCGTTTCCGGCACCCAACGCTTCGTCTCGGCTTCGCCGAGGAGCGGAAGCGTTTTTCTCCATTTGCTGCCGATATAGGACGAACTCATCGCCTTGGTCTCCTCCACCCGGTTAATAGTGCGGAATAGTCCAACTTATGAGCGTCCAAACCGTCCGGCAACGGCAGCCGTCCACGCCCGGCCCGTCATTTGAGCGGTTTGTGAAGGAAGGCGAGCCCGATCCGGGCGGGTGCGCCGCCGATCGCCGCCCGACCGCAGCCGAGAAGCTTCAGCCCCCGTGCCGCAACCGGATGGAGACGAGCTTCAGCTCGGTCATCTCTTCGACCGCGTAACGGACGCCTTCCCGGCCGATGCCGCTCTCCTTCACGCCGCCATACGGCATTTGATCGACCCGGAACGTCGGAAAATCGTTGATCATGACGCCCCCCACTTCCAGCTTGTCGGCGGCCCGCATGGCGGCGTTCAGATCGTTCGTGTACAGCCCGGCCTGCAGACCGTAACGCGAACGGTTGACTTGCGCGATCGCGTCGTCCAGCGAGGCGAACGGCTCCATGCAGACAATGGGACCGAACACTTCCCTGCAGGAGACCGGCTCGTCCTCGGGGACGTTCGTCAGCACCGTCGGGGCGAAGATCGTCTCCGACAGCGCTTCTCCGCCGAGTGCGACCCGGGCGCCTCGCCTTACAGCGCTCTCCGTCCATTCCTTCATTCGGGCGACTTCCTTCGCATGGATCAAGGCGGAGAAATCCGTCTCCTCACGCTCCGGATCGCCGATGACCAGCCGCGCGGCTTCCTGCGCGAACCGCTCGACGAACGCCTCGTATTTGCTCTCATGCACGTACATCCGCTGGATCGAGATGCACACTTGCCCGCTGAACGAATAAGCGCCCGCAACGCAGCGTGCGACGAGCGAATCCGTCAGCTCGACCGTGCCGTCGATCAGCAGCGCGGAATTGGACCCGAGCTCCAGCGTGACCCGCTTCAACCCCGCCTTGTTGCGCATGGCGATGCCGACTTCGGGACTGCCCGTGAACGACAGGGCCTTCACCCGCGGGTCGCGAACGATCGCTTCGCCCACGACCGCGCCCGCTCCCGGCACGACATTGAGCGCTCCCGCCGGCAGCCCCGCTTCCGCGAACAGCTCGGCTATTGCCAGCGCGGCGAGCGGCGTCTGGCCCGCAGGCTTCAGTACGATCGTATTGCCCGCCGCGATCGCCGGTCCCACCTTATGGGCCACCAGGTTAAACGGGAAGTTGAACGGCGTGATCGCACCCACGACCCCCAGCGGCTTGCGGACCGTATAGGCGATCCGGCCTTCGCCGCCCGGCGCCGCGTCCATCGGAACGGTCTCACCGTGAATCCGGCTCGCTTCCATCGCGGCGAACTTGTACGTCTGCGCCGTTCGCGCGATCTCGGCGCGCGCCGTCTTCAGCGGCTTGGCCGCCTCCAGGGCGAGCAGGCGCGCCAGTTCCTCGCCGCGTTCTTCGATCGACCTCGCAACGCGGTCCAGAATCGCCGTTCGCTCGTGCGCCGGCATCGCGGCCATCGCACCGAACGCCCGCTCGGCCGCCGCGATCGCCTCCTCCGTCTCACGCTCCCCGGCCTGCGCCACCTCCGCGATCGGCCGGCCGGAATACGGCGATTTCAGCTCCGTGTAGGCCTGCCCTTTTCTCCATTGCCCGTCTATCCACAATTCCCGCCTCATGCGTTGCATCCTTCCTCTCTGCATCCTTATCTCTTCTAGCATAAGCCGGAAGCCTGCCAAAGGCAAAAAAATAAACCCGCGCCAAATGCGGGTTTTGCTGCGACAAGCCTCGTCCTATTTCGAAGGGGCTTTGTACTTCTTCTGCAGAGGAGACAAATGCTTCATCGTGCGGAGCATCGGACCTTTGCATAACGGACATACTTGCCCCGGGGTGGCGAACTCTTCCCTGACCCACGCCTTGCAGTCGCTGTTTTTGCATTTGAGGATTTTGACGACGGTTAATTTCGGTTTGGCGTCATCGTTCACAGCCACTTTCACTAACATTCCTTTCGATCGTATCTTCAGACAGCAGCCGAATTAATATATTACGATCGGAGGGTGCTAGTCAAGCAGGAAAAGCGTTGCGTCAGTGTCAAACCATTGCGGGCAGTCCATTGCTTGTGGATAAATCGCTTGGCAGACGATGATTTTGTTTATGCAAAGCTAGCGAACTAGACGAGCTTCCAAACCAGGAAGGCGATCATCCCCCAAATGACGAGGCTGATCGCCGTTCCCCACAGACAGCCCTTCGCGAAGTTCGGATCGTTCATTTCCCGCACCTTCTCGGGCAAACGATTGCGTGTCCGGTTTGCCCTGCTCTGCGCCACACCCGAGAACCATTCTATCCTATCAGTATGTCGCGCGGCGCGGGAAAATAAACGCAAACTCGCGGCTTGTCCTGCTTTTTTTCGTTAACCGAGCGTGCGCTCGCCCGGCTTCCAGTTGACCGGGCACAGACCGCCGGATTGCAGCGCTTGAAGAATGCGGAGCGTCTCGTCGACGCTGCGGCCGACGTTCATGTCGGTTACGACCTGGTAACGCAGGATGCCTTCCGGATCGATGATGAACAGTCCGCGATGCGCGGCGCCGGAGGCGTCGTCCAGAATGCCGTAGGCATGCGCAGTCTCCTTCGTGAAGTCGGAAGCGATCGGGAAGCGGATGTCACCGATGCCGTTCTGCTCGACCGGCGTCTGAATCCAGGCGCGGTGCGTATAGACGCTGTCGACGGAAGCGCCGACGATCTCGCAGTCCAGGTTTTTGAACTGCTCGTAGCTGTCGCTGAAGCCGCGGATTTCCGTCGGGCAGACGAAGGTGAAGTCGTACGGCCAGAAGAACAGCACCAGCCATTTGCCGCGGTAATCCTCGAGGGACACCGTCTCCTCCAGCGTTTCGATGTTCTTCGTGGACGGCAGCTTGAACGACGGGGCGGGCAGTCCGACTTTGGCGAAAGGATAAGCGTTCGTTTGTTGAATGGTCATGTTGGAAAACCTCCTGGTGTGAATGGGATTGAGTTTAGGCTTGCAATTCGGCTACGGCGCGCGTCAGCTGCGCTTGGTTGAAGCCGAGAATTTTGACGTCTCCGATGACGGTGACCGGAACGGAGCGCATGCCGGAATTCCACAGCTCCTCGGCGAATTTCTCGTCGGCGTCGATGTTGCGCTCTTCATAGGCGACGCCTTGATCGGCGAGGAAAGCTTTCACTTGCTTGCAATAATTGCAATGCGTGCTGGTGTACACGATGACGGGCCCGGCTTGGGACATCGTTGTGGCCTCCTTTATCGTTGTTCAATTAAACCGTTACTTCCGACTTGGAAGCTTCCGCCGCTTCCAGGAACCGCTCGCAGTCCAGCGCGGCCATGCAGCCCGTTCCGGCGGCGCTGATCGCCTGGCGGTAACGGCTGTCCTGAACGTCGCCGCAAGCGAACACGCCGGGAACGTTCGTCTCGGTCGTGCCGGGCTTGACGACCAGATAGCCGTGGGAATCGGTCGTCAATTGGCCGTTCAAGAACTTCGTGTTCGGCGTATGGCCGATGGCCACGAACACGCCTTGCGCTTCGACGAGCTCTTCTTCGCCGGTTTCGTTGTTCCGCACTTTCAGGCCTTTCACGCCGGCTTCGTCCGCGACCACTTCAAGCGGCGTGCGGTTCAGCGCCCAGCTGATCTTGGCGTTGCTGCGCGCTCTCTCCTGCATGATCTTGGAGGCGCGAAGCTCATTGCGCCGGTTGACGAGCACGACTTCCGACGCGAACCGGGTCAGGAAGCTTGCTTCCTCCATCGCGGAGTCCCCGCCTCCGACGACAATGATCTTTTTGCCGCGGAAGAAGAACCCGTCGCAGGTCGCGCAAGTGCTGACGCCGCGTCCGACGTTCTCTTTCTCCCCGGGGATGCCCAGATATTTGGCCGACGCTCCGGTCGAGAAGATGAGCGACTCCGCCTGCAGCTCGCCTAGGCCTTCCACTTGCAACGTGAACGGGCGCTTGGACAGGTCGACCTCGTTCACCCATCCGGTCTTGAATTCGGCTCCGAACCGTTCGGCTTGCTTGCGCATATTGGCCATCAATTCCGGACCGAGAATGCCTTCCGGGAAGCCGGGAAAATTCTCGACCTCGGTCGTCGTCGTCAATTGCCCGCCCGGTTCCGGACCTTCGATCACGAGCGGATTCAGGTTCGCTCTCGCGAGATAGATGGCCGCCGTCAGCCCGGCGGGGCCGGTGCCGACGATAATCGTTTTGCGCATCTTCCGTCACTCCTTTTTTATATTTAGATTTAGTTTAAATCCTTGCGACAAAAAAATCATACCATCGATGCAGCCCGGCTGCATGAAGGTATGATGAAGGGTTCGTGAAGATTTCATGAAGCGGATCATTCCGCAATCCGGTAACCGACGCCGCGAACGGTCGCGATGTAGGACGGGTTTTTCGGATCGTCCCCGAGCTTCTGCCGAAGGCTCTTGATATGGACGTCGATCGAATTACTGCCTCCGAAATACGAATCGCCCCATATTGCTTCCATAATGGCCTGGCGCGTCAGGACGCCTTCGGACGTTAGAAGCACGAGCAGCAAATCGTACTCGGTCTTGGTCAGATCGACTCTGGCCCCGCCTTTGAACACCAGCATCCGCTTGACGTCGATCTCGATATCCTTCAGCCGCAAGCGTTCGGCGCTCTCCGGCGCGGAGGGCTTGCTCTGGCCGGCCAGCTCTTCGATCTTGGCGACGGCCTCTTCGAGACCGGAGGGCCAGACGAGCGTATGGCCGTCAGCCGGAATGGCCGTCGTCTTGTCGCCGACAAGATACAGAAACTCCGACGTCGCGCTCGCTTCGAAGGGAAGCCGATCCTCCGTCCCCCAAGTTTGGTCGACAATAATGAGGTCGTTCTGAAGCAGCGGAAGAATCGGCTCCTTCGCATGGTGGAACATGAGCACGTCGTAGCAGCGCGCCATCAGTTCGGACACCAGCTGCTGGAGCTGCGCCGGGAACGGACTGATGACGACGATCCGGCGCGTCGTATCGCAGAAAGCCCCTTCCATGAACGGCGTCGCAGCCCCGTTTATTGCACGGCTTTGTTGTTCGACGTTCTGCATTCGGCGCACACTCCTTTGAACAGCAGTTGCTCCTCCGTAATGGAGTAGCCCGTCTCGGCTTCGATCTGCCGCAGCCAGTCCTTCGGAATCTCCGTCATCACTTCGTCGACGCGCCCGCACGAGGTGCAGACGATATGCTGATGATCCTCCATCCGCGCATCGTAGCGGCTGGCGTCTCCTTCCAGCTTCAGCTCGCGAATGAGGCCCTGATCGGTCAAGTAGCGAAGCGAATTGTACACGGTCGCATAGGCCACCGTCTGCCCCTGAAGCTTCAGCCGGTCGATAATATCCGACGCAGTCGGATGATCGCTGGCTTCGCTGACGATATCGAGAATGAGCTTCCGCTGCGCCGTAAGTCCGATGCGAGACATGAGGCTCCCCTCCCTTTATTTAGACTTAGTTTAAATTTAGATCTTGCAAGGCGGATTGTCAAGGAGGGGAAAAAATTTATATCAGATAGCGCAAATAGACGTAAACGCTGGAAATGACAATCGACAGCAGCATTAGCGGAAAACCGAACTTCAAAAAACGAATGAAGGAGATCGGGTAGCCTTCCTTGCCTGCGAGCCCTGCGACGATGAGGTTCGCGCTGGCGCCGATGAGCGCGCCGTTCCCGCCGAGACAAGCGCCGAGCGCCAGGCTCCACCAGAGCGGCTCGAGGTCGCCGAAGCCGAGCGCCCCGATCTCCTGAATCATCGGGATCATCGTGGCGACGAACGGAATGTTGTCGAGAAAAGCGGAGGCGATGGCGCTCAACCACAAAATGAGCATCGACGTCGCGAACGGGTCGCCCCCCGTCCAATCGATCGCCCGCTTCGCCAGGTCGGCGATGACGCCCGTCTCGACCAGGCCGGAGACGAGAACGAACAAGCCGACGAAGAAGAAGATCGTCGACCATTCCACCTTGGCGAGCGCCCGCTCCATAGAGTGCTCGCCGGTGAGCAGCAGCAGGAGGAACGCGCCCGCAAGCGCCACCGTGGCCGACTCCAGATGCAGCCATTGGTGAGTGAAGAAGCCCACGATCGTCAGCCCCAGCACGACCAGCGATTGAATGAGCAGCTTGCGATTCGTAATGAGCTGCTTCTCGTCCATCTCCATGATGCCGCGGATGTCCTCTTCCTTCGCGCGCAGCGATTTCCGGAACATCAGCATAAACAGACCGATATAGACGATCATGATGACAAGAACGATCGGCGCCAAATTCGCGAGAAAAGCGTTGAACGTCAGTTCCTTGACCGCGCTGCCGATCATGATGTTCGGCGGATCGCCGATCAGCGTCGCGGTTCCCCCTACGTTGGACGAGATGACCTGGGTCAACAGGAAGGGGATGGGATTCACCTTCAGCTGGCGTGTAATGCTGAACGTGACGGGCACCATAAGAAGAACGGTCGTCACGTTGTCGAGAAAGGCTGAGCCGACGGCCGTAATCACCGCAAGCGCAATGAGAATGCGGATCGGCATCCCTTTGGCCTTCTTCGCGGCGGCGATCGCCATGTAGTTGAACAGTCCCGTCTCGGCCGTAATGCCGACGATGATCATCATGCCGACGAGCAGCCCGAGCGTGTTGAAGTCGATATGGTGCACGGCCGTCTCCTGGTCGACGATGCCGAACCCGACCATGAGCGCAGCTCCGATCATGGCGACGGTTGTCCGGTGGATTTTCTCGGAGATGATCAGTCCGTAAATGACAAGAAAAATAACGATCGCCCAAACGGCTTGTTGCTCCATCCTTGGCTCCTCCCCCGAAACTCTTCTATATGTGTGCCCCAAAATACGGCCGGGAACCCGAAAAAGACAAAAAGAAGCCTGCGAATGACAGGCTCCTCCGATCATTGCTTATGAAGTTTTGACGCGCGTCTAGTTCTAGATTTTACACGATTTTCCGCGGGTGATCAAGATGTGCCGAATCGCTGCCGGTAGCCGCATTTCCGGCACAATTCCTCCACCACTTCGCGCCGGGAAAAACCGTCGTACAGCCGTCTCGCGCGTTCGCCTTCGAGAATTTCGCCGAACGGCTTGTCGTGGATGTTGCCCAGATTGATGACGCCCTCTCCGTCCAGGCAGCACGGCACGACCGTGCCGTCCACGAGCACGCCCGCCTGGTTGCGGAGCGCATGGCAAAATCCTTTGCCCTCGTACTCCCGCTCGGTCAGCTTCGGCCATCGGAACTCGTGGTCCTGGTTCAAATAAATGCGCTCCGCAAGCTTCAGGCCTTTGCCCCTCTCGAATCGCTCTTCAATCTTGTAATCGAGCCCGAATTCCCGCTCGAGAATGCTCAGCACTTCCCGGTTGCGCCGACGCTGCACGTTCGTCGCATTGTCTTCCGTCAGATTCCACAGACGCAGCGAGATCAGCACGCCGTGCTCCTGCGCGGCTTCTTTGGCGAACGCCAGCACGCCCGTCACATAGCCTTCCTTGTCCGTCGAGCCTGCATGCCCGTCGAAGCTGTGCAGGCTGAAGTTCATTTGCCTGAGCGCGGGCTTGCCGAGCAGCTTGTGCCGGTTCTTGTGAAGAAGCGTTCCGTTGGACGTAATATTGACTTTAAAACCCTTCTGCTGGCTGATGTCCAGCAATTGATCGATTTTCGGATGCAGCAGCGGTTCGCCCTTCACATGCAGGTAGATCGAGTCGGTATACGGCTTGATCTCGTCGAGAATGTGGCTGAAGCGTTCCGGCTGCAGGAACTGCGCCTGGCGCTTCGTCTCGGGACAGAAGCTGCAAGCCAGGTTGCAGACGCTCGTAATTTCGATGTAAAACTTCTTTAACGCTCTCATCAACGCGATACCCCCATGGCGGCTAGCCTATCTATTGTAGCAGAACCTCACCCGTTTCAATAGAGGAACCCTTGCGTGGGCTTCGTCGGTGCTTCATGCAATCTTCATCTTTTCTTCATCAAATCTTCATGATCGAATGGCGCACGGATGATAATATGTAATCAGATTTAGATTAAGTTTAAATTTAAATCAAACATTTGGGGAGGAACTGAAAATGAGCGCTATGAAAACCGTACTGAACAAGCAACTTGCGAATTGGATCGTCATGGAGATGAAGCTTCGCCATTTTCATTGGCATGTCAAAGGGCCGCACTTTTTTACGCTGCACGCGAAGTTTGAAGAGCTTTACAACGAAGCGGCGGAACATATCGACGTTCTGGCGGAACGCGTTCGCGCGCTCGGCGACGACGCGCTGACGACGCTGTCGGAAGCGTTGAAGCTGGCTTCCATTCAAGAAGAGGCTGCACCCCGCTCCGCCGAGCAAATGGTCGCCGCCGTCCGGCACGACTTCAGCCTCATGATCGACGAATTGCAGGCGGGCTTGTCCTACGCCGAATCGATCGGGGACGAAGCGAGCCACGATCTGCTGCTGGACATTCACGCCGGCTTGCAAAAGCACGTCTGGATGCTCGGCGCGTTCCTCGGCGAATAAGGCCAATTCGGTCGGCGCCAAGGACGATTCCGAACGGATCGGAGAATCCGGGGGATCGCCCTTTTTTTGCGTTCGCCAACGGTTGTCTTCCTTACGGTCCTTTGGTAAATAGCGGCATTATAGCAAAGGATCCAATCGCAAAAAGACCGCCGCGCGACGGGGAACCCGTTCGCGAGGCGGTCTGTGCGGCAAGCCGATCAAGCTTCGGCGGAGACTTCGTTAAACAGCTTTTGCTGGTATTTCGCAATGCTTGCGTATTCCTCTTCCAGCATCCGCGCCAGGCGGACGAAAATCGGCAGCAGCTCCCGGTAGACGGAAGCGGCCGCGGGATTCGGGACGTGCTCGTGCGTCGTACCGACCATCCGGGAGACGCGGGAGAAAGCGTCCGCGTCGCCGAAGGCGCGCATCCCGAGCACGACGGCGCCGAGGCACGAGCTCTCGAAGCTTTCCGGCACGACGACGCTTTGGTTGAAAATATCGGCCATCATCTGCCGCCACAGCGGCGACCGGGCGAAGCCGCCCGTCGCCTTGATCTGCGCAGGCACGCCCGTCGTCTCCTGCATCGCCAGCATGACCGTGTACAAGTTATAAATGACGCCTTCGAGCACCGCACGGATCATGTGCTCCTTCTGATGGTGAAGCGTAAGGCCGAAGAACGAGCCGCGGGCGTCCGGATTCCAGAGCGGAGCGCGTTCGCCCGTCAGATAGGGGTGGAAAATCAGGCCGTCGGCCCCCGGCCGCACCCGCTCGGCGATCCGGGTCAGCACGTCGTAAGGGCTGATGCCGAGCCGCTTGGCGGTCTCGGTCTCCGACGCGGCGAATTCGTCGCGCACCCAGCGGAAGATGACGCCGCCGTTGTTGACGGGACCGCCGACGACCCAATGGTCTTCGGTCAGGGCGTAGCAGAAGTAGCGCCCCTTCGGGTCGGTCGCCGGCCGGTGCGTGACGGTGCGGATCGCCCCGCTCGTCCCGATCGTCACTGCGACGACGCCCGGCTGGATGGCGTCAAGCCCCAGGTTCGACAGCACGCCGTCGCTCGCTCCGACGATGAACGGCGTCGAAGGCTTTAGCCCCATCTCGGCGGCATATGCGGCGTTCAGCCCGTCCAGCCGGTGCGTCGTGGGCACGAGCTCGGACAAGCGGTCGCGGGTCACGCCTGCGATGCGGAGCGCCTCTTCGTCCCAATCGAGCGATTGCAAATTCATCATCCCCGTCGCCGAAGCGATTGAATGATCGACGACGTAGCGGCCGAACAGCTTCTCGAGCACGTACTCCTTGATCGACACGAACTTGGCCGCCCGGGCGAACAAATCCGGGTGCTCGTGGCGAAGCCAGAGCAGCTTCGTGATCGGAGACATCGGATGGATGGGCGTTCCCGTCCGCAAATAGATCTCGTGGCCGCCCATTTCCCGCTTCAGCCGTTTGGCCCATTCGGCGCTTCGGTTGTCCGCCCACGTGATGCCGTTCATGAGCGGCTTGCCCGCCGCATCCACCGGGACGACGCTGTGCATCGCCGAGCTGCAGGAGACGAAGCGCACCTCTTCCGCCGCAACGCCGCCCTTCTCCATCGCTTGCCTGACCGAGCCGACGACCGCCGCCAGAATCTCGTCCGGGTTCTGTTCGGCAATTTGCGGCGTCGGGGTGTAGAGCGGATATTCGACGTTGCCGACGGAAGCGACGCTTCCGTCTTCACGGAACAGCACCGCCTTCGTGCTCGTCGTCCCGATGTCGATGCCTATCATGTAAGTATGCATGTTTTAATCAAAGCCTTTCGTCGCATGGTTTCTTTCTCTCCATTTTACATAAACGCGCTGACAATCAAAATGAGGATCAATCCCGCAACGGAGAGAAGCGTCTCCATCATCGTCCACGATTTCAACGTTTGCGGCACGCTCATGTTGAAGAACTCCTTCACCATCCAGAAGCCCGCGTCGTTCACGTGGGACAGAATGAGCGAACCCGCGCCCGTCGCCAGAACCACCAGCTCCACGTTCGCCCCCGGCGACATCGCCAGCACAGGCGCAACGATACCTGCGGACGTCGTCATCGCGACCGTTGCGGAACCTGTGGCGACGCGAATAAGCGCAGCGACCAGCCAAGCGAACAGAATGACGTTGATATGGGCGTTCGTCGCCAAATCCGCGATGGCCTGGCCGACGCCGCTGTCGATCAGCACTTGCTTGAACGCGCCGCCGCCGCCGATAATGAGCACGATGCCCGCGATCGGCGCGAGGGATTCCGACGTGAACTTGGAGATGTCTTCCTTGGTGAAGCCTCTCGCGAAGCCGAGCGAGAAGAACGAGAACACGACCGAGATGAGCAGCGCGATGACTTCGTGGCCGATAAATTCACAGAACCGCGTGAACCCGCTCGTCGCTTCCGGATCGGCGATGTTCGCGATGGAGCCGATCAGCATCAGGATGACCGGAAGCAGAATCGTAAACAGCGTAATGCCGAATCCGGGCAGCTCGCGCCCTTCCTTCATGGCGAATTGTTCCACCAGCTTCGGATCGGGTTCGGTTTGAACGCGCTTGCCGATGAACTTGCCGAACAGCGGACCTGCAAGGATGGCGACCGGAATGCCGATCAGAATCGAGTACAGAATCGTCTTGCCGAGATCGGCGCCGTACGCGTCGATCGCGATCATCGGCGCGGGATGGGGAGGCACGAGACCGTGCACGGTGCTCAGACCGGCCAGCACGGGAATGCCGATTTGCAGCAGCGGCATTTTCGTCTTGCGCGCGACGATGAAGACGATCGGGATCAGCAGGATGACGCCGACTTCGAAGAATACCGGGATGCCGACGAGAAACCCGACAATGACCATCGCCCAGTGCACTTTTTTGTCGCCGAATTTATCGATCAGCGTTCCCGCGATGCGCTCCGCGCCCCCCGATTCCGCCATCATCTTGCCGAGCATCGTGCCGAGGCCGATGACGATGGCGATCGTGCCGAGCGTTCCGCCCAGCCCTTTGGTGATGGAAGTGACCGTATCAGCCGGCTTCATTCCGGCCAGCAGCGCGAGCAGAATACAAGAGAGCAGCAGCGTGACGAACGGATTCCACTTGAATTTTGAGATGAACACGATCAGAAATACGATCGCGACGAGCGTCCAAATCAACAAGGTGGCCGTATGGCTAAGTCCAAAAATCGTATTCATGGAAACCTCCGATGATGGTGTATTTTCCTGGTGCCGTTTCCTTCTAGTTTGGCCTTATTCGCTTGAGCTTAATTTTGTATACTTGTCGACAAGTTCGAGCGAACGAGGCCGGCAGCCCGGCCTTGCCTTAACTTCGGGAAATGCTATGTTGCAGCGTAACGTAGGAATCGTCGAAATAATGGCGCACCGAGCGCTGTACCTCATCCGGATCGCCCGATTGAAGCGCTTGCAGCAAGCGCCTGTGCTTCTCGACGACCCCTTGGATTCGCCGTTCGCCTTCCGCAAACACCTCTTCGGTCGTAATGAGCATGACCGTCATGACAATCTGGCGGATGCTTCTCCACAGCTGCCAGATGCGCGAGTGCTTCGCTTCGGCGATAATCGTCTCGTGAAACGACAAATCCTGAAAGGCGAATTCGACCGGGTCGCCGTGCTTGGCCGCCAGCTCCATCTTGTCGATAATCCGCTGGAGACTGATCTTGAGCGGCCCGGTATCGCTTCCGGCCATGCGCTGCTGAACGAAGCTTTCGATCAAGTACCGCACATCGTACAGCTCTTCGACCTCTTTCGGCCCGAGGCCGACGACGACCGCGCCCATGCGCTCCAGCCGGATGAGCCCCTCGTTCGAGAGCGTTTTCATTGCTTCGCGAACAGGCGAACGGCTCGTTCCGAAATCGGCCGCGATCCGGTTTTCCGAGAGTGTCTCTCCGGGTTTCAGTGTGCCGTTTATAATTTGCAGCCTAAGCTGGCAAGTAATCCCTTCGCCCAAAGAGGCGCCCCTGAGCCAAGCTTCCGGGTAGGACACGCGCGCCATCCCCCCTTTCTCTGTCTACTTGTATACAACTTTGTTCCTGTCTTATACTAACTCGCCTGCGGTGATCTGTAAATATCCGATTTTTGCGGCGGAGCCCGTTAGCCTGTGAAAACGGACAAAAAACGGTGCAGCACGGCGTCCGCATCCGCGTCCATGGCGAACCGAACGTGCCTTGCTCCGGCGAGGTCCGGGAACCGCCGGCGATCGGCGACGACCATGCCCGCCGTTGCGCCCGAGCCCGTGTCGACGGCCGCCGGCCATTCGCGCCACGCGAACAGCTCCGGGCTCGTCGCGGCCAGCACGGCCGCCGCCCCGTGCAGCGGAACCTTGCCGATGGGCGTATCCGGGAACAAGGGACAAGTCGCGCGAAAATCAAACAATCGCCTTAGCAGTTGATACGCCTTGAAGCGGTGAGCGGGCACGTGACGGAGCGCCAGCTCCAGACTCGGCCCGTCCAACAGCAGCTTGACCGCCGCGTCCAGCCCGACAGCCGACAAGCGGGCCGCCGCGGCGAACAGAGCGGCGGCGGCTTCGGGATCGCCATGGAAGCGGGTTTCCGCCACCGGCGTCGCATCTCCGGGAGCCAGAACGGTCCCGCCCGCGGCGACAACCGCACGGAACTTGCCTCCGATCGACGGGTCGAGCTGCAGCGCCAGCGCCCAATTCGTCGCGCGGCCGGTCAAGACGAGCGTCAGCTCGCCGGGACGGGCGTTCGCCTGCCGCACGAGCAGCTCGGCGGCGGTCCCGGGCTCCGGCCGGACGTCGGCGGGCGGCAGCAGCGCGCCGCCCAAGCCGTTGCGGCCGTGCTTCCCGATATCGGGCCCGGCCCACGGGCGCTCCAGCGGCCGCTCCGCGCCGGCGGCGACCGGCACTTCGCAGCCCGGATCGCACAGCCGGACGAGGCGAAGCGCCGAATCCGCCGCCTGCAACGCCGCAGCGGCGCCGTGAACGGTCGTGATTCCTTCCACGCGAATTTGCGGGGAGAGCAAGGCGTAGAGCAGCGCGAACGCGCCGTCGATGCCGGCGTCGGTATCCACGATCAGACGATGAACCCGATCCATCCCCGCTCCCCCCAACGTGCCTGTCTTCCCCGCCTCTTCCCAGTTTACTTGAATGACTTCCAATCCATGCCGCTGTTGTTCAACAAATACTCGAAATCGTTCTCCAGCCGCTTCCGTTCGGCTTCGCGCGCCGCTTCGGCCCGCTTGCGCTCCTGCTCCTTGCGGCTGGCTTCCTCAGCCTTGAGCTCGTCGGCGGCCGCCTTCAGCTTGCCGACGACCTCTGCGCTGAGAAGCTCCTTGAGCGTTGCGCCGGAAGCGGCGGCTTCCGGCTCCGGCTTCCGCTGCGGCGGCGCCGATCTCTTCTTCGCCATGTGTACCTTCCCCTTCTTACAAACTCATGCGCTCGCCCGGAGCAAGCACCTTGCCGCGAATGCCCTTCTCCTTCAGCCGGTTCACGAACGCTTCCGCATCCTGCCGGATGACGGGGAACGTGTTGTAGTGTACCGGAACGACCTGGCGCGCGCCGTACCATTCGGCCGCTTGCAGCGCGTCGTCCGGTCCCATCGTGTAGTGGTCCCCGATCGGAATGAACGCCAGATCGATTTTTTCGCGCTCGCCGATCAGCTTCATGTCGCCGAACAGGCAGGTGTCGCCCGCGTGCAGAATCGTCTTGCCTTCCGCGCGGATGATGAAGCCCGCCGGCGTTCCCGCATAGACGATGCCCCGCTCGTCTTCGAGCGTAATCCCCGACGTATGGAAAGCCTGGATCATCTTCGCCCGGGCGAAGCCGAGATCGACGGTCCCGCCGAGATTCATGCCGATCGTGTCCAGCCCTTTCCACGACAAATACGTCGCCAGCTCGACGATAGCGACCACCTTGGCGCCGTTCGCCTTGGCGATCGGTTCGGCGTCGAGAATGTGGTCGGCATGCGCATGCGTCAGAAGCACCGCGTCCGCCTTGATGTCTTCCGGCTTGGCGGCGGCCAGCGGATTCCCCCGCAAGAACGGATCGATGACGAGCGATTTGCCTTCCGTTACGATTTGCACGCAAGAGTGGCCATGATAAACAATCTCCATGATTGAATCCCTCCTACGTCCTATCATAATCCAAATGTATCCGTAATCAAACAGCCGGGCCACATTCTGTGACATTATTGACTACAGTTAAATCGAGCGGTATGATGAGTTACCAAAGGATCAAAAATACGGACGGAACGCGATTCATTCTCCACCCGTCTCCAAAGAGGTGTGTCCATGATACTCAGCATATTGGACCAATCGCAAATTTGCGAAGGCCGAACGGCATCCCAGGCGCTGGCCGAGACGACCCGTCTCGCCCAACTGGCCGACAAGCTGGGCTTTGAACGTTACTGGGTGTCCGAGCACCACGCCTCCCACTCGCTGGCCCATTCGAGCCCCGAAGTGCTGATCGCCCATCTCGCCGCTTCCACGCAACGAATTCGGGTCGGGTCGGGGGGCGTCATGCTGCCCCACTACAGCGCCTACAAAGTCGCCGAAAACTTTCGGCTGCTGGAAGCGCTGCACCCCGGCAGAATCGACGTCGGCCTCGGCCGCGCTCCCGGCGGGATGCCGCTGTCGACCCGCGCGCTTCAGGAAGGCCGCTATTCGGACATCGACCGCTATCCCGAGCAGATCGACGACCTGTACGCCTATTTGCACGACTCGCTGCCTCCCGGCCACCGGTTCGCCGGCTTGCACGCTTCGCCTTCGATCCCGACCGCCCCGGACATCTGGCTGCTCGGCTCCAGCCTCGGCACCGCGCAAATCGCCGCGCGCAAAGGCGCGAAATACGCATACGCGCAGTTCTTCGGCGTGCCCGGCAGCGAAGACGCCATTCATTACTACAAGGAAAACTTCCGCCCTTCGGAAATGAATCAGGAACCGCGCGCCCTGGCCGCCGTCATGGTCATTTGCGCCGATACCGAGGAGGAAGCTTCGAGGCTGGCGACCAGCACGGACTTATTTTTCTTGTCGCTGGAGCAAGGCCGCATGCTCGACCGATTCCCGTCGGTGGAGACGGCGGAGAGCTATCCGTATACGGATTACGATCTGGAGCGCATCCGTTCCGTCCGCCAGCGGCGGATTATCGGCACGCCCAAGCAAGTGCGCAACCGGCTCCTCAACATGCAGGAGCAATTCGGCATCGACGAATTTATGGTCGTCACCATGGTGCACGATTTCGAAGCGCGGCAGAAGTCGTACCGACTGCTGGCCGAAGCGTTCGGGCTGTAAAAGCTCGCTGCACGTTCCAGGATCATCGGCGCGCTTCTGAGTCGGTGGGATAGTGGGATGGCTGTTCAAAAAAAGCGTTGCCCCCGGCCAGCCCTCTTGGGAAGACGAATATTAAAGCCCATTTCCCTCCGTCCGGCGATACCGGTCAGGAGAAACGGGCTTCTGAATCAGGCTTTGCCGATCGCTTCCGCCAGCATGCCGGCGTAAAATTCGGCTCCCGTGCGGGTAAGGTGAACGCCGTCTTCGCCGAAATATTCGTCCTTCCCTTCGCTGGAAGCGTACCAGTCCACAAGCGTCGCGTTATCGTAATCCGACGCCGCTTCCTTCAGCATGTCGTTGACGCTGTCCTGCCACTTCCGCGGGACGCGGGTGTTGACCAGCAGGATGCGCCGGTCCGGTCCGAGCGAATCGAGCAGCGCCGTCAGCTTCTTCTTGCTGAAGGAGCCGTTCGTGCCCAGCTCCAAGATGACCAGATCGCCCAGATCGCCGGCCGCGGAATGGGCATCGACGGCTTCGTGGGCCGCGGAGAGCTGGCGGCCGACCTCGCCGTCGACCACGATGCCCGGCAGCAGCTTCTCCAGGTAAGGTTTGACCCCAAGGATTACCGAATCGCCGATAACGGTGATGCCTTTGCCGGATTGCGGCGCCGCATCGGGAGCTCCGGCATTAGCGCCGTCTCCCGCCGAAGCGGAGGAACCGCCGTTCTTCGAGCCGCCGGCGTTCGTCTGTCCGGCACCGCCCGCCGAATCTTTGCCGCTCGGCTGCTGGCTTCCGGCCGTTTGACCGTTGCCGCTCCCTTTTCCGTTCCCAACCGCCCCACCGCCGGCCGTCTGCTTGTTGCCCTGCGACCCTGAACCGCTGCCGGTCGTCTGCCCGGCGTTGCTTGATGCGCCAGGTTTGCCGGCGCCAGGTTTGGCCGGCGGCAACGGTTTGGCGGTTCCGGTCGCAGTGGTCGCACCGCTTGCGGGAGGCTTATAGGCAACGGCCTTGGAAGGCGTACCTGTAGGATCAGGGTTCGTCTCCGGCTGCGACGCGTCGACCGGCGGCTGCGAAGCTGCGGCGTCGTTCCCGGATGAGACCGCATTCGCCTCGCCGACCGGACCCGTTCCGACGCAAGACACGCACAGGATAAACGCCATGCCGGCGGTCATTACGGCGGCAACTTGCTTGCGAATCGCTTCTTTGTTCTTGAACCGTGCGAGCAAGCTTGCAAGCCGCTTCTTCCACAAGCCGCGCAGAATCGGCTCCTCGACGAATTTCCAGGAGAGCGCCGCAAGCGCCAGGCTCGCTCCGACTTGCAGCGCCGCTCGCAGGCCGTTGACGCCGTCCGTATCGACGGCCGGGCTCGTCAAAGCGATCACCGGAAAATGCCACAGGTAAATGCCGTAGGAGCGAACGCCGAGCCACCGCAGCGGCTTCGCCGCCAGCAGGCGGGCGAGCCGGCTCGCCGGATGCGCCAGGCAGGCGACGAGCAGCGCCGCCGCGAGCGACAGCAGCGCCAAGCCGCCCCGATAAGGGAAGGCATCGTACTCCTGCATGCTTCCCATCATGTACAGGACGAGCGCCAGCGCGACCGCCCCGGCGATGTCCAGCCCGATGCGGACGCGGGGCCGAACGTCTTCCGGCAGCTTGGCGCTCGGCCATACGACTGCGAGCGCGGCGCCGATCAGCAGCCCGAACACTCGGGTGTCGGTGCCGTAGTAGACCCGGCTCGGATCGGCGTCCGGCGAATACAGAAGCGCCATCGCGATTGCGGAAGCGGCGGCTCCCGCAATCATGAGTCCCGCCAGCTTCCCCCGTTGCGGGACGAACTTAAGGCCGACAATGAGCAGAAGCGGCCATAGCAGGTAAAATTGCTCCTCCACCGCCAGCGACCAGAAATGTCCGAAAGGCGAAGGCGGGCCGAAGCTTTCGAAATACGAGACTTTATGGTAAATTAGCCACCAGTTGTTGACGTAAGTGACCGCCGAGAGCACATCCCCGCCGAGTGACCGCAGCCGTGAAGGATCGGCCGCCGCCAGCCAGGCGGATACGGCAACGATCATCAGGAGCATGGCGGGGAGCAGCCTGCGGGCTCTGCGCAGCCAGAAGCTCTTCAAATCCAGTCTTCTGTCACGCTGCCACTTGGCGACCAATTGATCCGTAATCAAATAACCGGATAGGACAAAGAAGACGCCGACGCCCAAATAACCGCCGGGCGCCCATGGCAAATCGAGATGGTAGGCGATAACCGCCAATACCGAAAGTGCCCTTAGGCCGTCGAGGCCGGGCATGTACCGTGACTTCCTTCGCGTATGAATTTGCATGCCAGCGGACTCCTTTTTGCTAACCGAAATCGATGTTGGAGTGTGGTTTTGGGTCTATCAAGCATGAAAAACGCGCCGATGGGCCAGATCAGGACCAACCTGCTTCCGATCTTCGTGTTTCCTCTTGCTTCTTGCCCGTTCAAACTCTTGTTGACTTCCTGCGATGCTTCAATGCTTCGATGCTCAAATGATACCGACTTGCTCTTGCGACTAACCCATGACTCATGCTTGGATAAACGTCCGCTGTCAAGCTTGAAACGGCTAGTTTTTCTAACGTCACCTCCCCATCGGAATTCGGCTGTCGTCAACCGTTCCCCGCGCTTTGTTTTTGCTGTTTAATAGACGTTGCGATCGCTGATAAAGTTCTATGGAAAAGGCCGATTCGCCGTCGAAAGCAACAAAAAAAGACCGCAATTTTTGCGGTCAGACTGTCGAGAAAATCTCGGCGGTCTTTATTTTTGTTCCTTATATTTAACGCGGCACCGCGTTAATATGGTATAATTTAGTTAATCATTATCCAGAAAGCGTGGTGCTCTCATGCTCTACACTCATCAGCCCGACCCCCAATTGGATTATGAATTGGTTTGCATCGAGCACATGGTCCCTGAGGATCATCTGCTGCGTTATATCGACAAGTACATAGACTTCACGTTTATTCGAGAAAGGGTACGCCCCTACTACAGCGAAACCCATGGCCGTCCTTCCATTGATCCTGTCATGCTCTTCAAAATGCTATTTATCGGCTACTTATACGGG
>NZ_KE386961.1:0-29675 GCF_000429825.1 Cohnella thermotolerans DSM 17683
AGAAACTGTCTTTGGCATCACCAGCCTATCGGTCGAACGGGCCGATCCCGCTCGATTGTTGAATTTGAATCGCGGACATTGGTCGATTGAAAATCGGCTCCATTGGGTACGCGACGTCACGTTTGACGAAGACCGTTCTCAGATTCGAACCAAAGAAGGGCCGCGAGTCATGGCCACCTTGCGCAATCTCGCAATTAGCTTGTTCCGCTTAGGAAATCAATCCAACATTGCGAAAGCGACCCGCCGTTGTGCCAGAAAACCAGAAAGGGCTTTGGAACTGATCGGAGCTTAAAGACGACAAAGGACATGTCTGAGCATTTATCAACCTGACTTTGACGAATCCCTGGCCTATCCGCGCGGCGGTTAAAGAATCGTTTGCTGCGCTTGTTGCACAAGCCTCTTCGTAATTCCTCCGCCTACGGCCCCCGCTTCCCTGGCGGTGATATTGCCCAAGTAAGGCGCTCTTCCGGCATAACCCGGCAAGCTTCCCAGTTCTCCCGCAAATTCGGCGTCCTGCGAGCCCGCCCCCGGTTGGCCGAACGGCACGCCGAGCTCCGAAGCGATCTCGTATTTCATTCGATCGAGCGCCTTCTGACACTCCGGCACCAGCTTTCTGTTCCGATTCGCCATGGCCCAGCACCTCCTTTGAATTTGACGGTCTTAGTATGCTCGGGACCGCCTCTTCAAAGGCGTATGACATTATGGAACAAGGGGGAAAATGTAGAAACCGCTCAACCGGCGCTCAGGCACTCGTACCGATATTATAGCACAATTCGACAGGAACATCCTTTCTCGTTTTGAGTGTTTCAAGAAATCTTCCAGAGCCTCGCGCCAATGCCTGAAATCCTTGAATCCGTTGCGGATCAAGGCTTCACGTCCCAGAACGGAGTACGCGGGCCGAGGCGCCGGACGCGGAAATTTCGCCGTGGAGACCGGAATCGTCCTTACATTCCCCATGCCGGCTATGTCGAAAATCGCTTGGGCGAATTCGTACCAGCTGCAAGACCCGCTGTTAGAAGCGTGATAAACGCCGTATCGATCGGTAGCGACCAAATCAACGAGGAAGGCGGCCAATTCCAGTGTGGCAGCTGCCGCTTGTTGGCAGCCGACAGCTCGAAGCTTTTGCGCGGAAAGGGAATGATTGTCCTGAACAAATTCCATCCCAATGCCATGTTCGCGGAATCGTTCCTTATGATAAATCTCCATAAAAAACCTCTATGGTCCCATATACGTCGGGTTCGATCAGCTTGACGCCTGGAAGCGCCGTTTCCAGTACGTTCACGATACGGATCACCTCGGCAATGTCGCATCGTACATGTATATGCGATCGTTCTCCGTGGCGCTCCCGAAGGCGGCCTATAGAAAAAGAGATTGAGCAGCACTGGAACTCCGCTCAATCTCTTCCCGGTTAAGTTAACGATGATGGCTAATTGACCGATTGCAATTGATACCCGCCGCGAACGAGCACGATCAGGCCGTTCTTCTGCTTCGGATCGGCTTGCACGCCGCGTCCGCCGCGAGGGAACAAAATCAAATGATTGGCCGCGACCGGTTTGCCCGGCTGGATATCCAGGCCGTCCGTCATGTCCGAAAGCCCGTTGGCGTCGGCGCTGTAAGCGATGGCTTTGCCGCTGCGAACGATCAGCTCTCCGCCGTCCTGGACGATAATCCGCTTGTCGACCGGCACCGTGACGACCTCAAGTTTGCCGGCCGCCGCCGTCCCCGTTCCCGTGCCCGTGCCGGAGCCGCCTTGAATTTCCGCCAGCTTCTGATCCACATAAGACTTCGTCACGATCGGATCGTCCGTGGAGCCCGGTGTCGAATTGGTCTCGGCGTCGGAATGCCAAGGTCTGTAGATGAGCGTAGCCGCGCTAAGAAGAAGCAACGCCGCCGCAACGCCCAAAATCCGCCTGTACACGCTTCAACCTCCTTGCAGATGTCTCCTTAATTGGTAGACGTTGTCGAATCGTCGCCCGTCCAATCATTTTCAATGTACCAGTCGAAGGTGCGTTCTGCAACGACTTTTTTCGAGTTTTGCGTCACTTCATAGATTCGGGCGTAATAGATCCAGCTGCGGTCTATCGAATCGTAATCCATATCTTTACTTAACGTGACTTCCTTATCGGTTCCCAGCTCAAGCGCATTGTTCTCGTCGTTGTCGATATTCAAATCCTGCGAGAAGAACGTGTACGTCTTGCCTTCGTCCGGATCGAAGCCTTCCAGCGCCAAGACGAGCTTGTGATCCTTCGGCACCGCGTTGTAGGTCATGTCCTTGTCCAGCGAATAGTCGAGATCCAGATTGATCGTCGGCGTCAATACGTTGGCTGTAAGCTTGTTGATCGTCAGCTTGTAGTTCAGAAACTGGATATCCTTCAGAACAGACAACGTACGCGCCTCAACCGGCAGGCTGAACTTGACCGCATTCAGGTACGCGTTCGGTGTATCCGTGCCCGTCGAATATTTCGAATCCGTTACCCCTTCGCCGATAATCAAGCGCATGTTGGCGGACGAATAGTTCTGCGGAAGCACGGTCGTAAAGCTGATCAACGATTTGTTGGACGGGTTGATGTCGCCCTCTCCCGCGTTCGTGACGGCCGGGAACGTATCGCCATTCTCGTTCATGTAGTAAGCAACCAGCTTCGACGGCGTTATCGTTCTTTGCTCGTTGTTCGTTAGCGTTACTTGAGTTTCGAACACTTTCGACGTCGTATTGTTGTAGACATTGACTTTATTGAGCGTTACGGTCGAGCTGCTGCCGATTCTCGCAATCTGATACTTCTGATCGACCGCATACAGCGGCAGACTGGCTTGTGCAGAAGTGCCTGTCAATTCTCCGGCCTTGGTGGTCGTCTTGTCATCCTTCACTTGGTTGATTACCAATTGGGCTTTGGAGAAATTGTAATTGGTCGGCAGCTTGGCGTAGACGTCCAAATCTACATAGGCGCCCGAGTTCAACCCGAACGAATTGTCGGCAGCGACGGTGGTGAAATCCAGCTTCACCTTGTTGTCGAGGTAAAAGTAGCCGCTCAAATTCGGCACCGGAATGGAATCGGCGGACTTATTCGTGATTCGAACCCTTGCGGACAATACGTCCTGCGTTCCCAAAGGCATTCTTCTCAGTTGGGTCAGATTGAACTGATAGGTTCCGTCGCTGGTCGTATAATTGAACGTGTCGCTCGACGTCGAGGTGGACTTGCCGTTGAAGACGATTTGGTAGGCTCCAACCGGCAAATTCACCGTCGTGTCGTCCCCGTTGCTCTTGACGATGACGAGCTTCCATCCGGTCGTTTTGATCGCCGAAGGAATCGTAGCCGTTAACTTGAACTCTTCGCGTTCCAACGGATCCATCTTCAGATCGGCGCTCTCGTCGGGCTTTGCCTCGTACGTTTGTCCGGCCGAGGTCACAATATAGTATTTGTAGCCGCTGAGATCGATCGACTTCTTCCCGATATTGTTATAGACGAAGTTGAGCGTTACGAAGGTGTCGTCCCCCGACGATCCGACGGAAGCGGCCGAGATTTTCGAATAGACCGTCGTGTTGTTGAAATAAAGCGTTCTAATGCCCCCGGCAGAAGTTACATTCGTGAAATTGCTGGGGAACGAAAACTTGCCGAGCGTTCGTTCGTAGCTGGAGACGCTAAAATCGAACTTGACGATTTTCAGCGTAAGATCGGACAGCTTCGTATATTCGCCGACTTGGGCATAAACCGTAATAAACGTCTTCGTCTTGGACGCGACCTTCGTTACCTTGGCATCCGCAGCCGCTGTCTTCACCGTGTATGTACCGCCTACCGAATTGGTTAGCCGAAACCAATAGTCTGCGAGATTCAGCTCAGACGCTCCTCCGTTATAGATGCTTAACGTGAAAGCCGCGATCTGGCCGTTATCCGTCGGAGACAAAGACGCGTCTACCAGATTGATATAGCTTGTCCCCGACAAGCTGATCGGTTTAATGAATGAGGCGAGGGTCACCGCCTTGGCCGCGGTTGCCGTGGCCGCAGAAGCCGTATGGACGCCGGCAAAAGAAACAAGCGGCGCCGCCGTCAACGCCAAAGCCGTCACGCCGAGCAACAGCTTCTTGCCCGGCATCGATTGGTTTCGAATCTTGCCGTGGTCGTTCGTGTGTTGATCCATCGGTACATAGTCCTCCCTGATCATGATTGCATTTAGTATAGACTCTCAAAATGAATAGAACATGAATGAAACCTAAATTTTGGTCTGAAAGAGTCCCTTGGGAACCTATGTATATATACGTTCAATAAAGGAAAAAAGTTGTTCCTGTCTGCTAGAAATGAATAAGACTGCGGCGCAAGGTTGCACCGCAGTCGTCCTTCGTCTGTGCTAACTTCTGGAAGTCGTAACTTCGATCGTATTGGAAATCCCCGCGTTCTGGCCTCCGTCAACGATCAGGCGGAACTCATACGTCGTGTCGGCGGACAGTCCGGTGACGGTCGCCGATGTGTCGTTCGGATCGATGATATCCTCGACCGTCGCGTCGACCCATCCTACTCGCGCTACGTATTGTTGGATCGTAATGGCATCGGCGTCGATCGCTTTCGTCCAGCTAAACGTAATTTCTGTGGCCTTCTTGGATTTCGCCCGGAACGTCGTAATCGGAGACGCCGCCGTCGATACCGTCAACTCGTTGGAAATCCCCGCGTTGCCTCCTCCGGTGACGACCAGATGGAAGGTGTACGACGTATTAGGCGCTAGCCCCGATACAGTCCGGGAAGCGGCCGTCTTCGACAATGTCGTGTTCTTGACGGACGTTGGATCGTCCGTCGGCCAATACTCGAGCACAACCTTCGTCGCATTCTTCGGAGCGGTCCATTTGAGCGGAATGCTCTGCGGTCCGATTCTTCCTTGCACCCTCAAATCATCGACGGGAGAGGATTCGGTCGTGATGCTGTCGGTTGTGTTGGAGTAGCCTGCGTTTGTCCCGTTATTGGCATACAAGCGGAACACATAGGTAGTGCCGGGCGACAAACCGATTACGGTCGCGGAAGTGGAGCCGGAACCGAGCGTCTCGGAAGTCTTGGCTGTCTTCCAGCCCTTTCCGCCGTCCGTGGATTGATACACGATGTACTTCGTGGCGTTAGTGGCGCTCCAGGTAAGTACCACCGTGCTGCCGGTTGCGTTGGAAGCTTCCAAATCCTGAATCGGCTGGGCGCTCGTCGTTACGCTGATGACATTGTTGCTGTTCGCGTATTGCCCCCCGGTGACGAGAAGACGGAATTTATACGCCGTAGCCGGCTCCAGATCGACTACCGTCGCGGTCGTTGCAGTAGGCTTCAAGTCACCAGCCGTTGCCGAAGCGGTCCAAGTGTTCCCGCCGTCGGTCGACTGCTCAATGCTCAGCGAGGTCGCGCCCGTCGTTTTAGACCATTTCAATGTTACCGTCGAGAAGGTTTTCTCCTTCACTTCAAAGCTGCTCACTTCCAAGCCGGGAGTGGTGACGTCGACGACATTGGAAGTCCCGGCATTGGCTCCGCCGGTCACAAGCAGTCTGAACTGATAAGCCGTGTTCGGGGTCAACCCGGTGACCCTAGCCGTTTTAGCTGTTTTAGACGGAGAAGCAGCCGTCGACCATGTAGAGCTCTTGGCCAATTTCTTTTGAACTTGAATGGTCTTGGCCCCTACCGGAGCTGTCCACCTCAAGTTGACCACATTCGAGCCGACGTTAACGACTTCGAGATCGTCCAAAGAGACGGAACTCGCTTCATAGGTGACCACGTTCGATGGCCCCGCTTTTTTGCCGCCGACAACGTTAATTCGGAACCAGTATTCCGTTCCGGCAACCAATTTTCCCACCGTTACCGTACCGGCGTCAGCGGCCAAAGAACCATAGGAAGCTTTCGTCCAACTTTTACCTTTATCATCGGAGTATTGCACCAGGATCTGTCTCGCGTCTTCAACCGGCGTCCATGTCAGCACGGCCGTATTGGGCGAAGATCCTGCAGCAACCGCAAGATCATTGACCGGCAAGCCCGGCAAAGTCACGCTAACAACGTTGGTGCTGTTTGCATATTGGCCACCGACAACGACGAGACGGAGCTTATAAGCGGTACCCGGTTCCAAATGGATGACTTTCGCTGTCGTGGAGGTGGGTTTCAGGACGGTCTCCGTCTCGGATGTAGCCCATGAAGCCCCACCATCTACGGATTGTTCAATCTTGAGGGAAGTCGCTCCCGTTACTCTGGACCACTTGAGCGTTGCTGTTGTAGAGGTCTTCTCCGTCAGTTCAAAGCTGGCAAGTTCCAATCCGGAAGTCGTGACCTCCACGACATTGGATGTTCCGGCGTTATCCCCTCCGGTCACCAGCAATCGGAACTGATAGGTCGCATTCGGCGTTAATCCGGTCACCCGTGCTGCGCTTGCTGTTTTGGAGGGGGAAGCGGCCGTCGACCATGTGGAGCTTGTCGATAATTTCTTCTGAACCTTAACACTCGTTGCGCGGACCGGAGCGGTCCACCTTAAGTTGACTGCGTTGGAGCCGACATTAACGACTGTCAAATCATCCAGCGTTACGGTACTCGTCTCATAGGAAACAACGTTGGAGATTCCTGCATTTTTGCCGCCCGATACGTTAAGCCTGAACAAATACTTCTTGCCCGCTTCAAGCTTGTTAACCGTAACGGTACCCGCGCTGGGGGATAAGGAGCCATATGAAGCCTTAGACCAGTTCTTGCCGTTGTCGTCGGAATACTGTACCAGGACACCGCTTGCATTCTTCGCAGGCGTCCAAGTTAGAACAGCCGTCTTCAATGCCGAACCTGCCGTAACCGCCAGATCCGTGATGGCCTGACCGGGCAATGTGGTGATCACGGTATTGGAGACGCCGATGGCACCGGTTTTGGTGGTAATCAGCAAGCGGAAATAGTATTGCTCGGACGGTTCCAACCCGGTAACCGTTGCAGAAGTCGTACTTGGCGTGACCTCACTCGCGGTAACCGAAGATGACCAGGTCGTATTATCCTGAGACTGCTGAATGTCCACTTCGAAAGCCGTTGATGTTAAGGAACCCCATTTTAAGGATACAGAAGTGGCCGCTTTACTGGTTAGCGTCAGATTCTTAAGAATAATAGAGGAACTGTCCGACGCTGCCGCCCACTGAAATGCTGAGAAGCTGCAAATTATCGCGAGGACCCAAATGGATAGCTTCCTGCTTGCCTTTCTCAAATCGCAAACCTCCTCTTCACATCGTTGTATTATTTTTGACGCCGGATATATGTAAATAGTTTTGCAAGTTTCTAAGAAAAATCAAAAAAATTCCTTCGATGTGTGTATGGGGGTAAAAAAAGGAGGAAGCCGATTGGCTTCCTCCTTTTTTGATTCTAACGAATAATGGCTTATTGAACCGTCAGCTTCGCTACGTCCTTGGCAGAGTTGCCATTTACGTCCTTGATGTCGGCGCCGCTCAGTTTAACGTAAACCGATGCGGAAGCAGAGATCGAGTTGACAACGTCGATCAGGACAACTTTGCTGTTGGTCGGATCCACCTCAACGTTTCTAATGTTAACCTTGTTGCCGTTGACATAGACGGAGATACCGGAATCCGTCGCCGTATCCAAGCTTTCGCTGAACGTAACGGCGATTTGCGTATCGCTGTAGAACTCGGCCGACTTGGCAACCGGAGCAACGTTCTCAACGAACGTAGACTTCGTGGAAACTTTGTCGCTGTCGGAGCTCAGCGTATTGCCGCTAGCATCAACCAGGTTGGCAACTTTCAACGTACGGGAACCGTTCGTTTTGATCGTTCCTTCCGGAAGCGTTGCAACAACAACATAACGGCTGTCAACAAGATCGAACGTCGTACCGGACGGCAATTGAACGCCATTCAGAAGGAAGTTCTCAGCTTTCAACTGCGAAGTCGGAATCTCCGAGTTGAAGATGAAGATCAGCTTGTTGTTGCCATACTCGTCGCCGTAATCCGTTCTCGTGATGGACGCACCAGCAGCATTAGCAGCGGCGATCGCGTCTTCGATCGCACCAGCATTGCCTTCGAGCAACTGATAAGCACCCTCAAGAACAACGGTTCCGGAATCCGAAGAAGACGTTACCGTAATCGTCGGGTAGACGGCGGACTCAAGATTCAGTTGGCTCGGGCCCAGGTCATGTACGAAGTTGGCCGGAATGGTCACTTTGTACTTGCCGGCTTTCAGCTTCGAGGAAGTCGCAAGCAGGTTGGAATCATGAACCGTGATGACAATGTATTGCGCTTCACCTTCGTCGCTCGTATCGCCATCGTTGTTCACATCGTATCCAGCAACGACTTCGTAACCGGACGCACCGGATGCATCATAGGCAACGGACTTCGTCGAAACAACGCCATCCGTGTTAGTGTAAGTGACGCTCAGCGAATCCGGAATTTGGTCGAGCGCAACGTCTTCGTTGAACTTAACGATAATGTCGTTGCCGCTGTACGAGACGCTGGAGTACTCAGGCGCATCTTGATCGTCCGTCAACTTCAGGGTCTTCGTGACTTTAGCGCCAAGATTATCGGCATAGTCCGAATACGAACCTTTGTCGATCGTCAGCGTAACCGTCTTGTAGGAGCTGTCGTCGAGGAAGCTCGTCAGATCCAGCTTAGCCGTGTATACGCCGTCGGAGTCGTCGTAAGACACTTCATCTACAGGTTTAGGCTTACCACCGCCGACAGTAACCGAGTAGGCCGCATGGTTGCCATCTTCATTCTTGACCACATCTTCGCTGTACTTAACGTACACGTAGGTTCCCTTAACCGTGACGGAGGATACCGACGGAGCCGTCGTGTCGTTCGGAACCTTCAACGTCGTGCTGTAATCGGCAGCGTTGTCGTTCAGATCCGTAATGCCCACGATATCGAGGGCGTACGAAGTATCCAGATCCAGGTTGTAGATACGGATGGACGTGATGTCCTTATCGGACGGATTCACATCTTTGTTCGTTTGGTAAGAAATCTCGCGCTTGTCGGAAGTATCTTGTGCATTATCGCTGATTTCAACGCCATTGATCGATACCGTACCCACCTCGGACAACGGCTCGCTGAATTTCACTTCAACGTATTTGTTGCCCTTGTAGTTAACAGCCGTTACGGAAGGAGCCGTGGTGTCGCTGAAGTAAACGGCTTGCTTGTAGCTGGACAGCGATTTGCCGCTAGCGGACTTCAGATCGCTGGATACTTGTACTTGCACGTAGGTGTCCAGAAGGCTCTTGGTTTTGTCCTCGTCAAAGGACAGCGTTACCGTCTTGCCGTCGCTGCTTACGTCAGCATCGTACGGTTTGATGTTGCCGGCCAGCGTGTAGTACGAATCGTCGGTACCAATTTTATACTCAGCACCGCCGGTAGCAACGCCGGATTGGACAGCCTTGTTGAACTCGATCGCGATTTGCTTGGAGTTCAGAACCGTAACTTTGGATACGGCGAAGCCGTCGATCGAAGCGGATACTTCTGCGGAAGTAACGACCGTATCGCCTTTGTAAGCCGTAACCGTCAGTTTGTAGTCGCCTACGGATTGCTTGGAGGTCGTGTACGTGAACGTACCGTCGGAGTTCAGCGTAGCAGCAGCGGCTTCGCCGGTTCCGATCGCAACTTTAACGCCGTCTACGCCGCCAGCCGTCTTACCGGTAACGGTGATCGTGTCGTCGGCGTTAACCGTCGCTTTAACGTCCGTCAGCGGCTTAACTTGCAGCGATTGATATACAGCGTACGCCAGGTCGATCGTTTGACCGCGGGTAGCCGGAGCCGTGTAGTTCGTCGGGATCGGCAGGCCAGCGTCTTGAGCAGCCTTGATGTAAGGGCCGGCCCATGCAGCAGCGCCTTCGACAACCGCGCCTTCAACCGGTTTCAGCTTGGCGATGCCAACGGCAACTTTGATGATTTCTTGAACCGTTACGTTCGCTTTCGGCGAGAACAGACCGCCGCCTACGCCGTTCACGAGACCGGCGTTGTACGCAGCTTGGATCGCGCCCGTCCACCATTGGCCGGCTTTAACGTCGGCAAACGCAGGGGTGGAGGAAGTGTCTTCGCTCAGACCGGCGACAGCGATCGCGATCGTTGCGAATTGTGCACGGGTCAGGTTGTCTTCCAGGTGCGGAAGGCCGTCCGTCGTGCCTTTCAGAATCTTGCTATCGACCAGCTGCTGATACTTCTGAGCAGTCGTCAGGTCGGTATCGGCTGCTGCCGCCAGGGATCCGAAGGAACCGAAGACCAGAGCGGAAGCTACGAGAACAGACAAACTTTTCTTCATAACCTTTTTTTCTCCTCCTTGAAAAGGAATCTGTAGTTTTGCTTGTTTGGAAGATTTGTAGCTCGAATCTCTCATCGACGTTTCACCCCCTCTCCGGAGTTGAGCATTGTCTATAAATGATGTCTGCATCATGTCGTCTATCACGTAGATACATGTCGCAGAAACTCGTAAACTGGCAAGCAAACGCAAAATAGGCAGGGTAAATTATGCCACTTTCACCATTATACATTGGGCTTACTCCAGCGTAAAGAGAATTTTCGGCGCGGATACTAGAGTGTAAGCCATTAGTCCCTTTAAAAAAGACATGAAGTTAGACGCACGGCGCGGTAAAAAGTTGCGGCTATTCGAAAATTCCTCTAATTTTTTTGCCTGGGACCGTTTTTTCTTCTCATCGCTGCTTATGTAAGAAGGTTACGAAATCTAGTATAGCTTGGCTCGAGCGTTTCGTCACCGCATAACATTTTCCTGTCAATCCAGTTGGAACAAACGGAAGGGCCTATCCGCCGGATAAGCCCTTCGCGTTCGCTAAAGCGTCATTAGCTCAGGTTGGACGGGAACAATTTGGTGCTCTTCTGGAGCAGGGCGACGGCGATCTTGCCGGCTTCCGCCCGGGTCAGATAAGACTTCGGATTGAAGTTATAGAACGTCTTCGTCGATCCGGTGACCGTCACAGCCGCGCCGTTCATGATTTTCGCCTTGCTGACCGCGCTGACGGCGGGTTTCGCATAATAGGATATGGAAGCCGAATCCAGGAACGACTTGCCCAGCGACGCATCCAGCTTGGAATCGTTGGTCGGCAGCGTCAGTTGCAGCGCTCTAGCGATCATGACGGCCGCTTCCTCCCGGCTAAGCTTGCCGTCCGGATTAAAGAAGCCCTCGGTCAAGCCGTTAATGATGCCGGCCCTTGCCGCCGTCTCGATGTACTTGTAGCTCCAGGCGCCGGAGACGGCCGAAGGAACGACGTCGTAGAACGTGTTCTTGTCGTCGTAGTTCAGCGGAATGTTGAGTCCTTTGACCAGAAGCGTCGCGAATTCGCCGCGGGTCGCCACATCGTCGGCTCCGAACGTGCCGGCCCCCGTGTCCGGCATAATGCCTTTCGCATAGAGAGCGTTCAAAATATTGCGCGCCCAGCCGTGATTCGTAATGTCGGCGAAGCTCTTGCTCAGCTTCATAACCTTGTAATAGCCGAACTCGTCGAACGGAACGGAAATCGTATGGTTCTTCGTGTCGACCACTCCGCCGATATTTTCCCATACCCCGCTGTTCGTATAGCGGAAAACGGTCAGGGTCGTTCCGGCATCGGCCACGACGTTGGGATCGAACGCGAGCGTCAGCGTGCCGCGGTTGGAAGGAACGACTTTGCGCTCCAGCTTGAACTCGGTGAAGTTGCCTTCGCTGGAATACGGCGGCAGCCCGTCCGTGTTCGCTTCATAGCCCGTTGCGCCTTTGTCCAGATATTCGCCCTCGCCGCCGCTGATCCAGTAAATCTGCGAAACGCGGGTAAAGTTGCTCGTGTACGTGTTGCTCAAAAACTTGATAGTCAAGTATTCCGGAATCTTGACGATGTCGCGGCCTTCGTCCGTTTGCGTCTGCGGCTGATTGATGATGTTGCCGTAGTCGTTGCGTCGGCCGACAACGCCGTCCTTCGGATCCGCGATGCCGAACAGCAGCTTCGTGTCCGGATAATACTTCGTTACGCCGTTGCTGTTCTGTTGAGCCGACTTCAGAACGGTGCCTTTCGGGAACGTGAGCTGAAGAGCTTTGTTGAAAATGCTGTGCTTCGCGCTCATCGTCTCCATAAATTGCGTGTCGATCTGAATGCTGTCCGTATAGTAGACGTTAATGGTGTCGTTGATCGTCCCGCTGGGACGGACAATTTGAATCTTGATCGCGTTGTTCTTGTTCGCCTTCAGCCCGACATAATCGTATTCGAACCGGTCTGCAATATCTCTGCGGGGCGTAGCGGCATCCTTCCCGATCAACACTTGCGTAGCGCCTTCCGCTTCGATATCGAAGTGGACGAAGTTCTTGTTCACGATAATGTCGTTGCCGACGGTCGGTTGAGGCGCGATAATCCGGTAGGACGTCAGTACCCGGTCGATCTCCAGCTTCTGCGAAGCGCGCGCGCCGGCCGTATTGACGAGCTCCAGGTTGTAAATGTCCTGCAGCGAGTTGTCTTCGAAGGCGATGTCCTTGATCCGGAGGATGAAGAAATCCTGGTTGCCGACCAATTCGTAAGCGTAGCCGGAGGTCGTCTGTCCGGTCGTCGCTTTATTATCGTCCGGAAGGGTTGCGGTGAAGAAAGTGTCGGAACCCTTATAGAGATTCAAATAAAGGGCGCCGCTGCCGCTCAGAACCAGATCGTATTTTTTCTTGCTCGTCTCGTACGTCGTTCCGTCCTTCTTCGTGAAGTCGGTAGACAGCCAGAAGATCTTCGCAAGCTTATCGCTGGAATATCCCGAAGCTACCGGATCGCTAATAATATCTTCCCGGATATTGTTGCTCGGCACGCCGGTCGGGATGAAGCTGCCGATATTCGGGATGTTCTCGTCGACGACGTAAATGCGCACCGTCTTCGTAATCTCGGTCTTGTTGCCCGCGGAATCCGTGTTCACGCCTTTGAAGACGAGCGTATTCTCGCCGGGGTACATGTAGTCCCCGGTAGCGCTGATAGGCAGCGTGAAGGTAAAGTCATACGTGTCTTGCCCCGGTACCGGCGTCAGCTGCGTGCCAAACAGATTCGTTCTCTCCGTACCGTTAAGGAAAAACTGCGTGCCGCCCGAATACAATTTGTCAAAACCGATATACTTCCCTTCGATAGCCAACGAACTTGCGCCGTTCTTGGAATTGAAGGTATACGTCATGCCGTCATAGATGTTCTTCAAATAAATGTAGCTCTTGGATGCGTACGTGATGGTTACCGTATAGCCGGCATCCGAAGCCGAACCGTTGTACACAAACTTCACTTGCTGAATGCCGCTGGAGAAGCCGGTTACTTTGTAAACCGCTTTTTTGGTATCGGTTGTAGCTCCGGATACCGGTTGCAAGTTGACCGTGCTCGTGCTAAGCGGAAGGTAAAACCCTTGCAATTGTGTAGGATCGCTGATATCTTTGTCGGTCTCGACCATTATATAGAATTCCGCTTGCGGAACGGTAGCGCCGTTCAGATTCTCTCGGGTGACATTGTCGGCGGACCCGCTGCCGTTATAATCGGGCAGGTAGTACATATTGTTAATAACTATCTTGCCGGGAAGGTAATTGAATTTGGCATCGTAGGTCGCCGCGAAGCTCCCGTACGTTACGGTCAAGCGCAAGCGCTGCGTGCTGTCCGGGGAGCCGGCCGGAATGAAATTGTACAGCTCTGCCGAAGGCGAATTAAAGGTTACGAGACGGTAAGCGGGCGTGACGCCGTCCGGTCCCGGAATGATCGTATCCTCCGGAACATCCGTCACTAACCTCCCCGGCCGATTCGTCGTAGCGGAGATGGGCTCCACCTTCAGCGTTCCGTTGTTGGCGAAGCTTTTCCCGTTCGGATCGGCGCTGTAAGGAATCAGAATTTGAATCTGGAAGCTGCCGCTCGTTCCCGAATCGGACAGAGAAGGGATATTATTCAACAACGGGTACGTGGATCCGCCCGTCTGGTTAATATCGATCTTCGTAAAAGGCTGATTCTTGTCGAAATAATAGAGCACGCGCGAGACGTTGATCGAATCCGAACCGTTGGAGATCGTCAGCAGCACCGTGTTGACGCCGGATTGCAAACTCAACGTGGGCGTATAAAATATATTTTCGCTCAACGAGCTGAGAATCGCCGTGCCGCCGTTTAAGCTGACCGACACTTTGGTCGCATTCTGAACGGAGCCCGTCAGTGCGACGTCCTTGCTGTCGACGACGACCTGGGTGTTCTCGTTCAGCGGCAGAGAGCCGGCCGAGCTTCCGAGCACTTTAATATTTTCGATATAAGGCACGCTATCGTAAAGCACGTAGAACGTGTCCGAGCGTTGGACATTGCCCTGCGTACCCGTAAACGTAATCTTGTTAAAGCCGGAGAAGAGCGTCAGGTTGCTCGCCGAGAACCGGTTCGTCGTGCCCGATACCTGGGATACGGGGCCTGTAATGACATGCGTCGAATCCGTTACCCAGATCGGATTGCCCGCCGAATTCGTGCTCGCGGTCAACTGCTCCACCGTGACGGACATGCTCGAACCCGAGACGTAGTTAAACGTGCCATCGATCGTGAGCTTGCCCGTATTGGCGATGTAAACGTTCGTCCGGTCGATCAGAGTTCCGCCGGATGTATTATCCGTGACCAACGCCGCCGTACCGCGCAGCGTCAGATTATCCGGCAGGAAATAGGTCGCCGAAGTCGCCGCGGCGGCTCGCTGGGCGAACTGCGCCGGGAAGACGGATCCGAGCAGAACCGCCACCATCAGCCAGACCAGGGTTCGTTTGATGCGGTGCATAATTTCGATCTCTCCTTTTTCTCAAATGCTGGCGCTTCCCAAAGACGTGATATAACTATGTATCGGCAACGGCGCTTCCAATCTTTAGTCTCCGCGCAGCAAAAAAACCCGGCCGCCTACGGGACCGGGTTTGACTTCGCGCATATTCTATTTCGACCGGGTGTTTGTCTGCTGCCTCAGGAACAGCCGGTTGAAGAAGTCGATGACCGGACGCTTCGTCTTGTCCACGATGCCGATCACCTCGGCGCCGATCTGCAGCAGGAACATCAAGACGCAGATGACGATAAACGTCACCCAGTTGCCCATCCCCGTGCTCGTCGCAACCGACTGAACGATCGCGCAAGCGCCGAAGAACGCCGCAATGCCGTAGATGATGAGCACGGTCTTGCGGTGGCTGAAGCCGAGCTGCTGCAAACGATGGTGCAGATGGCCTTTGTCCGGGGCGAAAATGGGCTTCTTCTGCACCCAGCGGCGCACGATCGCAAAGAACGTGTCCGACAGCGGCACCCCGATAATGAGAATCGGCGTCACGAACGAAACGACGGTAATCTGCTTGAACCCGAGCATCGAGAGCGTCGCCAGCGCGAATCCAAGGAACAGCGAACCGGAATCGCCCATGAAAATTTTCGCCGGATGAAAATTGAAGTGCAGGAATCCGACTACGCCGCCGAGCAGAACCGTCGACAGCAGGATAACGGAGCTTTGGCCCATGAGCGCGGCCATCACGAGTATCGTGCCGATCGCAATGCCCGACACGCCGGCCGCGAGACCGTCCAAGCCGTCGATCAGATTGATCGCGTTGGTCACGCCGACGATCCACAGAATCGTCAGCGGAATGCTCAGCCAGTCGCCCATCGGCTGCATGGCCGAGCCGAACGGAATGTTAACGAGGTTAATCTTGATATCGAAGCCGAAGACGACGATGCAGGCCGCGGCGATCTGAACGAGAAACTTCAGCTTCGCGTTCAGTTGGAATCTGTCGTCCAGGGCGCCCAGCAGCACGATGAGCGTTCCGCCCGTCAGAAGACCCCGGATGAGGTTCTCGTCGTGGTCGCTCAGGAAACTGTCCGGCAGCCAAGGAAGAAACAGAAGAATTGTAACGGTAAAAGCGGCATAAATGGCAAGCCCGCCCATACGGGGCATGACGCGCGTATGAACCTTGCGATGATCCGGCACGTCCATGGCGCCAATCTGGATTGCGAACTTCTTGACGAGCGGCGTAAGTGCAAGAGATATCGCGAGCGCCATCGCAAAACCGGCAACTCCGACTCCAACCAACCAGCCTGTCGGCATCTGCAACTCCCCTTTGTATGTGCACCGGAATGAATTATACTCCGGGCGCACGAAATTCAACAAGGCATCTATCCGGCCGAATTCCGGAGAATTCCCCCGTATCCTTCATTTTCAATAAATTTTCACGAGCCGTCATCTTGTTTTTAAAACGTTATCTCCGTCTTTGACGACTTTGAGCGCAAACTTCGGAAGGACGAGCATCCGCTTGAATCGCTTCGGTTCCTGCAATAGGCGATAGAACCATTCCAGTCCAAACTTCCGGAAAAAAGCCGGAGCGCGCTTGAGCTTGCCGGAGATAACGTCGAAGCTGCCGCCGACTCCCATCATGACGGGAACCGCAAGCTCCTTCTGATGCTTCGCAATCCACGGCTCCTGATTGGCAACCGAGCGGGCGACGAAGAGCATATCCGGGTTCGCCCGGCGAATGTCCGCGACCACTTCCGCGTCATCCTCATCCTTGAAATACCCGTCGCGTTTGCCCACAAAACGAACGCCCGGATATTGCCGCGCCAGATTGGCGTGGGCCGCGTCGAGAATGTCCTTCGTCGTTCCAAGCAGGTAGACGCTCCACCCCCGCTTGTCCCCTTCCTTCAGGAGTTCGTGCATGAGATCGAAGCCGGCGACGCGCTCGGCCACCGGCTGCTTCAGCCGGCGGGCCGCCCATACGACACCCGCGCCGTCGGGAACGACCAAATCCGCGGTCTCCAAAATTCGCTGGTAGGCGGGATCGGCGAGCCCGGTCATCAGCATGATCGGGTTGCCCGTCACGACGCGATGGGGCTGCCGGTTCTCGATGGCCCGGATCAGATAGTCGACCGTGGCCCGCATGTCCATTTTGGAGAAGGGGACGCCATATAAGGAGACGGTCGGATACGGCCTTGGGTTGCTGGCTGCTGACAAAAAAGTCACCTTCTATCTTGTTCGGTCAGAAATTGCAAAATACGCTGCGCCGGACGAACCGCTTCGGCCTTCAGCCTGCGGATCGCATCCGACGAGTCGTCGCGCCACCGCTCGGGATCGTCCAGCAGCCGCGACGCCTCCTCCGCGAACCGCTCGGGATCGAGCGATTCCGTCGTTCCGACCGCCTTCATGCCGAGCCGGCCGAGGAACTGGTCGATCTTCGGGTCGTAAGACAAGCCCAGCAGCGGCACTTCCCGGTTCGCGGCGTAGATGAGCGAGTGAAGCCTCATCCCGACGAGCAGGTCGCAGCGATCGACCTCGCGCAGCATCGCCTGCGGCGCCTCGTGCGCCGGGGCCAGCTCCGCTTCGGCCCCGAGGCGCCCCAGCCGTTCCATCACGTACCGCGAAGCCTCCTCGTCGGCTCCGTGATGGAACGGCAACATCCGCAGCCGGACGCTTCGCCGTCCGGCCAGCGCCGCCAACGCGGCGGCCGCGCGGTCCAGATCCGCGCGGTCGCCGCGCCAGAACCGCACGGACACGCCGACAAGCGGCGCCGTGTCCGCGCTCTTGCCGCTAGCCGGGCCGTCCCCGGCCGCTTCCGGCAGCGGCAAGCCCATGACCGGATCGGGCACCACGTCGATCCGGTCCCGCGGGACGCCGAATGCGGCGAGCAGCTCGGCCGATTCGGCGTCCCGCACGGACGCGTAGGCGGCCTTGCGGAACGCCCGCGCGATCCAGGGGCGGAACATGCCGCGGTTCACGGGTCCGATGCCTTGCGCGTAGACGAAGGTCGGCTTGCCGCTCCACCGGGCCAGCGCCATCACTCCCAAATAATACGGAATCGAGCCCAGCCCGGTCGCATCCTGCAGCAAGCTACCGCCTCCGCTGATGAGCCCGTCGCTCTCCTTGAGCGTGCGGCGGATATCCCCGACGCTCATGCGCGGAACGGCGCGCACGCCATATTGCTTCTCCGTCCAGGCCGGATCCCCGGACAGGACGATCGGCTCCACCCGGACGCCGCGCTCCTTGGCCGCTTGTTCCAGCGCCGTCAAGATGCTCAGCAGCACCGCCTCGTCCCCGCTGTTGCGGAATCCGTAATAACCGGACAGCACCAGCCGGCGCACGCTGCCGCTCGACTTTTCTTTCATTATGTCACGCACCGCCTGTATTTACATTAAATTAAGGTTAGAAATTCCTCAGATGCAACCCAAAACGCCTTCGGCGTCTCTGACGACGAAGGAGCTTTGCACCAACAAGCGCCCGGGGTTCGTTCCCCGCCGGCCGGCATCTCTCACGGGCGCCGATCGTTCTAACGGACACAGCGTCCGTTATTTGTCGAAAAAATCGCGTTTTCACACGCCTGCGGACTGTCGATCCGTTATCGGCGGGATTTTCTTGGAATCGGGCTCCGCTTCAAGCGAATAAGGGCTTCACAGTCCGTTAAGTTGCCCCAATAGGCTTTCGGTCGCGAAATAAAGGATCTGAGGTCCGTAAAGCCCCTAAACCGCCAAGCTTCCCCCAATAGTTATCAATTCTAATATGCCTAGCCAAAACGCCTTCGGCGTCCCTGACGACGAAGGAGCTTGGCGGAGATCATTCAGAATGAACAAGCAGGGAACTTATTCATTCTGAATGATGGACAAATACCTGTAGGGCATACAGGTATTTGTCTCCGTTCTTATGACTACCCGCGAACGCCCGCCCGGCTGCGGAACCAGATCTTCTCGGCGATCTGCCAGACGGCGATGCCGACCAGGCCGATGATCGCCCCGATGGCGAGACCGAGCAAATCGCGCATAGCGGACAGGTAAAGCGGCGTATGAATGTGGGCGAACGTGTCCACCATCGAGAGCTGGCCGATCGACGCGATGACGATCAGAACGAGCGCCCAACGGTAGCGAAGCGCAAGGAACAGGCCGAGCAGTAAAATCGGATGGCCGAGCAAAAACTCCTTCGTCCGCGGCCGGACGCCGAACGTGCTCTCCAGGAAGGAACGGAACTGCAGCTCCAACCCCGAAGCTTGTCCGCTATTGCCCGTTCGGGACAAGTAGTACATGCCCGCTGCCCCGACGACCGCAATCACGATGACCCACAATACCGTAATCGGCTGCTTGAGCAGATTCCGCAGATTGCTTCGAACCGTTCCACCGTAGCCGTAAAGCACCGCGTACAGCGCCACCAGCGCGATCGGCGCGAGGTGCAGCAGGCTGACGCCGCGGAATTGCTGGAGGACGAGCTGGTACGTAATGTCGTTCAGCAACGCGACGACGAACGGTACTGCGAACACCGATATAATCGCCGTTCTCAGATACAGCACGACGGACGCGCCCAGGCGGCCCCAGGCGGTGCGCGGCAGCGATTCTTTGCGTTCGTGCCTGTTCCGCAGCCAACGGATAAGCAGCGCGAGCGAGGCGGTCGGCGCCGCGATGGCCGTGAACAGCGCCAGCGCTTGCGTGAGCAGGGACGAGTCGAGAACGAACACGCCCGCTCCCCCGATGACGCCGATCATGAACACCGGCAGCAGCACGGCGGGGATAAACAAACCGATCGTCAGCGCGATCAGCGATACGGAGCCGGCGATGGCGAGCGCCTTCCACAGCTTCTCGGCCGGAGCGTGATGAACGTCGAAAGCGTGCGCCTCGCCCGTGACGAAGCCGAAATTCTTGATTTGCTCGATCGCGCCCTTGACATGATCTTCTTCGTTGCCGGCCACCGCGTCGACGATCGTGTCGAGCGGATTCGTAATTTGCCCTTTGGACGAATCTTTGACCGCCATGGCGTTCAAATAAATAATGCGCAGATTGCGGTCCTTCACGGCAAGCAGAATGCGGTCCGCCAGCGTCACCGGCTTGGCTGCGTTCATTTCGCCTTCCGAGATCGAGTGAACGCGAACGACGTTGTAGTCAAGCAGCTTGGACAGCGTCCCGAGCCCCTTCTGCGGAACCTTCAAATTTTCGATCGTGCCGATTCCGATGCCGGCTTGCTTCAGACGGTCGGCGAAACGGTTCAGGCTCTGTTCTTCCTCCTGGTCGTTAAACCCGGTCACCGCATCCCCGTCGAAAATGATCCGGGTCACGCCGAGCTGCTTGAACTCGTCGATCCACTTCCCGATTTCCTCGTCGTCGTACGGCTGCGTCCGGTCCGACAAGCGGGGAACGATCAGGAAGCCTTGCTCCTTGAGCATCTTCATCGCCAGCGGGTTCGGCTGCATCGGACGCATGTACGCGTCGTCGGGGCCCAAGCCGATGACGAGGCCGTCGCGGCCTTTGGCGCTCCAACTCTCCACGCTCACGCCGATTCTCTTGAAGGTCGACTCGACGATCGGGCGGAGAACGGCGGCGTCCTCAGGTTTATTAAATAGAACATACGTGCGGTTGTCGCCGAATGACGGCAGCTGCCCATCGAGCAGCGCCGCCTGCTGGGCGTCGTACACCGTCACTTCCCCGGCCCATGACAACTCCTCCAGACTGCTCTCGAAGACGGCCATGGCGTTGACGCCGGCCTCCTTCAAGCGCGCGAGCTGGCTTTGCAGGTAACCTTGCGGATCGGCCTGCGTGGACGACAACTGAAGCAGATCCCGATAATCCATGACGAATTCGACTTTTTTGGAGGAAGCCTCCGTCTGCACGCGCGCGTAAATCAAAGGCAGCGTGCCGATCAAGCCGATCAGAACGACCGCCCACAACCATTTGGCCAATCTCCGGTTCCATGTTTCCAGCCACTGGGGCACAACTGTCACTCCTCTAGTTGATCCGTGCCGAGCATACGAATAGTGTGCTCATAACGGAATTTACCATGTATAGGCGGGCGGAAAGACAGCCGCAGCCCGCTCTCCGCCCGCCCATCGCCTAGCAAGCTAATTCCTATTTTGCAACAAGCCGATCGTCAGCTCAGCGAGTCTACGCGCTCCATAACCGCCGATACGAGCCGCTTCACTGCGGCTTCGGCCGAAGGCAAATCTTCCTTGCGGACCGCGAAGTACACCTTGATCTTCGGCTCCGTGCCCGAAGGCCGAAGCGTAAACCAGGAGCCGTCCGCCAGCAGGAACTTCAGCACGTTCTCGCGCGGCAGCCCGTCCAGTCCTTTCTCGTAGTCGAGCACCGCCGTTACGGTGACGCCCGCCACTTCGGACGGCGGATTCGTGCGCCAATCGCTCATGATGCCGGCAATCTTCTCGACGCCGTCCTTGCCTTTGAGCGTCCGCGACTCGAGCTTCTCCAAATAGGTTCCGTACTGCTTGTACAGCTCCAGCAGCACGTCGTACAGCGTTTTGCCTTGCGCCTTGTAATAGGCGGCGGCTTCGCTGATCAGCAGCGTCGCGACGATGGCGTCCTTGTCCCGCGCGTAGGTGCCGGTCAAGTAACCGTAGCTCTCCTCATATCCGAAGAGGAAGGTGTGCGAGCCGGTCTTCTCGAACTCGTTGATTTTCTCGCCGATATATTTGAAGCCCGTCAGCGTGTTCAGCACGTCGCAGCCGAAGGACGCCGCAATGTCCGCGCCCATCTCGCTCGTCACGATCGTCTTGACGACCGCGCCGTTCGCCGGCAGCTTGCCTTGGGCCTTCAAATTCGAGAGCAGATAATGAACCATGATCGCCCCCGATTGGTTGCCCGTCAGCACGACGTAGCGGCCTTCGTCGTTTTTGACGACGGCGCCCATTCGATCCGCATCCGGGTCCGTGCCGACGATGAGATCCGCGCCGATCTTGTCGGCCAGCTCGATCGCCAGCGTGAACGCTTCATGCTCCTCCGGATTCGGCGACTTCACCGTCGGGAACATGCCGTTCGGCTGCTCCTGCTCCGGAACGACGTGCACATTCGTGAATCCGGCCTTCTCCAGCACCCGGCGCACGGGCAGATTGCCCGTGCCGTGCAGCGGCGTGTAGACGACTTTGAGCGCCGCCCCCGCGCCGCCCCGGAGCAGCTCCGGGTTGACGCTCTGCGCCGCGACCGCGTCCGCGAACCGCTCGTCCGCTTCTTCGCCGAGCCATACGATCAGACCCTTGGCCTCCGCTTCCTGCGGAGTCAGGCGCTTCACTTGATCGAACGACGTCACGGCGCGAATGGAGGCGATTACCTTCTCCGCGTCGTCCGGAACGAGCTGGCAGCCCGTCGCGTCGTAAACCTTATAGCCGTTGTACTCCGGCGGGTTATGGCTGGCGGTGATGACGATGCCGCCGCTCGCTTTCAAATCCCGCACGGTGAATGACAACTGCGGCGTCGGGCGCAGGGAACGGAACAAATACGTTTTGATTCCGTTGGCCGCGAGCACGCAGGCCGACTCCAGCGCGAACGTGTCGGAATTGTTGCGGGAATCGTGCGCGATAACGACGGACGGAGAGGACGAACCGTTAAGCAAATAGTTTGCGAAGCCTTGGGTCGCTTTGCCGATGACGTACCGGTTCATCCGGTTCGTTCCGGCGCCCATGACGCCCCGCAGACCGCCCGTTCCGAACTCGAGCTCCCGGTAGAAGCGGTCTTCGATCTCCTTCGGATTATCGGCAATCGCGCGAAGCTCATCTTTCGTTTTCTCGTCGATATTCGGGTCGTTGAGCCATGCCTCGTACTGTTGGATCGCTCCGGTTTCGTTCAGCAAGTTTCTTTCATCCTCTCTTATCGTTTTTTCTATTTATATACCCCAATGTAAGCAGGCTGCTAACGCTTAAGATTTGGAAGCATCCGTCAGGGCGAACATGAGCACGCCCTCCGCGACGACGCGATCGCCGACCTTGGCCGTGCCCTGGCCCTTCCCGATCGATCCTTTCAGCCGTACGATCTCTACTTCTAGCGTAAGTGTATCGCCCGGCGTCACCTGGCCTCTCCAGCGGAACTCGTCCACCCCTGCGAACAGGCCGATTTTGCCCCGATTCTCTTCAACGCCCAAAATCGCTGTGGCCCCTACTTGCGCCAGCGCTTCCAGAATGAGTACGCCAGGCATGACCGGATATCCCGGAAAATGTCCGACGAAGTAGGGCTCGTTCATCGTGACGTTCTTCAGGCCGACGGCCCGCTTGCCCGGTTCGAGCTCCAATATCCGGTCTACCAACAGAAACGGCGGCCGGTGCGGAATAATTTCCTGAATTTGCGCAATGTCCAACATTATCGATTCCTCCTTTGATTTGACTCTTCGCATAAGCTGTCCTCCAGGCGCCCATACTACAAATATCCTTTTGCGAACTGCAGCGCAGAAGGTTGATATAAGAGGGCTCACCGTCGCATGTCGCTAGCTGCGCGAAAGACGCGGCGGCGAGCTCTTTTTATCGCTGTTAGGATGCCCTGTTCAAATCACGGAATTGCGTGAAATAAACCCCTGTCGTAACGTACGAAAGCGCGATCCCGCACCACAGGACGGGCACTCCCCCGGGCAGGTTCAAAAACAGCAGCAAAATCGCCAAGTAGTAGAAAAACGTGGTCACCTTGCCGAACGCGTTGGCCGGCACGGTCTTCATCCCCCGAAAATGAAAAAACGCCGAGCTCGCGATCATACCGACCTCCCGCACCGCCATCGTCACTCCCGCCGACCAGGGAATCTCGCCCCCGAACAGCAGCGAAGCGACGACCGCCAGCATCATCAGCTTGTCCGCAAGCGGATCGAGCATGATTCCGGTCGTCGTAATTTGACCGCTCCGGCGCGCAATGTAACCGTCCAGCAAATCGGTCAAACCGGCCAGCAAGACGATGAACAAAGCCGCGACGGAACGGTCGTTGAAATACAAAGCCAAAAATAAGGGGATCATGACGAATCGGGACATGGTCAACATATTCGGCACGTTCATTCCCGAGATCCCCCCTTACCTCCGAAGTCCAACCTAATTATAACGATCCCCTCGCGTAGCGTAAACGTCCGCCGCCGGAGGGCCAAAAAGAAAACCCTCCTCGAAATCCGGAGAGCCTTCATCCCTGTTGACCGCAAACCGTCGATGACCGCGGACCTAACCGCTCTCGGCGAACACAAGGTCGTACATATGCCGCCAGGTGTTCAGGTCGAACACATCGGCCAACTGTCCCTTGCCCAGCACTACATATCCGATCGCCAGCCCTGCGACCAAGGCGACGATGCATAATACGGGAATAATCAAGACTTTAATGGTTGTCCAAATAATCTGCCACAGAAGGTGCCCCGCAGAGCGTTTCTTCCTGACCGGCGGACGGTTGGAAGCCGCCACCATGCTCCCTCCTCTCGCTATTAGCCGCGCAGGTCGGTCGCCATTTGCATCATTTGATCTGCGGAAGACAAAGCCCTTGCGTTCAACTGATACGCCCGTTGCACATTGATCAGATCGGACATCTCGTCCACCAAATTCACATTGGATTGTTCCAGGAACCCTTGCCGGATCGCGACGCCGCCGCTTTGGCCCGGCGATGCCTGGATCGTCTGCACGACGTCGGCCGTATTTACGTTCTGAGGCACGCCGTATAAATTGTCCGCCACGGCTTGCAGCAGCTCGGGCTTGATCACTTGTGCAAGCTTCAGCTTGCCGAGGTCGAGCGTCTCCGCGTTGTCGGGACTGTGGGCCGTCAGCGTGCCGTCCGCCGCAATCGTCAACTTGTAGCCGTCGGGGACGCTGATGAACGCATCGGTGCCGCCGTCATCCGCCACGACCGGATATCCGGCATTGGTGACGAGGATCCGGTCGCCGGTCGCCGTCGGCATGAGCTGGAACGCTCCTTGGCGGGTGAACGCCCGCTCGCTGTTCAGCGACATGCCGGTTCGAACTTCGAACAAGGCGTTGCCTTCGATGGCGATGTCGGTGTCGTTGTTCGTCTGCTGCAGCGGACCCTGCGTCATGTCCAGCGTCTGCGCGACGATCCGGGCGCCCCATCCTTGCGTAAAGCCGAGCGGACTGCGGCGTCCCGGCTGCATGAATTCGGCTTCGTGCGGTTGAACGTTCGTCAGAATATCTTCGAAAACGGCGTTCTTGCGTTTATACCCGTTCGTATTGAGATTGGCGATGTTGTCCGCGAGAATGTCGAGCTTCTGCTGAATGGCGCCCATCGAGACCGCCGCGCTGATCATGGAGTTGTTCAAGCTGTGCCCTCCTTATGCCGGATGTGGAATGATGCGGTTACACTCTGCCGACTTCGTTGACCGCCTTGTCCAGGCTCTTATCGTAAAATTGAACGACCTTCTGGTTCGCCTCGTACGCGCGCAAGGCCGCCATCATATCGACCATCGATTGGGATGCGTCGACGTTGGAGCGTTCCAGATAGCCTTGGCGAATTTCGACCCGGTCTCCCGCCTGCACCCGGCCGATTCCTCCGGGCTGTCCTTCGTACCGGAACAAGCCGTTCCCTTCGCGGACCAGATCGTTCGGGTTGTTCACTTTGGTGAGCAGAAGCTGGGGATTGCCGTTCAGCGGCAAGCCGGTCGTCTTGTCCAACAGCCGCCCGTCCGCCGTTACCGTCACGTTGTCCCAAGAGCCCTGCACGACGATCGGCTGCCCGTCCGTGCCAAGCACCGGCAATCCGTCGGAGTTGACCAGCGTGCCGTCCGGCGTCGTCCGGAAGCTTCCGTTGCGGGTATACCGCATCTGTCCGTCCGCCGTGCCGACCGTGAAGAACGCCTGGGGCTGGTACGTCACGTTGCCGTTCGCGTCCACCGCTTTGCCGGAGGCGTCGAATGTCGTTCCGTTCACCAGAATGTCCGATACGATCGCCATATCCTGAGAACGGTCCGTCTCCATCATATCGCCTTGCATGAGCGCAATCAAATTTTCCTCGGCGAAGACGCCGGTATTGATCTTCCCGATGGGCCCCTGCGGCGCGTTCTCCCCGCCCATGGCGGACAGAAGCATCTCGGGAAACGCCCGGTTGACCGAGTTCGTTCCCTTGTAGCCGGGCGTATTGAGGTTGGCGATGTTGTTCGTCACCGTATCGTGGCGCCGTTGCTCTGCGATCATGCCGGAAGCGGCCGTGTACAGTCCCCTTAACATGTTGTTCCCTCCGTTAGCCCAATTTGCGGGTCATTTTGTCCAAATGGTCGAGCATAATCCCGGTGCCCTTGACGACGCAATGCATCGGGTCTTCGGCGATCAGTACCGGCACTTTGAGCTCATCCGCCAGAAGAGCGTCCAGGCCGTCGAGCAGCGCGCCGCCTCCGGTCAGAATGACGCCGCGGTCGATAATGTCGGCCGACAGCTCGGGCGGGGTGCGTTCAAGCACGCTCTTGGCCGAAGCCACGATGGAAGAGACCGGCTCCCAGAGCGCTTCGCGCACCTCGTCGGAATGAATCGTCACGGTGAGAGGCAAGCCCGACACCATATCCCGGCCGCGGATATCCATCTCCTCTTGGCGGCCGGTCATGTATACGGTTCCGATCTTGATCTTGATGTCTTCGCTCGTCCTCTCGCCGATCAGCAATTTGTATTTGTTCTTTATGTATTTCATAATCGCCGCGTCGAACTTGTCCCCCGCGACTTTAAGAGAAGAGGCGGTTACGACGTCGCCCATGGACAGGACCGCGACATCCGTCGTACCTCCGCCGATATCGACCACCATATTGCCGCTGGGCTGGAAGATGTCCATGCCCGCACCGATCGCGGCCGCTTTCGGTTCCTCTTCAAGGAATACTTCCTTGGCGCCGCTTCTCTCCGCCGCTTCGCGGATTGCTTTCTGTTCGACCGATGTGATGTTGGTCGGCGCGCAGATCAGAATCCGGGGACGGCTGTACCAGGTACGCCCTCCGACGCGTCCGATGAAGGCTTTAAGCATCATGTCCGTTACTTCGAAATCGGCGATAACGCCGTCCTTAAGCGGCCTGATCGCCACGATGTTGCCGGGCGTCCGGCCTACCATGCGCCTTGCTTCTTCTCCGACGGCAAGGACTCTTCTCGTGTCGCTCTCGATAGCGACGACGGAAGGCTCGTCGAGCACGACGCCCTTTCCTTTGACATGAATGGACACGTTAGCGGTGCCCAAATCGATTCCGATGTCTTTGCTGAACATGTTCCGGAAATCCCCCACGGCGCAATAATATCGTAATAGTACACTATTCGCCGTGCAATGAAAAAGTCCTTTTTTTGTCGAGGAAAATCTTCTCAATTACGCTTTGCCGGCCGTCAAAACTTCGCGTTTCTTGACGGTCGTCTTCTTGTATTTGATCTTGGTGGCTTCTCCTCCCCTCAAGTGCCGGATGGATTTGTGGTATTCCAGAATGTGCTTTACCTGGTCCGCCAAATCCGGATTGATCTCCGGCAGCCTCTCGGTCAGGTCTTTATGCACCGTGCTCTTGGAGACGCCGAATTCCTTGGCGATCGTCCGTACCGTGTTGCGCGTCTCCACTATGCACCGGCCGATCTTGATGGTGCGTTCCTTGATGTAATCGTGCACGCTCCCGCCTCCCTGCTCGATTAGATTGGTACATTATATGAGGGGCGCGGTCACTTATTCTTTGTTCCCAAGCCTGACAAGCCCGGAAAGTCCAGATGCGGCGGGACTTGTGGGCCTAACGTCCATCCGGTGCGGCTTTCGGAGCATGCAAAAAGACGGGTCGCCCCGTCTTTTTCCCTTTCCGGTTCCTTGTCCTTTCACAGCTAGCTGTCCGCTTCGTGCTCCTCCATTGCCGCATGAACGATGACCAGATCGCGGTAGTTCTTCAGGTCTATTTCGTAAGGCCTCTGCACTTTGCCCCCGTCGGCCTCCCGGATAATGCGGACAACCGGACGGAAATTCAAGGAGTGGTCCACATCCGCCACCATCCCCACCTGCCCGTTGCTGAGACGCACGACCAAGGAAGCCGGATACATCGATACGTTTCGCAAAAAAGTCTGGACCAGATCCAGATCGAAATCGTAATTGCCGGCCGCGAACAAATATTCCATCGCCTCCCCGAACTCGAACGGCTTGCGGTAATGCCGAGGGGAGATCAGCGCGTCGTATATATCGGCCAGGCCGACGATCTGGGCGAATTCCGGGATGTTCGGATGCTTGAGCCCGTACGGGTAACCGTTCCCCCGGTAGCGCTCGTGATGCAGGAGGGCGCACTTGGCCGATTCCGCAGACACGCCCGGCAGGTGCGACAGCACTTCAAAGCCTTTGACGGTATGCTGCTTGATCAACTTGCGTTCGGACTCGGTCAGTCGGGATTTGGATTTCAGAAGATCGGACGGAAGACGGGTCATTCCGATATCGAACAGAACCGCGCCGACCATCAGATCGTACAGCTTGACCTCGTCGTAATCTTTAGCCAGCCCGACCAGGCAGGAGAACAGCGCCACCTGAAGCGAATGATCGAACAGCAAGCGATCGGTTTGCCACAGCACGCCAAGCTCTTCCGCCAACGGACGCTGGGTGACGATCTCGACTATCACCTTTCGGAACTGTCTTCGGAACCGGTCCTCGAGCATCGGGACCGCGACCCGTCCGATCGTCTGATCGGACTCGGCCAGCTTGACGGCTCTCTCGCACGCCTCCTTTCGGGCGGCGTCGTTGCTTTTCAACCGCTCCACATCGACCGGCATTCCAGGGTGAGCCGTCCCTTCCCGAGCGCCTTCTCTCCGGGACGGAACCGAAGCTTCCCGTTCCTCCAGCATGACGGTTCGAACGCCCAGCCCCCGCAGCCGGCGAATGTAATGCTCGGTCAGCACCGTCCCCGCTTCCAGCATAACCAGCCCGTTCTTGCCTTTGACCGGCATGGCCAATACGTCCCCATTCGACAAATCCTCCACGTTAACTTCCCTCATGACGCCCCGGTCCCTCCGAAAAAAGTCGATTTTTGCCGGATAATGTCCCACAATAGCGATAGTCAGACATTTTAGCTTATTCTAGCATACGAACGGAAATGTGTCACGAGTCCTAGAAGGTTGCGGAAAAGTAGGCTTTTATTCCTCCTCCAGCAAGCCTACCAAGCTGTCCGCGACGTAATCGGGAGCCATCTTGTTCATCTGCTCCACTGTATGTAAATAGCGCTGGGTCGTCGTAATTTGCGCATGGCCGAGGTTTTCCTGAACCTGCTGCAAGGACGCTCCTCCCAGAAGAGCCAGCGTGGCGTTCGTATGCCGTAGCCAATGGGCGGTGGCCTCTTTGGCGAGCCCGCAATTTTGCCGGGCGTTCTCCAGAATGCGGGCGACTTGGCGAGAGGTGATCGGGAAAAGCAAGCTTTCCTTCTCCGCCTGCGGCCCCTTCAGCTTCTGACGATACTTTCTCACCAGCTTCCACAATGCATCCGGGATTTTGACGTCTCGGCTTTTCCCTCCCTTGCCGGCCCGAATTTGAAGCCAAACCGCCTCGCCGTTGATGTCCTCGTAGAAATCTCCCCAGCGCACGTTGATTAATTCCGATACGCGCAAACCGGTTAAGGCCAGCATCAGGCCAAGCAAATAGTTGCGCAATCCTTGCCTGGACAGCTCCGTAAGAAGTTGGGCAAGCTCTTTCTTCGTCAAATAGCGGTTCCGGGAAGTGATTTGGACTTTAGGCAGCCGGACCGAGGTGGTCGGATTGCGTGGAAGAAGCATGATGTTCGGGTCGCTGGCCCACCGGTATAGGGAGCGAATCGAAGCGAGCTGGACCGCCGCGGAAGCGGGAGAGAGGCGCTTGCCCGTGCCGTTGTAATCGCCGAGCAGGTAATTTTTGAACCTCTCGATGTCCAGCCAGGCGGCGTCCTTCAGCCGCTTGGGATAGAGGAAGGCGCGAAACCGCTGAATGGCGAGGCGGTAATTGCGCAGCGTGTGCGGCGACCGATCCTGGAACGAAGCGAGAAAAAGCGCGACGATCAGATCGTCGTTGTCCCGGATGTCAGCCGAATAAGACGGGCCCAAGTTGTCTGACTATCGCTATTGTGCGACATGAGGCTA
>NZ_KE386961.1:29701-91735 GCF_000429825.1 Cohnella thermotolerans DSM 17683
TCCCGGATGTCAGCCGAATAAGACGGTTGAATCGCAAGTATGGAAGCGTCATGCATAACTGTTTCCTCCTCGGTAGTCTGACTATCGCTATTGTGCGACATGAGGCTAAATTTATACCCTATTATACCCCCTATTTTCCCACGGCTTCCTCAACAGGTTTGAACATTGGATTGGACGCCTTTTGCATTATCACATAGCCGACCAAGAACGCATGCAAAGAGCCTTCAACCTCGGCGATTGAAGGCTCTTTGAATTATAGCCGTTACGGAGCCGCTGGTCGTCCCGCGCTCGGCTTCCGTCCATTTTAGAAATAGACAAAAGGCCGGCGCCGGAGAAGCAAGCTCTCCGGACGCCGGCCCTTGGCCTTGCGTGCCGTATCCCTCTTATTGCTCTTTAATCAGCGTGTGCGGATCTACCGATTCGCCGTTGTTGCGGACTTCAAAGTGGAGATGAACGCCTTCGTTTTGCTCCATTTCGCTGCGTCCGGCCATCGCGATGACATCGCCTTGCTTGACTTCGTCGCCCACCTTCACCTTCAGATTTTCAAGGCTTTGGTAGACGGTGACGTACCCGTTGGGATGCTCGATTTCGACTTCGTAGCCGTTAAGCGGCGTTTGCTCCGCCACCGTTACTTTACCGCTCATCGCGGCAAGCACTTCGAAAGGCTTGTCGTCCTTGCCGGCGAAGTCAACAGCGGTGTGCGGAATGAAGCTGTTGTTGTACTCGATCATCGCCGCCTGCTTCTGCTCGGTCGAAGCGTTCGAATCGTAGAAGGACAACGTTTGGGTGACGTCCTTGTCGTTTTCGAACGGCCAACGAAGCGATTCTCCGCCGGCGTTCGCTTCGACCGCGTCCGAACTGTTCGTTCCCGCAGCGGCTCCTTCGCTTGCGACGCCTGCCGATCCCGGAACCGCGTTATCGGGTTCCTTCGTGCCGCCGCCCGCATTCAGCCAGAGAATCGTTACGATGATTGCTGCGGCGGCCATGTAAACTGCCGGGAAGACCCAGCGTTTCGAGAAAAACCTCTTCATCCCTGACGGCTTGACCTGCGACGATGCGGCTCCCGGTTTGGGGGCTTCTTCAATCTTGCGAGTGGTTTTGTTTTGATCACTCATTTTTTATCACCTCAGTAAGCAAGTGTTACCAGGTGATAGAGTTTTATACGTCCCGCTTTTAGAAGATTGCCATTTTTATAGGGCAAGGCGTCCTGCCAGCTTTGAAGCTTCCTCCACCTGAATTCCGAGATAATAGTGTTTGACGATTTGCTCGGCGGTTTTGCCCTGCTTCGCCATGCCCTCCGCGCCCCATTGGCTCATGCCTACGCCGTGACCGTTGCCGTACGTCGTAATGACGACGTTCCGGCTCGTCGCCGTCAGGTCGAACGCGGCCGACCGCAGCTCCAGCTTGTCCCTCGCCTCCGTGCCGGACAGCGTTTGCCCGCCGACCTGGAGCGTTTTCACCCGCAAGCCCTTCGTTCGGTCCGCGATGTGCACATCGTCGGAGGCGCCGTTGCGCGCCAAAACCGCGCTGTTCTTGATTCCGAGCGCTTTATAGAATTGCTGCAGCGAAAATTCCTTCGTCTCCGACCAAGCGTCGGTTTCCTCCCTGTCCCAAGGACTGGCCACCGAGCGCAAGTACGGAAGCGAAAAGGGGAAGACGTCCTCCGAGTTTTCGGTATAGCCGTTGCTCGAGGCGAAATAGAGCGCTTCGATCGGCTCGCCTTTATAGGTCAGAATTTTGCCTTTCGTTTTCCTGGCCGCCGCATCCGCCTTGTCCCAGGCTGCCTCGTCGGACTTTTTGAGGCTGTCCATGTCCGCCAGCGACCGGTAAACCTGATGCGTCTGCGTATCCGTCACATCCGCCGCCGGAACGGGCACGCCCGTCTTGTCCCTGTATAGGAGCCTGCGGACGATATAAGTCCGGGCCGCCAACGCCTGAGCTTCCAACGCGGCCGGCTCGAAGCTAAGCGGCATTTCCGCCGCGACCACTCCGCGCACGTACGTCTCTAGCGGCACCGTCTCGATCCGTTTTTCGGCCGATAAATAGACTCTCACGAGCAGCCTGTCCGTCAGCGGGATCGACGACTGCGCTTGAACGGGTTTATCCGCCGATGGGAACGATTCCCGGCTCTCTCCTTGGCCCTTTTTCCCGCCCGCCTTCTGTTCGGCCTTCGCCTTCTCTCCGCCGCTCTTCTCCTGGCCGGCCTCCCGATCGTTCCCCGGCGCTCCGTTCGCTTCGGCCCCCGCCGTCCACTCCGTCCCGGTCCCGTTCCAGGGATCCGGACTAACCGACGGTTCATGGCTCCCATGAACAATCAGCCACACCGCCGCCGCGACCAGCGCCCCCCCGACAAAGCCTGCCCAATCCATTCTTCGGATCAGGGCCGCGCGAAGTCCTTTTCGTCTGTTCATCGTCCACCTCCGGATCATCGAGCCTCTCTAGTCTTACAATCTATGACGCCGTGCGAAAGGATAGAACCCGAGCCTGTCCCGGGGAGCATCGCCTTAGCGGAACTTGAGCGTCTTGGGCGCCCCCTCCCCCGTTATATGGGTATTTCACACATTTGGCGGCTTATCCCCATACCTCAGCCGACGCGTCCCTTTTACATTTGCCACATTACAAGAATCATCCTAGACTTTCGACCTTCAAACATATGCCTCTCAACTCTTTTGGACGCTTATCCCCGTACCTCAGCCCATGCATGGTTTGTCTATTTGCTCGCTTAGGGGGAGCCTTTTTAACCTTCCGTTTCTAGGCTTGTCCCTTCCTAAAATTTGTCCCTTTCTACTCTTTTTGAGGCTCCCTTTGCCTCAGATAGGGCGTTCCTTTCCCTCTCACTTGTTGAGCACTGCTTCTTGAAATGCGAACATTTGTTTGCTATAATCCAAATATAGGAACATACATTCGGTTTGAGGGGGAGTCTCGATGGATTGGAAGTTGTCTATTGGAGCCTTTAGCCGGCGGTTTGCTACCGAAGAAGCCTGCGCCCGCAAGCTGTACGAGATCAAATGGCCGGAAGGCTATGTCTGCCCGTTGTGTCGCCATCGGGAGGCTTCCGTGACGCGTACCCGGCGGCTTCCCCTCTATGAATGCCTGAAATGCCGTCACCAGACGTCGTTAACCGTAGGAACCGCGATGGAGAAAAGCAAAACGCCCCTTCGCAAATGGTTTCTGGCGATCTATTGGCTGACCAGAGGCGTAACGGCCCGCCAGTTATCCAAGGAGATTCGAGTGACGTACAAGACCGCCTGGCTGATCGCCCACAAGATTCGCCACGCCATCCGTCTGACCACATCCGAGCTTCCGCTCACCGGTCATGTGCGGGTCAATGAAGACCGTCATGGGCCGACCTCTCTTTACTCCGTTTACAGGCGAAATGTGAAGTACCAGACCTTGATTGCCGCCGCCTCCATCTCGGAGGAGGGCAAGCTGCTCCGTGTAAAGCTTCATCAAGTGCCGGCGGAGCATTTGTTCGTGGGAGTGACGACGAGATACGGCATGCGGTGCTTCCTTCAGCAATGCGTCGCATCGGAAGCCGACCTTAAGGTCGCTCCCGGCATCTACAACTCCGCTCGTTATCGGCCTTTGAACGCTTTCTGCTATGAAGCGTCGCGTTTTATGAACGAGATTTACTGTGGAATTGGTCCCAAGCATTTGCAGGCTTACTTGGACGAGTACGGCTACCGCTTCAACTTCACTTCCCGCGAAGAGTCGATCGTGCGGGATTTGCTGCGGCAGTGCGTCGCGCGCCCCGTCATTACCTACCCCAAGCTTACCCGCAAAGCCGCTTGAACGGTTGAGAGTCGGCTTCTTTTAACGTGTTCTTCGTTCGAAATGACCTTCACTTGAAGTTTATGACGGCCACACGGAATTTAAGTAGACTCGGAAGGCGAGACCTTAAGATAGGGTTGAATTCGTGCTATCTGTGGATTACGCCCGGAAGTTTAGGAGACGACTGCTCCTGGGAGTCTTCAATATTAAAAAAGCACAACTGAGCAGCGGGGATGAGCCCACAATAAAGGAGAATAGGGGTATTAACGCGCAGTGTAAATTGGGAAAACAAACCATTTAAGCAAAAAAACTTCCGCCTCGGCGAGGCGTCCAAGGACGGACCTCGCAGCGACGGAAGCTGTAGAAGCGATTAAGTATAAGGACGATGGAATTCGAAATGGCCGGTTAGGCCAGCGTAGGCTGCACGCGCAGCATTGCGACATCCGCCGTTGCCCGCTCCTGGACGGCCTCGAGAACTTTGGCCGGGCGCCGAGATGCCTGTTCGGCTTCTGCCAGCACGTCTTCGGGCGAAGGCGCACGGTAGACGTCCGCTCCCAACGCGGCGAGCTTGCCGACGATATCCACATAGCCCCGGTCGATGTGATGGACGCCGGTCACTTCGGTGGCGCCTTCCGCCGCCAGCGCGGCGCAAATGAGAGCCGCTCCCGCACGCAAATCGGTTGCGCACACCTGGGCGCCGACCAGCTTCGCTCCGCCCTTCACGATAGCCGTGCGGCCGTCCACTTTAATCTCCGCCCCCATCTTGATGAGCTCGTCGACATGCATGAAGCGGTTCTCAAATACCGTCTCGGTCACGATACTCGTTCCTTCCGCGCGAAGAAGGAGCGTCATCATCTGGGCCTGCATATCGGTCGGGAAGCCCGGATACGGAAGCGTCTTGACGTCGACCGAACGCAGCGGCCCGTTGGAAATAACGCGCACGCCGTTCTCGTCGCACTCGATGGTGACGCCCATCTCTTCCATCTTCGCGATGATCGGGCCCAGATGGTCCCGAATCGCGCCTTCGATATAGACGTTGCCCCCTGAGATTGCGGCGGCAACCATGTAAGTACCGGCCTCAACACGGTCCGGAATGACCGCATGCTCCACACCCGATAGACGTTCGACGCCTTCGATGCGAATCACGCCGGTTCCCGCACCGCGAACTTTCGCTCCCATGGCGTTAAGGAAGTTCGCCAGATCGACGATCTCCGGCTCCTTGGCCGCATTCTCGATCGTTGTCGTACCGACGGCTGTAGCGGCTGCCATCATAATGTTCTCTGTGGCGCCTACGCTAGGGATATCCAAATAAATTTTGGCGCCGTGCAACTTGCCGTTCACGCGCGCTTCGATGGAGCCTTGGCCGAACCCGATCTCCGCTCCCATCGCTTCGAAGCCTTTGAGGTGCTGATCGATCGGACGCGTGCCGATGGCGCATCCCCCGGGCAGCGAAATCCGAACTTGGCCCAGACGGGCAAGCAATGGACCCATCACGAGGAATGAAGCCCTCATTTTCCGTACCAAATCATACGGGGCATCGTACGAAGTCAACCGGCTCGCGTTCAAATGCACACTGCCTTCGCTCTGCTTCGCGTGAACCCCCAAAGCCGCGAGCACCTGTATAATGTTTGTCACATCGTCCAGGGCGGGTACGTCATGAATGACGCAGGTTCCTTGTTCCGCCAAAATGGATGCGGCAAGGATAGGCAGGACTGAATTTTTGGCGCCGTGTACGCGGACTGTCCCATACAAGGGACGGCCGCCGCGGACGATGATTTTGCTCATGGGTGGTTCCCTCCGCGGGTATATAATCATTCCGAAGCAACAGGCGGTAGCCGCCCCCCAGAAAACCCAAATTTCATCATATCACCGCCGATGCACTTGGCACAAGCGGCAAGTTTTGACAAAAATGTACGGTTTCCCAGCGGCTGCACGCCCTGCGAACGCTTCTACGCCATATTACCCATTGTTATCTTTCAGGCTTGCGGTTATGCGTTGATTTTTGGTCACTCGGAGCCGAACAACCATTTTAACGAAGCGGTCCAGTTCCAATAGTCGAGCACGAATCTGGCCAGTTGATGGCCAATGACGATAGCCAGAAGCAGCTGCAGCAGCCGGGCTCCCGGGCTGAGCGGGTGGAGGAAAATTTTGTCCCACCGAATCTCTCTCAACAAAACCCAGACCACCACAATCAAACCAAGCGTCACGAACATCGAAAATAAAGCGTTCCAGCCCGCCGAATAATAAATGCTGCTCATTTGGCTTTCTCATCTCCTTGCAACAACTGGGCCAGCATGGCCGCCCATTCCGCCCGGGTCAGCGGCTTGGCCGGCCGAAACGTTCCGTCGGCGTAACCGGATATCCAGCCTTTGCCCGCCAATGCTTCCAGCGCCCCGGCCACAGGGTCGCCGGACGGCACATCGGAGAACAGGCGCTTCGGCGTTTTGGACATGGACAACCCGGCCCCTCTGGCGAACAGAATAACCGCTTCGCCTCGCGTGATCGAACGGCCCGGCTCGAACTTGGGGCCGGCGATGCCGCCCAGCCACTTCGCGGCGTCCGCTTGCCGGATCGCGGAATAGGCCCAATAGCCTTCGGCCACATCCGTGAACCGCATGCGGGCCGGTTCGGCCTTCGGCCGGAAAGCCCGCACCGCGATGACCGTCGCTTCCGCGCGTGTTACATACCGCTCGGGTCCGAACTCGTTCCCCGCATACCCGACCATCCAGCCGGCTTGCGCCACGGCCCGGATTTGCCTCTCGGCCCAATGGCCGTCGATGTCCGTAAAGAACGGTCCCGGCGGCTCGCTCCGCACGGTCAGCTCGTAATAAGACCCGTTAAACGCTCGGTCCGCTTCAATCGACAAATAGTACGTTCCGGGCTCCAGCTCCAGCGAGCCGTCGACGAAGGAGCGATCGGCCGCGTTGCTCCACGATTGCAACGCGGCAAGCCGCTTGTCGAAGAGTCTCACCGTCGCTTTCGTCCCATCGGGCAAGTTGCCGAGCCGGACACGAATCCGGTGGCTCTCGTCCATCGAGAAGCGGTACCAATCCTTGTCTTCGCTCGTATCGATCGCCCCTTGCCGCGCCGCGCTTGGCGTCAGCGTCAAGGGAGTCGCGGAGAGCGGTCCGTCGTTCGGCTCCTGCTGATCTTCGTATGCCGTAATATATTCCAATTGAGCCTTATACGTCCCAACAACCGGATCCGGGTAAGAGGATACAGCGTTGCGCACCCTTATATAGTATTTGCCGGCGGAAGCGTTCGGGATCACGATTTCTTCGCTTTTCCCGTCGCCGTTGTTGTCCGTCTCCTCCGCAGACTCTCCCGCATGCTGCACGAGAATGGCGGGATCGATCCGGGTCGTGTCCGTCTCCACGCGTATCCGCAGCTTGCCCTGCTTCGGGAGCGTGACGACAACCCAATCCTCGTCCCCTTGGCTGTCGAAGGTGCCGGTCCACGTCTGGCTCCGCGGAGCCAGCGTGTAAGCCGCAAGCGCGTTCGGATTCGGCTCCATCGGATCGGGCCCCATCGCGAAGCTCGACACGAGCCGATAACCGGAGGCTCCGTTACCGCCCCACGCTCCCTTGCTCGTTCGCAGATAGTACTTCCCTTTCGTTACCTTCCAGCCCAGGGAGGAACCGGTTTGGACCGAAGGATCGATCGGCTTGGACGAATTCGCCGGGTACAGCCGGAGATTCGGCTTGGGCGATTTGGACGCCGAGTAAGCCGGATCGTAAATTTGCCAGGCGGCCGTCCATTCTCCGTCATAGGGGATGTCGACCGTGTACCCGTCGACATCCTCCGGCGAAGACCACGACGCAACGATCTCGGAGCCTAACGGGAAAACCGATGCCGAGGCAAGGCTGTCGTTCGGCTCGCGCCAGTCGGCGTCTCCCGCGGCTTGCACGGCCCGATCCGCCCGGATCAACCCGTAGCCCGTGTTCCGGTCCCAGCCTTTGGCGGCGATGTCCTGCGCCGTGCGCCGCAGCAGATCCCGCAGCTGCGCGGGCGTCGCCTCGGGCCTGCGCGCTCTCAGCATCGCCGCGACGCCCGCCGCCTGCGGTGCGCTCATCGACGTGCCTTCCATCGACGTCGTGCCGCCGCCCAGCTTGAGCGTCTCCACCTGCCACGGGGCCGACACGTCCACTTCCGTCCCGGACGTCGAGCGGCTCTCCGCCTTCGTCCCTTCCGAACCGGCTACCGCCAGCACGGTCGGATACGCCGCCGGATACTGCACCGCCGCCTTCGTCCCGAACTCGGCGGCATTGTTGCCGACGGCCGCGACGAGGAGGACGCCCTTGCTCTCGGCCAGCTCCACCACTTGCCTCATCTCCGGCGAGTCTCGCCGAAGCCCGAGCGAGAGCACGACGATATCCGCTCCGTGCTCGACGGCATAGCGGATACCCCGGGCAAGATCCGCCTCTTCGCCTTCGCCGTTGCGATCAAGCGCCTTGACGGGCATGATCTTCATCTTCCAGGAAGCGCCCGAAGACGATGAGGAGGCAGCTCCCGCGATCTCCGCAAGAATGCCCGCGACGGCGGTTCCGTGTCCGTTGTCGTCCTGCGGCGGCTTGCTTCCGTCGAGCAGATTGATCCCGCTCGTCAAATACGGCTTCAACGCCGCGCTTTTCAAGTCGACTCCGGTATCGACGACCGCAATCGTCCCGGCGACATCGCCGGCGAGCAGCCGCCATGCGGCGGGAACGCCGATGGCCGCCAGGAAGGACGGCTGCTTGGAAGGCGGAGCCGCGGATGTCGCCTCGCCCTGCGCCCGCACTTCGCGGGAGTTGCCAACCTCGCCGGCGCCCCCGCCTGCGGATGCCGCTGCCGCGATCCCTTGCACCAAGACCAAGAAGCACGCCGCGAATGCAAGAACGCTCGGTCTAATTCTGGTTCCCATGGCCGATCCCAACCTCTAATTCTCCCACGCCGTTGTAGTGCAGTATATCTTATGTACCCCGGGCGTTCGAATCTGACTCCATGTCCGGGATAAAAAGATTTTTTCTCTCTTAGAAAAGATTCGAGTTTCGACTCCCTTTTCCTGTCTCGTTCCGAAAAAAAGGGACTTTTGTCGCAATTCCGTATCGATTGTCGAAGCCGCCCGCAGCACCTCTCCTGAGACGGCCTTAAAAAGCCGACAGACCTCCTGCCTACCTGCCCGGTAGATTCGGAGGTCTGTACGGGTGCCGATCGCTCGGCCTTTGCCATCCTATCTTGTTAAGAAATCCGCCGATAGCGAGAAAATATCGTTAATCCAATCCAGAATCGGCTTGGGCAGAATGCCCAGCGCGACGGAGGCCGCGGCGCACAGCCAGATGACGATGCCGGACGGAACCGGCACGGTTGCCGGGGGCTCGGTTTCGCCGCTGCGCATGTACATCTGCCGGATGAACGAGAAATAGACGTAATAGGATACGACCGTCGTGACGAGCAAAATCGCCGCCAGCCAATAGCTTCGCGTCTGCACCGTGCCGAACAAAATGAAGAGCTTCCCGAAGAAGCCCCCCGTCACCGGCAGTCCGGCGAGCGAGCAGAGCAGCACGGTCATCGCGCCCGCCGTCCATGGAGCGCGGTGGTACAGACCCGCGAACGCCGACAGCTCTTCATGCCCGGACGAGCGGGAGACGACGGTCAGCACCGCGAACGCGCCGACATTCATGAAGAGGTACGCCAGCAAGTAATAAATAAACTCGGAAAACATCGACGAATGCAGATTGGTTACGTCCAGCGTCAGCGGAACGAGCAGGATGCCCGCGTTCGCCACGCCGGAGAGCGCGAGCAGCCGCTTGGCGTTCTGCTGCTTCATCGCCCCCGCGACGCCGACAATCATGGCGGCAGCGGCGAGGACGGCGAGCGCGAGGAACAAGTCCTCCCGCACCTCCGTGTTGTCCGCGTAGGCGAAGAAGGCAGTGTTCAGAAAAATGCGGTACACCATCGCAAACGCCGCGCCCTTGGCGACGACGGCCAGAAAGGCGGTAACCGGCGTCGGCGCCCCCTGGTAAACGTCCGGCGCCCAGGCGTGGAACGGCGCCAGCGCGAGTTTCAGGGCGAAGCCGACGATCATCAGGAAGAAGGCGACGTATACGAGCGCCCGGTACTCGGTCAGCGCCGTGCCCAGCGCCTGAGAGATTAGCGTCAGGTTCGTCGTGCCGGTCACTCCGTACAGGAACGACATGCCGTACAGCACGAACGCCGAAGCCGTACCGCCCGTCACCACGTACTTAAACGCCGCTTCGCCCGACTGGCCGCTCCTTTTCCGGACCCCGACGAGCACGTAAGAGGTAATGCCGAGCAGTTCCATCCCGATGAACAGCGTGATCATGTCGCCGGAGGAAGCCATCACCATCGCGCCGATGACGGCGGGCAGAAACAGATAGTAGAATTCGCCCTTGATCGGGACGTCCTCTCTCCTAACCGTTCCGAGCGAAGCCAGCAAGATCAGCGCCGACGCCCCGAGGAAGACGAGCTTCAGCAAATTGCCGAAGTCGTCGACGCGATAGCTGCCGCCGAGCACGTTCCGGACCGGCTGCTCCCCCGCGTCGGCGGCCGCCTGCAAATCGTGAAGATGCCAGCCGACGAAGACGCCGGCGACGAGCAATCCGGCAAGCGCCCCCCAGCCGATAACGTCCCGGTTTACGCGGCCGGGCAAGAGCAGGTCGACGACGGCGAGCAGAAGCGTGGCGGCGGCCAGGGCGAGCTCCGGGGCGAGATACCAGGCGTCGCTCCACGCCAAAGTCTGCAAAGCTTCCATGTTCAGCCCCCCACCCTCGTCTGAAGTTCCTTGAGCAATCCGTCGAACCCGTGCTGCATCAGATCGGTCAGCAAGGACGGATAAATGCCCAGCAGCACGATGAGCGCCGTCAGAACGACCATCGGCAGCGCCTCGACGAACCGTGCGTCCTTCAGGCCGGCGAAGCGCTCAGGCAGCGGGCCGTTCGTGATGGCGAGTACGCTTCGCAGCACGTAGACGGCCGCGAGCAGCACGCCGATGACGCCGACCGCCGTTAACGCCTTCATCGAGCTGAACAAGCCGAGGAAGGACAGAAATTCGCCGACGAAACCGGACAGACCCGGCAATCCGAGCGACGCGAGCCCCGCCGTCAGCAGAATGCCCGACAGGAACGGCACCGTCTGCGCCAGCCCGCCCAACTCGTCGATGCGCGTCGTGCCCGTTCGCTCGTGCAAGCTGCCGACGAGAAGGAACAGCAGCGCGGAGATGAGGCCGTGCGAGACGGCTTGATAGATCGCGCCCTCGAAGCCCGTCTCGTTCAGCGACGCGATGCCCAGCAGCACGATGCCCATTTGGCTGACGCTGGAGTAGGCGAGCACGAGCTTGAATTCTTTCTGAACGCAGGCAAGTACCGCTCCGTACAAAATATTGACGACGCCGATAATGGCGAGCACCGTCGACGAGGCGTGCAATTGCACGGGCAGCAGAAAGGCGGCGAAGCGGATGAGACCGTAAGCGCCCATCTTGAGCAAAATGCCGGAGTGGATCATGACCACGGCCGGCGGGGCTTCCGTGTGCACCTTCAGCATCCACGTATGGAACGGGAACATCGGCAGCTTGATGCCGAACGCGACCAGCAGCAGAACGAACGCCGCCCACTTCAGATTCTCCGACAGGAACATCGCGCTGTTCTGATGGGCCGCGGCGTTCGGATCCTTCAAATTGGCCAGCATCGTGTCGTAGCTGCCGCTGAAGATCAGCTCCGTTCCGCCGGACGTCTCCGCCGAGGAGAAGCCGAGCGTCGCGATCAGAATGAGGAACGCCAGCAGCATGACCGCCGAGCCGAGCCCGTTGTAAACGAGAAAGCGGTTGGCGGCCTTTTCCCGTCCGAAGTAGCCCCAGATGCCGATCAGGAAGAACATCGGCACGAGCGTCAGCTCGAAAAAGATGAAAAACAGCGTGACGTCCCGGGCCAGAAACACGCCGTACATGCCCGTCTGCAGCAGAAGGAAGAGCGTAAAGTACGTTTTCCACCTTTTGCGGATGTGCACCGATGCCAGCGAAGCCATGGCCGCGACGACGCCCGTCAGCAGAACGAGCGGCAGGGAGATGCCGTCGACGCCCAGCCGGTAGTCGAAGGCAAGCCGGTAAGACGCGACGTTCGCATGGAGACCGAAGGCCTCCGCGTTGAGCGGCACCGACAGCCACGTTCCCTGCTCCGCGAAGGCTTGCCCGCCGACGATCGGTTCGTACGAAGCGTAGAGCCAAAGGGCGAGCAGCAAGGGCACCACGGCAAAAAAGATAGCGGCTCCCCGCACCGCTCTGGCGTTGTAGCCGGGAAGAAACAGAACGACGAGCGAACCGAGCAGCGGAATCCAGATAATCAGGGACAAGACCGGCAGGTTCTCCAGCATCACCAGAACCTCCTTCCGGCGATCGCCAGCACGAGAACGACCGTCGCGATGACCGCGACGAGCCCGTACGTCTGGACTTGGCCGTTCTGCAGCCGCGTGTTGAGCCGGCCCAGTCCGGCGACCGCGCCGCCGGCCAGCTTGACTGCGCCGTCCACGACGACGTCGTCGAACACGGCGAGCGCCTTGCCCAAGCCCCGCAGCGACCGGACGAACAAAAGCTCGTAAAGCTCGTCGATGTAATATTTACGTTCCAGCAGCTTGACCAGCCAAGGCAGCCTGGACGATACGGCGTCGCGGCGGATCGTCCCTTTGGCATAGATGAGCCAGCCGAGGTAAATGCCCAGCAGAGACGCCGCCACGGAAGCGACGATCGCCACCCCTTCGGCGTGCTCTTTCGCCTCCCCGCTCCACAGCCAGGAGCCCAGCCAACCGCTCATCGGCGTCTGCACGAACCCGGAGACGACGGCCAGCGCCGCCAGCACGATCAGCGGAATCGTCATCGTCCACGGCGCATCCTTCGCGCGGGCGTACGTCGCGGCGTCGCCCCGGGCTTTGCCCGTGAAGACGAGGAAGAACAGCCTCGCCATATACAGCGCCGTGAAGAAGGCGGTCAAGACGCCGACGGCGAACAGCCAAGGGCTCTTCTCCAGCGCCGCGGACAGAATGGCGTCCTTGGACCAGAAGCCGGACAACGGCGGAATGCCGCTTAGCGCGAGCACGCCGATGCCGAACGTCCAGGCCGTCGCTTTCATCCGGCTGCCGAGCCCGCCCATTTCGCGGATATCTTGCGTATGTATCGCATGGATGACGCTGCCTGCGCCGAGGAACAGCAGCGCCTTGAAGAACGCGTGCGTGAACAGGTGGAACATCGCGGCGGTCGTGGAGCCGACGCCGAGCGCGAGCATCATGTAGCCGAGCTGGCTGACCGTCGAATAGGCGAGCACCCGCTTGATGTCGTTCTGCGCGAGGCCGATCGTCGCGGCGAACAGGGCGGTGAACGCGCCGACGATCGCGACCGTGTCCAACGCGGCTTGTGAAGCCTGGAAAATGTCGAACGTCCGCACGACCAGGAAGACGCCGGCGGCCACCATCGTCGCGGCGTGAATGAGCGCGCTGATCGGCGTCGGCCCTTCCATCGCGTCGGGCAGCCAGACGTGCAGCGGGAATTGCCCGGATTTGCCGACCGCGCCGACGAAGATGAGGAGCGCGATCAGCGTCGTAATCGAAGTCGAAATAATACCGCTCTGGGTGTGGAACACGTTGTGCAAGCTCGCGAAGTCGAGCGCGTGATCGGGCATATACCAGAACAACAGCAGGATGGCGATCAGCAGGCCCAAATCTCCGACGCGGGTGACGATGAACGCCTTTTTGGCCGCCGCCCTCGCCTCCGGCTTGCGGTACCAGAAGCCGATGAGCAGGAACGAGCAGACGCCGACCAGCTCCCAGCAGACGTACAGGATCATCAGGTTGTCGGCTAGCACGAGCCCCAGCATGGAGCTGGTGAACAAGGCCACGTAGGAGAAAAACACCGTCATGCGCTCGTCTTCGCCCATATAGCCCAGGGAGTACAGGTTGACCAGAAAAGCGACCAAGGTGACGACGACCAGCATGAGCGCGGTCAGATTCGTCACCTCGTAGCCCGCGGTCAGGTTCACGGCGCCGGCCCGGAGCCAATCGAAGCCGCCTACGTAATCCTCGGCGTTGCTCACGATCCGCTCGATGGCGATGATCAGCGACAGCGCGAAGGAAGCCAGCGAAGCGAGCGTCGCGATCCACGCTCCCGCCCGGCTCCAGCCGCGCCCGAACGCCGTCAGAATGGCGAACGCCGCGAGCGGGAACGCGGGCACAAGCCAGGCGTATTGCGAGAAGACGGTTGCCATGGCGTCACCTCCTCAATTCGTCGAATTCGTCCACATTCACCGTCGCCCGCCTGCGATACAGCGCAATCAGCACCGCAACGCCGACGGCGGCTTCCGCAGCGGCGAGCGTCATGGCGAACAGCGAGAACACCTGCCCCGTCAGCGACGGGACGACGCCGTATTTGGAGAACGCGACCAGGTTCAGGTTCGCCGCGTTCAGCATCAATTCGATGGAGAGCAGAACGATGATGGCGTTGCGCTTGGTCAGCACGCCGTACAGCCCGATGCAGAACAGCACGGCGGCCAGCGTCAGGTAGGAAGCCAGCATGCTCACGGTTGATCTTCCTCCCTCTTGGCGAGCGCAACCGCTCCGATGAAGGCCACCGTCAGGAGCACCGACACCAGCTCGAACGGAATCGCGTACGTGGAATAAAGAAGCTTGCCGATGCTCAGCGTATTGTTGTCCGGAAGCGGAACGTCCGGCTTGGCGAACCCGGCGCTGCGGATCGCGTAGAACAGAATGCCGAACAGGCACAGGCATCCGATCGCCGCCAGCGTCTCGAGCAGCGGTCGTCCCCGCTCCTGCCCTTCGCTCTGATGCTTCGTCATCATGATGCCGAAGATCATCAGAATCGTCACCGCCCCGACGTACAGCAGCACTTGCACGAAGGCGACGAATTCGGCTTGCAGGACGACGTACAGCCCCGCCAGCGAGACGAAGGTGAACGCCAGGGATAGCGCCATATGCACGACTTTGGTGAAATTGACGGCCAGCACCGCTCCGACGATCGCGCAAACGGCGAGCAGGAAGAAGGCGAAAAATTCCCCGGTAAAGTCGATGTTAAAGTTGAGCACGGCTTATTTCGCGCCTCCTCTCTGGGGAGCCCCGATGTTGTTGTTGTCCTGGCGGACGTTCGTGTTGTTGCCGTACAGCCAGTCGCGGTCCTTGAACAGATCGTCGCGGCTGTAGGCGGCCAGCTCGAAGTTGTTCGTCATGACGATCGCTTCGGTCGGGCACACCTCCGTGCAGAGATCGCACAGGATGCAAATTTCGAAGTTGATATCGAACGTATCGATGACTTTGCCCTTTTTCTCCGGATCCGGATTGGGCTTGCCCGTCAGCGTGATGCATTCCGTCGGACATATGCGCGCGCACTGGTTGCAAACGATGCATTTGTCCGGCTCGAAATACTGGATGCCGCGGAACCGGTCCGGCATTTCGATCGGGACGTCCGGGTACTTGAGCGTCACCTTCTTGCTTCCCATCGTTTTCAGCGTGACGCCGAGCCCTTTAAGCATGCCCGTTCCTTTCATCCTCGTCAGCCTCCTTTACCGAACCATTCGATCCCGAGCGCCGTCAGGAAAATATTCGCGATCGCCAGCGGAAGCAGCACCTTCCAGGCGAGCCCCATGAGCTGGTCGACGCGAAGCCTCGGCAGCGTGGCGCGGATCCAAAACAGGAAGAACACGATGCAAGCGAACTTGAGCGCGAACCAGATGAGCCCGGGAATGAAATCGAGCTGCGGAAAAGGAGGATTCCATCCCCCGAGGAACAGAATCGTCCCCAGACAGGCGATCGCGTACACGTAGATGTACTCCGACAGCATGAAGAAAGCGAAACGGAAGCCGCTGTACTCGACATGGTAGCCCGCGACGAGCTCCGACTCCGCTTCGGGAAGGTCGAACGGCGTCCGGTTCAGCTCCGACACCGCGGCGACGACGAAGACGGCGAAGCCGACGATTTGCGGAATGAAGTTCCAATGCCAGAAGTAGCCGGCCTGGTGAAGGACGATGTCCCGCAGGTTAAGGCTGCCCGCCATCATCGCGACGCCGACGACGGACATGACGAGCGGCACCTCGTAGCTGATCATCTGGGCCGCGGAGCGCATTCCGCCGAGCAAGGCGTACTTGTTGTTGGACGCCCAGCCCGCGATGACGATGGCGATGGTCGTGATGCCGGAGAGGGCGATGTAATACAGGAAGCCGACGTTCAGGTCGGCGAACTGCAGGTGAAGTCCGTAAGGAATGATCGCCAGCACGAGAAAAGAAGGCATGAACGCCAGCGCGGGGGCGAGAATGAACAGCGCTTTGTCGGCTTTGGCCGGAATCGTATCCTCCTTGAGCAGCAGCTTGGCGACGTCCGCCACCGTCTGCAGCAGCCCGAGCGGCCCGGTGCGGTTCGGGCCCTGGCGGAACTGCATCCACCCGATCACCTTGCGCTCGAAGTAAATGGCGTAGGTGACGAACAGAATGACGACAGCGAGCACCGCAAGCGCTCCGAGCAGGAAAATGCCCGCGTGCCCCCACGATACGGGAGAGTCCCAGTAACGCTGCATCAGCAGTCCACCTCCCCGAGCACGATATCGATGCCGCCGAGAATCGTCACCAGATTCGTCATGCTCTCGCCGACGAGCAGCTTGGGCAGAATTTGCAGGTTCACGAACGAAGGCCTGCGGAACTTGAGCCGGTACGGCTCGGCTTTGCCTTTGGAGACGATATAGCAGCCGATCTCGCCGCGCGGCGATTCGATCCGCACGTAGATCTCGCCGGCCGGCGGCCGGATGACGCGGGGAACTTTGCCCATCGTCTCCCCGCCCTCCGGGAACTGCTCCAAGGCCTGCTCCAGAATGCGCAGGCTCTGGCGGATTTCCGCCATGCGGACGAGGTAGCGGTCGTAGCAGTCGCCGTTTTGGCCCACCGGGACGTCGAACTCGAAGCGGTCGTACAGGCTGTAGGGCTCGTTTTTGCGCAAATCCCACTTCACCCCGGTCGATCGAAGGTTCGCTCCGGACAGTCCGTAAGCGATGGCCGTCTCGGCGTCGTAAGCGCCGATGCCCTTGATCCGCGACAGGAAAATTTCGTTGCCGCTGACGAGATCGTCGTATTCCTCCAGCCTGCCGTACATCGACCGGACGAAGTCCTTGACCTTGTCGATCCAGCCTTCGGGAGCGTCCCATTTGACGCCGCCGACGCGCATGTAGTTATAGGTGAGGCGGGCACCGCACAGCTCGTTGAACAGCTGCAAGATCCGCTCCCGGTCGTTGAACGCGTACAGGAACGGGCTCAGCGCCCCGATGTCGAGCAGGTAAGTTCCCCACCAGACGAGATGGCTGGCGACCCGCTGCAGCTCCATGACGATGAGCCTTAGAAATTCGGCCCGCTCCGGCACTTCCAGCCCCATCATCTTCTCGACGGCGTGGACGAGCACGTAATTGTTGGTCATGGCGGACACGTAGTCCATCCGGTCGGTGTAAGGGATGATCTGCGTATAATTCAAATTCTCGGCCAGCTTCTCGGTGCCCCGGTGCAAATAGCCCATCACCGGCGTGGCCTCGGTAATGATCTCCCCGTCGAGCTTGACGATGATGCGGAACACCCCGTGGGTGCTCGGATGCTGGGGGCCGACGTTCAGCAGCAGTTCTTCGGTACGAATCATGCCCTAGTCACACCTCCGGATCGAGCGGCGCGTAATCTTTGCGCAGCGGATGGCCGACCCAGTCGTCGGGCATCATGATGCGGCGAAGATCGGGATGGCCGGGAAAATCGATGCCGAGCAGGTCGTAAATTTCCCGCTCGTTCCAGTTCGCGGTCGGCCAGATCGGCGTCACCGACGGGACGGACGGCCGCTCGCGGTCGGTGCGGACCTTCACCGCATAGACGTGGCCGCTGTCCATGCTGAGCAGATGGTAGACAACCTCCATATGCGTCTCGTGGTCGACGCCCGCTACGTTGCGCAAATAATTGATGCCCAGCTCCGGATGGGTGCGAAACAACTGGGCGCAGGCGTACCAGCGTTCCGGCTTGACGACGATCGTCGGCAGATGGCCGTTCGGCTCGTTGATGGACGCCTCAAGCACGGCGTCCTCCGCCACCCGCTCGCGCAGCAGCTGCACGGCGCGGTCGAGCCGCGGCTGATTCGGCGACGGCGGCGGGGGCGGCGGCGCGTCCGCCGCGGGAGCGTCGCCGCCGGCCGCCGGCGCGGGCTTGGCGGCGGCTTGCGCGGCCGCGGCCTTGGCCGCCTCGCGCGCCTCCAGCGCCGCTTTGCGCCGGGCGGCCTTCTCCTCGTCCGTCTCCTTGCGGCGGACGGGAGCTTCCGGCGCCGCCTCGGGAGCGGCCGCAGGCCCGCTTGCGGGCGCCGCCTCGGTTGAAAGCGCTTCGACGGCAGACTCTGCGGAACGTTCCGAAGCTTCGGCAGCCCCTTCCGGCCCGTTCGCTTCCGCCGGCGACTTCGGCTTCTCCTCCTCGCTCATGCATTCGTCACCCGCTTCCCGGTTCTGGCCTCGTAGCGGATTTTCTCCTGCAGCTTGTTAATGCCGTAAATGAGCGCCGCCGGATTCGGCGGGCAGCCCGGAATATACACGTCGACAGGGACGATCTGATCCACGCCTTTGATAACGGAATAGGACTTGACATAAGGGCCTCCGGCCGTCGCGCAAGAGCCCATTGCGATGACCCACTTCGGCTCCGGCATCTGGTCGTACAGCCTGCGGAGCAGCGGCCCCATCTTCTTCGTCACGGTGCCCGAGACGATCATCACGTCCGCCTGGCGGGGAGAGGTGCGGAACATGACGCCGAAGCGGTCGAGGTCGTAATGCGGCGCCCCCGCCGCCATCATCTCGATGGCGCAGCACGCCAGCCCGAACGTAAGCGGCCACAGCGAGTTGCTGCGCACCCAGCCTTTCAACGATTCGATACTGCCGATGAAGACGTTGCGCTCCAGTTCCTGCACGTCTTCCGGGGAAATCTTCGTCAAATCGAATTCCATTGCAGCACCTTCTTCCTCCAGGCGTATATGAGGCCGATCAACAGCAACCCGACGAACAGGGCCATCTCCGCAAGCGCAAAAAGGCCGAGTTGCTTGTACGCAACGGCCCAGGGATAGAGGAACACGGTCTCCGCATCGAAAATGACGAACATTAACGCGTACAAATAATACCTGACGTTAAAACGGATCTGGCTGTCTCCCACCGGATCGTTGCCGCTCTCGTAGGTAGTCTCTTTCTCCGGGGTCGGCCTGCTCGGACGCAACAGCTTGCCGAGCCACAGCACGACGATCGGAAACGCGATGCCCAAAAGCAGAAACACGGTAACAATGACGTACTGATTCGCGTATTTCTCCACACCATCGCCTCCGGCAGTCGGGAATGAAGAGACTGCATGTGCTGGGAAATTTCCCCCACAATTATAACAAAAGCCCCCCAAGGCGTCCATGATTAAAGCGTTTGCACGATTCGACGGCAAGCTTTGCTCCGACATCCCCCGAATTTTCTTCGAAAAAGGGGGCGCTTCAAGCCAATAACGGCATCTGCGGACCGCCAGCTTCACTAGCCCAAACTTCCGCTCGCCTCGTACGGCACGAACAAAGCGCCACCCGCTCGAGACCGGGCGGATGGCGCTTTTGCGGCTTATAGCCGGCTCCGGGCCAGGCTTACGCTTTGACGGGCAGCCCTTGGGCGGTCGCCGTCAGCATCCAGATCTGCTTCTGCAGTTCCTCGGTGTGGCCGCCCAGGAAATCCGACGTAACCTTATCTCCGGATTCGTCCGCGAGATTCGCGGTCTCTTTCAGGCTGTCCGCCAGCTTCCGGAAGTCGCTGATGACCGCTTCGAGCATCTCGGTATCCGTCGATTCCTTGCCCGCTTCCGTCAGCAGCGTCTGGCCGAGATACTGCCTGAGCGAAGAGATCGGCCTGCCGCCGAGCGCCAGAATGCGCTCCGCCACTTCGTCGAGCGAAGTCGCCGCGAATTCGTACAGTTCCTCGAATTTGGCGTGCAGCGCAAGAAAGTGGGGGCCGGTCACGTACCAGTGATAATGGTGCAGCTTCGTATAGAGGACATTCCAGTCGGCCAGGTGAATGTTCAGTTTATCGACGATTTTTGGGTTCACGATCCTTACCTCCCCGATAGCTTGGTTCCCAGATAATGTGCCCAGAGAAGGAGGATCGCAAACAAAAAAAAACGTCCGGACGCGGCAGGCGTTCGAACGTTCGGCCCGAAGTTCAGGCTCCCTGGCGCTGCTCCTTGCCGTTCACAAGGGCTGCGGTTTCGGCAGATTTGGTGGCGGCGGCTTTGGCGGATTTGCGGCGCGACAGCCCGATATAGAGGAGGAGCATATAGCCCCAATAAGCGGCCACTTCTTCGACGGACGGATTGTGGGAGTAGCCGAGGAACGCTTTGAAAAAGAGGCCCACTTGCCCGTTGATCAGCGGATGGTGTCCCGTATCGCGAATGTAATGAAGCTCGTCGTTCGGGTGCTCCGGCATCAACCAGACGATGTTGTACACTTCCCCGATCTGTCCGCCCGCCGTACGGTAGACCGAACCGATGACGCCGAGATCCTGCAGCATGCCGATCGCCTGGACGAGCAGCCCGGCCGAGATCAGCATGAGGAAGACGCTGGTCGCTTTGAAAAACTTGCCGATCGGAACGCGCTTGGCCCCTTTGAACATGACGAAGCCGAGAACGCCCGCGCAGATGACGCCGAGCAACGCTCCCCAGCTTGCCAGCGCGGACTGGATGTCGCCGCCTCCGATCGCCGCGAAGAAGAACACCGTCTCGACGCCTTCCCGCAGCGTGACGAGGAAGGAGTGAACGATCATGTTCAGCGCGCCGCCCGCCGTCAGGATGGTGGCGACCTTGCTTTCCACGCTCTGCTGGTAGGTGCGGTTCTGCTTGCTCATGAACAGAATCATATGCGTCAGCAGCCCGGTGGAAGCGAGCATAATGCCGATGCGAAGATAATTCTGGTTGGACATGCTTTCGTAACCGCTGAGCACGACCTGGAAAAGAAGCGCAACGCCGTAACTGGCCGCAATGGCCAATACGACGCCGGTCCATACCCACTTGTTCCAGCGGGTTTCGCCGATTTTCCGAATATAGGCCAGGATGACGCCCACGATCAGAATCGCTTCCATCGCTTCCCGGAACGTGATCAGGAAAGCCTGCATGTTCATGATGGTTCACTCCCGTCAATCATTGTTGCCTTGGGGCAACGCTATTTCCGCCGGCGCACCAGCCAGACGACGGCGCCGCCGACGATGACGACGCCCGCCAGCACCCCGATCGTGACGGCCGGATTCGTCTTGTCCGTCTCTTCCATCGGCGCGTGGTCCGCGCCTGCCGAAGCGGACGGGGAAGCTCCGGTCTCTTCGCTTCCGTCGCCCGTAATCGTCCCCCCTTCGAAGGGGAAAAGCGGGTGGATCTTGTCGTCGATCGCCTTCAGCGTCGATTCGAACAACGGCTGGTTCGCTTCCTTCTTGCCGACGCCGAACAATCCGGGATTGCCGAGCGCGTCCAGCGCGGTCTCGAATTGGGCGTCAAGGCTTTGCAAATCTTGGTCGCTCAGCTTGCCGGCCATATACGGCTTGAGCGTCTCGTAAGTGGCCCGCGCCTTGGCGAGCAGGAGCTTCGTCTGGTTGTAGTCGCTGAAGCCTTCGATCGCATACTTGAACCGGCGCTCGATGTTCAGGACGAGCACGCCTTGCATGTCCGCGATGACGCGTTCCTTGTCCTGGGCGGCGAAGGCGGCGTCCAGCTCCTTCGGCACCTGCTCCCCGAAGTGCGAGGCCATCTCCGACTTCCGCTCTTCGTAGGCGGCTTTGGCGCCGGTCCAGTCGGCCGGATCGGCGTTCAGCTTCGCGTTGATATCGGTAAAGGCCACGGCGATGTCCTCCGTGTTCGCGTTGCCATATGAATAGGCCTGCGCCGAGGACGGCACAAGCCAGTACAACGCAAGTAAGAAGACAAGCAGCCGGGTAAACGTTTTGCTCATGGAAAACACCTTTCGGGATGCGAATGTATAGGATATTGCCATTGCGGTGTCGATCAAAATGATAATCATTTTCAATTACAGTGTCAATAGTCGTTTCAGCGGATCCATTCGTACAGCGTAACGGTGCCGTAAACGGGATCGAGCCGGGAATCGGAACGGAACGCGGCCAGCTTCCGCAGCCTGGAATCCGGAATGTCCGTCTGCAGGCGGAATCCCCGGAGCACGCTGTCCGTCAGCAAAATGCGGGCCGCCGGGTCGGCGTTCACTTCCGCGCGAAAATAATCGTATGTGTAGATCGGACGGGCTTCGACCGGCACGCGCAAATAGCCCAGCACCCGCTCTTCCTCCCAGGTGTACAGCACCGTGTGCTGCACCGGCTCGGTTCGCAGTGCGTCGGCCAATTGGTAGACGGCCGGCCGCTGCGCAGCCTGCAGGCCGACCAGCCGGGCGGCGGTCAGCGATTGGGCGGCGGCGAGCGCGATCGCCAGCGCGGCGGCCGCCGTCTTCGGCGCGCGGAGCGCCGGGCCGCGGCAGGCGCGGAGCGCGTACACCGCCAGCGCGAAGGCGAGCAGCGCCGCGAGCGGGGCGGCATGGCGCGGCTTGGCGATGTTCTGGCCAAGCAGCGCCCAGGCGCCGTAGGCGAGCGCCGGCAGCGCGAGCAGCGCGGCCGGGCCGGGCGCGAACGCGCGCCGCAGCTGTTCGCGCAGGCTAGCCGGCGGGCGGGGAGCAGGCGCGTCCGCCAGGCCGTGCAGCACGACGGCGAAGCCGAGCAGCGCCGCCGTTAGCCCGAGAAGGGCGGGCGTACGGGCGAAGGCTCCGGTCCAGAGGACGTTGTCGCCGAGGAACTGCAGCAGGCGGTCGCCGAAAGGCATCGAGACCGCCGTTACCCCGCCGCCCCATTCGGTGAAGTGGCCCGCCGCGAACGCTTCGATCAGCGACAGCATCCCCGCGAAGCCGCCTTCCGCCGCCGCCAGACCGGCCAGCCACAGCAGCTGGAACGCAGCCGCGATTAGCGGCCAGACAGCCAGCCGGGCCAGCCGGCGCCGTCGATTCGGAGCGGCGGCGGATTCCAAACGGCCGCCCGCCTCCCCGGATTGCCCGTCCGATCTCCATTCCGCCAGCCAAACCATGAGCAGCCCCAGGCCGAACGGCGCATAGGACAATCTGGTGCCCATCAGCAGCCCGAAGGCGAACGCCGCTCCGGTCCATGCGAGCGTCGTGCGCCTCTCTCCGGCTGCCGTCACCGCCCACAAATACCACCACAGCAGCGCCAATGCAGCCCCTTCCGACATGGGGCCCGTCGCCAGCGCCGCGTTCATCGGCAGCGTCAGCGCGATCGCCGCCGTCAGCGCGGCGGCCGGCGCGTTCAGCCAGCGCCGGGCCAGCGCAAAGATCGGGACGGCCGAGCTTGCCGTGACAAGCAAATTCCACAGCCCGAGCGCTTGCGCCGGCTGGCGGACGAACGCCCGCATCAACCGGCCGCCGAGCACGAAGTACGGGTAACCCGGCGCATGGGGCTGCATGGCGAGCAGATCGAACCGGTCGAGCGCCAGCACGAAGTCGACCGCGTCCCAGGAGGCGGCCCAGGGCGACAAATGCGCGGCGCCATAGAAGACGTATACCGCAAGCGCCAGGAGCGAGAACGTTCGGCCCATCCACACCCGGCCGCCCCCGTTCCGGACCCGCTGATCCCGAGATCCGCTTTTCCGATCTCCCTCTACTGCCATTTTCCAGAATCCCCGCTTCCGTAAACGCTCATTCGTTCCACCCGCCGATGCCGCCTCTTAGACGCCCTTCGCTGCCCCATATCGCCCTAAACCGCCTATCCATCGGGAGCAGCCTGTCCCGTGCCGCAGCGTGCAGTCCGCACAGCCGTTCATGCCTTGCCGTTGCGCTCCTCCGCAAGCTCGCGCCAGGCCGGATCGCGCGTTTCGGCCGCACGCCCTTCCGCGGAGCCGCGGCTCCCGATCGGCGTCCGCAGCTCCCGCCAGACGGCCGGCAGCACTTTGCGCACGTACTGCCGGAAGCGAATGAACGATTCGCCTTCGGTGCGCACCCGATAGCGAATCGGAATTTCCCGCATGCGGAATCCTTGCCGGATCAGGTTCAGCGTCAGCACCTGCGCATAATTGTAGTCGTGAATAATGCGTGCAGAAGCCATCGCTTCCCGCGAGAACCCCCGCATGCCCGATTGCCCGTCCCAAATCCAGCGCCGCAGCAGCAGCGATTGCAGCAGCGTGAACCCGTAATTGCCGAGCCGGCGAACGAGCGTCATCCCCCGAATTTGCCCTTTGAAACGGGAGCCCATCGTATAGTCGGCTTCACCCCGGACGATCGGATCGAGCACCTCGGGAATCTGCTCCGGCGGATATTCGTTGTCCGCGTCGATCATCAGCCCGATGTCGGCGCCCAGCGCCACGCACTGCCGCAGCCCTTCCCGCACGGCGGCGCCGAGCCCGCGATTCGCCCCGAACGAGACGATCCGGTCGGCTCCCGCCGCCTTGGCCGCCGCCACCGTTCCGTCCGTGGACCCGTCGTCGACGACGAGCACCTCCACCGCCGCGCCCGGCAGAAAGTCGCGAGGAATTCTAGAGATGACTTGTCCGATATTTTTTTCCTCATTGTGAGCCGGTAGAAATACAACGATTTTGCTTGTTTTCAAGTCGTCTCCAAACCTTCTTTCGCTTCTTCTCCCCGCCGGTCCGCGAGCGCTTCGGTCAGTACGGGCCCGCGGCTGTGATCCGGATACGGAGCGCCGAGCAAATAAGCCAAAGTCGGGGCGAGCGACACGAGCGAGTGCGGCGTGTCCACCTTGATTCCTTGACGGATGCCGTGTCCCGCCATGAAAAACGGAACCCAGCGCTCCCCTTCGTCGAGATGGCCATGCCCGCCGATGCCGATCGCTTGCCCGTGGTCGGCGCAGACGACGATCGTCGCTTCCTCCAGCAGGCCGCGCTTCTCCAGCCAGCCGACAAAGTCCTCCAGCAGCCGGTCGGCCGCCTCGATCTTTTCCAAATAATCGTCATAGAAGACGCCCCGGCTGTGCCCGATCTGGTCCGTTCCGATAAGCTGCACGACCATCAGGTCCGGGTTGCGTTCCTCGACGATCCGCTTGGCCATCTCCACCGTCTCGGCGTCCGCCCGGTCGTGGCGCATGACGGCGGTGATCGCGTCGACGTCGTCCCCCATCGAATCGATCAGATGCGCGATGCCGAGCAGCCTCCCCGTCTTCCCGACTTTGCGCAGGCTGTCGAAGATCGTCTCCGTCCGAACGCCAAGCCGGTAGACGAAGTTGGATTGGATTCCGTGCTCCCGCGGATAAGCGCCGGTGAACATCGACGAGAAGCAGACGACCGTGCGGGCCGGGTATACCGTCTCCATCGCCGTGAATTCCGTTCCTTCCGAGCGAAGCCGTTTGAGAAACGGCGCGTTCGCCTGCTCGAACCGTTCCTTGCGCATGCCGTCCACGACGAGCACGTACACTTTGCGGCTGATCGCGCCTTGCACCGGAGGAAGCGTCGCCGGCGACTCCGACCGCTCCTTCGGCTTCCAGTCGAACAGATAGCGGTGCAGCACCCAGGCCATGAGCCAGACGGCCGCCATAAACAGATAGAGCGTCACCCAATCTTCGGAGCCGGAGCTCCCTTCTCTTGTCCAGCCGTACACCGTCTCCATAACGAAAAGCAGCAGAAGCGTCTTCGGAAGCTGCTCCTGCGCGTTGCCGCTGGTCGAATCGCTGTGCTGAAGCACCAGCTTCCAGAACCGCGTGAAGTTCAGCCACGTCGTGCCGATTCGCAGATGATAGTAGAACGTCCCCCAGAAGAAGACGGTAAAAAAGAAGTACAGCCCGATCCCCGTCAACCACAGGCCGATAACGTCCTTTGCGCCGTCCCAGACGACGAGTGCCGCCACGACGGGAAGCCACAAGTAATTGCGCAAATAGAGCGGAAAATCGTAAACGTAATAAATGGCGAGCAGCGGCAGCACGGCCGCCAGCGCGGCGCCGAACGCCGCCCAGAACGCGGCCTGTCCCCAATCGCCGGCATGATAAAGCAAAAAAACGCCCGCCACGAACACCGGAGTGAACGGCCGTCCCTCGTTGAGAACGTTCCAGGCCCGTGCGGCGATAATTTCGAACGTCGATGCGCGTCTCATAGCGTAAGCCTCCCGCTGGCCGATCCCTGAGCAACCGAATGACGGTTGATAACCGTTCTCACAGCTCGGGTTCCTAGACCAGTATACGGGCATCGTTTTCGTCCAGTCAATCTTCAAAGGCTGCGTCCCCTTTTGTGCGTCACGAAGGCGCCGTTCTGGCCGGCCAGCACCATGGCGGCGATAAGGGCGCCGCTTCTCAACCGCTTCTATCGCTTGCTCGCCAGATGGGCCGCGATTTTGCGGCCGTGGAAACGGCCCGACTCGATGAAAATCTCGTTCGCATCGCGACCGGTCGAGACGACGCCGGCCAGATAGATGCCCGGCACGTTCGTCTCCATTGTCTCCGGATCGTGCGTCGGCGGAATGATGCCGTCCGGCGCTTCGACGCCCATCGAGCGCAGGAAGGCCCGGTCCGGACGGAACCCCGTCAGCGCCAGCACGAAGTCGGCCGGAAGCGTCGTCTCCGCCATCTTCGGCTCCCCGCCGGCTTCGCCGGTCTGCGTCCGCTCGATCCGGACCCAATCCGGACCGATCTCGACGACGCGGCTTTGCAGCAGTAGCTCGATCTTGCCCTTCGCCGTCTTGCTGTCGAAGACCGGCCGCACCCACGGCTTGATGTTCGCCGACACCGACTCGCCCCGATAGACGACCGTCACCTTCGCTCCGACGCGCTCCAGCTCCAGCGCCGCGTCCACCGCCGAGTTGCTGCCTCCGATGATGGCGACCCGCATACCCGCGTACGGATGCGCCTCGCGGAAGAAGTGGCTGACGTGCGGCAAATCTTCCCCCGGAATGCCGATCCGGTTCGGATGGTCGAAATAGCCGGTCGCCACCACGACAGCCTTCGCCAGCGTGTGCAGCGTCTCTCCCGCCCGGTTCGTCGACGTCACGCGGAAGCCGCCTTCTTCCAGCTTCTCCACCGCCGTCACCCGTTCGTACCTCCGAATGCGCATCTGCCTGCGCTCGGATACGATGCGGTAATAATGCAGCGCTTCGAGCCGCGACGGCTTCTCGTTCGGCGTGACGAACGGAATTCCCGCGATTTCGAGCAGCTCGGCCGTGCTGAAAAACTGCATGTTCGTCGGATAACACGTAATGGAGTGCACAATATTTTCCTTCTCGATGACGAGAGGATTGAAGCCCCGATCCTGCAGTTCGGCCGCCGCCGACAAGCCGCAAGGACCGGCGCCGATAATGACGACGTCTTCCACTCCGATGCACCGCCTTTCCTTTGCTTCATTTAATACTTATACCATAAAAGACGACCCCGTCCAAAAAGGAAAAATCGCCGGGAAGCGCGTCCCTCTCGGGTGCCGCTTCTCGGCGATTCGGATGAAGCCTGTCAGTGTCCGGACGATTGAATGCGCGTCAAGGCGCGTTGCAGAGCCAGCTCGGCCCGCTTGTGGTCGATCTCTTCCTGCTTGCTGGCCAGACGCTGCTCGGCGCGTTCCTTCGCTTGCTGCGCGCGAGCGACGTCAATGTCGGAGCCCAGTTCCGCCGTTTCTGCCAGAATGACCACTTTGTCCTTGCGCACTTCCATGAAGCCGCCGTGCACGGCGATGAACTCTTCCGAGCCCGCCTTCTTGGCTTTGACCGGCGCAATCTTAAGCGGCGTCACGAGCGGAATGTGACGCGGCAGAATACCGAGCTCGCCGCCGACGCCTTTGACGACGACCATATCGACGTCCTGCTCGTAAACCTTCCGTTCCGGCGTTACGACCTCCAACCGTAAGGTGCTCATCGGTATTCCTCCTTAGCGGCGGATTAGAGCCCTTGTGCGAGCTTTTTCGCCTTCTCGACGGCGTCTTCGATGGTCCCGACGTTGTGGAAAGCCGGTTCCGGAAGGTCGTCGTGCTTGCCTTCAAGAATTTCTTTGAAGCTGCGTACCGTATCTTTGACCGGCACGTATACGCCCGGGATGCCGTTGAACGCCTCCGCGACGTGCAGCGGCTGCGACAGGAACAGCTGAACCCGGCGGGCGCGGTGAACGACCAGCTTGTCTTCTTCGGACAATTCGTCCATCCCGAGGATGGCGATGATATCTTGCAGCTCTTTATAGCGTTGCAGCAGTTTCTTTACGCCTTGCGCAACGTTGTAATGCTCTTCGCCCAGAATTTCCGGAGCGAGAATACGCGAAGACGAAGCGAGCGGGTCGACGGCCGGGAAAATACCCATGGCCGCGATATTACGCTCCAGGTTCGTCGTGGAGTCCAAGTGGGCGAACGCCGTTGCCGGAGCCGGGTCGGTGTAGTCGTCGGCCGGAACGTAGATCGCTTGGATGGACGTAACGGAACCTTTCTTCGTCGAAGTGATCCGCTCTTGCAATTGGCCCATTTCCGTCGCCAGCGTCGGTTGGTAACCGACCGCGGACGGCATGCGGCCGAGCAGCGCGGATACTTCGGAACCCGCCTGGGTGAAGCGGAAGATGTTGTCGATGAACAGCAGCACGTCGCGGCCTTCTTGGTCGCGGAAGTACTCGGCCATCGTCAGACCGGTCAGCGCGACGCGAAGACGGGCGCCCGGCGGTTCGTTCATCTGGCCGAACACCATCGCGGTCTTCGAGATAACGCCGGATTCGCTCATTTCGTGGTACAGGTCGTTCCCTTCGCGAGTACGCTCGCCGACGCCGGCGAATACGGAGATCCCGCCGTGCTCTTGCGCGATGTTATGAATAAGCTCCTGCATCGTAACGGTTTTGCCGACGCCGGCGCCGCCGAACAGACCGACTTTACCGCCCTTGGCGTACGGAGCGATCAGGTCGATGACCTTGATGCCCGTCTCCAGCATTTCCTGCTGGGTGGACAAAGCTTCGAATTCCGGAGCTTTGCGGTGAATCGGATTTTCCAGCGAACGGTCTACTTCGCCCTTGCCATCGATCGGGTCCCCGAGAACGTTGAATACCCGGCCCAGCGTAGCCGGACCGACCGGAACCGTGATCGGCCTGCCCAAATCGACGGCTTCCATGCCTCTGACCAAGCCGTCCGTGGACGACATGGCGACGGCGCGGACCAGATTGTCGCCAAGGTGCTGCGCGACTTCAACCGTCAGGTTGATCTCGCGTTCACCGGAATGCTGAATCTTGATAGCGTTGTAAATGTCCGGCAGATGACCGTGTTCGAACTCGATGTCGACGACCGGTCCCGTGACCTGGACAATGCGCCCCTTGCTCATGCGTGTCCCTCCTATAACTTCGTTTCAATCCGTCAGCCTGTCAGCTGAGCGCGTTCGCGCCGCCGACGATTTCCGCAATCTCTTGCGTAATCGCAGCCTGACGCGCGCGGTTATAATTCAGCGTCAACTCGTTGATCATCTTCGTCGCGTTCTTCGTCGCGTTCCCCATCGCGGTCATCCGCGCGCCGAATTCGCAAGCTTTGTTTTCCAGCATCGCGCTGTAAACGAGCGTCTCCGCGTACTTCGGAAGCAGAACGCTCAGCACTTCCTCCGCAGAAGGCTCGTACTCGTAGTCCGCCGAAGGGCCGGACTTATCGCCGCCGAGCTGGGAGGCGTCCAGCGGAAGCATCTGCTTGATCGTCGGAAGCTGGGAGATCGCATTAATGAAACGGTTGTAGACGACGAACAACTCGTCGTAGTCTCCGTTCTCGAAGCCCTTGACGGCTGCGGATGCGATCGACTTGATGTCCGCGAATGTCGGAGAGTCCGGCACGCCGATCGCTTCCTGCTGAATCGTGAAGCCGCGGCGCTTCAGAAAATCGTAGCCCTTGCGGCCGATGACGAACAAGGAGAACTCGTCGTTCGACTTGTGCTTCTCCTTGATCGTCTCCATCAGCTTCTTCAGCAGGTTCGAGTTCAGACCGCCCGCTTGGCCGCGGTCGGAGGAGATGACCAAATAAGCGCTGCGCTTGATTTCACGGCTTTGCAGCATCGGATGCTTCACGCTGCCGCTTCCCGTCGCGATGCTCGAGACGACTTCCTTGAGCTTGTCGGAATACGGCCGGCTCGCGAGCGCCGCGTTCTGTGCGCGCCGCAGCTTCGAAGCGGCGACCATCTCCATCGCTTTCGTGATCTGCTTCGTGTTCTGCGTGCTCTTGATCTTGCGCTTGATCTCGCGCATTCCTTTAGCCATTCATGTCACCACCTTATTGCCGGGCTTCCCGAGACGCGCTCGGCCCGCCCGGCGCAAGCTTATTCGGACGTTTGCGTAGCGGGCTTAGGCCGTCGTGGCAAAGCCTTTCTTGAAGGCGCCGATCGCTTCGACGAGCGCTTTCTCGTTGTCGGCGGTCAGGTCTTTCGTATCGCGAATGGAAGCGAAAATTTGCGGGTTGTTCGCATCCAGATAGGACAGGAATTCGGATTCGAAGCGGCGTACGTCCTGAACCGGAATATCGTCCGTATGGCCTCTCGTTACGATGAAGAGGGACACGACTTGGCGCTCGACCGGCATCGGAGCGTTGATGCCTTGCTTCAAAATTTCAAGCGTACGAATTCCGCGGTCGAGGCGGGATTGCGTCACTTTGTCGAGGTCGGATCCGAACGCGGCGAACGCCGCCAATTCGCGGTATTGGGCCAAGTCGGTCTTGAGCGTGCCCGCAACCTTCTTCATGGCCTTGATTTGCGCCGCGCTGCCGACCCGGGAGACCGAGATCCCGACGTTGACCGCCGGACGTTGGCCGGAGTAGAACAGGTCGGATTCAAGGAAGATCTGGCCGTCGGTGATGGAGATGACGTTCGTCGGAATGTAAGCCGACACGTCGCCGGCTTGCGTCTCGATGAACGGAAGCGCGGTCAAGGAACCGCCGCCCAGTTCGTCGTTCAGCTTCGCCGCGCGCTCCAGCAGACGGGAATGCAAGTAGAAGACGTCGCCCGGATACGCTTCGCGTCCCGGAGGACGGCGGAGCAGCAAGGACAATTCGCGGTAAGCCGCGGCTTGCTTCGACAGGTCGTCGTAAACGATCAGAACGTGCTTGCCGTTGTACATGAACTCTTCGCCCATCGCGCAGCCGGTGTACGGTGCGATGTACAAGAGCGGGGAAGGCTCGGACGCGCTCGCCGACACGACGATCGTGTAGTCCAGCGCGCCTTGGCGGCGCAGCGATTCGACGACGGTACGAACCGTCGACTGCTTCTGGCCGATGGCGACGTAAATACAAATGACGCCGTTGCCCTTCTGGTTGACGATCGTGTCGATGGCGATCGTCGTTTTACCCGTTTGGCGGTCGCCGATGATGAGCTCCCGTTGGCCGCGGCCGATCGGGATCATCGCGTCGATCGCCTTGATGCCGGTTTGCATCGGCTCGAAGACGGACTTACGGTCCATAACGCCCGGAGCCGGAGATTCGATCGGACGGAACTTCTTCGTGTTGATCGGGCCGTTGCCGTCGATCGGTTGGCCCAGCGCGTTCACGACGCGGCCGAGCAGTTCTTCGCCTACCGGCACTTCCATGATGCGGCCTGTGCGCTTGACTTGGTCGCCTTCGCGGATGCCGAGGTACGGGCCCATGATGACGACGCCGACGTTGTCCTCTTCAAGGTTCAAAGCCATGCCCACGGTGCCGTCGGCGAATTCAAGCAGTTCGCCCGCCATACATTTCTCCAACCCGTGCACGCGCGCAATACCGTCACCGACTTGGATGACCGTACCGACGTCCACGACTTGAATATCGGATTGATAGTTTTGAATTTGCTGTTTAAGCAGCGTGCTGATTTCTTCAGGCCGGATACTCAATTCGTTCACCCCTGTCTAATTTGCCGACGATTGCAGCGCTTTGTCCAAACGTTCCAGCTTGCCGCGGAGACTGCCGTCGTACAGCGTGTCTCCGATGCGGACCGTCAGTCCGCCCAGCAAGGAAGCGTCGACCGTATTGTGCACACGGATCGTCTTGCCGAGCAAAGCGCCGAATTTCTTGGCCAATTTGTCTTTCTCGCCTAACGTCAGCGGCTGGGCGGACGTCACTACCGCGTCGGCGCGCCCGAGAGCGGCGCCGGCGACTTGCAAGTACGCGTCCAGAACGGCGGACAGCTCGCCTTGGCGTCCGCGTTCGATCAGCAGGCCGACCGTATTCAGAACAATTGGTAAAAGCTGACCCGCGAACGACTGCTTCAGCGCCTCGATCTTCGTCGCGGCCGGAATGCCCGGGGCTGCGAGGAAGGCGCGGAAATCCGCATTCTGCTCAATCGCGTTCACGAGAAGCTGCAGCTGGGTCTCCGTCTCGGCAACCAGGTTCTGCTCCTGCGCCAGCTCGAACAGCGCCTTGGCGTAACGCTTCGCGACTACGGTGCTGCGGCTCATGACTTCGTCCCTACCTCTTGGAGGTATTGATCAACCAGCTCAGCTTGCGTTTGTTCGTCGATTTGCTTCTCGATAATTTTGGAAGCGATCAGAACGGACAGGCCGCTCACTTGCGCCCTCAGGGAAGCGATCGCCTTGTTCTTCTCGCTCTCGATGTCGCGAAGCGCCTCTTCCTTCAGACGGTTCGCTTCGTTGCGGGCCGCTTGCACGATCTCGTCCGCTTGCTTCGCGCCGGTCGTTTTGGCTGTCTCGATAATATCGTAAGCTTCTTTGCGCGCTTGCTGCAGCGCTTGCTTCTGCTCTTCCAAGAAACGTTCCGCATCCGCGCGGCTCTTCTCGGCGCCGTCGATTTGCTCTTTGACCAGTTGGCGGCGTTTTTCCATAATGCCGAACAGCGGTTTAAAGGCAAATTTCGACAGCAACAAGTACAAAATGCCGAAAGCCACGATCTGGATGAGAAAGCTAGTCCAGTTAAAGCTCACCGACAGTCACTCCTTTCGCCTGCTGCATAAATGAATCCCAAACACCTATTTCATAAGGAAGGCGTGGAGGCCAATGACACTCCGCGCCCGTCGTTCTTGATTCAATTCTTACTGCGCCATGAAGATGAAGGCAAGTACGAGGGAGATGATCGGCAGGGCCTCGACCAGACCGACGCCGATGAACGCCGTCGTTTGCAGCGCGCCGCGCAGTTCAGGCTGGCGGGAGATGCCTTCTACCGTCTTGCTGAAAATCAAACCGTTACCGATACCTGCGCCCAAAGCGCCCAAACCGAAAACAATTGCCGCTGCCAACAGACCGTAAATCGCCATGTTTAAATGTCCTCCTCAAATGGGGTAGTAAATTAGTGATCTTCTTCGTGAATGCTTGCCTGACCGATGTACACCATGGTCAACATCGTAAATACGAACGCCTGGATGGCGCCTACGAAAATACTGAATCCTTGCCACACGAGCAGCGCCGGAATGCCGATAAAGCCCATTCCCATAATGACGCTGATCATGACCTCGCCCGCGTAGATGTTGCCGTAAAGCCGCAGGCCGAGCGTGAGCGGTTTGGCCAGCGTCTCGATCAGGTTGATCGGGAAGAAGAAAGGCCACGGTTCGAAATAGTGCTTCAGGTAATGCTTCCGGTTATGTCTGAGCCCTTGGATGTGGGACAGGACAATGACCGTGAGCGCCAGCGCCATGGTCATGGCGGCATCCGCCGTAGGCGATTTCCACCAGGCGAATTCCGCTTCCTCCTTGCCGTCCATGAACAATTCCATCCCCAGGAAGGTGGCGTGGCCGTGATGCGCTTCGGTAATGATGTTGAACGGAAGGCCCAGCATGTTGCCGATGAAAATATAGACAATCAAAGTCAGGCCAAGAGTAAGATAGACGCGTCCCCTCTTGAAATCCGTCGCCATCCCGATGATGTTGCTGACGAACTCGACAACCCATTCCATAAAGTTCTGCAGCTTGCCCGGGTTCTCCACGGACAGGTTGCGAACCGACAAGCGTGCAAGCACAAAAGCGAGAATGCTCGTCAGAACGATCATGAAAATAGCGGCAAGATCGAATTTGACTCCGCCGATGATGACGATTGGCGATAAGTGTTCCATGTTAGTGCTTCTCACCCCTTTCATCGGTGGGATGGCCGTCGGAATAACGACGTCTGGAGATAATACCCAACAGAAGTGTTGCCATCGGAGCCGTAATTAATCCGACGACGGTGGCCGCCAGATTAAATTCGAGCATGCGCACCGAGACGACGCCGGCGAGCAGGCCGATGCACGCCCGGGTCAGAAACCCGAGCCCGGAGCGCGGTTTGCGTCCCGATGCGGCCGCATCGCCGAGCCTGACGACTTTCCAAGCGAGATGCCAGGAGATGAACAGGCCGCCGATTGCGCCGATCAGGAACCCTCCGAAAACAGACTTGTAACCGGGCCATATCGCCCAGCCAAGACAACCCATGGACAAAAAAAAGAACGCTATTCTGGAAACGCGTTTGAGCAGAGCGGGTAATTCGTCCATTACTTTCGCCTTTCTCCTGCATACTTCCGAATCAGGGCGATGGCGGAGCCGACGCCGGCGACCAGTCCGACCACAAGGCCGACCAGGTACCAGTAAGAGGTTCCGTTATCGCGGTCCATAACCGCTCCGATCCACCAGCCGAGGCCGACGCACACGGCGAGCTCCGCGCCGATCGCGGTGACCAGTCCGGCGGCCCGCCACGGATTCTCATCCGGCGGGACGGGCGGTTGACGTCGGGAATCAGGCATGACTATCCGCTCCTTCGACGCCTTCGGATTGAGAAAAGGCGCTAAAGTAAGCCCTTTCTTCCCAAGGTTCCCGTTATATTGTATCTTTGCTGATACGTGTTTGTCAATTCGCTTAAATTCAAACTTTATGTGAACGAATGGGGTAAAAAGCCCGTCAGGACGCGATTTGCAGGCATTATTAACCATACAGCTGAACTGTATGCTGTATGTGAACTTTTGGACGATTCATGCCAACTTACCCATGTGTCCCTTCCGGATGCGCCTGACGCCGGTTTCTGGCGATTTCCCCATGCCGTATCTCCCCGCAGATGCGAGGGCAGCCAAACCCCGCGCTAGCGGTCTGCGCCGCCGGGGTTTGGCCTTCCTGTCCGCCTATTTGGTAAAAATACTATCTCCGGAACGGCTCCGGCCGCTCGCCCCGCCCGAAATGGTGAAGGATCGCCTGCACGATCCGCTTCGACGCCTGGCCGTCGCCATACGGATTGGCCGCGCGGCTCATTCGCCTATATAGTTCCTCATCCGTCAGCAGCGCCTTCGCCCGTTCGTAAACGGTCTCCTCTTCGGTGCCGACCAGCTCCAGCGTTCCCGCTTCGATGCCCTCCGGCCGCTCGGTCGTCTCCCGAAGCACGAGCACCGGCACCCCGAACGACGGGGCTTCTTCCTGCAGGCCGCCCGAATCGGTCAGAATGAGATGCGTGTGCGGGTAAAAATTGTGCAGCTCCACCACATCCAGCGGGTCGATCAGCCGGATGCGCGGGTGCCCGCCTAGAATGGCTTCAGCCGGCTCTTTGACCGCAGGGCTCGGATGAACGGGATAAACGATCGCGATATCCTCGAATTCGTCGGCGATCCGCCGAACCGCGCGGAAGATCCGCCGGTGCGGCTCGCCTTGCGCCTCGCGGCGATGGGCGGTCATCAGCACGAGCCGCTTGCCTTGCGTCCAATCCAGCACCGGATGGGCGAAGTCCGGCTTGACCGTATATTGGAACACGTCCGTCACCGTATTGCCGGTCACGTAGACGTCCTCTTCGGGTTTGTTCTCCTTGCGCAAGTTGCCCGCCGACCAGTCTGTCGGGGCGAAGTGCAGATCGGCCAATACGCCCGTCAATTGACGGTTCATCTCTTCCGGGAACGGCGCCAGCTTGTTCCATGTCCGAAGCCCCGCCTCCACATGGCCCACCTTGATCTGCTGGATGAAGGACGCATAGCTGGCCAGGAAGGTCGTCAGCGTATCCCCGTGCACGAGCACCACGTCCGGCTTCGCCTCGCGCAGCACCGGCTCCAGGCCTTGCAGAACGCGGATCGTCACGTCGTTCAGCGTCTGTCCCGCCTGCATGACGTCCAGATCGTAATCCGGCTTGATCCGGAACACCTCGAGCACCTGGTCGAGCATCTGGCGATGCTGCGCGGTGACGCAGACGATCGTCTCGATTTGCTCGGGATGCTTCTGCAGCTCCAAAATAAGCGGCGCCATCTTGATCGCTTCGGGGCGCACGCCGAATATGGTCATTGCTTTAATCTTGCTCACGTCGGTCTCTCCCTTGCCGAATCCGGTTCCCCGATTATTTCGTTCCGTACAGGCGGTCTCCTGCGTCCCCGAGCCCAGGGACAATATAACCGTGATCGTTCAAATATTTGTCAAGAGCGGCCACGTAAATATCGATGTCCGGGTGCGCCTCCTGCACCGCCTTGACGCCTTCGGGCGCCGCGATCAGACAGACAAGCTTCGTCGGACGGCAGCCTCTCGATTTAAGCGACTGAATCGCCGCGTTGGCGGAGCCTCCGGTGGCCAGCATCGGGTCCAACACGATCAATTCCCGCTCCGTCACGTCGGAAGGGAGGCTGACATAATATTCCACCGGCTTCAGCGTCTCCGGATCCCGGTATAGGCCGATATGGCCGACCTTGGCGGAAGGCAGCAGCTTCAGCATCCCGTCCACCATGCCGAGGCCCGCGCGAAGAATCGGAATCAAGCCGAGCATGCGGCCCGCGATGACGCACCCTTCCGCTTGCGCCACCGGCGTCTCCACCGTGATCTTCTCGAGCGGAATGTCGCGGGTCACCTCGTAAGCCATCAAGGTCGACAACTCGTCCACCAACTCGCGGAATTGCTTCGTGTCCGTATTTTTATCACGTAGAAAAGTTACTTTATGCTGGATCAGCGGATGATCGCAAATAATGAAACGACCCAAAACCTTCTCCCCTTCCTCGTTCATCCCGTACATTATATCATTGTCTCCTCGCTCGCGCACACCATCCGAGAAGAATGGCACGGCGGCCGTTTTCCGCACCCCTTGGCAGTCATTCGCATAGCCTGTAGACAGATGACCTGGACGGGCATACGTACGTACGAAGGCACGATCGTCGGGACGGACGGCTGCCACCTTCATTTGGCGGTGCGGCCCACCGCGACCGATTACCGTTTTTTCGGTTTGCTTGCTTATGGCGGCGATTGGGTTAAAATGAGGGAGAAACCGGCCTTCTTATGCAGAGGGCCATTAGGAGGAGAGAAAAGCATGAGTCATTTGGGTTCGCCCTACAAGTTGAAATCGTTGTCCTTGCGCAACCGCATCGTCATGAGTCCGATGTGCCAATATTCCGTCGACGCGGAGGACGGGGCGCCGAACGACTGGCACTTCGTCCACTATGTGTCCCGTGCGGTCGGGGGAACGGGACTCGTCATTATGGAGATGACGGACGTCGACCCGGACGGGCGGATCAGCAATCGCGATCTAGGGCTCTGGTCGGACGAGCATATCCCCGCGTTCAAGCGGATCATCGACGAGCTGCACAAATACGGCGCCAAAGCCGCCATCCAGATCGCGCATGCCGGGCGCAAGGCGCTGGACGCCGAGCCCCCTGTCGGACCGTGGAACGAGCCGTTCCAGGCAGACGCTAAGAAGCCCCGGGCGCTGACCACCGAGGAAGCCTGGAAGGTGATCGGCCAATTCGGCGATGCAGCCCGTCGCGCCGTTCAGGCGGGGGTCGACACGATCGAGCTTCACGGCGCGCACGGGTATCTCATCCACCAGTTCCATTCACCGGGCATTAACAAAAGAGACGACGAATTCGGCCGCGATTACGCCAAATTCGGAGTGGAAGTCATCCGCGCCGTCAAAAAGGAACTGCCGCCGGACATGCCGCTCCTGATGCGGATATCGGCCATCGAATACATGGACGGCGGCTACGGACTCGATCACGCCCTGGAGATGTGCCGGGCCTATCGCGACGCAGGCGTCGACCTGTTCGACGTCTCGACCGGCGGGGAAGGGCCGGCGGGATCGAGGAAGCCGGGCAACTACCCCGGCTACCAAGTGCCGTTCGCCCGCGCGATCCGCGAGGCGCTGAACGTGCCCGTCATCGCCGTCGGCTTGCTGGATGACCCGAAGCTGGCGGAGAGCGTCGTCGCCAACGGCGACGCCGATCTGGTCGCCGTCGCGCGCGGCATGTTGCGCAATCCGTATTGGGCGATCGACGCGCTCCGCGCCCTGGGCGACGAGGCGCCGATCGCCAAGGCGTACTTGCGCGGTTACTGAGCCGTCCGATGGACCCTCGCGCTCCGTGGGAAGCCCGATTCACTGAATCGCCATTTGTTCTCTACAGACTCGTCCACTCAGACAACCCGCTTTATTCTGAGCAATGACAGGCGTTGTTCGAAGAAATCTAGCAACTCCGGAGCTTTTGGCCGAACTCCAAACGTTCGCAAAAAAAGACCCGCAGCCGCGCGGCGAATCGCGCAAGCAGCGGGTCTTGCCCATGGTGTCACCGCCGTCTTGAGATGCGGCCGAAGCCGCCGATCTTCGTCTTCGGAACGGTCGATTTGCGGGGCTTGAGCCAGCCGGAGGAAGACTTGGAGCTGCCCGAGCTCCCGTCCTTGTTGCGGGTGATCGTGCCCTTCGTGCCGGAAGAGCCGCTCTCCGTCTTTCTGCCGAACAAGCCGTTGGAACCGGCGCTCCCATCGTCCGACGACGTCGTCCCCCGCTTGAAGATGGAGCCTTTCTTCTGCACCGTCATCGGCGGCGCCGTCTTCATGTCGCTCGAAGTCGGCGCGTGGTACGAGCCCTTCGCGGGCGGGTGCGAGTCCAGACTGCCGTATCCCCGGTAGTCGCCGTAGCCGCCGGAAGGACGCGAAGAATCGAACAAGCTTCCGATCAGGCTTGCCAGCAGGTAGCCCTCCAGGAACGAAGGGCTGTAATTTTGCCGCACGTACTCCTTGCTGTCCACTTCGATCAGCGAGTCTTCCGGATTTTTCTCATCCTTCTGGACGTGAATAATCTGATCGGAATAGACCAGAAACATATGATCCGGGTCTTCCTTGGACTGCTGCTGCGGCTTCTTCTTGTCGGCCAGCTCCTTGGCCACCTCGGGCACCGTCTCCCCGGCGGCCCGGTAAACGTACGAAGTTTGATTGCCGTCTTTATTGACCGATTCGAGCGGGTACGTCTCCTCGACGTTCAGGCTGCCGCAAGCGGACAGCAAGGTGACGACCAGCGCCAGAATGACCGTCAGATGAAGACGGGTCGCCCATTTGCGCAGGCGGGGACTCATCCTCCGTTCCCCCGCAGCCACTCCACGTCGGCGGGCAGAATCGACTCTCCTTCATACAGCATGAACCGCCCGTCCTGCCACTCGATGCGAAGCAATTTGCGCCCGTCGGACTGGTACTGCCAGACGTAGAGCTCGCCTCCGCCGCCATTGAACGGGGCGTTGCCCGCCGTGGCGATCCGGGTGGAATAGCGCTCCTCGAGATAATATTGAACCCCGTCGAGCTCGACCTCCGTCGGCACCTCGTCGACCGAGTCCAGACGGCCGTCGATGACGGTGTACAAGCCGAACGACGTCTTCTCCCGTTCCTCGACGGACAAATAGCGGATGTCGGAGCCGTCCCGCAGCGTCAGCCATACGGCATTGCGATTGAACGGCTTCGTTCTCCCGACGACCTGGTAGGTGACGAGCGACACCTCGCACACGTCCCCCGGTCCGAGCGTCAGGATGCTTCTCTCCTCCTGGAGCGGTTCGGGGGATTTGAAAATATTTTTAACGCGTTTAAACAAGCTCATGTCCGATCCTCCCCTCGCTCAGCGTCACAAGCACGCGCCGATGATCAGCGACCCGACCGCGTGAAGCGAGCCGGCGATCAAGCCGTAGCCGACGATCCCGTTCCGCACGCCTTCATCCAGCCGGAGATCGGCAAGAGCGCGCAGCGCGGCCTCCACGACCCATTCCAGCAGGAAAAGAATGACGAACGAGATGAACGAGACGAGCAGCGCCTCCCCCAAATTCTCGGAAGTGGCGATGGAGCGCGACAGAATATAGCCTTGAGCCGCCAGCTTCAGCACGAAGCGGACGGTCACCGCCATATTGCCGTTCTTCATCTCCTGCAGGTCGCGGTATTTCGTAAACATGGCGTCTATGCTCATCAGGATGAACAGCAGCACCGCGCCGGCCGCCGTCCATAGTAATGTTCCCAATATCTCGTCCAACGTCAACTTGAACGCCTCTCCTCTCCAACGCTAAGAGTCCCCGCGGCGGTTCCGCCCGATAGCGAATCGATCGCGCAGGGGGTCAAAAAAGAAGGAAAACCCGGAGGGGTTATCCTTCGTATTTCTTCATAAGGGCGGCCAATTCGTCCTCGACCGCTTTGTCTTTGCCGAGCGCGGCGATCTCGTCGTCGAGCGATTTGCCCTTCGAGCCGCTGAGCTCTTCGGTCGCTTCCGCATGCGCCTCCATCTGAAGCACTTTCTCTTCCATCCGCTTCAGGCCGGACATGGCGGTGTCAGAGCTGAAGCCGGTCATCGCCTTGTTGATCTCCGCCTGTGCCTTGGCGGCATTGGCGCGCGCGACGAGCGTCTCCCGCTTGTTCTTCATCTCCGTAAACTGCTTGCGCATCTCTTCGAGCTTCTCGCGCAGACGCTCGGCAGCCGCCCGGTTCTGGTCGTAGCTGGCTTTGTATTCCGCGGCTTTCTGTTCGGCCGCTTTCTTCTCCTCGAGCGCGCGGCGGGCGAGGTCGATATTTTTCGCCTGGGCGGCGATATTCGCTTGCTCGTCGCGTTTCTGCACCAGAGCTTCCTGTTCTTCGTAAAGCTGTTTGAATTTCTTCTCGAGAGCGATCTGGGCGGCTACAGCCTTCTCGGCATCCTCCAGATCTTCCTGCATATCGCGCAAATATTGGTCCGTCATCTTCACCGGGTCTTCGGCTTTCTCGATCAGAGCGTAAACGTTGGACAACGTCAGGTCGCGCAAGCGTTTGAAAATGGACATGTCTTATCCTCCTTGGGGTCTCAGGTCGCCCCTTGCCTTTTGCAATTGTAATACGTATGGCAGCGTCCGGAGTTTCAACGGCTTCTCGCCAATTTATCCGGCAGCCGATTGTAAGCGTTTTATGAACGGCCTTCAGACCTTTCGACACGTACAAGATAATTATAGTCGGCGAACCCAACAAATGCCATCCCCACTTCCGGTGAAAACAAACAGGGGCACCGCCGAAGAGTTAGGCGGGGCCGCGCCTTCGTTTAACAAAAAAAGAAGCGGGGCCTGCTGTTGCGCCCCCGCTTCTGTCGTTATTAGTCCGGAATCTCGTAGGGAACTTTCAAGTAAGTCGCGTCGCTGGGCGTTTTGCCGGTTCGTTCCTCGAGGCGGGAAGCCGGCACCTCGTCGAAGGACGTCGCGTGACGCGGGCAATCCAAGATCATGAAGCGCCCGTTGGCGTCTTCGCCCGACAAATGGCCTTTGGTGTAGGCTTTGCCGTTCTCGATCGCCAAAATTTCGAAGTAGCCGGAAGGATGCATAATCGTCAGCCGGGCCCTGCGGGCGGGCCCGGAGATGCGGGCCTTCACGCTCTCCGCGAGCCGGTAAGCTTCCTGCAGCGGAATCGCCGAGTCTTCCCTTTCCGCATCCGAGTCCGTTCCGGGTCCGTCCAGAATGAACTGATAGGGAATAACGCCGGCGTTCGTCAAACGTTCAATCAGCTCCGCCAGCACGCCCGGGTCCGCGTTGACGCCGCGAAGGAGCGGAATTTCGGCCACAAGGCCGGCTCCTGCGTCGCCGAGCGCCTGAAACGCCTCGATGGCCCGCTCGCTTACTTCCTCCGGGCGATGGAATCGCATCATCACGTAGATGTTGCGGGACGCACTGGAGTGGGCGGAGAGCAAGTCGAGAAGCTCTTCGTTGCCCGCGATTCGTTCCGGATGAACGGCCGGGGTTCTCGAGTACAGACGAATCATCCGAACGTGCTCGATGGCCTTCAGCCGCTCGATAATGGCCCGAAGTCTGGAGGCGGGCATGCTCAAGGCGTCCGTTCCGGTGAGCAGAACGTGATTGATCTCCTCATGCTCCGCCAGGTATTGCAGAGCGGGCGACGAATCGGTGACTTCCGCGTTCGAGAGAATCAGGGTGGACCGGTTCACATGCAGAAAATCGCCCTTGCGCCGCTCTTCGGCCTTCGCAACGTCGGACATCGGCCCGGCCGCGCCCATGACGGGAGCGAAGGCGTCGCCGGCGGCAGGAGAATCGGTGTAATCGTGCGGCAGCGTCATTTTCTCATTCCTCCTTGTCCGGTTGATGGTTCCAGAGCCAAGCGAGGTCGCCGGGAGACCCCAGAAGGTCAGGAACGGGCACGCTTGCAAGCGAGGGGTCAAATTAAACAGAAAATGACCCTGTCGGCAGGGTCAATGAATGCGATGCGTTATGTGAATTGACCCATCCACTGCTGACGAGGTTAGCTGTCGGGCTCGGTCAGATGGCTCCCCTATGCGTCCGCCGAAGGCGGCCGCAATTCGCCCCAAAGATTGGTTCCCCCGCTTTCCGGCGCTAGACGCCGAAAATTAAGCGTATTTAAAGTATAACCCCATTCTTCCGACCGCGTCAAACGAATAGGGCCGAATTCGATCCCGATCGCCCCGGCTGTTCCTTTTATTAGATGCGGGTAAACGAAGTTTGGTGCGGGTGGGACCGAGTCCTGCGGCAAGCAGTTTGGGCGCGTCCCGACGCGGCTTCCGGGCGCATGAAGAATACGCCGAAGCCAAAAGAAGGCGGGACGGAAGTTGCCTTCCGCCCCGCCTAAGTTCCCTTTATTTACCGCTGACGAATTAATAGCCGAGTCCCGGATAGAGCGGATACTGGGCGGACAGGTCGCGCACCATGCCGCGGGCTTGCTCCAGCTTCGCCTCATCCTTCGGATTTTTCAGCGTCAGCGCGATCACTTGGCCGATCGTCTTCATCGCCTCGACGCCCATGCCGCGGGAGGTGACGGCCGGCGTGCCGATCCGGATGCCGCTCGTGACGAACGGGCTCGTCGGATCGAACGGAATCGCGTTCTTGTTGACGGTGATGCCGACGGAGTCGAGCACGTGCTCGGCGTCTTTGCCGGTGATGTTCAGGTTGCGCGTATCGACCAGCATCAGATGGTTGTCGGTGCCGCCGGAGACGAGATTCAAGCCTTCGGCCAGCAGCGTGTCGGCCAGTGCCTTGGCGTTGTCCACGACGTTCTTCGCATAGTCTTTGAACGACGGCTGCAGCGCTTCTCCGAGCGCGACCGCTTTGGCCGCGATAATGTGCATGAGCGGACCGCCCTGCGTGCCGGGGAACACCGCTTTGTCGATCGCCGCCGCCCAGGGCTGGCGGCACAAGATCATGCCGCCGCGCGGTCCGCGCAGCGTCTTGTGCGTCGTCGTCGTGACGAAATGCGCGTGCGGAACCGGGCTCGGATGCTGGCCGCCGGCGACGAGGCCCGCGATATGCGCCATGTCCACCATGAACAGCGCGCCGACATCCTGCGCGATTTGGCCGAGCGCTTCGAAGTCGATGATGCGCGGATACGCACTGGCGCCGGCGACGATCAGGCGGGGACGATGCTTGAACGCCGCTTTGCGGACTTCGTCGTAGTCGATCGTGAACGTCTGCTCGTTCACGCCGTAAGCGACGAAGTTATAGAGCAGGCCGGAAGCGTTGACCGGGCTTCCGTGCGTCAAGTGGCCGCCGTGCGCCAGATTCATGCCCAGCACGGTGTCGCCCGGCTTCAGTGCGGCCAGGTAAACGGCCAGGTTCGCCTGGGCGCCGGAGTGCGGCTGCACGTTCGCGTGGTCGGCGCCGAACAGCTCCTTCGCGCGATTGCGGGCGATCTCTTCCGGAATGTCGACGTATTCGCAACCGCCGTAATAGCGTTTGCCCGGATAGCCTTCCGCGTATTTGTTCGTCAGCACGGTGCCCATCGCTTGCAGCACGGCTTCGCTGACGATATTTTCAGAAGCGATCAGTTCCAGGTTGTTGCGTTGGCGCGTCAGCTCCAGATTGAGCGCCTTGACGATCTCGGGATCTTGCTTGCGCAATTGTTCCATGGCGGGGTTCCTCCTCGGGATGATGGGCCGCCCGTTCGGGCAGCGAATATATTCAATCGTTTAAGCGGATTTATTTTTCATGCGGTTAATCGCACGAGCCGGAAGAAGGCGCATCCCGCTCCGGCAGCGCATAAACCGCGCGTTCCCCGCCGATCAGCTTCGGCCGGGAATAAGCCATCGTCAGCCTCGCTTCCCCGATCCAGGGAACGGAAGGCCGCACCGGGACGGCGACCGGCCGCAGATGCATGCCGATGAGCGTCTCCCCGATATCGAAGCCGGCGTCGGCCTGCAGCGACTCGACGAGGCAAGGATCGGTCAGACGGCGGTACGCATAGGCGGCCATCGATCCGCCCGCCTTGCGGACGGGCACGGCGGAGACGACAGTCCAGCCTTTGGCTTCCGCCAGCTCGCGGGAGACGACGAGCGCCCGGTTCAGATGCTCGCAGCACTGCCATGCCGCGTGGAATCCGACGCGCGCCCTTACGCGCTCCACGCCTTCGTAGATGCGTTCGGCGATCTCCTCCGCGCCGGACGTGCCGATGCGGGCGCCTTGCACCTCGCTCGTGCTGCACCCGAACACGACGATCTGCCCCTTCCGGAGCCGTCCGGCTTCGATCAGCTCGGTCAGCGCCCGCTCGACCTGATCGGCGATAGGCGGGCGTTCAGGCGTTCCCGTTGATTGCGTCGCCATGCGGTTTACCTCCCCGTACCCGATTTGCAAAGCCTAGTTATGCATGAAGGGAAAATTGCGATTCGATCGCTTTCACTTTCTCGATCCGGCCCTTATGGCGCTCGCCTTGCGAGAACGGCGTGTCCAGCCAGACGCGGACGATCTCCTCCGCGAGGCCCGGCCCGATGACGCGCTCGCCCATCGCGAGAACGTTAGTGTCGTTATGCTCGCGGGTGGCCTTGGCCGAGAACAAGTCGTGCACCAGCGCGCAGCGGATGCCCGGCGTCTTGTTCGCGGCGATCGACATGCCGATGCCGGTGCCGCAGATCAGAATGCCCCGATCCGCTTCGCCGTGGACGACTTTGTCGCATACCGGAACGGCGTAATCCGGATAATCGACGGAGTCGGCGCAGTTGCATCCGACGTCGATAACTTCGTGACCTTGAGCCTGAAGGAACGGAACGATGACGTCCTTCAGGCGGTAGCCGGCGTGGTCGGCGCCGATTGCGATTTTCATGCGAGTCCCCTCCCTCTGTGGTCAACTTGTATTATACCTAAAAGCGCGAAAAAAGACGAAAAAAGAGCAAACGCGCGAAAAGACGCACGCTGCTCTCTGCCCAGGCGACCGGCCGTCATTCCGATGCTCCACCGTGGTTAAACCCACCTCGTGTCGCCAGTCACATCGGAACTGCAACTTGTAACCTCATCATACCGAAGGAAGCGGAAAAAATCAATCGCCTTTCGGCAACTTGTCGAGCGCCTTCGCCAGCGCCTCCGCGATCTCTTCCGCGCACCGCTCGTAAACTTCCAGCGGCCCGCCGAACGGATCGGCGACGTCGAAATCGGGAAGCTTGGCCTGAAGCTCCAACAGACGTTTGCGGTCCTCTTCCGGCAAGCTCTCTCCGAGCGCCTGCCTCACCTGCCATTCGGCGTAAATCCGCTCCGCCTCCGCCACATCGTCCATGACGGCTTCTCCGCTCAGGGCGTACTCTTTCAGCGTGAACGTCTTGCCGGCCGCTTCGGGGAAACGCTCGATGACGGCCCGCTTGTGCCCGGACGTCATCGTCAGAATGAGGTCCGCCCAAGCGGCGCCTTCTCCGGTAAGCGAAGTGGAGCCTTCCGGCAGCGGCAGCGATCTTCTGCGCAGCGCTTCGGCTGCATGGGAAGAGATGGGAAGGCCGTCCACGGTGGACACGCCCGCGGAACGGACCTCCACGTCCAGCTTCCTCTGTTCGGCCATTTTCCGCAACATCGCTTCGGCCATCGGACTGCGGCAAGTGTTGCCCGTGCAGACGATCAAAACCTTTGGCATGCTCCTTCCTTCCTTCCGCGAACGCACAAATCTTATGGTGAACCTAGTTATATCAGAAAAAGGATTCCGAAAGCAAATAAAATTACGCCTCCGAACGCTTCGCCGTATCCGCCCAGCTTGCCGCTGATTCTCCGCCCCAGCATAAGCCCGAGCACGCTCATGAAGCCGCCGGAGATGCCGAACGTCAGCACCGTAACCAGAATATGCGAAGCGAACATCCCGAGAGACACGCCGACGGAAAAAGAATCGACGCTGACGCTCATGGCGAACACCAGCATCCCCCAGAACGTCCGGTGATTGATCGACTGAACCGCTTCGCCCCGAAGCGAACTGTAGACCATATGCCCGCCGAGCAGAAGCAGCAGCGCGCCGGCGGCCGACGTGGCCACGCCTCCCAGCAAACTGCTGACGTAATAGCCCGTCACCATGCCGGCGAGCGGCATCAGGACGTGGAACAGCCCGATCACGGAGCTAAGCTTCAGGATGTCCAGCTTGCGCACGCCTTTGAGACCGATGCCGATGCCCAGCGAGAAGGCGTCCATTCCCAAAGCGAAAGCCATGATTAGAATGGTAAGCATTTGACCCGCGGACGCGGACATACTTTCCATCGATCGTTCCCCCTTGTCCGCAAGCTTGAATGCGGTACTGTCGGCGGCGCGGCAAAGCCTCGGCGGGCCGATACCTCAACATATGCGGACAAGGGAACGAACATGTCCCCGGGGGGACGGGGGCGTTCGCAGGGAGCGGAGGACGGCGGGATCAAACGGCGATGACGCGGCCGCCCGAAGCTTTGCGCATCCGGTTCATTAGCGCGGCGCCGATGCCGTCCTCGGGGTAGCCTTCCGCGAGGATGAACTCGATGCCGCGCTCGTCGCATTCGCGAAGCGCGGCGTACAGCGCCTGCGCCGCGCGTTCCGGCTTCGCGCGCGGGCCGAGCCCGAGCACCGCGTCCGCGCGGTAGGCGCCGGCATGCTCGTCGCAAGCGAGGATGCCGACGCGGCGGCCGCGGGCGCGCTCGGTGTCAGCGGCTTGCTGCAGCGCCTCGCGCAGGCGGCCGGGATCGGAAGCGGTCACGATCGCCATGTCGCCCTTCGGGGCGTAGTGCGTGTACTTGACGCCGGGGGAACGCGGCGCTTCAGGGGCCGCTTCGCCCTCCTTCGCGGCCGCCGGCTCCGCCTTCACGACGCCGTCTTCGCCTGCGGCTTCCCGGAGCTGCTCCGCCGTCGCCCCGCCGGGGCGCAGCACGTGAATCTCGCCGCCCAGCACCCGAACAACCGTCGACTCCACGCCGATTCCCGTCGGTCCTCCGTCCAGCACCCCGTCGATGCGCCCGGCCAGATCTTCGAGCACATGGGCGGCGCGCGTCGGACTCGGCCTCCCGGAGCGGTTCGCGCTCGGCGCCGCGACGGGGCATCCGGAGGCGGCGATCAGCCGCCTCGCCAGTTCGTGCGCGGGCACGCGCACCGCGACGGTGTCGAGCCCGGCCGTCACGCGCTCCGACACCGCGCCCGCGCGCACCGGCAGCACGAGCGTCAGCGGGCCCGGCCAGAACCGCTCCATCAGCTTCCGCTCCAGCGGGCTGATGGAGGAAGCCAAGGCGGCCGCTTCCTCCGCGCTCGCCAGATGCACGATGAGCGGGTTGTCGGAAGGCCGCCCCTTCGCCGCGAAAATGCGCGCCACCGCATCCGCGTTCCTCGCGTCGCCGCCGAGCCCGTACACCGTCTCGGTCGGAAACGCGACGACGCCGCCAGCGGCGAGCGCCGCGGCGGCTTCGCGCACGCCTTCGTCCGTTCGCTCCGGCGGCCAGTATGATGTATGCAAAGTCATCATGCAGTCCTTCCTTATATTAACCTTTAATGCCGTCTATTATAGCACACGGGTCCAAATCTCCTTAAGAGAACAAGGAGCCGAGCCATGCGAACAATTTCTCGATCAGAATCCAGAGGAAGAATGCCGTCTTCGGCTTATCGCTCTCGCCGGCGTCGTTGCGGTTCGCGCCGGCTGCCGCCTCCGCTTGGACTTTGGCTTCGCCGCTCGTCTTGGCGATCTTGGCGGGCTTCTCGCCGCTCGTCGCAGCCGAGGCTGCCTTCGCATCGGCGGCGGGGGCCGGGTCGTCCTTCGCCGTGGCGGACGTCAGGCACAGCGGCGGGAAGAGCACGCACCACCAGTTGGCTCCCGTACCTTGGCCGAGGGTGATTCTGAGGGCTTCATACTCTCCGGCGGGGTAGTCGGTCCCCTCGAACGTTTTGTCCGGAAACGGCACTTTGGCCAATTCGACGGTCGCGCCGTAGCCGGCGCCTGTCTCTTCCAGCGCGCGATCGGCGGTTTTCTGCACGTCCGCCAGATGCGAGCGGATCAGGCTTCTGGCGGCGTCGATCGTGGAAGGCATCGGGCCCCACGATTCGATCAGGGCGGAGACGCGGTCGCGGACCGCCCGTTTGACAGCTTGGTCTTCCTCGCTGTCCGATTGCGCGATAATGCGAATCCGGATCGCTTCGTCCGGAATAAGCCGGGTTTGCGCGGCGCCGGCTTGCGGCTTCGCGGCGGAGGCATGGACGGCTGCGGCCGTCCCGACGATCGACAACACGATAATAAGAATAATGGCAGGGCCAAGACCACGCATCGTACTCGCTCCTTGTGAGCGCCCGTCGGCGCCGTGCGATGCGTTCCGGAACGTCTTAGCCCTAGTATGTCCCTCCGGCGAATCTCTAAACCTGCGAAATCGGATTTAATAGATTAGGCCGTTTGTGCCTTGCCTTGTTGCGGCTTCACGCGGCGGGCCGTGGCTCTACAAGGCCCTTTTTTGGCCTTGTTGTGGCTCCACGCGGCGGGCCGTGGCTCAACAAGGCCTTTTTTGGGCCTTGTTGCGGCTCCGCGCGGCGGGCCGTGGCGCAACAAGGCCCTTTTTCGGCCTTGTTGCGGCTGAATGCGGCAGTACCTCAAGCTTTCGTAGCAAAAAGCCCGCGACGCTCGCGGGCTTCTCCGGGCGCTGCTCCGCCCTCCTATCCTTTTCTTTCGGCCAGAACGTGCCGGTCGATGCCGGCGTAGTCCTTCACGAACCAGATGCGCTCCCACTCGGCGGCGCGGCGCAGCAGCTCCGCCGCATCCTCCGCCTGCCCGGCCCCGACCTCCCAGGCGACCAGCCGCGGCAGCCGCGGCAACAGCCGCATGCGGTCCGCCATGCGGCGGTACGGCGCCAGGCCGTCCGGGCCGCCGTCGAGCGCCAGCCGCGGCTCGAACTCGCGCACTTCGCGCTGAAGGCCGGGCAAGTCGGCGGACGGGATATACGGCGGATTGGACACGAGAATGTCCGCCGCCAGCCCGTCCGCCCCCGCACCGCCCGCAGCCGCCGCAATAAACGGCTCCAGCAGATCCCCCCGAACGAACGTCACCCGTTCGGCGACCCCATTGGCGCGGGCGTTGCCCCGCGCCACCTCCAGCGCGTCCGGCGACAGATCGGACGCGACGACGCGCCACGCCGGCCGCTCGGCGGCCAGCGTGACGGCCAGCGCGCCGCTGCCCGTGCCGACGTCGAGCGCGGTCAGCGCCCCGCCGCCGCCCCATCCGGCGGCGGCTTCCAGCACCGCTTCCGCGAGCAGCTCCGTCTCCGGGCGCGGGATAAGAACGGCGGGCGTCACCGCGAACCAACGCCCGCAGAAAGCCTGCCGCCCGACGATGTACTGGACTGGCTCGCCCGCCGCTTTGCGTTCGAGCAGCCGCTCCCACTCGTCCGCGCGCGCCTCGGGGAACGGCTCGCGCAGATCGCGCAGCAGCTCGGCCTTGCTAATGCCGAGCAGATGCAGCAGCAGCAGCTCCGCATTGGCTTCGCACTCCTCGACGCCGGCCGCCCGCAGCCGCGCCGCCCCCTTGCGCCACGCCTCGCCCAGCGTCTGCGCGCTTCCTTTTCCACCGGCTCCGAACATTTCCTCCGTACGGCGTTCCCCCGCTCCGTCCATCGCCCGACCTCCCCTTCCGATCAAACGGCGGCCATCCCTTCCTCCGAAGGGTTGACCGCCGTTCGCCGATCTATTCCCGTTGCCCAAATCCCGCGGCACTTCTGACGCCCGCTTACGCCATGCCTTCGCGCGCCAACAGCTCCGTCTGTTCCGCGAGCGTCAGCGCCTCCACGATCTCGTTCATGTCGCCGTTCAGCACGGCGTCCAGCTTGTGAAGCGTCAAGCCGATGCGATGGTCGGTCACCCGGCTCTGCGGGAAGTTGTACGTGCGGATCCGCTCGCTGCGGTCGCCCGTTCCGACCTTCTCCTTGCGCTCGCCGGCGTACTTCGCTTCTTCCTCCCGAATCTTCATGTCCAGGATGCGCGCCCGCAGCACCTGCAGCGCCTTCGCCTTGTTGTCGTTCTGCGATTTGCCGTCCTGGCAGGTGGCGACGATGCCGGTCGGAATATGCGTCACGCGAACCGCCGACTTGGTCGTGTTGACCGACTGCCCGCCCGCTCCGCTGGAGCAGAACGTGTCGACGCGGATGTCTTTGTCCAGAATCTCGACGTCGATCTCTTCCGCTTCCGGCATGACGACGACCGTCGACGTCGACGTATGGATGCGTCCGCCCGACTCCGTCTCCGGAACGCGCTGCACGCGGTGGGCGCCGCTCTCGAACTTCATCTTGCTGTAGGCGCCCTGGCCGCTGATGGAGAAAATCACTTCCTTGAAGCCCCCAAGGTCGCTTACATTCGCTTCAAGCAGCTCCGTCCGCCAGCCCTGGCTGTCCGCGTATTTGGCGTACATCCGGTACAGATCCGCCGCGAATAGGTTCGCTTCCTCGCCGCCGGCGGCCCCGCGAATTTCAACAATGACGTTCTTGTTGTCGTTCGGGTCCTTCGGCAGCAGCAGAATGCGCACCCGCTCCTCCAACTGCGCCTGGCGCTCGGTCAGCTCTTCGATCTCCATTTTGACCATATCGCGCATCTCGTCGTCGAGCTTCTCTTCCAGCATCGCTTTGGCGCTTGCCAGCTGCTCCACGACCGATTTATATTCCAAGTATGCCTGATAGGCTTCGTTCAGATCCGATTGCTCCTTGGCGTACGTGCGAAGCCGGTTGGTATCGTTCACGACGTCCGGGTCGCACAGCAGCTCGCTGAGCTTCTCATATCGGTCCGCCAACGCTTGAAGACGGTCCAGCACGTTCACTCAACCTCCTAAAAGTCTCGCGGAGTCGGGTCTTCGCCGGCTTCCGCTGCGTCCGGGAATCTCCTCCCTGTCTAAAATCATATTATATCACACTCCAGCAACCTTTGCGGCCCTTCCGCCGCTGCCCGGCGGGCTCCCGATTGCCAGTTGACCAGAAAAATGCCGGCGCAGATGAGCGCTCCCCCCCGCACCTGCATACCAATGAAGCCGTTCGCCGAGGAGCGCCCAGCCTCCGATCACGCCGAAGAAGGGCGCCAGAAACAGAAACGCGCTGGTGCGGGCGGGATCGCTGTTCTGCAGCAGGTAAAACCATACCGAGAACTGCACGATTGAGTTCATGAACACGAGCCACAGCAGCACGCCGACGGTCGTTCCATTGATCGTCAGGTGCGGATGCTCCGTGAGCGCGCTCAGCAGGAAAAGAGCGAGAGCCCCGAAAATCATCTGGTAAGCCGTCATGACATAGTTGTCGAAGCCGGGCCCCCATGACTTGATGAGCAGAGACGAGGTGGCGAAAAACAAGGCGCCCAGCAAGCCGATAAACGTTCCCGGCTGAACGTGGAAATGCGTGCCGAACGTCACGGCGACGCCGAGCAGACCGACGATGACGCCCGCCCATTGTCTCCCTTTGTACCGCGCCCCGGTAAAAATCGTGCTCAGAACGATAACCAGAAGCGGGTTGACGAACGTCAGGATGGCGGATTCCCCCGAGGTGATCCAATGCATGCTGTAGTAGGCGCAGCCCATGACGCCCGCAGAATTGCACACGCCGATGAGAACGAGCCGCCCCCACTGCCTGAACCCTTGCGGCTGACGCCTGCGAGCCGTGAAGAGGGCCATGACGGCCCCCGCAATTGCGAAGCGGGCTCCCATCAGCAGGAAGGGACTCGTGTAATCCAAGCCGATGCGGCCGATCGGGAAAGCCAGCCCGCTGAGCAAAGTAGTAATCAGAATAAGGGCGGCATAGACCGTTCGATTCATTTTGGAACGCCTCCAATGCTAGAAGATGATTGTTATTGTACTTCCGTATTGGTTTCAGATAAAATAATTAGTATCAATACCAGCCATCATTCCAATCGATATCAGGATCCGCCCCTACAAGGGCCTACTGGAGGGATCGCGTTGGAAAGCGGAGATTTGCGGGTGTTCCTGGCCGTCGCGAACGAGGGCTCGATTACGAAAGCCGCGGCGAAGCTCAATTACGTTCAGTCCAACGTCACGTCGCGCATCCAGCAGTTGGAGACGGATTTGCAGACCGTTCTGTTCCACCGGCATAACCGCGGCATGACGCTGACATCCAGCGGCAAGTCGCTGCTCGAATATGCCAATAAAATTCTGGGGCTGCTGGAGGAGGCCTCCAAGGCCGTCACTTCTTCGACGGAACCGCGCGGCACGCTGGCCATCGGTTCGACGCAGACGTGCGCCGCGGTACGGCTGCCGAAATTGCTGGCGAACTATCATCGCTCGTATCCGGAAGTGGAGATTACGCTGACGACCGATTACGGCGAGTCCATGGCCGACCGGATTTTGCGCTACGAGCTGGACGGGGCGTTCCTGTCCGGCCCGGTCGAGCACGATGAACTTGTATCCGTGCCGGCGTTCGAAGAGGAATTGGTTATGGTCTCCGAAGCGAGCATGGCCGACCTGACCGAGGCGGCGAACAAGCCCGTGCTCGTTTTTGCGGGCAGGTGCTACTACCGGACGGTTATGGACAAATGGTTGAAGGAAAATACGTGGAAAAAGCCGCTTCTCATGGAATTCGGCACGCTGGAAGCGATCATGGGCGGCGTGGCCGCGGGCTTGGGCATTTCGCTGCTGTCCCGTGCGGTTGCAGCCAAGAAGGTGGAAGAAGGACTGCTGCGCATCCACGAACTTCCGGCAAGCGAACGATTGATGCGGACGAACTTCGTGATGCGAAAGAACGCCTTCGTCAGCCGCCCGCTTCAATTGTTGCTGGACGAACTGAAGAAGACGCAGACTTTGTTGGTGTAAAAAAGAAGCCCGCTTTTTCTCATGCGCTGGAGAACGACGGCTTCTTTGCGTTGGGACGCACAGCACGCTGTCAAGAATCTCATGCCGACCGGCTATCCCCGCGACTCAGGGGTTGTGCTTATCCCAATATTTCAGGAGATCCTATTTCGCTCATTCGTCCCCTTTGTGATCATCGGTGTCAGGTGAAAATGGCAGGTGGAGGTGGAGATGTAGGTGGAGTCCGGTTTAGCAAACAGGCGAACGGTTAGCGCTGCGAGAATGAAGGGCGTGCTATAGATGAGAAAAAAGCTTGCCCCGAACCGCTATAGGCCGGGGCAAGCCATTTGCCGGGAAGGAGGCGGCGCACCGCCCCCTGCCGCTTAATGCGCTCCGGCGGAATGCGCATAAAGCTTGCCGGACTTGGACTGCATGAGGATGCGCACGAGCAGCACAAGCGCGAAACCCACCAGATAGGACAGCAGGATGCCGATCTCCTTCCGGTACAGGCTCCAGTCGCCGGTCGAGATGACGGCGTGAAAGCCGCGGAGGGCGTAGGTCATCGGCAGGCATTTTCCGACTGCCTGAATCCAATCGGGCGCCAGCTCGAACGGGAACGTGCCTCCGCTGGATGCCAGCTGCGTAACGACCATGAAGACGCCCAGCAGCTTGCCGAACGTGCCAAGCAGGGCGACCAGCATCATGATCAGCGTCAGGAACACCAGCGAGACGACCAGGCTGAACAGCAGCATGAGCGGAATATTCACCGGCCGGATCCCGAACGCGAACAGAAGCAAGAGATTGACGATGACCGTCTGGACGAGGCCGATGCAATAGAACAGGCCAAGCTTGCTCAACGTAAATCGCCAGCCGTCCACCTGCGGGCTCCCCGGAAGTTTGAACGGAATGATGTTAAAGGCCATGAGGCTGCCGACCAGCAGGCCGAGCGCCAGGAAGTAAGGCGCGGAGCCCGTGCCGTAATTCGGCACCTCGTTCAATTGCTGCTCGACGAGCTGCACCGGCTGCGCGTACATATCCAGCATCTGCTCGCTCATGTTCGCATTTGCCGCTTGAGCGGCGGCGTCCGTCAGCTTGTCGCTCAGCTCCTTCGATCCGTTGACCAGACTCACAAACCCTTGCGCCAGCTGCTCCGCCCCGGCATTGAGCCGGCTGGAGCCGTCGGCCAACGAATGAAGGCCCGCGCTGAACCGGCTGAAGCCCCCGTTCCAAGCGTTCAATCCGCCGGCAAAGTCGGTCATGCCGGCCGACAGCTTCGCCCCGCTTGCAGCGCTTGCGGCGAGACCTGCCGATGCGGATTTCAAGCCCTCGGTCAGCTTCGCGTGGCCGGCGCTCAAGCTGCTAGCCGTCTCGGCCAGTCGGCTCTCCGTCTCTTTAAGCGCTCCGTTGTCCGCGGCAAGCTGCCCGCTCGTCTTCACGATGGTGGCCAGCTGTTCGTCCGACGCCAGATCGGGATGCGCCTGAACGAACTGCTTCAGCTCTTCCTCCAGGCGTTCCGCTTCGTCCGAAGCGCCGGCCGCACTCTTCTGTCCGTCGCCCAGCCCGGCCGCAAGCTTTGTCATTGCCGCGTCCAGGCCGGCGCTGCTTTGGACCAAAGCGGATTGCGCGCCGCTCAGCTTTTTCAAGCCGCTCGCCAGCGCAGCCGTTCCTTGCTTCAACTGCCCGGCGCTTTCGTTCAGCGACTTCATGCCGCCGGTCAGCGGCGACAGGCCGTCCTCCAGCTTGTAGGCGCCGGCCTTCAGCGTTCCGATGCCTTCCTGCAGCTTGTCGGCTCCGACCTTGGCGCTCGCCGCGCCTTGGGACAGCTTGGAAGCCCCGTCGCCGGCCTGCGCGAAGCCGTCCGACAACTTCTTTATGCTGTTCATAATCGTCGTCGTATACGTTTTGATCACATTCTGGCTTACTTTTTCTTTAAGCTCTTTGACGGCGCTGGAGCCGATTTGACCGGATACGTAGTTGTTGCCCGGATTGGTCCGGTAAATGAGCTGCGCCGGTTCGGGATGGTCGCCGTTCAGCGACGCAATGCTGGCCGAGAAGTTCTCCGGAATGACGATGCTCAAATAGTACCGTCCCGATCTTAGCCCGTCTTCCGCTTCCTCGCTGCCGACGAAGCGGTAATCGAGGCTGTCGCTTTTTTTCATCTCGTCGACCATCTCTTGGCCGATTCGAAGCGGCTGGCCGTCTACGCTGGCGCCTTGGTCCAAATTGACGACCGCAACGGGCAGCTTGTCGAGCTTGGCGTACGGATTCCAATAGCCCGACAGGAACATTCCCGCGTAGAGCACGGGAATAATCAGCAAAATGACCACTGCAAGGCGCAACTGCTTGTGGCCCAATATCACTTTCCAATCGTGCAAAAACAAGCTTTTCTTATGCACGTGACGTAACTCCCCCTTGGGTGCGAAGCTTAAGCTTGGCGTTGCCCGCAATATATTGTACGATGCAACTTTTACATTGTATGATACAACCTTTTTGCCGTCAACAGAGAAAAATCGACAAGGAAGGGTTCCGCTTGCAACGCCCAATCCGGGGACGGTAAGCTTAGGGAAGCACGTTCTCATGGGGAAAGGAAGGGTTCGGTTGGAAAACGGCAAAGGGTTGTTCGACGTGATCGAACTGGAGATCGCCGTATTCATGCGACGGGCGGAAGCCGTCCGCCTGGCCCGATTGAACGGGCGGGACCTGGACAGGTCCGCCTATTTGCTGCTCCGGTATTTGGAGCGGAACGGGCCGGTCGGCATCAAGTATCTCGCCGACGACTTACAGCTCGACATCTCCACCGCAAGCAGGCAGATTGCGGCGCTTGAAGCGAAGGGGCTCGTCGAGCGGACGACCGATCCTCAAGACGCACGGATCAGCATGCTGCGCATCGCAGACGAAGTGCCCGCGCTGCTGGCGGAAGTCCGGCGCAATCGCGAGCAGTTTTACGCCGAACTGCTGAAGGAATGGCCGGAGGAAGACTGCAGGGCGTTCGGGGAACTGCTCCGCAAGTTCAACCGAACCGCCGAGCAGTATCAGAAGAAGCGCGGCAAATAGACGATAACGAAAAAAGAGCCCGCCCCAAAACAGAAACGGGATCAAAATGAAGGGGGCTATCCCTCAAGTCATTTTCCATGACTTATGGGACAGCCCACTGTCAGTTGGCGATAAACGATCGATATGAGATTAAACGTTGAAGCGGAAATGCATGACGTCGCCGTCGGCGACGACGTAGTCTTTGCCTTCCAGGCGAAGCAGCCCCTTCTCGCGGGCGGCCGCCATGGAGCCGGAGGCGATCAGGTCTTCGTAGGAGACGACTTCCGCGCGGATGAAGCCGCGCTCGAAGTCGCTGTGGATGACGCCGGCCGCTTGCGGGGCCTTCGTGCCTTTGCGGATCGTCCAGGCGCGGACTTCCTGCACGCCCGCCGTGAAATACGTGTACAATCCCAACAGCTTGTAAGCCGCGCGGATGAGACGGTTCAGGCCGGATTCGGCAAGGCCGAGCTCCTCGAGGAACATCGCCTTGTCCTCGCCTTCCAGCTCGGCGATCTCGGATTCCACCTTCGCGCTGATCGGCACGACTTCGGAGCCTTCCGCCGCCGCAAACTCGCGAACCTTCTCGACGTACGGATTGGCGTCGGCGTTCCCCGCTTCGCTCTCATGGACGTTCGCCGCATAGAGCACGGGCTTGATCGTCAGCAGATGCAGATCGCGAACGAGCAGCTTCTCTTCGTCGCTGAGCTCGACGCTGCGGGCCGGCTTCTCCGCCGTGAGCGCGGCGTGGATCCGCTCCAGCACCTCGAGCTCCTGCGCGTACTTCTTGTCGCCGCCCTTCATATTCTTGCGGGTCCGTTCCATGCGCTTCTCTACCGTATCGATGTCGGCCAGAATCAACTCGAGGTTGATGACCTCGATGTCGCCGATCGGATCGATTTTGCCGGACACGTGGGTAATGTTCTCGTCGACGAAGCAGCGTACGACGTGCACGATGGCGTCGACTTCGCGAATGTTGGCCAGAAACTTGTTGCCGAGCCCTTCGCCGCGGCTGGCGCCCTTCACCAGGCCGGCGATGTCGACGAATTCGAAAGCGGTCGGCACGATCCGGTTCGGCGTGACGATGTCCGCAAGCTTCTGAAGCCGTTCGTCCGGCACTTCGACGACGCCGACGTTCGGGTCGATCGTGCAGAACGGATAGTTGGCCGATTCCGCGCCGGCTTGCGTAATGGCGTTAAATAACGTCGACTTGCCGACGTTCGGCAACCCGACGATACCACAGGACAGTGGCATGCGCTAACACTCCTGACTTCAGGCGAACGCGGACGGCAGCGTGCCGTTCGCGTTCGCCTGTCTGTTCGATTCTTTGGTCATTATACCGGAATGTTCGCGGCCGCGTCTACTCGTTCCCGAGCGCGCCCAACGACGGCGCCGGACGGCGGCCGATTGCCGTCGCCGCGGCGGATAACGAAGGGCGGACGGGAGAACAATGACTTCGACGACGAAGATGCGCGTCCGCAACCAGGATATGGCCTTCGTCACGCGGATAACGGCACTCCCGCCGTTATTCGCACGGGTCGCGCCTCGCTGGGCAGCCTTGAACACGGCTGTACCCAACCGGATCTTCTCAAACCCATGCGTCGTTGTCGTACCCCCGCAGCTCCCAATAACCGGTGTGCGGTTCTCGAATAAGCTCGATCCGCTGGAGCCACTTCACCGATTTATAAGCGTACATCTGCGGAACGATGAGCCGAACCGGTCCTCCGTAATCCCGGTGAATCGGCTTGCCGTCGTGCAGCACGGCGACCAGGACGTCGTCCATCGCCGCCTGCTCCATGGAGAGGGCGTCGGTGTACTCGCCGTCTCCGGAATAAAACTTGACGTACTTCGCCTCCGGCTTCGCCCCGGCTTGCGCCAGCAGCTCGGACAACCGCACGCCTTCCCACGTGTTTTTGTAAACCGACCAGCCCGTCACGCAATGAAAATCGCTCACCTGCACGGCACGCTTCAGCTTCAGGAACTGCTCCCAGCCGAGTCGCATCGGCCGCTCCACCAGGCCGTCCACCGTAAATGTCCAATCGGCCGAATCGAAGGTCGGAAGCGGCGTTACCGTGTAAATGCGGAACCGCCCTTGGGCGCCTCCGCCGATCACGTTCGTCGAATCCGGCAGCGGGTCCGGCGCAGGCAGCATCCGGTTCGGATCGGCGCCGTCGGTCATGCCTCCGGGAACGGCGGCGACGCCCGACGCCTTGCCTGCCCAACGGATAAAGGACGGGCCGACAGCCGCGGTTATGGCGATCCCGACCGACCAGCGGACGAATTGGCGCCGGGTCATCCACGGCTGGGGAACGCCAGCCGGGTGAAGTCCGCCGGGCTCGGTTCCGCGAACCGATTCGTCGACATCCGGGCGTACGGCCCGCCGCTCGGGCTTTTTCAGCCAACGCAAGCGGGTAATCGAGTGATATGCCGCATAAGGCAGACCGATCCAGGTCGACAAATCGTGAACGAGCAGCGCGTAATTGGCCCAGTGCGGCGGGAAAAGACGGATTTGCCAGAGGACGATGCCCGACAGCAGCCAGCCGGCCAGCAACGCGACGACGAATGCGAGATTGCCCTTCTGCCGGGGACGGTTGCGAAGCTGCTTCAGATGTCTCTTCGCGAGGGGGGCGTACAGCGCCAGCAGGACGGCCGTCACGAGTCCGATATAAATGTGAAGCTGCTTCACCCACACGCGTCCTTCTCCGAGCCAGCCGCGAGCCGCGCCCCAGGACAGAATCAATCCGCTGGCGGCCAGCGCGACGATCAGCCACGCGTTCCAACGATGAAGCTCCGCAAGCTGCTTGCCGATGCCCCGCTTCTTGCCTCCGCTCATTCCTTCTCCCTCCCCGATTGTCCGCTGTCCGACCCTTCCGTCCGATGCGCCTCTTTTGCTCAAATTATAGCACGCCGCCATGTACGGAAGATGAACGCGAAGGGGGAACAAGAAATATATTTCCAGCGTCCGCACAGCGGAACATCTTGCCATCTTCTGCGTCTAATCTTTACCGCGAAAACATAGGAGGAATGAATGATGATGCGCAGATTGCTCCCGCTGCTCGCAGCGGTCCTTCTTGCGCTTCAGTTGGCCGGCTGCGGCGCCGGCGGTTCCGCGAACGACTCCGGTGCCGTCGATGTTCCGTCCGCCAATGCAGAAGCAACACCCGCAGCGTCTCCTAACGCTTCACAAGGCATCTCCGATCCGGCGTCTTCGCCTGCGGGCGGCACTTCCGATTCCGGGACGTCCTCGTCCGCGAAGTCTTCCTTGAAGCCGGCCGACCCGAACGCCGCGCTGCTGAACGCGGCCAAAGAAGTGATGGGCGCGCTTCGCGACCGGGATTTGAAGCGCCTGGAATCGTGGATCGATACCGACAAGGGCGTTCGGTTCTCGCCCTATGCGCACATGGACGCGAAGAACGATCTTGTGTTCAAAGCCGGCCAACTGCCCTCGTTCAAGGACACCGGCAAGCGGACCTGGGGCGTCTTCGACGGTTCGGGAGAGCCGATCGACCTGTCGTTTCGCGATTACTTCGAGAAGTTCGTTTACGACCAGGACTTCGCCGACGCGCCCAAGGTGACGGCAAACAAGCTGCTCGGCCAAGGCAACACCCCGTACAACGGACAAGAAATATACCCCGGCTCCTCGTTCGTGGAATTCCACTTCCCCGGCTTTGACAGCAAGCTGGAAGGCCAGGACTGGGAGAGCCTTATCTTGACTTTCGTCCCTTCCGGCAGCGACTGGCGGCTGTGCGCTGTCACGCATGCCCAGCGGACGATCTGAACATGGAAGAAGGGACTGCCCCGAAGTCCGGCACGGACTTGCGGGACAGCCCCTGAACGCGGCGCCATCGCGGCCCGGCCGCTGCCGCGGCTACTCGTATAAGTAAGCCTCGCGATCCATGAGAGAAAGAAACTGCCGGACGATCTGCTCGTCGAATTGCGTACCGCTGTGGCGGATCAGCTCTTGCTTGGCATCTTCATATGTAAGGCGTGTGCGGTACGACCGCGCAGTCACCATGGAGTCGAACGCGTCGATAACGGTGCAGATGCGAGCCAGGTACGGAATTTGCCGGCCCTTCAGACCGTACGGATAACCCCCGCCGTCCCAACGCTCGTGGTGGTGCTTGACGATGTCGATCGACGCCGGGTCGATCCCTTTGTCCATTTCAAGAATTTCAGCCCCCAATTCGGGGTGCAGCTTCATCATTCTCCATTGCGCTTCCGACAACGGGCCCGCCTGATCGAGCAACCTTCGCGGCAGCAGCAGCTTTCCGAGATCGTGGAGGAAGCAGCCGTGCATGAGCCGCTTCCGCGCCTCGGTCGGCAGCTTGAGCCCTGCTCCGACCCGTTCCGCCATCAGTGCGACGCGAACGCAGTGATCGTACGTTTCCCTGCTTTTCGACTGCAAATCCCTCATCCACTTGGCCGCAGGTATGTTCCCCCACATGAAGGAACCTTGAATCCATGACAGTCCAGCGCTTGTCTTGTTCATCTCACACCTCACCGTTCGCCGAACAGAAACTCCCTCGATGCGGAATGCTCCTCTTTTGCGATTTATTGTGGCAATCGTAACGATATGCCGGTTCCATTCCGGTCTCCGGTCCCTTGCTTGCGAATCGCCGGATTGATTCTCAAGTCCCTCTTCTAGCACCGAACGTCGATAATGGAAGGCACATATCGTACAATAGTAGTTATACGACATCCGGAAAGGAGGATAGAAAGCATGTTGACAGAGGAGCCTGCAACCAGAGAGCTTAGTCTGGAAGCCTATAGTGCCGAAGACGACGACAGCCGCATTGTTCGCATGTTTCTCGCTTCCTGCAACCTCTCGGCGAATACGATCCGCAATTATTATCGCGCGATCGAGAGATTCCGAGCGTTCGTGTCCTACAAGCCTTTGGCGAAAGTGACGTGGAGAGAAATCGAAGCGTTCAAAGCCTGTCTGATCAAAGGAGGCTACAGCTACTCCACGCTTCCTCTCGCTCCCGCGAGCGTAGCCGCTTATATCGCGCCGCTGAAATCCCTTTACAAATGGGGCAGCGACGCCAACATCGGTCTGTTCCCGTACAACCCGACGACAAGCATCCGGCTTCCGCAAGTTCCGGTAACGAGCAGACGCCGTTATTTGACGAGGGGAGAAGTCGGCAAATTGCTGCAATGTCTCAAAATGCAAGGGCAGAGAAATTACTTGATCGGGCTCTCGCTTGTGCTGCTGGGCACCCGCGTGTCGGAACTGGTGGCTATCCGATTCGGGGACTTCTACCCGGATCCGGACGAGAGGGGCATTTGGCTGTCCATTAAAGGAGGAAAAGGAGGAAAAAATCGCGAGATCAAAGTTCCTTCGCAGTTATGGGAGCTGTTCGAGAGCTATGCGCATCACCTTGCCAAGGGGGGCAGCCCATCGCCGGATCTGCGCCTGTTTCCTTTGTCGACAAGGCAGATTGAGCGCATCATCAGCGATGCCGGCGAGAGAAGCGCCATTCGCAAGAAGCTGTCTCCGCACTGGCTCAGGCATACGAATGCGACGCTCGCGCTGCTGAACGGAGCTTCCCTGCAGCAAGTTCAGGAGACGCTTGGCCACTCGCACATCAATACGACGCAGAGGTACTTGCACACGGTGGAACAGTTGAACAAGACCGCCCCCGATTTCGTACAGGAGTACCTCCACGAGTATATCGTCAATTAATGCGGTTATCTGCTTGCGGACCTACAGGATGCGAAAAATTTAGGCCCTAGAGCCCAAATTTTTTCGATTAATAAACAAAATTTTGCAATTTTTGTGCAGGATCGTGACGAACGATGTCGTATAACTAGGGCTTGCTGAACAAGATCAATTTAAGCTGCTCCCAACGCATGAGCCTAGACCGTGATTTTCTTTGCGGTTTTCATGCAAAAAATCGGACGGAACGCAATGAATCTGAAAAAAGAGAAAAAAAGAACCCGCAGTCGCCGTTCCAGGTTCATAACCAGAAACTGGATAGCGATGACAGTTAAACTTGTATGAGCACCGCGGGAGCAAATTCGGCCCAAACCCAACTTGCGTTTGCCTTCGCCGAACTTTCCTTCGATCGCATTGCGCTGTGCAGCGTCTTGCTTCTCTTGCTTTCGATCATCGGCGTCACGTTGTTCTTTGGATGGCCTGCCAAG
>NZ_KE386962.1:0-69364 GCF_000429825.1 Cohnella thermotolerans DSM 17683
CTGTATTTGCGAAGTACTTCAGTCTCAAAGCGGCGGAACCGGCCAAGTATGCCGAAAAACGTGCCCTTGCGCTTACAGCTCGTAAATTGGTGCGGTTGGTCGATTATCTGCTGCGAACCAACCGACTTTACGAACCCAGAGAGGTGATCCGACAAAACGCATGACATAGGCCCTTTCATCTAACCGCCTATTTCCTTGATATTTAGGAAATATCTGAAAAATCTAGGTAGGGCGGGTTTAGTTTGGGTTTGCCTTTTTCCGGGTCACCCCCTGAAAAGAGTGCGGTTCATTCAAAATCATTGAATTTAAGGACTTGACATCGTACCGCTGCTCTCATTAATCTCTGTAGCAGTCCTGACCTAGTATACCATAACTCGGAGGAGAAAACGCGGCGCCCCTCATTTGCGCCTGCTCTTGCCGCTCCCTCCCCCCGTATTGACGCCCAGCATGCCGCCGAACGCTCCCGCCAGGCCCGTCGCGGCAAGCAGGAGAGGAATGCGCACCGACCACCCGACATCGTTCGCCAGGAAGCTGGTCAACAGCACCAGCAGCGCATAGAGCAGTCCGGTCGCCATGCCGATGGACCATCCTTTGCGCCCGGACCGGCGTCCGGATACGAAGCCGCCGCACAAGGAAGCGAACCCGTGAATGCCGAACACCCACGGCACTACGTCCTTCTCCGCCATAGAAGTGCTGTACAGCAGCATGGACAGCAGCAGCGTTCCGGCCGCGAGCCAGATGATGGACCACAAAATGCCGGAAAGCATCGGGGAAGCGATGCGAATCCCGGATACTTGAGGAATAGGCTTCATGGAACACACTCTCCATTTCGCAAGGGTTTGTATCAGCCTATGGCGGCAATAGGCAAGCTAGTACCGCTTAAGACGCTTCGTTCGCGAAGAATGCCATTTTTTCCACGCAGGCCGCACCGTATGAGCGGCTTGGGCCAAGGTGACACTAACAGGCGCCGCAACCGTAACGAACAACGAACCGACATGGAGGGTCCGACGGACATGGAGCTGACAGCCACTCTGTTACGCACGGTGTTCATGTATCTCTTCGTGTTTCTCATATTGCGTCTCATGGGCAAGAGGGAGATCGGCAAGCTGTCCGTGTTCGATATGGTCATCTCGATCATGATCGCCGAAATCGCCGTCATCTCCATTGAAGATACAAGCCGGTCGTTATGGGTGACCGTCGGACCGATCGTCGTGCTTATGCTCATTCAGTTGGCCATCTCCAGGCTCACGCTCAAGAACCGGCAAATCCGGCTTTGGTTCGACGGGGAACCGAGCGTGCTCATTCGCGGCGGCAAGCTGAACTGGCGGGAAATGAGGCGGCAGCGCTACAACCTGGACGATTTGCTCACCCAGCTCCGCGAGAACCGAATGGTTCGCATCGCCGACGTCGAGCTGGCCGTACTGGAATCGAACGGCAAGCTGTCCGTCCTTCCGAAGGAGGGCGACTCGCAGGAGCCCAAACGCGAAAAAACGGAGTCGTCTTCGCCCAACTTCCGGTTCGAGCTGCTGCCGATTCCTCTGATCATGGACGGAGCGGTGCAGGACGACGGGCTGGAGAAAATCGGCAAGAACCGCTTCTGGCTGCGCAAGGAACTGCGGCGATACGGGGTTCGGAGTTTCGATCAAGTGTTCTATTGCAGCCTCGACCATAAAGGCAAGCTCTACGTCGACCGCAAAAAATAATCGCTAACGGAACCATCGGCCGATGACGGGAATGCGGGCCGCGTCGAACCGGTCGACCAATCGGAGCCATACGAGCAGCAGCAGGTACACCGCGATGGCTGCGGCGGAAGCCGCCATGAGCTTGACGGCGCCCCCCGGCACGCCTTCGAGGTTCCAGATCCATACCGCGACTGCGCCCGTGACGATGACGGCGGACAACACTTTGAGGAAGTCGGTCGGCAGCAGCCGGAACCCCGTCAGTCTCGTCACGCTAATCCAGTGGAGCAACGTGACGAGCCCCATATTGACCGCGATGGCGACGATGGCGCCGTTTATGCCGAGATCGGGCTTCGACGCGAGCTGGACGATGAGGACGAGCTTGACGATCGCTCCGGCGAAGGTGTTGAACAACGCCGTGCCCGGCCGGTTCAGCGCCTGAAGGGCGGCTTGGAGCGGCGCCTGCATATACAGGAAGACGGCCATCGGCGCGAGCCACCGGAGCATGTCCGCCATGGAGTCGTCCGCGTACAGCAGCGAGCAGATCGGCTGGGCGAGCAGACCCAGCAGCGCCACGAACGGTGCGCCGGTGACGATGGCGAGCCGCATCGATTGGTGGAGCCGCTTCTGGATGCCGGCCCAATCGCCGCGCGCCGCAGCGTCCGACAAGGCGGGGACGAGCGAGACGGCAAGCGAATACGTCAGCGCCCCCGGGAGCAGCAGGAGCGGCATCACCATCCCTTGCAACGCGCCGTATTGCGCGGTAGCCGCCGAGGCCGCAAGGCCGGCCGCCACCAGACTTCGCGAAGTCAAAATGGATTCGAACAGGTAGGACAGCGAGCCGATCAGCCGGCTTCCCGTAACGGGGAGAGCAATGCGCAGCAGCCCTCTGGACAACTGTCGATTCGACTCCTTCATGGCGGCGGATGCGAATCCTTTATCCCTTTTCCCGGCCGCAGGCGGCTTCCCGTCCGCTTCTCCCGCCTTCTCCGCTTCCGCCGGGTCAACGGATTCCCGGCGAATTTGCAGCCAGAGCACGAGCAAGCCCGCGAGCTCCCCCACGGCCATGCCGGCCATCGCGCCGGCCGCGGCGGCTTCAAGCCCTAGGGGGATGAGAAGCGCAGTGAGCGTAAGCGTCAGGGCGATGCGCACGATCGTCTCCGTCGTCTGGGAGAACGCGGTCGGAATCATATTCTGCTTCCCCTGGAAGTAGCCTCTCCAGACGGATGAGACGGCCACCATGGGGAGCACCGGAATCATCGCCAGGAAGGCGGTATGCACCCGCGGATCGGTCATGACGACCGACGATATCCATTCGGCCATCGCCAGGCACGCCGCCGCTGCGGCGAGGCTTGCCGTCACGGCGAACGTCATGGCGATGCGCACGATCCGCTGCACCTCGCCGCTTCGGCCTTGCGAATCCGCTTCCGCGATCATTTTGGCGACGGCCAGCGGCAAACCTCCCGTGATGACGGTCAGAATGACGATCATGAACGGGTAGACGAGCTGGACGAGGCCAACCCCTTCGGCGCCGATGATGCGGGGAAGCGCGATCCGGGGAACGAAGCCGAGCAGCCGGTTCAGCAATCCCGCCGCCAGCAAGATCATGGCGCCTTGTATGAACGATTGTTTCCGTATGGACATGGGCACACCCTCTTCGATTCCCGGTCTATAGTACATGCTTATGCGAAGCCGGCGCGTCTTCATGACAGAGACCTGTCCAGAGAAGCGCGCGCAACCCGACAAAGAATCTCGGCGATAAGAGAGCGAGTCAAGCAGGAATTCGGAGAACCGGCGGAGAAAGGAATAGGACGAACCGGAGGTTACTTGTCTGGGAAGAAGGAGGGCGCGCGCATGTCGGATCACGATTCGGCTCCGGAGCCGGAGCTTGCGGACGAGGACAAGAACCGGATGATCGAGCAGCTATGCGAGAGCAAGGCTGAGGAATTCAGGATGCTCGGGTACGAACAGGTTCGGGGCGCGGACATATGGGAATGTGTCAGCGACAAGTACCTCAAGAAAGGCACGCCTCCGCTGCACGTCATTGTCAATGATATTCTGTCGCTCAAAGTGAACCAGTACATGAACTTCATTACGCTGAACCTTTATCGCGGCGAGAGGCGCTGACGGCGCCGGCAAGCCCGTGTCATAGGCAGTCTGGCGGATGGTCCGCCAGGCTGCCTTCGCTGTTTGCGGACCGTTCCGGCGGGCTTTCGACAAATTGACTTCCATTTTAGCGCGTAGGTATAATAGGAACATTGAGAATCGAAAGGGGACCGCAATACACAATGAGACGATTGCTCGCATTCGTGCTCGTCGTTGTCGTATGTTTCGGGTTGATCGCGTGGACAAGCCCGGGGCTGCTGAATGCGACGAAGCTCGGGCTAGACCTTAAAGGCGGTTTTGAAATCCTTTACGAAGCGCAACCGCTTTCCGGCACGGGGCCGGTAGACAAGAAGTCGCTCCAGCAAACGGCCAAAAGCCTGGAAGAACGCGCGAACAAGCAGGGCGTCGCCGAGCCGGAAGTGACGACCGAAGGCAAAAACCGCATCCGTGTCAAAATCGCCGGAGTAACGAACGAAGCCGAAGTGCGGGAAATGTTGAAAAAGCCGGCCGAACTGCAATTCCGCAGCGCGGAAGGCTGCAAGAGCGAAACGGACTATTGCAAGGTCGAATTGGTCGGCAGCGACTTCGTCGAAGGCGCGGCCAAAGTGGAGTACAACACGCTGAACCAGCCGCTCATTACGATCAAGGTCAAAGACAAGAGCAAGCTCGCTGAAGTGTCCAAACGGCTGATCGGCAAACGTCTGGCCATTTACCTGAACGACGAACTGGAGAGCGATCCGGTCGTTCAGCAGGCGCTGACGGACGGAACGGCTCAAATTTCGGGCCAGCCGACGCCACAGGCCGCCCAGAATCTTGCGGACATCATCAATCTGGGCGCTTTGCCGCTTAAATTGACGGAGAAGTATACGCAAAGCGTCGGCGCCACCCTCGGCCAGAAGTCGCTGGAAGAGACGGCGCTTGCCGGCGCCGTCGCATCGATCGTCATTTTATTGTTCATGCTTATCTTCTATCGCCTTCCGGGCGTTGTGGCCAGCATCTGCCTGATCGTCTTCGTATGGGTTATGCTTGTCGCGTTCTGGCTGATGCACGCCACCGTCACGCTGCCGGGCATCGCCGCATTCATTCTCGGAATCGGCATCGCCGTCGATACGAACATCATTACCGCCGAGCGGATCAAGGACGAGATTCGGAGCGGCAAGAGCGTCGCTTCGTCGCTGCGCGCGGGCAACAAGAACAGCTTCCGCACCGTCATCGACGCGCATATTACGAATATTATCGCTACCGCCGTATTGTATTTCATCGGGCAAGGATCGGTTAGAGGCTTCGCGGTCGTGCAGCTCGCCAGCATTATCGTCAACATTCTGACCAACCTGTTCCTGCCGCGGCTTCTGCTGCAGCTGCTCGTGAAGAGCGGGCGCTTCAGCAAGCCGTCCTACTATGGCGTGAAGGAGAGTGAAATCCGTGCGCTATAATTTCAAAAACTTCAACTTCGTCAAAGCGAGCAAAGGATTTTTCATTCTCTCCATCGTTCTGACGCTGCTCGGCATCCTCTCGCTGTCGATCTTCGGCCTGAATTACGGCATCGACTTCAAATCGGGCTCGTCCGTCGACATTAAAGTGTCGAAGCCGCTCGACGCAGCGAAGGTCCAACAATTTATCGAATCCGAAAATTTCGGGAAGCACACGTTCACTTCGAGCGCGGAGCGGTTTTCGATCCGGTTCGAGAACACGCTCGACGAGCAGCAGCAGTCGAAGCTGGAGTCGGACTTCAAATCGAAGTTCGACGACAAAGCCTCCTTCGAGATCAACATCGTGGACGTCGAGATCGCCCGCGAGCAGGAGACGAACGCGCTGTACGGCATTTTGATCGCGAGCATCGGGATTATTATTTACATCGCGATCCGTTTCGAATGGCGCTTCGCGGTCGCGGCCGTCATTGCGCTGCTGCATGACGCCTTTATCGTCATCACGCTGTTCTCGCTCTTCCGGCTGGAGGTCAATCTCCCGTTCATCATCGCGGTGCTGACGATTATCGGTTATTCGATCAACGACACCGTCGTCATTTTCGACCGGATCCGCGAGAATCTCCGGTTCGCGAAGATCAAATCGAGGGACGATCTGGTCACCCTCGTCAACACGAGCGTAAGCCAGACGCTGACCCGTTCGATCAACACGGTGCTGACGGTCGCCTTCGCCGCGATCTGTTTGTTCGTCTTCGGCAGCGAGTCGATCAAGATGTTCTCGCTCGCGATGATTTTCGGTTTGATCAGCGGCGCCTACTCGTCTATCTTCATTGCGAGTCCGCTGTGGCTGATCCTTCGCAACAAGGCGAAACCGAAAAAAACCGTCAAGGTTCAAAGCGCTCCGTAACATTCATAAGTTTTAGGGGAGGCAAAAGCAATGACGGTATTCCACTCCCACGCCGCGGAACATGGGGCCAGAGTGTCCGTGCTCGGCTTGCTCGGGCTGACGCTGGTCAAAGGGGCGGCCGGATGGCTGACGGGCAGCAAGGCGCTCATCGCGGACGCTTGCCATTCGGCCGCGGATTTCGCGGGCGCAACGACGTCGTATATGGCCATGCGTAGAGTCGGCCATTCTCCCCGCGCTCGTTCGGCCGACGAGCGGCTGCCGTCCGAAGCGGTCGCCGGCATTTTCCTGTCGGCGCTGCTTCTGGTTGCAGGCATCGAGATCGGGCTGAGCTCGCTGCGCAAAATGATCGGAGGCGCCGAAGAATCGCCGGGATGGGGCGCCGTAGCCGTCATTATCGCCGGCATGGCGGTTCGCGAAGGGCTTGTCCGTTATCGGAGAAGACACGAATCGAAGCTGGGCATCCGGACCGATACGCTCCGGATGGAGAACCGGTCCGACATTTTCGCTTCGCTGACCGCTCTGGTCGGCACGGTCGGGGCTATGACGGGGGATCTGCTCGATATGCCCGTGCTGTACGTGCTTGACCCGGCGGCCGGTGTCGTCATCGCCGTGTTCGTTATCCGTTCGGGCTGCCAGCTTGTGTTCAGCCTCGTCCGGGCGAACGATCGGCGCGCATTGAACGAAGTGGACGTGCAGGCCATTCTCGAAGCGGTTCAGCGCGTGGACGGCGTCGTGGCCGTCGACGACCTGAATGCCCGCGAGGAAGGCCATTACGTCGTCGTGGATATGGTCATTCGGGTGAATCCGCGGATCACCGTATTCGAGGGGCACGACGTCGCGATGAGAGTCAAGCGTCAGTTGAAGAAGCGGTTCCTGCACGTGTCCGACGCGAACGTTCACGTGCAGCCTTACGACCCGGGTTACCCGTACAAGTCCAACCATCACGAGGAAGAGATGACGTCTCTCCTTCAGTAATACGGCTAACGATACGCTCCGCCGAGCTGCCGGCGATGCCCCCTGACGACGTCCCGAAGGACGTCCTTCAGGTGAAGCGTCCGGATCGGCGGAGTTGTCGTTTCGGCCTGCCGACAGCGGCTGGAAAGGAGCTCTCTATGGGATGAAGCGAAAGTATCGATGGGAAGTGGGCGAGGCCGACGAGCGGGAAGCGGCGGCGATTGCCGAAGCGCTCAAGCTGCCGCCCCTGATCGCGCGATTGCTGGTCGTTCGGGGATTCCGCACTCCGGCAGCGGTGAAGGCCTTCCTTCAAGAGGAAGAGGACGCCTTCCATGACCCGTTCGCCATGAAGGGAATGGCGGAGGCGGCGGAACGTATCCGCAAGGCGATCCGGGACGGCGAGAAAATACGCGTCTACGGCGATTACGATGCGGACGGCGTGACGTCGACCGCCTTGATGATCCGCTTGCTCAGGCGGCTCGGGGGCGCTTTCGACACCTACATACCTCATCGCAGCAAGGAAGGCTACGGTTTAAATATCGGCGCGATCGACCTGGCCGTCGAAGCGGGCGTTCGCCTGATCGTAACGGTGGACAACGGCATCAGCGCGGTCGAACAAATCGCCTATGCGAAGGAGCGGGGCCTCGACGTCGTGGTCACCGACCATCACGAGCCGCCGGCCGTCCTGCCCGAGGGAGCGATCGCCTTGGTGAACCCGAAGCAGGCTGATTGCGGCTATCCGTTCAAGGGGCTGTCCGGCGCGGGCGTGGCTTTCAAGCTGGCGCACGCCTTGCTCGGGAAGGCGGATCCGTCGCTCGCGGATGTGGCCGCCATCGGGACGGTTGCGGATCTCATGCCGCTCGAAGGCGAGAACCGCGCACTGGTGAAAATGGGGCTAAACGAGATGACGACGCGTCCGTCTCCCGGCGTCCGGGCGCTCGCCGCCGCAAGCGGAACGGAATTCGCCAAGCTGACGAGCGGACGCATCGCCTTCGGGCTGGCGCCGCGGCTCAACGCGGGAGGCCGGCTGGAACGGGCCGATCCCGCCGTGCAGCTGCTCGTCACCGAGGACGAAGCGGAAGCCGAGGCGCTTGCGGAGCGGCTGGACGCGCTGAACCGGGAACGGCAGCAGTTGGTGGACGACACGCTGGCCGAGGCGGAAGCCATGTGGCGCGACAAGCTGGAGGCGCTCGGCGGCCGGATGCCGGAGGCGATCGTGCTCGCGGGCGAAGGCTGGAACGCCGGCATCGCGGGCCTTGTCGCCTCCAAGCTGGTCGAGCGGTATTATCGGCCGACCGTCATATTGGCGTACGAAGCGGGAGCCGAAACCTGCAAAGGGTCGGCCCGCTCAATCGAAGGCTTCGATCTGCACGCGGCACTGACCGGCTGCGCGGAGCTGATGGAGCATTTCGGCGGGCATCAGGCCGCCGCGGGGTTGACGATTCGAATCGACCGGCTGCCGGAACTCGAGCGCAGGCTGTCCGCGATCGCGTCGGAGCGGATCGCCCCGGCAGATTGGCTGCCGAAGCGCAAGGCGGACTTGGTCGGAAGGGCCGCCGATTTGACGCTGGAAGCGGCGGAACTGCTCAAGCGGCTGGAGCCTTTCGGCAACGGCAACCCGACGCCGCGGTTTGTCGTTCGGGGCGCGACGGTCGTCGAGACCAAATTGCTCGGCAAGGAAGGCAAGCATTTGCGGCTTGTGGCCGAAGAGCAGGGGCGCAGATTTGAAGCGGTCGGCTTCGGCATGGGCGAGATGGCGGCATCGCTGGCGGAGGGAACGTCCGTCGATTTGCTGGGCGAGCTGTCGGTGAACGAATGGAACGGCAACAAGCGGGTGCAGTTTATGCTTCAAGATTGGCGGCACCATTCGCTACCCGTGTTCGACCGCCGGGAGGAGCGGCAGTGGCTGCGGGCGATCGAGCGCATGGCGGAAGCGGAGGGCGAATCCCGTCTGCTCGTTCTGTGCGCGTCGCACGCCGCTTGGAACGAAGCGCGGATGTCGCCTGCGCTGGCCTCTTCGGACGCGATCGTCGCCAAATACGGCGAGTGGGAGCGGTCTCCGTCGCTGCTGCGCGGATCGGCGTTGGACGAGATGGCCGTCGCGGCGGCGGGTTCCGCAGCAGCGGTCCTCCCGGCGAAAGCTGCATTTGCCGATGCGGACGGACTGACGCTCGTCCTGGCGGAATTGCCGGACCAGCCCGACGACGCGCTGGCGCTGAACCGGCTGCTCGCATCGGGTTATCCGATCGAGGCCGTACATGTCTTTTCACCGGAAGCGGCGGGGCAATTGTCGGCAGGCGCCGGCCGGCCAAGGTTTCCGGACCGCGAGCAATTCGGCCGGGTGTACGCCCTGTTCCGCCGTCAGGGTTCCTGGATCGACGCCCCGGACGGCTTTCTCCGCCAGGCGGCGGAGGCGACCGGCTTGCCGTTGTCCGTCGTGCGGATGATGCAGGAAGTGTTTGAGGAGCTTGGGTTTCTGACCGTCGAGCGCTCGGACGTTCGCGTCGTCAGCCAACCCGCGCGCAAAGAGCTGGATCAATCGCGGCGCTACCGCAAAGCGAAGGAACGTTTCGAACTGGCGGCGCTGTCCGCGTTGAACGCGTCGGAACTGAAGCTATGGATTCATAAGCAGCTGAAGACGCAAACATAGTCATCGCTTCGGCGAAAGTGTATAATGCTACTCATAATGCGATAATGGAGAGGGGCCTAAAGAGGCATGAGCTTCAATTTCAAAGATTACATTCGGGTCATTCCCGACTTTCCGCAACCGGGCATCCGGTTTAAAGACATTACGACGCTGCTCAAGGACGGGCAAGCGTACCGCGCTGCAATAGACGCGCTCAAAGAGTCCGTCAGCGATCTGCAAATCGATGTCGTGGCGGGCCCTGAAGCGCGCGGGTTCGTCATCGGCGCGCCTCTCGCCCTCGCGCTCGGCGTCGGCTTCGTGCCGATCCGCAAAAGCGGCAAGCTGCCGGGCGAGACCGTGGAGGCCGCCTACGACCTGGAATACGGCAAGGACAAGCTCGCCGTTCACAAGGACGCCATCCAGCCGGGACAGCGCGTGCTCATCGCGGACGACCTGCTCGCAACCGGCGGCACGATCGCGACGACGTCGCAGCTGCTCCGCCAGCTTGGCGGCGACATCGTCGGCGCCGCGTTCCTGATCGAGCTCGGTTACCTGAACGGCCGCGAGAAGCTGCCGGGACTGGAAATCCGCTCACTCGTTACCTATTAAAGTTTCGCCTGGCGTATCAAAGCCCGGGGCCTCGTTGCCTCGGGCCATTTCTTTTTTTGCGGCCCTCCATGCCGCTGGGCTTTCGCTGTCTCTTTTCGCCAAGCGTCCCATTATCCCCATGTCTCAGTGCCGCCTAACGAAGTGCCGCATGCAACGTATTGTACGGCCGCAGGCGGGGTGTCTTCCGATCTTTATGAAGTTTGACGAATCCTGATTGATAGGGATAATGGGATGCTCTTGGGAGAAAGAGCTCTATCCCGATTCTGACCGAAAGGGATAGCGGTACGAGGTCGGGAGAGGGGACGATGCGCCGATGAAGTGCCGGGAAGCGAAGCGGCGTCCAGAATTCGCCAGTTTAATCTGGCATTAAGGCGACGTTCATCGTCCGTTCATTTATGAATGCTAGTATCCAGTTATTATTGGTTACATAGCTGTCATAGAATCGGGAGGTTCTCGGGAAATGAAGAAAAGGCTGAAGAAATGGATCGTGTGGATCGTGGTCATCTGCCTGGTCGGAGGGGGCGGAGGCTTCGGCTACTGGTGGTTTACGAAGGATGACAAGGTGGCGGCAGCGGCCTCCTTCACCCAAACAAGGGTAACGAAGGGAACGATCACCGAATCCGTATCGGGCACAGGTACGGTTGAGGCCAGCGAGACGGAGACGGTTAAAGTGTCCGAGAACTCGACCGTTGCGGAAGTCAAAGTCGAGAAAAATTCGGAAGTGAAGAAAGGACAGGTTCTGGCGACGTTCGAAGGCGAAGACGTCAGCTTGAACCTCAGCAAAGCCAAGCTGAATCTGGAGCAGCAGCAAATGCAGCTGGAGCAGGCGCAGGAAAAGTGGAAAAGCCTGCAAATTTCCGGCGCATCCGATTCGGAATTGGAAGACGCCCAGATGAGCATCAAGACGGCGCAATTGAACATTAAGCAGACGCAGCTTGAAATCGAGGATTACGAGGAGAAGGCCAAAGCGCCCGATCCGATTGTCGCTCCGATCGACGGTACGGTTACGGCGGTCAACATTAAAGCCGGGGACGACGTGTCGCCCCAACTGGAAGCTTTTACGATCGTCAATTACAATAAGCTCGATATGACGATTTCGGCGGACGAGCTGGATATCACGAAGCTGAAAGTCGGGCAGTCCGCGAATATTACGCTGGATGCGCTGAGCGACCGGAAGATTACCGGCAAAGTAACCGAGATTTCGAAGGACGGCACCTCCTCCAACGGCGTCTCGACGTTTCCGGTGACGGTGACGCTCGATCAGACGGACAACGTTCTTCCCGGGATGAACGGGGATGTGGAGATTGTGATCCAATCCAAAGAAAATGCGCTCATGGTGCCGATTGAAGCCGTTCAGCAGATGGGGACGAGGTACTTCGTTCGCGTGCCGAACGACGGCAGTTCTTCCGGCGCGGCAACCGGCGGTTCGTCCGGCCAAGCGGCCGAAGCCGCCCAGGGTACGGAGACGGATAAGAGCGCGTCGGGCGCAGGGGGCAACCAGGCAGCCGAAGGGGGGCAGCAAGGAGCCGGAGCGCGGCAAGGGGCAAGCACGCAGCAAGGCGCAGCGCATGCTTCTGGCGCAACGACAGGCCAGGCGCCGCAAGGCGGCCAAATGCCGCAGGGAGGCTTCCAGGGCGGCGGTCAAGGCGGTTACCAGCGGGGCGGCAGTGGCGGATATTCGCAAAGCGGCTATGCCGGGGCGCGCAGGCAACGGACGAATCAGACGGCGAACGCCGACTTTAAGCTGCAGGAAATTACGGTCGGCATCACGACGGATTCGATGGTGGAAGTCGTCTCCGGCTTGAGCGAAGGCCAAACGGTTCTCATTCCGGTCGCCGCTGCGTCGACATCCAATACGCGGCAGCAATTCGGCATGGGCGGCTTCGGTATGGGAGGCGGCGCCTTCATAGGCGGCGGCATGGGAGGCGGCTTCCAGGGCGGCGGCGGAAACTTCCGCGAAAGCAACCGCTCGAGCGGCGCCACAACGACCAGCAACGGTGGTGGGCGCGGATGAGCGAATTCAAGCGCGAACCGCTGATCGAGGTCGAGAACGTCTTTAAACAATATACGCTGGCCGGGGAGACGTTGAATGCGCTGGACGGCATTTCGCTGACGGTGTACAAAGGCGATTTCATGGCGATTATCGGACCGTCCGGCTCCGGCAAATCGACGCTGATGAACGTGCTTGGCTGCTTGGATACGCCCACGAGCGGCCGTTACGTACTCGACGGCGCGGAAGTCGAGAAGCTCAGCGAGAACAAGCTGGCGACGATTCGCAATACGAAGATCGGCTTCATCTTCCAAAGCTTTCATTTGCTGCCCCGGCTTCGCGCCATCGAGAACGTCGAGCTCCCTCTCATCTACAGAGGGATGGGGGCCAAAGAGCGGCGCGCGCTCGCGAAGGAAGCGATGGAGAAGGTGGGACTTGCGGAGCGCATGTTCCACCTGCCCAACCAATTGTCGGGCGGGCAGCAGCAGCGCGTCGCGATCGCGCGGGCGCTCGCCGGGTCGCCCCCTCTGCTGCTGGCCGACGAACCGACCGGCGCGCTCGACAGCAAGACGAGCCGCGACGTGATCGGGCTGCTTAAGCAATTGAACGCGGAAGGCAATACGATTGTGCTGATTACCCACGATCCCAAGGTTGCGGAACAAGCGAAGAGAGTCGTTCGCATTCAGGACGGCAAGCTGTCCGAAGAGAGGAGCGAGGCTTCGTGAAGCTGCTTCAAGGCATCAAAATGGCCTGGTTCAGCGTACGCTCGCAGCCGATGCGCACGCTGCTGACCGTGCTCGGCATTATGATCGGCGTCGCCTCGGTCACGATTATGGTCGCGATCGGCAACGGAACGGCCGAGCAAGTCAAAAGCCAGATGCAAGGGCTCGGCACCAACATGCTGACCGCCAACGTCATCGGGCGCGGAGCCGTGACAAGCATCAAGCTCGACGACGTGAAAGATTTGGTCGACATCGACGGCGTCGCCGCCTACGCCCCGGACATCACCGGCAGCGTAACCGCCAAGTATGGCACGAACACGTATACCGCTTCGGTCGAAGCGACGACGGCCGCGTTTGCGGACGTGCGCGAGTATAAGGTGGAGCAAGGAAGGTTTATTATGGATATCGACGGCACCTTCAAGCAGAAGGTCGCCGTCATCGGATCGGAGATCGTCTCCGAGCTGAAGATGACGAATCCGATCGGCAGCAAGATCGTGCTGAACGGCACCCCTTACAAGATCGTCGGCGTGTTGGCTTCCAAAGGGAGCTCTTCGGCCGGCTCGAACGACAACAAGGTGATCGTGCCGATTCAGACCGCCCGCGTCGTGTTGAAGACCGACGCCATTCGCACCATATACGTGCAGGTGGCGGACTCGAAGCAGGTCGATCGGGTGCAAGCGATGCTGGAAGCGAAGCTCCAATCGTTTTTCCGCAACGACGAGAACAGCTATACGGTATTTAACCAGCAGGATCTGCTCGACACGATCACGTCGGTATCCACGTCCATGTCGACGATGCTGACGTATGTGGCCGGCATCTCGCTGCTCGTCGGCGGCATCGGCATTATGAACATGATGCTCGTGTCGGTGACGGAGCGGACCCGCGAGATCGGCATCCGTAAGTCGCTTGGGGCGAAACAGCGCGACATTCTGTTCCAATTCCTTGTGGAAGCCTCCATGATCGGCGGCTTGGGCGGACTGATCGGCGTCATCGTCGGCGCGAGCGGCTCCTCGTTCGCGGGCAAGCTGATGAATTCGCCGGCCGCTCCTTCGGTCGACATCATGGTGCTCGCTTTGTTATTCTCGATGGGCGTAGGCGTTCTGTTCGGGTTCATTCCGGCCCGCCGGGCGTCGAAGCTCAATCCGGTGGAAGCTTTGCGCTACCAGTAAGCCGGTGAAATCCATTTCCGTAAAGGAGTGCGGGCGCTCATGGCCGTTGCCAATATTCTAATCATCGAAGATGATCCTTATATCAGCGACCTGATCGGTCTGTACCTGAAGCGGGAAGGCTTTCAATATTCGGCCGCGAGCGACGGAGAGGACGGGGTCGAACAGTTCCTCTCCGCCCCGCCGGATCTCGTCATTCTCGATCTGATGCTGCCGGGCTTCGACGGCTGGACCGTCTGCAGGCGGATCCGGGCCGAGCGGTCGACGCCGATCATTATTTTGACGGGCAAGGGCGAGAGCTACGACAAGCTGAAGGGCTTCGAGCTCGGAGCGGACGATTACCTGGTGAAGCCGTTCGACCCGAAGGAGCTGCTGGCCCGCATTAAGGCCGTACTGCGCCGGACGAAGCCGGGCTTCGCCCGGGATCCGGTTAGGCTGCCCGATCTGGTCATCGACTTGGACCGTTACGTCGTGCAATGCGGCGGCGCCGAATTGACGCTTCCTCCGAAGGAGATGGAACTGCTGCACGCGCTCGCGTCGATGCCGAACCGGGTGCAGACAAGGGAGCAGCTGCTGGACCGGGTGTGGGGGTTCGACTTCGAAGGCGATCCGCGAACGGTGGACGTGCATATTAAGCGAATTCGGGAGAAAATCGGTTCGTCGGCGCATTACCGCATCGAGACGATACGGGGCGTCGGCTACAAATTCGAGGTGAGCGGAGCATGATCCGGTGGAACGGCATCACCGTCAAGCTGCTGCTCGCCTTTTTCGCCGTTTTGCTCATCTCTTTCGCCGTCACGTCGGCCATCTCCGTCTGGTTCGTCAGCTCCGCCCTCGGCCATCGGAACTTCAAATTCGAAGAAGAGCAGTTGAACGTGGCCGCGGCCTTGATCCGCAGCTCCTATCGGGAGAGGTGGGACGAGGATATGCTCCGCTCCGCGCTGCAGATGGCGAGCGGACCGATGAACCGCACGATCTACGTGCTGGACCGCAGCGGGAGGGTGCTGCTGAAAGCGGGCAACCCGAATTCGCCGCTGCCTCTGCCGTCCGTCTCGGAGGAGCCGCTCACGGACGTGCTCCGGAAAGGCAAAACCGTCGTCGCCCAGCCGATCGGGGAAAGCGGTTCCGCCAGACTGTCCGCCGCTCCCGTCAGCGGCTCGAACCGGATCGGTGCCAAAGCCGTCGTTATCGTCTCCCGCGAATTCAAGCGGGAGTTCGGCCTGTTCACGGGACTTTTCCGCAACATTATGATCTCGACCCTTGTCACCGCTTGCATCATCGTCTTCTTCGTCTCCGGCCGAATGACGGCCCGGCTCCGCAGAATGAAGGACGCGGCGCAGCTGATCGCCAAGGGGCGGTTCGACGTAAGCTTGAACGTCAAGCCCAAGGACGAGATCGGCGAGCTCGCCGAGTCGCTGAATCATATGTCGCGGGAGCTGGCCAGTCTGGACCAGATGCGCCGGGAGTTTCTCGCCAACGTCTCGCACGATTTGCGGTCTCCGCTGACGTCGATCGGCGGGTACGTGGAAGCGATGATCGACGGCGCCGTTCCCGACGACCGAAGGGACGAATACCTCAGGCTCATTCGCGAGCAGACGCAGCGGATGAACCGGCTCGTCAACGATCTGCTCGAGGTGGCGCGAATGGAGGCGGGGCAGATCGACATCTCTCCCGTTCCGTACAACCTTACGGAATGGGTTCGCCGGCTGCTCGCCGCGCTCGACCCCGAATTCACCAAGCGGGCGCTGCGCTTCGAGCTGACCGGCGATCCGGAAGACGTCTGGGTGCTGGCCGACCCGCACCGGATCGATCAAGTGCTGTCCAACCTGCTGCTGAACGCGATTCAGTTTTCCCCGAACGGCAGGTCGATCGAGGTGTCCATCGAACGCCGGGGCAAAAACGCCGTCGTCAGCGTTCGCGACGAGGGCGTCGGCATCGCCAAGGAAAACATCGACCGAATCTGGCAGCGGTTCTACAAATCCGACAAGGCCCGTTCCGCCCACGCAGGCAGCGGACTCGGCTTGGCGATCGTGCAGCACGTGCTGGCGAGGCACGGCACCTCTGCGACCGTCGAGAGCGCCCCCGGCAAAGGCTCGCGCTTTGCGTTCGCGCTTCCGCTCGCCAGTCCGCCCGCCGGTTCCCGTACGCAGCTTCCCAGGCCGATCGGTTGACGATTCCCGTCGCCTAGAGGCATAATGAAAGGAATACTTCATGGGAACCGGCGGCGCCTACCGCCTATGGAAAGGAACTTGGCATGGGCATGGAGCAACTGCTCGAGAAAGCTTCGAACTATATGAAAAACCAGGATTTGCAGCGAATCCGCGAAGCCTACGAATATGCGGAGGAAGCGCACCGCGGACAGCTGCGCAAATCCGGCGAACCTTATATCCTGCATCCGCTCGCGGTTGCCGAAATATTGGTCAATATGCAGATGGATGTCGTCACGGTGATGGCGGCGCTGCTGCACGACGTCGTGGAAGATACGAACGTCACGGTCGACGACGTCCGGGAGCGGTTCGGCGAGACGATCGCCGGGCTCGTCGACGGGCTGACGAAGCTGGAGAAGATTCATTTCCGCTCCAAGGAGGAGCAGCAGAACGAGAACTACCGCAAAATGTTCCTGGCGATGGCCAACGACATTCGCGTCATCCTCATCAAGCTCGCCGATCGGCTTCATAACATGCGGACGCTCAAGTTCCAATCCGAGGAGAGCCAGCGCCGCATCGCGCACGAGACGCTCGAGATCTACTGCCCGATCGCGCACCGGCTCGGGATCAGCGCCATCAAGTGGGAGATGGAGGACATCGCCCTTCGGTTTCTCAATCCCCAGCAATATTACCGCATCGCCAATTTGATGAAGAAGAAGCGGACGGAGCGCGAGCAGTACATCAGCGACGTCATCGCCAAAATCCGCGAGAAGCTCGAGGAGATGGGCATTCAGGGAGACATCTCCGGCAGGCCGAAGCATATTTTCAGCGTCTACAAGAAGATGACGACGAAGAACAAGCAGTTCAACGAAATCTACGACCTGCTCGCCATCCGGATTCTCGTCGACAACGTCAAAGACTGCTACGCGACGCTGGGCATCATCCATACGCTGTGGAAGCCGATGCCGGGCCGTTTCAAGGACTATATCGCCATGCCGAAGGCGAACATGTACCAGTCGCTCCATACGACGGTGGTCGGACCGACGGGCGAGCCGACCGAAGTGCAAATCCGCACCTGGGAGATGCACCGGACGAGCGAATACGGGATCGCGGCGCACTGGGCCTACAAGGAAGGCAAGGATACGGGCGTCGTCCAAGGCTCGTTCGGGGACAAAATGAACTGGTTTCGGGAAATTATCGAGCTGCAGCAGGAGACCCGGGACGCGGCGGAGTTCATGGAATCGCTGAAAATGGACTTTTTCACCGACCTCGTCTTCGTTTTCACGCCCAAGGGCGAGGTGTTCGAGCTGCCGGCGGGTTCGGTTCCGCTCGACTTCGCCTACCGGGTCCACACCGAGGTCGGCAACCGCACGATCGGTGCGAAGGTGAACGGCCGCATCGTTCCGCTGGACCATAAGCTGAAGACCGGCGATATCGTCGAAATTTTGACCTCCAAGCATTCCTACGGCCCGAGCCAGGACTGGCTCAAGATCGCCCAGTCGTCCCACGCCCGCAGCAAGATCCGGCAGTGGTTCAAGAAGGAGAAGCGCGAGGAGAACGTCCAGAAGGGCTGGGAATCGCTCGAACGCGAGCTGCGCCGGATCGGACTGGAGCCTTCCGAATGGATGACGGACGACAAGCTGATCGAGGTCGCGCGCAAATTTACGTTCAACGACGTCGAGGACATGATGTCCGCCATCGGCTTCGGCGGCATCACGGCGGCGCAAATTTGCACCCGGCTGACGGAGAAGCTGCGCAAGGAAGCCGAGGAAGCCCAGCAAATCCAGCTGTCCTCGGAAGTCATCAAGGAAGTGAAGCCGGCTCCTCCGGAGCGGAAGAGCCGGCCCTCCAACGGCGTGAAGGTCAAGGGAGTCGAGAATTTGCTCGTCCGGTTCGCCCGCTGCTGCAACCCCGTTCCGGGAGACGACATCATCGGCTACATTACGCGCGGACGCGGCGTGTCGGTGCACCGGACCGACTGTCCGAACATTCCCCAGGCGACGGAAGGGGAAGAAGCGGAGCGCGTCATCGAGGTCGAGTGGGAGGAATCGTGCGAAGCGAATTACAGCGTCGAGATCGAGATTCTCGGCCATGACCGGCGCGGCCTCCTGAACGAAGTGCTGCAGGCGGTGTCGGAGAGCAAGACGAACATCGCCGCCGTATCGGGCCGGTCGGACCGCAACAAGGTCGCGGTCATGCATTTGACGATTCTCATCCGCAACAAGGACCACCTGCAATCGGTCGTCGAGAAGATCAAGCGGGTCAAGGATATTTTCTCCGTCCAGCGGATGATGCAATAGAGAGAGGTTGACGTCAAAGTGAGAGTTGTGCTGCAACGCGTATCGAAGGCCAGCGTAACCGTGGACGGCGCGGTCGTCGGCGAGATCGGGGCAGGGCTGCTGCTCTTGGTCGGCATCGGGCAGGAGGATGAGGAGAAGGATCTCGCCTGGATGGCGGACAAGGTGGCGGGGCTGCGCATTTTCGAAGACGGGGACGGGAAAATGAACCTGTCCGTGGAGGACGTCGGGGGAGCCGTTCTGTCGGTGTCGCAATTTACATTGTACGGCGATTGCCGGAAGGGCAGACGCCCGAACTTTATGGCGGCGGCGCGGCCGGAGCAAGCTTCGGATCTGTACGACCGCTTTAACGCTTTGCTGCGGGCCAAAGGGCTTACGGTCGCGACCGGGACGTTCGGCGCGATGATGGAAGTGTCGCTCGTGAACGACGGCCCCGTGACGCTTATATTGGACAGCCCCGCTTGAGCCGCGCCGCTTCCGCGGATTGAACCGCCGCCCGGATGGCAACACTACATGTCGATCCCTTGATTTGGAAAGGAAGACGGCAGATGAGGCAATCCGGCAAGGAAGCGAAGCTTCAGCGGGCGATGAAGGACGGAGCGCCGGTCGAACGGCGGGAAGCGCTGGCCATGCGGGCCGGCGCCGAATTCGCGGACGAGTTCGAGCCGGACGCCCGAACGGGGAGCGCGTACGGCCGCAGGCATCCGCCGGTCGGGCGGGGCTGACGGCGGCGCATCGGGCGGGCTTGCGGGGTGCAGAGAGACCGAAGCGGCAAGCCCGTCCCGCGAATCCGCGCCTGCGTTCATGGAACGGGAGGAGATACGGTATGATGCATATTCATCTATCGGCGACCGACGCGGTATTGGAACGGTCGCTTTGTCACATTGTTCCGCTCTTTTACGACAATCCGAAGGTGACGTTCTCCGACAAGGAGGAGCCGGAAGCGGACGCAAACATCGTCCTGAACATCGATGAGGGGGCGGATTCCGTCCGAATCGGCGCCGAGCTTCGGATTCGCGCCGCCGAGATGGCGGCGGCGGGCTTGGCGACTGCGCCTGCCGGTGCGCCGCCGGTGGTCGGGGCCGGCCGGGAACGCCGGGTCGTCCACGAGACGGCCTATCCGGCGGGAGCCCCCTACGAAGAGCGCCGCAAGCTGCTGCGGCAGACCGCTTCCCGGGCGTTGGTGGACCTGCTGCAGCACGAGACGGGCATTGTGCAGCCGTGGGGAGTGCTCACGGGCGTTCGTCCGACGAAGCTGATGCACGAAGGGCTTCGCGCCGGACGGCCGCGGGAAGAGGTGCGCCGCGCGCTGCGGGAAGATTACCTCGTCTCCGAAGCGAAGATTTCGCTTATGGAGCGGATTGTGGACCGCCAGCTGCAAGCGCTGCCCGATTTGTACGACCTCCGCAACGAAGTGAGCGTGTATATCGGCATTCCTTTTTGCCCGACCAAATGTGCTTACTGCACGTTTCCCGCATACGATATTAACGGCCGCCAAGGCTCGGTGAACGGCTTCCTGTACGGCCTGCACGAGGAAATCCGCGTCATCGGCAAGTGGCTGCGCGACCATGGCGTTCGCGTGACGACGATTTACTACGGAGGCGGAACGCCGACGAGCATTACGGCAAGCGAGATGGACGCGCTGTATGCGGAAATGGCCGCTTCGTTCCCGGATCTGGACACGGTGCGGGAGATCACCGTGGAAGCGGGACGGCCGGACACGATTACGCCGGAGAAGCTGGCCGTTCTGAACAGATGGAACATCGACCGGATCAGCATCAATCCGCAATCCTACATTCAGGAGACGCTCGATTTGATCGGCCGGCATCATTCCGTGGAAGAGACGATCGAGAAGTTTTGGCTGTCGCGCGAGAACGGCATGAACAACATCAACATGGACCTGATCATCGGCCTGCCGGGAGAGGGGCCCGACGAATTCAGGCATACGCTGGCGGAGACGGCGAAGCTGATGCCCGAATCGCTCACCGTACACACGCTCTCCTTCAAGAGAGCGTCTGAGATGACCCAGCACCGCGGGGAAGCGAAATACAAGGTGGCGACGCGCGAGGAGATCGGCGAGATGATGGACGAAGCGGTGCGTTGGACGGAAGCGCGCGGTTATGCCCCCTATTATTTGTATAGGCAAAAAAATATTCTCGGCAACTTGGAGAACGTCGGCTATTCGTTCCCCGGCAAGGAGAGCCTGTACAACATTCTTATCATCGAGGAGATGCAGTCGATCGTCGGCCTCGGCTGCGGAGCGACGAGCAAATGGGTCGATCCGCTGACGGGCGCCATTACCCGTCTCGCCAATCCGAAGGAGCCGAAAGCTTATATCGACACGTACGAGAAGTCGATCGAGGCCAAGCTGGAGGCGCTGGAGAAATGGAACGAGTCGCGGCTGAAGGCGACGGCCGGATAAGCGCTTCCTTTTTTGTAATACAACTGTAATCTCGTTTTCATAGTTCCTTAAAAGAAAGTCTTTATTATACAAGTTGACCCCCTTTTTTCAATATATAAACATGAACCTGCCGGATTTGTCGGCAGGTTATTTTCTTATTACGGCCCGAGGGCCGTTTTTTTGTGCCCAGACACCGGATCCGTCGGAAGTCCACTGCATGAAAAGGTCCATTCGAACTTCCTTCTTTATGAAAAGCCTTTTGTTATCTTTTGTTAACGTTGTTTTAATCGGCGCCGTGCTTATTGCGTCCAGCTATTGGATCGAGAAGAACGTTCTCTTCGATCAGCTTCACGGGCAGATCATCAAAACGACGCAAACCTGGGCCGAAGGGATCAAGACCGAAGAGGTCCAGCAGGCGATCAGCGAAAAAAGCTACGAAGGACCCGTCCAGTCGAGCCTTAGAGCCTACTTGGACAAGGTGAACCAAAACAATCCGAATATCGCGCAAGCTTATATTTTCGGAACCGAATTGGAGGGAGGCAATAAAACTTCGCTGGTGGCGATGCCGACAAGTCTGATGAACGCCTTCAAAGAAGGCAACGTGAATATCGGCGACATGTACGAGCAGCCCCAGGCGGTGGCAAGCGCGCTCGCCAAGATGCTCAAAAGCGGGAAACCGACGTTCACCAGCTTTTACTCGGACGATTTCGGCATCTGGACGACGATCGCCTACCCGCTCAAGAACGCGGACGGGCAAATTTTCGCTTATTTTGCCGCCGACGTCGATGCGAGCGCGGTTCCGAACGGACTGCACAAGCTGCTGACCAACGGTATCCTGATTCTGGCCGCTTTCCTGATTCTCATTTTCCTATTGCAATACTTCGTGACGAGAAGGCTCATCAAGCCGCTGCGGGAGCTGATCCGCGGCATTGAGCAGGTGAGCGCGGGGAACCTGAACGTCGAGGTTCGCACCGGCAAGGATGAGATCGGCATTGCCAACGAGAAGTTCAACGGCATGGTCAGACGGATCAACGAGATGATGGCGCAGGTCCAGCAAGCCTCGCATTCGCTGAACGAATCCGCCAAGAACCTGTACGCCATTACCGAGCGCAACAGCGAGGAAGCAGAGACGATCACAACGAGCATGGGAGAGATCGCAGCGAGCATCGCGAGCCAGGAGCAAGCGGCCAAAGACGGGGCGAGAGCAATGACGGAGATGGCGGTCGTCATTCAGAATATCGCGGAGAATTCTTCCCGGGTGGCCGACGAGGCGACCGTCATGGAGGAGAAGTCACTGCAGGGCAACGAGGCTGTTGAGCGCGTCGCGAACCAAATCGGGCAGATCGAGCAGTTCGTCGCCCGGACCGGGCAATCCGTCAAGCTGCTGGAGAGCCGTTCGCAGGAGATCGGAAATATCGTCACCATCATTACGGGCCTTTCGGAGCAGACGAATCTGCTGGCGCTGAATGCCGCGATCGAGGCGGCCAGAGTCGGCGAGCAGGGCAAAGGCTTTGCCGTCGTGGCCGGAGAGGTTCGCAGATTGGCCGAGCAGTCCAGCGGATCGGCGAACCAAATTACGGAGTTGATCAAGGAGATCCAGGAGGAAATCCGAAACGCGGTCGAGGCTATGGAACAAGGAACGGAAGAAGTAAGGCAAGGGATTGAAATTGTGGCCGATACGCAGCAGCTGTTCAAGGAAATGCTGGAAGCCGCCCGCCACGTCAATACCCAGATCCAGGAAGTGTCCAGCGCCACCGAGGAGATGTCGGCCGGAACGGAGGAGCTGTCCGCTACGTCCGTCGAGCTGTCCGCGTCGGCGGGCATGACCGCGTCCAGCAGCGCCCGGATTGCCGAATCCATCGAGAGGCAGAAGCGGTCGATGGATGAGGTCGTTCAATCGTCCGTCGGCTTGACGTCCATGTCGGAAGAGCTTCAACGTCTTATTCAGCAATTCAAGGTCCGTTGATTCGTTATACCCGTCGATAATCCTGTCCGCAACAATCGCGAATACCTGGAATTTGCACTTCTGGAGGTGCCGGATGATGACATTGAATCCCAGCTTAAACGAACAAGTTGCCGAGTCCGGATCGTACGGCGCGGTGGTCCATTTGCCGCTGGATTATCCGCGCCATAAGAGAACTTACTCCTTTGTGGAAGAGAAGCAACCTCTGGAGGAGCGGCTGAGCCGGACGCTCGATAGGAAGCTGAAGGGCGCGGAGCTCGAAACGACGCTGTCGGCCGTGTTTTTTGCATGGATGCAGCGCTTGACGAACGAGAAGGAGCTGTCGGCAGGCCTGGCCGGCGCGGAAGGCGGGGAGACGGTCGTCTCCCTCGCGCTCGAATCCGCCAACACCTTTCAAGACATCGGCGACCTGATTCGCCAAGCGCTGCCGGCGTCCGGCGGAGGAACCGGCGCGGCATGCGACGCCCGCTTCGCCGTCGGCCGTTCTCCCGAAGCCCGGCAAGAGCTCATCAACTGGCAGATGACTAAACAGGAAGACGGTTGGAGCGTGACGGTTGTCTATGACGCCTCGCTTTTCCGCGCAGAGACGATCAAACGATATATTTTCTACTATCTGAGGCTGTTGGAAGCCGCTTTGGACAATCCCCGGGGGCGATACGCGAGCGTCGATATTTTGACGCCGGAGGATGCGGCCGTCTATGAGCGGACGAACGCCACCGAAGCGGAATATCCGCGGGACCAGACGATCCACGGCATGTTCGAGCGGACGGCGGCGGTTATGCCGGACCGGATTGCGCTGTCTTCGGCAGGGGGCGAGCTCACCTATAGGCAGCTTAACGAGAAGGCGAACGAGACGGCCCGCATGCTGATCGGCAAAGGCCTGCAGAAAGGCGACTTCGTCACGATCTACATGGAACGGAGCCAGGAGCTGATCGTCAGCCTGCTCGGCATTCTGAAGGCGGGCGGCGTCTACGTTCCCGTCGATCCGGATCATCCGGCGGAGCGCAACCGCTACATCGTCGAGGATACGGAATCCGTCTTCGTGCTCACCAAGGAGCGTTACCAGGCCGAAGCGCGGGATTTGTGCGCTCCGATCGCGACGGTCCGGGAGATCATCGCCGTGGACGGGGGCTTCCCCGAGTATGAAGGAACCGCCAATCCGGATGCGGGCGTGAAGCCGCAGGACTTGGCTTATGTCATTTATACGTCGGGCTCGACGGGGAGACCGAAGGGCGCATTGATCGCGCACGAGGGAGTCGTGAACCTGGGCGAGACCGTCCGCCGCGATTGCCGGATCGAGCCGGGCGACGTCCTGACGCAATTCGCGACCTACAGCTTCGACGCCTCGGTGTGGGATACGATCGGCGCTCTTTTTTACGGTGCTACCCTTTACCTGTTGTCTCCGGAGGAGCGCGTATCGGTCGAGGAGTTCGCCCTTGCGGTCGAGAGGACCGGCACGACGATCATCGCCATTCTGCCGACCGTCTTCTTCAATCAACTGTCAGCCTATCTGTCGGAGGAAGGATACCGGAGGCTGGCCAAGGTCAAGCTGATTACGGTGGCCGGCGAAGCGCTGTACGGGGAACAGGTGCGAGCCTTCCAGCGCAAATTCAAGGACGCGATCGACATTGTGAACGTGTACGGCCCGACCGAGTGCACCGTCTGCACGACGACGCACGTCGTTCGCGGCTACATCCCGGACGATCTGGTCAACATTCCGATCGGGCGGCCGATCCGCAACTACAAAGTGTATATTTTGAACGAAGATTTCCGGCTCTGCCCTGTGAACGTGCCGGGCGAAGTGTACATCTCGACGGTCGGTCTGGCCAAAGGATACCTCCATCAGCCCGAGAAAACGGCGGAGGCGTTCCTTCCGAACCCGTTCGAAGAGGGCGGAACGATCTACAAATCCGGGGACATCGCGAAGCTGCTGCCGGACGGCTCGATCGAGTATGTAGGGCGCAGGGACTCGCAAATCAAAATTCGGGGCCACCGGATCGAAATCGGAGAGATCGAAGACAATTTCATCAAAATCCCGAACGTGCAGGACGTCGCCGTCATCGCCAAAAAGGACAAGGACGGCCAGAACATGCTGGTCGGGTACTTTACGTCCAGGGACGGGAGCAAAATGTCTCCGCTCGAAATCAAGCGGCAACTCGGGGAGCGGCTGCCTTCCTACTTCGTTCCGAAATGGATTATTCAGCTTGATCGAATCCCGATATCTCCTACCGGAAAGCTGGACCTCAAGAAGCTGGCTTCTCTCGACGTGCGCGAAGAGCTTCAACCGGAAGGCGAAGCTTACGTCGCTCCCGCAAGCGAGCTTCACCGCCTCATCGCGGACGCCTGGATGGAAGGTCTCGGTCTGGAGCGGGTGGGAATGGAGGACGATTTCTTCGAAATCGGCGGCGATTCCCTGGCGATTATGCACGTGCTTGCGCTGTTGAAGCGGGATTACCCCGGGCTTCGGATCAACGACTTCTACCGGTACCGGACGATTGCGAAGCTGGCGGACCGCATCCGCGAGCTGGAGAGGGAAGCCGCCCCGGCAGAGAATGCCGTCTCCGGAGGAAGCAAAGTTGCGCTGAACGAGTGGCCGGAGACGTTCGGCAACGGATTGACGGAGCTTCGGGCGGATTCGCCTTCCGCCATTCTGCTGACCGGAGCGACGGGGTATTTGGGTTCTCGCCTGCTGTACGATCTGCTGGTGCACAGCGATGCGGACGTTTACTGTCTTGTTCGCAGCAAAGGCGCGCAATCGGGACAAGCGAGGCTCGAGGAGACGATGGTGCATTATTTCGGACAAGCGGCCTTGCCCTTGATGACCGGGCGCGTCGCGGCGGTGGAGGGGGAGCTCGAACGGCCCGGCCTCGGCTTGTCCGAGGAACAGCGGCGCAAGCTGCAAGGCAGAATCGATGCCATCGTCCACAGCGCGGCGGATGTTCGGCATTTCGGGGAAGCCGGGCAGTTCGAGAAGTCGAATCTGCTGGGCACGAAGCATCTGATTGCGCTCGCTCAGGAGGCGGAACGCCCGATCCGGTTCCATCATATCTCGACGCTGGGCATTCCCGAGGATCTCGCTTTAAGCGGCCAATGGGAGAGCCTGAGGGGCGAACGAAGCTTCCCGGCCGATGTGCGGGTGGACAACCTCTATACGAACAGCAAGCTGGAGGCGGAGAAGGCGCTGTTCGCCGCAGCCGACCGGGGGCTCTCCGTCACCGTTTACCGGGTGGGCAACTTGTCGTGCCACTCCGAGAGCGGAAGCTTCCAGCGCAACATCGACAGCAACGCCTTCTACCGGATGTTCAAGGCGATGCTGCTGCTCGGCAAGGCGCCGGAAGCGGATTGGGAGGTCGACTTCACCCCGATCGATTACGCGGGCAAAGCGATCGTCCATCTGGCGCTGCGGTCCGATACGGCCGGGCGGGTATTCCATATTTGCAACCCGGAGACGATTCCGTACGCGAAGCTCGTGGAGGCGATCCGGAGCTTGGGGTACAAGGTGGAGACGATGCCGTTCGCGGCTTATTCCGATTGGCTGCTGCGCTCGAACCGGGATCACGACCCGGAGGCGTTGAAGCTGGCGATCGCACAGCTTGAAGGCGACGGCGCGAAAAATTCGAATTACCGTTACGGCTGCGAATCGACGGCGGCTTATCTGGAAGGTTCGAGCATCCATTGTCCGGCACCCGACGAAGGATTCATCCGGCGGATGTTCAGTTACGCGGCGCATATCGGCTATTTGCCGAAGCCGGAGAAGATCAGGCAGCCGATTCCGGTCTAAACGGCAGCTGCCGGGCTTCCGCAGGCGGGCAATCGGCGGGCTTCCGCGAAGCGTTCGCCGGGCGGCGGCGGACAACGGCCGGAATCGGTGCGGCGGCGCAATCGGGCGACGCAGTCGCGGATGTACTCGCGGATGCACTCGCGGATACACTCGCGGATTGACATGGGCCTCCTTGGGGGATTACAATAAGAGTTACACGACCTAAATCGGATTCGATGACGGGAAGGAGTACTCCGGCTCCACATCTCCAGAGAGGAAGGCCTTCGGCTGCAAGCTTTCCGTTGATGACCGGACGAACGACATCCCCGAGAACCTCGCGCGAACGGCTTCCGTGAACGGCGGAGGCATCAGTAGCGCGAAGGCGCGGCCGGGCGTTAACCGGTTCAAGTGCGATTGCCGAGCGGCTCAAGCGACAGGAGCCGGGCGGGCGATCGAATGACGGGTGGCACCGCGGGAGCAGCAAGCTTCCGTCCCTGACATGCATACAGACGCATGTTCGGGGACGGGAGCTTTTTTTACGATTCAGAGTCGATAAGGTTCACGTTTATTCCTGTCTGAATCGTCTCCGCCAAGCTTCTTCGCCGTCCAAGGACGCCGAAGACGTGTTGGCTTGGATGCTTGGACCGCATGACTAGAAGGGGTGAATGAACGATGAGGTTCCAGAAACCGCCGGGCACGCAGGACGTGCTTCCCGGCAACGCCGAGACGTGGCAATTCGTGGAGCGTACCGCGAGAGAGCTGTGCCGGCGTTTCCACTACCGCGAAATTCGCACGCCGATCTTCGAGACGACGGAACTGTTCCAGCGGGGCGTCGGCGAGACGACGGACATCGTGGAGAAGGAGATGTACTCGTTCGAAGACCGGGGCGGCCGCAGCATGACGCTGAGGCCCGAAGGCACGGCGGGCGTCGTCCGTTCTTACGTGGAGAACAAGCTGTACGGGGAGCCCGATCTCGCCAAGCTTTATTACATCGGCCCGATGTTCCGGTACGAGCGGGCGCAAGCCGGCCGCTACCGGCAGTTCCACCAGTTCGGCGTGGAGGCGATCGGCTCGAGCGATCCGGCGCTTGACGCGGAAGTGATCGCGCTGGGCTACAGCTTCTATAAGGATGTCGGCATCAAAGGCGTCACGGTCGAGATCAACTCGGTGGGCACGCCGGAAGTGCGGGCGGCGTTCCGCGCGAAGCTGCTCGACTTCCTGATGCCGATGAAGGATAGCCTTTGCAAGGATTGCCAGTCCCGTATGGAGCGCAATCCGCTGCGCGTGCTCGACTGCAAGGTGGACCAGGCGAAGTTCGAAGGCGCGCCTTCGATTCTCGACAACCTGGACGAGGCGTGCGAAGCGCACTTCGCCCGCGTGCGGGAATGTCTCGACGCGATGGAGATTCCTTACCGCATCAACCCGCGTCTCGTTCGCGGCCTCGATTATTACACGCACACCGCGTTCGAGTACAAGGCGCAGGGCATCGGCTCCATCGACACGGTCGGCGGAGGCGGCCGCTACAACGGTCTCGTGGCCGATGTCGGCGGGGAAGACCGCCCTGGCGTCGGGCTCGGGATCGGCCTCGAACGGACGGTGCTGCTGCTCGAGAACCAGGGCGCCGTTCCGGAAGCCGGCTCGCCGGTGGACGTGTACTTGATCGCGTTGGGCGAGCGCGCGGAACGGGAAGCCCCGGGACTCGCGTACCGTCTGAGGGAAGCCGGGCTCGCCGTGGAGCGGGACTACCAGGGCCGCAAGACGAAGGCGCTGTTCAAGGCGGCGGACCGCGCGGGCGCGGCGTTCGCGGCCATTCTCGGCGACGACGAGCTGGACCGCGGCGAGATCGCCCTCAAGAACATGGCCACGCAGGAGCAGCGGCAAGTGCCGCTGGCCGGGCTGGCGGACACCATCAAGTCATTGATTACCGAACTTGGAAAAGGGGAAGCTCAACATGATGCTTAAAAATCACGATTGCGGAACGTTAACCAAACAGCAGGTGGGAGAGACGGTCGTTCTGAACGGCTGGGTCCAAGGCTGGCGCGACTTCGGCGGCATCCTGTTCATCGATTTGCGCGACCGCACCGGCATCGTGCAGATCGTCTTCAATCCGGAATTTTCCGGCAAGGCGCTGGAGATCGGCAGCCGCGCGCGCAACGAGTACGTTCTGGCCGTCAAAGGCAAAGTCGTCGAGCGCGACCCCGAGACGTTCAACCCGAACATCGCCACGGGCGAGATCGAAGTGCAAGTTCACGAAGTCGAGATCGTGAACAGCGCCAAGACGCCTCCGTTCCCGATCGAGGACGGGGTTGAAGTGGACGAAGCGCTTCGCCTGAAGTACCGTTATCTTGACCTGCGCCGCCCGGAGATGCAGAAGACGCTGCGTCTTCGTTCGAAAGCGACCAAAGTGTTCCGCGACTTCCTGGACGAGCACGGCTTTATCGACGTCGAGACGCCGATTCTGACGAAGAGCACGCCGGAAGGCGCACGCGATTATCTCGTGCCGAGCCGCGTCCACCCGGGCGAGTTCTTCGCCTTGCCGCAATCGCCGCAGCTGTTCAAGCAGTTGCTCATGATCGGCGGCATCGAGCGCTATTACCAGGTGGCGCGCTGCTTCCGCGACGAAGACCTGCGCGCGGACCGTCAGCCGGAGTTCACCCAGGTGGACATCGAGACGTCGTTCTTGTCCCAGGAGCAGCTGCTGACGATGATGGAAAATCTGATGGCCAAGCTGTTCCGCGAGACGATCGGCGTCGAAATTCCGACTCCGTTCCAGCGGCTGACCTACCACGACGCCATTCACAAATACGGCTCCGACAAGCCGGACCTGCGCTTCGGCCTGGAGATCGTGGATGTCACCGACATCGTCAAAGACAGCGACGTGAAGGTGTTCGCGTCCGTCGCCGCTTCCGGCGGCGTCGTCAAGGCGCTCAACGCCAAAGGCTGCGCGAACTGGAGCCGCAAGGAGCTCGACGACCTGCAGCCGTTCGCCGCCCGCTACGGCGGCAAGGGCATCGCCTGGATTACCGTCAAGGACGGCGAATGGCGCGGCCCGATCGTCAAGTTCTTCAAGCCGGAAGAGATCGCGGCGCTGACCGAACGGCTGAACGTCGAAGAAGGGGACCTGCTCACCTTCTCCGCCGACAAGCTGAAGACGGCCGCCGACGTCATGGGCAATCTGCGGCTCAAAGTCGGCCGCGAGCTCGGCCTGATCGACAACAGCCAGTTCAAATTTCTGTGGGTCGTCGACTTCCCGCTGCTCGGCTGGGACGAAGAAGCGAAGCGTTGGGTGGCCGAGCACCATCCGTTCACCCGCCCGCGCGACGAGGATCTGCCGCTGTTCGATTCCGATCCGGGCGCCATCCGCGCGCAAGCGTACGACATCGTCCTGAACGGTTACGAAGTCGGCGGCGGCTCGATGCGGATTTACCGGCGCGACGTGCAGGAGAAGATGTTCGCCGCGCTCGGCTTCTCGATGGAGGAAGCGAAGGAGAAGTTCGGCTTCTTCCTCGACGCGTTCGACTACGGCACCCCGCCGCACGGCGGCATCGCGTTCGGTCTGGATCGCCTTGTCATGCTGCTCGCCGGACGGACGAACCTGCGCGAGACGATCGCGTTCCCGAAGACGGCCAGCGCCACCGACCTGCTCTGCGACGCGCCGTCCGCCGTGACCGATCGTCAGCTTGACGACTTGCATATCCGCCTGTCGGCCAAAGCGCTGGCGGCCCAAGCCAAGACGGCCGAGTCCGCGCAAGCTGCCGCTCCGGCGGAAGCGCCGGCCGGCCAGGCTTAAGACTCAAGACTTAAGACGACCATTCACGGCAAGCGCCGCGCTCCGGCTTGATCTCCGGCGCGCGGCGCCTTTCCGATTCCCCCTGCTAAGGAGTTGAACGGTTACTCATGCTGCACCAATTCTCTAGGACGGAATTGGCCATCGGCCCGGAAGGTTTGGAGATCCTGAAGGGCAGCACCGTCGCCGTGCTAGGACTCGGCGGCGTCGGCTCGATCGCGGCCGAAGCGCTGGCACGCTCCGGAGTCGGACGGCTGATCCTTATCGACAAGGACGTCGTGGACATCACTAACGTCAACCGGCAGATTCACGCTCTGACGACGACGGTGGGACAACCGAAAGCCGACCTGATGCGCGACCGCATCAAGCTGATCAACCCGGAATGCGACGCGATCGCGCTCCGCATGTTTTATACCGAAGAGACGTACGAGGAGCTGTTCAAATATCCGCTCGATTACGTCATCGACGCTTCCGATACGATCTCGTACAAGATCCATCTAATCAAGCAATGCCTTCAGCGGGGCATTCCGATCATCTCGAGCATGGGCGCCGCGAACAAGCTGGACCCGTCCCGGTTCGAGGTGGCGGACATCTCGAAGACGAGCGTCGACCCGATCGCCCGTGTCATCCGTCAGAAGCTCCGCAAGGAAGGCATCAAGAAAGGCGTCAAAGTCGTCTTCTCCAAAGAGGAGCCGATCAAGCCGCGCGAGGACGTGACGCAGCGCATCGTGCCGGATACGGCGCCGAAGGAAATACGCAAGGCGCAGCAGCCCCCTTCCAGCAACGCGTTCGTGCCGCCGGTCGCCGGCCTCATCATGGTTAGCGTCGTGTTCCGGGAGCTGATCGAGAAAGGCATGCAAGCCCGCGATGCCCATGGATGAAGCGCTCGTTCGCAAGCTGAAACTTCCGCCTTCGGGCAAAATCGCCGTCATGCTGCCGCCGGAAGGGTTTCTGGAGGCGATCGGACGGAGCGGCGCGGAATCGGAGCCTTCGGGCGAGCCCGGCACGTACGATTACGTGCAATTGTTCGCGGACAGCGTTGCAGCCGTCGAACGGTACGCCCCGGATGCGCTGAAGGCGGTCAAGCCCGACGGTCTGCTCTGGATTTGTTACCCCAAGGGCACGTCCAAGCTGAAGACGGATCTTAACCGGGACAAAGGCTGGGAGACGGTGACCGCCGCCGGCTGGGAAGGCGTCTCGCTCATCTCGATCGACGACACGTGGTCGGCGATGCGATTCCGTCCCCGCGGCGCTTCCGGGCGATCGCGTCCGTCTCCGGCCGATCGCCGCCAGGCGGGCGCGCCTTCCGCGCCGATTCCGACGCCGGACGATCTGGAACGGGCGCTTGCCGCCAATCCGGAAGCCGCCGCCTTCTTCGCCAAGCTGGCGCCTTCGCACAGGAAGGAATACGTCAATTGGATCGTCGAGGCGAAAAAGGCGGAGACGCGGGCCAGCCGGATCGAGAAAACGGTTGAGAAGCTGCAGGCGGGCCTGAAGCGTCCTTCGGACAAGCTGTAAGTCGAGCGCTCCGCGGCCGGCGACTGAGCATGAACGTTTCCGCTCGTTGCAATAGCGGTGCAAATTGAAAAGGGTTGAGACCGGCGAGCGTCCTCCGGTTTCAACCCTTTTCTCTTCGCCAACCCTGCCCCGCTATTCCGCTTCCGGCGAGAACGTGCGCTTCGCGAGCTCCGCGTCCAGCATATAAAACACGTTGCTGTCGCGATCGATTCTTCGCAGCTTCTGGATGATGCCATCGAAGGTCGCTTCCTCCTCGACCTGCTCGTCGATAAACCATTGCAGAAAATGGATCGTCGCGTGCTCGCGCTCGGCCCAGGCAGCATCGGACAAATCGTAGATCCGTTTGGTCACCGTTTGCTCGTGGGCGTAGGCGTGTTCGAACGTCTCCAGCAAGGAGGCGTACTCGTTCTGCGGATTGTCCATGCCGCTGACGACGGCTCTTTGGCCCAATCGGTTTATAAAGCGGAAAATTTTCATCGCGTGAAATTTCTCTTCCTCGGATTGCACGAGGAAGAAGTTCGCAAAACCGTCGTAGCTCTCGGAGGAGCAGTAGGCGGCCATGGCCAGATACACCTGCGAAGAATAAAATTCGTAGTTCATCTGATCGTTCAGCTTGTCGAGCAAGGAAGGGGTTAACATTCGGGAACACCTCTTGGCCTTAGTGATCGAACAAGTAAATGATTCCACCGGGGCAAAAAAATAACCGCTCTTCAGCGGCCGTCAATGGGCTCCCGAAAAGCGGTATCGGTTAAGGTCGGTGAATCGTTTTGACTTGATCGAGATGGATAAAAGTTGCTGGAACCGTCGGCGGTGACCAGTTCGATCAGATTGCTTTTGAGCCTTCGAACTTTTTCAACTGTTGATCGAATGTTCGCGCAAGCGACGCGGGTGTCGGGTTGATCGGAAATTTCTCCTGTTCCATGGCGTAAGGCGTCGTTTCGGGATCGTACGGGATCAAAATTTTCAGATGCCGCATGGACACGTACAGAGTTCGGAACATGGGAGAGTAGAAGACGAAAAAGTCGTTCATGATGCTGGTGACGTAACCGTGCACCGAGCGGTTGCCGACAATGTTCAATTCGGCAAACATGCCTTTGGTGTTCAGCAAAACTTTGCGATACAGCTCCGTCGTCGGATATCAAAACGATGATGTCGGTGCCGATGTCGATTCTTACGCCCCGATCCATCGGGGCGTTTTTTTGGGGACAAGCGTCGGTACGTTTCGCTTCACGATCTTATAGACGAATGCCGTTTCCGCATTTGGTAGGCACTCATACCCTATACAGGAACGATAGCCCTGCCCAAGGAAAGGCGGAGACGGAATGAACTTACCGGTTCGAGAGCTTCAGATTGGCGAAGCGGAAAGTTGGGAAATGGAGCGGAACTTGTGGAACGACCGATACGTGAACGCCGTCATGCACGCGAACGGGAGAAACGTTCCGGTGAGGGTAAGATTCCGCGGCGGCCATACGAGAGAATATCCGAAGCGCTCTTATGAAGTCGTTCGGCAGGGACAATCTTTCCACTACAACGCGGAGTTCGACGATCCCTCCATGATTCGCAACGCGCTGTCCTTTCGATTTTTCGAGGGGTTGGGCGTTCCCAGTCCGCGCACCAAGCACGTGCGCCTGTTCCTCAATGGGGAACCGCTGGGCGTTTATTTGGAGATCGAGGGGGTGGAACGGGCTTTTTTCCGCCGAAGGGGGATCGGGTATTCTTCTCTGTTCTACGCGGTGAACAACAACGCCGATTTCGGTCTTCGAAATCCCGAGACGAACCGGCTCAAGCACACTCTCCTGTCCGGTTACGAGCATCGGTTCGGCGGAGACGCGGAGAAGGCGAGGCTCAAAGCCTTCATTAAAGGATTTAACGAGAAAAGCGGGACCGGGTTGACCGCCTTTTTGAAGTCGAAGCTCGACGTCGAGAACTATTTGCGCTGGCTGGCCGGCGCGGTGCTGACCGGCAATTACGACGGCTTCGAACAGAATTACGCCTTGTACCGCCACAAGAAAACCGGCAAATTTCGCATCATTCCGTGGGATTACGAAGGCACCTGGGGCCGCAACTGCTACGGCCAGCTCGTGTCCAGCGGCCTGGTGGACGTGATGGGATACAATCATTTGACGCGCAAGGTTCTGGAGCAGAAGGCGAATCGGGCGCGTTACAAGGCGATCTTGTCCAGCGCGCTCAAAGGTCCGTTCAACGAAAATCTCATTATGCCGAACGTCCGAAGCATGATCTCGAAGCTGTCTCCTTACATCCGAGAAGACACGTTGCGCCGATGGTCTTATTCCGAATTTCTGGGAGAAGGGGACGTCATTCGCCAATATATTCGGGAGCGCCGGCGGTTGATCGCTTCGGCCTTGCGGAAAATGTGAATCTTGCAAAGAACGTACGTTCCCGTTCTTCTTCCGAACGAGCGGAGAATCTGCTAAGATGGAGGAAGAGAAAGGCGGGAGTGAAATGGATTTGTTCAGCTTTCGGGCGGAAGCCGAGCCGCGCGCCAGACTGCTGGCGGACCGCATGAGGCCGGAGACGCTGGAGGAATATATCGGTCAGGAGCATATCGTCGGGCCGGGCAAGCTGCTGCGGCGCGCCATCGAAGGGGACGCGGTGACCTCGATCGTGCTGTTCGGGCCGCCGGGATCGGGCAAGACGACGCTGGCTCATATTATATCCAAAAGAACCGAAGGCGAATTCGTCCGTCTCAACGCGGTGGACGCTTCCGTCAAGGACGTGCGGGAAGTCATCGAGCAGGCCGAGAGCAACAAGAATATGTACGGCCGCAAAACGATTCTGTTCCTCGACGAGGTGCATCGCTTTAACAGCGCCCGCCAGGATGCGCTGCTGCCGGCCGTCGAGAAGGGGATCATCGTGTTCATCGGGGCGACGACGGAGAACCCTTACCATTCCATCAACGGAGCGTTGTTGTCCCGTTCCACGCTGTTCCGGCTGCAGCCGTTGACGAAGGAGCATTCGCTGCTGGCGATGCGCAGGGCGATTGCCGACCCGGTCAAAGGGCTCGGCTTTATGAAGCTGCGCGTCGACGAAGAAGCGCTGGAGCATATAGCGGCGATGGCGAACGGGGATATTCGCCGGGCGCTGACGGCTCTCGAGCTGGCGGCCGTGACGACGCCGTCCGATCCGGACGGCTTCGTGCACATTACGCTGGAGGTTGCGGAGGAATCGATCCGGCAGCCGACGGTGCAGGCGGACGAGTCTACGCAGTACGACGTGCTGTCCGCCTTCCACAAGAGCGTGCGCGGATCGAGCGACGCGGCGCTGTTCTGGTTCCTCTACGCCGTGGAGAAGCTCGGCATGGATCCGATGGTGTTCCTGCGCCGGCTGACGGTCGCCTGCAGCGAGGACATCGGACTCGCCAATCCGCAGGCGATGGTGCAGGCGGTCAGCGCGATGGAAGCCTATCACCGGATCGGCTGGCCGGAATCGAAATATATTGTCGCGCAAGCTATTCTGTTCGCCGTGGAGAGCCCGAAGTCGAACTCGATCGCCGTTACGATCGGGAAGATTATGGAATCCTTCGAGACGTTGAAATCGGCGGAAGTTCCGCTTCATCTCCGGGACGGCCACTACAGCGGAGCCAAGAAGCTGGGCCACGTCGGTTACCGCTATCCGCACGACTATCCGGGGCATTACGTAGATCAGCAATATTTGCCTGATCCGATTCGGGACCGGGTGTTCTTCGAAGCTTCCGAACAGGGAATGGAGGACAAAATCAGGCAGAACCAGGAGCGGCGCAGGCGGCAGTGCAAACGCGGAGAGCCGTGAGACGAACGGGCAGACGCGGTCCAGGAGGACCGGCGTTTGCTTTTTTATTTGATGGCGGCCGCCAGCATCGCGGGCAATCCGGCGAACGTCCCAATCGACGGTTCCCGCCATTTCCTCCGGCCGCTCGAAGGTCGATTCGCCCGGGGACGGCCAACCTTTCCGGCCACCGGAACCTTTCTGAGCGTGTAATGGCGGATATACGCCGATTCCGCAAGGAAAAACGGCCCGGGAAGCAGGCTGACACGAAGGAAGCCCCCCGCTGCGGCCGTTTACGGGGTGAATCGCCGTTTGACGGCTTCCTGTGTCATCGACTAAGCTAGAATAAAGTTTAAATTCGAATCCTTTTCCATATTTTATCTTTTTCGATATAAAGGAGGTGTACCTATCCTCCGAACGGAGGGTAGGGATCGTTTGGACAGTGACCCGTTTCCGCTAGCGGTGGACTTGGTCTTGATTTTTTTGCTGGTGTTTTTGAACGGATTTTTTGTCTCCGTCGAATTCGCCATGGTCAAAGTGCGCGGAACCCGCATCGACACGCTCGTTCAGGAAGGCAACAAACGGGCGAAGCTCGCTTCCCATCTGACCGGTCATTTGGACGCCTACTTATCCGCCTGCCAATTGGGCATTACGTTGGCGTCGCTCGGACTCGGCTGGATCGGAGAGCCGACGATTGCGATGATGCTCAGACCTTTGTTTCACGACTTAGGCTTTGCGGAGAGCTGGATCCATCCTGTGTCGTTCGTTGTCGGCTTTTCCCTGATTACGATTCTCCATATCGTGCTCGGCGAGCTGGCCCCCAAAACACTGGCCATCCGCCAGTCGGAGACGGTAACCTTATGGGCCGCGGCTCCGCTAATCGCGTTCCGCAAATTGATGAGCCCCTTTATTTGGCTTCTGAACGGCACCGCGAACGCCATCCTGAAGCTTGTCGGCATCGAACCCGCGAACGAAATCTCATCGGCGCATACGGAAGAAGAAATCCGGATTTTAATGAAGGAAAGCCATAAGAGCGGATTGATCGACAACACCGAGCTGACGCTCGTGGACAACATCTTCGAATTCGCCGAGACGAACGCCCGGGAGATTATGATTCCCCGGACCGAGATGGTTTGCCTGTACGCGAACCATTCTTTCGAGCACAACAAGGAGATCGTGCTCAAGGAGATGCACACCCGCTATCCGGTTTGCGAGAACGACAAGGACAACATCATCGGTTTCGTTCATATTCGCGATTTGCTCCAAGCTTCCGACGACGGCGTTCACGACATTCGCCGGCTCGTCCGGCCGCTGACGACGGTGCCCGAGAGCATGCCGATCAGCTCGCTTCTGAAGCTGATGCAGAAGAACAAGACGCAGATCGCCATTCTGATCGACGAATATGGAGGCACATCCGGCCTGGTGACGCTTGAGGATATTATGGAAGAGATCGTCGGCGACATTCAGGACGAATTCGACGAGGAACGGCCGGAACTGGAGAAGAAGGACGATTACTCTTATTCGATCAGCGGTATGATGCTGATCGAGGAAGTGAACAGCTTCTTCGGTCTCGATATTTCGACGGACGATTACGATACGATCGGAGGCTGGATGTACTCCCAGATCGAGATTCCGCCGAAGAAGCACCAGTCGGTCGAGCTGGAAGAGGGCTTCCGCCTCGTTGTCGAAGAGACCGATCATTTGCGCATATCGCGCATTCAGGTCATTCGGGACGAGACGAAGGAATGGGAGCCGCCTCAGGCGGAGACCGGCTGAAGGAACCGTGGATTGGAATAGAAGCATGTTTTCCGTTTTTATACGAGATTTGAGCGGCTGCCGGCAGGCGGCCGTTCTTTTTTAGTCGAACCCGAGGGGCCGCCGTCTTCGAACTTGACGAACGATCGGGGCTGAGCCGCCGGACTCGGCCCAGACCGATCTTCGCGCCTTCGGTTTCCGCCATTCCTTGGAAAAGCTATAATGGTTAGCAGAGAGGGGCGAACAATCTTGAAATACCGTCCGCAAGTGGAATTCAAACCTTTGTACGAAGCGATCAACAGCCTTCACACCTTTATTTGCCGCCAATCGCACAAGAAAATCGATCTTGGCGCCGCCTGGGCCAAAGCCGCCCGCGAGCGGCTAACCCCCGAATTTGCGTCCATGCTGGACCGAACGGAAGTCGACCACGATTGGAAAATGACCTATCTGCTCGTTCATTTGTGTCCGGCCGACGACGTAGAAGGCTTTCTGGCATGGCTCGAGGGGCTGGCGGTCGGCGATCTTTACGAGTTGATGTCCGATTACGGCAACCAGTTCCCGGAGCAAATGGGGGAGTTTCGCTCCAGAACGCTGACCTTGTTTTCGCATTGGAACGACCAATACTTCAAGACCGTCGATCCGGCCGTCATCCGGTCTCTGCGCGACGAAGAACGGAACCGCAAGGAGCAATTGGCGCGCTTGCCGGAGGACGAGTTCATCGACCGGACGACCAACGGCTTGATATTCAAGCCGATGCCCGGCATGGAGCGGCTCGTACTGATTCCTCAATACCATTTTCAACCGTTGAACGTCATTTACGAATTCGGCTCGATGACGGTATGTCATTACGGAGCCCGAGTTTATTTCGGCGAAGAGGAGGATCTGGCCACGCCCGATTACCGCATCCTTCGCAGCCTGAGCGAGAGAAGCCGGCTGAAAATATTGCGCTATCTTCACGGCGGTCCCCGCAGCTTTATCGAAATCGTGCGCCACTTGCAATTGTCGAAAGGAATTACCCACGATCACATTACGAAGCTCCGCATGGCGGGGCTCATTCACGCGCATTTCGAAGGAGAGTCGCTCATCGAATACAGCTTCCGACCCGCGGCGCTGCAGCAAATGCAAAACAAATTGCTGGCGTATATCGAACGAGGCTGAGTGGCTGACGCGCAAGCGAACGATCGAACCCTATCGAACCCTATCGGACCGGTTATTCGGAACGGTAGGGTTCTTTATTTGCATGTCCTTATATAATTTCTCTATATGGCGAATTATTTGTCGGTTCTCTATTTACAGAACCGAAATTGGTTCCTATAATAAGAGCTATTACGATATATCCCACTTAAATTATCGGGTATGTCGGGACTAACAAACGATAGAAATATCAGGGAGGAAATCATGAAGAAATCGATCGCTGCGTTATCCGCCATTCTGATTCTGGGATTGCTCTTATCGGCATGCTCGTCCGGTTCGTCGGACTCATCCGCGCCCTCCGGAGGCGCCTCGGAATCCGCATCGTCGCCCTCGGCCGCATCCGCGGCATCGCCGTCTTCGTCTCCGTCGGCTTCGCCTTCGGATGTCATCCCGGCAAGCGACTTGTCCAAGCTGCCCGGCGCGGCGCAGCAACGGACCGATACGATTATCGTCGCTCTGACCGATCCGAGCGGCGCGTTCACGCCTTACTTTCATCAGAGCGGATACGACGGGAACGTCTCTTCCTTGCTGTATACCCCGCTCGTGACGGTGGACGACAAGGGTGTGCCGATTCCGGCGCTTGCGGAGAGCTGGGACGTCTCCCCCGACAATTTGACTTACACGTTCCATCTTCGCAAAGATTTGAAGTTCAGTGACGGTTCCCCGGTAACGGCCGACGACGTCGCCTTCACGTGGACGATTCTTCACGACAAAGCCTACGACGGCGACTCTCTGGTAAGCACCCTTGGCGTCAAAGGCGGAGAAGCCTACAAGGAAGGCAAGGCGGCGAGCATTGAAGGCATTAAAGTGATCGATCCGCTCACCGTCTCCGTCACGCTGGAGAAGCCGAACGCCGCCGCGCTCTTGACGCTCGGATCGGACGTGCTGTCCAAGGCGTATTACGGCAAAGATTACAAGTTCGGCCAACTGGACTATATCAAGAAGCTTCACGAGAAACCGGTCGGAACAGGTCCGTACAAGCTGGAGAAGTTCATTCCGGGACAAGAAGTGCGGTTCGTCGCCAACGAGTATTATTACAAAGGCAAGCCGAAGACGGAGCACTTCCTGTACAAGACGTCGGAAGGCGATACGTGGCAATTCCTCGAGACCGGCGAAATCGACTTCGCTTCATTCAGCGCGACCCAGGAGAACATCGACAAGCTGAAAAGTCTCGGCTTTGTCAATATTCTGCCTTACACGCCCAGCACATACGGCTATTTGCAGGTGAACCTGGAGCACGAAGCTTTTAAAGACAAGAAGGTGCGGCAAGCGATCGCCTACGGGTTGGACCGGCAAAGCATCTACGTCGACGCCAACCAGGGAGCGGGCGCGGTGGCCAACATCCCTTCGTCGCCCATTTCGTGGGCGTATACCGAAGAGGGAATCAACCCGTACAAGTACGATCCGGACAAAGCGAAGGCGCTGCTTGACGAAGCCGGCTGGACCGTTGGGAAGGACGGCATCCGGGAGAAGGACGGGAAGCAACTGACGATTCACTACCTGGGAACGAAGAAAAAGGACACGGACATTTTCATCGCGGTCGCCAAAGAAAACTTCGAGGCGCTCGGCATCAAGTTCGAGCCCGAAGTGTTCGCGGACTTCAACTCGCTCGTCTCCAAGGTGGAAGGAGGCGATTACGATCTCGTCTCGTTCTCGACGCCGCTCCTGACCGATCCGTCCGACGGGCTGCTGCAATTCGTGGACGGGGAGATCAAAGGCTACGACAACCCGAAATTCAAAGAGCTGTTCGACCAGGGTCTGGCGACGAACGACATCGAGGCGCGGAAGAACATTTACAAGCAGATTTTCCAACTGCTCAACGACGAGCTGCCGGTCATCTTCACAAGCTATAAGAAGACGGTTTACGCATACAACGGCCGGATCGAGAATCTGTCGGTCAGCCCGTTCAACGGCATCTCGCCCAGCCTGCCGGACTGGTCCCTGAAGTAAGAACTATCGTCCCCTGCCGATCCGGCGGGGGATGATCGATTGAGGTGCGGATAATGAGCGCGTTTCTGACGAAAAGACTGCTGTATACCGTCGTGATCTTGCTGGCCGCCTCTTTGCTTATATTCAGCTTGTACGCCTGGACGCCGGGCGACTTCATTAGCGGCAACATCAAGCTGACGCCCGAACGGAAGGCGGAGCTCCGGGAGATCTACGGCCTGAACAAGCCGGTGCTCGAGCGTTACGCCACGTGGATGAAGCATGCCTTTCACGGCGATTTGGGCTATTCGCTGGCGCAGCAGAAGCCGGTGCTCACCCTGTTTAACGAGTACATTTGGAACTCGTTCCTGCTCGCCGCCGTCTCCACGTTCTTCACCTGGCTGATCGCGGTCGTCATCGGCGTCGTTGCCGCCTACAAGCAATATTCCTGGTTCGATACGCTGGTGATGGTCGTCATCTTCGGGGCGATGTCGCTGCCGTCCTTCTTCATCGGTCTGTTCCTGATCAAGATATTGGCCGTGGACTGGAAGCTGCTGCCGCCCGGCGGCATGCTGACGACGGGGAGCAACGCGACCGGCATCGCCTACTTCCGCGAGGTCGTGCGCCATATGACGCTCCCGGTCGTCGTGATGACGCTGCTTGGGATCGGCTCGCTGACCCGTTATATCCGCGGCAATCTGATCGACGTGCTGAAGCAGGATTACATCCGGACGGCGCGCGCCAAAGGGCTGAAGGAGCGGAAAGTGCTGTTCAAGCATGCGCTGCGCAACGCGCTGCTTCCGGCGATCACCCTCGTCGGCTTCGAGCTTCCGTCGTTGTTCGGCGGTTCCTTGATTATCGAGAAAATCTTCAACTGGCCGGGAATCGGCCAGTTGTACATGCAGTCGTTCGGACTCCGGGATTATCCGCTGTTGATGGGCTTCACCGTGCTGATCGCCATTTTGACCGTCATCGGCACGCTGCTATCGGATATTTTGTACCGCGTCGCGGATCCGCGCGTCAGACTGCAATGAGGGAGGGTAACGAATGTCTGCGATAAGCGGCGGCTTGCCGGCGGCCGATACTCCGATCGCCCGGAAGGAATCCGTCCGGACTTCGCTGTGGGCGCTGGCTTTGCGGCGGCTCTTGCAAAACAAGCTGGCGATGGCCGGAGGAATCGTCGTGGCGCTCATGTTCGCGATTTGCTTTATCGGTCCGCTCTTCTCGCCTTACACGGACAACAAAATTCATATGGCGCTCATGAACAAGCCTCCGAATTGGAAGCACTGGCTCGGAACGGACGCGCTGGGACGGGACGTGCTGACCCGCGTCATGCAGGCGGGCCGGATCTCGCTGACGGTCGGGCTCGCTTCGATGGTGCTGTCCGTCTTCCTCGGCTCGCTGCTGGGCGCTATTGCCGGTTATTACAGAGGAATCGCCGATCAGATCATTATGCGGATCGGGGATTTGCTGCTGACCGTGCCGAGCCTTCCGCTTCTGTTCATTCTGGGCGCGCTTCTGTCCGAATGGAAGGTGCCGCCGGAAGACCGGATGTACATCGTCATGCTTCTGCTCAGCTTCGTCAACTGGCCGGGCATTGCAAGAATGGTCCGGGGCGAGGTGCTCAGCCTGAGGGAACGCGAATTTATGCAGGCGGCGACCGTTCTCGGATTGAGCGCCAGGCGCAAACTGTTTCGCCACTTGCTTCCGAATCTGGTGCCGCTGCTCATTGTCATCGCTTCGCTCAACATCGGCGGAGCGGTTCTGAGCGAGTCGGTGCTCAGCTTCTTCGGCCTCGGCGTGATGCCTCCGACGCCGACCTGGGGGAACATGATCGATGCGGCAAACAATTTGATCGACTTTCAGCAGCGGCCGTGGCTGTGGATTCCGCCGGGTTTTTGCATTTTCGCGACGGTCATCGCCGTCAACCTATTCGGAGACGGACTTCGGGACGTTCTCGATCCCAAGCAGAAAAGGTAGGTGGCGCATCGGAATGAGAGACTTGCTTACGATCGAGAATTTGCGCACCCATTTCTTCGCCCCGGAAGGGACGATCAAAGCGGTCGACGGCGTGAGCCTGCGCGTCCGGGAGGGGGAGACCGTCTGCATCGTAGGCGAATCGGGCTGCGGCAAGAGCATTACGGCCCTGTCGGTGATGGGGCTGGCGGCGGGAAGCTCCGGCAAAGTCGTCGGCGGCCGGATCGAATTCGACGGCCGGAACCTGCTCGAGCTGGACAAGAACGAGCTGCGGACGCTGCGCGGCCATGAGATCGCGATGATTTTCCAGGAGCCCATGTCGTCGCTCAACCCGGTTCTTCCGGTCGGCGAGCAGATCATGGAGCCGCTCATCGAGCATTTGAAGCTGGGCAAAAAAGCCGCGCGGGCGCGCGCGATCGAACTGATCGCCCAGGTCGGCATCGCCAGGCCGGAGCAGATCGCGAACGCCTACCCGCACGAGCTGAGCGGCGGCATGCTGCAGCGGATCATGATCGCGGCGGCGATCTCCTGCAGCCCCAAGCTGCTCATCGCGGACGAGCCGACGACCGCGCTCGACGTGACGATCCAGGCGCAAATTCTGGATATGCTGCGGCGGTTCAAGGCGGAATCGAACATGTCCATTCTGCTCATTACGCACGATCTGGGCGTCGTCGCCGAGATGGCGGACTATGTCGTCGTCATGTACGCGGGCAAAGTCGTCGAGGAAGGCGAAGTGACGGAGCTGTTCTCCCATCCCAAGCATCCGTACACGAAGGGGCTTCTTCGCTCGAAGCCGATTCTGAACCATCGCCAGGACGAGCTGTATGCCATTCCCGGCCAAGTTCCGAATCCGCTGGAATTGACGGTGTCCTGCTACTTCCACGACCGCTGCGGGCAATGCATGGACGTCTGCCGAAGCAGGGAACCGCGTCTGAGAGAAGCGGGAGAGCGGCACCGCGTCGCCTGCTGGCTGTACGAGGAGGCGGTCGCTTATGTCTGAACCGTTGCTGGACATCCGGCGGCTCAAGAAATATTTTCCGATCAAGTCCGGGCTGCTGAACCGCACGGTCGGTCAAGTGAAGGCGGTCGACGACATCAGCATTACGATTCGGCCGGGAGAGACGTTCGGACTCGTGGGCGAATCCGGCAGCGGCAAGAGCACGGTCGGACGAACGGCGATCCGGCTGACGGACAAGACGGAAGGCGAGGTAGCGTTCAAAGGCGTCGATCTGTACGCGCTGCCTCCGCAGGAGCTGCGGAAGCTGCGGCCGAAGCTGCAGCTCATTTTTCAGGACCCGTACAGCTCCTTGAATCCCCGCGTGCGCGTCGGCGATGCGATCGGAGAAGCGCTGCTGGAGCACGGACTGGCTTCCAAGGACGAGGTTCGGGACCGCGTTCTGGACGTTCTCTCACTGTGCGGGTTGTCGTCCTATCATATCGACCGGTTCCCGCACGAGTTCTCGGGCGGACAGCGCCAGCGGATCGGGATCGCGAGAGCGCTTGTGCTGAATCCGGAGCTGATCGTGGCGGACGAACCGGTGTCCGCGCTGGACGTCTCCATTCAAGCGCAAATTATTAATCTGTTCCGCAGGCTGCAAGAGACGAACGGGTTGACGTACCTGTTCATCTCGCACGATTTGAGCGTGGTCGAGCATTTGTGTTCGCGGGTCGGCGTCATGTATTTGGGATCGATGGCGGAGACGGCTTCGCGGGACGACCTGTTCCGGGAGCCGCTGCATCCGTATACGAAGGCGCTGCTCTCGGCCGTGCCCATTCCGATTCCGAAGCTGAAGCGGGAGCGGATCGTGCTCAAGGGCGATATTCCGAACCCGGCCAATCCGCCGTCGGGCTGCAAGTTCCATACCCGATGCCCGTTCGCCGTCGCGCGATGCGCGGAAGAACGGCCCGAATTCCGCCATGTCGGCGGGGAGCGCTACGTGGCTTGCCATCTGGTATAGCGGATGGATAAGGTAAAAGAAAAGGCAGAGAAACGGTCGTGCGGCGCACGCGCGGCCGTTCCTCTGTCTTCTTTGATTTTATGCGGCGGAGCGCCGGAAGTGGACGATCAGGAAGCCGACCGCGGCGGCCAAGGCGAACATCGAGCCGAAGCGGAACACGACGCTCAGACCGTAGGCGTCGAACAGCCAGCCGCCCAGCGTGCCGGCGATCAGCCCGGCGAGTCCGGTCCACACCATGCCGAACAGCGCCTGCCCCGAGGAGCGGAACTCGTCCGGCACGACCGACTGCAAATAGCGGAGCGCGGTGATGTAGTAAATGCCGAACGTCACGCTGTGCATCATCTGGAGGAAGACGAAGGCGATCGGTTCGTGCGCGATGCTGAGCAGGCCGAGCCGCACCATGTACATCAGGCTGGCGACGGCCAGCAGCGGGAGTTCCCGGAAGCGGTGGCCGAATTTGGCGAGCAGGAAGAAGATCGGAATCTCGCTGACCGACGAGGCCAGCGAAGCCGCTCCGATCATCGAGCTGCTGGCGCCGAGCTCCCGCATCGCGACCGCCAGGAAGCCTTCGTTCATCCGGTGGGAGACGGACACAAGGGCGACGAGACCGAAGAAGGCGAGCGTCTCCTTGCGCTTCAAGACGACCCACAGCCCGCTGAACTGGAATTTGCTGAGCGACGCCTGGAAGTTGCCGAGCGCCAGCGACAGAACGAGCGAGCAGACGACGGTCGCCAGGCCGAACCCCATCGTCCACGACGATCCGACGGCTTTCAGAATGAAGCCGAACGCCAGCGCGCAGACGGCGTAGCCGAGCGAGCCGAACATCCGGATCGAAGGGAAGGAGCGGTTCATCCGGTCGGCGGCCAGCAGCGTGAGGCTGTCCATCATGGAGTTGACGGGCGTCTGGAAGAGGTAGAATACGCCCATCAGCACGGCGATAACGCCGAATTCCTTCTGGGGAAGCAGCAGGCCGAGCGCCAGCAATTGGCCCAGAAAGATCAGGTTGAGCACGCGGCGCAGCGCTTTCGACCGGTCGGCGGCGATGCCCGCGAGCAGGTTGGAGAAGATGGACAGCATCGGACCGATGGAATAGATCGCTCCGATCTGCAGCTTCGTAAAGCCGAGATCGGCGAAATAAAGCGGGAAAAACGTCACGACGAGCACCATCGTCGCGTAATTCATAAAATGCAGGCTGCGAAGCACCGCGAGTTGGCCGGCGTCGGATTGCAGCAGTTTCATCGTTCGATCCCCTCCGCGTTGAGATTGGGAAGCCGGGTCATTCGCTCCATGCGGCGGCTTCGCCGGAACAGCCAGTAGAGCAGCGCCAGCTCCGCCGCGATGCCGCCCGATTGCGCGAGGGAACCGAGCGTCCCCGCCCACTGTGGCAAGGCGAGCGTCAGCGTAACGATCAGCACGATGGTGATGAGCGCGTTCGACGTCTGCGACCCGAACATCAGCTTCGTCTGCCCCCGCGACAAAATAATACCGTTTAACGAATCCAGCCACGGAAAAATGAGCACGTACGGCAAATAAGCCCGCAGCGCGTTGATGCTCGCATCGAGCAGCCGATCCTCGACCCCGATCAGATGGACGAAAATCCACGGGCCCGCGGGCGTAAAGGCGATGCAGGCGATCAGGCCCCCGGGCACGAACGCCATCAGCAAGACGAACTTGCGGACGAGCAGCGGATGGGTCCGATAGAATTGCAGCGCGATCTGGTGGAAATAGTTGAAGAAGCCGAGCACCAGGTTCATGAAGCTTCCCGCGACGGAGAAGGAAGCGATCGCCAGCGTTCCCCGGTCCGTGTGCCCCAGCAGCGCATTCAAAATCGGAGGCACCCATACGATGATGAGCGAAGAGAACAGCAGCGGGTTATAAAATTTAAGCACTTGGCCGGGACGCGCGACGTCGCAATCCGGGTCCCGTTCGGGGAGCTCCCGCGCCAGCTTATGGCCTTCGAGCCAACTGACGGCCGCCTCGACGATCATGCCGAAGACGAAGATGACCGCGCCTTGCCGGGAGTTGGTGACGCCGACATGCAGCATGTATTGCGACAGCGCGATCATCGCGCCCAGGCGGAAGACCATTCCGACCGTCAGCCACTTCGTGCGCATTTTATAGATAATAACCCCTTGATACAGGCAGCGGATGCCGGAAAAAACGCTGAGGAACATAAGCGCGTGGTAGACATCCACCGCAGCGTCGGCCGTGTCGGCGTCGGCTCCGTAAGCGCCTCCGAACACCCATCGGCCGACCGGCGTGTAGGCGATGAGGCCGCCGAAGACGAGCGATCCGCCGAACACGATGAACGCGACCCGGCGAATGGCGGCGAACGACAGGCGGTCCCGCACGAGCGCGGAGCACGTCTCGCGGAACAGCACGGCGGGACGCTCGGTGACGGTAAGCAGGCTCATGGCGGTGGCGTAACCGGCCAGAATGAACTCCGGGTTGGCCGCTCGCGCCAGCGTGCCGTTTATAACGACGTGGGACAAATTGATCAGCAGCGCGGACAAGCCGAGCGGGATGAAAAAGAAAAAAAGCCGCTTCAAGGTGACTCTCTCTTCTAGGGCGGACAACGCGGTTCATCTCCTTATGTATTCCCGAGTATTATAGCAGGTTCGACGACGTTCGGGGGCTGTTTTCAATACTTTTTCACTGGATTTAGCCTTGTCGAAATGATAAATTAGAGAATGATGTATGGAACAGGGGTTGAACATGGGAGAATGGTTTAACGTAAGCCGCTGGGCCTGCGGTCAATTCGCGATGGACGGCCGCCTGGGCATCGCCGTTCCCCGTTTGACCCAGCAGTGGGAGAGCCTGAGCCAAGACCGGAAAGCCGCCCTCCTGGAAGCCTGGGAGGCGATTCGGGGACGGATTCCGGATCGCATCGCCGAATTCGAGCAATCGATCCGGGCGATGCAGAGCGAACTGTTCGAGGAGGAAGACTTCGCGAAGTCTTGCCGCCTGAACTACGAGATCGCGGAACTCGCCAGCCGAATCAACGACCTGAACATTTGGTATCGAACCGAACAAGATTTCGAAGAAGAGACTCGCAGGCACGGCTGAGTCCGATGGCAGCTGGAGGTACCGCTTTGACCGACTTTACTTTGCTTGCGGGCCGCTCGCCGAGAGGGCCCGTCACGCTGATGGCCCGCGTATACAAGTACATCCTCCCCGAAGTGCGGGCGGAGCTCGGCAATTGGCGCCGGATGGCGGAGACGATTCCCGACCCGGAGCTTAGGAAGCAGGCGATCGACAGCATGACGGCCAAGGAGTTCCATTGCCAGGGAGGAGCGGTGTACGCGGCGGCCAACCTAGCCAGCCGGGATGTCCTCATTCCGCTCATAGTAGCCCTGCAGACGATCAGCGATTACCTGGACAATCTGTGCGACCGGAGCACGTCGCTCGATGCGGAAGATTTCCGGCTGCTGCATCGCAGCATGCTGGATGCGGTAACGCCCGGAGCGGCGACGTGCAATTATTACGAGCTTCGCAGCGAGCAGGACGACGGAGGCTATCTTCACGCACTCGTTAAGCGCTGCCAATCCTGCGCCGAGCGGCTTCCTTCGTACCGGCACGTACAAGAGGAAGTGCGGGATCTGGTATCGCTCTACGGGGACCTGCAGGTGTACAAACACATCGACAGAAGCCTTCGCGAGCCGCGACTGCTCGAATGGTGGGACCGGCACTCCCCGCGCTATCCGGAGTTGAAGTGGAACGAGTTCGCGGCCGCGACCGGTTCCACGCTGGGCATGTTCATGCTGTTCCTCGCGGCGAGCGACGAGAAGCTGGAGCCGTCCGCCGGGCGCTTCATCCGGGAAGCCTATTTCCCGTCCATCAACGGCCTCCACATTCTGCTCGACTATTTGATCGATCAGCAGGAGGACGAGCTCGGAGGCGATCTGAACTTCTGCAGCTATTACGCCAGCCAGGAAGAGTTGGACGAGCGTCTTCAGCGCATGGTGCAAGCCGCGCGGCTTGCGGCGGACAGGCTGCCGTTCGCCAGGTTCCACCGGATGATTGTGGAGGGCTTGGTCGCGCTGTACTTGTCCGATCCGAAAGTGCGGGACCAGCGGAACGTCCGCCGGACGGCCAGGCTGCTCATGAGAGGCAGCCCTTGGACCCGGGTGTTTTTCTGGTTGAACACCCATTGGATTCGCAAGGCGATGTAAAATGAGCACTAACGAGACAGTTGAAGGGAGCAACGGTTCATGAGCGCAGTTAGCAAAATTGCCGTATTGACCAGCGGGGGAGATTCGCAAGGGATGAACGCGGCGGTCCGGGCCGTCGTACGGAGTGCGCTGTTCCGGGGGCTGGAGGTTTTCGGGGTTCAACGCGGGTATCAGGGGCTTCTCAACGAGGATTTGCGCCAGATGGATTTGCGGAGCGTCGGGGACATTATTCAACGCGGCGGCACGATTCTTCAGACCGCCCGCTGCAAGGAATTTCTGACGCCGGAAGGCCAGCAGCGCGGCGCCGAGGTGCTTCGCAAGCACGGCATCGACGGTCTGGTTGTCATCGGCGGCGACGGCTCTTATCAAGGGGCGAACAAGCTGAGCAAGCTCGGCATCAAGACGATGGGCCTGCCCGGCACGATCGACAACGACATTCCGTTCACCGACTTTACGATCGGTTTCGACACCGCGGTTAGCATCGTCGTGGACGCCATCAACAAGCTGCGCGACACGATGACGTCGCACGAGCGCTCGTCCGTCGTGGAAGTCATGGGCCGACACTGCGGAGACATCGCCTTGTACGCGGGCCTGGCCAGCGGCGCCGAATCCATTCTCGTGCCGGAGGTGCCGTTCGACATCAAGGAAATCTCCGGCCGGATGAAGGAAAATTTCCAGAACGGCAAGCGCCACAGTATCGTCATCGTGGCGGAAGGCGCCGGCAAGGGGGAGGACATCGCCCGCCAGATTACCGAATACAGCGGCATCGAGCCGCGCGTCACCGTGCTCGGCCACATTCAGCGCGGCGGCACGCCGACGCATAACGACCGGATTCTGGCGAGCCGTCTCGGCGATTTTGCCGTCCAGAAGCTGACCGAGGGCGATTCCGCCAAGGCGTGCGGCATTATTAAGGGAGAGCTGGTCGCGACGGAGATCGACAAGGTCGTGACGAGCAAGAAGAGCTTCGACATGAACTTATACAATTTGGCTATTCGCCTGGCCCAATAAGGCGATCGTCCCGCGAAGGAGCGAACACGGAATGTATTTATACAAAGTCGAAGCGACGCTTGCGGATCGGAAGGCCGTGCTGATCGTCATGGGCGAATCCGACAAGGACGTGCTCGAGCAAGCCGAGGTTCACCTCGAGAAGCATTTCATCGGCAAGCAGGACGTGCGCGAGCTTGTGCTTCTGGAGAAGCGGCGCGCCGTCAAGGGAGCCGCGTACGTGATCGAGGTTCAGGAACCGTAATTCTGAGCGGAAGGCCCAAAAGCTGCAACCGGCGCCCGAAAGGGCTGGAGCCGGTGCAGCTTTTTTGCGCGGCGTTCGAGCGGGGGCTCCCCCAAAAGTAATCGGAATAAGCTGCAGCGCTTCACGTCACTTTTGGGGGAATGTATCAGTATTGCGCCCCGGCGGAATACTTGTTGCCCGCGTTCCAGAGCAGAAATTCGGACACGCCCGAATCCTTGAGCGCTTTAATTTGCGCCGACACTTCGGCCGCTCCGTACTTCATGTAGTGCCCTTTGCCCAGCCAGCTCGCTGTGAAGTCCTGAATCCAGGGGCGAACGATCGGCTGATTGGCCCCGAGCGTATCCAACTTTTTGTGCGTGTCCGCCATCGCGCCTTTGATCGTCGCGTACGGCTCCAAATCCGGATTTTTCAGATTGAACCACCCTGCGCTGTAGTGACTGGGATAAATCATCGGGCTGATGACGTCGACTCCGTCGGAGATTTTCACGAAGTCCTGACCGATGCCTTCCGCCGCCGGCACCGACGCGGCGTAGCCGAAGATGTCCATCGACACCCGGACGCCCAGCGGGGCGAGCTGTCCGCGCGCGTAGGCGACGAAATCGGAGACGACCTCGACCCGTGACTTGTTCGATTTGGTAAACTTCAAATAGTCGGCTTTCTTCTCGAAGCCTTCGGGGAACCGGACATAGTCGAACTGGATCTCCTTGAACCCGAGCTTGGCGGCTTCCTTGGCGATGGCGACGTTGTAGTCCCATACCTCCTTCCGGTACGGGTTGACGAAGCTGTCTCCCTTGCTGTTTTTCCACACGCTTCCAGCGCCCGTCACATAGGAGAATTCAGGGTGCTCTTTGGCGAGCACCGTGTCCTTGAACACGACAATGCGCGCGATCGGGTAGATTTGATGCGCTTTCAGCGTGTTCATCAGCTTGCCGATGTCTTTGATGAAGGGCTGCGGGGTTCCCAGCTTCCGAAGCTCCGGATTGTCCGTGTTGTAGGTGATGTACCCGTTGTCGTCCTTAATGTCGATGACCATGGCGTTCAGCTCGGTCTTATCCACCAGGTCGAGCAGCGAAGCCATCCGCGATCCTCCGGCGCTGTAGGCGGTCACATAAATTCCTTTGACCTTGGGCGCGTCCGGCTGCGGATCGGCGTTCTCGGCGGCGGAATTGTCCGGCGTCCGGCCGGCCGAAGCGGAGCCGGAGCCTGTTCCTTGCGTTTGCGAAGCTTGATAGACCGTATGTATGAATTGCTCAAGCGTGGCGGTTTCCGTCTGCCCGGCCGCGGCTCCGGTTCCGGAGGACGAGGCGTGCAGCAGCAAAAACAAAGCCAGTAAGACGTCCATGAAGCTTCTCTCCCCTTAAGCTCTTTGACCCGATTATAAACGAGTTTGCCGAAGGGAGACAGAGGTATTTTGCCGCATGTTGCGAATCGGTGTCGGGGACGAACGAGGAGCGGGAGCTCTTGCGGAAATCGTCCGATAAACTTTATTAAGAATAGGAAGGAATCGGGGGGGCGGACGGGGAAAAAGATATAGGGAGCGTTCAGCGGGCGGAGCGGCCTCGAAATTCGCCGATGACGTCGACCGTCTGGACGATGTTGACGAACGCTTTCGGATCGAGAGTCCGGACCAGCTTGCGAAGCTCGGCCAGCTCGTATCTAGTCGTTACCGTCATCAACATATCCCTCTCCGCGCTCGTGAAGCCGCCCCTCGTCTTCAGGATCGTGACGCCGCGCGGCATCTGCAGCAGTCTGGCGGCCAATTCCTCGGTCCGGTTCGTTACGATGAACGCCGTCACCTTGCGATGCGGCGTGTGCACGGCGTCAATCACTTTTCCCGTCACGAAGATCGACAGCATAGAATAAAGGGCGGGATCCCAATTGCGATTGTAGAAGATCAAGGCGATCACGACGGCCGAGTTCAGAAAAAAAATAAGAATGCCGACTGGAAGGTCGCGGTAGCGGGAAATAATGGAAGCGATGATGTCGAAGCCTCCCGATGAGCCGCCGTAACGAAGGGCGACGGCCGTGCCCGTTCCGACGAGAACGCCTCCGAACACGGCGGCCAGCAAAGGCTCGTCCGTCAGGTCGAGGACCGGGATGACCTGCATGGACAACGAGGTGCTGGCGACCGAGACGATGCTGTATACGATGAATCGGCGTCCGAGAACCTTCAGCCCCCACAACAGGATGGGGACGTTGAGGGCAAAATAGAGCCAGCCGATATTCCAGCCGGTGATGTAGCCCGCCACCATGGCCACGCCGGAGATGCCTCCGCTCAGAAGGCCCTCGGGGATGAGGAACAATTGGAAGCCGCAGGCGATGACCGCGGAACTGGCTGCCATCAGAAGGGAGTAAAGACAGAGAGACACCCACTTGTTCATGGAGAGAACCTCCGGTTCGCTTGGCCTTTTTCAACAGTAGGGTTCCCCGGCACAAGGCGGTCATACGGCCTAGCGGTTGGGCGAGAATCGGCATCTGACGGAATGACTGGAGTTTCCAATGCGCTTTGTGCTATAATGTACTGTATATTTTTTTGGAAGCCGTTCAAATAGAAGGCCCAATACAGAAGGAGTTTGAAAAAAATTTGAGCACATTTTCACAATTCGGCTTGGAGCCCGACGTTCTTCAAGCCATTACGGAGCTGGGGTATGAAGAACCGACCCCCATTCAATTGCACGCGATTCCCGTCGCTCTGAGCGGTAAAGATATGATCGGGCAGGCACAGACTGGCACCGGCAAGACGGCGGCGTTCGGCATTCCGCTCGTCAGCAAGATCGCAGCGTCCGAGGATCGCATCGTTACGCTCATCATGACGCCTACCCGCGAGCTTGCCATTCAGGTCGCCGAAGAGATCGAGAAGCTCGGACGCTTCAAGGGACTTCGCTCGCTGCCTATCTACGGCGGTCAGGACATCGGACGCCAGATTCGCGGTTTGCGCCGCAAGCCGCAGATCATTATCGGCACGCCGGGCCGTCTGCTGGACCATATTAACCGCAAGACGATCCGCCTGGACGACGTGCAGACGGTCGTGCTGGACGAAGCGGACGAAATGCTCGACATGGGCTTCATGGACGATATCCAATCCATTCTGAGCCTGGTGCCGGAAGAGCGTCAAACGCTGCTGTTCTCGGCTACGATGCCGCCGAACATTCAGAAGCTGGCGCAGCAGTTCCTTAAGGATCCGGAACATATCTCCATGATTCCGAAGACGCAGACGACGAACAAGAACATCCAGCAGTTTTATATCGAAGTTCAGGAGCGGATGAAGTTCGACGGGCTGTGCCGCCTGCTTGACATGGAACCGCCGGAGCTGGCCATCATCTTCGGACGGACGAAGCGCCGTGTGGCGGAGCTGTCCGAAGCGCTCTTGAAGCGCGGCTATGCGGCGGACGGCCTGCACGGCGACCTGTCGCAGAACCAGCGCGACGCGGTCATGCGGAAGTTCCGCGACGGCAGCATCGACGTTCTGGTCGCAACCGACGTCGCCGCGCGCGGTCTCGACATCTCCGGCGTCACGCACGTCATTAACTTCGACTTGCCGCAGGATCCCGAGAGCTACGTTCACCGGATCGGCCGTACCGGACGCGCGGGCAAGGAAGGCACGTCCTGGACGTTCGTCACGCCTCGCGAGATCGACCATCTGCACTTTATCGAGAAGGTGACCCGTCATCGTATCTCCAGAAAGCCGCTGCCGACGATCGCGGAAGCGATGGAAGGCAAGCAGCGCGTCGTCGCGGAACGGATTATCGACGCGGTAGACGACGAGAACGACGTAGCTTCGTTCAAGTTCGTGGCTACCCAGCTGCTGGAGCAGTACGATTCCGTCCAATTGCTGTCGGCGGCCATGAAGCTGCTGACCGGCGACAAGAAGGACGTCGCGATCGAGTTGACGCCGGAAGATCCGATCCGTTCGAAGAAGCGCAAATTCGACGGACGGGGCGGAGGCGGATACGGCGGCGGTCAGCGTCGCGGAGGCTACGGCGGCGGACAAGGCCGCGGCGGCCAGGGCCGTTCCGGTTACGGCGGCGGGCAAGGAGGCGGTTACCGCAAGCCTTATCGCGAAGGCGGCTATCGGGAAGGCGGATACCGCGACCGCCGCGAGGACGGCGGCTACCGCAGCGGATCGCCGCGCGGAGACCGCCGGGACGATCCCCGCGGGGGCGCCCGTTCGCACAACGAAGATTATGTAAACATCTGACGAACGACAGCTTCGTCTGAGGAGGAAGTACTCCATGGAGATGCGGGGCATGATGGGCGGTTTTTACAAGATCTCCGAATGGATCATGCGTTTGTCCGTAACGAACGTCCTGTGGGTGTTGTGTTCTTTGCCGGTATGGTATTTCATGCTGTCATTGCTTCACTCCGAGACGACGGACCAGTTCGTGGTTACGTTCATTCTGATTTCCATCCTGTCCCCGTTTACCCTGTTTCCGGCGACCTCGGCCATGTTCTCGGTCGCCCGGAAATGGGTGATGGGCGATACGGACGTGCCGTTGTTCAAGACGTTCTTCCGCAGCTACAAGGCGAACTACCTGCAAGCCATGCTCGGCGGATTGCTGTACATGGTGTTGTTCGCCATCCTGATTATCGATTATCAGGTTTATTTGAAAAACCTGAAAGGCTTCGGCGTGCTCGCCATTTTGTTCCTGGCCTTGATGGTGCTGCTCTTTATCTCGCTGTTTCAGTTTTTCTCGATGCTGTCGCATTTTCATATGAAAACGATTCAGCTCGTCAAGAATGCCGTCATTCTGACGATCGGACGCCCGCTGCGTTCCTTGTCGACGGCCATCGTAAGCGCATTCGTCATTTACATCAGTCTGTTCAAGTTTACGTTCCTCATCCCGTTCTTCATGGGAAGCATTATCGCGGTCGTCGCCTTCTTCAACTTTTACCAGACGATTCAGAAGATGCAGGCGAAGACGGAAGCGGATTCAAACGATTTGCCGATCGAAGAGTCGCCGACCAAGGACGAAGAAGAAAGCGGCAAAAACGGAAGCGTCTAAAGGCCGCGGGTTTACTTTTCCCGATGCGGTGCGTATAATAAGGTTTACCTCCTGCGATGTTCGTCACGACGATAATTGTTTTGAACCAATGCTGTTTCTAAGGGAGTCCTACATTGCGCGGCGGCTGGCATGCCCTCGAAAGGGGAAGTCAAAAGCGTACGCTGCGGACACCCACCTGCGAGAGCGGGTTCAGAAACTTGCGCGTCGAACGGCATTTGCGGGTTTTTTTCTTTTGCGGATGGCTTTTATCCCCGGGACAAGCATGGTATGATATTAGGTAGCGCATTGGCACCCGGAGGGAGAGAGTGTATTGCTTAAGCGAATGCTCATCGGATTATTTCGCAGCCAGGAACATACGGGCGACAAGGCGAAGGATCCGAAATTGAAATCCCATTATTACCGCTTGTCGAAGGATCGGGCCTGGGAAGAGATCGGATCGATTCTGAAGAAGATGCAAGGTTATCGCGTTCTCCATGAAGTGCCGACGATCGGCGAGATCGTTATGGAGAAGAAGACGATGTCGGGACGGACGATGGACATCACCGTTCAGATCGTAGGAACCGGACCGGGCTCGTCGGCCGTGGACATCTACTCGGCTTCCAGAGGCTCGTTAGGAGATCTGGGGGCGAATTATCGCGTCATTCAGGAAATCTACGGCGTCCTCGATAAGAAGCTGGCCTCATATAAGCAGCAATAACGCGGAAGAACATAAGAAAGCGAGGAAGGCGGGTGGCCTTGCCTCGCTTTTGTTGCGCCTGAGCCCGGCGCCCGGTTCTGTTTTTAAACGAGCGCTTTGACGGCGCCTACGGCAGCTTCGTAGTTCGGATGTTCCGTCATTTCCTTCAGCACTTCGATATAAGTGATTTTGTTGTTCTTGTCCAGGACGAAGATCGAACGCATGTCCAGTTGAAACTCTTTGATCAGGACGCCGTATGCTTTACCGAAGGTGTTGCCTTTGTAGTCGGAGAGCAGGACGACGCGATCCACGCCGGCTGCGCCGCACCAGCGGGCTTGGGCGAACGGAAGGTCCGCGCTTACGGTCAGGATGACGACATTGTCGCCAAGCTTGGAAGCTTCTTCGTTGAAGCGGCGCGTTTGGGCGTCGCATACTCCCGTATCGATCGAAGGCACGACGCTGATCAGCTTCACTTTGCCTGCGAAATCTTGCAGGGAAGCGGTCTCAAGCAGGTTTTTCTGCAATTGGAAGTCCGGAGCCTGGTCTCCGACCTTCAGTTCGGGTCCGATCAGCGTAAGAGGATTGCCTTTAAAGGTTGCAACGTTGGTGCGTTCTTGGCTCATAATGAGAAATACCTCCTTTAGGGAATGGGCTTGCCGAACTTATTATAATCCGTTGGAAATGCCGTTGTCCAATAATCGGCAACCGGCGCGGACGGGGAAGGAAAAGGGGACTTGCCTTGATTTTCGTCAGATACGAGAGCTGGCGCCAATACGTTCGGCTCTATCCGGTCAACTCGCTGATCATCGTTCTGTGCATCGTCTTGTTCGGCGTCGAGCTGGCGCTTGGGGGCTTTACGACGGATAACCTGCTTCGGCTCGGGGCGATCACCAATTTGCCCGGGTTCAACGACTGGTGGAGATACGTTGCGGCGCTGTTCCTGCACGGAAGCTGGCCGCACCTGCTTTTTAACCTGTTCGGACTGTTCGTCTTCGCGCCTCCGCTGGAGCGGATGTGCGGGCATGCGCGCTACGCGCTGTTCTATCTCGTCTCCGGCGTTCTGGGCAACCTGGTCGCCGTCTGGCTGGCCTCCGGTCCCTGGTATGCCGTAGGGGCTTCTACGTCGATCTACGGCCTTTACGGTGCGTATTTGTATATTTGCCTGTTCCAGAGGCAGAAGCTGGATCAGAGCTCGCGTACGACCGTATACGGCATTCTGTTTACCGGGCTGATCTATTCCTTCCTCGTACCGAATATCGGCTACTGGGCGCATCTGGGCGGTCTGGCGGCGGGATTCGCGCTTTACCGGCTAATGGGATCGGCCTGGACGAGATCGTAAGCCGGTCGTCGGCGAAGAATGAGGCATTGCGTGCAGGCAGGACAGTTATCAAATGGGCTAATGGTGTGGAAGGGGTAAAGGCAAGGTGGAGCTTCGACAATTGCAATATTTCGTTCATGTGGCGAAAATCCAGCATGTGACCAAGGCGGCCGAGGAGCTGCACGTGGCGCAGTCTGCCGTCAGCCGGCAAATTCACCGGCTGGAGGAGGAGCTCGGCGTCCGCCTGTTTATGCAGAGGGGTAGGAACGTTCAGCTGACGCCGGTTGGCCAGCTGTTCCTGAAGCGTGCGGAAGGCATTCTGGAGGATCTGGACCGCGCCGTAAACGAGATTCACGAGTTCCTCGATCCGGAAGTCGGCGAGATTCGTCTCGGGTTTCCGCACAGCTTGGGCATTCACCTCATTCCGCAGGTGATCGCCGAGTTCCGCGCCAAACATCCGAACGTCAAGTTCCGCTTCAAGCAGGGGATGTTCGCGTCGCTGATCCGGGACGTCATCGAAGCCGAAGTCGATCTTGCGTTCATCTCGCCGCTGCCGGACAAGAACGACCATGTGTGCGGCGAAATTGTGCTGACGGAGAACCTGTTCGCCATTCTGCCCGCCAATCACCCGCTGGCCAACGAGGAAGAGATCGACCTTTACCAGTTGAAGGACGACACGTTCGTGTTGTTCAGCAGCGGCTACTCGCTGCGTCCGATCGTATGGGAGGCATGCCGGGCCGCCGGCTTCGTGCCGCGGATCGGCTTCGAAGGCGAGGAGACGGACACGATCCGCGGTCTCGTCGCCGCGGGGATGGGCGTCAGTCTGCTGCCGGAGATGGCGCTCAGCCATACGAGCCCGTTCATGCCGGCCATCGTCAAGCTCAAGGAGCCCGGCGTCACCCGCACGATCGCGCTCATTCGCCGCGCCGGAGAGAAGCCTTCGAGGGTCGTGCGGCTGTTCCACGACTTCCTGATCGCCTACTTTCGCGAGCAGTATCGGCCAAGGTAGAGGCGGCTGTAAGATCGAAAATCGCCTTTACAGCAAGTCAGCTTCGAGGACAACCGAAGTAAGAGGCCGGAGGCTATGCAGTAAGCAAACCAAAACAAAGATGGCGGCGCCGGGATTGTCTCCCGAGCGCCGCCATCTTTTTATTCGTCCCGGCTGCTTGTGAAGATCATGATGTATTTGACCAATTCGAGCAAGGAGATCAAAGCGGCGGCTACGTATGTCAGCGCGGCCGCGTTCAGCACCTTGGCGACGCCTCGCTCCTCCTGGTTGGTGATGAAGCCTTCCGCAACCATCAGGCGGCGCGCCCGGGCGCTGGCGTTGAATTCCACCGGCAGCGTCACCAATTGGAAAGCGACGGCGGCCGAGAAGAAGATGATGCCGAGCCCGATCAGGTTCAAGGCATGGAACAAGAAGCCTGCAAGCAGCAGGAACGGCGCGATACCGGATGCGAAGCGGACGACCGGGAACATCCGGTGGCGCAGCACGAGCATTGGATAATGCTGCTTATGCTGGATCGCATGCCCGACTTCGTGGCAGGCGACGGAGATCGCCGAGATCGAGCTCTCGTAGTAAACCGGCTCGGACAGGCGGACGACGCGCTGCACCGGATCGTAGTGGTCGGACAGCTTGCCGGGAACCGGCTCGATCGGAATATCGTGAAGACCGTTGCGGTCGAGCATCCGCCGGGCGGCTTCATAGCCGGTCATGCCGCTCATCGCCTGAACCTCGGACCATCTGTTGAACGTACCGCTTACCCTGAATTGCGCCCATAGCGACAACAGGAACGCGATAATAATGAGAAAGTCCATCGGGTGAAAAAACATTACTGTTCCCTCCATCTTCAATGAAGAGCTCGCGGTTGCGTTCGCCCGTCACATCAGGTTGCTCTTCCCGAGCAGCAGCAGCAGCGCTTCGATGCACGCCGCCGTCTGGGGCGTAATCGCCCGGAACAGCCGCTTGGCCTGCTGGGGCTTAAGCTGGTCCAACACCGGCTCCAATTCCTTGACCTCCCGTTCAAGCTGGGTCAAATGGCTTTGCAGATCGACCAGCTTGCGGGATACGTGCTCGTTCGGAGTGACCCGCGTGAAGGAGGCGAACTTCTCCTTGATTTCTTCGAGTGTAAATTTCTGCGCCTTCAATTGTTCAATACGGCGTATCCGTTCCAAAGTTTCATCGTCGTACAGCCGATAATTGCCGCCGGACCGTTTGACCGGGTGGATGAGTCCGATGCCAGTGTAGTAATCGATAGTCCGAGGGCTGATTCCGGCAAGCTGGGCCAGCTCGCCGATACGGTACAGATTGCGCTGCGGCTCCATCGATCCTTGACGCACGCCATTCACCTTCCTTCTGTAGCATGTGATTCCCTATTGTTAATATACTCAATTCACAACCATACAGTCAAACGTGATGCTTTTGGGCGTCTGTACGCTTTTTTGCGCGAACGAAAAAGCGGTCGTGAAATGTTTGATGACACGAATTTGCTTTGTGAATATTCGCTAATTCTTGGGTTGCAGGCCATGTAGGGATAAATGCCCTGAAAACCGGGGTAATTGAGGGGAAATGGGGGCTATTTCTTAACATTTGGACATTTCGGCGTTTTTAATGTTAGATTTTTAGCACAAATCCTAATCATTTATAACAAAATCATATTGTCAAATCGTGAACATCTTACTATAATGACACTAAGCCTTTCTTTAAATGTTATGTTACATTACACGTAGGGAGTGGTCGGTTTGGTCAAGAAGAGTTTGCTTGCTTTAGGCGCGTTGCTGGTTCTTTTCCCATCCATGGCATTTGCGGCGGACGGTGAAGGACCTACGACGACGATGCTGGACATGGGACTAAATGCCCTCTGGATTCTCGTTGCAGGTATTCTCGTCCTGTTGATGCAAGGCGGGTTCATTCTTCTCGAGACGGGTTCCACCCGGATGAAAAACGCGGGCCACGTTGCGGGCAAGACGATTTTTACGGTTGGTCTCGTATCGCTTGTTTATTGGGCGGTCGGCTACGGCTTCGCGTTCGGCGGTGATGCCGGCGAAGGCTTGAGCAAGTTTATCGGCATCGGCGACTTTTTCTTTAATCCGCCGATTGCGGCCAGCGACGGCGATTCGTATCCGTCCACCATCTTCTTCGTCTTCCAGCTGGCGTTTGCGGCGGTGTCGCTGTCCATCGCGTGGGGCGGCTTCGCGGAACGCGCCAAATTGTCGGTGTATCTGATCTTTACGCTGATCTTCGGCTCCGTCATTTATCCGGTCATCGCGCACTGGATCTGGGGCGGCGGCTGGCTGGCGGACGACGGCTCGCAGGACTATGCGGGATCGACGGTCGTCCACTTGACGGGCGCCATGGCCGCTTTCGCCGCGACGATTCTGCTGAAGCCGCGGATCGGCAAATTCAACAAAGACGGCTCTGCGAATGAAATTCTCGGGCACAACCAAGTGTTTACCTCCCTTTCGGTATTGCTGCTGTGGGTAGGCTGGTTCGGCTTCAACGCGGGCAGCGCGGTCGCCGTAGGCGACGGGTTCTTCGGCTACGTCGCGTTCACGACCCAATTGGGCGCAGCAGGCGGCGCGGTAGCGGCCCTGCTCATCTCTTGGCTCGTCAAAGGCAAAGCGGACATCGGCGTCACGCTGAACGGCGCGCTGGCCGGACTTGTCGCCATCACGGCTTCCTGTGCGTACGTCGAACCTTGGGCTGCCGTCGTCATCGGTCTGGCAGCGGGCGTGCTCGTCTTCCTGAGCCAACAATTCTTCGAGAAGATCCGCGTAGACGACCCGATCGCCGCCATGTCCGTGCACGGCGCGGCAGGAGTTTGGGGCACGCTGGCGAATGGATTATTTGCAACGCCGGCGCTCGTCGAGAAAGTCGGCGTCGGTCAGGCCGGCCTCTTCTACGGCGGCGGCGGCCATCAGCTGTGGGTTCAATTCGAGTCGGTCGTCGTGTGCGGCGCCTTCGCATTCGCAGCTTCCTTCGTCGTCCTCTGGATCATCAAGCAAGTGATCGGCCTGCGCGTAACCGAAGAGCAAGAAATTATCGGCTTGGACTTGAGCGAACACGGCAACTACGGTTATCCGGAAGCGCTCAAGAAATCGGGCTCGGCGTCGCTCTAATCGTTCGTTCACACCATCGGTCGCATCGTTCGCCGGCGTCCATACAGGAGGGGAAGAAGCCGCATGTCCAAGCTTCACAAGGAGAAGCGGTTGCTTGACATCAACGGCGCCGGAAATCCGGAATGCTTGAAGGAAATCCGAAGGGAGGAGCAGAACCGCCTCGTGGCGGTTCTCTCCGCTGCTTCGGCAATCGAACTCGTCGAAGAGCTGAACGAGCTTCACGACGCCTTGATCGGCAGGGCGTTGAAGCTTGCGGAGATCGAGTTGGCACGGTTGGGGCTTGGCGCTCCTCCCGTGCCTTATGCATATCTGTTGTTCGGAAGCGGCGGACGCCGCGAACAGACGCTGAGCAGCGACCAGGACAGCGGCATTGTCTACAGCGACCCGGAGGACGAAGAAGACGCGGAACGTCTCGCGCATTATTTTCGTTCGTTCGCGGCTATGGTCGTGGACTATCTCATCAAGATCGGCTATCCGCCCTGCGAAGGCAACGTGATCGCGTCGAATCCGGAATGGTGCTTGCCGATCGGGGAATGGGAGCGCAAGCTGGATAGCTGGTTCGCCGAACCGAGCTGGGAGAACGTGCGCTACTTGCTCATCGTGGCGGACGGCAGACGGGTGGCCGGCGACGCCGGGCTGGTGGAGCGGTGGCATCAACGCTTCCATCGGGACGTCCAAGGACATCCCGTCATCGCCAGACGAATGATGGAAAATACGCTGCGCCACAAAGTGCTGGTCGGCGTTTTCGGACAATTGCTGAAGGAACGTTACGGAGAGAATGCCGGAAGTTTGGATATCAAGTACGGCGCCTATATCCCGATGGTCAACGTGTTCCGGCTGCTGGCCGTGCAAGCCGGCATTGCCGAGACGAGCACGATCGGGCGCATCCGGGCGCTTGAGCAAGCGGACATATTGACGGCGAAGGAAGCGCGGGAGTCGATGGAGGCTTTCGATCTCTTCCTCAAGCTCCGTCTGTTGGCGGCGGCGAAGGACGAGGAGGGCCAATGGATCGGCACCGGGAAGCTTCCCGCCGAGAAGTTGAACCGCGAATGGAAGACTCCCTTGAAGAAGGCGCTGAAGCTTGGGCGCAAGCTTCAGCGTCAGGTCGAGAGGGAGATGCGATACCGCTTCGGCGGGAGGTGAACATCTTGAAGGAACCCAAAAGTCCGATGGGCCGTATGTGGCATCTGTACAAGATGGGCGGCATTACCCCGGCCATCGCTTCGCTGCTCGGCTCCTCCAACGCGCAGCAAATGGCCTTTATCCGGTCGATGTCCCGCGACCAGCGGAAGGAGTCCGCGCTGGAGACGCCGCTGGACGAGCTGGAAGCCGTCGTTTTCGATCTCGAGACGACGGGTTTCAATCCGTACAGCGGCGACGAAATTTTGTCCATCGGCGGCGTTCTGGTCAAGGGCAAAGCGTTCGAGGACGCGGAGCCCTTCTACCGGCTGGTGAACCCGAGAAGGAAAGTACCGAAGCATATTGTCGAGTTGACCGGCATTACGAACGAAATGGCCGAGAACGCTCCCGACCTGATGCAGGGGCTCCACGACTTTCTCGATTTTGCCGGGAAGCGCGTGCTCATTGCGCACGGCAGCGGACACGACAAGCAGTTCCTCAACGCGGCCTTGTGGAAAACGTCAAAGGTCAACCTGACGCACCGGGTGCTCGATACGATGATGGTCGCCAAGTGGCTGGAGCCGCAACGCAAAAGCTACGGTTTGGACGAGTTGTTGGAGACGTACGGCGTGGAGATTACCGTCCGCCACCATGCGCTTCACGACTCGATCATGACGGCCAAGCTATGGTTCGAATTTTTGAACCGCATTCAAACAAAGCAAGTTTATACTCTCGGGGACTTATATGCTTATTTGAGCCGCCATTAACCCGGAACGGTTTTGACCGGGATCGGATACCATTCCTTCTCCGGCGTTCTGCCGAAAACGCGGATTTCCGGCCTTGCACCGGATAATCCGACAATCCAATAAGCGCCCGCCCCGTCCCATCCTTCGGCGTCCAATCGGCTCGGCGTTGGCGAACCGTTCGGATGCGAGTGGAAAAAACCGACGATCGTTCGTTGGTTTTTTTGCGCTTCATAGTGAATTCGCACCCATTCCGCGGGATCGAACCGGAACGAGACTTCCGGGTTCGAAGCGGCATTGCGGACGACCGCGAATCCGTCGGCCCGAAGCCGGCCGTCCCGGACGGCGCCGAAGACGACGCCGCAGCATTCGTAAGGCAGGCGGTCGCGGCATTGCCGAATCAGGTTCGTCTGCATGGCTTCGATTAGGATCGCTTCCGCATAACGCGTCAGAACGTATCACCCCATACGCGAATCTTTTTCTCCAGTATGAGATGAAATTCCCGCGCGGACAACCGCAAGCTTTTTATTTGACCTGCTTGGCCGGCTTGACGAGGAAAAAAACGAGAGCAAGCGTAATGAACGACAGGATGGCGACTGTAATAAAGACCGTCCGATGGGAAATTTCCATCATCCAGCCGAACAGCGGGGGACCGAAGGCAACGCCAAGAAACCGGAGACTGCTGTACAGGGACGTAATCATGCCTCTTTCCGCTTTTTCCACAACACCCGTAATCATCGTCGTCAGGCAAGGAAGCAGCATGCCGGTGCCGATACTGCTGACGGTCAGCAAGCCCATAAAAATGTACAGGTTGTAGTTCAGCCAGATGGCGGCGCACAGCGCACCGGCCATCAGAAGGAGACCGATGTTCATGAGCCAGCGGATCAAAACGCCGTTTTTGCGGATGATGCTGCCGGTAAAATAGGCGGTGGTGACCATGCCGAACAGCGGAATCGCGAGCACGAAGCCTTTGCGCACCCCGTTGATGGAGTAAGGCTTGCCTTCAAGCATGTTGGACAAAAAAAACAGCACGCCGAACAATATGAACATCGCCGCCGCTCCAGCCCAGAACGAGACGATCAGCCATCGGCCGTCCTTGGAGAAGATTCGTCCGATTTTATGGATATATTCCTTGAGCGGCGTCGGAGCCGCGTCGCGCTTCGGTTCCTTGATCAGGAACACGATGGCGGCGATCGCCAAAATACAGAAGCCGGGGAACGAGAAAAAAGCCGCGTACCAGACAATCAATGCGAATAAAGACCCCAGTATCGGGCTGACGACTTTGCCCGAGCCGTTGGACGCTTCAATGAGGCCTAGCGCCTTGCTCTCCTCCGCGTCCTTGTACAAATCCCCGACCAGCGCCATCGCGATCGGCGTCGTGCCGGCCGCTCCGATGCCTTGAACCGCCCGGGCGACGAGCAGCAACCAGTAAGAATGCCATATCGCTGCGAAGCCGGACAGAATGCCGCCTCCGCCGTAAACGATCAGAGCGGGAATCATGACCGCTTTGCGGCTGAAGCGATCCGATAAGTAGCCGGCAATGGGAATGATCAAGCCCGCCGTGACGGAAAATAACGTAATCACCAAGCTGCTCTGAAAGGAAGAAATTTGCAGCTCGCGCCTTAACGTCGGCAAAATCGGCACGATCATCGAGTTCCCGAGCACGAGCACGAGCGGTACGGTCGCAAGCGCAATGTATTCCCATATTTTGTTTTTGGACGAGGAGGCGGGCTTATTCTCAGCTTTGGCACCGTTGTGTCCCGAACGGGAACGCACGGCCATATCGCTGGAGAACATCACCTGCAATTTGTTTTTCGACTTGTCCTTGGTCCGTGACGGTGCCATAAGCTCCTCCTTGGTCGGGTGGATGCGGGAACAGAGATAATGTGCCCATCGGAGGAGGGGCGCATTCGGCGTTCTTTCCGGCAAAGATGGAATCGGGACGGGGATTGAGGTAAGATGGAAGGGCAACGACTATGGAAGAGAGGGGACTTCATGAGACGCAATATCGTCATCCTTGGCGCCGTTTTGATCGCCCTTGCGGCTATCGTTGCCTTCAATTGGCCCGGGCAAGACCGGAAAGGGGAAGAGGTAAAGGCTTCGGCCGGCAGCAGCCAAGCGATGGAGACGGCGCCGAAGCAGGGAGCGCTCGCGCCTTCGTTCGAATTGGCCTCCATCGACGGCGCGACGAATTATAAAGTGGGCGGCAAGCGGGACAAAGCGCTCATAATCAATTTCTGGGCTTCGTGGTGCGGACCGTGCGACATGGAAGCGCCGGATTTGATCAAGCTTTACGACAAATACAAAGACCGGCTCGACTTGTATGCCGTGAACGAAACGAAGTACGACACCGTTCGCGGAGCGAAGGACTTCGTGAAGGAGAAGGAATTGACCTTTCCCGTCCTGATGGACAAGACCGGCAAGGTTGGCGACGACTACAAAGTTTACTCGTATCCGATCAGCTTCATCGTGGACCGGGACGGCGTCGTTCGGCACCGGATCGAAGGCGTCCAACCGATCGCGGACTGGGAGAACATGCTGAAGGACGTGTTGTGATCCCAAAGTTCCGCACAATAAAAAGCATGCCGCCAAGGCATGCTTTTTTTAACAGATAATCAATGGTTGACAAGGCCAAGCGATTCGGGCACCGCATTGGGGACGGTCTCGCTTCTCGCCATGCCGAGCAATGCGTAGCGAATGCTGTCCAGCATCGCTTCCCAGCTCGCTTCGATAACGTTCGACGAGACGCCGACGGTGCTCCACGAATCCTTGAAGTCGGACGATTCGATCAGCACGCGGACTTTGGCCGCTGTTGCGTCCTTCTCGTCGAGAACCCGGACCTTGTAGTCGGTCAGATGGATGTTGGCAATGCCCGGATAGAACTGGACGAGCGCTTTGCGCAGCGCGTTGTCCAAGGCGTTGACCGGCCCGTTCCCTTCCGCGACGGTGTAAACCTGCTCCCCGCCTACCTTGATGCGCACAATCGCCTCGGACAGCATGCCTTCCGCCGTTTTCTCGCACAAGATTTTGAACGATTCGACCGTAAACACGTCTTCCGTCTCGCCGAAAGCGTTGCGGAGCAGCAATTCCAGGGAAGCGTCCGCGCCTTCGAACTGATAGCCTTGATGCTCCAGCTCCTTGATCCGGTCGATCACCTCGCGGGACTTGGAGACCGATTCCACGTCAAGGCCCATCTCCTGCGCCTTGGAGACGATGTTGCTCTGGCCCGCGAGCTCGGAGACGAGGACGCGCTGCTTGTTGCCTACAAGCTCCGGGGAGATGTGCTCGTACGTCTTGGAATCCTTCAGGATGGCGGAGACGTGAATGCCTCCTTTATGCGCGAAAGCGGCGTTGCCCACGTAAGGTTGGTTGACCGGGAGATGAACGTTGGCGATCTCGCCGACGTAACGCGCCACGCCTGTCAGCGATTTTAACTGCTCGTCGCTGATGCAGCGGTACCCCATCTTCAATTGAAGGTTCGGCAAAATGGAGCAAAGATTCGCGTTGCCGCACCGTTCCCCGTACCCGTTGATCGTTCCCTGAACCTGGCGGGCGCCGGCGTCGACCGCGGCCAGCGCGTTCGCTACCGCAAGCTCGCAATCGTTGTGCGTATGAATGCCGATCGGCGACTGGATGACGCCGGTTACCCGGCCGACAATTTCCCGAATTTCCGTCGGCAGCGTTCCGCCGTTCGTATCGCACAGGACGATCCAGTCCGCACCGGCTTCCTTCGCCTTCGTCAAGGCGGCAATGGCATATTCGGGGTTCGCTTTGTACCCGTCGAAGAAGTGTTCCGCGTCGAAAATCGCTTCCAGGCCGTGCCGCTTCACAAAGGCGATCGACTCGTAGATCATCGCCAGATTCTCTTCCAGCGTCGTCTGCAGCGCCGTATGCACGTGGAAGTCCCACGTCTTCCCGACGAGCGTGGCAGCCTTCGCTCCGGATTCGATCAAGTGCTTCAGGTTGGCGTCCTGCTCGCAGACGCTGTTCTTGCGCCGGGTGCTGCCAAAAGCGGTCAGCTTCGCTTGCAGGTTCAGTTCTCTGGCCCGCCTGAAAAACTCGATATCCTTGCTGTTGCTCCCCGGATTGCCGCCTTCGATATAATGAACGCCCAAGGCGTCTAGCTTCAAAGCGATCTTCAGCTTGTCCTCGGCGGTTAGGCTGATGCCTTCGCCCTGCGTGCCGTCCCGAAGAGTGGTGTCGAAAATGCTGATGGAAGTAGTCATGTAGACGGATTGCCTCCTACCTAGAATTCCTGAAGCGCAAACAATTTAACCTATTATACCATGTCAGGACTCAAAAGTAGAGGGCGCTTGCCCTCGCGGCGGACGTCACGGAAGTGCGGACGTTTGTTCGCCTTTGTTATATAATAGAAGGAAGAAGCGATTCGCCGCACGGGAGGTCATGCGCTTTGAACGGCAACCGCAGCCGGATTATTCTCCATATGGATATGAACGCGTTCTATTGCTCCGTTCATGCCGCCGAGCAACCCGACATATATAAAGGTAAGCCCACAGCCGTTGCCGGAAGCGTAGAGCTTCGCAAAGGCGTCGTCGTCACGAGCTCCTACGAAGCCCGAGCCCGCGGTGTCCGGACAGGGATGACGGTCCGGCAGGCGACGCGCGTCTGTCCGGAGCTGATCGTCATTCAGCCGGATTTCGATTTGTACCGGAAATATTCCAGGGCGTTCCTGAAAATCGCGGGCAGCTACACGCCGCTTGTGGAAGCGGTGTCGATCGACGAATGCTACCTGGACATAACGGGAAGCCGCCAATTCGGCGAGCCGCTGGACATTGCGGAAGCGATTCGGAGAAGGGTGAGGGAAGAGCTGTCGCTTCCTTGCTCGATCGGAGTGGCGCCGAACAAGCTCCTTGCCAAGATGGCCTCCGACATGCGCAAGCCGGATGCCATCACTGTGCTCAGGCGCCGCGATGTGCCCGGACTTCTCTGGGACAAACCGTGCCAGACGTTGTTCGGGATCGGGAAGAAGACGGCCGAGAAGCTGACCAGGCTGAACATCCGTACGATCGGCGAGTTGGCCGCGGCCGACGAGAAGTGGCTGGTCGAGCGGTTCGGCGTTTACGGAGGCTGGATGAAGCGCGCTGCGAACGGAATCGACGATGCGCCGGTCGAACCGATTCGGGATGCCGCCAAGTCCATCGGGCATACGACGACGCTTCCGGCCGATCTGACCCGGAAGGAACAGTACCGGGCGGTTCTGCTCAATCTTGCCGATCAGACGACGCGCCGGCTGCGCCGCCAAGGGATGATGAGCTCTACGGTGCAAATAACGATACGCGATCCGGACATGAAGACGATCACGCGTTCGGCGACTTTGGACGTTCCGACGGACGCTGCGGACGAAGTGTACAAGGAGGCGTGCCGTCTGATGGACCGGCACTGGAAGGTAGGCAAGCCGGTACGGCTTCTCGGCATTACGCTGCAGGGACTCAGCCCCAAGTCGGAGACGCCGATCCAACTGGACTTGTTCGGGTATGAGAAAGCTCCCCGCAAGGAACAATTGAATAAAGTGATGGACCGATTGAGGGACAAGTATGGCGAGAGCGCGGTGCTTACGGCCGGCATGCTGACGGATGATCCTTCGGCTTTGATCCGCAACAAGAAAATCCGGGGAACGTCGCTGCAAACGGACTTTCTCCGGGAGAGCGATCCGGAGGAAGACGAGGGGCTGTAAGCGCGCTAGGAGATCGTTTCGTTCTTTATTTTCGTTTGATCTATACGGGTTTTTGTATTATATTGGACAACAGAGAACTCTTTGCTTTTGTTATGTGGCGAATCGATCTAAGGAGGATTATTATATGGCAAAATTTACTTATGTGGATAAGGATACTTGTATCGCGTGCGGCGCGTGCGGCGCTACAGCTCCCGATATTTACGATTACGACGACGAGGGTCTTGCCGAAGTCATTTATGGCGGCGACGGGAACCACGGCAACACCGAAATTCCGGAGGAGCTTTACGACGATCTCCAGGACGCTTGCGACGGATGCCCGACCGATTCGATCAAAGTATCGGACACTCCGTTCAACAACTAATGGTTTGAATGATGCCTTTCTTTGGCCGGTCGGCCGGGGAAAGGTTTTTTTCTGCGTCTGGCCAATTTGGCTCCCCGTATTGCCCATAAAGGGTTCGAATCGATTGGGCCGAACTCCCGTAGCTCCCTCTCTCCGGCGCGTAACCGATCATTCTGGCGGCCGCCCTCGTCACTTCGGCTGCCGCCCGCCCGAACAAGACCAAAAAATGGCCTTGCTGATCGCCACCGCACTCCTCGCCGCCCGAACAAGGCCAAAAAATGGCCTTGCTGATCGCCACC
>NZ_KE386962.1:69755-91304 GCF_000429825.1 Cohnella thermotolerans DSM 17683
CTCGCCGCTCGAACAAGGCCAAAAAATGGCCTTGCTGAATCCCACCGCGCCGGCCAAACTTGAGGCTAAGCTTGGCCGGCGCGGCGGGGGCGGTTGTGCGGAACGATTAAGCGGGGAACGCCTTCTGCCGATATATATGAAGAAGGAACCCCCGAAAGGAGATTCCGCATGAGCGACGACCGTCGGTTGGAAGAGCAAATCAAGCATTTTTACGACAACGTGCCGGATGTGAAGGACGCGTTGCCTTTAAAGGATTATTTGCTGAAGCACGAAAACAACCAAATGGCTTGGTACTTGCTGGGCAAGCAATATGCGGCGAAGGGCGAGGAGGGGAAGGCGAACTACTGCTTCGCGCAGGCGGGAGCCGTCTACGAAGCTTTCGAGTCCAAGGCGAATCCGCTGCTGGCCGCGGCTCACGGGCGGCAGCCAAGGCCCGCCCGGCGCCGATTCAGGCTCGCGGCCGCGGCAGGGCTGCTGCTGCTCGCCCTTGGGCTGCTGCTCCCCGGCGGGCAGGCGCAAGCGCCCGGACCGAACCCGGCCGCTCCGGCGTCGGGCGGGGCTGCGGCTTCGGAATCGCCGAACGCCGCAGGCGAAGCGGCGCCGGCTTCGCCTTCTGCCGCGCCGCCCGCGGCTCCGGGGGCAAAGCTCGCCTACGTGGCCGGGGCCGCCGCCGCGGGCACGGACGGGCCGGCGGCGGTCGGACAGCTGCTGACGGCGACGAACGCTCCGTCGTCTTCGCTGCTCGTTCAGACGCCTGTATTGGACAAGAAATGGACAGACTGGGTAAGGAGCGGCAAACCGGTCGCCGCCGTCTCGGGAGCGTCGGTTCAAGCGGCCGCCGGCATCGTCTGGTACGATTCCGGCTGGTGTCCTTGCGGAACCGGGCAGGATTCCGGACCGGTGCGCAAGACGGTCGCGTCATGGAAGCCTCTCCAGGAGGGCAAGCTCGCGCTCCGCTCGGCCATGATCCGGTTCCGGGAACGGACGGGAAAATGGCCGTCGTCCAAAGCGGATTTGGCCGGCGCCTATCCGGCCAATATGCTGGCCGGCTGGTCGGAAGCGATGACGCCGTGGTTGAGCGAACTGACGGAGGAGCTGGCCAAGGGGGAAGCGCGAACCGCAGCCGCGCTTGGCTGGCCGAACGCCGGAGGCCCCTCCGAAGGGAACGGCAAGCCCGCCGGCAAACTCGCCGCGATCGCGACGGAGCCGCTGGAGATCGTCGTGGACAAACGGCACCATCGGTTGGCCGTCGTCAGCGGGAACGTGCTGCTGCGCAATTACGAAGTGGGGCTCGGCGGTGACAAAACGCCGGAAGGCCGATTCGTCATCACGGAGAAGGTGCGCGATCCGAACGGACGCTTCGACGGCCCGTTCGGCAGCAGAGGCATGACGCTGTCGGACACGCTGTACGCCATTCACGGCACGGACGAGCCGGACAGCATCGGCAAGGACGAATCGAACGGATGCATCCGCATGAACGCCGCCGATCTCGAGGAGCTGTACGATCTCGTCCCGCTCGGCACGCCGGTTACGATCGCAAAGGAGGGTTTGCCCTCGGAACTGCGCGTACCGTCGGAACGGTTCCGGCTGGCGCCGGAGCAGAACGAGACAAACCCTCATAAGCGCTATAATTGGTTAAATTAATTCGCCAATAAGCCTTATTCCGCGTCAAATATTAAGCACAAGCAGGGTCGAGACCGCCGCCACGATGACGACGAAGGCGACCACGATCCAGACAAGCGCTCGCTTGTTCACCTGCTCCTTCTGTTTGGCTTGGGGCAGAGGGGGACGCTTCTTTTTGGCTGAACTCAAGGCAAACCAACCTTTCTATTATATAAATAGATAAGCTATGTCCCTATTGTAAACGGTTGCTTGACAAAAAACCAGTTGTCCGTCCGCTCCGGGCGGGCGGATGCTCCCTTTTCTTTTCCGCCGGAAAAGGCTAAACTGTTACCCGGAAGGTTTTGTTCACGTGCAAAGCTTCTTCGCCGTCGAAGATGCCGAAGGCGTATTGGCTTGACAGAAAGGATGTTTGTCGGTCAGATGTATAAGCTGGTTAAACCGTTTTTTTTCAAAATGGACCCCGAAGCGGCGCACCATCTGGTGGTGGACGGATTGGGACGGGCGGCCCGGATTCCGTTCGTTCCGTCGCTGCTCTCGGGCCTTTGGGGCGTTCATCCGGCGAAGTCGCTTGAGGTGGACGTATTCGGCCTCCGCTTCGCCCATCCGGTCGGACTCGCCGCCGGGTTGGACAAGAATGCGAAGGCGGTCGCCGGATTTTCGCGAATCGGACTTTCCTTTATGGAGGTCGGCACGGTAACGCCGCTGGGCCAGCCCGGCAACGAGCCGCCCCGCTTGTTCCGGCTGCCAACGGACGAAGCGCTCATCAACCGGATGGGGTTCAACAACGAAGGGGCGGACGCGATGGCGGAGCGGCTTGCCCGGCTCGGCCGGCGGCGCATTCCGCTTGCCGTCAACATCGGCAAGAACAAGACGACGCCGAACGAGAACGCGGCGGACGATTACCGCGCGTGTCTGAAGCGTCTGTATCCGCACGGCGACTTCTTCGTCGTGAACATCAGCTCGCCGAACACGCCCGACCTGCGCAAGCTTCAGCACGGGGATGAGCTGCGCGGCTTGCTGGATGCGGTTCGGGGCGAAATGGAGATCCAGGCGAAGCGGGCCGGAGGCAAGCCCAAGCCGATCCTTGTCAAGATTGCGCCGGACAACGACGAGGAACAGCTCGCGTATATGGCGGAGGCCATCTTGGCGAGCGGCATGGCGGGCATTATCGCCACCAATACGACGATCGGCCGGGACGGTCTCAAGCATCCGAACGCGAAGGAGACGGGAGGGCTCAGCGGCCGTCCGCTGACCGAACGGTCGACCGAGGTCGTCCGCACCCTTTATCGGCTGACGGGCGGCAAGCTGCCGATCGTCGGTTCCGGCGGCATTTTCACGGCTCAGGACGCGTACGACAAAATCCGGGCGGGCGCGAGCCTCGTCGAGGTGTACACCTCGCTTATTTACAAAGGCCCGGGGGTCGTGCGCGAGATCGTTAAAGGGCTCGAAGAACGGCTTCGCAAGGACGGCTTCTCCCGGATCGCAGATGCGGTTGGAGCCGATCACCGCTAGCGCGCGGGATTCGCGGGCGGGCTGGCGTCCGATGGCGCGGGTTATCAAGTTTCTTTTGGGATGCGGCAGAAAGGAGTTTCCGTATGGACGGTAGAGATTGGAACAAGTTTTTGCTCCCTTATCAGCAGGCGGTCGAGGAACTGAAGGTGAAGCTGAAGGGTTTGCGCACCGAATTGAAAGCCCGCGACGAATACGCGCCCATCGAGTTCGTGACCGGCAGGGTCAAAAGGATCTCGAGCATTCTGGAGAAGGCGAAACGGCTCAACGTGCCGATGGACCGGATCGAGACGGGAATCGAAGATATCGCCGGCATTCGCATCATGTGCCAGTTCGTGGACGACATTCACCGGGTGGCGGAGATGATCCGTTTGCGCAAAGACATGAAGGTCGTGTACGAGAAGGACTACATTACCCATTACAAAGAGAGCGGTTATCGTAGCTATCATATCATCGTGGAATATCCCGTGCAGACGTCGCTCGGATCGATGCCGGTGCTGGCGGAAATCCAGATCCGCACGCTCGCGATGAATTTCTGGGCGACGATCGAGCATTCGCTGAATTACAAGTACAAGGAACAGCTGCCCGAGCACGTGCGCGAACGGCTGTTCAACGCGGCGGAGGCCGCGTTCCAGCTCGATACGGAGATGTCCAACATCCGTCAGGAGATCGTCGACGCGCAGCAGGATTTCGAAGGCAAATCGGGCATCGTCCGCAAAGTGCTGAACGATATCCAAAGCTTGTACTTCTTCCGGCGCATCCGGGAGGCCGCGCAGTTCCAGCTTCGCTTCAACGAGCTGTGGGAGCAGGAGGACATGTGGGGGCTCAGCGAGCTGTCCGCCGAGATCCAGGAGGCGCTCGTGCGGGCCGGCAAGGGCGGAACGAGCTGAGCGAGGGCTTTCGGGCGGCTGCGGGATTGAGGGCCCAAGCGGAGAAAGGGTTCAGTGAGGCCGGGCTGCCTCTGCATGGAGAGCAAACCGTGAACCGCAGCCAGCGAGGTCGAAACCCGCACCAATGTTCCACAAGTGCAAAATACAAGCGCAACAAAGCAGCTCCGGACATCTTGCTTCGGGGCTGCTTTGTTCGTCTTTTGGGCCCGATCCGCCAAGGACATCATCTCGATGCGCTGCCGCCCGTATTTTTTGGCGCGAACGATAGACAAGTCGCCGATCCTCCCGTAAATTAGAGCTGATAGAGGTAGCCTTTTAACAAAATGGGGGGTATGACAGACAGCATGAGGCTGCCGGACAAATTCGAGAGCTCGATGAGGGAGCTCCTGGGCGAGGAAGCGGAAGCGTTCTTCGCCACTTACGCGCTGCCGAGAACGTCGGGGCTGCGCTTGAACGGATTGAAAGTGACTCCGGATCAATACGCCCGGCTGCACGGCGGGGGAGGCCAACCGATCCCTTGGGCGGCCGGAGGCTTGTATACGGAAGAGGAGGACCGTCCGGGCAAGCATTTGCACTATTATCTGGGGCTTTATTATATACAGGAGCCTAGCGCGATGCTGCCCGCCGAGCTGCTGGACGTTCGGCCGGGACATCGCGTGCTCGATCTGTGCGCCGCGCCGGGCGGCAAATCGACGCAGCTGGCCGCCAAGCTTCAAGGCCGGGGCGTGCTGGTGACGAACGACAACGCGGCGGAACGGACGAAGGCGCTGGCCAAAAACGTCGAGCGGGCCGGGGCGGCGGGCGTGGTGGTGACGAACGAGGAGCCGGGGAAGCTGGCGGAGGCGTTCGGCGCGTTTTTCGACCGGGTGCTTGTGGACGCTCCCTGCTCGGGAGAAGGCATGTTCCGCAAGGACGAGTCGATGATCCGCGAATGGGAGCGCCATTCGGCCGAGCGGTGCTCGGCGATGCAGCGCGACATTTTGCGCGAAGCGGCGCGTCTGGTCGCACCGGGCGGCAAGCTGCTCTATTCGACCTGCACGTTCTCGCCGCGGGAGAACGAGGGGAGCGTCGCCCGGTTCCTGGCGGAGCATCCGGAGTTCGAAGTGGAACGGATCGAGGCGCCGGCCGAATGGGGGCTTGGGCCGGGAAGGCCCGACTGGCTGACGGAGGAAGAAAAGGCGGGCCTAAGCGAGGAGCGCTTGGCTTCGCTGGCCGGAACGGTTCGCGTCTGGCCGCACCGCAGCCGGGGAGAGGGGCATTTCGCCGCGTTGCTCGTGCGCGTCGGCGAGGTCCCGTCTCCGCCGGCCGAGAATGCGGAGGACGGCGGCTGGCGCTTTCCTCCGCTGGCGGCGCCGGGCGTGGATGTCCCGCCGGCGGCGGGAGCGCCCAAAGGCAAAGGCGTCGCCTGCGCGAAGCCGGCGAAAGGCCGAACGGCCCCGTCGCCGGAGCGGGAGATGCGCGACAAGCTCATCGCCTTCGCTCAGGAGGCGCTTCCCGCCTGGCGGCCGAAGGGCCGGCTCGTCGCGCGCGGCGAGCAGCTGTATTTGCAGCCGGACGGGTTGCCGAGCCTCGAACGGCTTCAACTGGTGCGTCCGGGCTGGCTGCTCGGAAAGGCGATGAAGCATCGGTTCGAGCCGTCCCAGGCGTTGGCGATGGGACTCGCGATGGGCGATGCCGCCCGAAGCTTGCGGCTCAGGAGCGAAGACGACGAGGCGATAAAATATATGAAGGGCGAGACGCTGCATCCCGCTCCGGAGAGGATCGTCGGCGCGGACGGAAGCCCGATGCCCGGCAAGGGATGGGTGCTCGTCTGCATCGACGGCTACCCCGCCGGTTGGGGCCGATGGGACGGAACGCTGCTCAAAAACGAGCTGCTTCCCGGCTGGCGGTGGATTTAGCGACAAGGCTTTTGAAGAAGAAAGCGGTGTTGAAAATGAAAAAAACGATGCGGCTGGACAAAATGCTGGGGAACCTCGGCTACGGGACGAGAAGCGGCATCAAAGCTTTGGTTCGCCAGGGGGCGGTTGCCGTCAACGGCGTTCCGGCGAAAGACCCCGGCATGCAGATCGATCCGGCGAAGGACGAGGTGCTGCTGAACGGGGAACGGATTGCGTATCGCGATTCGGTCTACGTCCTGCTGCACAAACCGGCCGGCTACGTGTCCGCGACGGAAGATTTGCGGGACCGGACGGTGCTCGAGCTGCTGGACGAGGAGATGAACGTCTTTTCCCCCTTCCCCGTGGGACGGCTCGACAAAGATACCGAAGGCTTGCTGCTGCTCACGAACGACGGCAAGCTGGCCCATGAGCTGCTGTCGCCGCGGAAGCATGTGCCCAAAACGTACAGGGCTCTCGTGCGGGGAGAAGTGGACGAGACGGACGCCGAGGCTTTCGGCAGGGGGGTGGAGCTCGACGACGGCTATGTCACCCTCCCGGCGCAATTGCGTCTTCTGGCCGCGGCCAAGGCGGGTGAGCCGATCGCGCATCCCGGCATGGCCGAGGCGGCGGAAAGGACGGCCCGCGTGCCGGCGCTGAGGGGAGCCGAGCTTGCGGCCGCTGTGCGGGAAGGCTGGACGCTTAGCTGGATCGAGCTGACCATTCACGAAGGGAAATTCCATCAGGTCAAGCGCATGTTCCAAGCCGTCGGCAAAGAAGTGCTCTATCTTCGCCGCGTCGCCATGGGGCCGCTGGTGCTCGATCCCGCGCTGAAGCCGGGCGATTGGCGGGAACTGACGGACGAAGAGCTGACCGCCCTGCGCGAATATCGAAAGGAGCAAAAGGGATGACCTATCGCCTTATCGCATTGGACATCGACGGAACGTTGATCAATGACGATCATGAACTTACGCCGCGCGTGCGGACGGCCGTGCGGACGGCGGCGGAACGCGGAGCGGAGATCGTCTTGTGTACGGGACGAGGCTCGTCGGGCGCATTGCCCGTCATCGAGGAGCTCGGGCTTGCCGGCACGATGATTACCCACAACGGCGCTTCCATCGTCGACAGCTCGACGCGCCGGGTGCTTTACGAAACGGCGATTGCGCCGGAAGCGGCGGGGCGTTATATGGCTTACTGCCGCGAGCGCGGCATTCATTTCGACATGAACACCGCTTTTGAACTGTATGTGGAGCGATTGTCGGAAGAGACCGCCCGCATGTACGAGCGGATGTTTGCCCGTCCGATCGAATGGAAGGCGGAGCTGGGGCTGCCGGAGCGAACCGTCAAGCTGTCGGTCTTCGCCGCCAAGGAAGTGCTGGACGAAGTTCAGGCGGAATGGGAGGCATGGGACACGGGGCTGCAAATCGTCCGAAGCGGAGACTTCTTTATCGACGTGCAGCCGCTCGATGCGTCCAAAGGCCGCGCGCTGGAGCAACTGGCCCGCCTGAGAGGCATTCCCCGGCAAGAGGTGCTGGCGATCGGCAATTATTACAACGACATCGGCATGATCGAATACGCCGGCTACGGCGTGGCCATGGGCAACGCTCCGGAAGCCGTCAAAAGCGTCTCGGACGCGGTGACCGTCTCCAACAACGACGACGGCGTGGCGCTCGTGCTCGAGGAGCTGTTGGGAGCTTAGGCCTGAGCGGCGGGGATAAGGCCGGTAGGAAGTCATGAACCTGGGGGCAGAGATGTTCGACGAAATCGAGCAACGCTGAGAAAGGGCCTTCAATGGCGGAGTTGCTCGACGAAATCGAGCAGCTCCAAATCGGCGCTCGAGAGCGGAGGCTCGGCGGACCAAGCGCCTTAACCGGTAAACAGCCGAAGCCCTTTCGGCAGCCGGTTTTTGTGCCAGCCGTCGCTCGTTTTAAACCACCCGAGCGGCCGGCCGTCCACGGTCAACAGTCCCCAGCCTTTGCCCGCGCTGTCCGCTGCGGGAAGGCTCTCTCCGCGAAGATAGGCCGCGACCTCCGGGCTATCCGCCGGATAATCGCTCGTTCGCGCGGCCGCCGCGGCCGGGACGGCCATCGCCAGGGCGTGGCCGGGCTCGAAACGGCCTTTGCGCACGTCGCCCAGATGGAGGCCGGGCCGCGGCAGCTTCAGACCTTTGAGCGCGCCTGCCGACAACGGCGCCCCCTTCGGCCGCGGCAGCCAGTACAGCGCCTCCCCGAACAGAAGCGGTTCGCCGCCCTCGGGCAGCTCAAAGCCGGGAAGCGTCTCGGCCGCAAATTCGCGAAACAGCCGCAACCCCTCCGCAGCCGCCGGATTCAGCTTGCCGCTCCCCCTGGCTTTGGAGTTTGCCAAGCCGCCCCGTTCGGCCCCTTGCCCATGCGCATCTTCCGGCCCTTCCTTCTCCAGCACGGCCGCGTAATGCCCCTCGCCTTCGCCCCGGTGAGGCCACATGCGCTCCTCCCGCACGAGCCTGAACGCCGGGTATTCGGCGAGGAACCAGGCGATCGTCTCCTCGTTTTCTTCGCGATTGAACGTGCAGGTGGAATAAACGAGCCTGCCGCCCGGCTTCAGCATTTTGGCGGCATCGGGCAAGATCGATCGCTGCCGCGCCGCGCAGGCGTCCACCGCTTCGGGAGACCACTCGGCGACCGCCTCGGGATCTTTGCGGAACATGCCTTCGCCGGAGCAGGGAGCGTCGAGCATGATCCGGTCGAACGCTTCGGGCCAGCGGGCGGACAGCTCGTCCGGCGAAGCGTTCGTCACGACGGCGTTCGCAATGCCCATACGCTCCACGTTCTCCGCCAAAATTTTCGCCCGTCCCCCATGAATTTCGTTCGCGACGAGCAGTCCTCGTCCGGCCATGCGGCCCGCGATCTGCGTCGTCTTGCCGCCCGGCGCGGCCGCGAGGTCGAGAACGATCTCTCCGGGCCGGGGGTCGAGCAGCTCCGCCGCGATCATCGCGGAAGGCTCCTGAATGTAGTACAGGCCCGCCGCATGCCACGGATGGCGTCCCGGCCGCACCGCTTCGCCGTAGAAGTAGCCCTCCCGGCACCAGGGAACCGGTTCGAGGGCAAACCGGCCGACAATCTCCCGGATCAGAGAGTCATCCGGCGCAAGCTTTAAGGGATTAAGCCGCAATCCGTAAGACCGCGGATGTTCGTAACTGTCTAGAAAAGCCTCCGCCTCGCCGCCAAGCTGCCGGCGAATCCGTTCGACATAGGCGGAAGGTAACTGGGACATAAGCAAAATCTCCTTCGGCAACAATCGGAATAATCGTTACCAGTATACACGACCTCGCGTGCGCCGCAAAACGGTTCGCCGCCCCGTTTCCCTTCCCGCGGCCCAAGCTCGGATCTTTAATTTTATAGGGGAAACGCTGCAGCCTGACTCCGAAATCGGTTACTTCGCGGTTCCGCGGGACTACGATGATCCGTTCATCCAATGGGCATAATCGGTGACCCGGTTTTTGCCCGACTTTTTCGAATGGTACATCGCTTCGTCCGCCTGCTTCATCAGCTTCTCGGCCGAGGTCCCTTTGCCCGCCTGGCAGTGGCCGATGCTCGCCGTCACGATCGTCTCCTTCTCGATGCGCGCCCGGATTTTCTCCGCGACCGCGAGCGAAGAAGCCTCCTGTCCGAAGACGAACGCGACCAACTCTTCACCGCCGTAACGTCCCGCCAGCCCGATGCCTTCGGTCTCTTCCGTCAGAATGGAGGCGACTTGCTTCAGGACGATGTCCGCCTGCTGGTGGCCTTGCGTGTCGTTCAGCTTCTTGAAGTTGTCGATGTCGCAAAAAATGGCGCCCACCGGCTTGCCGGAACGAAGGGCGTGCTCCAGCTGGTTCGTGAAGAAACGGCGGTTGAACAGGTTGGTCAGCCCGTCGGTAATCGAGGAGCGGTAAGCCGATTGGAGCAGCTCGACGACGCGCTCGAACAGCAGCATGAACATCAAAATAAAGTAGGCCACCGGCAATAGCGCCGCGAACGTCTCATAAAATGTACTGTCGGCGTTGCCGTACCGCCGGAGGACGGTGACCAGCTGCAGCGCGAACGCGAGGGACAATGTAAGCACGTAACGCTTCGGCTGTCCGATGTGCAGGGCGAACATGAGCGCGAACAGCGGGCTCAGCGCCAGCATGAAGCCGTCCAGCACGGGGGAGCGGAGGGCGCCGATGTTCCAAATCCGCTCCAGCGACTCGCCTCCCGAAAAGACGGAAGTGGCCGAAATGGCGACGCAAATGCCGATTAACGAGTAAAACCACGCTTGCGTGCGGGGACGCTTCTTATGATAAAGCTCGAAGACCGAGAAGTTCAGCAAAATGAACGAGATCGCGTCCAGCGTGCTTCCGAGGAAGGTGAGGAGCGGCTTGGACGGGAACCAGCCGACGGCCAGCACCACATTCAGCAATTGAGGGAGCAGGCTCACCCCGATCGAGAAAATCAGCTTGCGGTAAGTGGCGCGCCTGTTGTAGACGTAGAGCCGGTAAGCCATAAACAGCATCAATGCGAGCACGATGACGACAATTCCGGAAGAGAAAGCTTGGACGTACTCTCCGGCCGTCCAGACCGATGTGGGATTCATAGAAGCTCCTTCGCATTCCTTTACAGAAACATATGTTCTAATATATCATAAATATGATAGACCGAGAAAGCAGAACATAAGGAGGGTTTTCCATGAATGTTTTGCAGGCGCTGTTTTTCCCCCCGGAGCAGCCGGGCGGCGTCTCTTCCATGGTGCCCTACATTGGGGAACGGTTCCGCAAGCTCGGTTGGGAGATGGAACTCTTTTCTCTCCCGAAGCGTATCCGCAACAAAGGGCAAGAGGATATCGCGTTCGAGACGTTCGACTGGCGGGATTACGCCGGTCATGCCATTGTCGATAAATACATTCAAACGCTTAAGGATTACATCTGGTGGACGAAGCTCCGACTGAAGGAGAATAAGTACGACCTCATTCACGCCCATCATCCGGTGGCCGCGCTCGCGATGAAGCGGATCTATCCCGATATTCCGGTGATCATGACCGTCCACTCGAGCTTCGAGCGCGAGCTCATTCTGAACGGCCGAATCAAGGCCGGCGGACCGGAGCATCAATTCCTGACGAAGATTTACGGCGAGCTCGAGCGGAAGACGGACCGGCTGCTGACCGTCTCGCATTCGTTCGCCCAATATTTGGGCGCCTATTTGCGCGATCCCGGCGCGGTCGGGGTTATTCCGAACGGCTACGACGAGAAAAGGTTCAAGCCGATCTCCCACGAGAACGAAGTGACGCAACTGGTGACGGTATGCCGGCTCGTGCCCGCGAAGGGCATCGACCTGCTGCTCAAAGCCTGCGCCGAGCTTCACCGGAGAGGGCGCAAGTTCGTGCTCCATATTATCGGAGACGGTCCGATCCGCGAGGATCTGGAGAAGCTGTCGCAGAGCCTCGGGATTTACGAAGACACGATTTTCTACGGCTATATGCTGCATCCGGAAGAGCTGATGCCGTTCTTCGACGTGTTCGTGCTGCCTTCGCGCGCGGAATCGTTCGGTTCGGTATTCGCCGAAGCGGCGCTCTGCCTGCTGTCGCTGGTCGGCACGAACGTGGGCGGCATCGCGGAGCAGATCGAGAACGGCGTGAACGGCCTGCTCGTGCCGGAGGAAGACCCCGAAGCGCTCGCGAACGCGCTCGAAGAGCTGATCATCGATCCGCAATACCGCTACGAACTGGCTCGCGCGGCGTGGAACAAGGCGAAGAAGACGTATTCGCTCAATCGCGTCATCGCGGAATTGAAGAAGGTTTATACCGATCTGGGGCCCAAGGGGCCGGCCGGGGAGCCGCTCTCCGCCGAATAGCGGCCGGCGAACGACGAAGGAGGTGGAAGAGTGGGCGTACCGTTCACGTTTCTTCATGCCACGGATCTTCATCTGGACAGCCCGTTCCGCGGCCTGACCCGGGTGCCGCCCGCCGTCCGCGAGCGGCTGCGGGAGTCGACGTTCGCCTCTTTCCGGCGGCTAATGGAGCTGGTCCGGCGGGAGAAGATCGACTTCGTCGTGCTTGCCGGCGATCTGTACGATGCCGCCGACCGTTCGCTGCGCGCGCAGCTTCGCATGCAGCGAACGCTGACGGAGCTGGCGGAGGACGGCGTTCAGGTGTTCGTCGTGCACGGCAACCACGATCCGGAGAACGGCTGGAAAGCGAAGCTGGACTGGCCGCGGACGGTCCGCGTGTTCGGCTCGCGCGACGTGGAGTCGTTCCCGGCCTACCGCCGGGACGGCGAGCTGGCCGCTTACGTGTATGGCATATCGTATCCGCAATCCAACGTGACCGACAATCTGGCGGCGCGCTATCGGGTCCGACCGGGCGCGCCTTTTCATTTGGCGGTGCTGCACGCCAACGTCGACGGCAACCCGGGACACGACGATTACGCTCCGTGCAGGCTTGCGGAGCTAAGGGCGGCGGGCTTTCACTATTGGGCGCTCGGCCACGTGCACGACCGGCGGGTTTTGCACGAATATCCGCATGTCGTTTATCCCGGCAACATCCAGGGGCGGAGCATGCGGGAAACCGGAGGCAAAGGCGCCTACGTCGTGCGCGTGTCCGAGACGGGACGGATCGAGATGGAATTCCGCGACACGGCCGACGTGCTCTGGTTGGAGAAGACCGCGTCGATCGAAGGGATGGAGCGCGAGCAGGAGCTTAAGAACCTGCTCGTTCGCTTGGCCGAAGAGGCGCGTGCGGAGGCGGCCGGCCGGCCGGTCGTCCTGCGCATCCGGGTCGAGGGCAGAGGCGTCCTGCACGAACGGCTGCAGCGGGACACGGCGGCGGCCGAATGGCTGGAGGAGCTGCGGGAATGGTGCGGCTCGCCGGACGAAGCGGACGACTGGGTCTGGGCGGACAGCTTGCTTGTCCGCACGGGGGCGCTAACGCCAGGGACGGACGAGGAGGACGAGAACGGATTCCTCGGCGTGCTGTCGCGGATCGGACGGGAAGCGGCCGGCGATCCGGACGGGTCGCGCCGGCTGCTGGACGACGCGCTCGGGCAGGCGCTGCGTCACGCCAAGCTGCGGGAATGGAGCGCCGCGCGGACCGGCCCCGAACGCGAGGAACTGATCGGCCGGGCGCTGGAGCTGGCTGCGTTGCTGCTCAGAGACAAGGAAGGACGGTAGCCGGCTTCGAGGCCGAATATGGGGACAATCGGCATCGACGATCGGCAAATCGGCATCGGCTGCCGGTTAACGGATTCCGGGTTATGCGGATCTAAGTCGCCGGCATGCGAATACCGTCGGATTGTCCGCCTGCCGGGTGCGACCGACGGGAGACGAGCCGGGAATTTCGGCGCGTAAGGGAGGGCGAACGCAAGGTGTACATAAAGGAGCTGCAAATCGACGGGTTCGGCGCGCTCGCCGGTCTGAGCTGCGCGTTCGAGGCGCCGGTGACGGTCGTATACGGTCCGAACGAAGCGGGCAAAAGCACGCTGCTGCGCTTTATCCGCAGCGTGCTGTACGGCTTCGCCAACCGGGGGCAGCCGGAGGAGCGCGGCGAGCCGGTCTTCGGCGGCCGGCACGGCGGAAGGCTCGTCCTGCGCTCGGACGGGCAGGAGCTCGTCCTGGAGCGCTACGCCGACGTTGCCGTCCGCCGCGGCGGCGCTGCGGCCGTGCTGCGGGACGCGAACGGCGCCGAATTTCCGCTCTCGCAGGCGGAGCTCGAGCGGCGGCTGCTCGGCGGCGTCTCCGAGCGGCTGTTCCGCCAGCTGTTCGCGGTGACGCTGGACGATCTCCAGCAGCTAAGGACGATCGCGGGCGACGAAGTCGGCAATTACCTCTACCACGCCGGAATGGCGGGAGGGGCGGCGCTGACGGCGGCGAACAAGGCGCTGGAGGCGGAGATGGAGAAGCTGTTCAAGCCGAAGGGAGCGCTGCCGGAGCTGAACCGCGTCATGGCGGAAATCCGGGAGCTGGAGGAGCAGCTTCGCCGCGGCCGGCAAGGCGAAGGGGCGTTCAACGAAGCGGCGCTGGAACTGGAAGCAGTGGAGCGGGAAGCGAGCGAAGCCGAAGCGCGGCTGCCGGAGCTTCGGCGGAGGCTGGCGCTCGCGCAGAGCGCCGTCGAAGCGCGGGAAAGCTGGCTGCGGCTGCAGGCGATCCGGCTGGAGGAGGCCGAGCTCGCTTCGAAGCTGCCCGATCCGCTGGCCGAGCCGCTGCCGGAAGACGCGTCCGCGCGATGGGAAGCGCTGCTCGGCGAGCGCAGGCAAGCCGAAGCGCGGCTCCGGCAGGCCGAGGCCGAGCTGGACCGGCTCCGGCGGGAGCGGGAGTCGCTCCGCTGGGACGAGGCGCTGGCCGCCAGACTGCCGGACATCGAGGAGCTCGAGGCGCAGCGCGAAGCGGCGGCCGCCCGGCGCGAGGAGCTGGCGGAGGTCGCCGCCGACATCCGGCTGCAGGACGAGACGCTCGCTTCGCTCGTCGCGCGGCTGTCGCCGTCGTGGGAGGCGGCCGACCTGCAGCGCTTCGCGTCGCTGTCCGAGAGGGAGCGCGCGCGGGCGATGCAAGCGGGCTTGGCCGAAGCCGAGCGCGAGCTGGAGCGGCTGGAAGCCGAGCAGCGGCGGATTGAGCGGCAGAAGGCCGCGCTGGTGCGGGAGCGGCTCGCTGCCGGCGAAGAGGGCGCGCAAGCCGGCGGGGGGAGGCCGGCCGAATCGGACGCGGCTGCGGGCGGCCTGTCGCCGTTCGGGGCGTTCGCGCCCCGGGAGCGCGGGGCGCTGCTGCAGGCGTGGAGCCGCGTGGAGGACGAGCTGCGGCAGTGGGAACGGGCGTGGGCGGAGGTGCGAGTGGCCGAATCCGCCGTCGAGGCTGCGGGCCGATCGGCGGAAGGAAGCGCGGCAGCCGGACCGACGCCGCTGGGCCGCCGGGGCGAAGCGCCGGCTAGGCGCAAGAAGCCGGGAAGGCCCGGTCCCCATCCGCTTGCCCCGGCCGCCCTGTTCGCGGCCGCGTTGGCGGCGGCGCTGCTGCCCGCTGCGCTCCGTCTGGACGGCGCGGCGGCGTCCGGCTTGTATGCGCTCGCCGGCGCGCTGCTGATGTTCGCCGGCACGCTGTGGCGGAACGGATGGCGGCACTCCGCGTCACAGTCGGCATCGTCGGCCGGAGAGGCGGATACAGGCGCCGCCGCGCAGGAGCGGGCGCGTGCCGCTCTTGCCGCGAGCGAGCGAAGCGTGAACGACGCCGTTCGCCGGCTTCTCGCGCGTCCGGAGGAAGCGGCGGCGGCGCTGCTGCGAGAGGAAGGCGGGAGCCCGGGCGCGGAACGGGAGGAGGCCGAGGCGGCCCGCCGGGCGCTGCGCGAAGCGGTGTACCGGGAGCTGGAGCGGCTGGACGCCGAGGAGCGCGACCGGGCTGCGCGGCAGGACGATGCGCGCCGGCTGGCGGAGCTTACGCGCGAGCGGGAACAGCTGGAGCGGGAGCGCGAAGCTGGCGCGGCGAGGCTGGAGGCGAAGCGGCGGGCATGGGAGGAATGGCTGGCGGAGCGCAAGCTCCCGGCAGGCCTTCCGCCCGAGCTGCTGCCGGAGCTGTTCCAGTTGGCCGAGCAAGCGCTGCAGACGCTGCGGCAGCGCGGCCGCCTGGTTGAGCGCGCGGAGCAGCTGCGGCCCGTCCTCGCGGCGTTCGAGGCGGCGGCCGCCGAGCTGTTCGCCGCGTGCCCTCCGCCCGCGGCGGCCGGCGGCGACGCGGCGCTCGCCGTCAAGCTGCTGCTCCGCGACGCGCAGCAGCAGAGCGAGACGGCGGCCGAGGCGCGCCGCCTGGACGAGCGGCTGCGGCAGGCCGAAGCCGCCGCAGCCGAAGCCCGGGCCGCGTACGCCGAGGCGGCCGCGGCCGTTCAGGCGCCGCCGGCTGCCGCCGGCGACGCCGACGAAGCCGCCTACGAGCGGCGGCTTCGCGTGGACGAGCGGCGCCGCGCGCTCAGGCGCGAGCGCCGCGAAGCCGAGCTGCGGCTCGCGGCCGGACGCGACGCGTCCTCGCTCGCCGAGCTGGAGGCGCTGCTGGAGCGGCACGACGAGGCCGCTCTGGCGCAGCTGCTCGCTCGGGCGGAAGCCGACCTTCGCGAGGAGGAGCGGCGCCGCGCCGAGCTGCTGGACCGGCGCGGCCGGTTGACCGAGCAGCTGGAGCGGCTGCGGCGGGAGGCGGAGACCGAAGACCGGCTCGTGGCGCTCGGGGAGCGAAGCGCCGAGTTCGAGCGGCTTGCGGACCGCTACGCCGTGCTTGCCTTGACAGCGGAGCTGATCCGGAAGACGAAAGCCGTGTTCGAGGAGGACCGCCAGCCGGAAGTGCTGCGCAAAGCGTCGGCCTACTTCGCGGAGATGACCGGCGGAGCTTACGCCCGGATCGTCGTACCCGGCGATGACGAGACGCTGCGGGCGGAGACGAGGGACCGCCGATCCATCGATGTTTCGATGCTGAGCCGGGGCACGCGCGAGCAGCTGTACCTGGCGCTCCGGTTTGCCTTGGCGGGCGCACCCGCCGCCGGACAAGCTTTGCCTCTGCTGCTCGACGATCTGTTCGTTCACTTCGACGGCGAGCGCCTGGGACGGACCGCGCGCGTCTTGGGGGACGTGTCGGAGGATCGCCAAATCGTCTTATTCACATGCCACGAGCATGTGGCGGAGACGATCGCGGCGGCGCTGCCGGACGCGGGGCTCGTCAGGTTGGCAAGGAGGGGGGCTTCGGGCGCAGCTTCCGGTCTCTTCCCATCAGAAGCAGCCACCCGAGGCTGAGCATGCCGAACAGCGGGTACAGCGTGGAGAGCAGCGGCCCGAATCCGAACTGGCCGGCCACGAAGCAGAACAGCAGAACGCCGAACGTCAGCCAGGCTTTGCGGACGTTCAGCCTGTCCTCAAGCTGCAAGGTGAGCCCGTAAATATCGGCGACCAGCGTCGTGAAAATTTCCATAAAGATCAGAAACACATAGACGTAATGCACCCAGGGTCCCAGTTCGCGCGCGATCCCGCCCATCGGGATATCGAATTGCTGCACCCCCGGCATGCGCGAAGAGAGCGTCAAATGGCCGGCCAAGAGCATCGCGCCGATGCCGAGGCCGCCCAGCCAGGCGCCGCGCCTTAGAACGGCAGGATCGGCCACTTCGGCGCCTAGCGGCACGAGGACGGCTTGCGCCATGGACAGGTTGAACGCTGCGTACAGGAACGGGGACATCCAGACCGCCCAAAGCGACTGTTCGTTCCCTAGCGTCAGCCAGCGGTCCGCGCCCGGTCCCTGCAGCGTATGGACGACGAGCAGCGTCGTGAACGCGATCATGACGGGAACGACGAGCGTGTTGATCGTCAGAATCGCATTCATCCCTTTGCGGAGCAGGAAGAAGCAGGCGAACATCGTGACGACGAGCCCGGTCTGGTAGCCGAGATTGAGATGCTCGGAGAAAATCGCGCCCGCCCCCGCAAGCATGACCGCGTTCACGCCGAGAAGCACGAACAGCATCAGATGGCTCACCCACGTGCCCATGCGTTCCCCGAACAGATGCTTGTTCAAATCCTCGTAGGAACGCGCCCGGAGCTCGGCGGCGAGCAGCATCATTTTGGCCCCGAGCCAGACGAACAACAGCGTCACTATGCCGATGAGCAGGGCGCCCCAATAGCCGAAGCGGGTAAAAAATTGCATCACTTCCCGTCCCGTCGCGAATCCGGCGCCGACGACGGTGCCGATAAACGTAAACGCGATCTGTATACTTCGGCCCCAACGTTTCATAGACGGAACCTCCCGATCCGGTTTGTCCGCATTTCTCTTTTTAGAGTATGAGAAAAGAGGGACGGGCATGACATGGGAGTCCGGAATCCGCACTTGAAGGAGCTCGGAGAGAGAACCGATGACCGTTCCGGGGGTCGGATTCGCGGCGAAGTCCTGCTTCATCACGACGTTCTTCAACAACGACGGAACAGTGCTCATCATGACGCCAATCGGCTCGCTGGCGACGTTGCTCTGGATCGGATTGCTGCAGAGGGACGGGATCGCATTGTCGGGGGGCTATATTTGAAATACGGGGCAATGCTGACGATTCCGGTCTTGCTGACGTCGCTCGGGGCGTTATGGCTGCATTCGGCGCTGGGCGGCTAATCTTGTCCGATCAGCTTGACCGACAGCACCGTGCGCGTGGCCGGGTCCAGATCGACCTTGACCATCCCTCCGGCGACATCGCGGGACAGCACCTGCGTATCGGAAGCGAAGTCATCGCCCAGCACCGCCGCGGCTTCCCGGCCTTCGGTCCCGATCTGGATGCCTTCGAGCCCCGTGTCGACGCCGGCTTTGGCAATCTCCACGTAGACGACCCGATTTTTCGCCCCGAATCCGACGGAGAGGCCGTCGTATTCATGCATGTGAACGACGATCTCCTTCTCCGGGAGATCGTATTTCTGGGAAGGCTCCCCCAGTTTGCGGAGCACCTCCTTCTCGTCCATGCCGAGCGTGATGCCGGCGAGAGAAGGATGCTTCGGGTCGAAACGGCTGAGGGCTTCCCGGTCCGCAGCCTGTTCGGCCGGTGCCGATCCGGACGCGTCGACGACGATTTTGCCGTGCGTCGCCGAAGCCTGCGGAACGTTCGCTCCTGCAGGAGAGACGACGGCGGGCGAAGCGGCGGCCGGGCGGGCGGGAGAGCCCTCTCCCGAACGGGTTGCGGGAGCGGCGGCGGGATCGATGGCGGCGATTCCGGCATCGGGCGCGTTGTTGCTGCAAGCGATCAACGAAGACATCAGCGCGAGAGCGCCTAACGTCCAAGCGAACGGCATAAGCGATTTGCGCATCGGACGACCGCCTTTCCATAGTTTCTATATATTAGGACATGATTTGCGCTGGAAAAGTTTCGCCAAAAAAACCGGTGGAGGCAAAAAGCGTCCTTCGGAATCAGGAAAAACAGCCTACAACCACAGCTTTCCCATTGGTTCATAAGGCCCACTATTGACGAACGGGTGTTCCGCGTCTTTTATCTTGCGCTGACAGGTAAGGATATGTTACTTTAGACGGAAAAGAATGGACGGTGAAGATTGACATGGACATCTTAAAGGAAAGGATTCTACAGGAAGCGACCGTCGTCAACGCCGGCGTGTTGAAGTTGGATTCGCTCCTCAACCATGGAGTCGACCCTCTCCTGACGATGGAGATGGGCAAGGAATTCGCGCGGCGCTTCGAAGGCCGGTACGTGACCAAGGTCATTACGGTGGAGTCGTCCGGCATCCCGGTCGCCTTCGCGACGGCGCTGACGCTGGGCGTTCCGCTCGTGTTCGCCCGCCGCAAGAAGACGCTGCCGGGCGATGCCGACGCCTATGTCGAGCGGGTTCCTTCGTTCACGAAGGGGATCGTTACCGACCTGATCGTCTCGCGGCATCTGCTGAGCCCGATGGATTCGGTCTTGTTCATCGACGACATTATCGCCAATGGGGACGCGGCCAGAGGGCTGTTGAAAATTATTGAGCAATCGGGCGCGAAGGTGGCGGGCATCGGCATCGTGCTCGAGAAGTCGTTCCAGGCGGGCGGCAAGGCGCTTCGGGAACTGGGCTACGAGGTGGAATCGCTCGTCCGGATCTCTTCGCTCGAAGGCAACGAGATTACGTTCGAATAGCGCACCCGGAAGAAATGGGGATTTTTTACAGGTCTGATGACCGTTTCGTCCCTTTTCCCGGCGCAGTCTTTGATCTATAATAGGGTTAAGTCGCAGAGGGGAGGCGAGCAGGAGATGGGAAACCACGTTAACCTGTCGGAAGAATTCTTCGCGAACAAATTGGATGATGCCAAAAACCACTTCGAGCGCGCGCTCGACTGCAAGCACACCGAATTCGACGATCTGTATCCATACATGATCGAGCACCCGCAATTTTTCTGGTACAAACGGTACGTCGCTTGGTCCGAACTTCTGACGATCGTCAAGCTCTGCGAAGAGTTGGGCATTGCCTGGACGGAACGGTTCACGGATCGCCAGGCGGAGTATGTGCGCAATCGCGTCATGTCCAGCAAAGTGCTGGATTACTGGTACGAGACGAACGATACGCGGGAACATGTCGGATGACCGGCCCGTTCGCGCCTCAACATGAACCCGCCAGGACGAAGGATTCGTCTTGCGCGGGTTTTGTTTTGCGATGACATTCGTGAGAAGGAGGAAACGCCAATGACCGAAGAGCAATTGGACAAGTTCAGGGTCGAAGGGACCAAAGTTCGCGTCGTGCGGGACGCGCTGGAGATGAACGACGTCGTCGGCTTCGTCGTCGCCTGGGACGACGAGAGCGTGCTCATCCGGCGTCCGAACCGCCGGGTCGTCAAATTGAAGCGCGATTATGTGATGGTCGAAGCGAGCGCGCCGCGCCCGTCGGTGGAAGGCATACTTGAATAAAAGCGGCCGGCGAGGGAAAGGTTATTAACTGAAAATTAGAACTTCCCGAGTTGGCTTGACTTCGCTTACGGCCGCATGATAAGATAAGTCTCGTGATTGCGACAGGCAAGCCGGTGAACGTGAGCAAGCCGGCGGATCCAATCTTGAATCACAACGGACGTGCGGTCGTGGCGGAATTGGCAGACGCGCTAGATTCAGGTTCTAGTGGTGTAACAGCCGTGGAGGTTCGAGTCCTCTCGACCGCACCATATTGCAATCAAACCCTTCTCGGAAGGGTTTTTATTTTTACCTTTTCCATGATATTTTGAGGATATATCCATACGGTGAAACAAAATTCGCAGCAAGCAAGATCCGGCAGAGACTTAAACCTGAATAAGCAGATTCAGAAATGGCTCGTAAACGGGAACGGACGGGGAAGGCAATGCATTACTCTTTATTTCGACAGGGGATGTAAAAATCCTATTGGTTCCGGCTCGTCCGGGTTAGGATCATTATAACGAACTTCGGCCTACAATCGTTCGTAGTCGGCGGAAACCTGATTCCATTTCTAATCATCATTCGATATGGGGAGCAGACGATATTACTGACTGAACGATATAAAGGCGTACTTTCTTGTTATGATCGCATTGTGATTCACGGCAATATTCCGGAACTTTGCTTTGCCGATGGGATGACCTCGTATTTATACCGGAACAACATTCGAGTGTTCGACTATCCTTCTTGGGCAAACGGACTCCGTGACGACATTCGCGCTCATGCGGAGCAAATCGCCGAAGACAACCAATTGGAGGTTGAGTTTATCCGCAAGATCGGCGAATTCCGCAAAGACGATCGAATTCAGGAGATCCTCCAAAGCCGCGGCGATCATCCGGGACTTGTGTATATCTTCTCCGCCATGGAAAGCGGCAATGCCTACAAACCGTGGCATGACAAGCCCACAGGCGGCGGATTTCTTCGTTCAAGCGTTCCACGCTGTTCGTGGTGCGAAGGCGTTTACGGTACTTTTCAGGCAAGCTCAGTACCGCAGTAGCATCATCAAAACCAGCTTCAACTTTACGGATTTTCAGAGAAGAGATATCTTTAGCTCTCTAACTAAAAGTAAAGGTATTAGGCCAACCCCTAAACGAAACAGCGGTGGACTAGGACTTGAAAAATAAAGTCTTAGACCGCCGCTGTTACTATTGCGTTTAACCTATCCCAACTCTTCCATTAATACCCTCACCGGCGGGGGACTAATTCCAAGATAAACAGATTTGTAGTGTCAACGCCGGATAGATATCTTTTTATGAAACATT
>NZ_AUCP01000023.1 GCF_000429825.1 Cohnella thermotolerans DSM 17683
TGGTGCGCTTCGACGCCGGTGCTGATTTACAAAGAGCTGACGCGGGACAAGCCGGTGCTCCCCGTTCCCTGGCGCTTGTGGGGCAGCAGGGCGAAATGGAAAGCTCGGCACTTCAGCGCTTGGGGGGCGTGATGCCATTCACTACCAACATCCTTTATTTGGCGCATCGGGTAGGCTACGACTCTCTGCCTCCATTTGCGGAATCCCCAGCTTCATTTCCTTCGACGCTTTCGGAAGAGGCTTGTTTCCCGTTTCGTTTTGCACGGACCGAACTTTCTTTATGCCTAACTTATTTCTGCCTAGAACCTTCTAGTTTGTGCCTTCTCTTCGATTCACAGAACCCGGTTGTAGGATGACTGGAAAAGGGGGAATGCAGAGTTCCTGAGAGAATGGTATAATTCCCCGATACCGAAACCGAGACTGTTCCGCGTTCTCCTTTCTGAACGAAGGGGATAATGGGAGGAGTCATGATTGAGGGGGAGAGAGGAGCAGGCTGGAAGAAAAAGGCTGCCGCCGAAGGAGCGGCAGCCCTGAAGCCAGCCCTAGTTGAAGTCCTGATGGGAGTCCTGATGGGAGTCCTGGTGGATGGTCTGGTGGAAGTTCTGGTGGGACCCCCGGTAAGCCACATTTAAACGTAGCTGATCGTTTTAATTTGATTCAAGCAAACCGGTTCGAGGCGAACGCCCTCCGGCAAGGAGCCGCTCAGGACGATTTCGCGCGTTTCGCCGGCGCAGAGGTCGAAATAGTTGTCGCTAAACGTTCCGGGCACGTTCGGAAGTCCGACGTCTTTGGCAAAAACATCGGTCGTGATCGTGAACGCCGTATCGCCGTTGTCGAGAGACCGGCTGGTGACCCGGATGTTTGCCGGCTTCAGTTGCAGCTGATACGGCTTGCCGAGCAAATACGCTTGCCGCGCCAGCCGCTTCCCGTCGGCGTACAGATTGACGAAGACGATCGTCCTGGCCGCATCGAAGCCTTCGACGTTCAGCTTGCCGACCGCAGTCGAGCGATACCCTTGGCCTGCGACCGCTCTTTCTTCCGTTCGAACGATTCGATCGGTCGACAGGTCGTAAAATTCCGCGACGACTTTGCCCTCGAAATCGCCGTGGTCGTGAACGACGTACAGATCGGCTTCCGGCTGTCCCGGCGCGATTTTGGCAATAACGTTCGGCGATTGGAAGCTGCGCTTCATATAATAGTAAGACGGCTTTTTGACTTTGCCGTAATCGACCAGCGCCCAGCTGATGGACGGCCACAGGTCGCTCCACTGCCAGATGAGCGCGCCCGACGTATCCGGCATGCGCGATACCCAGTGCTCCACGCCGTATCGGAGCGCGTTCGCCTGCATGAGCTGATTGACGTAGACGAAATCGTTCTTCTCCGCCGGCAGCCGGTAATCTCCGACCGTATAGTAGAACAGCCGCTGGATGCCGTTCGGCGCTTTCTGCATCGCGTCGAACTTCGGGTCGCGCAAGTCCGCCGCGGGATCGACCCGATCCAGGACGAGCGTGGAAGGATACGACTGCATGCCGAACTCGGAGAGGAAGCGGCCGTTGACCTCGCGATATTCTTCGTACGGATGGGTTTGGCCCCATACATACCAGGAGTGCAAATCGCCGTAGTCGCCCTCGTATTTCGAGTGGTCGAACGTAAGCGAGAACGGGCTCGTCGGCCAATACGGCCGCAGCGTGTCTTTCTCGCAAGCTTCTTTGAGCACATCGAAATAGAGCTTCTCGCCGAAGCCGTGCTTCCGGTGTTTCCGGCTCCGTTCGATAAAGAACTGGTTCTCGTTGTTGCCGCACCAGAGCACGATGCTCGGGTGGTAGCCGAACTCGTCGATGACATAATCGGCCTCCGCGCGAACGAGCTCGCTGAACGCGTCGTCGTCCGGGTAATCCCCGCAAGCGAACATGAAGTCCTGCCATACCATGATGCCGAGCCGGTCGCATTCTGCGAAAAAGTCGTGGTTCTCGTACGTGCCTCCGCCCCAAACGCGGATCATGTTCATGTTGGCGGCGGCAATGTCTTCGATCTCGGCGCGGTATTCCTCAGCCGTATCGAGATTCGGGAACAGCTTCAGCGGAATCCAGTTGACGCCCTTGCACAAGATTTCGATGCCGTTGACGACGATCAAAAATTTGCGTCCTTGCTCGTCGTAAGGCATGCGGATTTTCACGTCGCGAATGCCGACCGTACACTCGTTCGAGCAGGAGGCGGAAGCCGTTCGGACTTCGACTTCGAGCCGATAAAGATGCTGAGCGCCGTGCCCGGCCGGATACCACAGCTTCGGACCGGCAATCTCCAGACTGGCCTCGTACGTCCGCTCTCCGACCGCGATGCGAGCCTTCTCGGATTTTTCCGCAACAACGGTATTTCCATCGTATATCCGATACGTTACGTCCGCGTCGATCGGCTGTTGGCCGGCTCCCACCACTTTGTGCCAAGCGGTAATAATGGCCTTGTCCGGAGCGATGCTCGCTATGCGGTAGCCGAGATGCGCGCTGCGAACGGCGTCGTAGCCTTCCACCCGTACCGGCTTGTGAATGCCGACGGTGGCGACGCGCGCTCCCCAGTCCCATCCGTAGCCGTATTGGGCTTTGCGTCCGAACAAACGCGGCGAAATGCCGTTCCAGAGGAAAAGGGATTCCCCGAACGCCTTCTCCTTCTCCTTCAGCGTCTCCGTCGGGGAGAAAATGCGCACGACCAGCTCGTTGTTCGCTTGGGCAATTCCCTTAATGTCGAAGCGATAGGCGAGAAACATGTTTTCCGTGCGTCCGAGAACGGTTCCGTTCAAGCTCACTTCGGAAAACGTATCGACGCCGTCGAAAACGAGCTCAAGCGCCTCCGAGCGCAACTGGTCCTCGCTCAGTTCAAACGTCCGTCTGTAAACCCAATCGTCGTGCTCGACCCATTCGATCTTCGATTCGAACAGCGTGTCGTATTCGTTCGGGATCGCCCCCTGCTCCATGAGATCCTTCTGAATAAATCCCGGGACATGCGCCCGGTATTTCTCGTTCGTTCGAGCGTTGGTCGCTTCCCATAGCCCGTTTAATTCTACGATTCGCATTTCATCACACCTGCCATACAAAACGTTTTGTTTGTTAAATATAACTTGAAATAAGGTTACAGTTAGGCATATCATCTAAGATTTTAAGATAAAAGTCAAACAAAAAAAACGCCTTTCGGCGTTTTTTATTTGAAAGAGCGGAATAATTCCGCCTAACGTTAGTTTTGGGCCTTCCGAAATCCGGCGGCCTCCGCTTCGGCTTCGGTGCAAAACAGAGCTTCCGCCTTCGTCTTGTCGTACTGCGCCCCGCCGGGCACATGATAGATTTTGTCGCCCTTCGAATTGATGTTGCCCTTGATCTTTGGGTTGGCGCACGATGCGGGGACCGCGGCGTCTGTCTCCTCTCCGTCGCTGTCCGTATTCTGCGCCCGCCCGTCTTCCTCGGGCATTGCGATGCTCGCTTTCAGCGTCTCGAACCGTTCGGAGTCGTTCCACATCGCCTCGAACTGCTCCTCGAACGACTTCGCGATGTCCTCGTCGCGGAACACGACCAGCATCTCGTCGTTGGTCGTGCTGGCCGACTTCGAATAATTGAAAGACCCGGTCGTCGCGACCCGGCCGTCGGCGACGGTCATTTTCAAATGCATCAGTCCGCTGTGGGTGTTGATCTTGAGCGGGATGCCGGCGCTGCCGAGCAGCTTGAGCGCTTCCTTCTGCGTCTTGCCGTTCGACTGGATGCGATCGGTGATGATCCTGACGCGGACGCCCCGCTTCGCCGCGTTTTTGATCGCCTGCACGATATCGGGGTACGTCAGGCTGTAGATCGCCATATCGAGCGTGCCGGACGCGCCGTCGATCACTTGAACGAGCTTCTTCTCCGGATGCTGGTCCGCCTGGGTAAAAGCCCACTCCACTTGGCCGTCCTGGAGCGTGCCTGCGGATACGTCCCGACCGGACTGGACCGCCGAAGAACAGCCGCCGAGAAGCCAAACGACGCCGAATAAGATGAGTAACGCCTTGCAACCGCGCATGCCTTGTCTACCTTCCTCTCGTCTTCTGCGGTTGAGCCCCCGAAGGCCCGAATGTAAATTATCCCACCGGGCGGGCGGCAAGTCAACGAGAGGAAGGAAGCGCGCCGGTCGTTCGGCGTCTCATCCGAGGGGATGCTCTCGGGTCTTCATCCGAGTCCCTCGAGAGGCGGAGTTCCGGGCTTTAGCCCGCTTAACCGAGGGGCAGCGGCTCCGGCCGTTCGCAAGCGCTCGTCATCGTATAGTGAGTTCCCCGTTCGGAGGCTTCATGGAAACCGTGCATCGCTTCGAGCACGTGGAACGTAAGCTCGCCGCTCGCGCGATGCGGCCTGCCGGACAGGATGGCCGCCGCCATGTCCGCCGCGCCGATGCCGCGGGCGTTGTCGGCGTTGCCGTGCGTAAGGGGAAGCTCCATCCATTCCCTGGAACCGGCCCGGCAAATCCGAACCGGTCCGCCGAACGTGTTCGGGTCCGGCACTTCAAGCGTTCCCGCGCTGCCGTACACCTCGATGCGGGGAAGCTGCGAGCCGCCCTTGACGTCGAAGCTCGTCAGAATCGTTCCGACCGGGCCCGCGGCGAAATCGAGAATGCCCGCCACATGGGTCGGAACGTCGACTTGAATCGTCTGGCCGTATTTCGGCTGGCTCGTTATTTTCCGCTCCGGGAAGGAGATGCGCGCCGACCCGGTCACCCGCGAGATCGGGCCCAGCATCGCTACGAGGGCGGTCAAGTAATACGGGCCCATGTCGAACATCGGGCCGCCGCCCTTCTTGTAATAAAACTCGGGATCCGGATGCCAGCTCTCGTGACCGCCGCTCATCATGAACGCCGTCGCCCCGATCGGCGTGCCGATCCAGCCGTCTTCGATCAGCTTGATGCAAGTTTGAATGCCTCCGCCGAGGAACGTGTCGGGCGCCCCGCCGACGAGCAGACCGCGCTTGCGGGCCGTCTCCAGGACGAGCCGTCCTTCTTCCTTCGTCACGGACAACGGCTTCTCCACGTAGACGTGCTTGCCCGCCTCCAAAGCCTGGATGCATACCGAAGCGTGCGCCTGCGGAATCGTCAGGTTGATGATCATATCAATGTCGGAAGCGGCCAGCAGCTCCTCCACCGAACTGCCTCTTACGCCGTATTCGGCCGCTTTCTCCCGGGCGCGCTCCACGTTCAGATCCGCGCAGGCGACGATCTCCATCGAATCGAACCGGTTCCCGTTCTTGAAATAGATTCCGCTGATGTTGCCCGTCCCGATAATGCCCGCTCTAATTTTCCCCATTGGCCTATGCTCCTCTCAAGAGTCGAAACGTTATAGTTGACTGTCCGCCATTCCCGTGTAAGTTGCGCCGGAAAACGAAGCCCGTCCCGCCGCCGCCTTACCTTCCGCGCACCAGAGGAAGCCGCGCCGCATGAGCTCCGTCACGACCGGCATCTCGACGATGTTCGCCTGGTGGCCGAGCGAATTGTAATAGACGCGGCCGACGCCCCAGCGCTTCGTCCAGACGACGGGCATATCGACCGCCTTGTTGAGCGAATGCGGCCCCGGAACGACCGGGAACCGCGTCGTCGCCAGCACTTCGACCGCCGGGTCGACGTGCAGGTAATACTGCTCGCTCTTCACTTGGAAATCTTCGATCCCCTCGGTCAGCGGGCTGGACCCGTGCTTGATGTTGACGACGTACTCGACGCCGTCGTTGCCGGGATGGGCGACCCATTGTCCGCCGGTCATGAACTGCCAGTCGACGTTCTCGCGGAACGCATCGCACATGCCGCCGTGGCAGCCGGCGAGGCCGACGCCCTCCTGCACAGCCGCCGACACGTTGTTGACCCACGTCTGCTCGATCTTCCCCATCGTCCATACCGGAACGATCAGGTCGAGCGTCTTCAGCTTCTCGCCGTCCGAGAACGCTTCCAGCGTGTCGGACACTTCCACCTCGAATTGTTCCCGCTCCAGAATGCGCTTGAAAATGGCCGCGACCTCCCGCGGCTGATGGCCGTCCCACCCGCCCCATACGATCAACGCTTTTCTCATTTGAGCACCCGCTCTCCTCTAGTTTTGGCTGGACTTTCTGACAATAAGCCGCGTGCCGAGCCTCTCGTGAACGACTTCCGAATGCCGGCCGCGGCCGGTGGCCGCTCCATCCAGCAGCCTCTCCGCCGCAAGCTTCCCCATCTCGTAAAAAGGAACCTCGACGGTCGTAAGCGGCGGATCGAACCACGAAGCGGCGTCCGAATTGTCGTAGCCGACGACCGGAAGCTCCTCGGGGATCCGGCAGCCCGCATCCCGCAGCCCTTGAATGAGCCCGATGGCCATCCGGTCGTTCGCGCATACGAGCGCATCCAGCCGCTCCAGATCGCGGCGCACGGCGGCAGCCGCTTCGTAGCCGCTCGTGCGGCTGTAATTCCCTTCGTAGATCAAGCCGGCGTCCGGCGCCATCCCGGCTTCTTCCATCGCCCGCCGGTATCCTTCCGCCCGGTCCGCGCTGTTCGAATAATGCGCCGAGCCGTTCAGGAAGCCGATGCGCCGATGGCCCGCGTCCAGCAGATGCTTGGTCGCCAGATAGCTGCCCGTCACATGATCGGCGCAGACGGACGGAATCCGCGGATCGTCATACCGCTGGTCGACGACGCAGAACGGCAGTTCCAGCTCCGCCAAGCGCTCCATCGCCTCCCGTTCATGCGGAAGGGAGCTTGCGCCAAGCACCAAGCACGCGTCCACCCGCTGCGTGGCGAACAACGATACGTAGTCGTACGCCGCGCCCGGGTCCCGGTACAGAAGCAACAGCCCTTGCCCGGACTCCCGCACCGCTTCGCCGATTCCGCTTAAAATTTCCGAGAAATAATACGTCGAGAATAGGTGGACCTTCGGTACGTGAGGAAGCACCACTCCGATGTTCCCGCTCTTCCCGCGGGCGAAGCTGGCCGCCACCGCGTTCAGTTGGTATCCGAGACGTTCGGCGGCTTCCCGGACGCGGATGCGGGTCGACTCCTTGATCGGCCCGACGCCGTTCAGCACCCGGGATACCGTCGCCTCCGACACGCCGGCAAGCTCCGCCACTTCTTTGCGCGTCGCCATCGCTTTTCGCATCCCACCAATCTGTTGTCAGCGTATTTGCAACGTAATGTACACGCGTACATTATCGCATCCGGGCCGCCCCCCGTCAACGGATTTTATGCGCAATCGCCATCTCGGATGATCGGGCTCCGCAGCCTTCAGCCGCCCGGAATACGGCCGAGCTTGAGCTGCCCCGCAGCAGCGCCTTCGGACCGATCGGTCGAGCTCCCGCCGCGCTCCTGCTGCCCGGAGTTGCCCGGGAAGCCCGTTCCGGCAGCCGCTTGGCCCCATCCGGTCAACCGCGCGCTTTCCCCGTGCCGCTATGGGCACGTCCACGAAAAAAAATCCTTCGGGCTCATGGCCCGAAGGATTCGTCGCTGTCCGTGCTGCCGTCGATCGGCCCGCTCTTCTCGTCCTTGTCCGGAAGCTGCTTGACGTAGCTGTCGGACATATTGAGCAGCTTGAGCGCGCGGTTGTATTGATCTTCCGTCGAACCGTTCGCGATCTCGCTGTTGTCGAGCAGCGAATAGTTCGTGCCGTCCTCGTAGGAGATACCGGGCAAGAACGCGCTAGTATCGTTGATGAACGAGCCGGTCGGCAGGAAATGCCGCATCGGCAGCAGGTTCGTATACTGGTTCAGCAAATCCTCGCCGAAATGGATTTGATTGTTCAAGGACACTCCGAGCAGGTTCGCCACCGTCGGCAAAATGTCGATCTGTCCGCCCGTCTGCTCCAGCTTGGCCGGATACGTTACGCCGGGCACGTGCATGATAAGCGGAATGTTGAACATGTCGGTGTAGCCGTAATCGCGGCCGTAAATTTCCTTCATCAAGTCTTTCTCTTTGTTGCTGAGCGCGTACAAAGAGAGGCCCTGATGGTCGCCGTACAGCAGGACGACGCTGTCGTCCCACAGTCCGCTCGACTTCAACTGCTCGATGAATTGGCCGAGCGCGTAGTCGGCGTAGTTCTGGGCGCGGATGTAATCGCCGACCATCGTCCCTTCGAAGCGTTCGGGCAGCTGCATCTTGTACTTTCGCTCCGGCAGGTTGAACGGATGATGCGCGCTCATCGAGATGATCATCGCGTAGAACGGCTGCTCGCTCTTGTCCATCTCTTGCAGCTTGCCGATCGTCTTCGCGTACAGCACTTCGTCCGACGCGCCGAACGCGACGTGGTCGTCGTCGCCGTAATACTTTTTGTCGTAATATTTCTGCCAGCCGATGGACTTATACAGCTCCGTGCGGTTCCAGAAGCTGATGTCGTTCGTATGGAACGTCGCCGTCGCGTAACCGTTGGCCGCGAGCAGCTTCGGCAAGCTCGGCAGCGCCTTGTCGACGTAGTGCTGGGTCGCCGGCTCGTGCTGGGGCACGTACAGCGAAGTGTTCACCACGTACTCGGCGTCCGAAGTCGTGCCGGAACCGACATTCGTATAGAAATTGTCGTAGTGGAAATTTTCGGCCGCCAGTTTGTTCATGTTCGGCGTAATTTCCTGCCCGTCGATTTTCAGTCCGATCAGGAAGTTCTGAAACGATTCCATCTGGATAATGATCAGGTTCTTGCCCTTGGCCGCGCCAAAGTGCGCCGGCGTCGCGGGCTCCTGGATACCCTTGAGCTGATCGATCGCGCTCTGGGTAATATCCTTCTTGTCGATCAGTTCCTCTTCCGACGTCGAATCGGCAAAGATCGTATAAACCTCGTAATTGAGGATGCCCATGCCTTCCGCTTTTTTAAGCTCGTTCATGCTCGCGTGGTTCGGCCAAATGCTGAAAATGCAAAGCGCCAAAGACAGCACGAACGCCCCGAGCAGCAAGCGCCGGTTGACGCGCCTTCTCATGCCGATGTTTTTGAGTCTGGCGATCGTCTTCGGCCGCAGCATGAAGATGCCCATAATGACGATATCGATAAAAATGAGCAGGTAATAAGGATCGAGCAGCGAGTACGTGCTGTCGCCGACTTGCGTCACTTTATCCGCCTGATTCAACGCATGATAAGTTACGATGACGCCATAGTATTTGTAGTACATGAGTACGGCAAAATAAAGCAAAGTGAGCAGCGCGTTCACGATCATATAGTAGAGAAATTTCCGCTTGGTCGCGAACCATTCGATGACGCAGAACACGAGCCAGAAGAACGGGATTTCGGTGACGATCGTCATCCACGAGGGCCCGTCGTCGAATACGACGAACCAAGCCAGAGCGCCCTTCAGCAACAGGATAATTGTGAAAAAAATGAACGGTCTGTTGCGTAACGCCCGAATAACAGACATTCCTTTTCCCCTTCCTTCCGCGCACAAAAGACAGGCTGAATAGTATGCAGCCTGTTTTGGTGTGCGTTTGTTTCGGTACATTTTCACATGTGAACGTGCTTCAATGATAGAGACATTATGCTACTCAATTATTATTTTGTCAAAAAGAAACTTATTCCGACAGTACGATTTTATAAACATTTTAGGAGCGGTTGAAACAGGGCCCCTCGGACACCGCTTGTACCATTCATATGCGGCCGCGATCCGGGTGGTGACAGGGCGAAACGCAAGGAAGCCGCGGCTGCGTCGCGGCTTCCAGGCTCGTTTTGGTTCATCGCGGAGAAGGCGGCGGCGGCAGCCGGGTCGCCCGGAAAGCGCGGCGCGCAAGCTCCGGCGCGGCTCCGCCCAGCCCCACGAGCAGGGAGGCGAGCGCCGGGCGGCCCAAGGCGGTCTGCAGCAGCCGTCCCCATCTCGCGGGGTCGGCGAACGGCTTGCGAAGCGCCTCTTCGTAGGCGCGCCCCCACTGCTCCAGGCTCGAGCGGCCCCGCAAATATTCGTCCGCCAGCGGCGCGCATAGCTCCGCCGACCGCAGCGCCATCGCCATGCCGTCCCCGCACAGCGGCGGCACGACCATGGCCGCGTCGCCGATAAGCGCGACCCGGCCTTCCCAGGCGCGCGGACCGCGGCCGATCCGGACGGGCGCGACGGCCTTGCCCGTCCCCGCGACGGCCCGGCTTCCGGCGATCCGCCGGCCGAACGCCGGGCTGCGCGCCGCCGCGAGCCGGAGCCACTCCCGGGGATCGGCTCCGGCTTCCCGCAGGAAGGCCGCGTCGACGAGAGCGGCTACGTTGGCCGTCTGTTCCCCCACGGGGGCGATGCCGACGTATCCCCCGGCGAAAAAATAAAGCTCGACCTCCGGCTCCGTCCGGACGCCTTCGAGATGAACCTTCCAGCCGACGCGTTCGCCTCCGGCTTGGCGAGGCCGGGCCCCCGCCTGTCCGGCCAGTCCCGCCGGCGCGCGGCGCCCCCAGGCGCCGATGACCGCGCGCGCGTACAGCGTCCGCTCGCCCGCATCCCTGCGTCCCCGCGCTTCGATGCGGAGACGCCCGCCCTCCGGCGCGACGGACAGCGCCGTCGTCTCGTCCAGCAGCTCGGCGCCCCGCTCCCGCGCCGAACGGAGCAGCGCCCCGTCCAGCTCCGGCCGGCTAACGCCGAGGGCGGGCTCGGTCAACCCGAAGCGGAGCTGGCGCCCCGACGCCGCCACGATCCGCACCGCTTCGATCGGGCAGGCGGGAAGCCGCCCGACGATCTCGTCCAGGCCGAGCGCGTTCAGGCTGCTTCGGGATTCGGGAGACAGAAACTCCCCGCATACCTTATGCCTCGGCGTGCCGCCGCGTTCCACCACCAGCGTGCGCCATCCCCGTCCCGCCAGCGCATGGGCCATGGCGGAGCCGGCGACGCCCGCGCCGAGAATGACGGCGTCGTACAGACGCTCCATGCCGACCGCTCCTTCGCTTTTCGCTCCTTACAGTTCCCCTTGCGATTGCTGCCTTCGCCTCACGATTGCGATCGCCTTGCAATCGCTGCGTTTCCTTACGACTGTTGCGTTCGCGTCACGACGGCGGCATAGCGGAACAACGGCCGCCAGGCGTATTCCAGCCTGGCGGCCTCCCCCATCCGCCGGTCCAACCGCGCCCAATCCTCGCTCCGAAACCCTTTGGCCACCGACAGGGGACCGTCGTGCCGGATGTACCGGTTGCGCGACAGCAGGCGGGTGGCCGCGAACACGGCCAGCCAGGCGATCCAGTTGCGGTGAATGTCCGCCAGCACGACGCCGGCGCGGGAGACGTCCAACATCCTCTCCAGCGCGGCTTGCAGCTCGTCGTCGGCGAAATGGTGCGCCATCTGGCTCGCCGTGACGACGTCCGCGCTCCGCGGAGGCAGCGCGAACAGATCCGCCCGCCGTACCTCGACGCGGCTCTCGCCCCTATACAGCTCGCGCGCCTCCTCGCACGCCTCGTCCGTGACGTCCACGAGCACGATGCGCAGGTCGACGCCGCTGCGCCCCGCCCAACGGAGCAGCGCGCGGTTGACGTCGCCCGACCCGCAGCCGACGTCGAGCAGCGTCCACGCGGCCGGACGGCCCGCCTCCCGCCACAGCCGCTTCACTCCGTAGAGGGCGGGGCCGGAAGCGCCGAACAGACGGTTCAGCCGCCGCAGATGCTTCAGCGCCTCCCTCAGCTCCGGACCGCCCGACGCGAAGTCGTCCATCAGCTCGGGCTCGCGGGCGCGCTCCCGGAGCGTCGTCCGGCTAAGCATGCGCAGCGCCCCCTAGCGCCAGCTCCTCCCGTTCCGCGGGCGCGGCCGGAAGATAGGCGATCTTCATCATCTCGGCCCCGACGCCCGGACCGAAGGCGATCGCCACTCCCGTCTCGGGCTGCGCGGACGATAAGTCCCGCGCTTCGAGCTCCCGCCGCATGTCCTGAAGCACGAACAGCAGCGTGGCGGACGACAAATTGCCGTACTCGCGCAGGACGGCGCGGCTCGCCCGCGTTTGCTCGTCCGTCAGCGCCAGCGCGCTCTGCAGCGCATCGACGATGCCCCGGCCGCCGGGATGGATCGCCCACAGCCGGGGCGGCTCCCCGCCGCCGAGCCAATCTTGCAGCTCCGGCGGAACGGCCCGTCCGATCAGGCTCGGAATCCGGGGAGACAAATACAGATCGAAGCCGGTCGGTCCGAGCTTCCATACCATCTCGTCCGCCGAGTCGGGGAACAGCAGCGTCCGTCCGTCCCCCAGCGCGAAGACGCCCTTGCCGCCTCCGGCGATGACGCACGCGGACGCGCCGTCGCCGAAAAACGCCGTCGCATACAGCGCCTGCCGGTCGGCGGAAGGCTGGATGTGCAGCGTGCACAGCTCCACGCAGACGACGAGAACGACGGCCGCCGGCTCTCCCTTGGCGATGTCCCTGGCCAGGCGGATCGCCGTCAGCCCGGCCGCGCAGCCGAGGAACGTCAGCGGAATGCGGCGCACGTCGGGCCTTAGCGCGAGCCCCTTTGCAAGCGCGACGTCGAGTCCGGGCAGGAATTGCCCGGTGCAGCTCACCGTAATGAGATGCGTAACGTCGCCGGGGCTCGTCTCGCCGTCCAGCAAAGCCCGCTCCGCCGCCTGCCGCGCAAGCGGAACCGACTCCCGTTCGTACAGGCGCATCCGTTCCGCCGTCGTCGGAACTTCCCCGGGGTCGGCGCTCGCCGCATAGCGGCACAGTCCGGCCGTCTCGAGCAGATTCGGCTCGCACGTGTAGCGCCGGTCCACGCCCGACTGCCTGAAAATACGCCGCGCCCACCTGGGCGCATCGCCCGCACCGGCGAGCGCTTCCGCCAATCGGGCCGTCACGTCTTCCTGCGGAAGCACGTTCGGCGGGACCGCGGTGCCGATCCCCCGCAAGACGGGATTGCTATGGTTCATCTCCATATCCGTTCTCACTCCTTAACCGCCGGAAAGGCGACTTGTCCTTTCCTACATGGTATGAAGCCGCGAGCGGATGTAGACCAAACGATCCGAATGCCGTCCGTTACTTCCGGTCCGCCGGATAGATCAACCCCATCTGCCTTCTCGCCTCGTCCATCACTTCCATAACGGCCAGCGACCGCGCATGGGTGTTCACCGCAGACTCCTTCGCTCCGCGGCCGATCAGATCGATAAACTCCTGCACCTCGTATTTCATGCTATTGGCGGATTGCGGAACGGTCAGCTCCTCCGTCCGGCCGTCCCGGTAGCGGATTTCCACCCGCTCCGGCTGGCTGATTTTGTCGATGAGGATGCTGCCCTCTTCCCCCTGAATTTCGCTGGGCACATAAGAATTGGAAATTTTCGAATACTGAACGACGCCTTCCATCTCTTCGTACTTCAGCAGCAGACTGCCCTCGCCGTCCACGCCCGACGACAGCATGAAGCCGTTCGCCTTGACGTCCGAAGGCTTGCCGAACAGCACGATCGCCGGGTACAGGCAGTAAATGCCCAAATCCATTAGCGCCCCGTTGGAAAATTCCGGATTGAAGGCGTTCAGCACCGTCCCCGCGCGGAAAGCGTCGTACCGGGAGGAATACTGGCAGTAGTTCGCAAAATAACGCCGGACCCGGCCGATGGAAGCCAGACGCTCCCGGATGACGCCGAAATTCGGCAGCAGCGTCGACTTGAGCGCCTCCATGAGCAGGACGCCGTGGCGGGACGCGGCCTCCGTCATGCGACGGACCTCCCGCGCGTTGGAGGCGAGCGGCTTCTCGCACAGCACGTGCACGCCGTGCTCCATGCACAGCACCGCTTGTTCCGCGTGCAAGCTGTTGGGGCTTGCGATGTAGACCGCGTCGATGTCCCCGCTTCGGGCCATTTGCCCGATATCGGTATAAATGCGGTTCGCCCCATGCTTGTCCGCGAACGCCCGCGCCTTCTCCTCCGTGCGGGAATAAACCGCCGCGAGCTCGAACCCCGTCGTCTCCCTCGCCGCTTGAATGAACGCCTCCGTAATCCAGTTCGTTCCGATAACGCCGAATCTCACCATGTTCTCAACCTCGCCTTGCCTGTATTGTTAGACTAACCGACTCCATCATACCAGCCCGACGCTTCCGCGCACAAAGGGGCGTGAGACGAACGGCCTTCACCGATGGGAAAAGCGCTGCCGGTACTGCCGCGGCGAGATGCCTTCGTACCGGGCGAAGCGCGAGCTGAAGTAAGGCGTCTGATTGAAGCCGACTTCCTCGGCGATGCGCGCGACCGTATAGTCGGTCTGCAGCAGAAGCAGCTTGCTCTGCTCGATCCGGTAGCGCAGCAAATATTCCATCGGCGAGCAGCCGTACTCCTGCTGCATGCACCTGGCGATGTACACCGGATGGAAGCTCAGCTTCTCCCCGAGCTCCTTCGCCGTAATCTCCTCCCGGTAATGGCTGCGCAAATATTCCGCCGCTTTCTCCGCGCACAAGGTGGCGGGGGAGGAGCGGGGCGATTCGATCGAAGCGGACAGCAGCCGGACCGCCTCCTGGAACAGCACCTGCTGCTCGAACCGGGCCGCGCTTAAGTGGGCGCTGGGCGCGAGCTGGATGAGCTGGCGCAGCGTCTCCTCCATTTTGCCGGGATGCTTCACCTTGGCGAACTGGGGCAGCAGGAGCGGAAACGAGCGGGCCGCGAACACTCTGCTGAGCGTCGCCTCGTCGTGCGGCTCGGGATGGCCCGCTTGCGGGATGACGTCGGTCGCCGTCCAGTTGCCCGTCGTCTGAAAATGGAGCCAGAAGTAACTCGTCCGCTCCCTGCAGGCCTCCGCCCCGTAATGGTAGCAGTCCGGCCTGAGAATGACCGCGCAGCCTTCGGCCACGTCGTATTTCCGGTCTTCTTCCCCGATATAAAGGCAGCCCTCCTTGACGAAGAGCAAATCGAACACTTCGATGTTGCGCCGGCTGACGTGGCGGTCGCCGGGACGGTTGGTCGTGTAACCGCTCACAATGTAATGAGGCAACGGCGGCAGCGTAAATTGCAGCAGATTCAAAGCCCATCCCCCCATCACTGAAGGTTGTAAAAATGAAAGTATCCGTTTGAAAAATGACACATGATCCGAATTATAGCATCTATAATTTGTTCTGAACATAAGTCGGATACGGGTTGCCCGCAACCATTGGAATGTCATCCGGGGGGTTGGAATGGTGAAATCCATCGACAACAAATTTACGCTGTGGGCGCTCGCCTGGCCCATCTTTATCGAAGTGCTGCTGCAGACGATGCTCGGAACGGTCGACACCGTCATGGTTAGCCGCATCTCGGACGACGCCGTCGCCGTCGTCGGCTTCGCAAACCAGCTGTTCAACGCCTTGAACACGCTGTTCATGACGATCGCCGCAGGGACCGGCATTCTGGTCGCGCAGCGGCTCGGCTCCAGGCGCGGCGAGGATGCGCGGACGATCGCCATAATGGGGGTGACCGTCAGCACGGCGATCGGCCTCGCGCTCAGCGCGCTGCTTTACACCCAGCCGCGCGCCATCGCGCGGTTGCTGCATCTGTCCGACGAGCTGATGCCGCTGGCCGACACGTATATTTCGTACGTCGGCGGCGGGATGTTCATGGTCGCCATGACCGCCGCGCTCAGCACGGTTATCCGCAACACCGGCAACACGAGAGGGCCGATGTACACCGGCATCGCGATCAACCTTTTGCACATCGTGCTCAACTACGTGTTCATTTTCGGAGCGTTCGGGTTCCCGAAATGGGGGCTGACCGGCGTCACGGTGTCCGACAACGTCTGCCGCTTCCTGTCGTCGGCTATTTTGCTGTACATGTTCCTGTTCGCTTTCGAGCGCAAAATCCGGTTCGCGGAATTCCGCACGTTCAACGCGAAGCTGTTCAAGGAAATTTTGCGGATCGGCTGGCCGCTGGGCGTCAACATGAGCTGCTGGGTGTTCTCCCAGCTCGCCATCTATTCCTTCCTCGCGATACTGGGCGCCAAGGAGCTCGCCGCGCGCACGTACATGAACACGCTGGAATCGTTCTGCTTCATGCTCGGGTACGCCTTCGCGCTGGCCGTGCAAATCCAGATCGCGCATCTGTACGGGGCTTCCCGGACGAAGGACGCCTACAAAGCCGCTTACCGCGCGCTCGGGCTCGGGCTCTCCCTCGTCATGGCCAACGCCTTGATTCTGTTCGCGCTGGGCAGGCAAATGCTCGGCCTGTTCACTTCGGATTCGGAAATTTTGGCGATGGGCGTCTCTCTGCTCGGTCTCAACCTGCTTCTCCAGCCCGGCAAAATGCTGAACATGGCGCTCGGCAACGCGCTGAACGCCGTCGGGGATACGCGTTATATTATGTACACATCGCTAGCTTCGATGGGGCTGATCGCGACGGGCTGCTCCTACTGGTTCGGCATCCATATGGGCTGGGGACTGATCGGCATCTACTGCTGCATGATCGCGGACGAATACGCGCGCGGCATCCTGTCGCTGCTGCGCTGGAGAGAGCGCAAATTTTTGCGGAGAGCGGAAGCCGCCAAGCAGCAAACGGGGGCGGAGCCGTCCTTTACCGTCTGAGATCCGCCGCGCCCGTTTGCGGCCGTTTGCGGCCGTTTGCCAAACCGTGTATAATGGTCGAGCAAACATACGTTCGGGATGCCGGCGCCCCTGTCCGGCATCCCGTCCGTCTCCAAGGAGGGCGCATGAAAGGATCCACCCATCTCGCGATCGGAACGGCGATCGGAATCGCCGCCTCGATCTATTACCCGTTCGACCCGGTGCATGCCGCTTATTACGTCGCGGCTTCCGCCTTCTCGGCGATAAGCGCCGATCTCGACGGAACGAACATGCTGAGCAGCAAGCTCGGCAAAGTGTCGCACCGGATTCGGGAATCCGCCCTTTGGCTCGGCTTGCTCGCGCTCGGCGCGGGCGGCTGGCTGTATTCCGCGGGCAACCCGAATTATCCGGCGCTCGCCGCGGGCGGCATCGGGCTCGTGCTGCTCGGTCTCATTCTGAAGGAAGGCGCCGTGCGCAACGCGCTGGTCAGTCTTTGCGGCGTCGGGCTGTTGTACGCGGGATGGCGCTCTCATTCGACCGGCCTGATCGGACTCGGCGTCTTCGTCGCCTGGGCGCCGTGGCTGAACCATCGGGGCCTTACCCATACGGTATGGGCCGCACTCGCCTGGGCGTTCATCGCGGCCGCGTTCGAACGCCAGCTCCATGTCGAAGGATTGGGCGCTGCGGCCACCGCAGGCTATCTGTCCCACCTGGTCGCCGATACGCTGACGCCTGGCGGAGTGAAATGGCTGTATCCGATCGTAAAAAAATCGATCAAGCTCTCATTTTAATGAAAAATTAACGTTGCACTCAGTTTAGGCTAAGGATCGGGGGCTATGATGTTCTCACGACCCCTTCTGATATATAGATTTTGAGGCTCGCGCGGCAAGGACGCGGGCCGCTTTTTTTCGGCCTATCGATATTTGGCTCATCAACGTTCCCGTCGGGAACGTTCTGACGGCGACGTCAGAAGCGCAAGAAATCGTTTATTCTTCTGCGGACAAGAAGCCCCAAGGCCCGAGCGGCCTTGGGGCTTTATTTGCACGCGTCTGTCAAAGCGAGCCGGCTTCCAGCTGGCTCATTTTGTTTTTGGCCAGCTTCAAGTAGCCGTATACGTTCTGCAGCTCGCTGTTCTCGACGAAGCGGAGCCGCATCGTGTCGGCCGCTTCCAGAATGTACGGCTTGAGGGCCGCCGCGCCGCCGCCCAACACGTAGAAGCATTGGATGTCCGGGTACTTCTTCCACCGCTTGCGGATCAGGTCGACGATCTTCTGCGCGGCCCGGTTGAAGTAGGCGTCGACAATCGGACGAATGTCCGCTTGCCCTTCGCCGACCCGCTGGATCAAATACTCGTTCCGGCGAATCCGCTGGACCAATTTGGTCCGGCTGGGGAACCGGTACCCGAACTGATCCTCGACGTCGCGCACGATCGAATCCAAATATGAAGCGAGGCCGAGCTGTTCGCCGGTGCTGAACTGATTGTCGATGCTCATCCGGTTCACGACCGGGAAGTCGGTCGTCAGCGCGCCCATCTCGCATATGCCGATGCAGCCGTAATAAAGCTCTTCGTCCCGCACTTGCAGATTGTCGTGGGTCGCCATGTTGAACAGCGCCGCAGCCCCCTCGACAGAGACGATCGCCCGGCGGATGAAGAGCCGCACCGTCCGTCCGCGCAGCTTCGGCGTCGACAGGAACGTTACCTCGTGCTCGCCTACGAGCCGCTCTTCGAACGTCTGGTGGTATCTCGCGTAGGCGCGGACGGGCAGCCCGGTTCCGATGACATATTCCGCTTCCTCGGTCGTCTGGCCGGGTTCCCGGGGGACGCTCGGTCCCGTTACGCTTGCATAGGCGAGAGCGGTCAAAGCGACGATCAGCGACTGGTCGCTCGTCGCTTTGTTGTCGGTCTCTTCCTGTTCGGAATTGTCGGGGTCTTCGGAGGCGATCAAGCCGACGAAATAACGGGCGCTCTTTTTCCTGAGCTTCGGGCTGTAAACCATGACGTCCAGCGCCTTCAGCGGCGAATCTTCCTCCTGAAGAACCAGTCTCTCGTACCCGGGCGACACGACGTTCGGGATGATCGTCGGCTCGCCTTGGCCGTTTACGACCAATTTGACACTATCGTTCCCGATGTCGATGCCTGCTAATCTAATCATGATCTTCCTCCTGTAAACGGTATGAGTATCCAAATTAATACCATATACCTCTAGCTTTTCGACTTCGTCCGACAAATTCCTCTTTTAGCGATTGTTTTTTTGAAAGTTTTTCCGAGTTTAAAGGAATTTTGTCCCATGGCGTCGAACCCCTATTTCTTGACGATGCTGCTCATAGACCAGGAGGCCAGACATGAAGTGGAGCAAGAAACGGTTCACGTTCGTGATCATTCCGGACGCGAACAGTTCGGTTAAGCGGGTCCATATATCCGCCGTCGTGCTTGTGTTTATTCCCATCCTTTTTCTCATCCTCGCCCTTTCCGTTATTTATTTATATCTTCTTTATCACAACAGCGCCGGTTCGATCAGCTCGCTTCGGCACAAGCTGTCGGATTCCTCTTCCCGCTACGAACGAATGCTGGCGGACAAGAACGACAGCATCGAATCGCTGCAGACGCAAGTGGCCGGACTGTCGGAGCAAGCAAAGTCGATCCAGCGGAAAATGGATGAAGTCGACAAGCTGGAAAATCAGGTGAAGAATATGGTCGGCCTTCCTTCTTCCGGTTCGTCCAAAGGCGATGCCGGAGGCGCCGAGGCTGTGGACGGGCTGGTCGAAGACGGCGACCCGTCGGACGGCGGGATGGGCGGCGAAGACCTGCCCGTTACCGACGCGGAGATGACCGCTTTGACGACGTCCACGCGAACCGATCTTGCGGCGCTGGGCCCTCAGCTCGAACAGCTGAAACAACGTCTCGAGCAGACGAAGGCCGCCGTCGCAGCAGCGCAGAAGGCGCTGCGAACGACTCCGACCATCTGGCCGACGGACAACCGCAGGATTACGTCTTTGTTCGGCGTTCGGAAAGACCCGTTCACCGGGAAAGCGAGGTTTCACGCGGGCATCGACATCGCGGGCAGCGTCGGAGACGAAGTCTATGCGGCCGCGGACGGCGTCGTCGTTCATTCCGGGCGGGATTCGGCCGAAGGGAACAACATCACGATCGATCACGGGAACGGCATCCGGACGCGGTACATGCATCTGAGCAGGCTGATCGCCCAGGTTGGGGACAAGGTCGAGAAAGGGGATGTTATCGGCGAACTCGGCTCGACCGGAAGGAGCACGGGCCCGCATCTGCATTACGAGGTCGTGCTGAACGGCGAGCCGAGCGATCCGAGAACGTATCTCAAAGCTACGAGAAAGGTCGGTGAATAATTGATGTTTGCAAAAAAAACGAAAATCGATCCGGGCATGACCGATACGCTAATCGGAGAAGGAAGCACGTTCGAGGGCAAAATCAAATCCCGGGCCAGCATCCGGCTGGAAGGCGAAGTGACGGGCGACGTCGATTGCGAAGGCGACGTCATTATCGGAGAGAACGGAGTGGCCAAGTCGAACGTATCGGCGCGCAACATCGTGCTGGCCGGCAAAGTCCACGGCAACGTCACCGCCAAGGGCAAACTGACGATCAAATCGACGGGGCACCTGTTCGGCAACCTTAGCGCTTCGGAGCTGACGATCGAATCCGGCGGCTTCTTCCAGGGGATGAGTAAAATGGAAGACAAAGAAAGCGCCGCGAAGCTTGCGCAAACGCAAGAAGCGGAGACCGTGGCGCCGTCGCCGTCTTCGGATAAATTGAATGCCGCGAGTCCGCCGTACGGCTCGGGCTCGGGTTCGGCGGCGGGAGCGAATGCGGGCCCGAACATCAACGTTTCCGACGTTTTCAAAGCGTGGTAAACCGAGCGTCAGCCGGCAAAAGGCCGCCCCTGCAGATCGTTGGACCGACGGGGCGGCCCTTCGTTTTTCGGTCGGCTTTCCAGACGTTCGCTTCCTCTCCTTCGCGCCAAATGTGATATACTTATAGGCGGTTTATCCGAATGACAATCGAAGAAGGTGAGAGCATCATGGATGCGAAACAACCATACCGCGTTTTGCTTTTCTATAAATACGTCAACCTCCCCGATGCCGAGCAGTTCGCCAAGGACCACCTGGCCTATTGCAAAGAGCTCGGCGTCAAGGGCCGCATCCTCGTCGCGAACGAAGGGATCAACGGCACGCTGTCGGGCACGTACGAACAGACCGAAACGTACATGCGCGACCTTCGCGCCAATCCGTTGTTCGCGGATATCGTCTTTAAAATCGACGAAGCGGAAGGCCACGCGTTCAAGAAGATGTTCGTCCGGTACAAGAAGGAGCTCGTCACGCTGCGGTTCGACGAGGAAGAGCTCGATCCGAACGTCATCAGCGGCACCCGGCTCAGTCCGAAGCAGTTCCACGAATATTTGCAGCGGGACGACGTGATCGTGCTCGACGGGCGCAACGGTTACGAATACGATCTCGGCCATTTCCGGGGCGCCATCCGTCCGGACGTGGATAGCTTCCGGGAATTCCCCGAGTGGATTCGCCAAAATATGAGCGAGCTTAAAGACAAACCGGTGCTGACGTATTGCACCGGCGGCATTCGCTGCGAGAAGTTGAGCGGATTTCTGCTTCGGGAAGGCTTCAAGGAAGTGTACCAGCTGGATGGCGGCATCGTCACGTACGGCAAGGACGAGGAAGTCAAAGGCCGCTTGTTCGACGGCAAGTGCTACGTGTTCGACGAGCGCATCTCGGTGCGAATCAACCATACGGACGAGGACGTCGTCGTCGGGCGGTGCCATCACTGCGGCAAGCCGGCCGACCGCTACATCAACTGCGCCGACGACACCTGCCACCTGCAGCACATTTGCTGCGAAGAGTGCGAAGCGGAGCATGCCGGCTACTGCTCGGACAAATGCGCCGCGCACGACCGAATGGCCGGCTGAGGGCAAGCTTGCGGGGCTAAGAAGCTGTGCGGAGAATGCTCCATCGACCGGATGCGAGCCAACAAACCGCACACACACGAAAGAGGCTCAAAGATTGAGCCTCTTTCGCTATTTTCGCCGTATACGCTCCAAAGAGGCTCAAAGATTGAGCTTCTTTGGCCATTTCCGCCGTATACGCTCCAAAGAGGCTCAAAGATTGAGCTTCTTTGGCCATTTCCGCCATATACGCTCCAAAGAGGCTCAAATATTGAGCCTCTTTCGCTATTTTCGCCGCATACGCTCCAAAGAGGCTCAAAGATTGAGCTTCTTTGGCCATTTCCGCCGTATACGCTCCAAAGAGGCTCAACGGCTGAGCCTCCTCGGTGCATTCCAAGCCAAGCCTCTCCTGGCCGGCACACGCCCCCGAATTCCAGCAGCAAGCTGCCCGGCGAGACGGATCGTTATCAGTTGGATATCCAAATTTTTACAAATGAGCCGAACCCGGCTTCGTACAAAAAAAGCCTCCCGAGGAGGGGAGCTTATGCTTGGATCTATAGATCGGAGATGTCGATCGGCACCGTGCCGTTCAGCATCTCGCGATATTTGGCGATCTCCGCGCGCAGAAGCCTGGCCTTCTCCATCGGCTTCTTCACGTAATGAATGTATTCGACAGCCACGTGGTGAGGGGGCTTCTTGCCGGCGAGCATTCGACGAATGGGCGACATCGTCCGGTAAGCCTGCTCTTCCATACGAACCCGGCGCTCGTAACGCTCGACCATTTGTTCGATTTCCGCGATCTCCTGCTGCCGTTTCTCAATTAGCGATTCCAGGAACGAGTACACCTCTGCGCTTCGGCGTTTGGAAGAAACGTTCGCCGCAGGAACGGAATTCGCCGGTTCATTCATGAGATATCACCTGTCTATTCCTGTTAACTTTCATGACAACTACATATATTGTACAGGAAAAAGACCGTTTTGAGAACTTTTATGTAAGGTATTTTTAGTTGGATACGACAATGTCGATTCCGACGCCCCCGATCGGCGGCGATCCGCTCCGACAAGCGGCACCGAGACGGTGACACACTGCCGCGGCATGTTTGGCCTCTTCGGATACCCTAACGACTCCCCCAAGCGCTCCGCTGCGTCCCGGCCGTTATACGCTTCATTTCGCCAAAAGAAAAGAAGGACCGTCAGGTCCCTCTTGCGTCCCTTCCATCTATTCGGAAATCATACGGCCGTCCGTCACTTCGTTGTCGGGTCTTCCTCCTGCTGGGCCTTTAGCCGTTCCCTTCCGCGATGGATGCGGGACTTGATCGTCCCGACCGGCAAATCGAGCGTGGCCGCAATCTCGTCGTCCTTGAACCCGTAATAAAATTTGTACAAAAGCAGCGTTCTCGTCGTCGGGTCCAGCCGTCCGAGCAGGTCCGACAGTTCCGTCATCAGTTCCGGATTCGCTCCCGACTTCGAGACGGATTCATAGTTTTCCGCGCTGTCGTAGGAGGACAAAATGCGCCTCGCACGATTGGCGTTGGACGCCAGATTGGAAGCGATCGTCTTGGCCCAGGGGATTAGCTTGTCCGATTCGCGAAGCGTATCCATTTTCTCCAAGATGCGCACCCAGGCTTCCTGAACGACGTCTCCAACATCGCTTTTGCAATGCAACTTGTGACGGACTACCCGCACCATCTGTTTGTATAGTTCGTCTAGTGTGTCTTCTTCCAGGTTCATGCGGTCCGAAGATTCGGAATCTCGAAGGAAGTACGTCATTGCAGAGAGGTCACTCCTTGGAGAAAACGTATGAGTCTTCGACCATTGTAGCACAAACGACATCAAAAGAGAATATTTTCCACATAATAGGAAAAATACGACAAATCTAACCCGTCCACGGTTTTCCGTTCTGAGCCGCAATGACGTCGCTAATGGAATCGAGCATCGTCTCCGTTACTTTGCCGGTGCCTCTGCGGATGACTCGAACGTCCACCGTGCGCTTGCCCCACTCCCGGAACACCTGTTTTTTGGACGGAAAGTAGAGATCGATCTTTTTGCCCTTGATCCGGGAGCCGGTGTCCGCCACGATGCCGTAGCCGTAGCCGGGAATGTACAGCACCGTCCCGATCGGGAACAGCTTCGGGTCCGCCGCGATCGTCGATATTTTCCCCCTGCGAACTTTAACTCCGGAGTAAGTTATGCCGTATAGCGGATGTCCCGGCCGCTTGCCCGTCGATTCCACGCCGGCCGTGTAGCCGGTCGCGACGACCCTGATCGTCTGCCCGGCGACGGAGAAGCTCGAAGCGGAGCGCGATTCCGCTGCCCCTGCCTCCTTCTTCGCGCCGGAAGCGGCCTCAGACGTATGGGCGGATCGGACGACAGGCGCAGCTACGATGCCGGACGGCGTTCCGAAGACCGAAGCGCCGGCCGATTCGCGTTCCCCGAACGCTTCGGCGTCCGCGGGACCGATCAGAGCGAGCAATGCCGGCAGCACGATCCATCTGCGGCCGAAGCGTTTGGGCATGATGAAAAAGCTTGCTGACATAGTCGCACACTCCCCTGTACGGAAGGGTGCCCCATGCCGGCAAGCTTTATGCGGAACGGCGAATCGTCAATCGATACGCTTGGCGGCGATCTCCTGCGTCACGCGGGCGATAAATTCGGCGACCGGCTGGACGCCGATGTCGCCTTCGCCGCGGCGGCGGACCGAGACGGTGCCGCTCGCGGCTTCGTTCTCGCCGACGATCAGCATATACGGAATTTTCTCCAGCTGCGCTTCGCGGATTTTGTAGCCCATCTTCTCGTTGCGCAGATCGTTCTCGACGCGAACCCCGGCTGCCTGCAGCTTCTCGGTCAGTTCGCGGGCATAGCTCTCGTAAGCGAGGCTGACCGGAATGACCTTCGCCTGAACCGGAGACAGCCACAGCGGCAACGCTCCCGCGAAGTTTTCAAGCAGGAAGGCGGTCATCCGCTCCATCGTGCTGATAATGCCGCGGTGAATGACGACCGGACGATGCTTCTTGCCGTCGTCGCCGACGTATTCGAGCTCGAACCGCTCCGGCAGCAGGACGTCGATCTGCGCGGTGGACAGCGTCTCTTCCTTGCCGAGCGCGGTCTTCACCTGAACATCCAGCTTCGGACCGTAGAAGGCGGCTTCGCCTTCCGCCTCGAAGAACGGCAGGCCGAGTTCCTCGACCACTTCGCGAAGCATCCGCTGCGTCGTCTCCCACATTTCGTCGTCCGGCCAATATTTCTCTTTATCCTGCGGATCGCGGTAAGACAGGCGGAAGCGGTATTCCTTGATGCCGAAATCCTCGTACACGCGCTGAATCAACTGAACGACGCGGGTAAACTCCTCTTTGATCTGATCCATCCGGCAGAAAATATGAGAGTCGTTCAGCGTCATGGCGCGGACGCGATGCAGGCCGGTAAGAGCCCCGGACATTTCGTACCGGTGCATCATGCCCAGCTCGGCGATGCGCATCGGCAAGTCCCGGTAGCTGCGCATTTCGCTCTTGTAAACCATCATATGATGCGGGCAGTTCATCGGGCGCAGCACGAGTTCTTCGTTGTCGAGCGCCATCGGCGGGAACATGTCGTCCTTGTAATGCTCCCAGTGGCCGGAAATTTTGTAGAGCTCCACGTTGGCCAAAACGGGCGTATAGACATGCAGATAGCCCAGCTTCTCTTCCAGATCGACGATATAGCGCTCCAGCGTCCGGCGCAGCTTGGCCCCGTTCGGAAGCCAGAGGGGCAGCCCTTGACCGACCTCGCGGGAGAACGTAAACATGCCGAGCTCCTTGCCCAGCTTACGGTGGTCGCGCTTCTTCGCTTCTTCCAGGAAATGAAGGTGTTCGTCAAGCTGCGACTTCTTGGCGAACGCGGTGCCGTAGATGCGCTGGAGCATTTTGTTTTTGCTGTCGCCGCGCCAGTAGGCGCCCGCCACGCTCAGCAGCTTGAACGCCTTGATCCGCCCGGTCGAAGGAAGATGCGGCCCGCGGCACAAATCGAAAAATTCGCCCTGGTCGTAAATCGTAATGACGGCGTCTTCCGGCAAGCCTTCGATCAATTCGATCTTCAGCGGATCTTCCAGCTCGCGGTAAATGCGAAGCGCCTCCTCCCGCGAGACGACGCGGCGGACGATCGGAAGATCTTCCTTGACGATCTTCTCCATCTCCTTCTCGATGTCCGCGAGATCTTCCGGCGTAATCGAACGCTCCATATCGATGTCGTAGTAGAAGCCGTCCTCGATGACCGGCCCGATGCCGAGCTTGACGCTCTTGTTGCCGTACAGGCGCTTGATCGCCTGCGCCATCAAGTGCGCCGTGCTGTGCCGCATCACTTCCAGGCCTTCCGGAGAATCGAGCGTCAAAATTTCAAGCGAAGCGTCTTCCGTAAGCTCCGTATTCAAATCGACGACCTTGCCGTTCACTTTGCCGGCGACGGCGTTTTTTTTCAGTCCCTGGCTGATCGAGCCGGCCACGTCCGCAACGGTGGTTCCAGCGGCATATTCCCGGACGGAGCCGTCCGGAAGCTTGATTTGCAGTGCCATTGTGCGCAATGCCTCCCTGTGATAAGTCGCCTTCTCCCGAGTAATCCCCGACAAACAAAAAAAGCACCGTCCCCGCAGGGACGAGTGCTCGTACGTTCGCTTCTCGTGGTTCCACCCTTCTTCAACCGGCTTGAAGCCAATTCAAGCCGATTCTCAGGCATGAGTAACGGTCATGATCCGGCAGCGCCTAATGACGTCTCAGCCGCTCTTGGAGAGGAGAGAACGGGTTCTGCGCTGCAGCTCGAAAGGGGTCAATGCCTGTCGGTACCGGAAGGAACTTTCAGCCGGGGTTCCTCTCTCTGGGCCGTCCATAACGGGCATCGGTGGCTTTCTCATCGCTGTTACTTTATGGGGGAGCCGACGCCAAGCCTGTCGAACTCCGGGATTACTCAAGGCTAATTAACGAAATTATAACGTTTGACGCTTCGTTCCGTCAAGCCGCGGGCGCTCCGTCTCACGTCGGCATGTCCGGGCATAAGGCGGCCCGGTCTCCGAAGATGCCGAGCAGCGTGCGAATCACTTGGGCTTCGGGCTCCCGCGTATGAATGTACAGGTGCCGAGGCGAGGCCGCCAGCAGCTTGCTGACGAGCAAGCTCTCCTCCTCCTGCTCGTCCACGCTCCCCCCGGGCGTTGCGGGCAAAACCGCAAACGTCTCCGCTTCCCTGTCGAGCGGGCGCATCTTGTCGTCGAGGAGCCGGAAGGCATGTCCCCCGGAATGAAGCAAATGAACGGCCGGCACGCGAACCTCCTGCCATTCGACCATGGCTTGAAGCAGCGTGACGAATTCCTGATACTGCCGTTCCATCAGCCTTTCCTCGACGGCCGTCTCCGCCGCTTCCCGAACTTCGGCCTCGTAATCCTTTAACCTGAACCGGATGAAGCCTTCCAAATGCAAAACGGCCTTGTCCTTCAAATACGCGGCGAACGACTGTCCCCATTTGCGGATTCGCCTGCTTCGGCCCCGGCCGACCGTCTGCCCTTCGGATTCGGGCTCGCCGTCCAGCAACCCGATGGCTTCCGAGATCATCACGTCGGCTTCCACGCTGTCCGGCTTAATGCCGAGCTTCTTGTGGATGATGGCGCGAAGCAGCGCCGGCTCCCTCTCCGTCACCATGTATTCGGACAAGGCCGCGCCCGTCTTGGCGCAAAATTGCTCCCGCCCCTTCTCGATCGTAAGACAGCAGCGGATTGCGCCGTCTTCCGCCGAGAGCGCCCACGGACCTTCCCCGCCGCTTCCCTTCAATCCGGCGAACGGTTGATTCAGCATCGCCGCCAGCCGCTGCGCGGAAGCGAGATCCGTGCCCGGCATGATCGTCCATTCGTCCATCTTCACCTGATCACCTCCGGCTTCCCCTGTTCTTACTATATGGTGGCCGAAAAGGGGATATACGATCGGCGATTCGTTATGGTATATTTTATGAATGGCACGATGGAAAATTGAGGATAAGCTTCCGGAAAGGCGAGGCGTTTGCGATGAACGACAACCTCCCGACCGATTACAACCAGATCAGATGGAACCGTCTGCTCCTGTTCGCCTATTGGTTCGTGCTGCTGCTCTCCATTGCGGTGGAATTCGTCTATTTGAAAATGGAGCAGCAGGACGCCGGCCGGTTTATCGGGCTCTTTATGGTTCGTCCTTCCCTTCTGCTCGCGGCTGTCATCCTGCTGGCCGAAGCCGGCGTTCGCTTTCTCCCCAGACATCACGACTACATTCTCATTTCGGCCTCAACACTTATAGCCGTGGTGCTCATTGTTTTCAATCCGGATGAAACGTACCTCCTGTTTGCGTTTTTTTTCCCCATCATGGTGAGCACCTTTTACTTCCAGCTTCAGAAGCTGTTTTACGCTTTCGCGAACAGCTCCATTTCGTTTACGGCCCTCTGCCTGTTCGACCAAGATCTGCTGCATGCCGTCACGCCCGGGTCGATCGCGGGCTTCGTCAGCATGTTCGTTCTCTTCAGCGCCGTAGCGGCGGGGGTGTTGCTGCGCGGGCGGGAGTTGACGGCGCATCTCAGCGCCTCCTTCGAAGCGAACCGGGAGCTGCTCGTCCGAACGATTCGGATGGACAGGCTCTCCAAAACCGACGCGCTTACGGATACATACAACCATATGGCCTTTCACGAATTTCTCGACCGGCTCGTCGAGCAAGGCAATTTGAACGGAACCGGCCTGCATCTGGCTCTTCTGGACATCGATCGGTTCAAATCGGTGAACGACACTTACGGCCACCAGGCGGGCGACAACGTCATTCGCCGGATCGGCTCGATCGTCCGTTCGAAAATCGGCGCCCACGATGTCGCCGCCCGCTACGGCGGCGAAGAATTCGCGCTGCTGTTCATCGATCAGACGTTCCAGGAAGCTTACGATCGAATCGAGGAGATCCGCCAATCGGTCGAAGGCTTGCCCCATGAAGCGTTGCTCATGCAAAGCGTCACCGTTAGCGCCGGCTTGGCGACTTATACAAGCGGACAGGGGAAGGAGGCGTTTTTCCGCCAGGCCGAATGGGCGCTCGGCGAGGCCAAGCGGCAAGGCCGCAACCGGACGGTTTTCGCCTCCGCGGATAAGCAGGAACGGAGCGGCTCCGCTTGAGAGCCGCTCCGTTCCATTTAGTTCTGCATAATGAAGTCGCGCTCGACCTTCTCGTTTACATCGTCGAACACTTTCAGAATCTCGTATTGCGTGTTCCGCTGGGCGGGAATTTTCCCGGCTTCGCGAATGATTCTCAGGCACGCCTCGATATTGACCTTATGCGTCGTGCCCGCCGCGGAGACGACGTTCTCCTCCATCATCGTGCTGCCGAAGTCGTTGGCGCCGTAGGATAGCGACAGCTTGCCGATCTCGGGTCCCATCGTGACCCACGAAGACTGGAAGTTGTCGATGTTGTCGAGCGCGATCCGGCTGATGGCCAGCGTCTTCAAATACTCCTCGGGCGAAGCCTTCTCCCGCTTCAGGTTCGTGTTGTCCGGCTGGAACGTCCACGGAATGAACGCGAGGAAGCCCCGGGACGGATAACCGTTGTTCAGACATTCGTCCTGCGCGTCGCGGATGCGGAGCAGATGCAGGGCGCGCTCCTCCATCGACTCCCCGAAACCGATGACCATCGTGCCGGTCGTCGTCATCCCGACCTTGTGGGCCGTCGTCATGACGTCCATCCAATCGCGCCAGCTGCCTTTGAGGCGGCTGATTTTTTTGCGGGTGCGATCGTCCAAAATTTCGGCCCCGCCGCCCGGCAGCGAATCGAGCCCGGCTTCGTGCAGCTGGCGCACGACCTCTTCCAGCGACAAGCCGCCCGACACTTCCTGCATTTTGCGAATTTCGGCCGGCGAGAACGAATGCATCGTAATGTTCGGGAATCTGGCCTTGATTTTGCGAAGCAGATTCAAATAATACGTAAACGGCAAGTCCGGGTTCGTCCCGCCCTGCATCAAAATCTCGGTGCCGCCTACGTCGGCCGTTTCCTGGATTTTCTGCAAAATGGTCTCGTCGGGGAGCACATAGCCCTCCTTCGAGCCGGGCGCCCGATAGAACGCGCAGAAGCGGCAATAGACGTCGCAAATGTTCGTATAGTTCACGTTCCGTCCGACGACGAACGTCGTGATCGGTTCCGGATGCCGCCGCAGCATGAGCTGATTGGCCGTATCCCCGATTTTTTCGATTTCATCGCTTTCGAACAGCGCGACAATGTCCTCTTGCATCATCCGTTCGCCTTGGAGGGCTCGCTGCAAAATACGGTCCACGTTGCTCAACGCCGCACTCTCCTCTCCTTGAATCCGTGTCTTCTTGCGGCACGATCGTTTCTATCCCCTTTATCCTAGCACAAAAAGACCGCCGCAGTCACCTTAAGAGGCGACCTGATCGCGGCGGCACTGAATCCGTTCCTTCGTCTCTTGGAAAGCTTCGCGTTCTTCTTCCCGAAGAAGCACGTTCGGCTTGGCAAAATAATAGCCTTGTCCCATTCCGACGTTGAGCCGGAACAGCACGTCGGCTTCTTCCTCGCGTTCGACCCCTTCGGCGACGACCTCGCAGCTCATCTCGCGGGCCGCCGTCACGATGGCGCGGAGCAGGCTCTCCTTGACCGCGAACCGGTCGACGAACTGAATGACGGAGCGGTCGATCTTAATGAGCTCGGGAACGAGCTCGCCGATCCATTGCAGGCTGGAATAACCCGCCCCCATGTCGTCGACGGCGAAGCGGAAGCCGAACTTGCGGAACCTTTCCAGCGTCTGGACCATCGCCCGGAAATCTTCCACCTCGTGCCGCTCCGTAATTTCGAACACGATCTGGGAAGGAAATAGCGCCGGATGCCTCTCCAAACATTGCAGCACATGGGACAGAAACATCGGATGACCGAGCGTTACGGCCGTTACGTTCAGGAACACCGGTTCCCGAATGCGGCGCGAAGCGACTTCGGCCAGCGCATGCTTGACGACGAGAAATTCCAGCTTGCTGAGCTGCTTGCTCTGGTTGGCGAAGCGGAACAGTTGATCGGGCAAATGAAAGACGCTCGCGGCAGGGCCTCGAGTCAGAATTTCCCAGCCGAATATATCCCCGTTGTTCAGATTCATAATCGGCTGAGCGAGGACGGAGATGTCGCCCTTCTGCAAAATTTGGTCCAATTGGCGGCGCGCCGTAATGACTTGCGGCGTTACTTGGTTGGTCGCCAGCGCCAGGGCGAATTGATAGGCGTCCTTCAGCCGTTCCTCGGCGGTTGTTCCGCCTTCCTGATAGACGGACTTCAACGGAACGTAAGTTCCGGTAAGCTTCAGATGCAGCCAATGCTCGGGAAGAACGCCCGCCGCCCCAAGCTCGAGGGCATGACGGTAACGGTCGAGCTTCCGGTAAAGCGAAGCCGGGACGAATTCGTCCTCGGCCGGACGATCCCCGCGGATCAGGACGACGAATTCCTGCGGACCGTACTGGTCCATGCCGATCAGATCCCGCTCGTCGCCCAACTGGGAGGGCAGCTTTCGCAGCTGCCGCCGCATCCACTCCTGCAGGACGGGCAGCAGATCGTTCCGCATATCCGCATATGCGGCCGGACATTCCCAGCGGAACAGGGCCAAGTAGCATTCGTCGCCCCGCTTCATATGCTTGTCCAGCAGAGACAGCAAGGGACGCCGAAACGTAAAGTCCGGAGGAAAATATTTGAGCGAGCGGTCGGTCAAGAACAGCTTGGCCCCCAGGGCTATGCGATCAAGCAACAGTCGGACGTTCACAGTAAATCAGCCACCCTCGTCGTGGAACATTATGGATATTGTATCATGAACGTCGACGTGCTGAATAGCAAATATTGTCGGTTCGTGCAGTTAATCGTCCAGCGCTTGCTCCAGATCGCGGATCAAATCGTCGATATCCTCGAGGCCGACCGAATAGCGGACCAGGCCGTCGGTTATGCCGCGCGCGAGCCGGACGTCGCGAGGCATCGCAGCATGGGACATCATGGCCGGATACGAGAGAATGCTCTCCACCGCGCCCAGACTGACGGCGACGAGCGGCAGCTTCACGCGGCCGAGCAGCTTGCGGGCGCGCTCTCCGCTGCCCACGTCGAACGAGACGACGGCGCCGTAACCTTTCGATTGCTTCTCATGAACCTCGCGGCGGGGATGGTCGGCAAGGCCCGGGTAATAGACTTTGACGACGCCCGGGTGGCCGCTCAGCCATTCCGCCAGCTTGGCCGCGCTCCGCTCGCTTCCTTCCATGCGCACCTTGAGCGTTTTCATGCCTCTCATCAGCAGCCAGCTTTCCTGCGTGCCGAGCACCGCGCCCAGCCCGTTCTGAAGCTGCTTCACGCGGCGCCCGAGGGAATCGTCGGCCGTGACGACCAGACCCGCCAGCACGTCGCTGTGACCGCCGAGGAACTTGGTCGCGCTATGAATGACGATATCGATGCCGTGCTCGATCGGCCGCTGGTGATACGGCGTCATGAACGTATTGTCCAGCATCGTCAGCAAACCGCGCTCCTTCGCCCAGGCAGCGATCTCGGCGATGTCCGTAATTTTGAGCGTCGGATTGGAAGGCGTCTCCAGGAACACCGCTTTCGTGTTCGGCCGCAACGCGGCTTTGACCTGCTCGAAGTCGGTCATGTCCACGAACGTGGAATCGATGTTCAGCCGATTCAGCACGGTCGTCAGAAGGCGGTAAGTACCGCCATAGACGTCCTCCGTCACAATGACGTGATCGCCGGCCGACAGCAGCAGGAACGCGGTCGAGATGGCCGCCATGCCGGAAGCGAACGCGAAGCCGCGCGCGCCTCCTTCCAGCAAGGCGATGTACTGTTCGAGCGCTTCCCGCGTCGGGTTGCCGGAGCGGCTGTAATCGTGCTTCGGAGGCTGGTCCAGATCGAAATGATGGAACGTCGAAGCCTGATAAACCGGCACGCTGGAGGCGCCGGTCGCCTCGTCGATCTCCTGGCCGAAATGAATCAGCTTCGTCGCAAACTGCTTTTCCTCGTGATTCGGGTTCGTTTGGCTCATGTGATTTACCTCTCTTCGATTTCCTTCAGCGCCGCGTCGATGGCCCCGCCCAAATCGGCGATCAGATCGTCGATATGCTCGATGCCGACCGAGAAACGAAGCAGCTTGTCGTCCACGCCCACCTTGCGCCGGATCTCCTCCGGAATGTCGGCATGCGTCTGAACGGCCGGATACGTGAGCAGCGACTCGACGCCGCCGAGGCTTTCCGCGAAGGCGATCAGCTTCAGATGGCGCAGGATCGGCTCGACCGTCCGGGCGTCCTTCATTTTAAAAGAGAAAATGCCCGTGTTGCCGGAAGCTTGCTTCCGCTGAATGTCGTAACCGGGGTGATGCGGCAAGCCCGGATGGTACACCTCTTCGACGGCCGGATGGGCTTTGAGCCACTCGGCCATGCGGACGGAATTGAATTGATGCCGCTCCATGCGCAGCGCCAGCGTCTTGAGGCCCCGCATCAAAAGCCACGAATCCTGCGGCCCGAGCACCGCCCCCAGGGAATTGTGCAGGAACGCCATCTGCTCGGACAGCTCCTTGCCTTTCGTGACGATCAAGCCGGCCAGCACATCGTTATGGCCCGCCAAATATTTGGTCGCGCTGTGAATGACGATGTCGGCGCCTAATTCGAGCGGCCTCTGCAGGAACGGCGTCAGCAGCGTGTTGTCGACGATCGTCAGCAGCCCTTTGCGCTTCGCCCAGGAGGCCACCTTCTCCAGGTCGGTAATCATCATCAGCGGATTGGTCGGCGTCTCGATGAGCACCGCTTTCGTCTGGGCCGTACAGTGGGTTTCGAGCGCGTCGATATCGTTCGTGTCCACATAGGAGGCCGAGATGCCGTAGCGGGACAAAATTTTCTCCAGAAGCCGGTAGGTGCCGCCGTACAGGTCAATCGAGACGATAAGATGATCCCCTTGGCTAAACAAGGCAAAAATGGTCGTCAGCGCGGCCATTCCGGAGCTGCAGGCGAAGCCGGCGTCGCCGCTCTCCAAATCGGCCACGGCCGCTTCCAGCACCGACCGGGTCGGGCTCTTCGTTCGGGAGTAGTCGAAGCCCGTGCTCTGCCCGAGCCGGGGATGGCGGAACGCGGTGGCGTGATAGATCGGGTAGCTGACAGCTCCCGTTTGAGGATCGTTCTGGGATCCGATTTGGGCTAAACGGCTTTCAATGTTCATCGGTTCGATGGGCCTCCTGCGATCAGGTAGTGGATAACGATCGTCCGGCGATCGTTCGGTCAAGGAACAACTTGATTAGAGACTGCCATGGTCGGCTTGCAGCATGGTTAGCAGCGCTGTAACCCGCTATCTGCGGCTTACAGCGGTTTCTCTTGCCGCTTCGCAGCCAAGCTTAGGCGCCTCCCGCCTTGCTCTCGCGCGAGCGGGCGCCTCGCCCGTCAAATGCCGGCGCCAAGGTCGTAAGGCGTTTGCTGGTAGACGTAGTAGTTCAACCAGTTCGAGAACAGCAGATTGGCATGCGCCCGCCAGCTCGATACCGGAATCTTGGTCGGATCATTGCTCGGGAAATAATTGACCGGCACGTCGATCCGCAACCCTTTCGCTTTGTCCCGGTCGTACTCCCACTTCAGCGTCAGCGGATCGTATTCCGAGTGTCCGGTTACGAAGATTTGCTTGCCGTCTCTGGAAGCGGCGATATAAACGCCCGCCTCTTCCGATTCGGACCATATTTCCAGTTCCCGCACCTTCTCGATGTCTTCCCTCCGCACCTCGGTGTGGCGAGATTGCGGAACGAAAAAGATTTCGTCGAAGCCCCGGAGCAGGCTGATGTTGCGCTTCGTCACCGTATGGGGGAAAACGCCGAACAGCTTGCGTTCGAGATCGTACTTGGGCACGCCGTAATGGTGGTATAATCCTGCCTGCGCCGCCCAGCATATATGGAAGGTGGAGGTCACGTTACGAATGCTCCAATCCATGATGTCCTTCAGCTCTTCCCAGTAATTCACTTCCTCGAAAGGCAGCTGCTCGACAGGGGCGCCGGTAATGATCATGCCGTCGTAGCGCTGGTGGGCGATCTCGTCAAACGTCTTGTAAAAGGTGGCCAAATGCTCGGCGGACGTATTTTTGGAGATGTGCGTCTTCGGATGCAGCAACACGATCTCCACTTGCAGCGGCGTGTTGCCGATCAGGCGGAGCAGTTGCGTCTCCGTCGTCTCCTTCGTCGGCATCAAGTTGAGGATCGCAATCCTCAGCGGCCGAATATCCTGATGGAAGGCGACGCTCTCATCCATGACGAAAATATTTTCTCCCGCCAAAATTTCCTTAGCCGGCAGATGATCGGGCACTTTGATCGGCATTGTAGGTCTCCTCCTTCTGCAATTAAACGCCACCCGTCAAGCAGGCATAAAAAAGACCCTTCGCTTGAGAAAGGGTCGTCGTCGGAACTCGTACGCGCGCCTCTCTCATCTCTCGGAAACGCGGCAACCGCCGCGCATCCAGCAAGAATTAGCACCGTGCGTTCGCAGCGAACGCCGGTTGCCGGGCTTCATCGGGCTAGTCCCTCCGCCTGCTCTTGATAAGATGGCTAATCATATTCGATTGTCTTGTTCAAACTAAAATTAATGTACCCCAAAAACCCCTTGTCGTCAAGACGACGATCCGGCCTGAAAATATTCTTGAAAGGGGCCTGGAGGAAGATTATACTTATCACGGATTGCACACGATTTAAAAGCGGTGTCGAAAGGGGGGAGCCGGTTGTGGAAGGTGATCATCCTGGGCCGAGTCGCAGCTTGAAGAACGCATATGCAGGACGCAACAGCGCCGCAGAAGGTGATTCGCGGACCGGCTCCGCCGTCTGATCCTTTGTTCGCGTGCGGAATAACGCCCTGCATGAATAAGCATGCATAAGGAGCGGATTCCGATGAAAATCCGGTTGGTACAAAACGGCGTTTTTACACCCATCGAAGACGTTACGCAAACGCTCATTCCGCCTTCCGACGGCTTTTACTGGATCGATGCGGACAACGAAGACCTGCTCGATCTGCAGCCGCTGTTCGGCATTCACGACCTGGCCGTGGAGGACTGCCTGACGGAAGAAGAACAGCGTCCGAAGCTCGAAGTGTACGAAAACCATTATTTTATCGTCATCAACAGCATCCGGTTCGACGACGAAGAAATTTTCCTTAGAGCGCTCAACATGTTCCTCGGGCGTCATTATTTGATTACCGTCACCAAGCAGAAAATCAACGAGCTCCGCGCCATCAAGCCGATCTTGTGGAAAGAGGAAGTGAACAGCGCCGATCGGCTGCTGTACCACCTCGTCGACCTGGTCGTCGATAACTATTTCCTCGTCGGCGACCGGATCGAAGCGCGAATCGAAAGCTTGGAAGAAGACATTCTGATGCACACCAAAAAATCGCATCTGACGGAAATCATCGGCTTGCGAAGCGAAATTTTGTGGCTGAAAAAAGTGCTCGGTCCCCAGCGCGACGTCATTGCCGCCCTGAACAAGAAGGAGCTTCGCCTGTTCGACGTCCAATTGCAGAAATATTTCGGGGACATTTACGAGAACGCCGTCAAAATATACGAAACGTTCGAGACGTACCGGGACCTCATGGGGAACTTGCGAGAAGCTTATCAATCGAGCGTCGCCAACCGCGCCAACGAAATTATGCGCGTGTTCACCGCGCTCACGACCATCTTCATGCCCCTGACGTTTATTACCGGAGTATACGGGATGAACTTCGATTATATTCCCGGCATGCACGATCGTTACGGCTCGATCGTCCTGCTCGTCATTATGGCTTTCCTCGGTCTCGGCATGTTTTACTTTTTCCGCAAAAAAGATTGGCTGTAACGGGCGTGCCTGCACGGCCCGCTGCGGCGAAAACAAGGAACTCCGGCTCGGCTTCCGGCCTGGAGTTCCTTGTTTTATTGCGGCGACCTTCGTCGCCCCCGCCGGCCTTACACGGCTTGCACCCGCGCCCGGCGGAACCGGATGCGCAGCAGGCGCAGCTTCTCGTAGTGCCGCTCGGCCTCCTGGGCCGCGGCTTCGCGGGCCCCGTAGAGCCGTTGATACAACGGCTTCAAATACCGGTCGCCAAGCTCGCGAAGCGCCGCCTCGGCCTGGCTGAGCTCCTCGCCGTCCAGCTCGGCCAACTCGCGCTCCACAAGCGGCAGCACGTCGTAGCCTTCTTCGTCCAGGCGATCGATCCGTTCCGCGAGCACCCGGCGCGGAACGCCCAGCTCCTGCTCCAGTTCGGCGAGCGTTCGGCCTTGGCGAATGCCCGTCAGCAGCTTCTTCTTCTCCTGAACGGAAGCAAGATCTCTGCCGTACTTCTCCTCCCGCTGCCTGAACGTCCAGTCGGCCAGCGCCTCGCCGGAGACGGCCGCCTCCACCCAATCGAGCGGGAAGGCGTGGTCGCGGGGAAGATCGCGAAGCAAGCCGAGCAGCTCGGCGCCGTACTTCTCAACCTTCATCTTGCCGAAGCCCGGAATTTGCAGCAGCTCGGCTTCGGTTCTCGGCACGAACACCGCCAGCAGCTGAAGCTCCCGGTTCGTCGCGATCATATAAGCCGCCCGCTTCTCCTCCACCGCCTTGGCTCGCCGCCAGGAACGCAGCGGGGCCAGCGCCTCCTCCTTGTCGATCCGATCGGCGTAGCATTGCAGCAGCGCGGGCATCGGCGGCCGGCGTTCCCAGAACGGCGCTTCCTCCAGCATGCCGTCGAGCAGCGGACGGAAGCCTTCCCGCATCTTGCGCGCGACGCCGAAGCGGAACGCCGCCAACAGCTCCTCCCAGCTCATGCCCTCGTACCACGTATCCTGCTCCCTCTCTCCGGCGTCCGCCAGCACATGCCAGCCCGCCGTCCATATTCCCTGGTCCTCCCCGATGAACACCTGTCCCCGCTCCGCATCGGCCACCCCTTCCGCGCGTTCGAACCGATTCAAAAACACGATCTCCATACGACCTGTCCTCCTTCTGCGCTTCGATGGCGCAATATGATCGTTCCGGCGCGGCCGTGAACGGAAGACGCAAAAAAAGCACCCTTCCGCACAAGGCGGAGAGGTGCTTCCTCAATCCGAGCAACCCGAACTATTTAAGATAAGTCTAGCAGAATTGGCTCGCCCTGGCAATAGTTGCCCGACGCTTCTTTGTCACACGATTGTCTTTTGCGCGGCTTCTTTCAACTATGTTAATGTTATTTCAAACGCTACAGATCAACCGGAACCGCATGCCCGAGGAAGGACGAAGACAACATGACGCAGAGCGCGCAAGAACGCATTCAGGGCGCCGGACGGCTGCTTGCCGAAGCAGAAGATTTCATCCGGACCTGTTATCGGGAGCTCGGCCGAACCGAGGAGCAAGCCGAGGCGAGGCTGGCGGATATCGCCCGACAGATCGACTTGACCGGATCTTACGATCATACGTATGAGGAGCTGGCCCACGGGGCGAAAATGGCCTGGCGCAACGCGAACCGCTGCATCGGCAGGCTGTTCTGGAACCGTCTGCACGTGTTCGACGCCCGGAGCTGCGAGACGGCGGAAGACGTGTACGAAGCGCTGCTCGGGCATATCGAATATGCGACGAACGGCGGGGAGATCCGCCCGACGATTACGGTTTTCAAGCCCGCCGCTTCGGACGGAAGCGAGCCCGTACGCATCTGGAACCATCAGTTGATTCGGTACGCGGGCTACGAGACCGAGAACGGCATCGTCGGCGATCCCGCGTCGGCAAGCTTCACCCGGGCATGCATGAAGCTGGGCTGGCGGGGCGAAGGCACGCCGTTCGACGTGCTTCCGCTGGTCGTTCAGACGGGAGGCGGAAGACCGCGCTGGTTCAAGCTGCCCGAGTCGTCCGTCCTGCAGGTGCCCCTCTCCCATCCCGAGCTCGATCTGTTCCGAGGCCTCGAAGCACGCTGGTATGCCGTGCCGATTCTGTCGGACATGGCGCTGGAGATCGGAGGCATCCGTTATCCGGCCGCCCCGTTCAACGGCTGGTACATGGGAACCGAGATCGGCGCCCGCAACCTGGCCGACGAATTCCGCTACAACCTGCTGCCGGATATCGCCGCGAATATGGGGCTGGATACTGCCAGCAACGCCACCTTATGGAAAGACAAAGCGCTCGTCGAGCTGAATGTGGCGGTGCTGCATTCGTTCCGGCAAGCGGGCGTCAGCATCGTCGACCATCATACGGCGGCGCAGCAATTCAAAATGTTCCGGCGCAACGAGGAGAAGGAGGGACGGGAAGTGACGGGACGTTGGTCGTGGCTCATCCCGCCGCTCTCTCCGGCGCTGACGGACATTTTCCACAGCAGCTTCGACGACAAGGTCGTGATGCCCGGCTTTATGCATCAGGCCAAGCCTTATTCCGATTAGCCCATTTTCCCGAGGAGGCCCGTTCGCTCATGCAATTAAAAGATTTCGATTTCCTCTCCGACAGCACGGAGACGACGTCCACCCGTTTCGTCACCTTCATTACGCCCGGGCTCAGGCGGTTCGACCTGGCGGTCATGACGACCAACCGTTTCTATGGGAAAAAGCTCGTCGTCGACATGCAGTCCGGCCGGAGCGGCGTGCTCGGCGCAGACGACCTGGAGGAAGAAGGAACGCTCGAGTCGGTGTTTAAAATCGGCGAGGAAGAAGCGGCCGAGCTGGCGCAATTTCTGACGCTCGTGCTCGGCGACGCCCATTTCACGGATTAAATCGGCCGGCGGGGATATCCTAACGTGAATGCATTCGCGAGGAGGGAATCCCATGCCGTTGTTCAGGCGCAAGGCGCCCAATGCCGATCTGTCCACCGTCGAGTCGCAGCGCAACGATCTGACCGCCGAGGAGTTTCCCGACGGACCGTACGGAGCGGACATCCAATCGTCGCTCGGCAAGAGCACGCCGTGGAGGGAAGAGCAGCGTCCTCCGAACAGCTACACGTACGAGAACCGGGAGCTGCACGCCGGTCTCAACCGGGGCTATCCCGGCGACCACGAACTGCACGACGAGGCGGAGCAGCAATAAACCCGCCGCTTTCGCCTACAGCCGATCCGCCCGGATGCCGAAGCGCTGCGGGCGGCTTCTTCTCCTCAACCGATGAGCTTCAACAGCGACGTTAACCGGAACTTCTCGAGAACGGGATAAGCGGACTCCGGCGGCGCGATCCACCGGCATTCGTCCAGCTCGCAAGCAATGGGAGCGTCCAGACGGATGCGGGCCAAATCCCTCGACAGATGGAGCATGTCCAGATCGTTCTCGATCTTGGCGCGCACGCTTTTGGAGAGCGTCTCCAGGTTGTTCAGAATGCCGTCGATGCTCTCGTATTCGAGCAGCAGCTTGATCGCCGTCTTCTCGCCGATTCCTTTGACGCCCGGATAGTTGTCGCTCGTATCCCCGGTCAGCCCTTTCAATTCGACGATCTGGTGCGGAAGCAGCCCTTTCTCCTCTTTTAGAAACGCCGGATCGTAGACGCAATAGTTCGAGCGCCCCTTCTTCATGATGACGACATGAATCCGTTCCTCGACGAGCTGCAGCAAATCGTGATCCCCCGACAGTACGTACACGTGGGCTTCCTTGCACAACCGCTTCGACAACGTGCCGATGCAATCGTCCGCCTCGAATCCCGGCAAGCCCACGTTCGGAATGCCGAGCGCCGCCACAATGTCCTTCACGAGATCGAATTGCGGAATAAGATCCTCGGGCGCTTCCGGACGGTTGGCCTTGTAGCCGTCGTACAGCTCGGAGCGGAACGTCTTGCTCCCCATATCCCAGCAGCAGACGACATGCGACGGCTTGAACGTGTTCACCGCGTCGAACAAATACTGGAGAAAACCGAAGACCGCGTTCGTCGGCGTTCCGTCCGCCAATCTTCTCGGATAGGCCTGGGCGAAGTAGGCTCTGAAAAGCAAGGCCATTCCGTCCACAATCAACAGTTTCGGTTCGTTCAAAGGCACCTTCATTTCCCCTCTCCTGGACGATCCCGTCAACCGGGGACCGGTCCGTTCTCCCGAAGGAAGCGGCCGATACGCCGCGCCGCTTCGAGCAGCCGTTCCTCCGGCTCCACGACGGCTATGCGGACGTATCCTTCGCCCCGTTCCCCGAACGCGTTGCCGGGAACGACGGCCACTCCTTCGGCTTCAAGCAGCCGCCTTGCGAAGCCGCGCGACGTCCAGCCGGCGGGGACGGGCGTCCAGGCGAACATCGTCGCCCGCGGCAACGGCACGTCCCAGCCCTCCGCCCGAAGCGCGTTCACGAACAGATCGCGCCGCCGCTCGTAAATGGCGGAAGCCGGCTGCGGATTTTCGATGTCGCGTTCAAGCGCGACGGCCGCGGCTTCCTGCACGGCGAGAAACACGCCGAAATCGAGGTTTTCCTTGAGCGCGCGCAGCGTCCCCAGCACGTCCGGATTGCCGACGGCGAAGCCGATGCGGCTGCCGGCCATGTGGAACGACTTCGACATCGAATGGAATTCGACGGCGACCTCGATCGCCCCCGGAACCTCCAGCACGCTCGGCGGCCGGAAGCCGTCGAACGCCATCTCGCTGTACGCGTTGTCGTGCACGAGCAGGACGCCGCGCCGGCGCGCCACCGCCACCGCCCGCTCGAAAAACGCCCGATCCGCGACCGCCGACAGCGGATTGCTCGGATAATTGAGCAGCATGAACTTGATCTTGCTCCACGCCTCTTCCGGCACGGCGTCGAAATCGGGCAAATAGCCGTTCTCTTCGAGCAAGGGAAGCGGCACGGTCTCTACGCCGGCGACGGCAAGCCCGGCCTGATACACCGGGTAGCCGGGGTCCGGCAGCAGCGCGCTGTCGCCGGGATCGGTAACGGCAAGCGCCAGGTGGCCCAAGCCGTCCTGCGTCCCCATGAGCGACAGCACCTCACGGTTCGGATCGAGCTCGACGCCGAAGCGGCGGCGGATCCAGCGCGCCGCGGCTTCCCGGAAGCGGGGGGATCCGTGCGTGCCCGGATATTGGTAATGGCCGGGAACGAGGCACGCTTCCGAGAGCGCGGAGCGGACTTCCTCCGAAGGCGGGCAGGCCGGCGTGCCGATATCCAGCGAGATGACGTCGAGTCCCCGTTCGGCGGCCTCGTTTTTCCACGCGATAACCTCTGCGAATATCGAGGAACCGAGCCGGTCCAGCCGCCGGGATCTCCATTTCTTAACCATGAGTGCGTTCTTCCTTCCTGTCGTGCGTCTTCCCGCCGGCGGCAAAGGCCATTCGGCAGTTACGGCCGCGTCAGCCCCGATTCCTGAATCCACCCCATCATGACGGCCAGGAACAAGGCCAAACCGCCGTACATGAAGCCGTAGCGCCATCTCGCGCCCCTGGACACTTCATAATAATTGGACGGCTCGTAAAGCTCGCCTTCGGCCCGGACCCGCAGCATGACGCGTCCTTCCGCGTCCGGCTCGCCCACCTGAACGATCGAGACGCCATGAATCGTGCAAGGCTGGTTGATCTCCAGCTCGCCCCGAAAGTTCAGCGTATCCCACCAGAACTCCACGACGTGCTGGCCGTCCAGCCGGCAGTAAGCGGTAAACGGCAGCTCGCGCTTGTGCGACTGTCCCGACAAGTACCAGGCCGGCAGCGACGGATCGACGTCCGCCTGGAACACGCCCTCCGCATAGTGCCGCTTGCCGCCCTTGCTTCCGCTGAAGAAGCGCCGGTACATCTGCCACAGAAACCAAATCCAGATGAGGAGAAAAAGAATGCTGTGCGTGTACCAGACGACGAACGGCCCCAAGGCCGCTCCGGCCACCCAGAGCCACCGGCTGACGGCGGCGGCGATCCGTCCCCCGTCGAGCGGATGCAAGGGGAGCAGATTGATCAGATTGAGAAAAAAGCCGACGTAAGCGAGCGCGAGCCAAATCTCGGCGTCCGTCCACGCCCATATCCCGAAACAGGCGAGCGCCCCGAGCGAGCCGAGCAGCGGACCGCCCAGCGCGATGTACGCTTCCGTCTCGGCGTCTTTGGGGTGCCGCTTGAGCATAATCATCGCGCCGAGGAACGGAATGAAGACGAGAGCCGTGACCGGCAAGCCCCGGCGTTTGGCCGCCCAGACGTGCCCCATCTCGTGAATGAAAATAAGGGCGACGAAGCCGAGTGCGAACGTCCATGGATAAATGAGCGCGTAGGCGCCGACTGTAATGAGAATCGACAACAGCGGTTTCCCGAATTTGAGCAAAGCCAGGAGCACGCCCTTGCCCTTCGACAGCAGGAGGAGCAAGCCCGCGCCCCAGGCCCACGGCCCCCTCCTGCCTCTGCTCCTCGCTTCCCGATTCCGGGATTCCGGTTCTAATGACAACGGATCGCACCTTCTTTCTGCTCGGCCGGATTCCGGCGATTCGGCGGTTATCGTTTGCGCGAGCGCAAGCGGGTCGGCCGATTTGTACCGCGATGCTCGCATTCGCGCAAACGGAACGGCTAGTTGCCGCAACATTTACGGCGTCTCCACGGATCGGCGGACCCGTCGCTTCGTTTGCGCGAACGCAAGCGGGTCGGCTGGCTTGCCAAGCGTTTGCGGCGGATCAGCCGGCTTGCCACGCTTGTTTCGCGTCCTCGCGGAAGCCGACGGTCGCGCGCTTTCCGTCCGTAATGACGGGACGCTTGATCAGCATGCCGTTCGAAGCGAGCAGCCGGACTTTCTCCTCGTCGGACATCCCGGCGAGTTTATCCTTCAAGCCGAGCCGCTTGTAAACTTCGCCGGATACGTTGAACCACTTCGCGATCGGCAAGCCGCTTAGGCGAATCAACTCGCTGAGCTGCTCCGGTGAAGGGGGCGCTTCGGCGATATTCCGAAGGTCAAGCTCGTAGCCTTGCTCTTTCAGCCATTTGACCGCCCCGCGGCAGGTGCTGCAGGACGGGTATTGATAAACGGTCAAAGATTTGCTCATGCAGTCTGTTATCCTCCTCAAACCTTCTGCGCGTCAAGCCCGGGCGGAAGCTCGGACAGCCTGGCCTCCAGCGTCTGCAGGTCTTGCGGCAGCCCGGCCTCGAGCTCCATCGGCGCGTTCGTCACCGGATGGCGGAACGCGAGCATGGACGCGTGCAGCGCCTGCCGGCCGATCGCTCCCTCGAGCGCGCGGGCGAGCTCGGTCCGCTCCCAGGCCGGATCGGCGTAATAGGCGTCGCCGATGAGCGGACAGCCGACGGAGCTGAGATGAACGCGAATCTGGTGCGTCCGTCCCGTGCCGAGGCGGACGTCCAGCGCCGTCGCCCCGCATGGGTAGCTCGCGGCGACCCGGTAGTACGTCAGGGAAGGGGCGCCGTCCTCGCGCACCGCCCGGCGGTGCGGGTCTTCGGGCACGCGGCCGATCGGTGCGTTCACTTCTCCTTCTTCAGCCGGCGGGCGGTCGAAGACGTAAGCGCGATATTGCTTGGTTACCTCGTCCTTCGCCATCTGCTCGGACAACTGCTGGTGAGCGTAAGGATGCTTGGCGACGATGACGAGGCCGGACGTATCCTCGTCCAACCGGTGAACCGGACGGAACCGGCGGCGCTCGCCCTTCTCCAGCCAGTAATGGACGACCCCGTTCGCGAGCGTGTTCAAATAATGCCCGGTCGTCGGATGGACAATGATGCCGGCGGGCTTGTTCAGCACGAGAAGATGCTCGTCTTCGAATACGATGTCGAGCGCCATCGGTTGCGGATAAATGTCCTCGGACGTCTCCCGCTCCATGCGGAACTCGACGACGTCGCCCGCCGCGAGCCTGTAGCTCGGGAAGGCTTTCTCCCCGTTCACCGCAAGCCCTTCCTCCGACTGCTTCAGCCGGACGAACAGCCGCCTGGAGACGCCCAGCCGGTCGCGCAGCACGTCCCGCAGCATGCGGCCTTCGTCCCGTTCGTCCGCCACATGCACGACCGGCTCGTAATAGCCGTCGCTCATTCCGCTTGCGGCCTCCGTCCGAACACGCGGGCGCCGCGTTCGTATTCCGTGTCCGCGACGCCCGCCAGAACGTTCGCTGTCCGCGCCGCCGCGAAGAAATAGTCGGACAGCCGGTTGACGTAGCGCAGCACTTCTTCGGGACAGGGCTGGCCCGAATCGGCGAGCGTCACGATCCGGCGCTCCGCCCGGCGGCAGACGGTCCGGCACACGTGCAGCCGGGCGGCGGGCTCGCTCCCGCCGGGAAGGATAAAGCGCTCGATCGGCGGCAGCGACGCCTGATGGCGGTCGATCCACGCCTCCAGCCGCGCCGTCATGTCCGCCGACACTTTCAATTGCGACGCCTCGGGATTCGCGTACGACAAATCCGAGCCGCAGTCGAACAGCTCCTGCTGAATGACGCCAAGCTCCTCCAGCAGACCGTCCCAGGCGGCGTCCTTCGCGTCCGCCATCCAGACCGCCGCCAGGCCGACATATGCGTTCAGCTCGTCGATCGCGCCGTACGCTTCGACTCTGGCGTCGTTCTTGGATACGCGTCCCCCGATGACCGAAGTGCGGCCCTGATCTCCGGTTCGGGTATATAGTTTCATCGTCGTTTGTCCTCCGTTTCGTAGTTCCGCCAATGTGGCTCTAATCTTGAGGTTCTTTCGCGCATACCACCGCATTCTCGCTAATGTGGCTCAAATCTTGAGACTCTTTCGCCTACCACACCGCATTCCCGCTAATGTAGCTCAAATCTTGAGACTCTTTCGTCCACCACACCGCATTCTCGCTAATGTGGCTCAAATCTTGAGCTTCTTTCTCCCACCGCACCGCGTTCCCGCTAATGTAGCTCAAATCTTGAGACTCTTTCGCCTACCACACCGCGTTCCCGCCAATGTAGCTCAAATCTTGAGCTTCTTTCTCCCGCCGCACCGCGTTCCCGCCAATGTAGCTCAATTCTTGAGCCTCTTTCGCCTACCACACCGGATTCCCGCTAATGTGGCTCAATTCTTGAGCCTCTTTCGCGCATACCGCCGGATTCCCGCTAATGTGGCTCAATTCTTGAGCCTCTTTCGCGCATACCGCCGGATTCCCGCCGATGCAGCTCAATTCTTGAGCTTCTTCCGCGGGCTCTTCAGCTCCGTCGCGACGCCGGCGACGAGATGATGCAAGCCGTCGCACGCGTCGGAGAGCCTCCGGTTCGCGCCGGACAGCTCCCGCAAATACCAACGCTCCCAAGGGTCGCGGGCGAGCCCCCCGGGCGTATCCTCCGTGACGACGAGCAGCCGCCCCTCGAAGCCCAGCAGCGCGCCTACCACCTCGCGCAAAGCCGCTTCGAGCTTCGCCGTGCGCAGCCGGAACGTCTCCTCCGTCTCCTCCGGCGAAACGCTCCGGATCTCTTCGACCGCCTGTCTCAGCCAGCCCGACAAGCTGTCCACGATCACGACTCTATCGCTCGCCCGGAACGGATTGGACAGCAGATTGATGCGGTTCAGCCGCTCCGCCAGCGCACGATCCGCGGGCAACAGCGTCCGCCGTCCCCTGTTTGCGCTCCCGGCGGCTTCCCCTTCTTCGCCGGCACCGCAAGCTCCGGGCCAGGGGGGACAAGCCAGCTTAATCGCCTCCCGGCCATGGGCGGCGGCCCACGCTTCAGCGAAAGCCGATTTCCCGCTGCCGATGCCGCCGGTGACGATCCAGAGCATAACTTTCCCTCCTTCGAGCCTCCATACGTTTTACTATAGCAAAAAGAAAAAGCCCAGTCACGGAATTGACGGGGCTCTAACGGTTAACCGTAATTTGTTTCATATATTCGATGATTTTCGCATCCAGCATCCGGCTGATTTCCATGACGGTGTCCGCGGTGAACGATTCTTCCCGCAGGAACGCTTCCGTCATGCTTTTCCGCAATTCGTCGATTTCCTCCTCCAGCCTGCGGCTCGCGCCGATGGAGGTCCTGTCCCGGTCAAGCAGCGCGGATGAGATGGAATGGATCGCGGTATCCGGGCTTGATGAGGGTTGCTGTTCCGCCATCTCCATGCTCTCTCCCCTTTCTCATGACGAATAACCATCAAGCGGGATGAAAAAACAAGGGTAATTATAGCAGAACGAGCGGAAAAAACCTATCTTTTTGGAGCAAATTGCAATTTTATCGCAATTTGTTCAAAAAATCGTCAATCCTCTCCAGCGCTTCCGTCAATTGCGCGACGGACGTCGCGTACGAGCAGCGGATGAAGCCCTCTCCGCCCTTCCCGAACACGTAGCCGGGCACGGCGGCCACTTTCGCTTCGCGAAGCAGCCGGGACGCGAACTCCTCGGACGACAGCCCGGTCGACCGGATCGACGGGAACGCGTAGAACGCGCCCTGCGGCTCGTGGCAGTCGAGCCCGATCTCGCGGAAGCCCTGAACGACCAGCCGCCGCCGCTGATTGTACGATTCGATCATCCGGTGCATCTCTTCCATGCCGTTCGTCAACGCCTCGAGCGCGGCGACCTGGCCCATGATCGGAGCGCACATGACGGTGTATTGGTGAATCTTCAGCATGGCGGCGATCAGATCCGGATGCCCGCAGGCATAGCCCATCCGCCAGCCCGTCATGGCGAAAGCCTTCGAGAAACCGCTGACGACGATCGTCCTATCGCGCATGCCCGGCAGCGAAGCAAAGCTGACGTGGCGCGGGCCGTACGTCAATTCGGCGTAAATCTCGTCGGAGACGACGATCAGATCGTGCTCCTCGACGAGCTTAGCGATCGGCAGCAGATCCTCCCGCGTCATGATGGCGCCGGTCGGATTGCTCGGGTAGCACAGGACGAGCACCTTCGACCGGGGCGTGATGGCGGCTTTGAGGTTCTCCGCGGTCAGCTTGAACTGGTCCTCGGCGAACGTCTCGATGCCGACGGGAACGCCGCCGCTAAGCGTCGAGATCGGATTGTACGGCAAATACGTCGGTTCGGGAATGAGAATCTCGTCTCCCGGTTCGATCAGAGCCCGAATCGCGAGGTCGATCGCCTCGCTGCCCCCTACGGTGACGAGCATTTCGCTTCCCGGATCGTAGTCGAGGCCGAAGCGGTCGTGCAAATATCGGGCGATCGCTTCGCGCAGCTCCGGCAAGCCCGCGTTGGACGTATATTGCGTTTTGCCCTTCTCGAGCGAATAGACGGCGGCATCGCGATAACGCCACGGCGTGACGAAATCCGGCTCGCCGACGCCGAGAGAGATGATGCTGCTGTCCTTGCTGGCGCTGACCAAGTCAAAAAAACGCCGGATGCCCGAAGGGGGAATGGCCCGCGCTCCGGCCGCCAGATAACGCTCCATGCCGCCAGGCTTCGTTCGGGTCTCGGGCTGTTTTTCCACGTCTTTGATCATGGTTCTTCGGTTCCTTCTTTCTTCCGTCAGGTTACGGCGAGACCAGGAGACGATGATCGTCCTCGAATTCTTCGAAAATGATGCCGTCCTGTTTGTATTTTTTCAAGATGAAAAAGGTTTTGGTCGAAATGACGGATTCGATGGTGGACAGTTTGTTCGAGACGAACGACGCGACTTCCTTCAAGTTCTTCCCGTCGATCTCCACGCACAAATCGTAAGCCCCCGACATGAGATAAACCGACTTCACTTCCGGGTACAAATAAATGCGCTCGGCGATGCTCTCGAAGCCGCGGCCGCGCTCGGGCGAGCATTCCACCTCGATCAGCGCGGTCACCTTCTCGTCGTCCACCTTGCTCCAGTTGACGACCGCCGCGTACTTGACGATGACGTGATCCCGCTCCATCTCTTCAATGGCGGAGGACACTTCCGCTTCTTCGGCGCCTAGCATGGTGGCGATGGTCGCCGGGGAGAGACGGGCGTCTTCCTTGAGCAGATCCAAAATTTTCGATTTCAATTCGTTCATGGGGATCCCTCCTGAATAACTCTCATATTACATCAAATACAGGCCGGATGGAAAGGAGCATTTCGCGAAACGAAAGGGATTTCCTTCGGGGACACTCGCCGCCGCACATACTCAAAAGGACGGGAAAAGGCACCCTCCGAGCCGGCGCGCGGGCGCCGAAGGAGAGTGCCTCCGAATACGAACTCGTTACATGTAATTGTTCGGCGGCTGCCACTGCGGCGCCGGCTGGTAAGCCCAATCGCCGAACGCTTGCGGCGACTGGCCGGGCGCGGCGCTCTTGCGCTGCTGGACGAACTGGTTCGTCTTCTGCTGCGTGCTCTGATACGATTTGAGCTGCTTGTCAATCTCCTGCTTCAGCGCAGGCGACGCGGCGTTGTACATTTTCTGCTGGCTCATCGCGTTATAAAGCTCGCCTTGCATGGCGAGCGTCGTGTTCAGCAGCTGCGTGAACTGCTGCCGCACGGTCGGGCAGACCGATTCCGTCGCGGCGGTCGCGTATTCGCGGGTGACCCGCTTGAGATCGGACAGCACCGTATGAGCCAAATCCTCGTCCGGAAGAAACGGCTGCGATTGCGGGGCGTACATTCGTTGAACTCCTCCTCTTGTTTGACGGTCAGGCTTGCGGCTGGGTCGGGGCGAGCGGCTGATGCTGCTGCAAGCAGTTCAGCAGCGCCTGATAGTGCTGCATATGCACCTGAGACTGGTGCTGAAGCACTTGCCGGATTTGCGGATTGGTGCAAGTCAGCCCGGCGGATGTGCACTGCTTGATCAGCAAGTCCTCGTTCGACATCGAATCCGCGATGTATTCGAGCTCCTTCGCGGTGAGCGGCTGCAAATTCAAACGGTTCGTTCCTCCTTTTACCATTCGGGTTAACAGCCGTAGTTTGCCGCTCCGCTTCCGAAAATATGCACGAATCGCCCGCCTAACCAAAAGCCGCCGCCCGAACGGACCCGAAGGGGCCGAACGAGCGGCGGCTGCCGATAAGATAAACTTCAATCGAAGTCTCTCAGGTATGAGCGACCGCTCTCTTACCCCAAAAAGTGACGTAAACCTTCGCAGCCTATTCCGAATACTTTTTGGGGACACCTTACCATTGCGGAAGTTTTTCCAGGTACAGAAAGTTTTCATTTACTTTAGCGCTTTAGCGAACTTAAACTTTCTGTAACGTTCAGAAAATATCCATGCTCAAATACCGTTCCCCCGTGTCCGGGGCGATGCACAGCACCCGCTTGCCCGGGCCGAACCGTCGGGCGATTTGGAGCGCCGCCCAGACGGACGCGCCGGACGACGGGCCGAGGAGCAGCCCTTCCTTCCGCGCGAGCTGGCGGGTCGTCTCCAGCGCGTCCTCGTCCTTGACGCGAATAATTTCGTCGTAAACGGAGGTGTTCAAGATCGGCGGAACGAAGCCCGGACTCGTTCCGACCAGCTTGTGCGGGCCGGGCTGGCCGCCGCTCAAGACGGGCGAGCCGTCGGGCTCCACGACGGCGATGTGCAGCCCGGGCAGCTTGGCCCGAAGCGTCTCGCCGGTGCCCGTGATCGTGCCGCCGGTGCCCGCCGTGGCGACGAAAGCGTCGAGCCGGCCTTCCGTCTGCTCCATAATTTCCAGCGCGGTCGTCGTCCGGTGGATGTCCGGATTGGCGGCGTTCTCGAACTGGTTCGGCATATAGCTGCCCGGAATTTCTTCCAGCAGCTGCCGCGCCTTCGCGATCGCGCCGGGCATCCGCTCCGCGGCCGGCGTCAACACGACCTCCGCGCCGTAGGCACGGAGCAGCGCGATGCGCTCCTTCGTCATGTTGTCCGGCATGACGAGGATGAGCCTGTACCCTTTGGCTGCGGCGTTCATCGCCAGGCCGATGCCGGTGTTGCCGCTCGTCGGTTCCACGATCACCGAGCCGGGACGGATGAGCCCGCGCTTCTCCGCTTCCGAGATCAACCCGAAGGCGGCGCGGTCTTTGACGCTGCCGCTCGGGTTCATCTTCTCCAGCTTCACCAGCACTTCCGCATCCCGCTCGGAGACGAGCCGGTTCAGCCGCACCGCCGGCGTATCGCCGATAAGCTCCGTTACCGATTGGTACATGCCCCTCATCGGATCGGCTCCCCGCTATCCGCTGCGCTCTCGCCGAGCTTGTGCGCCAGCTTGTTCCTGTCGCCTTCGGACAGCGTATGCTGCACGACGAAGCAGGACGGACAGACGTAGACGGTCATCGCGAACGGAGCTTCCAGCAGCGGCCGTCCGAGCTCTTCGGGCGTGCGCGGGCGGAACCCTTCCGCGCTCACGATCCGCTCGCCCGCTTCCAGCATATATTCGCGGCATTGCGGGCATTCCGGCACGAATTCCTGCTCGTCCAACAGCCTCTCGACCGCCTCTTCGAAGCGAAGCAGGCTTTCGTCCTTTTCCCGAAGGCCGTCGTCCCGCTTCCAGTCAAGCTCTTCCTCTTCGTCTTCGTACGCTTCCGAATGTTCCGACCGCTCCTCCGCCTCGTCCGGATCGTCCTCGTAACGGTCGATGTCGATGCGCATCGTCCGGTAGCCGCCCAGCTCGTTGTCGCAGATCGGGCAGAACTTCTCCGGTTCCTGGCCTTCCTCCTGCGTCACTTCGCTTTGGCACCAAGGGCAGATGATGACCGCCATGTTATCCCTCCTTTACCATATAAACGATCCCGATGGCGAAAAACAGGATGGCAAACGCGAATAACGTGCCCCAAAGATACTTCATTCGTCAAACCTCCCGCCGGCGGCGTCAAGCGTAGATCACCGCGGCTCCGATAATGTAAGACAGCGAAACCGATAACAGCATCGCGATCAAGCCGACCGCCCGGTTGTCCTTCGCGATCTCTTCGTCGATCCTGAACACGGGCGTCAAAAATTCGAACATAAAGTAACCGACCAGCAGCAGCAGAAAACCGATCGAAGCCCAAAGCAAACTTTCGTAAATCGTATCCTGCGCCTGGATGGAAAAGCGGAAGATGTTGCAGAGGCCGAAAATTTTGCCCCCGGTCGCCATCGCGACCGCTACGTTGCCCTTGCGGATTTCGTTCCAGCAGTTGTATTTGGTCACCCACTCGAAGCAGGCGAGGCAAACGATCAGCATCAGGATGCCGACCGAGAAATAGGCCAGCATCGCCGCCAGGGGATGAGACATCAGCGTGTCGACCGCTCCGGTATCCTGCATGCGCCCCGCACCTCCCGCCTCGTCACTTCAATTCGGCCACGGTAACGCCCGCGCCGCCTTCCCCGTAGTTGCCCAACCGGTAGCTTTTCACGTGCTTGTGCTTGCGGAGAAACTCCTGAATGCCGGTGCGGAGCGCTCCCGTCCCTTTGCCGTGAATGATGTAGACCGTTCCCAGGTTGGCCAGGAACGCTTCGTCGAGGAACCGGTCGGTCTCCACCAGCGCCTCGTCCAGCGTGGCTCCCCGCAGATCGAGCTCCGTCCGGACGTCTTCGCGCGAGCGCCGAACGGTCGTCACGTTGACGGGCGTCCTCGCCGGAGCGGCCGAAGCGGACTTGCGAACGGCCTCCAAATCGCTGAGCGGCACCTTCATCTTCAGAATGCCGAGCTGGACGAGCGCCTCGCCGCCCGCCAATTCGACGACGTGCCCCTTCTGCCCGCCCAGGCTGAACACTTTCACTTCGTCCCCGGCTTCGATCCGGCTCTCCTTGCCGTGACCGGTGCGCCGCGGCTTCGCCACCGGGTCGGGCACCGAATCCTCGAGCCGCTTGCGCGCTTCGATCAGCTTATGCTCCTTGAGCGAAGCTCCTTCCTCCATCGCCATCCGGCGCAGGTCGGCAATGATCTCCTCCGCCTCGCGCCGGGCTTTGGCGACCGCCTGCCGCGCTTCGTCCCGGGCATCCTCCAGCAGCTTCGCCTTCTGCTCCTGGAACTTGAAGCGCTCGTCCTCGAGCTGCTGCCGAAGCGACTCGATCTCCTTGCGCAGCCTCTCGGCGGTTTGCCGCTCCGATTCGGCAAGCCGCCGGTCCCGCTCCAGCGAAGCGATCATCGAATCCACCTTCAGCTCTTCCTCGCTCACCTGTCCGCGGGCATGCTCGATGATCGACCGCGGCAGGCCGAGCCGCTCGGCAATGGCGAACGCGTTGCTTCGGCCCGGAACGCCGACGAGCAGCCGGTACGTCGGGCGGAGCGTCGCCACGTCGAATTCCATGCTGGCGTTGATGATCCCTTCGCGGTTGTAGGCGTACGCCTTCAGCTCGCTGTAGTGGGTCGTGGCGAGGATCCGGCAGCCGATCCGGTGCAGGTGCTCGAGAATGGCGATCGCCAGCGCCGAGCCTTCCGCGGGGTCGGTGCCCGCGCCCAGCTCGTCGAGCAGCACCAGACTGCGCGAAGTCACCTGGCCGAGCATGCCGATCAAATTCGTCATGTGGCTGGAGAAGGTGCTAAGGCTCTGCTCGATGCTCTGCTCGTCGCCGATGTCGGCGTAAATGCCGTCGAAGACGCACATCCGGCTGCCGTCGTCGGCCGGAATGAACAAGCCGGACATCGCCATCAGGCTGAGCAAGCCGACGGTCTTGAGCGAGACCGTCTTGCCGCCCGTATTCGGGCCCGTGACGATGATCGCCGAATACGCCCCGCCGAGCTCGACGTCGATCGGAACGACGCGCTTCGGGTCGATCAGCGGATGCCGGGCCCGCTTGAGCCGCAGCTCGCCGTCGCCGTTCACCTCGGGCAGCGTGGCGAACATCGAATCGGCCAGCGCCGCCTTGGCGAAAATAAAATCGATATAACCGAGCGATTCCGCATCCGAAGCGAGCAGCTCGGCCTTCTCGCCGACGAGCCCGCTGAGCCGGCGCAAAATGCGCTCGATCTCGTCCTGCTCGCGCAGCTTCAGCTCCCGCAGCTTGTTGTTCATCTGCACGACCGCTTCCGGCTCGATGAACAGGGTGGCGCCGCTGCCCGACGTATCGTGGACGATGCCGCCGAAGTGCGAGCGGTATTCCTGCTTGACCGGGATGACATAGCGGTCGCCCCGCATCGTCACCAGCACGTCCTGCAGCATCTTCTGCACCGATGAGGAGCGGATGAGGCTGTCGAGCTTCTCCCTGGCGCGGTCCGCGTAAATGCGGATGTCGCGGCGGATGGAGGCGAGCTCCGGGCTGGCCGCGTCCATAACTTCCCCCTGCTCGTCGATGCAGCGGCGAATTTCGTCCTCGATCGGCTTGGCGTCGATGAGCGGCTCGCACAGATCGCTCAGCAGCGGGATGTCGATCTCGTCGTTTACGGCAGCCATATATTTGCGGATTCTCCGGGAACCCATAATGAGGCCGGCGATATCCGCCAATTCGGAAGGCCCCAGCACGCCTCCGAGCTTCGCTCTGCCGAGCGAAGGCCGGACGTCGGTGATGCCGCCGAACGGCGGAACGCCCTTGAGCGCGACCGCGCGGACCGCTTCGTCCGTTGCGGCGAGCCGGCGCCGCACTTCGGCCAAATTCGCGGAAGGACGAAGCTTGGAAGCCTCTTCCTTGCCGAGCGAAGTGGCGGCGGCCTCCGTCAGGCGGAGAATGATTTTGTCGTATTCCAATGTCATGAGCGCCTTGTCGTTCAAGTGAGGCCCAACTCCTCTCCCCCACATTATAGCTCAGCGGCGGCCGCTTGCGAAACCTTCCACTCATAGTCCCGCCTCGTTAAGGCTAAACTAGTTCCATTACCGGGATCAACCGGGAGTAATTATAAGGCTGAAGGAGGTTCGTCTGTGAAATTCCTCGGACATGTCGTGCGCTTCGTCGTCTCCGCGATCGTCATTATGATCGTCGGTTACATTGTGCCCAACTTCTCGGTCGGGGGCTTCTGGAGCGCGTTGCTGCTTGCTCTGGTCATCGCCTTGCTCGGGTGGATTATCGAGGGCATTTTCGGCAAAAGGGTCACTCCGTTCGGCCGGGGCATCGTCGGGTTTCTGACGAGCGCGGTCGTCATCTGGCTGGCGCAATTCGTCGTCGGCCACGTGCACGCCACGATTCTCGGCGCCTTGCTGGCCGCGTTGGTGATCGGAATAATCGACCTGTTTATTCCGATCGGCAACCCTTTCCGGGCCGGTCAAGCGAAGCAAAGCTAACGCCGGCGCCAAAAAGCCCCTGCATCCACTCGGGATGCAGGGGCTTTCTTGTCGCTTGCGTGCCGAAGCCGCTCCTTACTGCGGATTCAGCATGCCGTAAATCCGGTAGACGATCTGCGCCGTCTCCGCCCGGGTCGCTTTGCCGGTCGGACGAAGCGCCGTGCCGTCGCCTTCGACGATTCCGGCACCTTCCATCGCAGCGACGGCGTCTGCCGCATAGGAGGCGATGGCCGAATGGTCCCGGTAGCCGCTCACATCGGACGCCGTCCCCGACAGCTTCAGCTTGCCCGTAACCTCCAGAGCGCGGGCCAGCAGAACCATCATATCCTGGCGGGTAATCTCTTCCCGCGGATTGAACCGGTTGCCGCCGGTTCCCGTCGCGATGCCGAGCCGGCGAACGACGCCGATCGCATCGTAATAGTAATCGCTCGGGCTGACGTCGCTGAAGTTCGAATCGAAGTCGGCGCGAAGATCGAGCAGCCGCACGAGCAGCGCCATGAAGTCCGCTCTCGTAATGTTTTTCTTCGGCTCGAACGTGGTCTGCGAAGTGCCTTGAACGATTCCGAGCCGGTAAAGCGCTCCGATCGCTTCCTTCGCCCAGTCGGCCTTGCCGTCCACATCCTTGAACGGAAGCTCGCCGGCAGGAACGGGCGGCTCGGTCGGCTCCGTCGGTTCGGCAGGAGTCACAGGAACGGTAGGCGCGGTTGGCTCCGTCGTTCCGTTCGATCCGGACGAATCCGGCGTGCCGGCATTCGCATCTCCGGGCTCCGATTTCGCATTCGTGCGGAACGTTGCTTCCGGGCCGTCCGTCGTCCAGTTGCCCGCGGCGTCGCCCGCCTCCACCTTGAACCGGTACGCCGTCGAGCTTGCCAATCCGGTTGCCCGGTAGCTTAAGACGCTTCCGGATACGGTCGCCGCCAGCTGGCCGTTCTTATAAATCCGGTACGCCGATACCGCCGTATCGTCCTTGGCCGCCGGCCATTTCAGCGTGATGGCGGAGGAGGATTTGGCGCTCGCGGTCAGCTTCGCTCCAGTACCCCAAGCGGGTGCGGCGGTATCCGACGCTCCGCTGCCTTCTCCCGCCGTGAAGCCCCAAATATCGGATCGCGTAAACCCGCTGTTCGCGTCTTCGGCGGTCGCGTACCATTGGTAATACGCGCCCGCTTGCAGCCCCGTCCAGCTCACGGAGGCCGCGCTTCCGCTTGCCGCTTCGCTCTGCGAGCCGATCGCGGTGGAAGAGTACACCCGGACGCCGAAGTAATCGGTCGCCACCTGCTTGTCCATCGCCTTCAGGTCCGTATGGATGTCGAACTCGTCCTTGCCCGGATATTCCTTCGGATCGTAATAGTTGTAGTCGTCCAGATAAGGCGAATACGTCTTCACGTGCACCTTGTTGTTCGCGGTATCGAATTGAAGCAGACGAATGTAGCCGAGTCCGCCCTTCTCCGCTCCCTGATAGTCCGCCAGAATCTGGTGGACCTCGCGGTCCGGCACTCCGTCTCCGTCGTCGTCGATCATGTCGACTTTATCTTCGGCATCGTGGTAATGCCCGCAGAGAACCATAAAGACGTTCTTGTTCGGCACGACGACCTTCTCGTAAATGACGTCCGAGATCGGCGCCCGGTTGGCCGATACGAGCAAGTATTCGTGGAAGTTCAGAATCGCCTTGCGGTCGGGGTACTGCTTCAGCACCTCATTGATCCATTCGATATCCTGATCGCGGATGTCCCAACCCATGTAGATGGCGATGAAGTCGACTCCCCCGGCCGAGATGAGATCGTAGTGCCCGCGATTGTTCAGATAGGTCCCGCCGTAAGTCGGCACGTTCGCGAACCGGTCGGCGCCGAAATACTTATAGAATTGCGAGTAATCCGAGTACTGATGGTCTACGTCATGGTTGCCCGCCAGAACGCCGTAAGGAATGCCGGCAGCCTCCAGCGTCTTCATGTCCTTGTCCGCTTCGATCCACTGATATTCCTGATCCCAGTCGTCCACGACGTCGCCGGTATGAAGCACGTACTTGATGTTCATCTTGTCCTTGTTATCGACGATCCACTGGGTGTTGCCGGAGTAAATGTACGGATAGCTCTCCGAATAATATTGCGTGTCGGACATCCATACGAAGGAGAAATCGTACGGATCCTCGGACACCGGACGCTCGTCCTGCACGAGGACGTGAATCTTGCCGTCCGGAGCGTATTCGCCGGCTTCCACCGAAGCGCTCAGCGCGAAGGGCTCCGCCCCGGCGATCTTGCTGTCGAGCTGAACGTATTTGCTCTCGGACGGACTCCATGCGTAGAGGCTGACCTTGCGCCCTTCCAAAGATTTGCCTTTCCAATCGATGACGACTTCGTCGGTCGCTTGAACCGACTTGTCCAGCTCGACGTCGAATCGATGATAGGGAAATTTCTCCTTGGAATCTTCCGTCAAATAATTGCCGTCTTCCGCCGCGAGCTTGGCCCACTCCTCTTCGGTCAGCGCCTGCTCGCCGGCGGCAGCGATCGTCTTCGGAGGCTCCACGTCGGAAGCGTTGCGGTACCCGGCGATTCCCGCCCGATGCGCCGCATCGTATTTATAGCCTTTATAAAAGCTTACCTTCATGGGATCCCCGGACGGATCCGTCACCTTGACGGTCAGCTTCCCGTTCGCATCGACGCCGCTCGAATCGTTCGCCGGAGCGACCAGCTCGGGAGGGAGAGGATTCTCGTTCGGCACAGAGAAGGAGATCGTCTTCTCCGCCTTGTTCCCCACGTTGTCCGTAGCCGCGATGACCAGAACATGCGTGCCTCCTCCCAGCTTCGAGGAGGAAGTGGCGTAAGGCAGCTCGACGCTCTTGCCGTCCAGCGTCGCTTCCGTCGACTTAACGCCGGACAACGCGTCCGCAATCGTCGCCTTCAGCTCGAACGGGCCCCGATACGTTTTCCCGTCTTCCACGGAGGCCGCGATCGACGGCGCCGTATTGTCGACGTACACTTTCGCTTGCACCTTCGAACCGCCGGAACCGGCGGCCGTAATCGTGTGCTCCCCGTCCCCCGCGGAAGCCGTATTCCACGAGTAGGCCTTCGACTTCAGCAAGCCGTCCGGCAGCTTGAAGCGAAAGTCGACCGCTTCGAGACGACCGCTGCTGTCCCCCATCTTGATCTCGGCCGCCGGGTCGGAATACGCCGAATCGTAGACCTGCGTGCCGTCGGACAGCACGAGCCGGACATTGCGTACGGTGAAATCGTCCTTGTTCTCTTCCTTCCGATCGTCGAACGGAGACGCCTTCGTTCCGGCGCGAATCGAGATGACGTTGTCCCCCGACTGCAGTCTCTCCGCCGCGATCGGCACGGACAGCGTCGTATACGAATTGATCGGGTCCTGGAACGTGTACAGAATTTCTTGCCCGATCGTGACGCCGTTTTTGAAATAGTAGTTGACGCTGTTCGCTTCGAACGCGAACGTCGCGTCTCTCTCCAGCGCGTGGTAGGTCGAAGAGGATACGTCCTGTCCGTCCACCTTCAGCGTCAGCGAATCCGGTCCGGCCGATTCCGCCGTTCCCTTGATCAGGAAGGTGCCGTTCACGAAGTCGCCGTCCTTCAGGTTCAACCGGAGCGGGGACCGGTCCGCTCCTCCCGTAATGGCGATCGTATGCGTAGCGGAAGTAACCTCGTTCGTACCGTCCGATACGACGTAATAGTATTGGATCGAAGAGTGTCCGATCAGATCCGGCGCATAAATCGTATATTGGTAGTTTTGATCGTCGTAATCGAAATACAGGTAGCGCTTCGTATAGTCCGAAGCCGAATCGTTCTTGTAGTAAAGAGCGACCGACTTGACGCTCTGATCGTCGGAGGCGTCGGCCGACAGATGCAGATCGTTCGACTGGGAAATCTCCTGCAAGCCGGTCGTGTCCGCAATCGTCGGTTCGGTCGTATCTTCCGGCAGGCTGACGGGAACGGCGGGAACCTGATCGCCGCTTACCGTACCGGGCGTGGCGGCTTCCGTGCCCGCGCTCAGCATGATCATCTCCGTGCTGCCGTTGCTCGGATACTTGTACACAATCCCCTTGTTCGCGACCGTCTGGCTATCGATCGTACCATTGTAATAAGCGGCGGAGATGTCCACGTGGGTGTTCGTGCCGATGGCTACGCCCCGTTTCGAGGAATTCGCCATTCCGTCGGAATAGATTCTGAAGAGGTTCACGTTCTCCTTGAGATCGGTTCCGTACACGGCGTTGAAATCGTCCGCCGTCTTGGCTCCGTTCGCGCTGTTGATGACCCAGAAGACGAATGTCTGCCGGGAGGGGATGATCATCTCTTCGCTGTCCGTCGGCCATACGATATCCGCGTCGGGTCCGGAATCGGTATAGCGATAATAGAGCTTGTAATTTTTCAGATTGATCGCTTGGTTCGAGTTGTTGTAAATTTCGATGAACTCGTAGCCGTCCGCCGAACCGACGTTGGTGCTGTCCGGCACAAGCTCGGTCACGAGCAGCGGAGGCACCTTCGAAGGATCGAAGTCGCCGAGCTGAACCGTTACCGGATAAAGATCCGTCTTGACCGTATTCGTCCCGTCCGTCGCTTCGATATAATATTGAATCTCGGATTCGGCGAGCGCGGATTTGGGAATTTGGCCCTCGTACAGACCGCCCGGCTTCGCTCCCATCGGAATCGAAGAGAACAGCGATTGGGACGCCGACTTGTAATACAACGTCACGTTCAGAACCTCGTTCTCGCTCGCGCCCAAGGCCGCGTCGGTCACCGTCGCGGAAATCGTCAGATTCGCTTCCGGGGAAGCCGTCGTTACGGGCGTATGCGTAATCACCGGGGGATCGTTCGGTGAAGTCTCGGGCAGTTCGACCCGCTTACCCGGCACTTGATCGACCGTCACGGAGCCGGGAGTGGCCGCCTCCGTTCCCGCGGAAATCATCGCCATCTCGATCGAACCGCTGTCCGGATACCGGAAGAAAATCCCTTTGTTCGCAACCGTCTGCGCGTCGGTTTCGTAATGAGCGGCGACGAGATCTTGGCCTCTTGCGTCCTGGATGACAAGACTGCGCTGGCCTCCGTTGGCCATGCCGTCGTTCGAGATGCGGAACAGATCGGTTCCGAGCGTCAACGACGTCCCGAAGTTGGCGTTGAAGTCGGCCGCCGTCAGCGCGTCGTTCGAACCGTTGATGATCCATAGCGCAACGGCTTGTCCGGACGGAATCGGCACATCCCCCGTCGGCCACTGAACGTCTTTGGCGGGGGTCTGATTCGTATAGCGGTAGATCAGCTTGTAATCCTTCAAATTGATCGTGCGCGTGGAATTGTTGTACACCTCGATAAATTCATAGGCGTCCGCGCTGGCTCCCGTCACGTTGGCCGTATCCGGCGCCAGCTCGGTGATGAGCAGCGGAGGCCGGTCGGACAAGTCCTCTTGGCCCGAACCGCTGACCGTTACGTTATAAACATCCGTCTGCAGCTTCCCGCTGCCGTCGGTCGCTTCGATATAATATTGCAACCCGGCTTCCGTCAGCGCTTCCTTCGGGATCGCCGCTTCGAAGACACTGCCCGTCTCCGTGGATTCGCCGTCGCTTCTCGTCATAGCCAGTTCGGCGTAATCGTTCGCGGAGGCCGGCTTGTAGAAGAGCTTCGCGGCCGGTTCTCCGGCGGCGCCGCTCACCGTCGCGCCGATCTTCAAGTCTGCGGACAGGCTCGCCTCCGTTACCGGCGTATGATCGATATGAAGGCCGGTCGGGGCCGGTTCGGTCGGTTCCGGATCGGCCGGCTGCGCACCCGGCTCGTCGTACGTATACGCCGGCACAAGCGCCTCCTCGACCGCGCCCGGCGTTGCCGGGGCCAGACCCGCCGCCATTTCGCCCGTCGTCACCATCGCCATCTCGGTCGATCCGTCCGTCGGGTACGAGTAGAAAATGCCTTTGTCGGGCTTCGTCTGATCGTCGTTCTGATAGGAGGCGGAGACGACGGTATTGCCGTGGCGATCGACGATACTGAGCGTCCGGGGATTGCTGTTGTGCATGCCTCCCGCGGTCGTACCGCCTATGGTGCTGTCGATGCGGAACAGGTTCGTCCCGGCTTCGAGACCGAAGCCGCCTCCGAAGTTGGCGAGGAAGTCGGCGGTCGGAACCTCTTGGTTCGCCGAGTTCATCACCCAGAACACGACCGCCTGCCGCGACGGAATATCGACGGCGGCGCCCTCGCTCTCGCCGGTCAACGGCCAGGCCGTACGGGTGCTGCCATAGGAATAGACGATGCTGTAATCGTTGAAATGAATCGTTTCCTGCGAATTGTTATAAACCTCGATAAATTCATACCCGTCGGAGCCGCTCACATTCGTCGTATCCGGCACGAGTTCCGTAATGAGCAGCTTCGGCACCTTCGAATAGTCGAACGCCGCCTCGGCAGAGGCCTTGTGCCCCGCTCCGTACGGCGTCAACAAGCCGAGCAGCAAGCTGCCGGCCATGAGGCGCGAAGTCCATTGCCGCAATGATGGTCCTTTCAAAATAGCGCACGCTCCGTTCCTTATGTACTCAGGGAAATCTGAACCGCCAGGCTCCCTACAAATTTTCATTGTAGGAACGGAATATTTGCTTCGTTCGCGAACAATGTAAATCGGACGTAAAGGGGCGAAGCTTGCCGAATGGCTTATCTGGCAGCCGGCCGTTCACTCCTTCGCCACATGCTTCCAAATGGCGATTATGATATGATAGTTTCGAGACTTGGACGGCCTCGTCCGTTCAGGGGCAACAACTGGAGGGGATCGTCATTATTAGAAAAGGGTCATTTCTCGCGGCGACGGCGCTCGCTCTCGTTCTGGCGCTGTCGGCATGCGGGGGCGGGGGCGCGAGCGACGAAGCGGCATCGAAAAGCGAAGCGACGGAAGCTTCCGAGCATCTGGTCGTGAAAGCGTCCAATTGGAAGTTCGACCAGGCCGAATACACCATTCCGAAAGATACGCCCGTCGAGATCAAGCTCGTCAACGACGAAGGCGCCCACGGCTTGCAAATCAAGGGAGCGGGCGTCAATCTGAGCAACGGCAAGACGTCCCAGATCGTAACGCTGGCCGCCGGCACCTACGAGATGAAATGCAGCATCGTCTGCGGCACGGGACATCTGAACATGACGGCCAAGCTGATCGTGCAATGAAGCGAACGGCATCCCGCATGCGGGATGCCGTTCGTTTTTTAGGGCTATACGCGGAAACGAATCAGCAGCTCCTTCAGCCGTTCGGACAGGGCGGCGAGCCGCTGCGCGTGCTCCACGAGGCGGGAGCTGATCTCCGCCTGCTCTCCCGTCATAGCCGCCACCTCCTGGACCGAGGCGGTCGACTGCTCGGATACCGCCCCGACGCTCATGATCGTCTCCTGCAGCGACTGCTGCGCCGAATTCATTTTCCGAATTTTCTCCGTCGTTTCATTCAAGCTCTCCTCGAACTCGACCATGCGGCTGCCGACTTCTCCGATCAGGTTTTCCGTCCGGACAATCGCTTTGAATTGCTCTTCGAACCATGGCTTCGCGCGGTCCATCTCCTCCGTCGTTCCCTGAATGTCGCCCGCCATCGACTGCATCCATTCGGCTACCCGCCCTAGGTTGCTCTCCGATTCCTTGGCCAGATTGCCCATCTCCTGGGCGATCACCTGAAAGCCTTTGCCCAAAGCGCCGACCCGGCTCGCCTCGATGGAAGCGTTGAGCGACAAGATGTTCGTCTGCCTCGCCAGCCGGTTCAATTGTTCCAGCAATTCCGCCACGGAAGCGGTTTGCCGGCTCAGCGCCGCCATCCGTTCGTTGATGGCGCGGTTCGCTTCCTCCACCTTGCCCGTCGTTTCGGACAAATTCCGCAGCTGCAGCTGCCCTTCTTCTCCCGCGCGTCTCACTTCGGCCGCCTTCGCTTCCATGACGCCGTTCGCCTCGATAACGCCGCCGACGGCCCCCATAATTTCTTCCGCCAGCACGACGCCCCGCTCCGCGTCGGCCGCCAGCGAAACGGCGCCTTCCGATATGCCGCGGGTCGAATCGGCGATATGGCTTGCCGACGACGCGTTTTGCCTGGACTCCTGTTCCACGTAAGCCGCCGTCTCGAACACCGATGCCGCCGATTCGACCGTCTCCCGGATGAGCCGGCTCGTATTGGCCATCATCTCGTTGAAATGGGCGCCCAGCTTCCCGATCTCGTCCTTGCGGCGGCTTTGGGGAGCCCGTCCGGTCAAATCCCCGCCAGCGGCCCGTTCCATCAGCTTCGTAATGCTTGTGACCGGACGCGCGATCATTCGGACGACGGCCCACCCGAGCAGCGCGGCGAAGACGGCCGCCCCAAAGGCGGCGTAAACGGTCACTTGGGCAATCCGGACCGTGTCCTTCGTCAGCAGGCTCTGCGGAACGGTGCCGACGAGCGACCAGCCGGTTCCTTCCAGCGGATATTCGGCCACAATCTGCTTCCCGCCGGCAGCGCCGGCGTCCGCCCCTTCGCCCGTCCCGATCCCGGAAGGCTGCGCCAGCTTCGCGTAATCCGGATGGTAGACGAAGCGGCCGTTCCCGTCCAGAACGAACAGGCTCGCGCCAGCCACGCCCCCCAGACCGGCCGCCAGCGACTTCAGCTTCACCTCGATCGCGAGAACCCCGGCATCCTCGCCGGTCTGCGGATTCCGGATCAAGCGGGCGAGCAGGATGGACGGCTCCGGCTTGTATGTATCGTTCGTTTTGACAAAGCCCTTGCCTTCGCCTTGCGAAGCCAGCCAGAGCGGCTGGCCGTTCGCCTGAACCGCCTGCGCCACCCATTCCGCCTGGTAGGCGTCGCCGGCTACGCCTTTTCCTTCGCTCGTCACGCCGCCTCCGTCGTAAAGCACCGCGATCGAGCCGATCACCGAAGAATCCGCCTGGGCCGAACGGAACGAGTCCGCAATCCGCCCGGCGAGCGCGATCCGCTCGCTTGTGTCGTTCGACCGGCGCAGTTGTTGCACGTTTTGGGCGAACGTTTTGTCGACGGCCAGCTTCTTCGAAGCGCTGACAACACTGTCAAGCGTCAGTACGACGTTTTCGCCGGTTTTGGCGATCGTCTCCTCGAACGAAGTTTGCGCTTGCTTGACAATGATGCCTTTGGAAATTTGGTACGACAGGACGCCGACGATGCATACGAAAGCGACAATGCCCGCAAAAAACGCGATAAAAAGCTTGCTTCCCACGCTCAATCCGCCGCGAAAGCGAATAAATCCGGCAAATTTCATGATGCTGCCCCCAATATGTGGTATTTGTTATCATTATATTATGTCGAATTAAATCTAACAACGATAACATTTTGTAGAAAATGAACAACTTTTATTTGCCAACGTCTGTTAATTGCTCCACAGGGGGCGCACTTTGGTAGCGATCTGCTACCTAACGCGTCCGGCGACCCGCGGCCGGTGCCGCTACAGCAGCGATTCGCTACTTCACTCATCGGGCGCCTCACGCCTAGCGCCGCTTTGGCAGCGATTCGCTGCTTAACCCCGCCCACCCGCCCGGCAGCGAGCCGAACGTCGGCAAGAAGCCACGAATCGGCCCCCCAATCACCCTCCCGCCGTCGTCTCGATCCGCTTCCGTCGCACAGCACGCTTCCTCCGGCCGACAAGCAAAAGCTCCTTCGTCGTCCGAAGACGCCGAAGGAGCTTTACACCAAGAACCGCCCGGGGAGTTCGTTCGCTGCCGGTCCGGCATCCCTCGCGGGAGCCGCTCGCCCTAACGAACACGGCGATCGTTATTTGCCCCAAAAACGCGTTTTCCACACACCAACGAACCGACGAACCGTTAAAATCCGGATTTTCTTGAACGGGGCATCGCTTTAAACGAATAAGGGTTCCTCCGTTCGTTAAGTTTCCCCAACAGGCTTTCGAACGCGAAATAAGGGGTCTGGGGTTCGTAAGCTTCTAAAACGTTAAGCCCATACTGTTATGAAAAAAACACGCTTCGCTCTCCGGGCCATCCGCTTCCTATTCTCTGAGAATTTGCATCCAATGGCTTCGCCCGCCCCGCGATCGCCGGTTGCCGCCTTCCCGTCGCAAACGCCGAATACGACGGCGGAGTAGCGAACCGACCGCTTGAAAACCTCGTACGTCAGCGACTTTGCCCAATACATGCGTTCGTGCAAATAATCGTAGACATAAGGTTCGTTCAGCAGCCGCGGATCGTCGGAGATGACGATGCTCATATCCAATCGCCGTCCCCGGGTATCGCTACTTGCTGAAGCAGCCCTTCCTCCGCCAGTCTGGCTCGCAAATCCGCCCTCGTCACCAGGCAGTGGTTGATGGCGTCCATGTGCACGGCGACTGCTTTCGTATAAGAGGCATAGCGGCAAAAGGAGACGACACCGTCCGCGTCCATCGTAATCGGATCGCCGGTCCTGAACCGGGCGCCTCCGGCATTGACGACCGCGATATCCGGCCGGAAGCCGTCCAGCGCCTCGCGCACTTCGTCGCACCAGATCGTATCTCCCGCGATATACACCGTCGGCTCCCCCTCCGCCTTCAGAACGAAGCCCGAGACGGCCCCCATCGTCCGCCCGATCTCCCCCGTTCCGTGCTGTCCGCCGGTCCGGCTGATCGTCACGCCCCGAAACTCGATGCGGGAATCGACAGGCGTGACGCTTGCGAAACCCGCGCCGGCGATCGCCGCTTCGTTGCCCGGCTGGCATAGAATCGGCAGCGTTTTCGTAAGAGCGGCGGCGGCCGCGTCGTCCCAGTGGTCCCGGTGCAGATGCGTCACGACGACCGCGTCCGGGTTCAGCCACGAATCGACGCCGGAAGGCAGCGGAACGAGCGGATTGCGTCTGTCGTTCGGAGAATTGGCAATCGGCGGCGCGACGCCCGCATCGCCGAACATCGGGTCGACAAGGAAGGAAAGACCGGCGTAGTTTACCCACAGCGTCGCATGGCGGACGAGTTGAAGCTTCATTTTCCAGCACCTCGCATCATCTATTCGTTCCTTCTGCCGCCATTATAAAATGAACCGCCATCCGCGTAATCGGCCCCGTGAAAGAAACCGGCCGCCTTCTTTTTCATGATAAAAGAAATGCGTCGCCGCAAAGCAAAAAACACGCCTGTCCGGCATGTTCTGCGGGATCGAACGGAACGTTCTTAAAAAACGGATGCTACGGTTTGTTCGACTTGCTTCAGCATTTCCTTCAGCGCCGCTTCTCCCGCATGAGGCACGTTGCCGAAAAGAAGATGCTCCACGGGCTCGATCCCCGTAAAATCGAAAATCCCGGTGTCGGACGTAATTTTCAACCCGGCCGTCATGCCGATTTGATCGTAAATTTCTTTTGGCGTACCGTGCGTATTGATGATGAGACCTTTCTTTCCTTGCAGCAGCTTATCGACTCCTTGCTCGCCATAGGCATAAGCGAATCCGTAGGCAAACACGCGGTCGACGTAGCCTTTAAGAATGGCGGGCATGCCCGTCCACCAGATCGGGTAAATAAACGTAATCGCGTCCGCTTCGGCGATATATCGCCGACAGCCCGTTCTTTGCATAGAGGAACGCCAGGATGTCCCCGTGAGATGGAACGAGGCCTTCGATGCCGTGCTTTTCAAACTCGGACACAATCAACTTGTTGACCGCTTCTCTAATCTTGCCGATCATGGAAGCTGCGTCGCGATACGCTTCTGTAAGCCGACGATGTCGGGCTACAGCTTGCTGTCGTAGAAAAAAAAGCGGCCATTCCCCGTCATCAACGGAAAAGGGCCGCTCAGCCTGCATTTAGCTCAAGTCTCTTCCTCGAGCATATCGATCCATTCGTTGTATTCGTTCTGCAGCTTGGCGTATTCCTCCTGCAGCGCCTCGAGCTCCCGGCGCACGGAGAGCAGCTCCGTCTCGAGCCGATCCGCTCGTTCCGCCTGCTCGGCCGCCTCGCGCTCCGCGCCTTCGCTCCGATCGGCCAGCTCGGCTTGCAGCGCCTCCAGCTTCGCGCCGTAATCCGCCTGGAGCCGCTCCAGCCTGTCGGCGTACTCCGCTTGCAGGCGCTCCAGCTCCGCGGAGCGCTCGGCTTCGAGCGCCTCCATCGCGGCCGCTTGCGCCCTCGCCGCCTCCAGCTCGCGCTCGGCGAGCTCCGCCGCTTCCTTCCGGCGCTCGAACTCGCGCTGGAGCTCCGCCAAGCGGCTCTCCAGCTCCGCCGTGCGGGCCGCCGCTTCGCGCGCCAGCTTCTCCTGCGTCTCCGCGCGTTCGCTCAGCCGCCGCATCGCCTCGTTCGCGGTCCGCTCCTGATCCGCAAGCTCGTCCAGCAGCTGCGCCAGCTCGTCGCGTTCCCGCTCCGCCTTCTCCCGGGCGGCCGCTTCCGTTTTCGCGCGCTCGGCGGCCTGAGCCTCCAGCGCCTGCCGTGCCCGCTCCCGCTCCTCCGCGACCTTGCGCGCCTCGTCGGCGGCCCGGAGCGCCTCTTGGGCGGCGAGCGCCAGCTTCGCGTTCTCTTCCTCGAGCTCCTGCGCGGCGAGCCGCAGCCTCTTCTCCTGCGCCATCCATTCGGAGCGCTCCTCCGCCAACCGGGCTTGCGCGGCTTCGAGCGCCTCCAGCTCCGCCTGGTGGGACGCCTTCAACGATCGCACGAAAGCGTCGTGCTCCGCTTGCAGCGCTTCAAGCAGCTCCTCGTGCTCCGACCGCAACGCTTCCAGCTTGGCGTTCTTCTCCGTTTGAAGCCGCTCCAACTGGGCAGCGTGCTTCGAACGGATCGCCTCCAGCTCGGCCGCGTGCTTCGAACGGATCGCCTCCAGCTCGGCTGCGTGCGCCTCTTCGCGCTTCTCGATGCCCGAGGCGTATTCCGACCGCTCGGTCTCCAGCTCGGCCAACAGATCCGCTTGCACTTGCGCAAACTCGGCCTGCATACGCTCCAATTCGGACGCATGCTCCGACCGGACGTTCTCCAGCTCGGCCGCATGCGCCTTGCCGAGCCTCGCGAGCTCTTCCGCATGCTCGATCCGCATGCTCTCGATTTCCGCCGCGTGCTCCGAGCGCGTCTTCTCGAGCAGCGCCGAATATTCGGACAGCAGCGCCTCCGAGCGGGACGACAGAATCGTCCGTTCCTCATCCAGCTTCTGCTCGTATTCCGCAGCCAGATCCGCCAGCTTTTTCTCATAGGTAGAAATGCAGGCTTCGATCTCCTCGGCGTGCGAAGTTTTCAGCATTTGCAGGAAACCCTCATGCTCCGCTTGAAGCGCCCCGACTTCCTTCTCGTGAGCGGCCTTCAGCTCCTCGGCCTCGCTTGCTCTTCTCGCCTCCGAAGCGGCCAGCGCCGTCTTCGCCGTCTCCAGCTTGGACCGGGCGCTCGCCAGCTCCGCCTCGGCGGACGACAGCTTGCCCCCGAGCTCCGAAGACAACGCGGCAAGCTTCGCTTCGCTCTCCGTCCGCAGCCTCGCTTCCCGCTCCTCGGATGTCCGGCGAAGCTCGTCCGAACGCTGCTCGAAATCCTCCCGAAGCGCGGCGATCTGCGCCTCGTAATCGGTCATAAGGCTCTCGAGCTGCTCGTCGTGCTTCCGGTTCGCTTCGTCCCGTTCGAGCTCCGCCTGCTGCCGGACCGTCTCCAGCGTCGCGCGGACGGACTCCAGCTCCTCGGCCAGCCGCAGCCGCTCCGCCTCCTCGTTCAGCAGCCGCTCGTTCTCCCGCCGCAGGCGGAGCAGCTCGTCCGCCATGTTCACCGACGCCAGGACGCCCAGCTTGGACAAGTCCAGCCGCGGGGAGCCGCTCGCGATTTTATGCATCTGTTCGTTCACCATGGAGGCGACGCGCTTCATGTGGTCCGCGCTGGAATGTCCCGTCAACGTATATTGCGTGCCGTATATGTCAACCGTTACGCGTGTCCGATCGTCAGCATTCACGGTTCGTACCTCCCCTAATCCCCAAGAAAAATCGCAGCGAATCCACCGCGCGCAAGCGACTTGCGGCCCCGATCCGTCCCGTAGCCGAAAATGCCGATAACTTGCGTCATGATGTATTCGCTGCGCGTCGGGCCGTTTCCTGCTTACTTCCGCAGCTCGGCCCCGAAAGATTGTTCCAATTTTTCCAGCACCCGGTCGTGCGCCGCCGTCACTTCCTCGTCCGTCAGCGTCCGTTCCGCATTGCGGTAGACGAGCGCCAGCGCGACGCTCTTCTTGTCCGCGCCCAGGCGTTCGCCGGTGTAGACGTCGAACACGCGGGCCGATTCCAGCAGCTCTCCCGCCGCCTCACGGATCGCCGCGACGAGAGCCGCCGCTTCCACGCCGCGGTCGACGACGACGGCGATGTCGCGCTCGGCCGCCGGGTAGCGCGGAAGCGCGCGGTAAACGATCGAAGCGTCGGCGTACTCGTAAAGCTGCGGAAGCGAAATTTCCGCCGCGTAGGTGTCGCCGAGATCGAATTCGCGCTGCAGGTCGGGATGAAGCTGCCCGACGTACCCGATCGTCTCCGTTCCGTTCTCCGTATCGAGCTTCAGCGCGGCCGTGCGGCCCGGATGGAAATGCTCCGGCTGCGCCGCTTCATAAGCGATTCTGCCGCTGACGCCCAGCCGCTCGAACACGGCGTCCAGAATGCCTTTGGCATCGTAGAAATCGGCTTTCTCCGCCGCGCGGTTCCAGGCGGAAGCCGTCCGGTTGCCGTGCAGAACGAACGCCAGCCGGGGAATTTCCCGGGGAAGGCCGGTCAGCGCCGCCTCCTTCGAATGGTAGACGTTCGCAATCTCGAACAGAGCGACGTCGCCCGTCTTGCGGGACCGGTTGTAGGCGACCGCCTCCAGCAGGCTGGGCAGCAGCGCCGTGCGCAGCACGCTGCGCTCCTCGCTCATCGGCATCGCGAGCGGAATCGGCTTGTGTCCCTCCGTCTCGCCGTTCAGATCGGGGAACAGGCGGACGCTTCCGGTCGAGGTGACGCTGTAGCTGATCGCCTCGCTCAGGCCGCTGCCCGCCAGCAGGCTGCGCAGCTCGCGGCGGATCGCCTGCGGCTTCGTCAGGAAGCCGGTCGTCGTCGGCCCCTCGATCGGCGTCGTCGGAATTTCGTCGTAGCCGTGCAGCCTGGCTACTTCCTCGATCAGGTCGACGTCCCGCACGATGTCTCCCCGCCGCGTCGGCACCGTGACCTCCCAGACGCCTTCCGCCGTGCCGACGGCCTCGAAGCCGAGCCGCGACCAGATCGTTTTCACTTCCAGCGACGACAGGGACGTCCCCAGAAAACGGTTGATGCGCTCCAGCGCGATCGATACGACCGCCAGCTTCGCCTCGGAGACGACCTCTTCGACGATGCCTTCGGCAACCGTTCCGCCGGCGTACTTGCCCATCAGTCCCGCGGCGCGATCGAGCGCGTCGCGGACGCGGCCCGGATCGACTTCCTTCTCGAACCGCGACGAAGCTTCGGAGCGCAGGCCGAGCTGGCGCGACGTGCGGCGAATCGTGCCGCCGTCGAAGCGCGCGGACTCGAGCACGATGTCGACGGTGTCGTTCGTCACCTCGGAGTTGAGCCCGCCCATGACGCCGGCCAGCCCGATCGGCTTCTCGGCGTCGGCGATGAGCAGCATGTGCGGCTCCAGCTTGCGCTCCTGGCCGTCCAGCGTCACCAGCGTCTCGCCTTCGCGGGCGAGACGGACTTCGATTCGTCCACCGGCGATCTTCGCCGCGTCGAATGCGTGCAAAGGCTGGCCGTATTCGAGCATAACGTAGTTCGTAATGTCGACAACGTTGCTGATCGGGCGGATGCCCGCGGCGATGAGCCGGTTCTGCATCCACAGTGGGGACGGGCCGATCTTCACGCCTTTAATGTAGCGGACCGAGTAGTGGGAGCACAGCTCCTTGTCGCGAATGGACACCCGGATATGGTCCGCCGTCTTGTCCTCGGAGGCGTACAGCTCCTTGGCCGGCTCCGGCAGACGGAGCGGCCGGCCCGTCAGCGCCGACGCCTCGTAGGCGACGCCGATCATGCTCAGGCAATCGGAGCGGTTCGGCGTCAGGTCGAGCTCGAGCACGGAGTCGTCCAGCGCGAGCACGTCCAGAATGTCGCGGCCGATCTCGGTGTCCGGCGGCAAAATATAAAGCCCTTCCTGCTGCTCCTTCGGCAGCAGCTTGTCGTTGATGCCGAGCTCGCGCGCCGAGCAGAGCATCCCCTGCGATTCGACGCCGCGCAGCTTCGCGCGCTTGATCTGCACGCCGCCCGGCAGCTTCGCGCCGACGAGGGCGACGGGCACCTTCAATCCCGCGGCCACGTTCGGGGCGCCGCAGACGATCTGCAGCTCCTCGCCCGTGCCGGCGTCGACCGTGCACACGCTCAGCTTGTCGGCGTCGGGATGCTTCTCGCGCGTTTTGACGAGGCCGACGACGACCCGGCTGACGCCCAGGTTGCGGGACGGCACCGAGTCGATCTCGATGCCCCCGCGCGTCATGAGCGCGGCCAACTGCGCAGGCTCGATGCCGCTCAGATCGATGTATTCGTTCAACCAACGGTAAGATACGTTCATGGGATCAGGTCCGCTCCTTTCCTACATTCGGGCGAATTGCCCGAGGAACCGAAGATCGTTGTTGTAAAAATGACGGATGTCGTCAATCTCATACTTGAGCAGCGCGATCCGCTCGACGCCCATGCCGAAGGCGAAGCCGGACACTTCCTTCGGATCGTAGCCGCCGTATTCGAGCACCCGCGGGTGAACCATGCCGCAGCCGAGAATCTCGATCCAGCCGGTATGCTTGCACATCCGGCAGCCGTGCCCGCCGCATTGCGCGCAGGTGACGTCCACTTCGGCGCTCGGCTCGGTGAACGGGAAGAAGCTCGGCCGCAGCCGGATTTGCGTCTGCGGACCGTACAGCGCCTGCACGAACTGAAGCAGCGTTCCCTTCAGGTCGCTCATCCGGATGTTCGGGCCGACGACGAGCCCTTCGATCTGATGGAACATGAACGAATGCGTCGCGTCGTCGTCGTCGCGGCGGTACACTTTGCCCGGGCAGATGACCTTGAGCGGCGTCTTGCCGCCCGCGGCGCGCATCGTCCGCACCTGCACCGGGGACGTATGCGTGCGCAGCAGAATGTCTTCGGTCAGGTAGAACGAATCCTGCATGTCGCGGGCCGGGTGGTTTTTCGGCAGATTCAGCGCCTCGAAGTTGTAGAAGTCGGTCTCCACCTCGGGCCCTTCCGCGATCGAGTAGCCCATGCCGAGGAAAATATCCTCGATCTCCTGCGTCACCTTCGTCAGCGGATGGATCGTGCCGGCGGTCGGCCGTTTGCCCGGCAGCGTGACGTCGATCGTCTCCTCCTGCAGGCGGCGGGCCGTCTCGGCGCGGTCGAACGCTTCCTGCTTCTCCGCGATGACGGCCTCGATGGCCGCGCGAACTTCGTTCGCCACCTGTCCGATGACCGGGCGCTCCTCCGCGCTCAAGCTCCCCATTCCCCGGAGCACTTCGGTCAATTGCCCTTTTTTGCCGAGATACTGAACCCGAAGTTCGTTCAACTGCCCAGGGTCGGTTGCGCCCTGAAGCCGTTCCAGCGCCTCGCGCCGGAGTTCTTCCAATCGTTCTTTCATGACGCGTCTCTCCTTATCCGGAAAAATAAAAAGGCCCTTCTCCCTCCGAAAAGGGACGATAGGACCGTGGTACCACCCTTGTTGAAACGTCCGTCCGCCTCCAAAAGCTTGGCGACGCCGGACATTCCCGCTTCTAGCGCGGCGTAACGGGCCGCTGCCGTTGCCCTCTACTTCCGGCGCCCGGGGCGCGGGTTCAAAGGAAAGCTCCGGAGTGAATTTCGGCAGCCTGGTTTCCTAGGAACGCTTCCAGTCTCCGGCGTTCCCTCCCTGCGAGGAAGGCGCTGCGTACTTGTCTCCATCTACGCTTTTGTCAAATCTATTATTGCTTATTATAGGGGAATGCATGCCCGCAATCAAGTCGGCTCGGGGAAAATGGGTCTTGCCACGCTCATCTCTGCCCCGCCTTCGCCCGAGCGAAGCGGTCGGGCGCGAAAGGCGCGCGGCGGACGTCCAAGCTGCCGCCTCCCGCGCTTAGCCATCCGCCGACGATCGCCGCCGTCACCGGGCTGAGCAAAATGCCGTTGCGATAATGCCCCGTCGCCAGGAAAAGGCGGGGCATCTCCGGCAGCGGCCCGAGCAGCGGCCAGCCGTCGAGCGTCGCCGGGCGCAGCCCCGCCCAGCGGCGTTCCGGCGCCGCGCCGTTCAGCGACGGGAACATCTTCCCGCTCCAGCGGACGAGCCGTCCGATGCCCGCTTCGGTGACGCTGCAATCGAACCCCGACACGTCCTCGGAAGCGCCGCAGACGAGGCTGCCGTCCGCCTTGCGGACCCAATACGCCTGCGAGGAAAAGACCATGTGGCGAACTTCAGCCGGCGGCTTCTCATACGCGCAAATTTGCCCCCGGATCGGATGCACGGGAACGGGCAGCCCCAGCAACCCTTCGTGCCGCCCGCTCCAGGCGCCGGTGCACCAGACGGCCAGATCGGCGGCGTATGCGCCCGCCGCTTCCGTCTCCACGCGCACGCCCGTCTGTCCCTCGGCGGCCGTCCGCAGCACTTCGCCGGAATACGGCACCAGACGAACGCCGATATGCCGGCAAGCGAGCTCCAGCGCCGCCACCAGCTTGGGCGCGTGCACGTGGCTCTCCTCCGGGCAATATAGCGCCGCGATCGCCTGCCCGGATAAGCTTGGCTCCAGCTCGCGCAAAGCGGCGCCGTCCACCCGCTCGACGGCGCCGAACGCTTGCTGCCAGCCCTGGCGCGTCTGAAGCGGCAGCAGATCAGCTTCGTGCAGCGCCACCTGCAGACTGCCGGTCTGCAGCCAATCGACGCGCCGGCCCGATGCGGCTTCCACCCGGCGCACCCACTCCGGATACAGGCGCAGACTTTCCAGGCAGAGGCGGAAAAACGGGTCGGGACCTTCCCCGTTCTCCGAGAACGGCGCGAGCATTCCCGCCGCCGCTCCCGAAGCCTGGCCGCCGAACTCGCCCCGCTCCAGCACCGTGACGCTAAGCCCGCGCGACGCCGCTTCGAAGGCGCACGAGAGCCCGACGATCCCGCCGCCGACGATCAGCACCGTCGGCTTCATCGCGACCGTCCCCCCGCGTGCGCCGCGAATCCTTCTCCGCCGCCGGGGCCGGCCGCCGGACGATGCGCAGCCCCGCCTTTTGCATCCGCATCATCCGCCGCTTTCTCTCCCCGCGCTCCCGCTTCGAACGGCCCCCCGCTTGCCGGAACCCCGAACAGCCGGCCTTCCGGCTCGCTGCTCGCCGTGGCGTACCGCTTGCGCGGAATGCGGCCCGCCAGCCTGGACAGCCGGCCCGCTTCCAGCGCCAGCCGCATCGCGCGCGCCATCGCGACCGGATCCTGCGCCTTGGCGACCGGCGTATTCGCCAGAATGCCGTCGGCGCCGAGCTCCATCGCCTGTGCCGCGTCCGCCGCCGAGCCGAGGCCCGCGTCGACGATGACCGGCACGCTCGCTTCCTCGGCGATCAGACCGAGATGATACGGGTTCAGGATGCCCAGTCCCGTGCCGATCGGAGAGCCGCCCGGCATGACCGCCGCCGCTCCGGCTTCCTCCAGCCTTTTGCACAGAATCGGATCGTCCGAGACGTAAGGCAGCACGACGAAGCCTTCGTTCGCCAGCCGTTCCGTCGCCCGCAGCGTCTCGACCGGGTCGGGGAGCAGCGTATAAGGATGGGCGCTGATCTCCACCTTGACCCAATGGCCCAGCCCGGCTCCTCTCGCCAGCCGCGCGATTCGCACCGCTTCGTCCGCGTTGCCCGCTCCCGACGTATTGGGCAAATAAATCAGGTCCTTCCGCTCCGTCAAATGGCGGAGAATGGAATCGTCTTCCACCTCCTCCAGATTGACGCGCCGGACGGCGAACGTGACAACCTGCGCTCCGGACGCTTCCAGCGCCTGAAGCATGACCGCCGGACTCGGGTATCGTCCCGTTCCGAGAAAAAATCGCGAACGCAGCTTCGTTCCTCCGATCGTCAGCACGTCCGTACTATTGCGATCCGCTGCGATTTCATTGAGTGTGTTCATGCCGCCGATCAGCCCCCTCCCACAAAATGGACGAATTCGATCCGGTCGCCCTCGCCGACGGGCGTGGACGTCCAGTCGGCCCGGGGCACCACTTCCCCGTTGCGCTCCGCCACGACCAGCTTCTCGCCGAACCGGAAAGACGCGGCCAGCTCCTGCAGCGTGTCGGCGTCGGTCGTCTCGGCGCGGCCGTTTACGACGACGGTTTTGGCCAAGCGCCCCCCGCCGGTCCGGGGAAGCGGCGCGCTAAGCTGCGCGCGCTCGATCAGCGCACGCAGCTCGCGGCAGACGGCCGCCGGATCGGGACTGCCGACGACGGCCGACACCGCGCACAGCCGCCGCGCCCCGGCGGCCAGCACCTCCTCCGCGTTGCCGGGATGAATGCCGCCGATCGCGAAGAACGGAATGCGGATCTCCTCCGCAGCCTCCGCCACGTAACCGGTCCCGACCGCCGGCCGGCCCGGCTTCGTTCCGGTCGGATAGACCGGCCCGACCCCGATGTAGTCGGCACCGGCCCGCTCCGCCGCTCTGGCCTGGCCGATCGAGTGGGTCGAGATGCCGATCAGCCGGTCCGGACCGACCAGCGCCCGCGCCGCTTCGATCGGCAAATCCTCCTGCCCGAGATGGACGCCGTCGGCTTCCGCGGCCAGGGCGATCTCGGGATGGTCGTTGACGATAAAAAGCGCGCCGAGACGCCTCGTCAGCTCCCGCAAAGCGCGGGCCTTCTCCAGCAGCTCCGGCCCGGCGGCGTCCTTGTCCCTGAGCTGGACGATATCCGCGCCGCCGCGGATCGCCGCTTCCATAACTTCCAGGAGGTCGCGGCCTTTGTGATAATTTTCGCCCGTAATGACGTACAGCTTACAATCGTTCAAGCTCCGCATCAGCTTCCCCTCCGTTGTCCGACTTCCGTTCCGGCTGTGCCGCCACATACATCCGGCACAGCCGGACCGCCCGCTCGGGATCGCTCGTTCCCTGAACGAGAACGCGGCCGTCCTCGAACAGGACGAGCCGCTCCCCCTCCGGCGACACCGCCCGAACGAGGTACGGGTTCCTCGCCGTGACGACGCATCCCCGCGCCAGCAGCCTTGTCTCGCTCTCCTCCAGCGACAGCGCCCGGCCGGTCGTCACCTGGATCGAATCCCTTCCGCACAGCACGGTCGCCTCCGGCTCGCCCGCATGGGAGTTCCCCGGAGCGTCCGCATCCCTTTGAGCCGGCCGAGGCGGCCGCTCTTCCGCTGCGGCCCCCGCGCCGCCCGCTTCGCGCGGCACGGCCGGATTTTCCGTTCCGCCGGCAGCCCTAAGCTTATCTCCGTCGACGGCTGCTCGTTTCCCGCCTACGAGGGCGGCTGCCGGTCCATCCCTTCCGCCGGCAGCAAACGGCTTATCCCAACCGCTCAGCTTCCGCACACCGCCCCCGCAAAACGGGCAATTCGCCCGTCCCTCCGGCAGCGTCCATTCCCGGAGCCGGAAATGCCAGACGTCCGCCGTCAGCCACGTCCGACGAAGGGCCGAGCGGTTGCCGCTCAGCCATTTCAAAGCCTCGGCCGCCTGCAGTGCCGCCGCCAGCTCCACGGCCGGATAAATAACGCCGGCCGTATCGCACGTTTGCTCCGGCTCGGCGGCTTCATCCCCGCCGATCAGGCAGCGAAGGCAAGCCGTCTCGCCCGGCACCAGGGCGGCGCTCATCGCCTCGGAGCCGGTGACGCCTCCGTACAGCAGCGGCACCCCCCGGGCGAAGCAGGCGTCGCTCAGCGCAACTCGCGTGCGGACGTTGTCCGTTCCGTCGAGGACGAGTTGAACGCCGTTCAGCAGCGCCCCCACGGTGTTCGCATTCACTTCCGTCACGAACGGCTCCGCCCGAACGGCGCCGTTGATGCGCCGCAGCTTGGCCGCGGCGGCGACGGCCTTCGGTTGGGCGGCTCGGGCGTCTTCCTCGTCGAACAGCGACTGCCGCTGCAAATTGCTCGGTTCCACATAATCGCGGTCGGCCAGCCTGACGATCCCGACCCCCGCCCGCGTCATCTGCTGGGCGAGCGACGAGCCCAGCGCCCCGACGCCGACGATCAGCACGGCGGAGTCTCGCAGGCGAAGCTGTCCTTCGATGCCGATCGGAGCGAAACGGATTTGGCGGGAATACCGCTCCTCCATCTCCGCCGGCTCAAGCATAGATGTTGCTCCCCGCAGCTTTGAACGCGTCAGCCTTCTCCTTCAGACCGGCGTCGATCGCTTCCGACGCGTCCAGCCCGCGTTCCGCCGCATATTCGCGAATGTCCTGGGTAATGCGCATGCTGCAAAATTTCGGCCCGCACATCGAGCAGAAATGCGCCGTTTTCGCCCCTTCGGCCGGCAGCGTCTCGTCGTGGTACGCCATCGCCCGCTCCGGATCGAGCGACAGGTGGAACTGGTCCCGCCACCGGAATTCGAAGCGCGCTTTGGACAGCGCGTCGTCCCGCACCCGGGCGTTCGGATGCCCTTTGGCCAGGTCGGCTGCGTGCGCCGCGATCTTGTACGCGATGACGCCTTCCTTCACATCTTCCCGGTTCGGCAAGCCGAGATGCTCCTTCGGAGTCACGTAGCAAAGCATCGCCGTCCCGAACCAACCGATCATCGCCGCGCCGATCGCGCTCGTCAGATGATCGTACCCCGGCGCGATATCCGTCGTCAGCGGGCCGAGCGTATAGAACGGGGCTTCCTTGCAAACTTCCATCTGCCGGTCCACGTTTTCCTTAATCAAATGCATCGGAACGTGACCCGGACCTTCGATCATCACCTGCACGTCGTGCTTCCAGGCGATGTCCGTCAGTTCGCCCAGCGTCTCCAGCTCCGCAAACTGCGCTTCGTCGTTGGCGTCGGCGATTGAACCCGGCCGAAGGCCGTCCCCAAGCGAGAACGTTACGTCGTATGCTTTCATAATTTCACAAATCTCTTCAAAATGCGTATAGAGGAAATTCTCCTTGTGGTGAGCAAGACACCAGGCAGCCATAATCGAGCCGCCCCTGGAGACGATCCCCGTCACCCGCCGCGCAGTCAGCGGAATGTACCGCAGCAAGACGCCGGCGTGGATCGTAAAATAGTCGACGCCCTGCTCCGCCTGCTCGATCAGCGTATCGCGGAACACCTCCCAGCTCAGGTCCTCCGCTTTGCCGCCGACCTTTTCCAGCGCCTGGTAGATCGGAACCGTGCCGACGGGCACGGGCGAATTGCGGATGATCCACTCCCGCGTCGTATGGATGTTTTTGCCCGTGGACAAATCCATGATCGTGTCGGCTCCCCAGCGGGTCGCCCACGTCATCTTCTCCACTTCCTCCTCGATGGAGGAGGCGACGGCCGAGTTGCCGATATTGGCGTTGATTTTCACGTGAAAATGACGGCCGATAATCATCGGTTCGCTCTCCGGGTGATTGACGTTGGCCGGCAGCACCGCGCGCCCGGCTGCGATCTCCTGCCGCACGAACTCCGGACTCATCCCCTCGCGGATCGCGACGAACTCCATCTCGGGCGTCACGATTCCTTTCCGCGCATAATGCATCTGCGTCACGTTGCGCCCGGCCGACGCGCGCCGAGGACGGCGAAGCAGGCCGGGGAACTTCTCCGCTCCTTTGCGGTCTGCGGTTTCCTCTGTCGCGAAGCCGTTGTCCTCCGGCTTGACCGTTCTTCCCTCGTACGTCTCCGTGTCCTCCCGCGCGGCAATCCAGCTCTCCCGCAGGGCGGGCAACCCCCGGCGAATATCCGCCTCGTACGTCTCGTCCGTGTACGGGCCGCTGGAATCGTAAACGCGCACGGGCTCGTTCGGCGTCTCGCTCCCGTCGCGGCTTCGGCTAGGTTCCAGCGCAATCTCGCGCACCGGCACGCGAATGTCGGGACTGGAGCCGACAATGTACGTTTTGCGGCTGCCCGGCAACGAATTCGTTAAAATCGGCATCAAAAAACCTCCTAAAGGTCGGATTGGGAATCCCCCTAGGAGGCCGCAGATCGTTGCACAGGAACGGACGGACGGCGAAAATCGGACAGGTGCCATGGCATTCGTCGGTACGGGAACCGAACTCACCTCTTCGGGCCCATTCGGTGCCTCAGCTTGAGGCCGATCGGCCAAGAGCGCCGTTCCATGCGGGGCGACGGCCTTGCGGCCGAACACCCTTCGCTTCGTGTACCGGGTGTGCTGCGAATTGCTGTCTGTTTGCCGCTTTCCGAATTAGCGGCATCGCTGCCGCAACATCAGAAAAGCCGCCCCGGAAGGAGCGGCTGAAATGTGTCGTTATACAGGCAGGCCGACCGCCGCGTGATCGCTGCGAGACCGGGTTGGCAAACGGCCTAGGCCGCAAAAGACTGCGTGCCGCGTTCCGCCAACTTCCCGCAACGTATCCCCGAGCGTTGCCTTATGTACGCACATTGTCCACTTTCCTACGCTGGCATGACCCAGATCAGGTTCGAAGGGACCAAGGCGAAGCCGCCTTATCTCAGCCCATGCGGGCGCCCCTAGTGGAATTCCTAATCCACACTGTACACACGTCTGAAGAATCTGTCAACCTCTCACCCCGCAGGCGCAGCCATAAAATTCGTTTCCGCCGCCTCCTCCCACTATCCCTTCGCTTCAGACTAGAGTGGCCATCTACCATAATTTTCCTTACTCTCGTTCCCCCTGTCTGTTTAGCACCCCGTTCCACTATCCCCTTGCTTCAGGCCAAACAAAATAATTCCATTTTAATATAATTTTGTAAAATTTATAATATCCAACACCCAGGATAATGGGACGACATCGCGGAACACGACAAGGACGGCTCTGATCCGATGGGATAGTGGGATGACTTCGCCATTTGCTGCAGGAACAGTTCTGAGTCGAGGGGATAGTGGGACGGCTGTGCTAAACGCTCCAGCAGGTTCTGAACCGAGGGGATAGTGGGACGGTTGCGAAAAAAAAGTCCCCCCGGCGGGAGGACTCTGCGCGCAAAGCGCCGTTCAACCGTTACGCTTTGCGCCGGCGAAACAGGGCGATGAGAAGCGCAAGCGCGCCCAGACCGACGCCCGCGATCGATAGGCTTAGGGTCAGCGTGTCGCGGCCCTCGGAAGCATCGTCGGCGGAAGCGGACGCTCCTCCGCCATGGCCGTGATCGTCCCCATCGGCCACTTTGGCGGTTACGGCCGTTACCGAAGCCGGCGTGTCGGCGTCGGCGGCGCCCGTCCAATCGACTACGCTGCCGTCGGAATACGTCTGGTGCGCTTTCCAGACCAACTCCTTGGCGTCGTCCGCCACTTTGCCCTGGAAGTTGAACTGACCGAATTCCGTCGCGCCCAGACCTTCTCCCGTCGCTTTCCAGGTGAAGGACGTAATTTTTCCGTCCGCGTTTTTCTCCGTCTCGTACGTCCAGCCGGCTTTCGGCTCGAAGCGAGTGACGTCGACACCGTCCGGAACTTCCACTTTCACTTGCGTCGTAGCCGCTTCCTTCTCGGACGGCACCCGCAGCGTGAACACTTGATAGGAGCCCGCCGGAACCGAACCCGGCTGCACCGTGACGTGGGCGCTGGCGACACCTGCAAAGCCCAACGCCAAAAATAAAGCAAGCAATACGGCAACGCTCTTCTTCACGAAAACATCCAACCTTCCTGAATCATCTAAGGATGTTCCCAGTATAAGCGGAGCGTCGTGCGCGCCGCATGACTACAAAGGGCTAGTCTGCGGCCGATTCCGTGACAAATTTGGGAAAACGCAAACGCTACTTGGGATCGACCAAGCCCCGCTCGTAGGCGTAGCGGGTAAGCTGGACGCGATTGGCCAGATGCAGCTTTTGCAAAATGTTTTTCAAATGGTTTTTGACCGTATGCTCGGACAATCCGAACTCCGCCGCGATGTCCCGGTTCGTCCGGCCCCGCGCCACTTCCTGGAGAATCTCCTTCTCGCGGGGCGTCAAGCCTTCGCGGAAGTCGTCGCCGGCCGGCCGACTGCCGGAGAGGCCGTGCGGGGCTCTCTCGCCCTGCCCGGAACGTCCGGCAAATTCCCGCAAGATAGACAGCGCCAAATCCGGGTTGAGCGGCGCTTCGTCATACGCGATCGCCCGCAAATATTCGCGCCAGGCGGACGGATTCAGGTTTTTCAGCAAATAGCCTTGCGCGCCCTTCTTGAGCGCTTCGAACAGATGCGCAGGGTCGTCGGACACGGTTACCATGACGATCTTGACCTCGGGATAACGGGCTTTGATCGCTTTGGCCGCCTCCAAGCCGCTCATGCCGGGCATGGAAATGTCCATCAGCACAAGCTCGGGTGACGCCTTGTCCATCCATTCGAGCGCCTCTTCGCCGCTCGCCGCCTCCGCCACGACGACGAAGTCATCGCCTTCGGAGACGATCTCCCTCATTCCTTGCCGGGCATGCTTGTGATCGTCGACGAGCATGACCCGAAACGGCTGCGTCACGCGTTTCGCCCCCCTTCCTTAACCAGCTCGACTACGGTCCGACCGTCCCGCCGCTCCGCCGCGAACGACCAGCCCATCCGCTTCGCCCGATCCCGGACCATCCGCAAGCCGAAGCGGCCCCGAATCTCGAACGGGTCCCCGTCGAAACCGACGCCGTCGTCCTCGACAGCGCAGCGGAATCCGCCCTGCGGGGTCGCCTCGCCGACGACGGTCACTTCCCGCGCCTTGGCATGCTTGCGCACGTTGATCAGCGCTTCCCGGAGGCAGGCATGCAGCTCGACCTTTTCCTTGTTCGTCAGGCTGTCGTCCGGGATGCTCCAGCGGAACTCCGCCTTCGCTTCGATGATGTCCGCCGTCTCGCCGAGCAGCTCCCGGAGCGGCACGACCCAGGCCGCCTCCGCCGCGGACGGTGGCAGCCGCAAATTGGCGATCGCCTGCCGGACGTCGTCGTTCACGTCGCGCACCGTCTCCCGCAGCTCCCCGGACAGCCGGCGCACCGCCTCCTCCGTCGCCGCGCGGTCGAGCTGATCCAGCTTGACCGCGAGCAAAAACAGCGACTGGGCGATGCCGTCGTGCAGTTCGCGGGCGAGCCGCTCCCGCTCCTCCAGCGCCGCGTTCGTCGACTTCTCCCGCTGCAAATCGCTCTGCGATTGTTCCAGCCGGCGGAACAGCCCGAGCACCAGCGTCAGCGTGACGGCCAGCACGATGAAAGGAGCGAGGAAATTGCCCAGCTCCATGCTCAAGTAGGGCAGCAGAAACGCATGGCGGATATATTCCCACAAGCCGATCGTCAGCGTCGGCGTCAGCAAAATGAGCCATTTGATCTTCTGGTCGTTCCTGCGCATGGGCGGTTCATCCTCCGTCTGCGGTGTGAAGCCGGCGTCGCCTCGTCAATAAATCCGGAACGTCGTCGATTTGACGATCTCGTTGTCCTGCGAATCCGTCACGCGGATTTGCGCCTCCCAATTGCCCGCGAACGGCAAGTACGGACCGTCCGCCTTGTAGGCCGCTTTGACGTAGCCGGGGAAATCGTCCAGTTCGCTGTCCTGGTATGACTCAAGCGGAACCTCGATATACCCGACGTCCTTGCGGTCCAGCGGCTGCAGGCGAAGCACCGTGCTCTTCGGCTGTCCCGCCTTCTCGGGAAGCCACACTTTAAGCGTAAACGCGTTGTTCCCCGGCGCGTTGGGCGAAATGCGCAGCGTCACATGCATGTCGGTGCCCATCTGGTGATAATGCAGAGGTTCGTTCGCCGGCAGCGGGTTCTGGTAGGTGAGAATGCCCACCACGAAGACGATCGCCGCAAGCAACCCCCCGTCAACCCAAAGCATTCCGCCCTGCGGCAAATTTCCTTTGCGCAGGCGCAGCCGGATGAAGAATGCGGCCGCGACGACGAGCAGGGACAAGGCGATTTTGGCGATAAGCCATTTTCCCCAAGCGGTGTAGAACAAATAGTCGAGCGACGGCAAGAAGACCAGCACGCTCAAAATGCCCGTCGCCCAGAGCAAGAGGAACGAGACGAGCGCCCATCGGGAAAAGCGCATCGCGAACCGTCCCGCTTCGGGACGCTCTTTGCGCCAGACGAGGAGGAGCAGCACGAGCCCGCCTCCCCAGACCGAAGCCGCGGCCAAATGGACGAAATCGAGCGCGACCGTATAGGCGATCGGGTCGAACGCCGCCGCATGCCCGCTCCACGCCTCCACGAACAGGGCGACCGCCGTCCAGAACAGACGCGCCGGCGCGCCAAGCCCTTTCAGCAGCGGCGCGGCGATCGCCAGCAAAAGCCCGGCCGCGTAAAGCTTGCCGACCGTCGTCCGGGTCAGAATGCGCCCCCATTCCGACAACGGCTCCCCCTGCGCCAAATTGTTGAGGCTCAGGACGACGTAAACGAGCGTCGCGCACAACGCGAACTTGCCCATGAAGCCGACGGCCGCTTCCCGGGCATCGCGCACGGCCGGGGCGGCGCCTTTTTGCAGGCTCCAGACGAGCAAGCCGGCGAGCACGAGCAAGCCCGCATAGTAGACGATGCGGGATGCGTAAAGCAGGAACGACGACGTCGTCAAGTCGTTCGCGCCCCCGTGCTGGTGGCCGTCATGGCCGATCTGCGCGTGCGGATCGAGGCTGCTCGAATCGGGGAGCTGCGGCGGATTGCCGACGGTGAAAACGTAGGCGCCCGATACGGGATGGCCGTCCGCCGAAATGACGTCATAGGTGACGGTATAATAGTCTTCCTTGAGGGCGGGCAGCGCGAGCCGGAGGCCTTTGCCCTGCTCGATCCGCTCCGCTGCCGCGTTCGTGACCGGGCGGGAAGAGCTGTCCAGCACCCGCAATTTGTTTTCCGAAGAAGAGTCGAGTCGCTCATTGAATAAAACTTCCACGTAAGGCGGACTCTCCGCCAGCTTGGCGTCCTGTGCGGGCGTCGTTTTCTCGAGAACGGCGTGAGCGTCGGCCGATCCCGGAAACCATCCGGCCGCAAGCGACAAAACGGCGAGCAAAATCAAGCAGCAACGAACGAGCGGGCTCCGGAACGGCCTGCGGTTGCGAAGGGTAACGGGTCGGGACGGCAACATCAAATGAAAACCTCCTTGGGCTTGCAATCGAAAAAAAAAACGGCCGAAATCCGCTTACGCGGTCGGATGGCGGCCCCGATCGGAATCGGCGGCCGATTTCGCTCCTCCCATCGTAACCCGAACGAACGGCCCGTTCAACTGCGTTGGTGCCGCACGTGTCCCGATCGTTTTTTCCGGAGCGCAGACCTTGCTAACCTTTTCCAATATCCGGCCACCAATCTCCGTCCTCGAACGGCAATCCTCGCGCGTCGGTCCAGACGTAAGCCCACCCGCCGACTTGCGGGTCGTCCGCGTCGGACAGCCATATGCGCTCGTAATCGTTCCTTTCTTCGATGCCGTAAAACTCCTCGTATCGGTCCGCGACAGTCAGCCCTTCCCGGCCGTGAGGGCCCTATCAGATAAGGACGAATGAGCGCATGCTGCTCGAATTCCGGCAGCAAGGAACCGTAAATAAACAGCTTCACTTTAAGCCTCCCGTACCCGTTTGCATTTCAAAAATCGGACTATATTTTTGGGGGAGGAACAGGAACGGCGCCGATTTCAGTTTGCAAACCGCTCCCGGTTCCGGCTACAATCTTCTCATGCGGCAAGTGCGCGAAATGGATCAACGGGAGATGAGGAGACATGGAGAGTTTTGAATTGGCGGCCTTGAAAATCGCGCAGGAAGAGGAGAATTGGGCGTTGTCGTTTGAGCGCGCCAAGCTCATGGTCATTCACGAATACGGAACGTTGTCCTGGTTCATCGACGTTGACGGGGTCGCCGACGAACGGTTGCTCAAGCGCTTCGCCGCCACCGAGGACATTTCCATCTCCGTCGAAGCCGTCACGATCGGCGGACGCCGGTTGAGAGGCAGCGCCTATTTTCACCCTAATACGATTCACAGCGCCGCCGCGATACGCGGAATCGGCGAACTGCAAGGCTACGGGCAGAGCTTGCCTCGCTAACCGGTCCGGATACCGTCGAAAAAAACGTCGAATTGAGCCGCCATCTGCTCCTCCAAAGACGCTTGGCACTGTTCGAGCGCCCAGAACATCAGCACGCCGTAGTAGCACTGTACCGCGAGTCTGGCTATTTTATCCGCAGACATATCGTTGCGGATTTCGCCTCTCTCCTGCCCGATGGCAATAATCGATGCAACGTAATTCAAAAACTCCTCGCTTCTTGCGAATTGGGCCGTGCCGACCCGTTGGCTTCCGTAGATGCCTTGCAGGACGGCGCGGGTCAGCGGCGGCGTCATCGGAAAATGGCGCGCGTACGCCTGCAAACTCTCGTGAAGCTGGGGCAAAATCGGACCCGGAACGCCCCGTTTGCTCTCAATCTCCCGCATTAGAATGAAACCTTGCAATTCCAGAATTAAATCTTCCTTGGACGTAAAATAATTGAAAAACGTCCCTTTGGCCACATCCGCCAGATCCGTAATTTGCTGCACCGTCGTCGCTTCGTACCCTTGCCGCTCGAACAGCCCGATGGCCGCCTCGATAATGCGGGCCCGGGTTTGTTTCTTCTTCGCTTCCCTGTTCATGTCCGGTCCCCTCCTTGGCCTTCCTTTAGGAGCAGACCGTTAATATAGCGAACCAAGCCCTCCAACTCCAGCAGTTGAAGCGACTCCAGCACGGCGCGGGCGGCGTCGTCTCCGACGAGGGACTCCTGAATGGCTACGGCTTCCGCGAACAAATAAGGATTCCAGTCACCTTGCGCCGCCATCGCGCTCAAAGCCGAAGCCAGACGGATATCCATCCCTTTGTCCGACCAGTCCGTCCCGCCAAGCAGCCGGGAGGCGCGCGCCTGCAGTCCGGGGTACGACGGATGAGCGCCGACTCGCCTGAACCAATATTTCGCGTTCGCGTAGTCTCCTTCCCGCCGGTGCACGATGGCGTGGACGAGATTGCAGGTCGGATAATGTTCGAAAAGTTGGACAATTTCGTGCGCGGCTTCAAGACTATCGTTCCACAAGTGCAGCGCGGCGGCCAGCGCATGAACATCCTGGCGCCTATCGGGCGCCGTGCCGGAAGGAATTTGCGCAATCTCCCGGTCGAGGCCCGGATGCCAAACAGAACCCGGCGTTAACGCCGGCGCTCCCCTGCCCTTCAACGCGGCGGTTATACGATCGATCGCATTCGAGTCCAAACGGTTCACGCTCCCTTCGGACGGCTGCAAGCCGGTCCGTAGTCTTTTTATCTTCCAAGATAGCCCATCCCGCGTTTTTTGTCGAGAGATCGGAACAAAAAGAAAACGGCCCTCCGCAGAGAGCCGTCCATGTCGTGTCAAGCTTTAGGTTCAAGCTTTCGGGAACGTTTCGGGCGTCGTCATCTTATCGTAAAAATTCAGGTACTCGTCGCGCTCCGGAGACGCGCGCCATGCCATGGCCGATCGAGGATGCTCGTCCAGCACGCCCGTAATCATGTAAGGAATCAGGTAGCCCCATTCCTCGCGCCGGCGCAAATCCACCATGTGGCGCTCGATCATGCCGAGCAGAGGGCGCAAATTGTAATCGGATTTGGACAGCTTGGCCAACAGCAGCTCCGTATGGCAGTTGCCGGCCGCCCGGCCCATTCCGTAGACGGAAGCGTCCAGCAGCTCAACGCCCATCTCGGCCGCCGTCAGCGTGTTCGCCAGGGCAAGCTGCATATTATTATGCGTATGAACGCCAAGGCGCTTGTTTTTGAGGCCGCGCCGGAATTTTTCCACCAGGTAGCGAATGTCGTCCGGATCGAGGCTTCCGTAGGAATCGACGATGTAGACGACGTCGATCGGGCTATCGCTGATCATCTGCAGCGCTTCGGTCAGCTCGTTGTCCATCACGTTGGACAAAGCCATAATGTTGATGGTCGTCTCGTAGCCGCGCTCGTGGAACAGCGTAGCGAGCTCGATCGCTTTGGCCGTATCCCGCACGTAGCAGGCGACGCGGATCAGGTCGAGCAGCGATTCGCTGCGCGGAAGAATGTCGTTCTCGTCCACGCGGCCGACGTCGACAAGCGCGGACAGCTTCGTTCTTCTTTTCTCCGGGATGACCTTGCGCAGGAAATCGTCGTCGAGAAAACGCCACGGTCCGGCGTTCTCGGAGCCTTTGAGGAGGCGGGGGGAGTTTTTATAGCCGATCTCCATGTATTCGACACCAGCTTCGTCCAGCGAGTTGTACAAATCCCGGACAAATTCGACGCTGAAATCCCAATTGTTGACAAGCCCTCCGTCGCGAACCGTGCAGTCCACGATTTTGCAATGGCTCGTTTTGCTGTGAACGGTCATTTCGCTTAACTCCTTTGCCTCTAATTCGTGCCCATCTTGGAGGAACATGGTATTAAGTTTATAACGAAAACCTGCGGTTTAACAAGTGATTCGGACAATTTGCCGGTCTATCCCTTCGGTTCAGGGGGGCGGCCTGTCCATCAACATATCGTTATTTTCGACCTCATCCCACTATCCCCTCGATTCAGGCTTCTCGCTCGGCGCGTCTCTCTCTTTTACTGACTCGTCCCATTATCCCCTCGATTCAGGGCCTCCCCCCGGCGGGTGTCTCGTTTCCCCTGACCCCTCCCATTATCCCTTTCGATCAGTCTGGTGTCTTCATTCGCCTCGTCTGCCAC
>NZ_KE386963.1:0-38998 GCF_000429825.1 Cohnella thermotolerans DSM 17683
ATTAAGCTTCCCGCCAAAGGGTAAGTAGAAATTTTCCAACAGATCTGCCATATCCCGATTCGGCACGAACACGTTCGCTCACTCCATCTGCAAGGTTTTTTGCCAATTTTCTATGTTTTCCTTGCAGATAAATTCGACAAAAGTAGCTCAAATCCCTTGTGGAATAAGGATTTTTTGTTCGTTCAGCAAGCCCTATTATAAAATCCAATCAATCATTCAGAAAATTCTTAACATTATCCTCTTGAAATTGTTTTAACTGGTTTACAACATCCTCATAATTACATACATTTTCAGCCCTAATTACCCAGTTTCGTTTATTCCTTCGAACTCCTTTTACCTTCCATAATCTAAATAAAAACCATGGGATTTGAAGGAGCAGATCGAAACATCCATTATAATCGATTAATGCATGTCTTATATGAGTTCGAGATATAATATTTAAAAGTCTCTCATCTCCAATCTCATGTTCCCTTTTATCAGCATATGTAAGTGATAATTGGGCATCCCCCAATGTTTGCAAAAAATCCCGCGTTTTCATTATTGCAAGTCTTACGTCAAACCCTTGCAATTCCATGTACAATTCTGCTTCTTGATACGGCCTCGGAATTTCCTTAATCAATTTAACCCCCCGTCCCTCTACCAAAATAACAAATTTTTATAAAGCGTTAATACCAATTAACATATACGTTACTGTTTCTTTCCCAGTCAGGAGATTTGCCTCGGTTCTTTCCCGTATATTAGCTTCAACCTGTAGTGGTACTGTGAATTTGGTATTTCTTAACGATTCCGCTATTAACCCATAAATATGCTCGTCATTTTCAGTAATTAGATTGAATTTATTTCTTTTCACATTAATACCTACAAGTTCGCCCTTCACAGTTATTTGATGTTCCTCGATTCTCACTTCTTCATTAATTGCTCTTATCGCCGTAGAAATATTCTCTTTATTAAGTCGTGAAACCATATGTTTTTCATTTGGAGAAGCCCATTCGGCTATTAACTCAACATTTTCATTATCAAGCAATTTCAGAAACTCATAATAGATTTGAATTACTTTTAGATTTAGGTTATTTATCTTCTGTTTTAGTTCTTTAATATCCTTAGTTGAATCTAATAAATTCATAAAGGTTTCAAGCGCTCCAGACAATACTGTGTCACCAAATAAATCAGTTTGCGCTTCAGATTCAAGCCTAACTCCAAAAGAAGCAGCATAGAAACCGACAGCTTTCAGTTTACTTCTTTCACTTCTTTCTTTACCTAATTTATATCTTCCTGTTGCTTTATTTTGAAATGGAATAAAATTCACCATGTCTTGTGTATAAAGTAATGCTGACCCTAAAACGTAAGCATCTATTTCATGCTCATGACTACTATTCGTATTTAAAGAAAGATCTAAAACATCTCTCCTTGCTAACCGAGCTGAACGAATAATCTCTGTTTTTGCAGGAAGTAAAGAAAGATCATCGATCTCCTTGTCTGGTAATTCTACATAGGAATCTATGTCGGGTAACTCATCTTCAATTATTGTTTGGACTAATCTTTTTTTGACTAATACTGCTCCGGTTCCTTTAGCTGGTGTAATAACTTCCCATACATATCCCTCTTCTGCATTCACAATGCATTCTCTTAATGAAATAAATCCTGTGCGTATTTGATTAAGACGTTTTTTACTGACAGGTACATAAAACCATGTATCTGATTGAGGGGTGGTATCGATCCAATTGGTAACAAAAACTTGGCCCTCAGGATTTTCACAGGAAAAAACCTTAGGACCATCAATATATTCAAAAACTTCAAGTACTTTTAGATCACCGATTGGAGTAGGCAGTCTATAATCCATATTGAACCCCTCATTAACTAAACCTTAAACAAGTGACTTACTTTTTGTCCCTTATAAAGCCACCAATCAACATGGGAAGAGAGTTTTGATTCAAGGACTACACCAGTATTCGCCTCAATTGGCCCTGCGGCGATAAACCCTCGTCGCTTATAAGCAGGAATTTTATTCTTTTGTTTCTCTGCCTCTTCTTTATCTTTATAGACAGATACCGAAGAAGCTACACATTCTTTTCCTGGGGGATATTGTTTATTCGCTTCAATGTGACTCAAGAAATCTTCATCTAATGGCGGATTATTTAGCGTTAATCTGTATACCGTTTCAATATTTTTTTCTTGGGCTTCTTGCGGCGGGCAATTTAAAACCGGCATAGGGCTTTTATATAGGCTATTATTAGCAATTGTCAAAAAGACCTACTCCTTACAATAGACTCAGGAAAGGCTTCCTATAATTGAGTCTATTGTACCAGAGGACATTATGAGTTTGATATAGAATTTTCCAACACTTCTTTGAACTCTATATAATATTTAGCGCTCTAACCTCTATTTTAAGTTCAAACCTTTCCTTTACCATTACTTATGATACGGTTCACCCCGGTTTATCTTAAACGCCCGATAAACCTGCTCCAGCAGCAGCACCCGCATCAGCTGATGCGGGTAGGTCATGCGCCCGAACGACAGCTTCTTGTCGGCGCGCGCTAACACGGCCGGCGACAGGCCGAGCGAGCCGCCGATGACGAAGGCGACGGAGCCACCGCCGTAGACGGCCTGGCGCTCCAAGTGCGCGGCGAGCTGCTCGCTCGACCAGTTCTCGCCGTCGATGGCGAGCGCCACCACGTGTGCGTCCGGCTTCAGCGCCGCCAGGATGCGCTCGCCCTCGCGCACGCGCACCTGCTCCTCCTCCGCCGGGCTCATGGAGTCCGGCGCCTTCTCGTCCGGCAGCTCGCGGATGTCCAGCCGGGCGTAGGCGCCCAGCCTTTTCGCATATTCCGCCACGCCGTCCGACCAATACTTCTCCTTCAGCTTGCCTACGCATACGACCTGAATGTGCATGTTTCCAATGCCTCCGATGCTTTCCTTATGCTCACAGCTTATCCTATTGACCCGATTTACGCAAAGGAAAAGGCCCGTTGGCAGGCCACCATAACAGCGCTGTACGTCGGGCAACCGCTCGAGAGGACAAAACAAAAGCCAGAACGCCGAAGCGAAGGAACTGGGCAAGCAGTTGAAGGAACGGCGGCGCTTCAAAAAGGAAGAGCTCCCGCGCAAGGAGCTCCCTCAAGTCTTTCTCAAGTCTTTCTCAAGCCTCAGTCAAGCCTCAGTCAAGCCTCAGTCAAGCCTTTTCAAGCCTCATCCATTCCTCATACATATAACAAATTCCCGTTTCGCCCAGCTGCCTTCTCGCCGCAGCCCGGCCCTCCCGGCCGAAGCGGCCGCTTCCAGCCCGATCGTGACGCCCCGGCGTTCGGCCTCTTGGGCCGGCTCCTCCGGCGCCTGCCGGGGCCTCGAAACTTGGGGCCGCCGTTCACACGGCGCTTTCCGCGGCCGGTTTATCGGCTTGGGGACGCGTTCCGGGCTTCCTGACCCCCAGGACTTGAAGGCAGGTCAGAATCAGCATGAGGGCGAGGAATGCGATTCCCCAGGCAACGCTTCCTGTCGCATCGTTCAACAGCCCGATGGCATAGGGACCCACGAATCCACCGAAGTTGCCGACCGAATTGATAATTCCGATTCCTACGACGGCGGCTTCGGCCGATACGGTTGCGGACGTGAACGCCCAGTACGGGCCGGAGAAGCTGTACAGTCCCGCAGTCGCCACGCAGATCATGACAACCGATATGATCGGGCTTGGGGAGATCAGGACGCCGACAAGGCCGATCGTTCCGAGCAGCGGTCCGAAGGCGGCATGGAATTTGCGCTCTCCCTTGCGGTCGGAATGCCGCCCGATCCAGACCATCGCCGCCGCTCCGCAAAGATAGGGGAGCATGGTGATCAGTCCGACCTGCGTGTCCGTCAGAACGTCGGACAGCGATTGAATAATCCGGGGCATCCAGAAGCTGATTCCGTACAGACCGACCACATAGGTCAAGTTGATCAGCGAAAATTTCCATACGATGCGATCTCGAAACACTTCTTTGAAGGACAGGCTTTTCGTAGTGGTCTTCTCCAACTCTTCCCTTCTAAGCTCGCCGATCAGCCAATCTTTCTCTTCGCGGCTCAGCCATTTGGCGTTCTCCGGCTTATCCTGCAAATAGAACAACGTGACGATTCCCAGGATGATCGCGGGAATGCCCGCCAGGACAAAGAGCCAGCGCCATCCCGGGATGCCCGCCCAATGTACGTGCTGCACGATCCAAGTCGAGACGGGAGCGCCTAAAGCGTTCGCCAGAGGAGGCGCCGTCATAAACAGGGCGACTGCGTTCGCCCGTTCTTTGGATCTGAACCAATACGTAATGTAAAGGATCATGCCCGGGAAAAAGCCGGCTTCCGCGACCCCCAGCAAGAAACGCAGAATCGACAGATGGCCGGCGCTGTCGGCAAACGAGGTGATAGCGGTTACAAGACCCCAAGTCAGAAGAATGCGGGCAATCCATTTGCGGGCTCCGAACCGATTGAGCAGAATGTTGCTGGGCACTTCGCAAAGGAAGTACCCGATGAAGAAAATCCCGGAGATCAGGCCGAACACGCTGCTCGACAAATGCAGTTCCTCGTCCATGCCCCCCATGGAAGCATAGGTGATGCTGACGCGATCAAGGAAGGCGATCAGGTAAGCGATAAACAAATAAGGAATAATGCGTATCGTTACTTTTCTCATCGTCTGTCTCTCTATGGATGCAACACTCATCGGAATTTCCTCCTTTTATACTCCTGCCATCGTCAGGATGGATCGACAGGGATTCTCACAATGCGGGGATCCGTAAAAATATCGTTCTCGTCGGTGCTCGTGGACGAGAATTCCGAGACGATCGCCCCTTCGCTCCCGGCTTGAAACCAATGCGGCGTGCCGGGAAGAATAGTGTACTGTTCCCCGGGGCGGAGCAAGATTTCGTGCCAGACGTTCAAATACTCGCCATATCCTTCGGGGATGACGGCTTTCGGTTGCTCCGCCGGCTCGCCCGGCACATATAAATAGACCGTACCTCTGCGGCATCGGAACGTCTCTTCCTTCCCCGGCGTTCCGTTCACGGGCGGATGATAGTGTTCGGGACAGGTTTGCCCCGGCAGGAGTACGAGCTCCTTCGCGCAGTAACGGTCCGTATTCACGTAGACCACGAGCTGCAGACCGATTTCCCGAATACGGCCCAGACCGAAGTCCGCAATCTCCAGCGATTCCGCTTCCTGCGGAGTGAGCGCGATTCCCGCTTCCTTCAAGTAGCGGAGCGTCTCTTCTTTAACCGATTGGCGCTCTTGTTTGCTGATCATGTCATGTAACCCCTTTCATCTTGTTGCCATCATTGTAGGCTCCCCGCCCCGAACAACGCCATATCGAAAACGCACCTGTATTTATCCAAAATTCAGGTTGTTGCTGCCGGATCCGGCATTGGTGAATTTAAAGCAAATAAACATGAATTTTCGATATAGCCGCATGTAAGCGTTCCCTCTAAACTTGAGGCATCGACGAATTCTACAACTTAGGAGGTTTTTATTATGGTGCGCAAGATGACGGTTCCCCCGATGCAATTGGTTGAACACGACGGTCCCGGCACGCAATTGTGCGCGGTCATGGAAGATCAAGGAACCATTTCAATTAAGCGGGCTTACATTCCAGAGCCGAAGGACGACGAAGTGAGGATCAAAGTCAAGTGGGTGGGCATCTGCGGAAGCGATTTGGAAGTTTACCGGGGAGCCCGCGAACCGGAGTTTCTGACTTACCCCACCCGTCTGGGGCACGAAGTGGCCGGCGTGATCGACCGGGTCGGAGCCAACGTTATCGGTTTGAAGGAAGGGGATCATGTCACCTTGCGGTATGTATGGGGAGCTTTCGCGGAATACGTATGCTGCAGTCCGTTCGCGGTCAAGGTGCTGCCCAAGGACTTCCCGCTGATCGAAGGCTCCCTGATCGAGATTCTGCCTCCGCTGATCCATACGGCGGAACGCGCCGAAATCTCGCCCCATAAGAACGTGCTCATTATGGGGCAAGGGGTCAGCGGCCTGGCCATGACGCAGGTCGTCAGTCTTTTCAGCCCGCGAAATCTTGTGGTTACCGACCTGTTCGATGAGAAGCTGGCGCTCGCCCGGAAGTACGGCGCGACGCACACTTACAAGCTCCCGTCGCCCGAGACGAGAACGATGGATATCGTCGGCCGGGACTTCCCCGACGGCTTCGATGTGGTCATCCCTTGTCTGCTCGAAGGCTCCGGCATGGTGGACGCCATCGACGCGGCCGCGCAGAACGGCCGGATCGTGATGTACGGATGCATCGGCACGAGCCACAAGCCCATCGATTTCTTCAAAGTGCACAAGAAGCGCCTCGACATCCTGTCGACGGAACCGAAGCGCGACATCGACAACCGCCGGTATTTCGAAGAAGGTCTTCGGCTTGTCACGGAAGGCTTGGTCAATACGAAAGAGACGATCACGCACATTTTCCCGCTGGAAAACATTCAGGAAGCGTTCAAGCTTCGCAACGAGCGGAGCGGAACTACCATTCACGTCATGATCGATTGCGAGGTCAAGCGCTCTTGATGCGGGAGACAGCGGGCGGCCTGAAGCAGATCCATTCGGACCGTCCGGATTGCTTCTACTGCAGCAAGAACGAGAAGCTGGACAGCCTGATGATCGAGGCTGCCGCTCTTCAAGTCTCGACGCTGTATGTGAACCGCGATCAGACGCATGGCGGACGGTGCATCGTCGCCTATCGCCGCCACGCGACGGAACTGTTCCAACTGGATCGGACGGAGCTGAGACTGTTTATGGAGGACGTCTCCCTGGCGGCCGAAGCGATCTACGGCGCATTTCGGCCGGACAAGATGAATTATGGCATCTACGGCGATCTCGTTCCCCATTTGCATGTTCATCTCGTTCCCAAATATAAGGGGACTGAGGAATGGGGAGAAGCGTTCGTAAACGCTCCTCCTTCCCGGAAGACATTGGATCCGGACGGATATCGGAAAATCGTGGAGATCATTCGGTCGCAGTTGAAGCGGTGACCGGACAGAATGCAGAGCCCCTGTTGTGTCAGGCTACAGGGGCTCTGATTCGTCTTCGGCATTTGTCGTAATCGTCGGCTGCGCTTCGATGCTGAAATCTTCCTCGAGAATGATGTCTTTCCCGACGACGGTGCGCATTTGCTCGCGGATTTTGATCGGCGGCATGCCGAAGCGCTCCAGGCAGAGTCTGGAGAAATAGGGCGGGGTTAGCCCGACCAGCTCCGCGATCTCCGAGACGGAGTAGGAAGTGAACTCCAGGTATTCCCTCGCCTTCTCCAGACGCAAAGATTGCAAATACTTCATGGGCGTGGTGCCCAGGTTGCGTTTGAACCGTTCGATGAGGTAGTGAGGATTGAAGTTGAAATGCTCGGCCATTTGTTCCAGACTGACTTTGGCGGACAAGTTCTGCTTCAGGTATTGAACCATCGGGAAGCTTTCCTCCGCTTCGCCGACCGGCGGAGTGAGCGGTTGGACGGCATGCGGGCTATCGTTATCGTATATCAAATCCAAGATGATCGCTTTAAATCCGATGTCGATCCGAAAAGGCAGCAGAGGATGGGATTGCTTCAGGTTGTCGCTGGAGAGCCGGAACAGCTCCTTCAGCCGATCCAGATGCCGGACCGGCACGCCTCCAGACCATTCCCGACTGGCCAGGCAGGCTTCCATTGGTTCCGCCATCGCGAATTTGACGTCGAACGTAATCGTATCTTCGGTAAAATGGAAGCCATGCGCGATCCCTTTGTTAAACAGATAACAATGATTGGAGAGCACGGGGTACGATTGTCCTTCTATTTCAATGGTGCCTTGTCCGTCGATGATTTGAAGAAGCTGGTAGAAGTCGTGGGAGTGCTTCCTGATCCCGCTGTTTCGGGAATAGTCCACACGTGCGAGCCACAACACCTGCAGTTGGCTGTCTCTCCATTTCATCAATCGCTCGTTTCCTCTCGCAGGGATTTTTCACCCATTGTAGCATGTTGATTTTCGACAAACAAAGGGAGAAACCTTATTTCCATCGAAGCGGCGCTCTCCTGCTTCGTCAACACCTTCAGTTCCGACTTGTTGGAGGCGTGAAGCGCCTTGATCTGCGCGATCAACTCCTTCTGCTGGGCGGCGCGCAGCGACTGCAGCTGAGCTTGAAGCGCGGCCGTCTCGCTCTTCCAGGTCGACGGCTGCGACGTACCGGCGGTTGCCGCCGCCGAGCTGCCGCTCGGGGCGGATTCCTCCGCGAAAGCGGAGCCGGCCACCGTCAGCAGGGCCCGGTTCCCGTGTCGCCGCAGACGAACGGCGATCTCGGTTCCCGGACCGTTATGGTCGATCGCGTTCCCGACCAGATTGACGAGCACCTGGCGCAGGCGCGCCGGATCGGCCTTGGCGTAGAGCTCCCGGTCCCCCTCCGCCGACAACCGCATACCCGCTTCTTCCGCCTTGTGCTTCATCTGCATAACGGTCTGCTCGGCAAGCTCGGCCATGTTCACCGTCTGGAAGTCGAACGTCACACGGTGCTCCTCGAAAGCCGGCAATTCCTGAATCTGGCCGATCAACCGCCCGAGCCGCTCTGTCTCGGCGAGCGACAGGTCGGCGAACTCCTTCCGCTCCTCCGCAGACAGAATACCGTCCGAGACGGCCTGAAGCGTTCCCCGAATGCTCGTCAGCGGCGTTCGCAGCTCGTGGGAAAATTCCGTCAGCAGCCTCCGCCTCTGTTCCTCGACCCGCTCGATCGACGCGTGCGCGGAATCCGTAATCCTGCATCGGCAACAAGAATAGGCCGCCCCCGGGTTCGCATCCCCGGCAGACGGCCCCTCGCCGACCTCCATCTTTTGCAGCTTACTTCGTTTTCAAATCCTCAATCGAGTTGATGTCCATATATTCCGGAACGACGAGGCCGAGCTTCGTGCCGACCAGGTTCGCGCCCAGATCCTCGAACTGTCCTTTATACTTCTCGTAGTAGTCCTTGTGCGTCGTCGGCAGCCAGGCGGCGACCATCGCGTCCGCGCTTCCGTTCGCGATGCCGGCCCACATCGGGCCCGCTTCCACCTGCAACGTGTCGACCTTGTAGCCGAGCCGCTGCTCCAGCACCTGCTTGACGACGTTCGTGCTGGCGATCTCGGAATCCCAGGCCACGTAGGCCAGCTTCAGCTTCTTGCCGTCTTCCTTGGGAAGATCCTTCACCCAGCCGTCGACCTTGTCCGCGTTGTCCTTCACCCATTGCGACGCCGCTTCTGCGGGGTCCTTGCCGTCCACGACCGCGGACATGACGACCGCCATGTCGTCCGGCGTCCACTCGAAGTTATCCAGCATCGCGTAAGCGGAAGGAGCGTCATTCTTCAGGCCGTTCCGTACGACCGTATGAATCTCCTCGTCCTTCCCGTAGGAGCCCTTCGGGTCCTCCAAATATTTCAGCTTGTACTTGGCGAACATCCAGTGCGGCGTCCAGCCGGTGACGATAATCGGCTTCTCGTCCTTGTACGCCTTATCCAGCGCCGCCGCCATGGCCGCGCTCGACCCCTCGACCAGCTTCCAGTCGGTTAACTCGTAATCCTTCATCGCTTGCTGCGTTTGCTTCATCAAGCCCGCTCCGGGATCGATGCCGATAATTTCATGCTTCACCTGATCGCCGATCGATCCCCCGCTTGCGCCGCCGGATTTCCCCGTCGAGCAACCCGTCAGCGCCAGGACGCCCGACAATCCAACGGCGATTAGAGCTCGGGTCGCAAACTTAACCATTCGATCCTCTCCTTTTCCTCTTCACCATGTTCTGCGTCATGCGGTCCAGCACGATCGCCAGCACGACGATCGCGAGTCCGGCTTCGAAGCCTTGGCCCGTCTTGATCTGCGTCACGGCGCCGTAGACGTCCGCCCCGATGCCCTGGGCGCCGATCATCGACGCGATGACGACCATCGACAGCGACAGCATGATCGTCTGGTTGATCCCGGCCATAATGGACGGCATCGCCAGCGGAATTTGCAGCTTGAACAGCTTCTGGTTGCGCGTGGAGCCGAAGGCGTCGGCGGCTTCGACCAGATCGCCCGGCACCTGACGGATGCCCAGATTCGTCAGCCGGATCGTCGGCGGCACCGCGAAAATAACCGAGGCGATGACGCCCGGAACGACGCCCAGGCCGAAGAACGTCACCGCGGGTATGAGATAGACGAAGGCGGGCATCGTCTGCATGAAGTCCAGCAGCGGCGTGAGCGCGCCGCGGACTTTGTCGCTCTGGGCGCACCAGACGCCGAGCGGAACGCCGACAACGACGGAAATGAGCGCCGCCGTCAGCACGAGCGCCAGCGTGTCGACCGTGTGGTCCCAGTAACCGAGATTGTCGATGAGCAGAAGACCGACGGCGGTGAACAGCGCGAACTTCCATTTGCCCAGAAAATAAGCCAAAGCGGCGGCCAGCACAATGAACACCAGCGCCGGAATCCAGTGGAACAAATCGGCGATGCCGTTCACGACGCCTTCGACGCAGAACGAGATAAAGTTAAATAAGGGCGCCAAGCCCGACTCCAGCGCGTCGACGAAAGCCTCCACCCATCGATCCAGCGGCAGCTTAGGAAACATCGACCCGCACCTCCTCCGCCTGCACGGGATGGCCGGCCAACGCGCCCAGTACGGCGCCGCGGACGATGACCCCGATCAAGCGCTCGTTGTCGTCCACGACGGCGACCGGGTGTCTCGCGCTGCTGCAAATATCGAACAGTTGGTACAGCAGCCGATCGTGCGTCACGACCGGAACGTCGCGGATAACGATGTCCTCGAGGCTCCGGCCCTCGCGGACGGCGGCGGAGGCGTCTTCCGCCGTAATGACCCCGACCAGCTTCCGGCCGCGGTCCACGACGAACAGGTTCGAGATGCCGCTCTCGCGCATAAGCTGCAGCGCGACGCGCGGCCCCCGGTCGAGCCCGATCGTCTCCGGCCGGCGCATGACCGAAGAGGCGGTCAGCACCTTGGACAAGTCGACGTCCTCGACGAACCGTTCGACGTACTCGTTGGCCGGATTCATCATCACTTCCTCGGGCGTCCCGATCTGCACGACGCTGCCGTCCTTCATCAGGGCGATCCGATCGCCGATGCGCAGCGCTTCGTCCAGGTCGTGGGTGATGAATATAATCGTTTTCTTCATCTTCTCTTGCAGTTCAAGAAGCTCATCCTGCATCTCCTTGCGAATGAGCGGATCGAGCGCGCTGAACGCCTCGTCCATGAGGAGGATGTCCGGGTCGTTCGCCAGCGCCCGGGCCAGACCGACCCGCTGCTGCATTCCCCCGCTAAGCTGGGAGGGCATGCTGTTCGCCCAATCGGCCAGACCGACCAGCCGCAGCGCATCGAGCGCCTTCGCCCGGCGCTCCGCCTTGGCGACGCCCTGCACTTCGAGGCCGTATTCCACATTCTCCGCCACCGTCCGGTGCGGGAACAAGGCGAACTTCTGGAACACCATGCCGATCTGCTTCCGCCGAACGCGGAGCAAGCTCTCCTTGTTCATCTTCACGATATCCTCGCCGTGAACGTAGATGCTTCCGCGGGTCGGCTCGATGAGCCGGTTCAGCATCCGCACGAGCGTCGACTTGCCGCTTCCGGAGAGACCCATGATGACGAAGATTTCTCCCGGCTCCACGGCGAACGACACGTTGTTGACGCCGACCGTATGATGCTTCTCGCGGTAAATCCGCTCCTTCGACCACCCTTCGTCCAGCAGGCGAAGGATCGAATCCGGGTCGGGACCGAAGACTTTGGTTGCCTGGCGCACTTCAATGATCGCCATTCGTTCACCCCATTTCTTCCAAGTTCGTATCCGGCTATGTACTTAAGTGTAAAAACATGGAGCGTTCGCTGTCAACGGAACTTACCGTAATATCTGTTCGTACAGTAAATTCTGTACAAAGTTTACTCTCGAATGCTCCGTTTTCCTCCCTATTTCAACTTTCAGGCTTTCTTTACTTTGTGGCCCGGGTTTTTTACAATAGCGATTGTACAACACAAAGGTCAGGTGAACTTACAGATGGAGCGCATCGAGGGTTTGACCCTTGAACAGGAACAGGCCATACAGAAAGCAAGGAAAAGAATCATCGAAGCGATCGGCAACAACATGGATCTGTACGGCATTACGCAATCCACCGGCCATCTGTACGGACTGCTTTTTTTCCAGAACAAACCGATGACGCTCGACGAGATGGGCCAAGCCATGGAGATGAGCAAGACGAGCATGAGCACGGCCGTGCGCACGCTGGTCGACCTGAAGATGGTGAACAAGGTTTGGGAGAAGGGCTCCCGGAAGGACCTGTACGAGGTCGAGCTGGACTGGTTCCAGACGTTCGCCGATTTCTTCTCGCTCAAGTGGCGGAAGGCGTCGGAGATGAATCTGCACGCGTTGCGCAAGTCCAAGTCGGAGATGCTGGAGCTGTCCGCGAAGCATGCCGAAGACGAGGACTTTCAGCAGCAGGTGCAAGCGGACCTGGCCAAGATCGACGAAGCGATCCGGTACTACTCGTGGCTCAACCGATTGATCGAGACGTTTGAATCGGGCGACATTTTCAAGCTCGTTCCGAAGGACGCTCCGCCGAAATGACGGCAGCTTGCCGAACTCTGCAACCATAAGTCTCCAACGCGCGAAAAATCCGGGACCGGGTTCATCATCGCGCGTTTTTTGTTTTAATGATTGATAATCGCGAGTACGGCTGCTTGCCCGATGGTTCCCATATAGAAAAATGCCATGAATTTAGGGCGAATTCTCACTGTAGTTTTCTCCGGCGTGCGGAGCTAAAATTTGATAGACATCTCTGTTAGCGCTTACATTCGCTCATCTCACAGGGGAAGGAGACACGTTTATGTTGCGCAAGCTGGCGAGTTGCCTGACGGCCGCCGCCTTGTTCGTCGGCATCGCGGGAACCGCGTCCGCCGAAACGGCGTCGTCCGCAAGTCATGCCAAGCAAGAAAACTACCAGTGGAGCCGGGTGCAAATCGTCGGAGGGGGATTCGTTCCGGGGATCGTTTTCAACCCGAAGGAGAAGGATCTCATCTACGCCCGCACGGACATCGGCGGCGCTTACCGCTGGGACGCGTCAAGCAAGAAGTGGGTGCAGCTGCTCGATTTCGTCGGCATGGAGGAGTGGAACATGCTCGGCGTCGAGAGCATCGCCACCGACCCGGTCGATCCGAACCGCGTCTATGTGGCGTCGGGCACGTACACGAACGATTGGACGGACAGCAATGGCGTGATTCTGCGTTCCGCCAACAAGGGCAGGACGTGGAAGCGGACCGAGCTTCCGTTCAAGCTGGGCGGCAACATGCCGGCCCGCTCGATGGGCGAGCGGCTGGCGATCGATCCGAACGACCACCGGATTCTTTATTTGGGCGCTCGCAGCGGCAACGGGCTGTGGCGAAGCGAGGATTTCGGCGCGACGTGGCACAAGGTCGACAGCTTCACGGCGACGGGGAATGTCAAAGATGATTACGGCGATACGGTGGGCGTGGCGTGGATTACGTTCGATCCGACGACGGGCGGGTCCGGCCGCAAGTCGCAGACGATCTACGTCGGCGTCGCCGACACGGAGCACAGCGTCTACCGCAGCCTGGACGGCGGCGCGACCTGGGAGCCGGTTCCCGGCCAGCCTGCGCAGGGCTTCCTGCCGAACCGCGGCGTGCTGTCCAAGAACGGCATGCTGTACGTGTCGTACGCGCAGGAAGTCGGGCCTTACAACGGCGGGCAAGGCTCCGTCTGGAAGTACGACACGAAGACGGGCGTGTGGGCGGACATTAGCCCGACGGGCGCCGGGAACACGAACAGCCCCTATGGCGGCTTGTCGGTCGACGCGCAGCACCCGGATACGCTCGTGGTCGCCACGATGAACAAGTGGTATCCGGACGAAGTCATCTACCGCAGCACGGACGGCGGGAAGACGTGGAAGCCGTTCTGGACGATGGATTCCAGCACGGGCTGGCCGCCCGCCCGGGACAACGCGTTCACGATCGATTATTCGCTGGCGCCGTGGCTCGACTGGGGCAAGAAGCCGGCCGACATCGCGCCGGAGATCGCGCCGAAGCTCGGCTGGATGATCGCAAGCCTGGAGATCGACCCGTTCAATTCGGACCGCATGATGTACGGGACGGGAGCGACCGTATACGGAACGGACAACCTCACTTCATTCGATACGGGCGGGAAAGTCAACATCTCCGTCATGGCGAACGGCATCGAAGAGACGTCGGTGCTCGGCCTTGTCAGCCCGCCCTCGGGAGCTCCGCTGCTGAGCGCGCTGGGCGATATCGGCGGATTCCGCCACGCGGATTTGACGAAGGCGCCGAACATGATCACGAATCCGTACATCGGAACGAGCACGGACCTCGACTACGCCGACCTGAACCCGAACCTCGTCGTGCGAGTAGGCAATACGAACGGCGTGGACGCGGGGATGGGCGTATCGCAGGATAACGGGCAGACGTGGACGCCCGCCCGAAATCCGTGGACGACGCTGCCGCTGACCGGGGACAATAAGGATCAGCCGGATTCGCGCGATCAGACGAACGGCGGCTGGGTTGCGGTCGGAGCGGACGGAAGCGCGATCGTCTGGAGTCCCGGAAGCACGTCCGACGCGGCTCCGCGGCACGTGAGTTACTCGAAGGACCTCGGCCAGACGTGGGCCGCGTCCGAAGGCATTCCGGATGGCGCGATGGTGTCCGCCGACCGCGTCGATCCGAACCGGTTCTACGGGTTCGCGAACGGCACGTTCTATGTCAGCACGGACGGCGGCCGGACGTTCGCGGCCTCGGCGGCGACGGGTCTGCCGGCGAAGCTGACCGGCAAGTTCAAGGCGGTCCCTGGCGTTGCCGGCGATATCTGGCTGGCGGGTGCCGCCGACAACACCGATCAGCAAAGCGCCTTCGGGTTGTATCATTCGACCGATGCCGGCCGCTCCTTCAAGAGGCTGGATTCAATCCAGGAAGCGGCCACGATCGGCTTCGGCAAGGCGGCGCCGGGCAAGACGTATATGGCTTTGTATACGTATGCGAAAATCAACGGCAAGTTCGGCATCTATCGCTCCGACGACGCGGGCAAAACGTGGGTGCGGATCAACGACGACGAGCATCAGTTCGGCGCCGCGAACCGGACGATCACCGGCGACCCTCGCGTGTACGGGCGCGTCTATGTCGGCACGAACGGGCTCGGCATCGTGCAGGGCGACTTGCGCAACGGTAAGCCGTAGAGAACAGGCAGCCTAAAGGCGGGATTCGGTCCGCCGTTAGGCTGCCTTTTTTGTACGCGGGCCTCAGGGGCATGTCCTTTTTTTGATATCCCGATACATAGCAAAAAGCCCGGCATCCCTGCCGAGCTCTTGGGCCTATTCTCCTGCATGAAATTATTCATGGATCCGGACGAGAAGCTCGCCCAGCGTCTTCATCGCTTCCTGCTCCTGATCGCCGTCGATCTCCAGCGTCACTTCATCCTGGGCGGCAATGCCGAGGGTGAGCAAGCCGAGGGAGCTTTTGCCGTTGACCTTCTTGCCTTTGCTGAGCACGCTCACTTTGCAAGGGAACTGGCTGGCGGCTTGGACGAACGTCTTGATCGGACGAACGTGGAAGCCGGCCGGGTTGGTTACCGTAAACGATTGAGTAATCATACGCTGACTCTCCTTTGAAGTTGTTCCTGAACGAAGCTTTGCACTTCCCGATGGCCGCGCAGCGACAGCGCCTGCTTGGAGAGGGATTGCCAATCGCCGAAAGACAGCGAGCCGATAAGCTCCCGAGCCGGGAGGATGGAGCCCGCGCTCATGCTGAATTCGTGCAGGCCGAGGCCGAGCAGCAACGGAATCGCGGTCAGGTCGCCCGCCATCTCGCCGCAGACGCCGACCCACTTGCCCTCCGCGCGCGCCGCGTCAATAACGTGGCGGATCAGGCGCAGGATGGACGGGTGATACGGCTGGTACAGATAGGACACCGTCTCGTTCATCCGATCGGCGGCCATCGTATATTGAATCAGGTCGTTCGTGCCGATGCTGAAAAAGTCCGCTTCCTTCGCGAACAGATCCGCCGACACGGCCGCTGAGGGAATTTCGATCATCATGCCGACTTCGATGGAGTCCGCGACTTCCACGCCGGAAGCGATCAGTTGCCGCTTCTCCTCTGCGAGAATCTTCTTCGCCTCCTGCAGCTCTTCGAGGACGGCGATCATCGGGAACATGATCTTCAGGTTCCCGTAGCGGCTCGCCCGCAGCAGCGCGCGGAGCTGGGTGCGGAACACGTCCGGCCGCTCCAGGCAGAGGCGAAGCGCACGCTGGCCGAGGAACGGATTGCTCTCCTTCGGCAGGTCCATATAAGGAAGCTCCTTGTCCCCTCCGATGTCCAGCGTCCGGATGACCACCGGTTTTCCTGCCATTTTCTCCAACACATATTTGTAGCTTTGGAACTGCTCTTCTTCGGTCGGCAGATCGCTGCGGCCCATGTAGAGAAATTCCGTGCGGAATAACCCGATCGCTTCGGCGCCGTTGTCCAGCGCTTTCTGAACGTCTTCCAGCTTGCCGATGTTAGCCGCAATCTCGACCCGATGGCCGTCGGCCGACACCGAGGCCCGCCCGGCCCACTGACGAAGCTCGGCTTTGCGCCGGTCGTATTGGGCCTTCTTGTCCTGATAGAGAGCCAGCTCCTCCGGGCTCGGATCGACCAGCAGCACTCCTTCGACGGCGTCCAGCACGACGACGGAGCCGGACGCGATGTCGCGGACGCCGGCGCCGGCGCCCACGATCGCGGGGATATCCAGGGAACGGGCCATAATCGCCGAATGAGACGTGCGGCTCCCGATCTCGGTCACGAACCCCCGCACGACGTCCAGGTTCAATTGCGCCGTATCGGACGGCGTCAGGTCGGGCGCCACGATCACGCACTCCTCGGCGAGCTGCGACAGGTCGCCGCCTTGAACGCCGCGCAGCGCGTTGATGACGCGCCCGCTGACATCGCGCACGTCCGCCGCCCGCTCCCGCAGCGACTCGTCTTCGAGCTGGCTCAGCGCCTCGATAAAAGTCTGCGAAGCCTCATACAGCGCGTACTCCGCGTTCACCGCTTCCTCCCGGATCCGTTCCTCGACCGTCTCGATCAGATCGGGGTCCTCCAGGATAAGCAGATGTCCTTCGAAGATCGCCGCCTTCTCGGCTCCCAGCTTCTCCTCGGCCACCGCCCGAATGCGCTCGATCTCCGCCTGGGCCTGCCGAATCGCGTCCCGGAAGCGCGCCACTTCCCGCTCCGGCTGCTCCACCGAACCCCGGACCGGCACGTACGCCTCCGCGTCTAGAACGACCGCCCGGGCGATGGCGAGCCCCGGCGACGCGGCAATCCCTTGCAGTTGTTTTGCCATAACTTTTCCCTCCTTACGCTTCCTGACGCTGCGGCGCAAGCGACTCGTAGGCGGCGACGACTGCGGCGTGAAGAGGGTGATCCGCAGGAATGCCCGTGTAGCGAACCAGCGTCTCGCTAAGTCCTTGCTCCTCGATCGCCAGCTGAAGCTCGGCCGCTTCCGGATCCACCGCATAGTCGAATCGCAGAGCCGCGGCCAACGCGCCGGCCAGATAGGTCGTGTCGATGCCAAGATCGTAGGCGAGCAGAGCGGGACGGACCAGCCTGTCGTTCGGCGCCAGCTTGCGGATCGGCGAACGGCCGACGCGTACGACTTCGTCGGTCAGATAAGGATTGCGGAACCGGTCGATAATTTTATCGATATAATGGCGATGCTCCGTCTCGTCGAACCCGTACTGCCGGATCAACACGGCTCCCGTCTCTCCCAGCACCCCGCGGATTCGGGCGACGATCTCCTCGTCCCGCATCGCTTCCTGAATCGTCGAATACCCTTTCAAATAGCCGTGATAAGCGGCGCAGCAATGGCCCGTGTTGACGGTGAAAAGCTTCCGCTCGATATAAGGCCCGAGCCGGTCGACGTAATGAACGCCCTCGATGAGCGGATAGCCTTCCGGCAGGGCGGAACGGTCGACCACCCATTCGTAGAACGGTTCGACCGTCACCTGCAGCTTGTCTTCGTGCTGCTGAAGCGGCACGATCCGGTCCACCGCCGCATCGGGGAAGGCGATCCGACCGGCCGCGCGCTCCTGAAGCTCCGGAGACAAATAACCGTAAACATGCTTCTTCAGCTCCGTGCTCCCGCCGATCGCGTTCTCGCAGGCGATGACCGCCAGCGGGCGAACCCCGGGCGCTCCTGCGCCCGCGGCCGGCGCCTCTTGCAGCCGCAGCTCGATTCCTTTGGCGATGTTCTCCGCGATGTAGGGCAGCACCGTCAGGCCGACCGCCGTCGTCACCAGATCGGCATCGGCGATCGCCCGCGCGACGCGCTCCGCGTCCCGTCCGTTAATTGCCGATACGTTGCGGACTACCGTCGTGTCCGCCTTTTCACTAGCCAACGTCACCTTGTATTCTCTGCGCTCGTTCAGCAGCGAGACCCGTTCTTCGCTCACATCGACGAACTGAATCTCATAGCCGGAACGCGATAGCAACAGCCCGATAAAGCCGAGCCCGATGTTGCCTGCGCCGAAATGAACCGCCTTCATTCGCCCATCCCCTCTTCGAAGATCGCGATCAGCTCTTCCTCCGAGGAGGCCTGCAGGATGCGCCGCATGTCGTCTTCCTCCGACACCAGCACCGCCACGCTGGACAGCACGTCCAGATGCTCTTCGCCCACCGCCGCGAGCCCGATGACCAAGTAAGCTTTCTCCTCTCCGAAGTCGACGCCTTCCGGAACGACCAGCACGGACATGCCGGTGGAGCGAATAAGCGGCTTGGAATCGTTCGTGCCGTGCGGCATCGCCAGACCGCCTCCGACGTAAGTGGAGGACACGCGCTCCCGCTCGATCATCTTGTCGACGTATTCGGAAGGCACGTGACCCGCGTCGACGAGCAATTGGCCCGCCAGCCGAATCGCCTCATATTTGTCTTGCACGGTGACGTTCAGCTTCACTTTTTCTTTAGATAAAATGCTCATGTTGATTCTCCCCATTCCCTTGTTGTCTAATAAAATCTTCAAGCTCCCGCGAGATAAAAGCTTTAATGGCCTCCGCGTCCGCTTCCTCCAGCAGCCGGATCATCTCCGGCAGCAGCAGCATGGCGCTGATCTCGCTTAGCACCTCCAGACCGGGACGGCCCATGTCGCGCGGCGCGAGCATCAGCAGAATGTGCCGGACTCCCGCCGTGCCGTCCGCGCCGAGCGGAAGCGGAGACGCCAGCCGGAACAGCGACAGCACCGATCTCGGCACCCATTCGCTTCTCGTATGGAACAGCGCCACGTTCGTATCCGCGATGCGCTGAGTGCCGCTGTTCTCCCGTTCGATCAACTGCCGCACCAGCACATCCGGACGTTGAATGTTCACCTTCGGCATCAAACGGTCGAGAATGGACGTCAGAACGGTCCGCAAATCGCGCCCACGCCCCCCTAGGTCGAGAGCGTAAACTTCGAATTGATCCAACAGCTGAACCACTTCCGACGTGTATGCGTTGACCCGCTTCAGCCACTCCAGCGATCCCGCCTCTTCGTTCCGACCGGCGGACGCCGGAGGAAGAGGGCCTGCGGCGGTTTTCCACATGTAGCTGCGAAGCTTCTCCGTCTCTTCCCGGGTCAGCAGCGGGCTAAGCTTGACATAGCGTTCCGGTTCCATCGGCAGATCGACCGTCGAGATGATCAAGTCGTAACGATCCGGCGGAATGCGCGCGGCCTCGTACCAGGAATAGTGCCCGACCAGCTCGATCTGCGGAATCTCCTTTTGGATACGAACCGCGAGCAGCTTGGAGGAGCCGATTCCGCTCGTGCATACCAGCAGCGCCCGCACGGTTCGCGGGAACATCTTCCACCGCTCCGCCGAAGCGCCGAAATGCATGACCAGGTAGCCGATCTCCTCGTCCGGGATGTCGATCTCCGGCAGCGCCTCGTCCGCGCCCGCTCTGACCGCAGCGAACAGAGGCGCGTAGTCCTTCTTGATCTGCGGCAGCAGCGGGTTGCGAATCGCCTCGCCTGCCCGGAGGCGCTCCAGCGCCGGTCCCAGATGCTTGACCAACCCGTCCAGCAAAGAGCGGTCCCTGTCAAAAGGAACGTCCAGCCGCTTCCCCACGGAGCGGATCAAACCGACAGCCGCCTCCGCGATCGCAAGCCCGTATCGGTCCAAGACGGTGGCGGGATCGGCCGATGCCTCCGCTTCCGCTTCGGCGAGCAGCCGCTGCACGTAGATTTTCTCCGCTTCCGGCCAATCCGGGCCGAACGCTTCCAGGAAGCGTTCCAGCTTCGGCGGCGGGGCCCCTGTATCGGCAGCCGCTTGCTCGTCGGGGCGAATTCCCATCCTGTGGTTCTCCCGCATTCGCGTGATCGCCACGGAGAGACGGATCAGCAGACGGGTGTAGGCCGTCTCCGACAGCCGTCTCGGCCAGTTCTCCTCCAGTTTCCACAGCAGCTGCTCGATGGCGAGAAAATGATGCTTGCCCACCATCCGCAGCAGTTCCCGGACAACCGGCCCCTGCGCTGCGGAATCGGAAGACGCGCCGAACAGATCGGAGTCGTCCAGGTAGTTCTGCGCCATCGAAGCGATCAGGCTGCGCTTCGCCGCTTCGTCCCCGGCGATCTGCACGCCGTAGCCTCTTCGGCGAACCAGCTCCAACCCTTGCTTGCGCAGCTGCGGCTCCATCTCGTCCAGATCGCGGGCCACGGTCGGAATTGCCGCATGAAGCGCATGGGCCAGGGCGTAGAGCTTGACGGGCTCCTCTTCCTCCAGCAATCGGCACAGCATGAGCACCTTGCGTTCTTCAGGCGAATAATCACCGCTGACGGAAGCGCCGAGCCGCTCCTTGAAGCGCGCGACAGCCTCCTCGCTTCCTTGAAGCGAAATGCCGATGCCCGATTTCCGGACCAGCGCCAGACCGCTTGCGGCAAGGAGGGACTCCAGCTCCTGAATCTCGCGGTGAACCGTTCGCACGCTGATCTGAAGCTCCTCCGCAATCTCCCCGGCGGTCACCTCCCCCTGCCGCTTGAGCAGCAACTCCAGCAGGCGGCGTTGTCGATTGGAGACGATCATGACCGATGTCGTTCCCCTTCCGAGAAATGGACGAAACGCCGACGGAAATTCGTCAGCGCTGCGCCACAGCTCATTAATCGGTATCTTTGCGTCCAAGACGCTCTACGAGCACATCGTACTCTCCGGCCTTGAGGAAGTCGTCGATGGAAATGTGCTCCGCGTCCGGCGCTTTTAATTTTGCTCGATCGGTCAACGTTTTATGGGTGATGACAATATCGGCGTCCGCAGGAATATCGTTTATTGCGGTATTCGTCACCTTCACCGGAACCTGCGCCTTGTTCAGCTTCTTCCGGAGAATCGAAGCTCCCATAGCGCTGGAACCCATGCCGGCGTCGCAGGCGAACACGATTTTGTTCACTTCCGAATTCGCTTTCACGACCGTGTTGGCCGGAGTCGCTACGGCGACGGCTTGACCTTTCGACTGCGCCTTCATTTCTTGCACCTTGGCGGTAGCCGCTTCCAGATCGCCTTCCGCCGTCTGACGACTGGTCTTCAGCAGCACGGACGCGATCAGGAAGGAGACGATCGCTGCCGTCGCCACGCCGCTCAGAACCGGAAGCAGGCCGCCCTTGGGAGCCATCGCGATATAAGCGAAGATGCTGCCGGGCGATGGAGTGGCGACCAGCCCCGCTCCGGTGGCGGAGAAGGTGAGCGTGCCCGTGACGCCGCCGCAGATTGCGGCCAGGATAAGGCGCGGATTCATCAGAATATACGGGAAGTAGATCTCATGAATGCCGCCCAGGAAATGGATGATTACGGCTCCGGGAGCCGATTGCTTCACCATGCCGCGGCCGAACAACCAGTAGGCGAGCAGGATGCCAAGCCCCGGACCGGGGTTGGACTCCAGCATGAACAGCATCGACTTGCCGGTCTGCGACGCCTGCTCCAGCGCGATCGGGCTGAGCACCCCGTGGTTGATCGCGTTGTTCAGGAACAGCACCTTGCCGGGTTCGATCAGAATGTTCGCCAGTGGAATCAAGTGGTGATTGACGAGGAATTCCACGCCGTTGGCCAGCGCTTTGCTGATCGTTTCGACCACCGGGCCGACCCCTTTGTACGCGCCGATCGCCAGCAAGCCGCCGATAATGCCGGACGAGAAATTGTTGACGAGCATCTCGAAGCCGGAGCGAATCTTGCCGTCGATCGTCCGGTCGAACTGCTTCAGAATCCACGCGGCGAGCGGACCCATGATCATCGCCCCGAGGAACATCGGAATGTCGGTGCCGACAATGACCCCCATCGTGGCGACGGCGCCGATAACTCCGCCCCGCGTTTTGTGAACCATCTGTCCTCCAGTATACCCGATGAGCAGCGGCAGCAAATAAGTGATCATCGGGCTGACCAGCGTAGCCAGCTTCTCGTTCGGAATCCACCCCGTCGGGATGAACAAAGCCGTGATGAGCCCCCAGGCGATGAACGCGCCGATGTTAGGCATCACCATGCCGCTGAGGAACCGTCCGAACCGCTGAACTGCGATCTTCACGCGTCCTTCCTCAGCGGAACCTATAGAGGCGGAAGCGGCGTTCGGGTTAACCGCTTGACTCATGTATAACTTCCTCCTTTATTGTGTTCACATCGCTGTGAGTATGATTGAAATCTGAATCTATCTTAATGGTGAAGCGCTTACAATATCAATCGAAGGAAAACCAGCTTTCGTCATGAAGGCTGTTGACAAGATTTATTGTTCTTCTGTCGGCGCCAATTTATTCCTTCCGAATAAGCGCCGCAATCGGCGCCGGAATGGACGGGCAGTGCGGTTTAACAGCCCATTCCCGGCTTGACGATCATCGGCTTCCCTGCATGTCTTCCGGTAACGTTTCCCAACAAAAAGGAAACATTTACATCAAGAAACTACGGCAGCGCCACTCACAAACAATCGCCTGCTTCCGCCGGTTTTCCATTTTCTGTTAGGATGCTTTTGGATCTTTGTTTGTTTCATGCAAAGACAAGAGGCTCCCCCCCTGCCTGATATGCTCCCCTTAAGGTAGACAGGTGAAATAATAAAACCTGCTGCTGTAAAGGGAGCTTTTTTCATGCCTAATAAACAATATAGTGCGTCGGAGAAATTCGCCATCCTACAGGAAATCGAAAGTGGCCAGATCGGCGTTAAGGCTGCAGCTAAAAAATACGGTATTCCCAAAACCACCTTGGTGAAATGGCGACGTCGTTATGAGGTGTACGGGTACGAAGGGTTAGAGAGACAAACTCGCAATCGAAGTTATTCAGCCGAGCTTAAGCTGCAAGCGGTGACCGATTACCTCTACGGGGAATTGTCCCAATATCAAGTCATCGATAAGTACAAGATCGCCAGCCGAACCCAACTCTCTAACTGGGTGAAGAAGTATAATGGTCATAGCAGCTTGCAAACCTATGGAGGGGGAACAAAAGCTATGACCAAGGGGCGTTCGACAACTTGGGAAGAACGAATCGATATCGTTTTGTATTGTCTTGCACATCACCATGACTACCGGAAGACGGCGGACCAGTACCAGGTCTCCTACCAACAAGTGTATCAATGGGTAAAGAAATATGAAGCTGGCGGTCAGGATGCGCTGCAGGATGGCCGAGGTCGAAAGAAAGCGCTCGAGGAGTTAACTGAAGTGGATCGCCACAGGCTCGCGATGAAGAAGCTAGAGTATGAAAATGAGCGGCTTCGGGCGGAGAATGCTTTCTTAAAAAAGTTACAGGAATTCGGAAGGAGGCGACGCTAAGCCAACACCGACAGGAGAATGTCTACCTTGCCATTCAAGCGGTTCAGCAAGAAGGACCATTCAGTGTGCAACTTTTGTGTGAAATCGCCGGGATTCCACGGTCGAGCTATTACAAATGGTTGAATCGCAAACCCAGTTCCCGCGAGCTGGAAAACCAGCATCTGATGGATGTCATGACCGCGCTGTACGAAAAGGTTGGCGGCATCTACGGTTACCGCCGATTAACACTGCATATGCGCCGACAGACCGAGCAACAGATAAACCACAAACGTATTCGGCGTCTAATGAAGCTGAAGGGAATCCAGTCGGTGATCCGCAGGAAGAGAAAGAGATACGCGCGCTCAGCCCCGCAGCAAGTGGCCGAGAACCTGTTAAACCGCCAGTTTCACGCAGAAGCACCGAATGAGAAATGGGTAACCGATGTAACGGAATTGAAATACGGTAGTGCTCAGAAGGCGTATTTAAGTGCGATACTCGATCTTCATGACAACACGATTGTCTCTTATGTTTTAGGGCATTCCAACAACAATAGTCTTGTATTCCAAACGGTGAAATTGGCTTTGCAAGCGGCACCGGGGAGCACGCCCATGCTTCATAGCGACCGGGGCTTTCAGTATACCTCTTTAAGGTTCAAAACGCTCTTTGCCGACAAACTAACCCAGAGCATGTCCCGGGTTGGCAGGTGTATCGATAACGGTCCAATGGAAGCATTCTGGGGAAACCTGAAATGCGAGAGGTATTATTTGCATACATACAGTACCTTTGAGGAACTCAAAAAAGACATTGATGCCTACATTTACTTTTACAATAACGAGCGATTGCAGGCAAAACTAAACGGCCTCAGTCCTATGGAATTCAGGACCAAGGCCGCTTAACTGATTTTTATTTTTTTACTGTCTACTTGACGGGGTGCAGTTCAGCCTGCCAAGGGAGAGCCTCTTCAACCTTACCGGGTTCTCGCTGCCGCCCGGCCTTCCCGAACGAATCGGGCCGCCTCCGCCATCCGCTCCTCGTCCACCGCTTCCAGCGTCACGAAGCCGTGCGGCTTGTGCCGCTCCAGCAGCTCCAAGAACAGCGGATAATGAAGCTCGCCGAATCCTGCCGCCGTCTCCGAGAGCACGCGTTCGCTTCCCGGCGCAGAGGGCCTCCTGTTGACAGGCGGCCTTCGTCTGCGATTGCCTTGCTTGCCGGTCAGTCCCGGCTCCAAATCTTGGCGAGCAGGCGGAGCATCTCGACATACAGCCAGACCAGCGTCACCATCAGGCCGAACGCCCCGTACCACTCCATATACTTGGGAGCGCCCCGACGCGCCCCTTCCTCGATAAAATCGAAGTCCAGAACGAGGTTCAGCGCCGCGACCGCGACGATGACGAGCGAGATGCCGATGCCGATCCAGCTGTTGTCGTGAAGGTACGGAACCGTCACGCCGAACAGGCCGAGAATGAAGCTGATCAGATACACCAGCGCGATCCCGGCCGTCGCTGCGAACACGCCCAGCTTGAAGTTCTCCGTCGCCTTGACGATTCTAGTCTTGTAAGCCAGCAGCAGGGCGATGAACACGCCCATCGTCAACAGCGCGGCCTGAAGCGTGATCCCATGGTACAGATCTTCGTACGTCGCGGACAGCGCGCCGAGGAACACTCCTTCGAGCACCGCGTACACCGGCACCAGATAAGGCGCCGTCTTCGGCTTAAAGCTGACGACCAGAGCCAGAACAAACCCGATGACCGCGCCTCCGATCGCGTAGCCCGACACGTCCTCTCCGTCGAAATACCGCGACCACGTCACGAACGCGCCGCCCAGAAGCAAAGCCAGCACGATGAACGACTTATTGACCGTGCCTTCGATCGTCATGCCCGACGATCCCAAATACCTTCCCGTCCGTTCGAACGTCTTCTCATTCAAGGTCGGATTGCCGCTGCGCCCGATCAATGTTCGATCCCCTCCGTTTCAGTATACTGTCCCGATTGTAGCATATCCCGTTCGTTTCTCCCAGATGCTTCCTCTTCTCTGCCGAATAGCCGGCGACCCGAAGACGGAAAGATGGGGTGATCGGCCCCCAAAACCGGGTTCGAAATCAGGCGCATTTTTTGATACAATAATTGAAAATCGCTTGCACAAGGGGATCGTTATGGATTACATCAGCACTCGAGGGAAAGTAGGGGCGATCGGGTTCATCGATGCCGTCCTGATGGGACTGGCCGACGACGGAGGCCTGCTCGTTCCGAAGACTATCCCGCAAGTATCGGCAGACACGCTCGCCAACTGGCGGAGGCTTTCGTATCCGGAGCTGGCGCTTGAAGTCTTTTCGCTTTATATGAGTGAGGAAATCCCGCGCGAAGACCTGAAGAAGCTCGTAGACGACAGCTACGCGACGTTCCGCGACGAGCACGTGACCCCCGTTCGCCGGGTGAAAAACAACCTGCATATTCTCGAGCTGTTCCACGGGCCGACGTTCGCGTTCAAGGACATCGCCCTGCAATTTTTGGGGAATTTATACGCCTACATCTCGCGCCGGAAAAATTCCATCATCCACATTCTCGGGGCGACCTCCGGAGACACGGGGGCTTCGGCGATCGAGGGCGTTCGCGGCAAGGAAGGCATCCGGATTTGCATTCTTCATCCGCACGGCAAGGTAAGCAAGGTGCAGGAGCTGCAAATGACGACGGTGGACGACGCCAACGTGCTGAATCTGTCCGTCGACGGCAACTTTGACGACTGCCAGCGCATCATCAAGGAGCTGTTCGCGGACGTGCCGTTCAAGCAGAAATATCACCTGCGCGCCATCAACTCCATCAACATCGCCCGCGTGCTGGCGCAGACGGTTTACTATTTCTACGCTTACTTCCAGCTTGAGAATCAAGGCCAGGCAGGCCCCGTCAATTTCAGCGTGCCGACGGGGAATTTCGGAGACATCTTCGCGGGGTACTTGGCCAAGAAAATGGGACTTCCGGTCGGCAAGCTCATTCTGGCGACGAATGAGAACAACATTCTCGAACGCTTCGTGCGCGAAGGCGTCTATGAGCCGGGCGAGTTCCATATGACGTACAGCCCGTCCATGGACATTCAGGTGGCGAGCAACTTCGAGCGCTATCTGTACTACCTGTACGGGGAAGACGCCGCGGCCGTCTCGGCGCTGATGGAAGGCTTCAAGAAGGAAGGCAAGATCGTCGTTCCGGGCGAGAAGCTGCGGCAGGTGCAGGCCGACTTCGCCGCTTACGGCGTGCAGAACGACGAGTGCCTCGCCACGGTCGGCCAATATCACGACGAGTACGGTTACTTGCTCGATCCGCACACCGCTTGCGGCGTCGCGGCGGCCGACAGGCTGGCGGGCGACGGCGAGGTGACCGTGGCGCTGGCGACGGCGCACCCGGCCAAATTCAACGAAGCGATCGAGCTTCTCCAGATCGAGCAGACGTTCCCGCCGCAAATTGAGGCGCTGTTCGACAAGCCGCAGCGGCAGACGCTGGTCGGCGGCTCGAACGAAGCGGTGAAGGCGGAGCTGCTGAAGTTCTTTTAAGCTATAAGAAAATGCAAGGGGCAGTCCGCGGGGGCCGCCCCTTTCTCTTTAGCGAATATAGGTTGCCTGCTCCGCTTCCCCTTCCATGCCTTCCGGCCAGCGCACGCTGAGCCGCACGTCTTCCGGCGCTTCGGCCCGCAGCTTCATCCGGCCGCCGTCGACCCGCCAGCTTACGGCGACTTGGCCGCCTTGCGGCAGCGGAACGGAGCCGCGGGCCCAGGTCAAGCCGCAAGGCTGCGGGGCGATCTCGACCGATTGCCAGCCGTCGTCCAGCCGTTTGACCCCGAGGATGCTCTCGCCGAGGAAGTAACCCGGCGCGGCCGACCACGCATGGCAGTGGCTGCGGGTCAGCATATCCGGGTCGGCCCGGTTCTCCGCGAAGTTCGGGTACATCTCCCAGCAGGTCGTCGCGCCGTGCGCCAGCATGCTGCCGTACTGCTTGCGAATGTCGTCCAGCATCCGCTCATAACGGCCCGACTTGACGAGCGCTTCGTAGTAGAAAAACGACATGAACGGGCTGCCGATCTGCACGAATTCCGGCGGCGGCGAGACGAGATAGCGCTCCAGCGTCTCGCGCCGGTCCCCTTCGGCCGCGCCGCACAGGTAAGCGACGACCTGCGTCTGCATGCTGAAGATCTCGGACCGTCTTCCGTCCGCGTGAATGCAATCCAAGTAAGCCTGACGCGGCTCATCCCACAAGTGCGCTTGAATCGCCCGCAACAGCTTGTCGGCGCTGTCCCTGAACGCTTCGGCCTCCTCCTGCGCGCCGGCGAGTTCGCCGAGCTGCGCGGCATCCCGCAGCGCTTTGACGAGGAACAGGTTCTGATGCGTTACGATGCCGTCGCCCGGCTGGTCGATCGGTGCCCAATCGAGCAAGTTCCAGCCTCGGATCGCAAGCAGGCCGTCCGCGTTCAGATGCGTCAGGTAGTGCTTCAGCGTGCGCTGCACGGCCGGCCATATCGATCGGGCGAAGGTCAGGTCGCCGGTATGGGCGGCAAACTCCCGGCAGGCGATCGCCCAGAAGAATGTCCAGTTCGGGATGACGCTGTTCCAGGCGCTGGGCACCTGATCCAGATAGAGCGGCGTCTGGTCGGCGGAGCCCGGAACGAGGTTCAGGCAGCGCTTCACGATGTCGGTAGCCCCGAAAACGTAATAATTGACCAGCGCTTCGTTGCGGCTGTCGCCGACCCAGAACACCTGCTCGTATGCCGGACAGTCGACGAACGTGTCCTCCATGCACAGCCGGGTCGTATGCCGGCTGATCTCCCAAATTTCGTTGAGCAGCGAATCGGAGCAGCGGAAGTCGCCGTTTTCCGCTACGGGGTATGAGCTTTGGTTGATGTAGATTTCGTGCAGCTTGACGGGGTCCCGGGCACCTCTTACCGTCACGATCAGGTAGCGAAAACCACGCCGCACGGGCGACAAGTAGCACTGCCGGCCTTCGCGGCACGTATAGCGGACCGTGTTGTCCAGGCCGTACGTGTGCTGGATATAGTCGTCCCGCAAGTATTCGACGCCGTACAAGTCGACGACGGTGCCCGCCGGCGCTTCGATCTCGAAGCCGACGAAGCCCGAACGCTCCTTGCCGAAGTCGATCGTTAACTCGCAGTCGCCGTCTTTGAAATACGGCAGCACGGCCGGCTCCGGCACGGGCAGAATGGCGTTCGCGAGAGAAGCGGGCACGGCGCGCTTCTCCGCGACGGTTCGCCAGACGCTGGAGCCGAACGCGTCGGCCTCCGTGTACAAGCCCGCTTCCACCGGGCGGAGCCAAGACCGGTAGGCCAGCAGCTCTTGCACCGTTGAAGCGTGCTTCAGGCTCGCGTAGTCCGGATGGTCGCGGCGCACCTCCCGGCCCGGGAGATAATCGATATGCTCGGTATGGTCGAAAGGCCCCGCCGTCGCCAGCGGAACGGACGTCTCTTTTTCACCGAGCGGGTTCGTTAATTGGAAAGGAACTTCGCTGTCGATGCCGATATGGAAGCTGCCGCCGTGGTCGGTTGACGTTACGTCGTAGACGACAAGATGGTCGCCCGCTTCCAGGTTCAGCTCGTAGTAGCGTTCCGGCACCCGCCCGCTCCACGACTCGATCCTCCGCCCGTCGACGTACAGATCTCCCGGCTTCGCGCCGCCCGGGAAGCCGATGGTCGCCCGGCCGCTTCGCTCCATCCGGAGCACGGTCGCCAGATAGCCGCAATAGCCGATCGGATTGGCGTGATTCGCGCTCTCCGGCACCATCTGGTTGCGGAGATCGAGGGCGGCCGTGTAGGCCGGCGCCTTCACGCGGCGGACGGACAGCACCCGGGACGGATACAGCTTCTCCTCCGTCAGGAACGGAATGTCGCGCGGCACGAGCCGCAGCCACGGCGCGGTCCCGGCCGGCCCGACCGGGCGGGCGGGCGCCCACGCCGCATCGTCGTAAGCGGGCTCGGTCCAGTCGCCGTCCGCCTCCCGGGCGTCGATCGCTTCCGCGAAGCCCTGCTGGCAGGACATGCGCGGCGATTCGGACGCCTGGCCCGCCAGCTTCCGCGTGCGCCACGACGCGTCCGTCGCCAGCAGCGGGCGGCCGCCCGCCTCCAGCTCGGCGATGAGCCCGCCTTTTCCCCGCAAATAATAGAAATTGGACACGCCGAAGTGCAGCGCCAGCACCGCCACCGTATTCGGCGCCCCCGCTCGCAGAAGGCTCCCGACCTCATACGTGTCGTAAAATTGCTCCTTCGGCCAAGACCGAACCGGGCCCCGTCCGATCCGTTCCCCGTTGACGTACAGCACGTAGCGGGAATCCGCGCTAATATGCAGCCGAGCCTCGCCGCCGAAGTCGGCGGGGCATTCGAACGAGCGCCGGAAGCAGCGCCACTCGTTCCGCGGGCTCTCCGTCTCGCCGCCCCAAATCCACGAAGCCGTCCATGCCCGATCGGCCATCCTTTTCACCCTCGTCAGTTGAAATGGCTTTCACTCTCATTCTAGCGGCCGGAACCGGGCAAAAAAGGGTTGATCGCGCCATCGATCGGGGGTATTCTGACAGGTGAAAAGGAAGGAGCGGATGCCATGGTCCGGAAACCGGCCGAACGGACGCCGGCTCATCTGTATTTCGACGGGGAGCTGCCTTTCTACGTCAATCGGGTGTCCGAGTCGTACGAGCTGCATTTGCACGAGCATGAGTTTACGGAAATTTGCTACGTCGCGGAAGGCGGCGGATTCCACTACATCGGCGAGGAGACGCTGCCGGTCCGCCGCGGGGACGTGTTCGCGATTCCGCTCGGCACGACGCACGTGTTCCGCCCCCGCTCGACCGACCGCCGGCATCCGCTCGTCGTGTACAACTTCATTTTCATGGCGGAAAAGGTCGCTCGCGATCTGGAAGGGTTCCCGGGACTCCGTGAGCTGCCGCTGTCGCTGCAGCGGCTCAATCTGCGGCCCGGCTCGCCCGGGTGGACGTCGTTTCGCGACGCTTCGGGGGCGGTGCATGCCATTTTCAAGGATGCCTATGAGCAGTTTCGCTTGCGGGAGATCGGGTTTGTTGCCCGGATTTACGGCCTGTTCCTCATGCTGCTGACCGAGCTGGAACGGCATCTGGCCGGTCTGGAGAAGGGAAAGCCGGTTGTCCCTCCCCGAGACCGGTTGGTGGCGAATGCGCTCGACCTTGTGCACCGCGAGTACGCGTCTCCCCTCTCCGTCCGCCAAGCCTCGGAAGCCGCCGGGGTGAGCGAGCGGCATTTCCATCGGATGTTCGCCGCGGCCACCGGCACGACCTTCACTCGCTACCTGCAGGATGTTCGCATCGAGCGAAGCTGCGAGCTGCTGCGCGCGACGCGGATGACCGTTCAGGAGGTCGCCGAGGCGGTGGGGTATCAGGACAAAAAGTTTTTCTCGGGGTTGTTCCGGCAGCGGACGGGCCAAACGCCCGGGACTTACCGGAATGGGTGAGCGGACGGGGGCTTGTGGCTTTGGCCCCGTTTAGCCGCCGCGCGGCAGCAGAGCCTTCGCCAGCCGCGCGGCGGCCGGAAGCCGGGGACGGCGGATGCGTCCGACGTAACGGTAATCGGTCAGCTCGACCCCCGCGTCCTTGAGCGCATAGGAGAAATCGTCGTCCAGCAGAAGGCGGTATTCCCAGACTCTTTTCTCCCAGGAAGGAATAAGCTTCCCGAGCCGTTCGTCGTCGAGCGCCGGGTGGACGTACGTCTCGCTGACGCCATCCGGGAGGTCATAAAGCTTCGCGATCATCGATTGCCGGAACGATTCGTACGTCTCGCCTGCTTCCGCGTGATAGGGATGACTGAGCAGGTAATCCGGCAAGCCGACGCCGAGCGCATCCGCGAGTGCGACGACCGTATCCAGCATTCGCTGCGCCCCGTCCTGCGAGGCTACCGACGCATTGAGCGCATCCTTCGGCCAGAAACGCCTGAACAATCGAAACGGCAGCCTGCGTCGGGAACACTGCCAGAGCGCCTGGGGCAGATAACTTCGTCCCGTCGCGAGCCCGTACAGGCTGCCCATATGATTGTCAGCGTGCGACAGGTTGAGTCCCGCCCTCCGGGCCGCCTCAAATTGCGCGCGAATCTCCCGCCGCACCGCTCCGGGGTCCGCCTGCCGCTCGAATTCCTCGACCGTCCGGTACATGAATCCCTCTTCGTCGTGCAGCGACGGATCGCCGGTCAGACTTCGCCAGCGAACGGCATCGTACTCGCTCGTGAACGTCAAGTGCAACCCCACGTTGGCCGCACCGCGCCTGCGGCACCATTCGGCCGCCTCGGCGAACCCCGGAGCCGGCGCCATAATCGTCGCCGAAGACGCCTTGCCTTCCTCCAGCAGATGCATAATCGCTTGATTCGCCGGCGGGCTTTGCCCGAAATCGTCGCAGTTCAGAATGAGCTTTTTGACCACAGTCATCCCCCTTCTCCCGATCCGTCCAACGCTCCAGCGTCCAATCGTGTACTTTGCGAATGAAAGTTTGCCGAAGAGTCTCAGAAACTGAGCCACTTTGGCCGTTGCGGCCGAGTGTACGACGGAAGGGTCTCAGCGTCTGAGCGTCTGAGCTACTTTGGCTATTTCAACCGAACGTCTGCTAATGAGCCTCAACATCTGAGCTACTTTGGCCGTATCGGGCGAAAGTTCTCCGAAGAGTCTCAGCATTTGAGTTACATTGGTCGTTGTAGCCGAGCATCCGCAAAAGAGTCTCAGCATTTGAGTTACATTGGCGGATACGGCCGTAACTTCGCTGAAGAGTCTCAGAAGCTGAGCCACATTGGCTGTTGCGGCCGAGTGTTCGCCGGAAGAGTCTCGGCGTCTGAACCAGGTCCCCGGCTCACCTGCTCGGTCCGGCGTCCAGGCTCACGGTTCCCCCATCCGCCTTCGCCTTGCCGCCGCCGCCCAGTCCTGGCGTTGCGCCGACCGCCCCTGCGGGCGGGCCTTCGCCCGGAGCCCCCAGATCCTTCATGAACAAGGAAGTGACGAACGAGATGGCCAGCAGAATGAGCGGAACGACGCTGATCAGCACCCGGAACGTCGTCTCCGGGCGCGGCCCGGGCTCGTCGCCGCTGACGTAGCCGAAGATCGTCCCGACGACCCAGAACGCCAGCGCCGAGATGAGCCCGCTCGACCGGGTGATGAAGCCGCCGACCGCCGTATAGATGCCTTCCCTTCGGCGGCCCGTTCTCTCCGCGTCGAGGTCGATGATCCGGCCGCTCAGCACGGCGGGCGTGACGAGGAAGCCGGCCATGCCGAAGCCGACTACAATGCCGGCCGCGACGCCGCCCCCGAGGTTCTGTCCGAACCAGAGCGGCACGGCCGAGAGCCCGTAAACGGCAAGCGCGAGCTGCCAGCTGCGGAGCCCGCCCAGCTTGCGGACGATGACGTACCAGACCGCGACGAGCGGGATGATCGACACGAAGACGGAAGCGAGCAGGATAGACACCTGATTCTCGGGGATATGGAGTGCGTACTTGGCGTAGAAAGGAATCATCGAACCGAGCAGGCCGTTGACCGTCTGGGCGAACGAATTGGCGATGTTGAACGTCCAGAACGGCTTGTTCTTCAGCGTCTCGCGGAACGCCTCCCGCAGCGGGAGCGGCGCTTCCTTGCGAGCCTCCTCGCTCTCCCGCACCGAGAACGCGAACCAGAGCATGAAGATCGCGAACACCGCCGCATACAGAACGGCCATCGGGCCGAAGCCGAAGGCGTTGTAGACGATCGGGGTCAGCGCGGTGCCGATCAGAACGGCGCCGATCTGGAATCCCTGCTGGATCGCGGACGCCTTCGCCCGCAGCCGCTCGCCCCGGAACAGTTCCGGGAAGAGCGCGCCATAGTTGACCCACAACAGCGTGGATACGCTTTCAAACAACACGAGCGCGGTCAGAAACCAGACGAACAGCCCGGTATCCCCCAGCCCGCGCGGGGCCGAGAACACCAGGATGAAGAAGAGCATGAAGAACGGAATCGAGGCGAAAATCCAGGGCCGCCGGCGGCCGTAACGGGTGTTCGTCCGGTCGGACAGATAGCCCGCCATCGGGTTGTTGACGGCGTCCCAGACGAGGTAGATCGTGCGGGCGACCGTGGCAAGCCCGACCCCGAGGCCGAGCTTTTCCACATAATAATAGCTGTAGAAGGAGCTGAACGCCTGGCTCGGCACCATCATGGCGAACATGCCCAGCGCGTATGCGGCTGGGGAATTGAGAAGCTTCCTGCTCATCGACTTGCCCCCCATCGCCATAGTAAAAGGCAGCTTGCGAGGAAACAAACTCTTGCGATTGCGTAGGCAGGCTCAACTTTATTCCCGTTCCAAAGCCAGCTCGCCCGTGCTTGGGTTCGCCAGCACGATCCGCGCGTCGTAGGTTGCGCCCGACGCGTCCTTGAACTTGAGCTTGCCGGTCTTGCCCTTCGTCACGAGGCTGCGCGCCATCGCGTCGGTGAGCGTCCGGCCGAGACTCTCCTTCCAGATGACGAAGGAGCATCCGCTCTTGTAGTGGCTGCAGCCGTACCCTCTGCGGCCGAGAAAAATCTGCCCGCCGCACCCCGGCCGCGGGCACGTGCCCACGACGGCCGGCCCCTGGCCCTCGGCCGTCGCCGCCGCAGGCGCTCGCGCGGCCACAGCCGTCGCCGCGGCGCCGCGCCCTTCCGCGCTGCCGGCCCGGCCCCGGCCCGCGCCGCTCTTGCCGCCGCCCGCCTTGCCGGGCGCGCCGGCAGCGCCCGATCCGCCGCCCGCTCCGCCGGAGCGGCGGGAGCCCCGCGCCGGCTTCTCCGGCCGCGCGAAGGCGCTCTTGACTGCGGGCCGCTGAACGCGCACCTTGTCGACGATCTGCACCGTGAACCGCTTCACATTGTTCATGAACTGCTCCGCCGACGCCTGCCCGCGCGCGATCTCGTTGAGCCGCTTCTCCCAAGCGCCGGTCATCTCCGGCGACGTGAGCAGCTCCACGCCCGCTCCGCGGATGAGCTCGACGGCCGTGCGCCCCTTGGGCGTAATGACGATCTTCTTGCCCTGCATGTCGATGTACCCGACGTTCTTCAGCCGCTCGATCGTCGCCGCCCGCGTCGCGGGCGTGCCGAGGCCGCTGTCCTTCATCGCTTCGCGCAGCTCCTCGTCCTCGACCTGCTTGCCCGCGCTCTCCATCGCCTTGAGCAGCGTGCCCTCCGTGAACGGCTTCGGCGGCTGCGTCTCCTTCGCCTTCACGGCCGCGTCCGCGCAGAGAACGGGCTGCGAGGCGTCCAGCTCGAAAACGCCGTCCGTCACCTCCTCTTCCACCGGCTCCTGCTCCTGCTCGTCGGACGGTTTGCTCCGCCCCTTGCGCGCGGAAGACTCGCCGTCCTCTTTGCCCTGGTCGGCGTAGATCGTCTTCCAGCCAAGCGACAACAGCTGCTTGATCGTCGTCTTGAAGCGCTCCTCCTCCACCTCCGTCAGCACCGTATGCACCTTGTACTCTGCCGCCGGGTAGAAATGCGACAGGAACCTCCGCACGATCAGATCGTAAATTTTCCGCTCGTCCGGACTGAGCGCTCCCGCTTTCTTCATCGTCGGCATGATCGCGTGGTGGTCCTCCACCTTGGCCGGATTGCACACCGCCTTGTTGTTCTTGTGCACGAACCGCTTCTCCGCTCCGCGGACGATGCCTTCGTATTCGGGCGCCCCGCGCAGCGAATCGAGAATGCGGTGCATCTCCGGGATGTTCTGCTCGTTGACGTAGTTCGAGTTCGTCCGCGGGTACGAGATGACCTTGTGCTTCTCGTACAACGCCTGGGCCACGTCCAGCGTCTTCTTCGCCGAGAAGCCGTATTTGCCGTTCGCTTCCCGCTGCAGCAGCGTCAGATCGTACAGCTTGAACGGGTACTCCTTCGTGTCCTTGACTTCGTAGCTCTCGATCCTCCCGGTCTTGCCCTTCACCTTCGCGGCGATGGCCTGCGCCTTCGCTTCGTCGGTCATCCGATCGCCCTGCCACAAACCGCGGTATGCCGTCGTTCCCTGCTCGAGAACCGCGCCGACCTCGTAATACTTCTGCGACTCGAACGACTCGATCTGCTTCTGCCGGTCATAAATCAGCGCCAGCACGGGCGTCTGCACCCGTCCAACCGACAGCAGCTCGTTATGCTTCGTCGTGAACGCCCTCGAGCCGTTCATGCCGATCAGCCAGTCGGCTTCGCTCCGGGCCCGCGCCGCTTCGGTGAGATTCGCGTATTCTTCTTCGTCCTTCAGCTCCTCGAACCCCCGGCGGATCGTCTCCGCCGTCAGGTCGGAGATCCACAGCCGGCGAACCGGATGGGGAAGCTTCAGATGCCGGCGGATGAGCGAGAAAATATGCTGCCCCTCCCGCCCGGCGTCGCAGGCGTTCACGATCGTATCGCAACGCGCCGCCAACTCCTTGATGACCTTCAATTGATCCTTCGTCTTCGGATTCGGCAGCAGCTTGAACTCCTCGGGAATGATCGGTAGATCGCCGAAGTTCCACTTCTTGTACTTCTCGTCGTAGCGATCCGGCTCCGCGAGCCCGATCAGATGCCCGATCGCCCAAGTGACGATATAACGCTCTCCCTCCAGATAATTCCGCATATTCTTCGCCTTCGGCTCGATGACCGACGCGATGTTGCGGCCCATGTCCGGCTTCTCCGCGATGACCAACGTTTTCACAGGGCACGTTCCTTTCGGGATATGGTTCTCGATGAATCGTCGTTCGTTCGTCCGTTACCTCCATTCTATCACATTCGGGCTTGTCCCCGGCCCGGCAGTTTCCTCTTCCGGCTGCATTCGTGAGACAAAAGGGCAGGGAGCCTGCAAAGCACAGGAATCCGAACGGCTCCGCATGGACGGCTGGATTCGCCGTCGGGGCCGTTCGTTCCCAACGTATCCTCCAGGGCGACGACGGGCAAAATAATGCAGACGTTCCTATCTTTCGGGGACGAGGCATGTATGGGTCTGGAGATGACGCATGGAGACGATAGGGATCACGACGCTCCGAACGCTGCTTGGGTTTGCGTTCCTGCTGCTTCTAACGCGGCTGCTCGGCAAGAAGCAGCTCGGGCAAATCACTTTTTTCACTTATATTACGGGAATTGCGCTCGGCAATATCGCGGGCGAACTGGTGGTCGAACGCGACGTCAGCGTCCTCGCGGGGCTGACCGGATTAACGGTCTGGGCGATGCTGACGATGGCCGTCGAGCAGGTCAGCCTCAAGTCGCCCAGGGCGAGGGTGCTGCTGGACGGGGAACCCTCGATCGTCATCAAGAACGGCCGGCTCGTCGAACGGGCCATCCGATCATCCAAGCTGAACATGGACGATTTGACGATGCTGCTGCGGGATAAAAATGTGTTCTCCATCCGGGAGGTCGATTACGCCATTTTCGAGCCGAACGGCAAGCTTAGCGTGCTTAAGAAGCAGGATGAGGAACCGGTCACGAAGAAGGACATGCAAATCGCGCCTCGGCCGCGCACTTTTCTGCCTTCGGAATTGATCGTCGACGGCAACGTCGTCGCCCAAAACCTGAAGGAATGGGGGCTGGACCGCGAATGGCTGAATCGGCAGTTGGAAAAGTCGGGCGTGCGTTCGGTCGAAGAGGTGTTTTACGCGGAGCTTGAGAGCGACGGCACCGTATACGTAGCCAAGAAACGGACGAAGCGATAGAGTCGGAAGGCCGGTTGCCAGAGAGGCAGCCGGCCTTCGCGTTTATTTCTTGACGATCGGAATCCAGATTTCGCTGCGGTAATCTTCTCCCCAAGCGTCGCCCGGCGGGTACACTTCCAGCTCGGGTCCGCCCGAATGCTCGTAGCCCGTCGAGGGGAACCATTCCTGGAAAATGCGCCCGATAGCCTCCTGAATGGCGCCGGGCATCGGGCCGACCACTTGGAAGATCGCCCACGTTGCCGCCGGTATCGTTCGAACGGAGAAGCCGGCGTCGGGCACGTCCGCTTCGGGGCGGCAGGCAATCATATAAGTGAAGTCCTCCTGATTCGGCTGCATGTCGAGGCAGATGCCGAACAGAACGTCGTCCGCCGCGGCGGAAGCGAGCTTGGCCGCCGTTCCGTCTTGATGGCAAGTTTGCCAGAACTTCGGAATGTCCCGGAGGTTCTGGCCGTCCCGGCACGAGACGTCGATCGTCCTGCCTAGTACCGTAAACGCTTCCTTTTCTACGATCCGATAATCCATATCCTTGTCTCCCTTCAGCGATAGGTGGAAGGAGATGCGGGGGAAAGCCTTGAGACGGACGCCTGGCTGCCGCGCTTCGGACGGCGAAATGCCGTGAACTTTGCGGAACGCCTTCGCGAACGACTCCGGCGAGTCGTAGCCGTACTTCAGCGCGACGTCGAGCACCTTGGCGGACGACGACGCCAGCTCCTGCGCGGCCAGCGTCAGCTTGCGCTTCCGGGCGTACTCGGCCACGGTCATGCCGGTCAGCATATGGAACATTCGCTGAAAATGGAACGGAGACGTATACGCTGCCCTGGCGATCTCCTCGATATCCAGGCGGTCCTCCATCGTCTCTTCCAGCTTATCGAGCGCGTTCTTCATCCGGTCGAACCATTCCAACCGCATCCCCTCCCGTGCTTCTCATCCTATCACCGAACGAACGGACGCTCCTGTCATTGCTTGCTTTCCCCGAACAGGTTGCCCGGCGTCTGCCGCTTCCTCATTCCTCATTCCTCGTCGCCTAGGATCGCCTGAACTCTGCCTACTTGTCCGTCCGTCAGCCGTACTTTGATGCCGTGCGGATGGAAGGCCGAGTTCGTCAGAAGGTCCTTGACCACGCCCCGCGTAAGCGCGCCCGTACGCTGGTCCTTCTTCAGGACGATATCCACCCGCATGCCCGGCCGGACGTCGCTGCGGTTTTTGCCGCTCCCTGCCATGCTGTCTTCACCTGCAATCCTGCGCAATTTGCCTCAGTGTACCACAACGCCGCTTCGTACAAAAGCCGATCCCCGACATCCGGGAACCGGCTCCGACGCCGAATCAGCTCAAGTAACGATCCGGCACCTATTCGATTTGGGATGACGGTTCTTTGCGAGGGCAATCGCCACAAGCGTCGCCTTCATAAACACGCTTGTTCATTTTCTTCGCTACCCTATCCGGCCTCCGCAATGACCGTTTGCGGCAGTTTGCCGATTTTCATTTTCACTTGTTCAAGATGTCCGATCAAACTACGGGTGTCCGTTGGGCGATGGTGTAAGCGTAACCCATGATGAACTGGGTTTCGGTTCCGACCTGCTCGGCGAGATCAGCGAATGCAGCTCAGAATCTGAGCCTCTTGGGCCGACGTTCGGC
>NZ_KE386963.1:39500-85289 GCF_000429825.1 Cohnella thermotolerans DSM 17683
GATGGGCGAATGTAGCTCAGAATCTGAGCCTCTTGGGCCGACGTTCGGCGGAATCGAGCAAGGGGCTGTCCCAGACGTCGATTTACACCTTCTGGGACAACCCCTTTGCTGCGCGCCCCACTATCGGACTAACGCGACCGCCTGCTTCTGCCGCCGCCGCGCAGGCCGCGGGAAGATGGCGCCGCACCGCGGCCCGCCTTGCTCTTGCCTCGCGGCGAGGCGAAGGCGCCGGGTCCCGGCGTCCTGCCGGCGCGGGCTTGCTGCCCGGTGCGCCCCTCCGGACGGCCCCCTTGCCGGCCCGCCGCAGGACCGGCGGCGCGGCCTCGGCCGTCCGCGCGCGAGCGGGGCGCCCCCGCTCCCGCTCCCTTCGCCGCCATTGCGCCCGCACTTCGCCCGGCCCCGGGCCGGCCCGCTTCGAAAGCGCGCCGGCTCTTGTCCGCGGCGGGCTTGCGCGGCGATACGCTCCCGCTCTTCCCACTAGAGCGGGAGCCGCCGCTCCGCCCGGAGGCCTCCTCTTCGCCTCCGCCGAGGCGCGAAACGCCGGTCGTCCGGCGTTCGATGCCCATGCCGATGCCGCTCTCGATCTTCGCCAGCTCCGGGCGGTCCTTCGGCGCCACGAACGTGATCGCCATGCCGGACTCGCCGGCGCGGCCGGTCCGCCCGATACGGTGGATGTAGCTCTCCACATCGTGCGGAATGTCGTAATTGTAGACGTGGGTGACGCCTTCCACGTCGAGGCCCCGCGCCGCGATGTCGGTCGCGACAAGCAACTGCAGCTTCGCTTCGCGGAACCGCTTCATGACCTGCTCCCGCTTCGCCTGCGACAAGTCGCCGTGCAGCTCGTCGCACGAATAGCCGGCCGCCTGCAGCGCTTCGTTCAACGTGCTGGCCCGCCTTTTCGTCCGGCAGAAAATCATGCCCAAATACGGCTGCGTCTCCTCGATCATCTGCTTCAACGCCGCCTGTTTGTTGCGATCTGTCGTCTCGACGACGAGTTGGCGGATTTCCTTCACCGTCACCTGCCGACCCCGTACGGTCACTTCCTCCGGCTTGCGCAGAATGCGGGACGCCAGCTGCCGGATCGGGCCCGGCATTGTCGCAGAGAACAGCAGCGTCTGCCGCTGCGACGGCGTGTTCCGCAAAATCTCCTCGACCTCGTTCAGGAAGCCCATATGCAGCATTTGATCCGCTTCGTCCAGCACGAGCGTCCGGACGCTGAACAGCTGCACCGTCTCGCGGCGCAAATGGTCGAGCAGCCGTCCCGGCGTCGCGATAATCAAATGCACGTTGCCCTTCAGCTTGGCCAGCTGCGCCTCGACATCCTGCCCGCCGTAGACGGCTAGCACGCGGATGCCCTCCTCCTTGCCGATGTACCGTTTGACCTCTTCCGTAATTTGGAGCGCCAGTTCGCGGGTCGGCGTCACGATCAGCCCCTGAACTTTATCCGAACGGACGTTGATTTCCTCCAGCATCGGCAGCACGAACGCGAGCGTCTTGCCCGTGCCCGTCTGCGCCTGCCCGATGACGTCCTTCCCCTGAAGGATGAACGGAATGGCCATCTCCTGCACCGGAGTCGGCTTCTTTATGCCTTGAGCGGACAGCATCGCCACGCGTTCCGCCGAAATTCCCAATTGAGCAAAGCCTGACACATCAGCACCTCATTCGCTTGATTACCCTGGATTCCCACTTATCGTACCATAATGGCGGCCGTTGGGAAATCGGGCGAACCGGGGCCCCTGAATTGTTCGTGGAGAACGATCTCGACTGAGCAGAGGGGATGAGCCTACAAATGAGGAGAAAAGAGGGGCTAGCGTCACGAACATGCCAAAACCTCCCGTCCCGCGAAGACGAGGGGCTTGCCATTTACCAAACAATCCTCAGCCGGCACCGGCCCGCTCCACTTCTCTTGCGTCCGTCGCCTGGGCCGGGAAGCGCGAGACCGCAGTTCGTTAAGCCGCTTGGAATCGCCAAAGAGGCTGCATCCCGCGGAACGTTCCGCTCGGGATGCAGCCTCTTTCTTGCCGATTCGGCGTCGGTGGCGCTTCTTCGGCACCCACGGACGCTGAAGAAGGCGTTGTTGCTTGCGCCCTCCTTGCCGCAAGCCGCGGTCACGCGGTCAGCACCGAAGCGGCGGCTCCGCCCTGCTGAAGCTGATACATGGCGTAGTATTTGCCCTTCAGCTCCATCAGTGTCTCGTGGTTGCCGCGCTCGACGATCTCGCCGTGGTCCAGCACGAGAATCTGATCCGCCTGACGGATCGTCGACAGCCGGTGCGCGATGACGAACGTCGTGCGCCCTTTCTTCAAGACGTCGAGCGCCGCCTGGATGATCGCCTCCGTCTCGGTGTCGATGCTGGCCGTCGCCTCGTCGAGGATAAGGATTGCCGGGTCGTAGGCGAGCGCCCGCGCGAACGAGATCAGCTGCCGCTGACCGGCCGACAGTGTGCTGCCCTTCTCGATGACCGGCTCGTCGATGCCGCCGGGCAAGCTGGCGAACATCTCGTAAGCGCCGACGTCGCGCAGCGCCTGCTCCACCTTCTCCCGGCTAATGGCCGGATTGTCCAGACTGACGTTCGAAGCGATCGTGCCCGTGAACAGGAACGGGTCCTGGAGCACGATGCCCATATGCTGGCGCAGAAGCTGCCTCGGAATGTCGCGGACGTCGGTGCCGTCGATCGTGATGCTGCCCTGTTCCACGTCGTAGAAGCGGAACAGCAGGTTGAGAATCGAGCTCTTGCCCGAGCCCGTATGGCCGACCAACGCGACGGTCTGGCCTTGGCGGGCTTCGAACGAGATGTTCTTCAACACGTACTCGTCGTTCTTGTAAGCGAAGGTGACGTTTTTGAACGCCACGTCGCCCTTGTACCGGTCCAGCTTGCCCGTCGCCACTTCGACGCCCGGCTCGTCGAGCAGCTTGAATACCCGCTCCGCGGATACCCGCGCCGTCTCCAGGTTGGCGAGCTGGTTGACGATGCCGACGATCGGCTGGAACATCCGGTTCATGTAATCGACGAAGGCGTACAGCACGCCGACGGTGACGACCGAGCCGAGCCAATCGCCCCAGAACAGCCAGATGACCGCGATAAAAATAATATTTCGGATGACGTTGACCAGATTGTGCGAGGTGATCGAGTTCAAGCTGAGCATCTTGTTCTGGTACGTGAACAGCTCCTTGTTGTGCTCCTCGAACTCCTGCATCGTCGCCTTTTGCCGGCGGAACGCCTGAATGATCGTCATCCCGTTGATCGATTCGTTGATCATCGCGTTGATGTCGCTCAGCTTCGTGCGGATGACGTCGTTATACCGGGCCGCGAAACGGCGGTACACGACGATCCAGGCGATGAGAATCGGCACGAGCGGTAGCGCGAACAGCGCGAGCTTCGGACTGAGCAGGAACAGCGCCCCGAGGATGGCGGCCATGTAGATGATGCCGGAGAAGAAGTTCGCGAGCACCGCGACGAAAAGCTCCCGTACCGCTTCCGTGTCGTTCGTGATCCGCGAGACGACTTTGCCGGCCGGCAAATTGTCGAAGTACTGCACCGGCAGCCGCTGCGTATGCGCGAACACGTCCTCGCGCATACGCTGCACGATGCGGTTGGCCGACGTCTGAAGCAGCAGCCGCTGCCCGTAGGTGAAGACGGCCGCCAACAGCAGCAGCCCGAAGTAGGCGGCCGCCAGCGTCAGCAGATCGGGAATTTCCGGCTTGTAGAAGCGGAACAGCTCCGCCCTGGTAAGTTTGACAGCAGGATAAGTTACCGTCTGGCCGTCCTTCGTCGTAATCGTCATCGTGCCGTCCGTCACCTGGCGGGAACCGTCCGGCACGTCCTTAACCTCCAGCCAGTAATAGCTCCGGCCGGCTTGCAGCACTCTCGCCGCGGCTCCTTTGCTCTCGTCCGCGGAGAAGCGGTCTTCCCGCTTGTAGGTTTTGCCCTTGTATTCGACCGTCCGGCTGCCCGAATCTTGCGTCTCGTACCAGACCTTCTCGATGCCGAGAATGTTCTGGTCGATCATCCGCTTGGCGATGAACGGCCCGATCAACTCCACGCACACCGCCAATGCCAGCAGCGCAAGCGCGAGCAGAATCGGTCTCTTGTAGATCATGGCATATCGAAATAGCCTCTTGCCCGTCGTTCCCATGGAGGTTGAGCACCTTCTTTCGTAATCGAATGGCTTCGGTCGGCTTCCGTTCTCAGGAGGCTTCGACCATCGCCTCCAGCTGCTGCCGGTCGAACTGCTCCTTGTACCAGCCGCCGGCCGCGAGCAGCTGCTCGTGCGTGCCTTGCTCGACGATCCGGCCTTCGTCCAGCACGAGAATCCAGTCCGCGTGCTGCACGGCGGACAGCCGGTGCGTCGTGATGAGCGTCGTCTTGCCCGCCCGCTCGGTGCGGATGCCCTCGATAATCTCGGCCTCCGTCTTGGCGTCGACGGCCGACAGCGCATCGTCGAGGATCAGAATTTCCGGGTCGGCGATGAGCGCCCGCGCGATGCTGACCCGCTGCTTCTGCCCGCCGGACAGCGCCACGCCCTTCTCCCCGACCAGCGTCTCCAGGCCGTCCGGGAGATAGCGGATGTCCTTCGCGAACGAAGCCCGCTCCAGCGCGCGCCGCATCTCCTCTTCGGTCGCGCCCTCGCGCCCGAACAGGATGTTCTCGCGAATCGTGCGCGAGAACAGAATCGGCTGCTGCGGCACGTAACCGATCCAGCTCAGCAACCGGTCGATCTCCATTTCTTCGAGCGGCACGCCGGAGACGGCGATCTCCCCGCTGCCCAGCGGATATTCGCGCAGCAGCTGCTTGAGCAGCGTCGTCTTGCCGCTTCCGGTCCGGCCGACGATGCCGAGCGTCTGTCCGCGCTTAAGCGCAAACGAGATGTCCACCAGATTGTCGATGGAAGAGCTCGGATAACGGAACGTGACGCTCTTGAATTCGATGGTCTCCGGCGTATCGACCCGGACGAGCTTGGCGCCGTCTTCGACGTCCGGCTTGTAGCCCAGCGTCTCGCTGACCCGGTCGAGCGACGCGTTGCCCCGCTGCATGACGTTGATCAGCTCGCCGATGGCGAACATCGGCCAGATGAGCATCCCGAGGAACACGTTGAACGACACCAGCTCGCCGAGCGTAATTTCGCTGCGGAACACAAGGTATCCGCCGTAACAAAGCCCGATGATATAGCTCAGGTTGACGAGCACCTTGTTCGTCGGCTCAAACAAGGCGTCGATTTTGGCCACCGCGATGTTCTTGTTCAGCACTTCGTTCGTCTTCGCATGGAACCGGCCGCGGTCCGCCTCCTCCTGCACGTAGGCACGAATGACGCGCACGCCGGATACCGACTCGAGCACCTGGTCGTTCAGCTCGCCGAACGCGTCCTGCGCGCTCATGAAGCGCTCGTGGATCCGCTTCCCGAACTTCGCCATGAGCACCGCCATGATCGGCAGCGGCAGCAGCGCCGCGAGCGTCAGCTTCCAGCTGATCAGCACGACCATCATGAACAGGATGGTGAGCATGAACAGCGACGAATCGATCAGCGTCAGAATGCCGAAGCCCGCCGTGTTCGAGATCGCCCACAGGTCGTTGGTCGAGCGGGCCATCAGATCGCCCGTCCGGTTGCGTTCGAAGAAGGTCGGCGTCATTCGCAGGAAGTGCCGCATGAGGCGCTTCCTTAGCAGCCGCTCCAGCAGGAAAGCCCCGCCGAACAGCTGATACATCCATACGTAGGTAATCACGTAGCTGGCGACCGTCAATCCGGCCCACAGCCAGATCGATTGGAAAAACCGTCCGTCCCCGAGCGTGCCCTGGTGAATGCCGTCAATCAAGTAGCCGATCAACTTGGGCGGAATGACCTCCACCACGCCGACCAGCGCAAGCAGCACGACCGCGATCGAATAACGGCGCCAATGCTGCTTGAAAAACCAGCCCAACTTGCTCAAAACGGTCAACATTCGTTTTCTTCACACCTTTCCTCGCCATACCCGCCGTAACCAAACAAAAAGCGTACCGCCGCAAGCGATACGCCTCTCTCCGCCGTCCAAGAACGTATGTTCTCTTCTTGCGGATAAGAAAGGCGCACGATTACGGGGACGTAATCATGCGCCTTGGGATGTTAGACCAAGTTAGTGTGGCGCAATCGGATTACGTCCGGACAGCCGGCGGCCGCGATCGTGAAACGTTGGAACCATCATCGAGATAAGCATCGGACGCAATCCTCCTTTCGATTTGTGAAATCTATTTGACACTTTACCATTGCCAGGAAATGCTGTCAATCGGTTTTGCGCGATTTTACAAGACTTTGATGTTGAGCCCGCTCCGCTTTTTTGGGATCGCCGCCGGACCGGTATATTCCCTTCAGACGCCATACCGGCAATCCCGCGTCCGGCTGGAACGGACGCCGGAATGCCGTACGCCTTGCCATCCGCCGGGAGATCGACGTCGATCCGCAAAATCTTGCCGAGCGGCGAATGCTTGTTCCGCCCGTTGCCGCGCAGCCTACACGACCAGAATTTCGGCCGGGCCCTCGCACCATTCGCAGCGCTCCGGCGGTGTCCAGGCGCTAAACTTGGTCTTGGACAAGTTCACCAGGTCCGGTGCATCTTCATACTCGTCGACAAACTTGTCGATCGCTAATTCGACATGTTCCTTGCAGACGCAATACATTCGAGGCGTTTCCTTCCTATTCTTCGTCTTCGCTCTTCTCGACGAGCTTCACGCTCAGGTCATGCGTCTTCCCGTCTCGGTAATACGTTACCGTAAGCGATTCCCCGATTTTTTTCGAATTATACAAGTACTTCCGCAGCTCCATCATGCTGCCGATCGGCTTGCCGTCCAGCTTGACGATAATGTCGTTCAGCTTCAGTCCCGCTTCCTTCGCCGGACCGACGGCTTCCAGCACGAGAACGCCCTTCTTCACGCCTTCAGGTACGACCAATGGCGGCGCGTCCGTCTCCGGCGCGGTGCCGGAATCCTCCCCGCCATCGGCGCTCTGCCCGACGTCGAGGCTGTCCAAATACGATGACAAATCCATCGCATAGACGCCGAGATACGGGCGCAGCACCTTCCCGTGCTCCATAAGCTGCTGCACGACCGGCATCGCGTCGTCGATCGGAATCGCGAAGCCGATTCCTTCGACGCCCATATCGGCCACCTTCATGCTGTTGATGCCGACCACTTCGCCGTCCAGATTGACAAGCGCTCCTCCGCTGTTGCCGGGGTTGATCGGCGCGGAGATCTGGATGACTTCCTCTTCCCAATCGTAATTGCCGTCTTGATTCAACGACACCGGGATGACCCTTCTCAGATTCGAGACGATACCGTCCGTCAGCGAATCGCTAAGCCCGAGCGGATTGCCGACGGCAATCACGGTCTCGCCTTCGCGCAATCGGTCCGACTCGCCGATGTCCGCGACCGTGTCGATGCCTTTGTCGTCGACCTCCAGCACCGCCAGATCGGTAATCGTGTCCTTGCCGACAATCTTCGCTTCCTTCTGGTCTCCGTTCACCGTCACGATCTGCAGACTGCCCGAATTTTCCACGACATGCGCATTCGTAATGATGCGGGCTTTGCCGTCTTGCTTCTCGAAAATAACGCCCGAACCGAGGCTGGCGTTCTCCGGCGTCTCTGCGTCCGACGAATCGCCGCTCTGCCCTTCCCGCTTGGGGCGGTTAATAATGCTGACGACCGCGGGGCGGATTTTCGCGGCGGCGGTAATGATCCTCTCGGACGTCTCCACGATCGGCTGCCCGCTCGCCATCGCCGGACGGCTGGCCGGTTCGGAATGGCGGTCGATCACGAAGCTGAAGAGGATCGCCACCAGCAGCGAGCTGGTCAACGATGAGACGAGCGCGACGCGGAGCATCGACCCCTGCCGGAAACTCCGCCCGCCGCCAAAGACCGGCCGAGAACCCGCGTCTCTGCGAACTCTCCGCTTTACCCGCGTGGAATAGAAATCGTCATCGAAGAAGCTCATGCGCTGCACCGCCCTTTTCCCCAAGAAACCCTGGATCCGCCGCCGCTATTCTCTATTGAATCGTCCAGAAAATCCGAATAGATTTGTCGGTTTTGACTAAAATACTAATAGAATTGCCAAAGGGAAGCAAGAGAATACTCCCGATCCACCGATATGTAAAGAAAGGAAGAGGTCCCAATGAATCCTTATCCGAATGGCAACCCGCTGCTCGATCTCGCCGCACGCTTCTCCGGCCTGAAGGAGGATAACTACCGCCAGATGCTGGCGCTGAGCGTCCTCATCGAATTGCTGGTGGAGAAGGGCATCGTAACGCCCGAGGAAATCCGCCGCAAAGCTGCCGAGATGGAAGCCGATCTGGAACGGGAGCTGCTTCTATGATTTGACGAGGTCCCATGGCGTCGGACGGTCGTAATAAGTTTCGCACAGGGCGAATTCGTGCTTGTGATAGAAAAATCCGTTGTCTTCCAATATTGTATTCACCGTCAGCTTAGCCAAATCCATCTGATTGTGCTCCTGGCTCAGATGAGCCAAATAAACGCGGCGCGTTCCGCCGTCCAGCAGCCGGCACAGCGCCTCGCCCGCCGCTTCGTTCGACAGATGGCCGGTGTCGCCCAGAATGCGCCGCTTGATGTTCCACGGATACCGGCCCATGCGCAGCATGTCGACGTCGTGGTTCGATTCCAGCACGAGCACGTCCGACTGCTGCAGCTGCTTCATCACCTTGTCGCTCACATACCCGAGATCGGTCGCCAGACTCAGCTTGACGCCGCCGGAATAGAAGCAGTAGCCGACAGGCTCGGCGGCATCGTGCGAGATGGCGTACGATTCGATCCGCAGATCGTAAAGCTCCATCGTGCTGTCGGTCGGCATGATCTTCCGCTGCTCTTCCGCCAGCTCCCCGATCCCTTTGTGCATCGCCGCCCACGTCTTCTCGTTCGCATAGACGGGCAACTCGAATTTGCGGGCGAGCGCCCCGAGCCCCTTGATATGATCGGAATGCTCGTGCGTCACGAAGATCGCGTCCAGATCCTGCCCGGACACGTCCCGTTCTTTCATTAATTCTTCGATTTTCTTGCCGCTCAGGCCTGCGTCGACCAGCACGGTCGCCGCGTCCGAAGACACGATCGTCGCATTGCCGGTCGATCCGCTCGCCAATACCGTAAATCGCAATCCCATGTTGTCAACCTCTCGTTTCTCCTGCTCTCCCAAGCAAAAACATCTTCGCCTTCTGACAAATACTGATCGATCCAGCATCGGCACGCCTGCCGCCGGGCCATTCTCTCCGGCTTATTTTCACGTGTGGCCGGCGTTCGCCGTCGCTTTGCCCGGCTTCTGCGCGCCCGAAGAGGCGTCTCCCTGATCGGTCACCGCTTCGCCGCTGATGGCGTGTACATAGAACACTTCGCCGTCTTCGAGCAAAACCCTCCACGAAGGCGCCGAAACCTGCGTCTCCGAATCGAAAATCTGCCCGTGGTAGCCGAGCTGGATCTCCTTGATGACCGAGCCCGCGGGCAAGTAGTTCCGGTCGATCAGGTTGGCCACCGCCTTCGTGGCCGGCAGCACCTTCTGCAGCTTCGCCTCTCCGTAAGGAAGAATCTCGATCCGGTCCTGGTGGTATGCGGTGATTTTCTGGTCCTTGTAGAACAGCTCGATCTTCACGTCGAAGATCGGCCAGCCGTCCACCATCCGGTTCAGCACGAACATCTTCTCGTTGCTTCCCAAATTGTCGAAGCGGTATTCGGACAGCTCGGGGATGGCTCCGCCCAGCGCCTGCTGAAGCTCTTCGGGGGCGAAGACGACCCTCGTGTTCGGCTGTGACTCGAGCGGGATCGGCGAACCGGACCCGCCGTCCGGGTTCTCCAGCAGCCGGTACGTAATCTCCCGCATCTCCGGCGTCTCGGTCGGAATCTCCGCGTCCACGCGGATTCCCTTATTCGTCATGATCTGCCGGGTCTCCGGCGGCAGCGAGGTCCAGTCGACGGACGAATCGATCCGCTCCTGCCATTCCAGCCACAGCTGATAGCCCAGAACGATATTCAGCAGCAGAAAAGCCAATATCAATACGTTTTTCGCCCGTCCCCAGTCCACCTGCTCACCTCCTATCGTCCGACGTTTGTGGAAATAGCCGCCGCTCCGATTTGCCGCCTTATTCTTATTCGACCTTGCGCACTTCGCCGTCCGTCAGGCGGATCGCCCATACCGGCTGCAGCTTCACGGCATCTTTCGTCAGAGTCGCCTGATACGCCGGGAAAACCGACTCGACGACCGACCCGCCGGCCGTCCGCCGGATCATCGCCCGAAGCGACTCGCCCGCGGGCAGCTTCACTTGCGTGGCGGATGTTTTGCTTTTCTCGTCCAACACGATCATCGAACGTTCGTACGAGGTGACGACGCCTTGCTGAATCGTAAGCTGCATATAGCCGAATTTGAAGCTTCCGCCGGACAGAATCGGCAGCCCCTTGTAATACTGCTGGAACCGGATGCCGCTGTCGTTCACCGATCCTTCGCCGCTGACGAGCCGATGCGTTCCGTTCCATCCCCCGTGCTGATTGACGAACTTGACCGCCGCCGAGATGTTGTCGCTCAAGTCGTTCTGGCTGTCGGTCGGCGCGACGAGGTCGGTATACGACAGCCAACCCGAATCCTGCTCGATCTTGAGCCCCCGCTTGCCGTCGGTATAAATCCGGGTTCCGTCCTGACGATCCTGAATCATGCGCGTCGTGCCGGGATCGATGAACAGATTCCGCTGGATCTGATCCGGCGTGTACCGGCTGAACGGAACCTGGACGGCATCGTACGGCCGGGTCTTCTCGGGAACGTAAACGCCGCCGTCCAAGTGCGCGAACGGGGTCCAGTATTGGCCGAAGCCAACGCACTGCTGGACGTCCTGAACCGTCAGGTCGGCGCGCAGCGCTTCGTAAACGTTGCGGCCGTCCGCGCTGAAGAAGAAGGTACGGACTTCCTCGCGGTCCTTGCTCGCGAAGATCCAGATCCGGCTGACCGAATCGGCGGAGAACAGGAAGTTCGAATCGATCTTGAACACCTGCTCCAGCAGTTCGAAAGGAACGGCTCGGCCGAAGCGCACCTCGACGCCGATATCCTCCTTGCGAACCTGCTCCCAGTCGACCGAATCGATCGTATCCTGCTGAAAGCCCTTGAATTCCCTCCCCTGCAGCTTGCCGAGAACCAAATCGTAGAACGAATCGTTCGGGTAGAAAACGGTATGCTTATCCGCGCCCAGATGCAGGACGAGCTGCTCGGGCAACAGCAGCTTGCCGACTTGCTCCTCCGGTCCGAGCGGGTCCGTCTTGACGTAATCCTGCTCCGTCCGGACCTTGGCTTCCATGCTGGGCATGCTGTACGCCAGGAAGTAGCTCTGCACCAGGCTGACGGCGATCAGCAGCGCCAGCAGCACCGATTTCGCTCTCTCCATCATGCGGATTCGCTCCCTTCCTGATCGATCGGCAGCGTCACCGTAGCCGTCGTGCCCTGGCCGGGCTCGGAATCGAGCGTGATGTGCCCGCCGTGGGCACGCACGATTTCCCGGGCAATGGACAGGCCGAGCCCGGTGCCGCCCATGCTGCGCGAACGCGCCTTGTCGACGCGGTAAAAGCGCTCGAAAATGCGTTCGAGATCTTTCTTCGGAATGCCGATCCCCGTATCCTTGACGTTAATCGTCAGCTTGCCGGCGTCGTCCAGCCGCGCGGACAATTGGACGGAGCCGCCGTCCATCGTGTATTTGATGGCGTTGGACACGAGATTGTCCAGCACCTGATCGATGCCGTCGCGGTCCAGCCATACCTTCTTCAGCTTCAGCTCCGGCTCCACCTGCACTTTGGCGGTAATCGCCTTCTGCCGCAGCTGAAGCGAGAAGCGGTCGACGACGTCCTCCATCATCTCCGCGACGTCGGTCATCTGCCGCCGAAGCTGCGACTGGCGCGAATCGAACCGCGACAGATGCAGCAGGTCGGTGACGAGGCGGATCATTCGCTCCGTCTCGCTGCGGATGACGCCGACGAAGCGTTCGGCGAGCGGAGGCTCCTCCAGCGCGCCGTCGTCCAGCGCCTCGGCGTAGCTCTTGATCGTCGTGAGCGGCGTCCGGAGCTCGTGGGAGACGTTGGCCACGAATTCGCGGCGGGATTGCTCCAGCTTCTCCATCTCCGTGACGTCCTGCAGCACGGCGATGGCGCCGACGACGCCCTTGTCCCGCCGGCGGATCGGCGTCAGCGTGACGCGGAACACCAAAGGCTCCTCGCCCTGCGGCCTCGGCCGCTGAAGGAGCAGCGTCGATTCCTTGCCCCGCAGCGTTTCGGCGATCGGCGCCTTGTCGATGTCCAGGCATTCGGACACCGTCAAGCCTTCGATCTCCTCGAGGTCCAGCATCGCCCGCGCCCGCCGGTTGGCGACGATGACGCGCCCGATCTCGTCGGTCGCGAGGACGCCGTCGCTCATGTTCGAGAGAATCGAGCTCAGCTTCTCCTTCTCTTCTTCGTTGACAGACAGAGCCTCGCTCAGCCGGTCGGTCATCTCGTTGAACGCGATGCTGAGCTGCCCGATCTCGTCGTTGCCGAGCACCGGCACCCGTTCCTCGAAGCGGCCTTCCGCCACCGCGGCCACCTGCCTCGTCAGCGCCTTGATCGGCTGCGTAATCGTGCCGGCGATCAGAATGCCGAGCAGCGCCGTCAAGCCGAGCGCCAGCAGACTGCCCGTGACGAAGATCCGGTTCACCCGTTCCATCGTCACGTACAAATCCTTCATCGACGCCACGATATAGACGGCCCCGATGATCTTGCCGCCGCTCACGACGGGCTTCGCGATCACTTTCTTGCGGACGCTGTCGGAGTCGATAATCTCCTCCGAGTTGTCGCTGATGCCCTGCAGCGCGCGGCTGACGAGCAGAGACGTGTTTTTGCGCCCCACGTAGGATTGATGCTCCTCGAGCGAAGTCGTCAGCACCTTGCCGCTCGCGTCGAGCACTTGAATTTCCCCGCTGATGCTTACCAGGCTGACCAGTTGGGCCAGCTCCGCGCTGGCGTCGTCTTCCGCGTTGCCGGCCTTGTCCTGCTTCGAGAGAGCCGAGCCCGCCAGCATGGTCAGCATCTGCGCCTGGCCGTCGAGGTTGGTCGTGAAGGAGTTGATGAGCGAGCTCTTCATCGTGCTGATAAAATAAACCCCGATCAGCTGCAAGGCGATCAGGATCAACAGCAACACCATGACGATGAACTTCGCTTGAATCGTGCGCAACGGCAGGAACGGCTTCATCCGCCGAAACCGCCCGTCGCCATCTTCGGGTTGCGCATCAAATACCCGAGCCCGCGGCGCGTCAGAATAATTTCCGGTTTGCTCGGATCGTCCTCGATCTTCTCGCGAAGCCGCCGGATCGTCACGTCCACCGTCCGCACGTCGCCGAAATATTCGAAGCCCCATACCGCTTGCAGCAAGTGTTCACGGGTCATTACCTTCCCGCTGTTGCGGGCCAGGTAATGGACGAGCTCGAACTCCCGATGCGTCAGGTCGAGCGGCTGGCCGTTCTTGTACACGACGTACATGTCCGTGTCGATGAACAGATTGAACAGCCTCAGCCCTTGCCGTTCGGCGTCTCCTCCGCCGTTCTCTTCCTCCGCGCGCGACGCTTCCAGCTTGCGCTGGCGGCGCAGATGCGCCTTCACGCGCGCCAGCAGCTCGCGGGTGCCGAACGGCTTCGTCACGTAGTCGTCCGCCCCGAGCTCCAGACCGAGCACCTTGTCCAGCTCCGTATCCTTCGCCGTCAGCATAATGATCGGCGTGGACAGGCGGGCTCGAACCTCGCGGCAGACGTCCATGCCGTCCTTCACGGGCAGCATCAGGTCGAGCAGGATCAGATCGGGATCCAGCTCGAACGCGAGGCGCACGGCCGTCTCGCCGTCGAATGCGCAGACGACCTCGTAGCCTTCCTTCTCCAGATTGAATTTCAGAATATCCGCAATGGGCCGCTCGTCGTCGACCACCAAGATTTTACCGGGCATCTTACCAAGCCTCCTGTTAGGGGGAAGCGATCTTAAGTTTCTCTTCTATTCTAACATAATGCCCGTCTTCCGCGAACCGAAGAACCGGACCCGGCCCGCCATACCCGATCGGCTTAACGGAAACAGAATCCAGCAAAACTCCGGAAGCGCAGCTAGTCCAAGTCGCTTGAACCGGTAATCTGATAAACGCCGCTCCACTTTTTTCAGATTCGATGTAATGAGCGGTCTTCGATTCACTCATTGTGCGGGGATGGTAATTCCATCCAAACTCCCTTTTTGCATGGGTACTCCAGGATTCAATCAGGATTTGCCGTGTCATTTACGGACCCTGAATCCGCTATATTTCACGCCTGGAAGCCTATTCAGCAATGGGAACGGACAGAGGATCCGTTTTCACTTCAAACTAATCCCAAAACAAGGTGGAACATGCTCTCCACCCCGGAGACTTTTAAATTCTATAATGTGAAAAACCGCCAAGCCCGATCGGCCCGGCGGTCTCTTCTATGCTTCCTACAAATAACTGGTCGGATTCCGAAGCTTCCCGTCCAGATAGATTTCAAAATGCAAGTGCGTGCCGGTCGAATGGCCGGTGCTGCCCATGATGCCGATGGCCTCGCCCTTGGAGACGACCTGGCCCTTCTTGACCGAGATGCTCTTCAAATGCCCGTACAGCGTCTTGAAGCCGTTGTTATGATTGATGATGATGGCATTGCCGTAGCCGCTCTTCCGGCCCGCGAATTCGACGGTGCCGTTGTCGGCCGACATGATCGTCTTGCCGCCGACCATGTCGATGCCCTTGTGCAGCCGGCCCCAACGTTCGCCCATATAGCTCGTAATGCGGTGGCCCGATACGGGCCAGGCGAAGCTGCCGGTGCCTTCGCTCGGGGTGACTTTCGTTCCTCTCAAAATGACGGTCGATACCGGCGCTTCCAGCACCTCGGAGGATACCTGCTCCTCCTCGATCATCGTTCCGTTGCGCTTGACCAGACGGTACGTCACTTGACGCTTGCCGTTCTTGCCCTCGCGAACCGTCTTCGACTTGCCGAGCTTGATGTCGTCGCTCTTGCGAATCTCGACGGGCGGGTCGATCGTCTCGATCTGGGTCACTTCTTCCTCCGACTTGACGTGCAGAACCGGATTGTTCTGAGTAATATCCAGCACGTCGCCCGGCTTGATCTCGTCGTCCTCAATCCACGGATTGTTCGCGTAGATGACGTCGGCGGACACCTTCATTTTCTGCGCGATGCATCCGATGCAATCGCCTTTGCGCACCGTATAGGTTCGCTTGACCGGGTTGCCGGTCGTCAGCTTCTTGAACACCTCGTCGGGGTCGGCCACTTGCGCCGGATCGTCGATGTCGACGGGGATCGTCGTCACCTCTTCCTCGATGCTCACCGACTTCACGACGCGGCTCGGCTGAGCCGTCCGCTTCGACGCGTTATAGGACAGCGCCTGAACCTTCGACTTATCCGAAGCGCCGGGCGCGAACTTGTCCTTGACCCGCTGCAGAATCGACTCCGCCGTCTCCTGATCCTTCACGACGGCGATCTCCTTGCCTCCGATGACCAGCTTGACGCCGACCGGATGCGTCTTCAACCCGGCTTCCAGCGCCTTCAAAGCCGCCTCGTCGTCCGGAAGTTTCTTGTAAGCACTTACATCCTCGAATGATACCTGATTGTCGTCAAGCTTGTAGCGGACCTCCGAATCGGCGTCGGCCAACTGCTCGGATTTCGCCTTGAGGGCGTTCTCTACAACTTGCTTGCTGCTCACTTCCCCGATCGGCTGCCCGTTCAACAGAACTCTATAGAATGAATTGGTATGCGCTTGGACGTATTGATTCGCTCCGATGAACACGCCGACGGCGGCAACGAGCGCTGCGCCGGTGACGACGATCGGAGTTCGATAGTTTCGCATTTGTCGGGCTGCAGGCTGAGTCTTTTGACGGACAACGGTCATTCCTTTCAAGCTCGAAGACCGGATTTGTCGAAAATGCCGGCGCCAACCGGCGAGCCATTCCCGAATCCGGTCCGTTTTCTTGAAAACGGCCATGATTTTCTCCTTTGCATCCCACCAGGTAAAGTTTTCCCTTTCTAGTCAAAGCCTGCTATAACTTTAGCATACCTTTAACGAGCCTATCAATAAAACGAAGATGAAGATTATCTCATAATAAGGGAAAAGCCGCTGGCGACCAGCGGCTTTAAGCAAGAGTCTATATTCCTATTTTCTGTCGAGGTTTAGGGCTCAGGGGAAGGGGTCGGCGGTTGGATGATGTCGAGCATTTGCTCGTATTCTTTGTCGCTTAGCGCATTTTTCAACAGCTTTTGCACTTCCGGCAGCTCCTCGGCCGTCACGCCGCCTTCCAGATAGGAGGACAGCTGCTGAAGCTGCTCGGCGCTCAGCTTCGAGACGACGATCGAATAGAGCCTCTGGCGCTCCTCGTCGGTCAGGGCTGAGCTCCCCGCGCCGGCGGCTTCGCCGTTCCATACCGGCACCGCATCTCCTCCGGCCTCCTGTTGCCCTTCCGGGCTGTCCTTCGTTGCCGGAGTGTCTTGCTGCTCGCCTGCCGCTTGCCCGCCTTCTCCGTCAATTGCAGCGCCTTCGTCCCCGCCGCCGGTTGCGCTCCCCTCGGCCCCGGTATCCGCGTCCGCCGAGGGGCTCGGGCTCGGACTCGGGCTTGGCTGCGCGGACGACGCTCCGCCCGCCTCCGGAGCCCCGGCGTCAGCCGGCGGTTCCGACGGCGCCTGATTGCCGCTCGCCGCCTGATTGCCGGGCGCAGGCGACGGGCTCGCTTCCGCCGCTTCCGGCTTGTCCGCCCCCCACAGCGTGCCCCAGACGCCGGACAGCGCGAAAGGCTGCACGTCCAGCGGAATGTCCATTTCTTTCAACACCGTCTGGATGTAGCTGTTGACGATATAGCCGGTCGTCCAGACGCACAAGAAGCTGAGAAGCAGCGCGCTCGCCAGCAGCTTGGCGCCCCATTCGATCCATTTCCACATCATGATGCCCTCCTGCCAAACTATGTTTTCATAGTTTTCAGTATGGGCAAACCTCGCGGCTCTCATTCTCGCAGGCCGTCGAAAAGAGAAACCCGGAGCGCTAAAATTTAAACCGCATCCCCGTCAGCTTGCGGATGACCAGCGCACTGAGAACGAAACCGACGAGCAGGCCGATGTCGTAGCCGATTTGCTCGTCGAACTCGACGAGGGCCGAGACGAAGAGCCCCGCGATCATGGAAAAGCAAAGCACGAACCCGACGCGCAGGACGATCTCCCAACCTCCGAAAATCATGATCTTGCCGTTATTCTCCGTCCGGTTCCGCTCGTACGCCAGCACGCCGCAAACGAAGCTCAGGAGAAGAAGCACGAAGAGCGCCGCGGCTTTTTCCCAGGACAATCGATCAAACGGAATCGTCACATAAGTAATGAGGTTGAGCCCGTCCTGCAACCGATCGTACCAAGCAGGCATTCCCACGTCGCCGTCCAATGGTCGTTGCAGCCGAACGCCCTGCACTTCCAGCGAGTTGGTCACCAAGGAGATGAAGCCCATAGGCACAATGAAGGTCAGCAGCGACAGGATCGTTTGGGACGCCACGGTCCCCGTAATCGTGCCTATGAACAAGACCAGCGAGTAGATGGCCGCAAGCGCCAGCCAGGAGTAGCCCATCTCCGCCATATGATAGGCGAAGCTGAAGTAGGGGGCGATCGGGGACCACAGCACGACGAGCATGTCTACGATCGTGTTGGCCACGAGCGTGCCGGTCAGAAGCGCAAGGCCGAACAGCCATTTATGGAGGAAAATTTGCCTCCGCGAGTAAGGCAGCGCGAACAGCAGCTCTTGCGTGCCGTTTTTCCGTTCGGTGCCGATCTGGACGAGCGCCAGCACGAACAGGGCGAGAAGCAGCCAGAGCCGCGCGGTGGTCTCGAAGCCTCCGTATTCATAGGCTTGCAGCACCGGTTGGCTGGAGATCTCGACCGCGTGCAGACGAACGTCCGCGACGTCCGGCTCGACAAACAGCCATTTGTTCATCCGCAGCAGGCCGAACGCGAGAAAATGAACGATCGGCACCGCCCACACGAACAGTCTGGCCTGGGCGTATTCGCGGCTCCACAGCGCTCTAACCCGCATCCCGGTCACCTCCGTCCAATTTCCACAAATACAGATCTTCCAGCTTGACCGGAAGCGGCTCCATGAGCAGCGGATTCAGGCGCCGAAGCTCCTCGTAAGCGGAGCCTTCCCCCTCCGTGCCGACCAGCAGCGTGTAGACGCGCCCGATATGATCCAGCACGCGCACCTCCGGCGAAGCCAGCCAATCGGCCGGCGGCTCCCCCGCGAAAGCCACTTGCAGCTTGATAACGCGCCCGCCGCCTACGTCTTCGGACGTATAGGCTTCGACCGAGCCGTCCTTCAGCAGCAGAATCGTATCCGTCATGCGCTCCAGCTCTTCCAGCAGATGCGAGGAGATGAGCAGCGCCGTTCCTTCCGAAGCCGCTTCCATCAGCAGGGACAGCACCTGCTTTTTGGCGATCGGATCGACGCCGTTCGTCGGCTCGTCGAGCAGCACGTAAGGCGCTTTGGTGGCGAGGCCGAGCGCGGTCGCGAACATCATTTTCATCCCTTTGGAGAAAAGCCGCACGTTGCGGCCAAGCGGCAGACCGAAGCGGTCGAGCGTCCGCTTGAAGTCATTCATATCGAACCGGGGATAAATTCGGGAATAAAAGTCGGCGCAGCCGTAAGGCGTATATCCGTGCCAGGGCTCGATATGATCGGGGACGAACACGACATTCTCCTTGGCGGACATGTCGCGGTGGATCGATCGGCCTTCGTATTCGACCGTTCCGAGATCGGGGGTCATCACGCCCGCCATCGTCTTGAGCAGCGTCGTTTTGCCCGCTCCGTTGCGGCCGATCAACCCGGCGACCTGGCCGGGCGCGAGCGTGAACCCGACTTCGCGAAGCACCGGCCGCCGGTCGATCGATTTATGAAGATTCCGGACCGTTAGCATCTTCTTCCCTCCCAAAGCGTTGGATGTCCTCCTGCAGCCATTCGGCCAGCCGCTTGCCGCCGACGCCCAGATGGTGCGCCTCCACGACGATGCGCTTCAGCTCTTCGCGCAATTGGCGCAACCTCTCCTTCTCCATGCCCGGGCCTCCCCCCCGTTCCCGACACATAGGCGCCTTTGCCCCTCTGCGTCACGATGACGCCCTGCCGCTCCAGCTCCTGATAAGCTTTGGCGACCGTATTGTGGTTGACGAGCAGTTGGGCGGACAGCTCGCGGACGGAAGGGATCTTATCCCCTTCCTTCAGAGCGCCCTTGGCGATCAGCTCTTTGACCTGCTGCACGATTTGCTCATAGATGGGGCTGAGGCTTCTTGCGTTGATGACAATCATAAGGCTTCCTTCAGCTCCTTTTCCGCCGGTCCGCCGCCTTGCCGCTTTGCCGACTTCGAAACCGTTAACCGGCAACTGTACTACTTTTACTAGTACACATTGTACACTACATATTTGGAAAATACAACTACTTTATGAAGTTGGAGGAAACGGATATTGGGCAGAAAACTAGGTGTAGGGTTTAAATGTGAGAAGCTCGGTTGCTCTCTTCGGCGATTTCCCAGCGTGGCACGCGAATGTGAGGAAGCCAGTTACTCTCTTCGACAACCCCTCGGTGCAAGACGCAAAAAAAGCCGCCTCCCGCGCGCGAACGCCGGGGGACGGCTCTTCTAGTTCTCTCTATACGTAAATCGGAGCGACCTGGTTCGTCTGATCGCGGTTGCGGCCGACGGAGAAGATGGCGATCGGAATGCCCGTCAGCTCGGAGACGCGCTCCACATAGCGGCGGGTGTTCGCCGGCAAGTCTTCCAGCGTCTTCGCGTTCGAGATATCCTCGGTCCAGCCCGGCAGCTCCTCGTACACCGCTTCGCATTCGGCCAGCGTCTTCAGATTCGCGGGATAGTGCTTGATGATCTCGCCGCGGTACCGGTAGGACGTGCAAATTTTCACCGTCTCCAGGCCGCTCAGCACGTCGAGCGAGTTGAGCGAGAGCCCGGTGATGCCGCTCACCCGGCGGGCGTGGCGGACGACGACCGTGTCGAACCAGCCGACGCGGCGCGGTCGGCCCGTTACGGTGCCGTATTCGTGACCCTTGTCGCGAATCCACTGGCCGAGCTCGTCATGCAGCTCGGTCGGGAACGGTCCGTCGCCGACGCGGGTCGTATACGCCTTCGCGACGCCGATTACTTGCCGAATCTTGGAGGGTCCGACGCCGGATCCGATGCAGACGCCGCCCGCAGACGGGTTGGAGCTCGTCACGAACGGGTATGTGCCTTGGTCGATGTCGAGCATGACGCCTTGCGCGCCCTCGAACAGAACCTTCTTCCCTTCGTCGATCGCTTCGTTGAGCACGACCGACGTATCGGTAACGTAAGGGCGCAGCTTCTCTGCCAGCGCCAAATATTCGCGTATGATCTGCTCTGCATCCAGCGGTTCCCCGCCGTACACCTGCTCGATGACTTGGTTTTTCTCGGCGACCAGACGGCGCGCTTTGGACGCGAATTCCTCGGGGTCCATCAGATCCGCGATGCGGATGCCGTTGCGCGCCGCTTTGTCCATGTAGCACGGACCGATACCTTTGCGCGTCGTGCCGATCTTGTCCTCGCCCTTGCGGTCTTCCTCCAGCCCGTCGAGCACAAGATGATAAGGCATAATAACGTGCGCGCGGTCGCTGATCCGCAAGTTGTCGACAGTAAAGCCGTTGTCGATAATATATTGAATCTCTTCCACCAGAGCAGCCGGGTTAATAACCATGCCATTGCCGATGACGCAGACTTTGTTCTCGTTGAAAATGCCGGACGGAATCATGGTAAGCTTGTATTTCTTGTTCTGAATGAGAATCGTGTGGCCGGCGTTGTTGCCGCCCTGATAACGGGCTACGACATCCGCCTTCTCCGCCAGGTAATCGGTAATTTTCCCCTTACCCTCGTCTCCCCATTGCGTTCCAACGACTACAACTGTAGACAAAGCAATCCCTCCATCCGGCTGATTTGCTCTTGCCGGCATGATAATGCCTCCCCCGAAGCGCGTCCCCCCGTTCGTCGAAGACGACGGTGGCGCGCACAAAAGCACCGGAGACCTGATTCGTCCCCGATGTACGGCCAAAAGGCCGCAAGGCGGCATGATTAGTGTAGCAAGCGCAGGAGGCGAAGTCAATCAAAAGGCGAACAATTGTTTAGGTGCCTATATGATCGTTCGGAAATTTTAACGAGTCTTTCCCAGTAGAGACCGAATCCAACCGCACATCGCATCAGAAACAATAAGCTAGGCCAACTCTTTCAGCTCGTTCAGCTTGATGGCGAACTGGAGAATGAGCTTCGTCTCAGGATCATCCAACCGCAAGCCCAGCTCGCCCTTGATCCGTTCCAGCCGGTAAATAATCGTATTGTAATGAACGAACAGGCGCTCGGCCGTTTCCTTGGCGTTGCAATTGCATTGGAAATATGTTTTCAGCGTTTTCAGCAACTCGCCTTGCTGCTTCTTGTCCATCTCAAGCAGAGGCCTCAAGTACATCTTGCGGAACTCCCCGAGCTCCTCGGTCCCCTGCAGCCGATAGAGCAGCAGATAGATGCCCATGTCGCCGTAATGAAGAACGGGGTCCTTCAGATCGCAGACACCCCGGATCTCGACAACCCGCTTCGCGTCCAGGTAGCTCTCCGCGACCTCTTCCTGGTCGAGAGCTTCTCTGCCGAGACATAACGACGGCTCAAGATCCGGAAGCAGCTGCGCCGTCATAGCCGCTGCCTGTTGAATCAGTTCCCCGCGAGACCCGCCGGTCTCGCCGCGATAGTGGGTCAGAAGGACGACCAGATCTCCTTCCAGCACCGTCCACTTCAGCTCCAGCTTGCGGATCGCGCTGTCCGAATTGAGACGCTTGGCAAGCTCTTGAAGTTCTCTCACCTTCGGCTTCCGATGGCGGAAACTGACGATCCCCGCGGTATAGTGTGCCTCCGGAGCCAACTTCAATCCGCAAGCTTCAGCCCGAAGCCGCAGATCGACGATCGAGACGATCCGGCCGGCCATCCAGTCCTGCAAGAACTGGTCGAAGTACTTCGCTTCGATATTCCGCCTAGCCTGCATGTTATTGATCTCGAAGCCCAGCAGCCGCGCGGCCCAGTTGACTGTCAAGGAATCGACGACGTCGTATTCGTTTCGGCGGTCCATCACGAGCAGAAGATAGGGCTGTATTTGTTCGTCCGCCACGGGAGCCACATGGACGCGGAGACTCTCTTCTCCGACCGTGATCACGTTCGTCTCTAGCGCCCTCTCCGCCCGCAGCCGTTCCCATTCCGCGCTCCCGATGCGCTCGCATAGAGCTTCCGCCCCCGGCGACGCCAGCTTCTCGTTCTCGGGATCCAGCAGCACGATCGGGCTGCGAATCATCAGCTCCAGATGCTGCATAAACGCAGGAAGCCCGTCCCCGTGCAGAAGCACGTGGGACAGGCGTTGAACCCTGCCTTGCAAGATCGTCAGATCCTTGAATTCGGAGACGAGCACCCGCTCCATCACTTCGCGCACGACGTCGGAGAACGTCGTTCCCGGCGGAAGCTCGATCAGGGGAAGCCGGTGCCGTTCGGCGGCCTCGATGGCGGCTTCCGGCACCTCGTCGAAGAACCGCTTCGGCTTCACTCCGAGCGCCACGACGCCCTTCTGGGCCAATTGCGGAATGAGTGTCACCAGAACTTCGGGATTGTGGCGGAACGGATACCCCGTCGTCATCAGGAATTCGCCCGGACGGACCCAGTCGATGACGTCGGGCACTTCCATGACGTTCACGCGGCTGATTATCCGGTCCACGTTCGAGCCGCCGCCGAGAAGCACCGCGTCCTTGAAATGCGGCAGCATAAACAGATCCTTCACCGCGAACCCCGTCTTCATCGGATTGTTCATTGATCGATTCCTCCCTTAGCTGCGGCGGATGCTCGACGATGCGGTTAATTGTCTTTGGCGTGCAGCGCCTCCATCCAGGAAGAAGAGAAAGCCGTCCATCCGAAAATGCCTCCTTGCTGCCGCACCATACGCACCGCCGCTTCGTGATCCGCGCGGTCGTAGGCGGCCGTCGCGTCCTCCAGTACGAGACAGCGGTAGCCGCGGTCGTTCGCTTCCCGCAAGGTCGTGTGGACGCATACGTGCGTCGTGACTCCGCACAATATCAAATATTCGATCCCGCGGTTTAGCAGCAACGAATCCAAATGAGTGGCATAAAAAGCGCCCTTACCCGGCTTGTCGATGACGATCTCGCCTTCGATCGGCCGAAGCTCCGGAACAATATCGTGACCTCGTTCCCCGCGCACGAGAATGCGCCCCATCGGTCCGGGGTCGCCGATTCCGGCTCCCTGCCTGCGGCTGCGTTCCAGCTTGGCCGGAGGGCAGTCGGATAAGTCGGGGAGATGGCCTTCCCTCGTATGCACAACGAGCAATCCCGCTTCGCGTGCGGCGTCAAGCAGGCCGGAGATGACCGGAATGATGGCGCGCGTCGGCGAGATGTCGTTGCCGAGCCGTTCCCCGAACCCCCCGGGCGAGCAAAAATCGTTCTGCATATCGATCACGATCAACGCCGTGCGGGATGCCTCGAATTCGAAAACGTAGGGCAGAGCCTCGCATACTGCCTTCATCTCGCTCCCTCCTTACTTGGCGCCTTTCGCGAGCGGGCGGTCGACCGGGACGGGTACCTGCACCGTCTCGAAGAAACGATTCGCAGGCATGTTCTCTTCTACCGGCAGGAAAATACTGATCTGCTCGGTCGGGACCGTATCGTCGTTCACGACCGAATGGACGACGCCCGCCGGCACGTGGAACGTGTCCCCCGCCCGGTAGGTCCTCCACTCCCCGTTGCAGAGCAGCCGCACTTGGCCTACCGTAATATGAATGATCTCGGCTACGTTGTGATAGTGAGGAAGGACGGCGCCGCCGACGCCGATCTTCTCCCACAAGACGGAACTCGCCCGCACCCCCATGCCGTCCGCATCCGCAGCGGAGACGATCTCGCGGTGGTACAGCTCGACGTGTTGGGGCATCAGCTCCCATTCCATCGACGTTGCTTCTATGACCTTCGTTCGCGCTTCTTCTGCCATTTCGCTAGACTCCTTTGTCACCAGATCCTTCATATAACTGTACGGGCAATCCCGCGCGCCTCCGTCCACCGCCACATACCCGCGGTGGCCGAACTGATAGATATTGTTCTCCACGCCCCACAGGCGTCGGGCTTCCCTCGCCAAGGACGGCCTTACCTCCCCGGCAACGATCTCGTCCGGACGTCCGCCGCCCCGAACGATCGGAACGCCGTCGAAGCCGACGATCATCGCTTCGCCCATCCAATCGAAGGCTTCCGCTCATGCATACCCAGGCGGTATACATGAGGTTGCTGAAGGCGTTCGCCTGGTTCGTAATGTCCCAACGGTCAGATCCAGGTTGCGCAGTCCGCGCTTTGCCTTGGCCGTCATCTCGAAGATCCGCTGCGTCTGTTCCGCAAGCTGGTCGGGCGTATCCACGACCGGAAGCTTCATTTGCGCGAGTTCGAACATCATTCCGTCCGGAGATTTGTTCAGTCCCCCCAATCCGCTCATTACCGGTTCCTTCCTAAGCATGTCTTAGCTCTTGATCGTTCCGATAACCCCTTCGACGAGGAAATCCATCGATTCCAGCTGCTCGATCGTCGGATTCTCGCCCTCTTTGTAACGAACCTTGCCGTTTTGATCTTTGACCGGTCCGGCGAACGGATGAAGCTCTCCGTTGATCAGCTTGGTCTTCGTCTCTTCCACAAGAGCCTTCACGTCGTCCGGGACGTTCTTCCCGAAGTCGGTGAGCTGAACCACATTATCCTTGAGCGTGCCGCGATATTTGCCGTCATAGATGCTGCCTTTGAATTTGCCTTCTTCGGCCGTCTTGACCATGTCGACGAACAGATCCGGCCAGTTCCATACGGAGCCTGTAATCCAGCCGTTCGGCGCCAGGGCGGAAGCGTCCGCATGATAGCCTACCGTCATGACGTTGTTCCTCTCGGCCGTCTCGATGACGGTCTTCGTGCAGTCTTGATGCTGGGTAAGCACGTCGGCGCCGCCGTCGATCAGAGAGTTCGCCGCGTTGGCTTGTTGGCCCGGGTCGCACCAGCTACCCGTGAATACGACGGTTGTCGTGGCTTTCGGATTGACGGACTTGGCACCTTGTTCGAACGCGTTGACGTTCAATAGAACTTGCGGAATCGGTACGGATACGATATAGCCCAGCTTGTTCGTCTTCGTCATCTTGCCTGCGGCTACGCCCGCCAGATAGACCGGCTCCCAGATCGTGCCGAAGTACGTGCCGAGATTCTCCGCCGTCTTCAGTCCGCCTTGATGGAAGAACACAACGTCCGGATGGCGTTTGGCTACGTTAAGCGCCGGATCGAGATGACCGTAGGAAGTCGGGAAAATAATTTTCGCCCCGTCCTTGATCATCTGCTCCATGACGCGCTCCGCTTCCGCCGTCTCCGGAACGTTCTCGGCCCGCAGCACCTTCAGGTTCGGGAAGGCTTTCTCCACGGCGACGCTTCCTTGATAAGCCGCTTGGTTGTAGCCGTAGTCGTCCTTCGTCCCTACGAAGATGAAGCCGACCGCCTTGCCTCCGGTGCCGATCGCCCCGGCGACCGCATCCGTATACGCCGATGCGGAAGGCTCTCCGTTGCTGCCGGCCGATTCGGCCGGGCCGCTATTGCCGCTCGGCTGGCTGCAACCCGTAATCAGCAATAGCATGGCCAGTACCCCGTACATCATTGCCTTCGATATTTTCCCCAATCGTTTGTCCATTGTGGTTCCCCTCCATCTTTATATTGAATTACTGACTATAGCTTGGCTTGACGTTCAACCGCCGCCTTCCCCGGCCAGCACTCTGCTTAACGCTTCCGGCGTGTTGCTATGCTTCCTTCGCTCCACAATCAGCAGGGCGACCAAAGTCAGCACGTACGGAACCATGAACAGGAAAAAGGGCGAGATGCCGAGTCCCTGCTGTTGAACGGTCAGCTGCAACGCTTGGGCGGCGCCGAACAGGTAGGCGCCGAGCATCGCCCGGGACGGCAGCCATGACGCAAAGATGACGAGCGCTACGGCGACGACTCCGCGCCCTTGGGCCATGTTCTCCACCCAGCTGTGCGTGAACGCAAGCGACAGTTGGGCTCCGCCGACTCCGGCCAGGAAGCCTCCCGCCAGAACGGCCAGGTAACGCACCAGCTTCGGGTTGATCCCGCTCGCGAAGAGCACTTCTTCCCGCTCTCCGGCGGAGCGGAGAATGACGCCGATTCGGGTGCGGAACAGCACGTACCACAGACAAGGCACGAGCAGAACGGATAAATAAGTGAGCGGATCGTGATTGAACAGAATGTCGCCAAGGAACGGAATATCGGAGAGCACCGGTATGGCGACCGGATTGAAGCCGACGATCTGCTCGCTGACGAAGTCGCGGCCGAGGAACGAAGTGGCGCCTATCCCCAGGAACATAATCGTCAAGCCGGTCGCGAGCTGATTCGCCCCGCGGCTGATGACGAGGAAGGCGTGGATCGCGGAGAGCAGAAGCCCGCACACTCCGCCGGCCAGCGCGCCGAGCCAGGGGCTGCCCGTCCATACCGTAGTCGCGAAAGCGCCCAATGCTCCAGCCAGAACCGAACCTTCCGTTCCGAGGTTGATGACGCCGGCTCTCTCGGATAGAAGCTCTCCCTGTGAGGCCAACATGACGGAGGTGCCCGACCGGATCGCTCCGGTCAAGATGTCTGCCGTTATCATCGCTTAGCCCTCCTTCTGCCACCGAGAATGAACAGCAAGACAAGTCCCATCAGAATGGTAGCCGACGAAGCCGGCAGCCCGGAGCCGATCTCCAGCGTGTTCCCCGCCACGCTGATCATGCCCAGCAGGAACGAGGTCCCGAGCAGCTTGAGCGGGTGATTCCAGGCCAGCATCGCCGCCAGAAATCCGAAGTAACCGTAGTTGACGCCGGTGGTCGGCCTTAGCCGCCCTTCGATCCCGGAAATCTCGATCATTCCCGCGATCCCGGCCAGAGCGCCGGCCGCGACGAGCACCCAGAAGTACGTCCGGTTGACGTTCATCCCGGCTCTCTCCGCCGCATGCCGGTTGCTGCCCAGCACCCGAATTCGGAAACCGAGCCGCGTCTTCGCCAACACGTACCAAACGACGATTGCCAGCACGATGGCGATGATGAACCCGACGTGCAGCCTCGTTCCGTCGAAGATCGGAAGCCTGAGCGTCCAAGCGATCTCGGGCGAGTAGGGCCAGTTGAACGATTCCGGGTCCTTCAGAATGCCGTGCACGAAGAAGGCGACCGTATAACCGGCCACGTAATTGAGCAGCACGCTTGTGATCGTCTCGTTCAGCCGGCCTTTGACCTTCAGCGCGGCGATCAGCATGCCCCACAGCGCTCCGCCAAGCGCTCCAGCCAGCAGCATAATCGGAATGCCCAGCCACGCGGGGAACCGTTCGAGCAGGAAGACCGCGGAGCCGGTTGCGAACAGCGCGCCGATGGCCAGTTGCCCTTCTCCCCCTACGTTGACGAGGCCCGCCTTCGCGGGAAGCGCGGCGGCCAGACCGGTTAGAATGAACGGCGTCGCCTTGAGCAGCACCTCGCCCAGGCCGTACAGATCGCCGAAGGTCGATTGAACCATCGAACCGTACAAGCGTAAAGGATTGACGTGATAGAAAAGCAAGAATACTCCAAACACGACGAACGGCGACAGCCAGACGAGAAGCTGCTTGAAAAGCGGCTTCCAGTTGCTGCGGAAGGGGCCGATTCCGCCAGACACCCCCACGGGAACGAATGTCGGTTGCTTCATGCGGATTCTCCTTTCAACATTCGTGCGCCGATCTGCGCCTTGTCCGTCTCGGATGGAAGATAGGGGCCCAACAACCGTTTGCCGGCCAAGACGACCAGCTTGTCGGACAGCTTGAACAATTCGTCCAAATCCTCGGAGAACAGGAGGATCGCCGTTCCCCGTTCGGCCAGCTCGATCAGCCTTTGCTGGATGGTGAGGGTCGTGCCGATATCGAGACCCCGGCTCGGATAACTGATGATGAGGATGTCCGGCTTGCGGATCAGCGCCCGGGAGAGCACCATTCTCTGCACGTTGCCTCCGGACAGTTGATCCGCCCTGCGGCCCGCATCGGCCAACGCCAGCGACTTCGCCTCTTCGCTGTTCTCCAATTCGCTTCGGATATGCCGCCAGTCTATGCCGACTCCCTTATTGCGAACCGGAATGCCGTCCAGCACCATATGCTCGAGGATCGTAAAACCCGGAATGACCGATTCCTTAATGGGATCTTCCGAGACGAAGCTGACGCCAGCTTCCATGAACGCTCTCACGTCACCGCCCCGAAGCGGCTTGCCGTGAACGGTCAGCGTTCCGGAAGCCAGCTTCCGCAGACCGAACAACGCTTCCGCCAGCTCGCGCTGCCCGCTTCCGGAGATGCCGGCCACTCCGACGATCTCTCCATGCCTCATGGACAATTGAAAATCCGCCAGCACTTCCTCCCCATGGTCTCCCCGAATCGTTCCGTTCTCGACACGCAGCACCTCGGGCCGCACTTCCGACGAATTCGGGGCCGGCTTCAGAACCGGCTTCAGCGCTTTGTCGCCCAACATGGCCGAGATCAGCGCATCGCCGTCCAGCCCCTCTTCCCTACTCATCTGATGCGAGACTCGCCCCGACCTCAGCACCGTAACCTGATCCGCGCATGCGAGAACTTCGTTAATTTTGTGCGTAATGAGCAAGATTCCGTAACCGTCCCTGCGCAGAAGATCGAGCATCTGAAGGAAGGACTCCACTTCCTGGGGAACCAGCACACTTGTCGGTTCGTCGAAAATAATGATTCGCGTCCCGGGGGCGAGCAGCACTTTCACGATCTCGAGCCGCTGCCGCTGACCCAGGTCAAGCTGCCAGACGAAGGCGTCCGGATCGACCGCCAAGCCGTACTTGGACGATACCTCCACGATTCGATTCCGCAACGATTTGCGCCGGATGCGCCATCCTTTCTCCACGCTGAGAGCGATATTGTCCAGCACGGTCATAGCAGGGATGACCCGGAAGTCCTGGAACACCATGCCGATGCCCTTCGCTCTCGCCCGAGTCGGCGGATGAAGCGAGACAGTTTCCCCATCCATCCAGATCTCGCCTTCGTCCGGTTCATAGACGCCGTACAGCATCTTCATCAACGTGCTTTTGCCCGCTCCATTCTCCCCGAGAATGGCGTGAATCGAACCGGGTTTGACTTCCAGTTGAATGGACTGGTTGGCCGTTAACGATCCGAACCGCTTGGTCAGTCCTTGCGCTTTTAAGAGATAGGGATAAGATTCAACATCGGGATGTACCATCGAAGCTACCCCCCTTTTTTTGCGTTAAAATTCATTACATCATAAATTAGGTTTTTTGACTTTAAACTATTATAAACGAAAAAATATCGTTAATCTTTATAAAATTCTAATATAATTGTTCGTTATTGATTGTATTTCGATCATAAATATTACATATATATAACATTAGAACATTAGCTTAGTACGTCCAGGGACCCTTGGGGCGTCTCCGTAGCGTCTTATCGCGCCATCACCGCATGCCAGCTCCCCAGCTCCGTTACGTTCTCGCCCATCGCTTCCGCGTACGACTCGCAGAGGAATCCCGGCACCTCCGTGCCGTCCTGAAGTTCCACCTTGCCAATTCCGAGCGGCGCGGCTATTCCCGCGACGAACGCGCCGAACGATTCGGACGGCATCTCCCACAGCTCGACGTGGATCGATGCGCCGCCCGCGCCTTTGCGAATCAGGCCCGGACGAGGAGGTGTCGTCGCCAGCTTGAACAATTCGTACGCCGGAGCCGTCTTATCTTCCCTAACGAAGCGGGCCCCGTAGGCCAGCATCTGCTTCTCCAACGGGTATCCGCGCATATGCAAGCCGCATACCGCCACCAAGGTGCTGGCGCTCTCGCCCTGATCTTCGTCCGGCCACGGCGCCGAATGCAGAAAGGTTTGAGCGCTGCCGTACGCAAGACCTTCATGGCCCGCCAGGGCGAAGAAGGTGATGCCGAACGGAAGATCCTCCCCGATCGGATCGGACGGCACCGCCACGGCGCACAGATCGAGCAGATTGCAATGGTTCGTATACAGCCCCATCTTGGCGTTCGTTCCGATCGGGTCCGCGCGCACCTGTTCGCGCGTCCAAGTCCCGCCTGCGGTCGGCATGACCAGCACGGCGTCCTTAAGCAGCTTCTCCGTCTCCAGTCGGAATCTTTGAAGCCGATGAAGCGCCCGGAACAAGTCTACTCCCTTGTAGTCCGCCGCTTGCCCCGATCTTAGAATCGTCTCGGTCACGGGCAGCGTGCTGCCCGGGTGGGTATCGACGAAGCCGCCCAGAGCGGCCCAGCGTTCATCCACGTACGGACCGTCATACAGGAGGGCGGCGGCCTCCGAGAACATCCCGGTATCGATCGCCTCGCACCTCACGCCCATCCCGTTCAACCGTTCGACGGCGCGATGCCAAGCTCTCTCGTACTCCGCCGCATGGGGACCGAAGTACTGCAGAGGCTCCTTCGGCACCAGCAAGACGGTCGGCTTCGCCGGTTTCAGCCTGGGAACTTCCTTGGACCAAGGGTCGTTCCCGTCTCTTCCCCGGACGACCGCGTCCACCGTCCTCGCGTCTTCCAGGCTGTTGACGAACACGGTTACGCAGTCCAGGCTGGCCGAAGCCGGAACGACTCCTTTGTTGGACCAGGCTCCGAGACTTGGCTTAAAGCCTACGATGCCGTTCAGAGCCGCCGGCACACGGCCGGAGCCGGCCGTATCGGTTCCCAAGGCGAAAGCCGCATGCCCCCTAGCCACGGCCACCGCCGAGCCCGAGCTGGAACCTCCGCTGATATACTCGCCCTTCAATGCGTTGTGCGTCTCGCCGTAGGGACTTCGGACGCCGACAAGACCGGTCGCGAACTGATCGAGATTCGTCTTCCCGAGCGGAATGCCCCCCGCGGCGATCAACCGTTCCACCACGGTCGCACTCTCCGTCGGCAAATATTGATAATCCGGACAACCGGCGGTCGTCGGAACGCCAGCGCAATCGATGTTGTCCTTGATCGCGAACGGAATGCCCCACAGGGGCAACTCCGACGGATCTACGGAATGAAGTCTGTCGAGGTAAGGGCGGATCCGCTCCATTCTCGGAGGGGTAATCCATATGTTCATAGCCGCGTCTTCTTCGGCTCGCCGGATCATCTCGTGGATGACGTCTTCCGGCGTCAGCGCTCCGTCGGCATAAGTCGCCCGAAGCCATTCAATCGTAACTCGGAGCGGCAGCTGCTTATACTCCATAGAATGAAATCTCCCTCCTTCCGCATGATGGACGCCTTATCGGCGCGAATTACGACAACGACCGAAGAGTGGCGATCACCGATTCCGAGTCGGACACGCTTCCGAACACGCCGCCTTGCATTTTCACCATATGAAGAGCGGCCCGATGATTGTCGGGATCCGTCGCCCCCGTGCAGTCTTCGAGAATCAGACATTCATAGCCTCGGTCGTTGGCTTCCCGCATCGTCGTATGGACGCACACGTCCGTCGTGATTCCCGTTAGAATCAGGTTGCGAATCCCTCTCGTCCGCAGAATGAGATCGAGGTCGGTAGCGTAGAAGCTTCCCTTGCCCGGCTTATCGATCACGACTTCCCCGGCGAGCGGCGCCAGCTCTTCGATAATTTGCCATCCCGGCTCCCCTCTAACCAGAATGCGGCCCGCCGGCCCTTCCGACCCGATCTCGGCGCCGATCTGTTTGCTGCGCCACCGCTTGTTGGCCGGAAGGTCGGACAGATCGGGACGATGCCCTTCCCGCGTATGAATGACGGTAAACCCGGGAATGGCCCTTACGGTGTCCAACAACCGCTTGATCGGCTCGATCGCCCGCCGGGTCAGCGAGAGATCGTATCCCATGCGGTCGACGTAACCGCCCGGCCCGCAGAAGTCGGTCTGCATGTCGATGACGATCAACGCCGTATTGTCGGCTCTGAGATCCCCGTCGTAGGGATATAAATAAGGATCTGCTTGAATAAACATGGCATTCACTCCTTTGATCATTAAATGTTACTTAAAGACCTCATTGTTGTCATATTATATAACACAAAATTCAGGAGATCACTGTAATATGCTAACATATAATTGAACTTACCTTTGTAATCTGCTTACAAAACGCCCGATTCCATTAGAAAACCTAACATGAACGAACACAAAAAGATCCCTTTCAAGGAGAAAACCGGATCTCGGCTTCGTTCTCCTTGAAGGGGATCTCTTCATTCTGATTTCTATATTCCCGCCCTTCAGGGGGCGACGGATGAAGGTTAATGATACGGATGATAGCTTTACGCGCTCTCTTCGTGAGTTCGATCCAAGCTGACGAATTTGTTGAAATTTTTGAGGAAGACCAGCTCCACCGTGCCGACCGGGCCGTTCCGCTGCTTGGCGATGATGATCTCGATAATATTCTTTTTCTCCGTATCCTGGTTGTAATAATCGTCCCGGTACAGGAAAGCGACGATATCGGCGTCCTGCTCGATCGAGCCCGATTCCCGAAGGTCGGACATCATCGGCCGCTTGTCCTGCCGCTGCTCGACGCCCCGCGACAGCTGGGACAGCGCGATGACCGGCACTTCCAACTCCCGCGCGATCTGCTTCAGCGTACGGGAAATCTCGGAGACTTCCTGCTGGCGGTTCTCCCCGGGCTTGCCGCGGCCTTGAATGAGCTGCAAATAATCGATGACGATCATCCCCAGCCCCTTCTCCTTCTTGAGCCGCCGGCACTTGGCCCGAATATCCGCAACCGTGATCCCCGGCGTGTCGTCGATGTACACTTCCGCCTCCGACAAAGCGCCGATGGCCATCGTCAGCTTCTCCCAGTCGTCGCCTTCCAGATAGCCCGTCCGCATCCGGCCGGCGTCCACGTTGGACTCGGCGCAAAGCATACGCTGCACGAGCTGGGCGGCCGACATTTCCAGGCTGAAGATCGCGACGGTCTCGCCGGCCCGAACGGCCACGTTCTGGGCGATGTTCAAGGCGAAGGCGGTTTTCCCGACGGAAGGACGGGCGGCGACGATAATGAGATCGCTCCGCTGAAAGCCGGACGTCATCTTGTCCAGATCGCGGAATCCGGACGGGATGCCCGTCGTGCCGCCTTTGTGGTTGAACAGGAACTCGACCCGCTCGAACACGTCCATCAGAACGTCGCGAATGCTGATAAAGCCGGACGACGATCGGCGGTTGGAAATTTCCATAATGCGCTGCTCGGCGTCGTTGATCAGGACGGCGACGTCGTCCTCGGCCGCGAAGCCGTTCGAGACGATTTGCGTCGCCGTCCGGATGAGGCGCCGGATCATCGATTTCTCTTCGACGATCTGCGCGTAATATTCGACGTTGGCCGCCGTCGGCACCGCGTTGGCCAGCTTCGCCAAGTAAGTGACGCCGCCGATTTCCTCAAGCTGCCCTTTGTCCTGCAGACGGGCCGTCAGCGTGACGAGATCGAGCGGCTGGTTGTCGTCGTTCAGATCGGTCATCGCTTCGAAAATCCGTTGATGCGCAACGCTGTAGAAGTCTTCCGCCCGAATGCGCTCCATCGCCGTAATCAGCGCTTCGGCCTCCAGCAGAATGGCGCCGAGCACCGCTTGCTCCGCCTCCAGGTTCTGGGGCGGGATGCGGCCTTCCAGGAACGGTTCCGCGCCGACGTTCATATCGTCATTCCTCCACGACTTGCACGCTTAATGTGCCCTTTACGTCAGGATATAATTTGATCGTTACCTTCGTGACGCCGAGCGTCCGGATCGGCTCGTCGAGCTCGATCTTCCGCTTGTCGATCGTGATCTTCTGCTTCTCCAGCGCTTCGGCGATTTGCTTGCTTGTAATGGCGCCGAACAAACGGCCGCCTTCGCCCGCTTTGGCTTTGATGACGACCGTCATCTCGCTCAGCTTGGCCGCGAGAGCCTGCGCCTCTTCCTTCTCCCGCTCCTTCTTCTTCTGTATGGACGCGTTGATTTGGTCGAGCGTTTTTTTTGCGCCTTCGGTAGCGATTTGGACGTATCCCTTCGGCAGCAGGAAATTGCGCGCGTAGCCTTCCGACACTTCCTTGACTTCGCCTTTCTTCCCTTGACCCTTCACGTCTTGCAGAAAAATGACCTTCATTCCGGATTCCCCTCTTCCCCTTCGATTTCTTTGAGCGCTTGCTTCAGCTGGGCGGCCGCTTCCTGCAAGGAGCAGCCCTGCAGCTGGGCGGCGGCGTTCGTCAGATGGCCTCCGCCTCCCATGCGTTCCATGACGACTTGCACGTTGATTTGGCCCAGCGACCGGGCGCTGATGCCGACCAGTCCATCCGGGCGCTGCCCGATAACGAACGAGGCGCGGATGCCCGTCATGTTGAGCAAAGTATCGGCCGCTTTCGCAATGAGCAGCTGAGGCACGGGTTTGCCGGCATCGGCGACGGCGATCGCGATATGCTCGCGATACTTCTCCGCGTGCTGGATAATTTCCGCCTTCTTAATGTATTCCTCCAGATCCTCCTTCAGCATCCGCTGAATGAGCGTCGGATCGGCTCCGTTGCGGCGGAGGAACGAAGCCGCTTCGAACGTCCGGGAGCCCGTGCGCAGCGCGAAGCTCTTCGTGTCGACGGTGATGCCGGCAAGCAGCGCCGTCGCTTCGCGAACGTCCAGGACGATCCGCTCATGAATGTACTGGAGCAGCTCGGTGACGAGCTCGCACGTGGACGACGCGTAAGGCTCCATATAGATCAGCACCGCGTCGTCGATGAACTCCTCGCTGCGGCGGTGGTGGTCGATGACGACGATCCGGTCGGTCTGCTGCAGAAGCTTGGGCTCCGCCACCATAGAAGCCCTGTGCGTATCGACGACGACGGCGAGAGACCGCTTGTTCGTGAGCGCGAGCGCTTGCTCCGGGTTGACGAACCGCTTCGCCAGCTTCTCGTCTTCACGAATCATCTCCATCATGCGCTGGATTCCCGGATTGACGCCTTCCAGCACGACGAAGGCTTCCTTGCCGAACTGGCACGCCGCCTTCACGATGCCGATGGCGGCGCCGACGGCATCCATGTCCGGCAACTTGTGGCCCATGATGACGATGTTGTCGCTCTCCTTCATCAGGTCGCGCAAGGCATGGGAGATAACCCGCGCCCGCACTCTCGTGCGCTTCTCCACCGCGTTGCTTTTCCCGCCGTAGAAGCTCTGCCGTTGCCCGAACTTCACGACCGCCTGGTCGCCTCCGCGGCCAAGCGCGATGTCCAGACTGCCCTGCGCGAGATGGCCGAGCTCGATGATATCGTCCGTGCCCGAAGCGAAGCCGATGGAGAGCGTCATCGGCAGCTTCAGGTTCATCGTAATCTCCCTGACGTCGTCCAGGAGGTCGAACCGCGACTGCTCCAGTTGGCGAAGCGCCAGCTGGTTCGCGACGACCATATATTTGTCCGAAGACAGGCGCCTCAGGAACAGGCCGTATTTCTGCGCCCATTCGTTGATTTCGCCGGTAACCTTCGACAGCATGATCGCCCGCTGCTGTTCGTCCATGCCCTGCGCGACTTCCTCGAGGTTGTCCATCATCACGATTCCGAGCGCCAGCTTCTCGTCTTCGTAGCGTTTGGAGAGCGTCCAACTCTCGGTAATGTCGGTTACATACAGCATCCGTTCCTGCGTTCGGAATACAAGCTCGTAGACGCGCCCGTTCAACGTCGTCTCCGCCTTGCTCGGCTCCTTCTCCTTGGACGGAATCTGCAGCGCCGGGAACAGCTCCGCGAGCGGGACGCCGACGACCGAAGGCCGGCCCGTCACGGTGGAGATGTACGCATTATGCCATTGAACTTCCTTGTCTTCGTTATAAAGAATGATGCCGAAGGGCAGCGTGCCGATAACGTCGTTGCCGACGCCCTTGATGCGATGCGAGAGCGTCAGCACGTAATCGTTCAATTCCTTGCGGAAAGCGCGCTCCGCCATCATCGCGTAGACGCCTACCGCCCCGCCGAGCACGAGACCGATCAGACCGAGCACCCATTGGTACCAGGCGAGCGCGATGGTCAGCAGCAGGATCAGAACCAGCGCCCATACATTATGCAAGCCATGCCATCGTTGAACGAGAAACTTGGGCATGTAAAGCTTCGCTCCCTTGTCTTGACCGCTCCGCGCCCGGCGCGTCGCGGCTGCGGTCTAGTTGTCACTATGCGATGCCGTTGTGGTGCAAAACTTACTTGACGAAGTACTTGCGCAATGGAAAGGCGGCGTCCAGCAGTCCGATCAGATAGAAAGGCGGATACAGCAGCAGCGGAATGGCGATCAGCACCGGGGCGATCCGGGGCCACCGCTTCGCGTCCGCCAGATAGAAGAAGAACGCGATGGCCTGCACGGTGAACGCGAAGCGGAGAATCGGCACGGCGTTGGCCGTCACCGTGCTCCAGAAGCCGTTGCTGTCCGCCGGAATGAAGTAACTGACAATCAAGGCCAGCAGGTAGTAGAAAATCAAGCTGCGCGGCAGCATCCAGTTCCGCAGCGGGGACATCGCCGGCGCGACGATGCCCATCAGCCCGAGCGCGCGCCTGGACAGCGCGTGCGTCACGATGGCGAACGCGAACGACGACAGCAGCAGCAAGGCCGGCAGCATATTCAGTACTGCGTCGCCAAGCGATACGGCGGTCGTCGAGGCCCAATCCGAAGGCAGCAGCGTGCCCGTCTGCATCTGCTTTAAGGCTTCCTCGAACAGACCCGATAATTGCGTGGACAAATCGAAATCGTATTGAATCGAGAAAATCGCAAGCTCGGCCAGAAATTGCGCGACCAGAATAACGATCGTCACCGTAACGACGGTTCTCGCGGACGCGTGCTTCTTATACATGTAGCCCATGACCGAAGATGGAATCAGAAAGAAAAAGCCGAACGTAAGCGGAACTAGCGAGTAAGACCCGAGCAGCACGTAAGCGGCGATTCCGATGCCGAGCAAATGCAGGACGTACGGAATCGGCTTCAGCAGCGTGCATAGAACAACCATCGGGACCATGAGCACGAACAGCGTGACGACGACCAGATTCGTCGGAATGCTAAGCAGCAGAAGCAGCGCCGCGGCGCTCCAGGCCACGGATTTCCAGCCGATCTTCAAAAGGGTCACCTCTTGCGTATATGTTCTTCCAAAGCCGACAGATCCCGGTACAGATCCTCGAGCTGATGTCCTTCTTGCTTCAGCTTGGCAAGCTTGTCGGTTACGGCCCCGTCCAGATCTTTGTACGAGATGCCCAAGCGGCGCCCCAGAATGTAAACGCCGGCGATCAGACCGGCCAAACTGTCCGTTATGCGAACCGCGCTTCCGTCCCACATCGCCTTGAACAATCGGGATACTTGATCGACGACTTCCGTCTTCAGCCACTCGATCGTCTTCGCCCGAGTGGCGACATCCACATCGCGTTCCATCGCTTGAAACCACCCTCTCCAAGCTAAACTTCGCGTGTCTGCCCAGAAAGCTGCAATCTTCATTATATCACACAATCGCCCAAGGTCCGCAATGCCGGCCCGCGAGAATCGCGGGTCCCGCCGGGGGCCGTACGCTTCCTGCAAAAAAAGGCGGGGAGCCCTCCGCGCGATAGGGGCTTCCCGCCTGTCCATTCGTTCCGTCCGCTTCCTCAAGCGGCTTGCGCCGTCCATTCCGTGCCGCTCCGGCTCAGCTTCCAGCCGAGCGCCTGCAGCGTGCCGAGCGACACGTACCGGCGGTCGCCGATCGACAGCAGCTCGGCGCCGCCGCCGTCCCATTCGAGACGGTACCCCCGCTCCAGCATCAGCTCCCCGACCGCCGGCTCCGTCACGCCGACCGAGCCGCTCTGGCCGCCTGCTATCGCCCCCGATCCGCCGAAGCCGAGCCGAAGCGTCCGGCTGGACCGGCTCCAACTGAGCGTATAGCCCGCGCTCCGCAAAATCTCCTCATCGACGTAGCTCGCCCCCCGGTACGTCGCGACCGGCGCCTTCGCCTTTCCGACCGTCAGCGTCCCGGCCTTTCCGCGGTAGCGGACGAACTCGCTGCGGATCGGCTGCCCGACCCGGACGTCCTTGTGCAGCCCTCGGCCATCGAGTGCTACCCGGCCGCCGACGAGCACGTACTTGATGCCCGCCGAAGGCAGATTCGGCTTCGCCACCGTCGAGCGGTCGCTAATCGTGCCGTAATCGAACACGACGATGTCGGCGTCCATGCCGCGGGCGATACGCCCCTTCTTCCTCAGCGCCGGCGCCTGCTTCTCCAGCCGCTTCGCGGGCATGAGCGTCATCTTGTCGATCGCATCCAGCAGCGAGAGAACCTTATGCTCCCGCACATACAGGCCGACCGTCCGGGCGAACGTGCCGGATGCGCGGGGATGATTGTTGTAGCCGGGCTCGAGAATGGCGTCGCTGCCGATCATGACGAACGGGGAGCGCAGCGAATCGCGAATGTCCGCTTCCGGAATGGCGTAGGCTACCGCCAGCTTGCCCTGCTTCTTGTACATGCGGAACGTCTCCTCCGTCAAGCGTTCGTCCGTGCCGGCGATTTGCAGATCCTTGTACGTAATGCGGAAGCGCTGCTGCCAGCCTTCGTCGAACCTCGCCGAATTCAAATACGTCCCCCAATAGTCGTACGGGTACGTGCACGCCGTCATGTCCAGCCCCTGCCTGCGGGCGGCTTCCAGCATCGCGAGCGACTGCTTCATCGAGAACGTGCCGCCCGTGCTGTTGATATGATCGACGTGAACCGACGCGCCGGTCGCCCTGGCGTAGCCGATCAGCTCGTTGACCGCGTCGATGTTCGTTCCCGGCTCCTCCATGTCCGAATACCGGGCGTGGAAGTACACCGGCACGTTGTACTTGTAGGCCAATCGCATGAGCGGCAAAATCTCCGGAGCTTGAATGCCCGGTACGTATTCGAGGCTGAACGAGATGCCGAGCGCGCCGTCGTTCAGCGCTTTCTCGGCCTGCGCAACCAATTTGTCGATCTGTTCCGGCGTTGCCGAATCGTAGCGGCTGAGCGAGAATTGATTGCGCGCTTGCGTGTAGAAGAAGGAAGCGCCGAAGTGAACCGGGGTTTTGTTGCTTATGTAATAGGGATACCATTTGTCCGGGGACGCCGTCCCGCCGTGCATGGCGATGTTGCTCGTGACGCCGTCCGCGAGCTTGGTCCAGACGCCGAGCGGGTTCGGATCGTAAGACAAATTGTCGATAAACCCGGGCGCCACGACGAGCCCGGTCGCGTCAATGACCCGCTTGCCCGCAAGGTCCCGATCGGTGACAAGCGCGATCTTGCCGCCTTGAATGGCGACGTTCAAGCCTTGCCGGTCCAGCTTCGTCTCGGGATTGACGACCCGGCCGTTCTTGATGACGATGTCGTACGTTCGGTTTAGTTCCGATGCGGCGGGCCGATCGACGCCGTCCGCCGATGCGTTCGCCGAACGGGCTGTAGTCGCCGTGCCGGAAGAGGAATTTGCCAGCGGGGGGAATGCCGCCCCCTTCGCTTGCGCGAGAGGGGCGGCATTCGGATGATGGAGGCGGGCGCCGCCCAGCCAGAGGGCGCCTGCCGCGATGAGACCGACCGCAACGCCGGAGACGGCCGCCCATCCTCTGCGGCCGATGCCGTTGCCATTTCGCTTCGTAGCCATCCTAGCCTCCAGTCATGTCGCCATGAATGATTGCCGCAAACCGATTGCCAATGTTTGCTAGGATCAGGCTTCCCTGCGAACCGCCTTTTCATCCATCGAGGATGGCACTAGCAGTCGCTCGCAATAATCGATAATATCGCTGCGCCGCACGATGCCGATAAAGCGGCCCATGTCGTCAATGACGGGCACGAAATTTTGCGTCTTCGCGAGCGAGATCAAATCTTCCATGTTCGCTTCGATCTGCACGGGCCGTATGGCGACGCGAAACGGTACTTCCGACAGGTTCACCCGGTGCGCGTTCTCGAACCCGATATCCGGCCGGCTCTTCATGAACCACAGCAAATCGCCTTCCGTGACGGTTCCGATGTATTTCCCGTCTTCGCTGAGAACGGGTACCGCCGTATACCGGTGGCGTTCCATCCGCTCCAGCGTCTGCCGCAACGTAGCGCTCTCGGGGAGACAGACAACCTCCTGCTTCGGCAGAAGGAAAAAAGCGATGTTCATCTTTTCCTCTCCTCTGTCCTTCATCGGTATCGCTAATTGCGCAAGAACGGCCCAAGCTGCGAGAGCTTCGACCGTCTCCATTATACCATGTGCCGTTGGCCTATAACCAACTTTACCAAATTATGACGCTTCGGCTCCCGACACGGCCGCTCCCGTCTGCCCGCCGGCGGCCGCCTTGCCGGGCACGGTCAATTCGGACTCCTGCGTGCTCGGGTCGAGCCATTTCTCAATCGTCTGCCGAACGTTAGCCAGATCGTTGTCGTCCAGGACGAAGTACCACAGGTTCTCCTTGCCCATTCTCGCGCCGGACCCTTTGAGCGTGTAGCTCTGAATGCGATGGTCGGTCTGCAAAAATTGCGCGGCGACATCGGTGAGCGACGACGGCGGAAGATCGGTGCGGAAGTTGTCCCCGACGATGCCGAGCAGATCGGGGATCTTGTCCCACTCCTGAAGCGAAGAAGCCTTGTGCAGGAGCGACTCCAGGAAGACGCGGTTGCGCTCCGTGCGGGCGACGTCTCCGCCTGCGTCCTCGCGGTACCGGACGTAATTCAGCGCCTCTTGGCCGGAATAGCTCTCTTTGTTCGCTTTTATCGTAAATTTCTCGTGATCCTTGCCTTTGTTGACGATATCCTTCGTAATCGGCAGCGAGATGCCTCCGAGCGTGTCGACGGCCTGAACGAAGCCTTCGAAGTTGATGGAGGCGTAATGATCGACTTTCGCGTTCAGCAGCTTCGCCACGCTGTTCACCGCCATCTCCGGACCGCCGAACGCGTAGGCATGCGTAATCTTATCCTTCTTGTTCTTCCCCACGATGTCGGCATACGAATCGCGCGGAATCGACACCATTAGCACGTTGCCGTCCTTCGGTCGGACAACCGTATAAATTAACGTATCGGAGCGCCCCCGCGTCTGTCCCGGACGGGCGTCCACGCCCATCAGAAGCAGCGAGAACGGCTCGGTTACGGCCGGCGCCTCGGATTCGGCGGGACGGTCCGCCAGCGGCTGATAGGAATCGGCCAGCTTGGCCTCTACCTTTTTGGCCAGAAACGTATCGAACCCCCAGGCGGCCAAAGCTCCCCGATTGACATAGCCGATGCCCGACGCGATCACCAGCACGGCCAAAATAGCAACGGCGACTCTCCAAAATCTGCGATGTTTATTCATGATGACGGATCCCCAATTCCTTTCTGTCTTGAATCGCTCTCCTGTTAAGACGAGAGAACGAACGGCGCGGTTTAATCGCGGGGACGGCTTCTTTCTGGAATCCCTAGGCGGGGATTTCCTCTCTATCCTTTTCGATCCTTCATATAATCGGACGGGTTTTTGCCCGTAGCTTTCTTAAACAAGCGATGAAAATAAGAGACGTCCCGGTAGCCCAGCATTTCCGAGATTTCCGCCACCGTAAGCATAGAATCGGAGAGCAGGTAGACGGCTTTCTTCACCCGGGTCGCATGCACGAACTCGCTGATCGTCTGTCCCGTCGCCCGACGGAACAAAGCCGCGGCATAGTTGGGGCTTCGGCCGATATGCTCGCCTAACGATTCTTTCGTAATTTTCTCGCGGTAATGTTCGAGAATGTAATCTTTCATCCGCTGCGCATGGTAATCGACCGGGGCCGACACCGGCTTATCGCACCATTGCCGGTTCCACAGCGCCAGCAGCTCCGTGACGATCGCCTGCGCGCGCACGGCCGCGAATGCCGTCCCCTCGGCCCACTCCTCCGCGAGCGTCCGAAGCCTCTCCGCCGACCATTCGAACATGGCGGGCTTCAGCTTGAACCACTGCCGGCCAGCCAGCCACGGAAGCCGCTGCGCGCCCGCTCCGGGCGAGAACCGGACCACATATTTCTCGTGGAAAACGGAAGGCACGCTCTTGGCGTAATAGCCGAGCCCCGCCGGGATGAGCAGCGTGTCGCCTTTCTCCAGGATGACCTTGTCCGCGCCGATCCAGTAGACGCACTTGCCGTAATTCATGAGCGCCAGCGTCCACGTTTCGGCTGCGCCCGCTTCCTCGAACCATTCCATGACCCGATCGAGTCTGACATCGTTCACCGTTAAAATCGTCCCGCACCGCCTACGTACTATATTACATTTAGCATACTATATTTCATATTTTATTGATACGTTTAGGGCTACAATAGAGGCAGCCATCTTCTGGAGGGATACACGTGAGAAAGACGAAAATCATCTGTACCATGGGGCCCGCCTGCGACTCCGTGGAAGTGCTGAAGCAAATGATCGAGGCCGGCATGAATGTCGCTCGCCTGAATATGGCCCACGGCGAGCTGAGCGACCATAGCGGCCGGATTGAGCGGATTCGCCAGGCGGCGCGCGAGACCGGAGCCATCGTCTCGATTCTGATGGATATTAAAGGACCGGAAGTGCGTATCGGCAAGCTAAAGGAAGCCTCCTACGAGCTCAAAGCCGGCAACGTTCTGACGCTGACGACCGAGACGATTCTAGGCGACGCCGACACGATCTCCGTCAACTACGGAGAATTGCCGCTGGTCGTGAAGCCGGGCAACACGATTCTGATCGACGACGGCTTGATCCAGCTGACGGTGGAGTCGGTGACGGAGAAGACGGTCGTCTGCCGGATCGTTAGCGGCGGCACGATCAAGCCGAACAAGGGCGTCAATCTGCCGGGCATCCGCACGACGCTGCCGGGCGTCACCGAGAGAGACGTGCGCCACATCGCGTTCGGCGTCGAGCAAGGCGTCGACATCATCGCCGCTTCGTTCGTGCGCAAGGCGGAAGATATTTTGCAAATCCGGGCTTTGCTGGAGGAGCAAAACGCCGGCCACATTCAGATCATCTCCAAGATCGAGAACGAGGAAGGCGTCGCCAACCTGGACGCGATCATCGAAGCGTCCGACGGCATTATGGTGGCGCGGGGCGATCTGGGCGTCGAGATTCCGGTCGAGGAAGTGCCGATGATCCAGCGGGAGATGATCGAGAAGTGCAACCTGGCCGGCAAACCGGTCATCGTCGCCACGCACATGCTGGATTCGATGCAGGTCAACCCGCGCCCGACGCGCGCCGAAGTGAGCGACACCGCGAACGCCGTGCTGCAAGGCTCCGATGCGATTATGCTGTCCGGGGAATCGGCGGCCGGCAAATATCCGATTCAGTCGGTCGCGACGATGGCGTCCATCGCGCTGCGGGCCGAATCGGTCTACGACTGCGGCAGCAGCGCCAGCAACCGGCTCCGCGACGACCTGTCCGCGTCCGTCACCGAGATTATTAGCCAGGCGGTCGTCTCCTCGTCCAGGAAGCTGAACGCCAAAGCGATTCTGACCCCGACCGTCAGCGGCTTCACCGCCCGGATGGTGTCCAAGTACCGTCCGAAAGCGCCGATCATCGCGATTACGCCGGACGAGCGCGTGCTGGCCCGCTTGACCTTGCTCTGGGGCGTCATTCCGGTCAAAGGCGAACCTACCAAATCGACCGACGAGATGATTCAGTCGGCGCTCGCGAGCGGCCGCAAAACCGGCCTGCTGCAGCCGGGCGACTACGCGGTCATCTCCGCCGGCACGCCGGCCGGCGTCTCGGGCGTCACCAACCTTATCAAGATCCAGCAGGTTTAACGGCGGAGCCGTCCGAGCACGGTTAGCCGCTGTAATATCCCGTCAGGTCTGGAATCGACCACAGGGATATCCCTCTTCTTTTAATGCCGAAAGCCAACTCGTCCCTCATCTCCTGCCGGAAGAACGAGGCGAAGGCGGCTTCCAGTTGCGGAGATCATTCGGCGAAAATCTTAGGCAAGGACCGCGACGGCATATCCGGCATCTCGTTGACGGAAGCGACGGCATCCGTCAGTTTCTTCGGCTTGCGCCAATATTGTTCGCTCCCGGGCAAATCGTCGAACCAGGCGGCGTCCGGAGGGCAATCCAGCGTCATAAATTTGCCGTATTCGCCATCCCGCGACTGGTGATATTTCAAATACGCTTTCCCGTTCTCTATCGCCAAAATTTCGATTTTGCCCGACGTGTGGCTCATCGACAAGCGTACCCGCTTGCCCAAGCCGGACGTGAGCGCTTTCGCTTCTTCCACCAGCCGGTAGACCCGCTCCAGCGGGAGCACGAAATCGCGATTGCCGGCTACCGGCCGGTTCACGAAAAAGTAGTAGGGCGTGACCCCTGCCCAGCTCAGCTTGTCGAGCAGTTCGCCGAGCACCTTCGGATCGTCGTTGATGCCTCTCAGAATAGGCGTCTGGTTCACAATGATGACGCCCGCGTTATGCAGAGCCTCGAATCCGCGCACGGCTTCGGGCGTAATTTCTCGTGGATGGTTGATATGAGCCATTACATAAATCCGTTTTTCCGGCGTAGAATAAGTTTTGAGCGTTTCCAACAGCGCTTCGTCTTCATAGATGCGCATCGGGTTGAATACCGGAATTTTGGAACCCAGGCGAATGATCTGAACATGCTCGATCTCCCGGAGGCGCGCCAATATAGCTCCTAATTTCGGCGTAGCGAGAATCAGACTGTCTCCTCCGGTTAACAGGACGTTGCTGATCTGCGGTTGACTTGCTATATATTTCAGCCCTGGCTCGACGTCGGTGGTCGCTTCCTTGACATCGTTGCGGAACAGCCGTTTGCGGAAGCAGTAGCGGCAATAAGCCCCGCATACCTCCGATACGATCAGCAACGCGGTCGAATCGTACTTGTGCTGGCAGCCGGGTACGACATAATTCGTATCTTCGTCGGAAGCGTCCCATCGTCCGTACTCGGCCAATTCCCCTTCGCTCGGGATCACCAGTTTGCGAATCGGATCGTTCGGATCGCTCCAGTCGATCAGATTCAAGTAATAATCGTTCACTCGGAAAACAAATTTGTTCGTAATCAGCTTCAGTTTTTCCCGTTCCGCCTCCGTCAGTTGCTCGATCTTCCCAATGTCGGTTCTATACTTGGGTTGGGGCATGCCAATTCCTCCTCAAGTTTTCTGGATCGATCTTCGGACTCGGTTCCCGGATCCTCTTTCTTGTCTCCCTCCTCTCTGCAAAATAAAAGACCCTTCGGCCGGCAGAAACGAAATCCCACCGGGAGAGGGCCCCTCTAGAACGCAAAAAGACCCTCGAAAGGGTCAAAAACGACGTGTAGGCGCATCCTGCGCTTTGACCCATCCAAAGCCGACGAGGTTAGCTGACGGGCTCGGGATAGATGGTTCCCTACATTCCAGCCGGAATGATACGCCCCAAAAACATTGGTTCCCCCGCTTCCCGGCTCAAGGCCGGAAACTAAGCTTAAGTAAAGCATAGTTTAATCCGTCCTAATTGTCAATTCGATGGAAACGAAAGAACAACCTGAATCCGTGACAAACTTAAGTCCACTCCGCCAGAGAGGGCAGTATATGGAAAAAAGTAATCGGAAATCCCCCCATCAGCTAAAGATTCGTGATGAAAACAAATCTACAAATGACAGAATCCATCAAGCAAGGCATGCTCAATAAGCCTTGCTGTTTACGGTAAGGCCGGAACAGGGAAGAGCAGTTTGGGTTGGTCTGGATGGCGAAAAATGGATTCAGGCAAACGCTTGGTACACTCGTCGTACGGTCTGAAACCAGGGACTGTATCGCCCAAAATTGAAAATCGTTTGACGAGCGTGTCGGCTGACTCTAGC
>NZ_KE386964.1:0-48805 GCF_000429825.1 Cohnella thermotolerans DSM 17683
AACCAAGGCGCTCCTTGATGATGAGGGCACCGAGTGCAATGCGAACCGAATATGCTTTTTGACCGATGCCGATCGATGAGAAGGATTGGAAGTATTTCTCTTCCACTTTATCCCAAGGGATGAGTGCGGCAAGCTGTACCCAGCGATTCCCAGGATTAAGCTTCCCGCCAAAGGGTAAGTAGAAATTTTCCAACAGATCTGCCATATCCCGATTCGGCACGAACACGTTCGCTCACTCCATCTGCAAGGTTTTTTGCCAATTTTCTATGTTTTCCTTGCAGATAAATTCGACAAAAGTAGCTCAAATCCCTTGTGGAATAAGGATTTTTTGTTCGTTCAGCAAGCCCTATTTAATCGATGAGGGGAGTTGACCTTAGAATAGGGAGAACCAACCGAGGAGGATTGTTATGGCGGCCTACTTCTCCCTGTTCGCAAACGTAAGCGTTCCGATTTTGCTCGCCTGCTTGTTAGGCTATGCGTATCAAAAGTTTAAATCCCCCGATTCGCGCCAGCTGGCGGACATCAGCCTCTATGTGCTGTCGCCTTGCCTGATCGTATCGGCGCTTGCGGCAAGCGACCTGAACGGCTCCGTCTTCGGCAGCATCGCGCTGTTCACGCTTGTCCAGACCGCGCTCTGCTGGGCGTCCTCCGCGGCGGTGGGAAGATTGTGCGGCTTCGGCCTCCCGTCGCGGAGGGCGATGGATTTGACGACGATTTTCGCCAATTCGAACAACTACGGTCTTCCGCTGCTGCTGCTCGCTTTCGGCGCCGAAGGCTTCGCGATCGGGGTCACGAACGTCGTCACTCATATTATTCTCGTCAACACGCTGGGCGTGTTCCTGGCGTCCCGCGCCTCCTTCAGTCCGCTTCAGGCGCTCAAGCAGGCGGGCCGAACGCCGCTCATTTACGCCGCGGCCGTCGGAATCGCGCTTTTTGCATTCGGCATCCAGCTGCCGGACAGCTTGGCGGAAGGACTTGAGCTGGTGGGCAACGCCTATCCGGCCCTTGTGCTTTTCCTGCTGGGCGTGCAGCTGCGCAAGACGAATTGGCGCAACAGCTGGCGCAAGGAGATCTGGGTGTCGCTCGCGATGCGGATCGTGCTCGTGCCGCTGCTGTCGTGGGCGACGATCCGGCTGCTCGGGCTTCACGGCCTGGAGGCGTCCGTCCTGTTCGTCCAGTCGAGCATGCCCTCCGCGATCAATTCCGTCGTGCTGATGGAGAAGTACGGAGGGGACAAGGAGCTGGTCGCGGTCAACGTGGCGTTCACGACGCTCGCCAGCTTCCTCTATCTTCCGCTGCTGATCCACTGGGCGGGCGGCCTGTAAGCCCGTTACTCGACCGGCACGACCGTCAGCGGATAGCCGGCTTTCCGATAGACGTCGGCCTCGTCTTCGTCGAGCCGGTCGTCCGTGACGATCTCGTCGAACTCGTCGAGGCCGGCGAAGATCGCCAGCGAGTTGTACCTGAATTTGGTGGAGTCGACGAGCAAAATATTTTGGCCGGCGGCGCTCATCGTCGTCTGCCTGGCGCCGACGAGAACCGGCGACCACGCCATCGCACCTTTGGCGTGGGAGATCGCCTCGCACGTCAGGAACGCCGCGTCCACCGTCAGCGATCCGATCATTTTCTCCGCATAGATGCCGTCCAGGCTGTACGCCCACTTGCTCACCCGCCCCCCGGTGCAGTACACGTCGAAGCTGCGGAACCGCTCTTCGTTCGACAGCAGCAGCGCCGTATGCAAGTCCCGGGTAATGATTTTGAGCCCCTTGAACCGCTCCAGTTCGTCCACCATGGCCGCAACCGTCGTCCCCGCGTCCAGAATGATGCTCATGCCGTCCTGGATATGCTTGACGGCTTCCCGCGCGATCGCCGTCTTCTCCGCCTTGTTCTCGTTCGCGCGCTGGTCGTACTTCGCCCCCATAAACCGCTTGATTTTCACCGCCCCGCCGTGGAACCGCTGAATTTTGCCCTCCGATTGCAGCAAATCCAAATCGCGCCGAATCGTCATATGGGATACGCTGAACTGCTCCGCGAGTTCGGGAATGGTGACCTGCTGCTTCAGCTCCAGCGTCTTCAAAATTTCATGGCGACGAGTTCCCGTGAGCATGCGACAAACCTCCCTGTTACCGGCATGACCGCCTGATCGGTTTTTTTGTCATTATAGCTTCCATCCCATTTGGTTGTCAGTAAGAAAATGTGAAAAAGATGTGCGAATGATGTGAATTTAGACTATACAAACTTTCGTTTGCGTGATATAAGTGTAATATATTCGTCAAAACATGTTAATTTCATGTGAAACAAAGTGACTGAATATTTTGCCTATTGAGGCCATGACGATCCGTTAGACGGTTCCCCGCAGACAACCTGCCCTAATTCATGTTAAGTAAAATGACAAGCGCATTCCGACAAAATGAGGTGAGAGCATGCCGTTCCGTTATGAAGGAAAGGCTTTCGACCGCCGGTTTCTGCCCCGGCTGACGACGAAGGAGATCGAAGCGATGCCCAAAGAGAACGCGCTGATCGTCCTCCCCGTCGGCGCCGTCGAACAGCACGGGCCGCACATGCCGGTTTACACCGACACGCTGCTGGGCGAAGCGTTTATGGCGGCGGCGTTCGAGCATCTGCCCGAGGATGCGCCGATCTGGCTGCTTCCTTCCGTCGCTTACGGCAAAAGCACCGAGCATATGGAGTATCCCGGCACGATCACGCTGTCGGCCCAGACGCTGATGATGGTGCTCCAGGACATCGCGGCCTCGCTGGCCCGCAGCGGCTTCCGGAAGCTGCTTCTGTTCAATACGCACGGCGGCAACGCCGATCTTCTCGGCATGATGGCGAGGGAGATCCGCATCGCGACGGGGATGGCGGTGTTCCGGCTCGATCCGGGCGCCGTCGGCTACAGCGATCCGTTCACCGACGACGAGGAGAAGGCTTGCGGCATCCACGCCGGTGACGTCGAGACGTCGCTCGTGATGGCGGTGTGCCCGGATTGGGTGAAGCCCGAGCTCGCGCCGCGGGAAATGCCGCGCTTCCCGAGAACGTCGGCGCTGTCGCTGCGCGCCAAGTCGTTCGCCTGGATTACGAGAGACATCTCCGCGAGCGGCATCGCCGGAGACGCCGCCAAGGCGGCGCCGGACCGGGGCGAGGCGATGCTGAAGCGAGCGGGGCCGCTGCTGGCGGAGGCGCTGCTGGAGATCGCGGCGTTCGAGATGAGCTCGCTGCGGGAACGGAATTGAGGAGAGGAGGGCACGGCCGATGACGGTTGCGGCGGAAGCGAAAGAATGGGTGAAGATGGAGCGGCTGTCCAAGGTATACCCCAACGGGACGGTCGCCGTTCAGGACGTGAACCTGACGATTCGGGAAGGCGAGTTCCTCTGCTTCGTCGGTCCTTCCGGATGCGGCAAGTCGACGATTTTCAAAATGATCACCGGCCTCTCCGGCCCGACGGAAGGAACGCTGGAGGTGATGGGGACTTCCCCGAAGCAGGCGCGCAAGCAGAGCGACACCGCGTTCGTGTTCCAGGATCATACGCTGCTGCCCTGGAGCTCCGTCATCGACAACGTCTCGCTGCCGCTCGCCCTGCGCGGCGTGTCGCGGAAGGCGCGGAAGGAGGAGGCGGAGCGCGCGCTCGAGCTGGTCGGGCTCAAGGATTATACGAAGGCGATGCCGAGGCAGCTGTCCGGCGGCATGAAGATGCGCGCCTCGATCGCGCGGGCGCTCGTATCCAAGCCGAAGCTGCTGCTCATGGACGAACCGTTCGGCGCGCTCGACGAGATTACCCGGCAGACGCTTCAACTGGAGCTGCTCGAGCTCTGGCGGCGCGATCCCCGGATGACGGTGCTCTTCGTGACGCACAACGTGTTCGAGGCCGTCTTCCTGTCGACCCGCGTCGCCGTCATGACGCCGAGGCCCGGCAAGGTGGCCGCGATGATCGACGTGCCGGTTCCTTTTCCCCGCGACGAGACGTTCCGCACGACCCCGGAATTCGGCGATATCGTCCGGTCGGTGTCCGAGGCGCTCAAGCATTGATTCGCATAGAAAAGCATTCCGGATAGGAGGTTCGCCCATGTCGGTTGAATGGACGAAGGAAATGGCGGAATTGGTCGGGCCGGAGCGGCTGCTTCTCGGCTTCGATCAGGTCGACAAGCTGTCGAAGGATTATTATTGGTACTCTCCGGTGCTGGAGCCGCTGCTTCGGGACAAACGCGCCGAAGCCGTCGTCGTTCCGGAATCGGAGGAGCAGGTCGCGCAGGTGCTGGCTTTCGCCTGGCGGGAAGGCATTCCGGTGACGACCCGGGGCGCGGGCACGGGCAATTACGGGCAGGCCGTTCCGCTGGAGGGCGGCATCGTGCTGGATTTGAGCGGACTCGACCGGGTGCTCGAGATCGGGGATGAGGAGGCCCGCGTTCAGGCCGGCGTCCGGCTGGGAGCGTTGGAAAAGCAGCTGCGGGAGACCGGCAAGGAGCTGCGGATCTACCCGAGCACGTTCATGAAGGCGACGGTCGGCGGGTTCGTCTGCGGCGGATCGGGCGGCATCGGCTCCATCACCTGGGGCAATCTGTGGGACGGCAACGTCACGGAAGCTGTCATCTACACGATGGAGGAGGCGCCTCGGCGGATCGTCGTCCGCGGCTCCGAGCTGCCCGCTTACATTCACAATTACGGCACGAACGGCGTGCTGACCGAGCTGGCCATACCGATCGCCCGCCGCACGGAATGGAGGCAAACGGTGGCGCAATTCGACGGCTTCGAAGCGTGCTGCCGCTTCGCCCACGCGGTCGCGCTCGACGATGCGATCCGCAAGCGGCTGGTCGCGCCGGTCGAATGGCCGATTCCTTCCTTCTTCAAGCCGATCGTCAAACGGCTGGAGAGCGGCTCGGCCGCCTGTCTGCTGGAGACCGCGGACGGCAGCGAGCAGGCGCTGGCCGCTCATGCGGAGGCGGCGGGCGGACGCATCGGCTACACGATCCCCTCCGATCAGTACCGCAAGACGATCGGCCTGTCCGACTTCACCTGGAACCATACCACCTTGTGGGCGCTCAAGGCCGACCCTTCGTATACCTACTTGCAGGCGGGCTTTCACCCGACCGATTTTCTCCGGCAAATCCGCCTCATCAAAGCCGAATACGGCGACGAAGTGCTCATGCATCTGGAATTTATCCGTTCGGCGGGCGTCGTCGTTCCCGCGTCGCTGCCCGTCGTCCGGTACACGACCCGGGAGCGGCTTTACGAGATCATCGCCTTCTTCCGCTCCAACGGCGTCGGCATCAACGATCCGCATACGTGGACGCTGGAGATGGGCGGCCGCGGAGAGCTGGAGGCGATGCTGGCGGCCAAGCGCGCGAACGACCCGCGCGGACTGCTGAATCCGGGCAAGCTTCAAATCCCGGTAGGCGAACGATAAAGGAGGGAGAAGCGCATGAACGAAGAACTCGTCACCGAGACGGTCGGAGGCTCGGGGGTGCGCCCCGTGCCGATGAAGAAGGCGGAAGCGGCGCGGAGAGCGAAGCCGTTCGGATCGTCCCGCTTGCTTCGGGCGTTGCCGCCGGTCGCGGCGTTCGCCGTGTTCGTCGGAGGCTGGGAGCTCGTCTGCCGGCTGTCGGGCATCAAGCCGTATTTGCTGCCGAAGCCGTCCGACATCGTGCGGGCCGCGGCGGAGAACGCGTCGAATTTGTGGGTGTCCGTCTATACGACGATCTCCGAAGCCGTGCTCGGCTTTCTGCTCAGCATCGTGCTGGGCGTCGGCTTCGCCATCGCGCTGGCCAGCTCGAAGCTGATCGAGCGCAGCGTCTATCCGTACGCGATCATCATGCAGACGATTCCGATCGTCGCCATCGCTCCGATCATCGTCATCTGGTTCGGCGCCGGCATTAACGCCATCGTCATAATCGCTTTTCTGATCGGCTTCTTCCCCATGCTGTCCAATACGCTCATCGGCCTGAACTCCACCGACCACAACATGAAGAACCTGTTCCATCTGTACAATGCCTCCCCGATGCAAACGATGTTCCGCCTGCGCATTCCCGCGGCGCTGCCGTACGTCGTCGCCGGGCTCAAAATTTCCTGCACCTTGGCCGTCATCGGCGCCATCGTAGGCGAATATATCGCCGGCATCGGCGGCGGCAAGGGCGGCCTCGGCTACGCGATCACAGTGTCCGCCGCCCGGCTGCAGACCGCTTACCTGTTCGCCTGCGGTCTGTCGGCCTCCCTGCTCGGCATCGCGTTTTATTTGCTCGTGAACGCCTTCTCCAAGTGGATGCTCAGTTCCTGGCACGAATCCGAGATGAACGCTTCCGAAGGTTGATGATGTGCGAAAAGGAAGGTGAACGTCCATGCCGGTTCCCAGCGCGGACATGGAATTGCTCAACGCCAGACTGCCGCTTGCGGACGGAGGCGGGCTGTTCCGGCTGACCGTCCGGGACGGCGTATGGGTTGCGGTCGAGCCGCAGGCCGGTCCGGTCGAATCGCCCGACCACGTGCCGATCGCCGCTCTCGGCATCGACCGGCTAGGCGCGGCCCCGCGCCTCGATCTCGAGGGCCGGGTGCTGCTGCCGGGCTTTGTCGACGCCCACATGCATCTCGACAAAGCCTACTCGCTCCCGCACGTGCGCAACCGCTCGGGCACCTTGCTTGAGGCGATCGCCAATTACAGGGCCGCCGCGCCGGCGTTTGCGAAGGAGACGATCCGCGACCGCATCGTGATGGCGGCGCTTCGGGCGGCCTCCTACGGCTCGGCGACGCTGCGCAGCCATCTCGACGTGCCGGTCCATCTGGGGCGCGACGTGGCGATGCGGACGATCGAGGCGGCGCTGGAAGCGAGGGAGCTCGTGAGCGGGGCGGTCGACATTCAGTATTTCCCGATGTACTTCTACGAGCCTTCGGCCGAAAGGGAACTGACCGAGTTCGCCGCCGAGACGCTCCGCATGGGCGTGGACGGCGTGGGAGGCGCTCCGCACCTGACGCCCGATCCCGCCGCCGGCATCGGCTGGGCGTTCCGGATGGCGGCGGCGTTCGACCGGCCGATCGATCTGCATACCGACGAATCGGACGATCCCGCGGTCAAGACGATCGACATCTATTGCGATTACGTTCGGCGCAGCGGATATGGCGGCCGGGCGACGGCGGGGCACCTGTGCTCGCTGGCGGCGATGGACCATCGCGAGGCGGAGCGGCTCATGGCCAAGATGGCGGAAGCCGGCGTCGCGGCGGTGACGCTGCCGGCGGTCAATCTGTATTTGCAGGGCCGGGGAGACCGGGGCAACGTCCGGCGCGGCGTCACCAGGGTTCGGGAGCTGGCCGAAGCCGGGGTGCCCGTCGCCGCCGCTTCCGACAACATTCAGGACCCGTTCCATCCGTTCGGCCGCGGCGATATGCTGCAGATCGGCCTGATGACGGCCTATGCCGCGCATATGGCCGGGGAAGAGGATATCGCCGAGGTGCTGCGCATGCTGACGCACATCCCGGCGGCGATCGCCGGCGTTCCGGATTACGGGATCGCTCCGGGCAACCCGGCCCGGTTCGTCGCGATCGACGCGCATTCGGCCGAAGAGCTGTTCCAGGAGCTGCCGGCCGGCCGCTGGGTGTACAACAAATCGCGGTGGACGTGCGTCTCCGAATGGACGAGGCAATGGGCGGATTCGGCTCCCTTCGTGCCGGCTTCCCGCCCGTAACGGCCGGTGTTAATCCGCGGCAGGCGGATGCACGCATAGATGGATACAGGATAAGGGAGGAAGAGAAACATGCTGAGCAAAAACATCGCAGGCCCGAACACGAAGCTGGCCGCGCTGGCGCTGGCGGCCGCGGTCGTCCTGAGCCTGGCCGGCTGCGGATCGGGAAGCAACAACAAGGCGGCTTCGCCGTCATCGAGCGAATCTTCGGGAGCTTCCGCATCGCCGTCCGCGTCCCCATCGGGCTCGGCTTCCGGATCGCCGTCGTCTTCATCGGAGACGAAGCTGACGAAAGTGACGCAGGTGACGAACTGGTTCGCGGAACCCGAGCACGGCGGCCAGTACGCCGCTCTCGCCAAAGGTTTCTACAAGGACGCGGGGCTCGACATGACGATCCAGTCCGGCGGACCGGGCGTCTCCTCGACGCAGATCGTCGCTTCGGGACAAGCCGAATTCGGCATGGGGCAGGCGGACGAAATCTTGCTGGCCCGGCAGAACGGCATCCCGCTCGTGGCGATCGCGGCGACGTTCCAGAAGAACCCGCAAGGCATCATGTTCCATAAGGGCAAATTCAAGGATCTGTCCGAGCTGAACGGCCATAAAGTGTATATCGCCAGCGGAGCGTCCTATTGGGAGTACTTGAAGAAAGCCTACAAGCTGGACAAGGTCGAGGAGCTGAAGTACACGGGCTCGCTCGCCAACTTCGTCGCCGACCCGGATTCCGCCACGCAAATCTACGTCACCTCCGAACCGTTCACGATGGAGCAGGAAGGGGTGGACACCGAATACTTCCTCAACTACGATCTCGGCTACAAGCAGTACGGCAACGTTCTCTACACGACGGAAGATTATCTGAAGAAGCATCCGGACATCGTCAAAGCCTACGTCGAAGCGTCCGTTAAGGGCTGGGATTACTACAAGGACAATTCGGAAGAGATCAACAAGGTTATGCAGGAGAAAAATCCCGACCTGAAGCTCGAAGCGATGGCGTTCGGCGCGAAGGCGCAGGAGCCGCTCGTCTACGGCGGCGACGCCGAGACGCACGGCGTCGGCTATATGAGCAAGGACATCTGGGAGGGCTTGCAGAAGCAGCTCGTCGATATCGGCCTGCTGAAGAAGGTGGAACCGGTCGACGACGTGTTCACGAACGAGTTCCTTCCGGCCAAGTCGTAAGCTGGTTGTCATGCAGGCTGGGCCGGTGAAGCGGGCGGCAAGAACGGTCGCGCGGCGTTCGGGCGGTCAGGAAGGCGTGCGAGGGGAGTCCGGTTCCCGGTTGCGGATCGGCCGATCGTGCATTTGGAAAGGGGCCGCGAGCGCGTTCGCGTCGTGGTCCTGCATTTTTCGCGGGGAGGAATGGGGATGGCGAACGTCCTGGTCGTCTATTTCAGCGCTTACGGACATGTTCACCGCATGGCGGAGGCGGCCGCGAAGGGAGCTGCGGAGGCGGGGCACACGGCCCGCATCGTGCGTATTCCCGAATTTCGGTCGCCCGACAACGTCACGGCGCTGCTCGACCATCCGAGCCGGCGGAGGGAAGGGCGTGACGAAGGGCTGTCCGGCGCTTTCCGGGTGGGCGCGCGTTGGGAGAAATATGAAGCTTCCCAACGGGAGCAAGCGGGCGTTCCGGAGGCGACGGCGGACGATCTTCGGTGGGCGGACGGAATCGTGTGGGGCTACCCGACTTACTACGGCTCGATGCCGGCCCAGGTCAAGTCGTTCCTCGACCTGTCGGGAAGCTTATGCACGAGCGGGGAGCTCGAAGGCAAGCCGACCGGCGTCATGACGAGCGCGGGCTCGATCCATACCGGCCACGAAGCGGCGATTCTGACCGCCATCGTGCCGCTGCTGCATTTCGGCCTGATCTTCGTCGGGCTTCCTTATTCGCAAAATCCGGAATATTTGACGGCGGACCCGATCGGCGGCTCGCCTTACGGACCGTCGACGCTGGCGGGACCGGACAGTTCCCGGACGCCGGACGAGCGCGAGCTGACGATGGCCGGCCGGTTGGGAGCCCGGGTCGGGCGATTCGCCGAAGCAACCAAGGGCATTAAATAAGATGGCGGGGATGACGATGACGAAGCGATATGATCTGATCGTGCGGAATGCCCGCCTGGCGGGACGCGGCGGCGAAGCGGCCGACATCGGCGTCGTCGGCGGCCTGATCGCCGCGCTGGGGGATTTGTCGGACGCCGGGGCGGCGGACGTGTTCGACGCGGGCGGAAGGCTGCTTCTTCCGCCGTTTGCGGAGTCGCACGTTCATCTGGACACGACGCTGACGGCGGGCGACCCGGTATGGAACGAGAGCGGAACGCTGGCGGAAGGGATCGCGATCTGGGGCGCGCGCAAGGCGGGCCTCGCGAAGGAAGACGTGATCGCCCGGGCGGAGCGGACGATTCGGCTTTACATCGGGCACGGCGTTCTGTATTTGCGCGCCATGGTCGACATCGGCGATCCGAAGCTGGCCGCGCTGGAGGCGGTGCTGGAGCTCCAGGAACGGTACCGGGACCGGATCGATATGCAGATCGTCGCTTTTCCCCAGGACGGCATTGCGTCCTCTCCGGACAACGAAGCCCGCATGGCGGAGGCGCTGCGGATGGGAGCGGACGGCGTATCCGCGGTTCCCCATCTGGAGGCGACTCGGGAGGAGGGCGTGCTGTCGCTGCGCCAAGCGTTCGCCCTCGCGGAACGGACGGGCGCGTTCGTGCACGTCTTCTGCGACGAGACGGACGACGAATCGTCCCGATTCCTCGAAGTATGCGCTTCGCTTGCCCTCTCGACCGGCCTGACGTCGCGGGTTGCGGCGGCTCATGCCAACGCGGCCGCTTACTATAACGAGGCTTATTTTCAGAAAATATTGGGGCTTGTCAAGCGTTCCGGCCTTTCGATCGTCGCCTGCCCGCTGATCAACAGCGTGATGCAAGGGCGCTACGAGGCTTATCCGAAGGGGAGGGGAATTACGCGCATCAAGGAGTTCCACCGCGCGGGCGTCAACGTCGCGCTCGCCCACGACGACATTCGCACCCCGTTCTACCCGCTGGGCACGGGCAATCCGCTCGACGCCGCGCACATGGCCGCGCATCTGGCCCACATGTGCGGGCGCTCGGAGCTGGCCGCCCTGATCGGCATGATTACGGAAGGCGGCGCCGAAGCGATGCAGCTGGGCGAAGCGTACGGGTACCGGAACGGCGAATTCCGGGCAGGGACGCCCGCTTCGTTCCTGCTGTTCGACGCCGAGGACGCCCGCGACCTGATCGGGCGCCGGCCGGCGCCGCGCTACGTCTTCCGGCGCGGACGCGTGGTGGCGGAGACGGTTCCCGCGGTCGCGAGCTTGCGGGATGATTGGAGCGCTGAGCGCCTGGAGGAGCTGTAAGCCGCCGATATCGGGTTACGGCCCGCGCCCCCGCAGCCTCTCAGCAAGCTACAGCTCCAACTGGAGCTCCCTTATCTTGTTGTACAACGTGCCGCGCGAGATGCCGAGCAGCTTGGCCGCCGCACTCTTGTTGCCGTCCGTATGGGCCAGCGCCTCGCGGATGAGCGCCTTTTCTTCTTCCTCCGTATTCCGCGGCTTCCACCATTTGATCGCCCGGTCCGCCTGCCCGGGAGCGCCGGGTTCGAGACTCGGCTGCTCCTTTTGCAGCTGCGGCGGAAGATGCGAGAGCGTGATCCGCTCTTCGTCGTTCAGAATGAGGCACCGTTCCACGACGCTCATCAGCTCGTGAATGTTGCCCGGCCAGTCGTAATTGGCGAACGACAGCAGCACCTCGGGAGCGAATTGCGGAATCGGCTTCTGATACTGCAGCGCGAATTGGCGCGCGAACGTCTGGACGAGCGCCGGAATGTCCTCCTTCCGCTCCCTTAGCGCCGGCAGCGCGATGGGGATGACGTTGAGCGCGTAGTACAGATCGGACCGGAACTCCTGCCTCCGGGCCATCTCGCCCAAGTCGCGGCCGGTGCCCGCGATCACCCGGACGCGCACGGGAATCGGCTCGGTTCCGCCGATGCGGCAGACGGTTTGCTCCTGAAGGAAGCGAACCAGCTTCGTCTGAACGTCGAGCGGCAGGCGGTCGATCTCGCTCAGGTAAATCGTGCCTTGATCCGCTTGTTCCAGCTTCCCCGCGCTTCCTTCCCCTTCCCCCGAGAACGCCCCTCCCTGATAGCCGAACAGCTCCGCCTCAAGCAATGCTGCGGGAATCGAGCCGCAATGCACCGTCAGGAACGGCCCCGCAGCCCGCGGCCCGGCCTGATGGATAACTTGGGCGAGCTGATGCTTGCCGACCCCCGGTTCGCCGATGAGCAGAATCGGAATGTCCGTGCCCGCGACTTTCCTCCCGAGCCGAATGGCGTTGCCGATCAGCGGTCCCTTCCCTTTCACGAAAGCGAAAGGATCGTCCGCACGAGCCCCCTCCTCGAAAAGCGGCGCATGGGCGGTCATCAGCTCGTCGTTCAGCCGAACGAGCCGGGTGATGTCCTGCTCGGTGGCGATGCCCCCGATAATGCGCCCTTCTCCGTCGAGAACCGGAGAGGCGTTGATGAGGACGTGGTTGCCGGGGCGCGGGCGGTGGTACGTATTGCGGATCGTGCGCCCTTCGTCGAGCATTTTGAGCACCATGAGCGCGTCGGGCTGGAAGTGCTCGCCGATCCGCCGCCCCAGGATGTCCTTCTTGGCGATGCCGTACGTCTCTTCCGCGACGTTATTCCAGCAGATGACGGTGCCGTTGCGGTCGACGACCGTTACCGCGTCCGTAGCCGTCTCCGCCAGCGTAAAGAAATAGGAAGCGAAACGCTCGCGCTCCCGAAGGGCGAAGGCCGCAATCTCCGCCATGCCGGCGTATCCGGCGAACGTCCCGTCCTCGGCGCGGAAGACGACCGGCCGCCCAGCGGAGGCGGGAAGCTTCGCGAGCGAGCCGAAGCCGCCGTCCGCCGCTTCCGAATAAGGGAGGACGACGGACAGAAGGCTCTTGCGATCAGCCAGCAAGACAGCCGCCGCCGAATCCGGGTCCTCCCGGTCGAACAGCCACAGATCGTCGGCGGTAAGCAAGAAGGCGCGGCCTTCTTCGGCCGGGAGGCAGACGGCGGTTCCTTGCCGCAGAAGGTCGCGAATATCGCGGACCGTAGCGTCTGCAGCGGCAGGATGCAAAGGCCGGATGATAGGCAAGTGTTCATCGTTGAACATAGGCAACCTCGTCGTTTGACAGTCGTGAAGGAACATGTTGACTTCAATTTATCACGAAAAAAAGAATGGTACAACAAACGGCATGCACAGCATGACGGGGCAAATTATAAGTTGTTCAAAATTTGAACATAAAACAAAGAGGGATGTATAAGTGTAAAATTTATGTACAATTTAAAACGATCCACATATAATTCAAAGTAGAAAGGATGACATTTTTTACAAAATGAACAGCGGATGGGGAGGGGAGAGCCTTCTTGGACGTCCTGTTGCGGAACGCGTTTCAATCGCTCGGGAGAAGCCGCTCCGCCAACAAGCTGGCCCGCAAATACGGCCTTCGCTTCGGCGCCTCCCGGTTCGTGGCCGGAGAGACGATCCGGCAGGCGATCGAAGCGGTTCGCAAGCTGAACGCTTCGGGGCGAGCCGCGACGCTGGACCATCTGGGCGAGTTCGTCGCGGGAGCGGAAGAGGCGAACGAATCGGCCGCGATGTGCTTGCGCACGTTGGACGCGATCGAAGAGGCGGGCGTATTCTGCAATCTGTCGCTAAAGCTGACTTCGCTGGGCCTGGACATCGATCGCGAGGTTTGTTTTCGCAATATTCGTTCTATTCTCGACAGAGCGCGGCAGTACGGCAACTTCGTCCGGATCGACATGGAGGACTACGCCCATTGCCAGGCGACAATCGACTTGTACCGCGGGCTTCGCCGCTCCTTTGACAATGTCGGCATCGTCATTCAGGCGTACTTGTACCGCTCGGAGCGGGACCTTGAGGAGCTTCGCGAGCTTCGGCCCAATCTGCGGTTGGTAAAAGGCGCCTACAAGGAATCGCCCAAGGTCGCCTTCCCGGACAAAAAAGACGTCGACGACAATTACCGGAAGCTGGTCCGGATGCAGCTGTTGAGCGGCCAATACGCGGCGGTGGCGACCCACGACGAGCGCTTGGTCGAGTACGCCAAGCAGCTGATGGCGGAACACGGCCTGCCGAAGGAGAAGATGGAATTCCAAATGCTGTACGGCATCGCCGACGAACTGCAGCTCCGGCTCGTTCGGGAAGGCTTCAAAGTGCGCGTCTACGTCCCTTACGGAACCGATTGGTTCGGTTATTTCATGCGGCGCTTGGCGGAACGGCCGGCGAATGCCGGGTTTGTTCTGAAAAATTTGTTCAAATAGGATGACCCCACCCCACTTCCCAGGAGGTATCCGATGACGATCCCACTGCAAGCGGCAAAGCCGTTCGCGAACGAACCGTTCGTCGATTTCGGTATCGAAGAGAACCGGAAGGCGATGGAGGCGGCGATCGCCAAAGTCAAAGCGGAGCTCGGGCGCGAGTATCCGCTCCGGATCGGCGGCAGGCAAGTGATGACGGAAGACAAGATCGTGTCCGTCAATCCCGGCGACTTGGGCGAGATCGTCGGACTCGTCAGCAAGGCGGACCGGGCGCTGGCGGAAGAGGCGATGCAGGCCGCGCTGCGGACGTTCGAGTCATGGAAAAAGGTTCCCGCCGCGGAGCGGGCGCAGTATTTGTTCAAGGCTGCCGAACTGATGCGCAAGCGGAAGCACGATTTTTCGGCGACGATGATTCTGGAAGCCGGCAAAAATTACGCGGAAGCCGACGCCGACACCGCCGAGGCGATCGATTTCATGGAGTTCTACGGCCGGGAGATGATTCGGCTCAGCCGGATTAACGAGACGCTGCCGCTCACGAAGGCGGCGGGCGAAGACAACCGGCTCGAGTATATTCCGCTCGGCGTCGGTATCGTCATTCCGCCCTGGAACTTCCCGCTCGCCATCTGCGTCGGCATGACGACGGCCGCGATCGTCGCCGGCAACACGGTGCTGCTGAAGCCGGCATCGGCGACGCCCGTCGTCGCGCACAAGTTCGCCCTGCTGATGGAGGAAGCCGGATTGCCTCCGGGCGTCATCAATTTCATCCCGGGCAGCGGGGCGGAAGTCGGCGATTACTTGACCTCGCATCCGAAAACCCGGTTCGTCAGCTTCACCGGCTCGAAGGAAGTCGGGCTGCACATCAGCCGGCTGGCCGCCGAGACGGCGCCGGGACAAATCTGGATCAAACGGCTGGTTGCCGAGATGGGCGGCAAGGACGGCATCGTCGTCGATGAGACGGCCGATCTGGACGCGGCGGCGCAGGCGATCGTCGTGTCGGCGTTCGGTTACCAGGGACAGAAATGCTCCGCCGGATCGCGCGCCTTCATCGTCGAATCCGTATACGACGAGGTCGTCGCCAAGGTCGTCGAACGGACGAAGCGGCTTGCGGTCGGATTGCCGGAGAAGAACTTCAGCGTCGGTCCCGTCATCGACCGGAGCGCCTATGAGAAAATTCTGGGCTACATCGAGATCGGGAAGACGGAAGGCAAGCTGCTTGCAGGGGGCGGGGCGGCGCCCGGCAACGGCTATTATATCGAGCCGACCGTCTTCGCCGACGTGCCCGGCAAGGCGCGGATCATGCAGGAGGAGATTTTCGGACCGGTGCTCGCGATCGGCAAAGCGAAGGACTGGCGGGAAGCGATCGACTTGTACAACGACACGGAATTCGGGCTGACCGGCTCCTTCTTCTCAACCGACGAGGACCGCATCGCGGAAGCTTCCGACATCATGCATTGCGGCAACCTTTACGTGAACCGCAAGTGCACCGGCGCGCTCGTCGGCGCCCATCCGTTCGGCGGCTTCAACATGTCCGGAACGGACTCCAAGGCGGGCGGCCGCGATTATTTGCTGCTGTTTACGCAAGCCAAAGCGATCTCCCGCAAAAAATAATAAAAGCAGCCCCGCAAGCGGCGGCATTCGCCTGCCGCCCCGCGGGGCTGTCTTGACGTCAATCGTTCTTTGCAGCACAAAGCGCTTGCGTCATCAAGTACGACAAGACCGCCTCGGCGCCGCAGTTCATGTTCGGGCCGTTCGCCTGCAGGCCGTCGCAGCAGCAGCCATCTCTCGGGTCGACCATCGGGACGCGCAAGTCGTTGTCCCCGTAAAACCACGAGAGACAACGGTCCCGCGACCGCCGCAGCGAGGCGACATGCTCGTCGATGTCCACGAGCTGCGCTTCGCCGACCCGCGTATCGTCGTCCCGCTCGGCGGTCAGCGTGCCGGTCCTGGAATGGCTCCAGCCGTCGGACGAAGCCGAAGCGGATACCAGCAGGGACACGCCGTCGCTTCGCGCCGACTCCAATGCGATCGCGGCTTCCTCCAGGGCGAGCGCCAGCTTGAACATCTCGAGCGGCTGTTGGTCCCAGAGGCTGACGGAATCCCGCGTGCACCAGCCCTCGTTGCCGATCGGCCGGAATCCGCCGTTCTCGGCGGTCATCGCCGTCTGCAGCGAGGACAGGCTGTCCAAGCCGATCTCGAGCGTCTCCGCGCGCCTCGTCACCCGGAAAGCCCGCAGCATCGCCCACGGCAGCACGCCGTTGCCGTACGTCATGGCCGGCTCGAACCATCGCCAGCCGTTATGGGAGAAGCGGCGGAACGCACCGGCAAGCAGCCGTTCCAGCCGGTCCAAATGATGCTTCAGCTCCGCGCCCCAGCCGTCCGGCAGGGCGACTAAGCCTTTGTTCGCCGCCTCCAGCAGATGGGCGCACGCGGCCATTGCGAACGCCTGACCGCGCAGCGAATCGATCTCGCCGATCGTCCGCATCGACTTCTGGAACAGCACGAACGCCGTTTCGCGCTGCCCGGCGCCCAGCCGGATCCAGGCGTCGGCGCAGCTCCAGACGGCGCGACCTTGGCAATCGTGCGAGACGTCCTCCGGCTCCGGCGTCCGGTCGTATGCCACGTTGTTGTGGAACCAGCCGTTGTCCTTCTGGGTCCACAACAAAAAGGCCAAGTAGACGTCCGCAAGCGACTTCAGCGCCTCCCGGTCCGCTTCCCCGACGCGATCGGCATGCCGGGGATCGAGCCATTCGGTCACCGTCCACAACGCGCGGGCGTTGTCGTCCGTCGTGTAGCCTTCCTGACGTCTCGGGATGCGGCCGAGCGCGTGCTCCAGCAGGCCCGTATCGTCCGTCATTCTGCGCAGATGGACGAAGGAAGGCGCGTCGCCGCGCCACCGCCCTTGCTCAGACGACATCCGCCATGCTCCATTCTTTGTTTGCGGCCACCCGCTCCAACAGCCCCAAATACTGCGCACCTACTTGAGGCCATTGCATGCTGCGTCCGATTTCCGCCATCCATCTTTCGCAGTTGAGCAGGAGCTCCGGGAACGTAAACAGCTCGATGATCTTCGAGCTCCAGACTTCCGTGTCTCCGTAAGGCAGCAACAACTCGTCGCGTCCTTGAACCAAATCTTTCGCGTAACTGTACGGCGTGCTCAAGATCGGGCGGCCCAGTCCTGCGGCGTAGGCCAGCGTGCCGCTCGTAATCTGCTGCATGCCCGGGTAGGGGGTGACGTACAGATCGCACGCCGAGATGAGGGAGACGAGCTCATCCTCGGGCACGTAGCGGTTGATCATCCGAACGTGGTGCTGCAGCCCCAGCTCCGCGATCAGCGCCTTCAATTCCTCGCGGTACGCTTCCCCTTCGTGCTTCTTCACCTCCGGGTGCGTCTGCCCGGCGATAATGTAGAGCAGGTCCGGAACGGCGTTTACCGCTTTGGCGAGCGCCCGGAGCAGCGATTCGATCCCTTTGGACCGGCTCAGCAGCCCGAACTGGAACAGCACCTTCCGGTGCTCCCAGCCGTATTGCTTGCGCGTCAGCGTGCGCTCCCGGCGGTTCGGCACCGGCGCTCCGTGCGGGATGAACGCGATTTTCTCCAGCGGAATGCGGAAGTGGTCGTGCAGATAGCCGACGGCCTTGCGGTTCATGACATGGATCCGGTCGCTTCGTTCGGCGATGGCGGCCTGAACGGAGGCGTACGGCTCCGGCGGCGTCTCGAACACCGTGTGGAACGTCGTGACGACCGGTTTCTTCAGACGATCCAGCAGCTCCAGCACGTGGCTCCCGGCCTCTCCGCCAAAAATGCCGAATTCGTGCTGAAGCGACACGACGCTGACGGAGCTGCGGTTCAAGATGTCCGCCATTTCCCGATAATCTTCGATCTCCTGTTTAAGAATGGGATAATGCCAGGATTCCCGGTATTGATTCAATTCGTCCGGATTGCACATGGCGACGACAGGATCCGCCACGGCCGTTCCTCTGGACGACGAGACCGCCTCCCGCAAATGATGCGTGAATGTGGCCAGCCCGCATTTTTTCGGCACGTAAGTGCTCACATAAGCAATTTGAAACGGGGATGAATTCATGGGCGTTGCACCTCCAAGGCGCGGTTGCAAACCGCTTCGTGTAAAATGTGGGGGCCTGCGTGCGTGCCGGAGCCGAAAATGCACTTGTTCAGCTGCGCTCCGGACCGGATTTTGCAGCGATCCCAGAGAATGGTGTTCGCCATTCGGACGCCGCCCCCGATCCGGCAGCCGTTGCCGACGACGGAATAAGGGCCGATGATGCTGCGGTCGCCGATGGTGACGTTGTTGCCGATCATGACGGGGGGGACGAGCAGCACGCCTTGCCCGATCTTCGCGTTGTCGCCGAGCCAAATGCCCTTGTCGTCCAGCTCTTTGCCGTCAATCGGCAAAGGAAAACGCCGGTCCAGCACATCCCAATGAAGCTGGCGGTAACGCTCGGTGGTGCCCATATCCATCCAGTAGCCGTTCATCCGGTGGCCATAGACGCCGCTGCCGTTGCGAATTAGGAGAGGAAATGTCTCTTTTTCAATGGATACGGCTCTGCCGCTTGGAATATAACCGAGAACCGCGCGATCCATGATGTAAATTCCCGCGTTCACCCAATTTGAAGGGGCTTCGCCCGCCTTCGGCTTCTCGACGAAGGAGCGGATTCGATCCGCTTCGCCCATTTCCACCACGCCGTAGGAGCTCGGATCCTCCACCTTGGTCAGGCAGATGGTCACCATGCCGTCGTGGTCGTCATGGAACCGGATGGCGGATTTCAGATCGATATGATGAATGATGTCGGCGTTGACGACGATAAACCGGTCCCCGAGCAGCGGCTCCGCGTTTTTGATCGCGCCCGCCGTTCCGAGCAAATCCTTCTCGACGGCGTAGTCGATCGAGACGCCGAGCTTGGAGCCGTCGCCAAAGTATGACTCTATAATCTGACGATAATGTTTGACCGCGATGACGAAGCTATCGATGCCCTGTTGCTTGTAATGGAGAATCAGGTGTTCCAGCCACGGGCGGTTGCCGACCAGCGCCATCGGCTTCGGCATATTCTCGGTCAAGGGCCGCAGTCTGGTTCCCAATCCTCCGGCCAGGAGCAATGCTTTCATGCAGATCAGCCTCCGTTATGTTGATTGTCACCCTCAGTCGGGCACCTGATTTTCTATTAACGCAACCGGCCAAAAAAGAAACACACCTCCTCGTGCCGGATGACGCTCTTTTTGTGCGAACCCGGCTTTTCCGGGTCTGACGGCCGCATGCGTAAAGAAACGCCTCCCCGTTCGCTTGCGCGATGGGAAGGCGTCGTCGGTTTGGTATTGTGATTGGTTCGGCTCGTGATGGATGGTCTGGTGCGTCCCTTGCTGCGTGCTCCCTGCGAACGGACGGCGGCGATCAGGAACCGGGGTGCCTGCGTTACCGCCTACTTTACTGGAAAAATGGAAAAAACACAAGAGTTCTAAACGCTGGGAGCGAGGGACAACAACCGATCGGGAAGCGGCCCCTCGCGGCAGGTCGAGAAAACCGAATTCCGCGCAACCAGGTCCGATTCGATCCTTGGCTTGTTTCGCTGCGCCCGAATCCGGAGATAAGCTCGTCATTGTCGTCAATCCGGGCGGCGGTTCGGCGAAGCCTGTCTTCGCCGTCCGAAGACCGCAGGCCGGTGGGAACGGGAGCCCGGGGCGCTTAGAGCTTGTTTCATTTTCCGAGGGACGGGTAAGTAAAGGGCGTGAACGAGACGAGCTTCGAGGATAAATGGAGGCCATGGGAATCGACCGGGAGCAAGCGAAGCGCTAGGAAGCGGAACGCGATCGCGGCAAGGTTCTCGTACCGGCCGGACAATAAGGCCTGAACGCGGGAGGCAAACGGGAATAAGGAATGAGCGCTTGGGCCGCCCATTCCTTATTCCCGTTTGCCGCTTGCGCTTTACAGCTGGCGGAAGCTCCTATAGGCTGAAAGACAAGGGACGGAGGAGACGTTGTTTATGAATATATTGATCGTTGACGACAATCCGATGAACGTGATGGTCGTGCAGGAGATGCTGAAGCGCTCCGGGTACGAGGAGGTCAGCGCGGCGAATTCCGCCGAAGAGATGTTTCGGCTGCTCCGCGCGGAGCTGGAATCGTCCGGCGACTCGCACCGAATGCCGACCGATCTGATCCTGCTCGATCTGATGATGCCGAACATGGACGGCATCCAAGCGTGCCGGTTGCTGCAGCAGGACGAGAAGCTGCGCGACATTCCCGTCATTATGGTGACGGCGATCGGCGATTCGCGCAAGCTGGCGGAAGCGCTTGACGCCGGCGCGACCGATTATGTGACGAAGCCGATCAACAAGATCGAGCTGCTGGCACGGATCCGGTCGGCGCTCCGGTTGAAGCGGGAGATGGATTGGCACAAGGAAAGGGACTTGCGGATGCGGGAGGAGCTGGACCTGGCCCGGCAAGTGCAGGCGGCTGTACTCCCTCAGACGCTGGACGAGGAGCTGTACGGACTGCAGGCTTTTTTCCGCGCTTCGGAACAGTTGGCCGGCGATTTGTACGCCTGGCACGCGTTCGACCGCAGCCGAATTACCGTCGCCGTCATGGACGCCATGGGGCACGGTATTTCCTCGTCGCTCATCAGCATGTTCTCCGCATCCGTACTCAAGGAGGCGATGCGGATGCATTTGACGCCCAAGCGTATCGTGCAGGAGCTGAACCGGCGCCTGTGCCAGCTTCATTACGAGAACGCGCTCGTCCATTATTATTGCACCGGCATTTGCGCGACCGTCGACCTGGAGCGGGGCGTGTTGGAATACGTCAACGCCGGGCATCCTCCCGGGCTTGTCGTCCGCGCAGGGGGCGGCCCCACGGAGACGATGGCCGCGACGGGCGCGCCGATCGGCTTGTTCGAGTCGCTTGACGTCCGGACGGAGACGATAGCCGTCCACCCCGGCGATGCCGTCTATTTTTATACCGATGGCTTGCTCGACTTGTTCCCCGGCGACGTGGAGGCGAAAAAGGCGGAGCTGATCCGCCGGATCGAGCTTGGCGGCGCAGATGACGAGACGTTGCGGCAGCTGCTTCTGCAGCCCTCGCTGGATAGGCGGTCCGATGACCGTTGCATCGTTCGGATGGTGGCCAAGGCCAAGGAGGCGAAGGCATGAAGATCAAGACGAAGCTTCTTCTCGGCTTCGCCGTGCTCCTCGCGCTGCTGGTCGGGATTACGGCGTTCGGCTACGACCGTTTAAGCCGGATGAACGATCGGCTCGGCCATTTTTACGATCACCGGTTTGTGAAGGTTCGGGATGTGATCGACCTCAGAGCCACCGTCGACACGTCCGGCCGTTCCGTGAACGACGTGCTGGTCGGCGCGCTGGAGAGCGATACGCTCAGCGTGGCCGAGCTGAAACGCCAGCTGAGTACGTTCCGGACACAGCTCGAGAAGCTGTCCGGGAGGTCGAACGATCCGGAGGAGCAGCAGCTGGTCGATCAGGTGAACCGGGACGGCGAACGGTACGGCGATTTTCTGGAGCGGTTCGTCGTTCTGGTCGAGCAGGGGAACCGGGACGGGGCTTTCGAGCTGTACAAAAGCTTGGGGCGTTCCCGCCAGGACAATGTGACCGGCTCGCTCCGTTCGCTCGTCACGTACGAGCAGAAGACGATGGAGCAGGAGATGGAGCAGACGCGCTCGATGTACAGCCAGTCCGTCCGCTGGGTCGCCGTGCTGACGGTCATCGGGCTGTTGATCGGCCTCGGCGTCATTCAATGGGTGATCCCGAGCATTACGCGAGGCTTGAATCTGCTCACGCTCATGGCGAACAAATTCGTCCAAGGGAGGCTGCGGGGATTTCGGCGGCTGGAAATCCGTTCGACCGACGAGCTGGGGGAACTGGCGCAAGTGTTCAAGCAAATCGCCCTCGACCTCCAGAGCAAAAACGAGCGCGAAGCGCTGTACAACCTGGTGAAGGAACAGCAATCGTGGACCGACGCCATGATGGCCCGGACGACGGAGCTGCTGCGGGACTACAACGACCTAAACGGCGTGGCGCAAGCCTTCATCGACGAATTCGCCCCCGTTCTCGGAGCGGCTTACGGGGCCGTTTATTTGCTCGACGACAGTCCGTCCGCGCCGAATCTTCTTACCCGGTACGGCGTGTATGCCAGCTCCGGTTCGGACGCGCCCGCCGCTTTCGGCATCGGCGAAGGCTTGATCGGCCAATGCGCGCTGCGGGGCGAGCCGATGACCATCGATTCGCTCCCGCCCGGCTATGTGAAGATCCGTTCCGGTCTCGGGGAGCAAGAGCCGTCGCAGCTCGTGCTTCAGCCGATCAAGGCCGACGGCCGGACGATCGGGGTCGTGGAGCTCGCCTATTTCCAGCCGATCGGGGAATTGCAGCGGGGGTTGCTGGAGCGCCTTGGCGAGAAGTTCGCCTACATCGCGATGAATATCCAGTCCCGCTGCCGGGTCGAGGAGCTGCTGCGCGAATCCCAGGCGATGACGGAAGAGCTCCAGGCGCAGTCCGAGGAACTGATCTCCCGGCAGGAGGAGCTGCGGGAGACGAACGAGAAGCTGGAGCTTCACGCCGGGCGTCTGAAACGCTCCGAAGAGCGGCTGCAGCGCCAGCAGGAAGAGTTGGAGCACACGAACCAGGAGCTGACGGTCAAAACGATGGCGCTGGAGGAGCAGAACCGGCAGGCGGAGAGGCAAAACCGCGAGATCGCCCAGGCGAACGCCGCGCTGGAGCGCCAGGCGATGCAGCTTACGCTGGCGTCCCAGTACAAGTCGGAATTTCTCGCCAATATGTCCCACGAGCTGCGCACGCCGCTGAACAGTCTGATCATCCTGTCGCAAATTCTCGCGGACAACCACGAGGGCAATCTGACCGACAAGCAGCTCGATTACATCCAGACGATCTATTCGTCCGGCAACGATCTGCTGAAGATGATCGACGAGATTTTGGACCTGGCCAAGGTCGACGCGGGGAAAATGGAAATTACGCCGGAGCAGACTCTCATCGAGGATATTACGGTGGATCTGGAGCATATGTACCGTTCGATCGCCGAAGAGAAGGGAGTCGCGTTCTCGATCGCGGCGGAAGAGGATGCCCCTCCCGTTATGTTCACGGACGGCTACCGGCTCAAGCAAATTTTGCGCAATTTGCTCTCCAACGCGGTCAAGTTCACTTCGGAGGGCTTCATCGCGCTGCGCATCCGGCGGTACGAAGGCGAGATTCCGGACGGCGCGCCCGCAGCGGGCGGGTCGTACGTCGCCTTTGAGGTCGAAGATACGGGAATCGGCATCCCCGAAGACAAGAAGGAAGTCATTTTCGAAGCGTTCCGCCAGGCCGACGGCACGACGAGCCGCAAGTTCGGCGGCACCGGCCTCGGGCTGACGATCAGCCGGGAGCTCGCCCAGCTGCTGGGCGGGTGGATTACGCTAAGCAGCGAACCGGGCAAAGGGAGCCGCTTCACGCTGGTGCTGCCCGAAAATTGCCCGCTGCCCGGAGAAGAGGCGGACAAGTTCCCGGAAGTGCCGCAGACGATCGGCTACAGGGAGGAAGAAGCGGCGCCGCATGAGATGGCGCCGGCGTACGCCCCCGCCGTTCCCGGCATGTTCGGAGGCGAGGACGAAGCGGACGCGATGGCCGAGGCGCCGGAAGAGAAAGCCGGAGAGGGGCGGCGTGGCGCGCGTCCGGGCGCCGGGGAGGCGGCATGGGCCGGGAAGACGGTGCTGCTCGTCGACGACGACGTTCGCAACGTCTTTTCGCTCAGCAGTTTATTGAACCGGCACCGCATCCGGGTCTATACCGCCGAGAACGGCAAGGAAGCGATCGAGCTGCTCGAATCCGGCATCGATGTCGACCTCGTCCTGATGGACATTATGATGCCGGAGATGGACGGCTATGAGGCGATGTCGCGCATTCGCGGCGATTCGCGATGGAGCGAGCTGCCGATCATCGCCCTTACGGCCAAGGCGATGAAGGACGACCGCGCCAAATGTCTGGAAGCGGGCGCCTCCGATTATTTGGCCAAGCCCGTCATCATCGACCAATTGCTATCCTTATTGAAAGTGTGGCTGTCACGATGATCGAAGAACCATTATTGCCCGAATACGACGAACAGGTGGAACGGATCGAGATCCAGCTTCTGCTGGAGGCTGTTTTCCGGCGGTACGGTTACGATTTTCGCAACTATGCTTACCCTTCGATAAGAAGAAGAATTTGGTACCGGACGACGATGGAGCGGCTGGCCACCATCTCGATGCTGCAAGACCGGGTGCTGCACGACCGCGAGGCGTTCGACAGGCTGCTGACGGATTTGGTCATTCCGGTGACGGAGATGTTCCGCGACCCGGCCATGTTCCGCTGGCTGCGCGAACGGGTCGTTCCGGAGCTGCAGCATTTGCCGTTCGTGCGCGCCTGGCATGCGGGCTGCGCTTCCGGGGAAGAGGCGTTCTCGACGGCCATCCTTCTGCATGAAGAAGGCATGCTGGACCGCTCGCGCCTTTATGCGACCGACATCAGCCAAACGGCGCTGCGCCGGGCCCGGGAGGGCGTTCTGCCGCGGGACCGGGTCGACCTGTACGAGCGGAATTACCGGGAAGCGGGGGGCAGCGGCGATTTTGCGGCCTATTGCGACACGTTCCACGGCACGAAGCGGCTGAAGGCTTCGTTCGCCGAGCGGATCGTGTTTGCGGAACACAACCTCGTGACCGACCGCTCCTTTAACGAGTTTCACCTCATTTTCTGCCGCAACGTCATGATTTACTTCAATCCGGAACTGAGGGAGCGCGTCCATCAATTGCTCTACGAGAGCCTGGCGGACGGCGGCTTCCTCATCCTCGGCGGGAAGGAGACGGTCGCGTTCACGAAGTTCTCCGCTCGTTACGAGACGTGGAACGACGAATACCGGATCTATCGGAAAGTCCGCTGATGCGGGTGCCGTACGGGGCAGATGGCTCGCATTCCGGGTTCAAACCGGGTCGGACGGTTTGGACCCGGAACGCGGACACGCTGCTGTGGTCGGCGGGAGCCGCGGGCGTGCTGCATTGACGTTCGGGAACGAAGATAAGCTGCCGGAATGATCGGGGCGGGTCCCGGTTCCGGCAGCTTTTTTCGACTTGTTGGCTCCTGCCCGCCTTTTGCGTGTCCGGTCAATGCCGAACCGCGGCTTGCCGCGACGTCCGATGCGCCCTGACGATCGGGGCGATCGGGTTCGGCTCTCCGATCAGGCTGTCCCGGATAAGCTGGGCGGCGATGTTGCTGTAGACGCTCCCGTTGCCGCCGTAAACGAAAATGTAATGCACCCCGGGCCGCGCCGGGTCTTCGCCGAGAATCGGCAAATGATCGGCGGATTCCGTAAAGGTCGCGCACCATTCGTATTCCAGCTCCGGACGAAGGTCCGGGAACAGCCGGCCGATCTCCGCCAGCAGCCGAAGCGAGCGCTGGCGGAGATCGGCTTCGCTCAGCACCGGCCGGCGCAGCGGCTCATCCAGCCCTCCGGCCACGATTCGCCCGTCGTCCGTCGTCCGGATATAAAGATAAGGCCGGGCCGTCTCCCACAGCATAAACCGTTGGTGCCAATCCGCCAGCGAAGCGGCCGGCTTCGTTACGATCGCGTAGGAGCGGTTCATGACGGCTTTGCCGAGCACCCAATCGCTTCCCGCCGTTTCCGGGGCGTAGCCTACGGCGAGAACGACCCGCTTCGCGCGGATGTCCCCTTCGCCGGTCCGCACGACGAACCGGCCGTTCTCCCCTTCCAGCGCGAGCATCGGCGTGTGCTCGTAAACCTTCAACCCGTGGCGGACGGCTTCTTCGATGACCGAGGTTACGAACCGGAAAGGGTTCATCTCCGCGTCGCCGTGGGTGACGATGGCCGCGGCCTTGCGGAACGGGAACGCGGCGGCGATGTCCGCTTCGTCCCACCATTCCGCGCCGAACCCGTGTTTGTCCAGCATTTCAAACTCTCGCCGAAGCTCGGGAACGTCATCCTTGGAGCTGGCGAAGTAAAAGCTGCTGCGGCGTTTAAAGCCGACTTCCCGGGGCAGCGATTGGGCAACTTGCGCCAGATGCTCGACGGACGCCTTGCACGCTTTGTAGAAGACGACCGCGTCTCTTTCGCCGATTTGCTCCGCCAACTTGCAGAGCATGATATCATTAGAATATTGAAGCAGTCCGGTATTCGATGAAGAGGAACCGGAAGCGACGGCGTTCCGCTCGATCAGCGCGGCCTCGATTCCGCTGCGCGAGAGCGTAAGCCCGCACAGAGCGCCCGACACGCCGCCCCCGACGATGAGCACATCGAAGCTCCCGGAACCGGACAGACGCGGATAGCGGGGCGGATTCGGCCATGTCGTGGGCCAGTACAGCGATCCGTAGTGCAGAGTCAAAAAGGTCCCTCCATCCCTGATAGCTGACGGGCTGAACAAAGTATGCGCATTATCGGACGGCGGAAATCACCTTCCGCACGACGGATGCGCGAGAACGTGCCATCGCTTGCCCTTGGGGCGCCCTCGAAACCGGCCCGGAGGGGCCGCAGGCCGACCGCGTTTCATAGGCGGACCTTCCGGGTAATTCTTTTTGAAGCATGGAGCAGAAAGGGGTTTCTTATGCAAACGGACAAACTGACCTTCCATACCGAGAACCGCCAGGGAGCTACCGTCGTTTACGTCGCCGGGGAGCTGGATTTGGAAGTGGCCTCGCATATGCGGGCGGCAATGGAGCCCCTGATGGAACAAAGCGACCGCAAGCTCGTGCTGAATTTGCGCGATCTGAAATATATCGATAGCACCGGAATCGGCATTCTGATCGGCATCCTCAAAGCAAGGCACGCGCGCCAGGCGCCTTTTGCCGTGGAGGAGATTCCCGCCAACATTCGCAAGCTGTTCGACATGACGGGAATCAGCCCGTTTCTTGCGTCAGCCGAAGCTTATCCGAACTTAAGCGGCATCGATACGAAATCGTAAGAAAGGAACACAGGCGATGAAAAAAGAGGCGAACGTGACGCTGTCGGTCCCGGCACGACCCGAATTTGTGGATTTGGTTCGTTTGACGCTTTACGGGGTCGCCGTCAAGATGAGTTTTTCGTACGAAGAGATCGAAGACATGAAGGTGGCGGTGTCGGAAGCTTGCAACAACGCCGTTCTGCATGCCTACGCGGACGACGAGGAAGAAGGCTCCGTCGACATCCGCTTCGATATTCTGGACGAAGGCGAATTGCAAATTACGGTAAGAGACTCGGGTCAAAGCTTCCGTCCATCGGACCATTTTCATTCGTCGAGTCTGCACGGGAAGTCCATTGAGGAGATCCAGTCGGGCGGATTGGGACTTTATCTGATGCAGGCTTTGATGGACAGCGTGGAAGTGAGAACGGATCAAGGGACGGCCGTCATCCTGACCAAGCGGCGGGCGGCAGCCGAGCAAGTATGAGAGCGAGCGGGAGCGCACGTCTGCCCGACGACGCGATGGAGAAGCTGCTCGCGTATCAACGCACGCAGAGCAAGGAATTGGCGGATGATTTGGTGAGACATTACGAGCCGCTCGTCAGCACGGCGGCTCACAAAATTTCGCGAAGCAGGCCGGATCTGCAGGAGGATCTGTTCCAGGTCGGACGCATGTCCTTGTTCCGACTGCTGTCGCAGTTCGATCCCGAGTTGGGCATTCCGTTCGAGCCGTACGCGATGAAGAGCATTATCGGCCAGATGAAAAATTATTTGCGCGACAAATCGTGGTATGTTCAGGTACCGCGGCGGATCAAGGAGAAAGGGTTGATCGTCCAGCAGACGATCGACGAACTGACGATGCAGTTGGAGCGTTCGCCCAACGTCGAGGAAATCGCCGAACGGCTGGAGATGGACCTGGAGGAGACGCTCGAGGTGCTGGCGGGGCGGGAGCTTTATCATTACGTTTCGCTGGATACGCCGATTTCCGATGAGGAGAACAAGGCGACGCTCGGCGAGCTGATCGGAACGTCCGGGGACGATTATGAAGGCGTAGACAGCCGAATCGATCTGCAGAACGCGATGGAGAGGCTGAAGCCGGAGGAGCGGCAGGTGCTGGTGCTGCTTTACCGCGACGGCTATTCGCAGAGGAATGTGGCCGATCGGTTGGGCGTCTCGCAGATGAGCATCTCCCGCATCCAGCGGCGGGCGATCAACCAGTTAAAAAAATGGCTGAACGGACACGACCGGGAGTCGTGCGCCGGCAGCGGCTGACGAATCGAATGAACGAACTTTTTAATCACCCATACGTCCCATTTAGACGCTCTTTTTGGTAAATACTTACGCAAGCTGCGGGCGAAGAAGAGCGCTCGTCGTACCGGGCGACTTTTTAGACCTGCAGAGGCCGATGAAGAGCAAGATCGATTTTCGATCTTACAGCGCGCCAATGCGCCTGAACGCTGACTGTGATATTCCGCACGAACCCTCTTGGCTTCGGCAACCGCTTGGCCTGCGCACCCGCGAATCGCCGATGAGACCGATCCGAACGGTCATCAGCAAGCCGATCGAGATGCCCCACATCGACTTTTCCTCCCTTCGGGACCGGAGAGAAGCCCGATCCAATGGGATTGGTGCAGCTACTTCTCTTTACCCGCGCTTGCGGCCCGCGAACCAGACGGGGGCTTTCCGGCGTACGTGCTTTCGTCTACAATAGGGAAAGACTGGTGAGGAAGGCGAGGACGTTCATGGATTGGAGAGTAGACGATCGATCGTCCCCGTTCGGCTTCGGAACGTACGGTTCCGGCGAACGGAGCGGTCGTCGCTGGACGCGGTGGGACTGGATCATCATCGCTTTACTAACGTTGGTATCCGCATTGGCATCCTTACACGATTTGGGCAATCGCTCCGCTCCGCAGACGTTCTGGAAGCCCGGCGTATCGGGAGAAGGCTTCGTCGTCGACTTCGGGGAGACGAAGACGGTGGACAGGCTGAACCTGTACGAAGGACCGGGGGCGACGGGCAAGAGCAAAATCGAATACTCGACCGACGGCACTCATTGGCAAACTTACGCGGAAGTGGAGCACAAGGTGAACCGGGTGTTCACCTGGAAATCCGAGAACAAGAAGGCGGAAGCCCGCTATATGCGCTTCACCGCCGTCACGACGGGATTCCGTCTTTACGAAGCGGCGTTCTTCGGCTCGGGCTCGCGGACGCCGATTCCGATCGCGGCCATCGAGCCGACCGGCACGCGGGGCAGCGAGTCCGAAGGCGGCGGGACGCAGGTGTTCGACGAGCAATCGGAAGCGCCGTACCGCCCGGATTACCGCAACAGCATGTATTTCGACGAGATTTATCACGGGCGCACGGCCTACGAGTTTATTCATCAGATGGAACCGTACGAGAACACGCATCCCCCGCTGGGCAAAGTTATTTTGTCGCTGGGTGTGGAATGGTTCGGCATGACGCCGTACGGCTGGCGCTTCATGGCGGCCGTGGGCGGCACGGCGATGGTGCCCATATTCTACGCGGCGGCCAGAGGCATGTTCAAGCGGACGCGCTACGCAACCGTCGCGACGCTGCTGCTGCTGTTCGAAGGGTTCCACCTCGTGCATTCGCGGATGGCGAACGTCGATATCTTCGGCGTCACCTTCACGATCGTCATGTACTACGCGATGTACCGGTACGGGGAGACGAAATGGCGAGCGGGCGGCTTCGGCCGGGGCATCGGCTATTTGGCGTTGTCCGGCGTCTTCTTCGGCTGCGCGGCCGCGGTCAAGTGGAACTATCTGTACGGCGGCGCGGGCTTGGCGATTTTGTTCTTCCTCTCGCTGTTCCGCCACGTGCGGGAGGCGAAGCGGGAAGGCGAGAGGGGCTACGGCAAGCGGGCCATTCTCACTTTGCTGACGTGCGTCGTTCTGTTCGGAGCCGTGCCGGCCGGCATTTACACGGCTTCGTACATCCCTTATTTGAAGGCGACCAAGGCCGACGACGGCATCAAGGATTTGTGGCAGTACCAGAAAAACATGTACAATTATCATAAAGGCGTCAAGGAGAAGCACCCGTACTCCTCCAAGTGGTACACGTGGCCGTTCATGATCCGTCCGGTCTGGTATTACGGCGGTCCGGATCTGGCCAAGGGGGATGCGCAAAGCATCGCCGCGATCGGCAACCCGCTCGTTTGGTGGGGCGGCTTGCTGGCTATGCTGATCTCATGGGTGCTCGGCTTCTTGCGAAGAGACCGCGTCGTGCTCACGATCGCCGTCATGTACTTGTCGTTCTACGTGCCGTGGATGGTCGCGCCGCGCAGCATCACGTTCCTGTACCATTACTTTCCGATGGTGCCGCTGCTCATTCTGTCCATCGTCTGGATTCTCCGGCTGCTTGAGGAGAATACCTATTACGGCAAGCAGCTGACTTGGCTGACGGTGGCGGGAGCGGCCGTGCTGCTCGTCTGGTTCTACCCCGTGTTGACGGGCATGACGATCAGCCGGGAATGGATGAACTTCGGCATCCGCTGGCTGCCGAGTTGGGGATTCTAAGCGGATAGGCTAAGAAAAGGGGATTTAACATGAACGGACCTGTGTTCCTGTCGGTCGTCATTCCGATGTACAACGAGGAAGAGGTCATCGAGACGACATACCGGCGACTGACGGAGGCACTCGAGCCGATCGGCGAGACGTACGAGCTCATCTTCGTCAACGACGGGAGCCGGGATTCGACGGCGAAGATCGTAAGAAGGCTGGGCGAGCAGGACGCGAGGGTGAAAATGGTGGACTTCTCGCGCAATTTCGGGCATCAGATCGCGGTCACCGCCGGCATGGACCATGCTTCGGGCCGCACGGTCGTCCTGATCGACGCCGACCTGCAGGACCCGCCCGAGCTCATTCCCGAGATGATCGCCCGCTGGCGGGAAGGCTACGACGTCGTCTACGGAAGAAGGATCGCCAGGCGCGGCGAATCGTGGTTCAAGAAGCTGACGGCCGCGGCGTTCTATCGGCTGCTGCGGTCCATGACGAGCGTCAGCATCCCCGTGGATACGGGCGACTTCCGGCTCATGGACCGGAAAGTTTGCGACGCGCTCGGCAGCATGCGGGAGCAGAGCCGGTTCATCCGCGGCATGGTGAGCTGGGCGGGCTTCCGGCAGACGTCCGTCGAATACGTGCGCGACGAGCGGTTCGCGGGAGAGACGAAGTATCCGCTTCGCAAAATGGTCCGCCTGTCGCTCGACGCGATCACGTCGTTCTCGACGAAGCCGCTCAAGATCGCCGGCGTTCTCGGCTTCTTCATGTCGGCGGTCGGCTTCGTCTATCTGCTCGTCGTCCTGTATCAGCGGCTGTTCACGAACACGACGCAGCCCGGATGGAGCTCGATGGTCGTCATCAGCCTGCTGTTCCACGGCATTACGCTGTCGCTTCTGGGCGTTCTCGGCGAGTATATCGGCAGAATCTACGAGGAGACGAAGCGGCGCCCGCTCTATGTGGTCGCGGACAGGCTGAACCTGGGGGACGGGACGGCCGGTTCCGCGGGAGATGCGCAGCAACGGGAGCTTCTGAAGGAACCGGTCGGAACGGGCGTCCTCCGATCGTAGCAAAAGCAAGAGGCTGAACCCGGCGTTACCGGGCCAGCCTCTTGTCCGTTTCCGCCGCCTCGGTGAGAAGCTCGATCAGATGGCGGATGGCGGGACTTTTCCACTTCTTCTTATGGAGCACGATTTGGGTATAGAAGACGATGTCGGGATGCGCGAACGGCAGCGCGACCAGCTGATTCTCCGCCAGCTCCCGGTCCACCGCGATGCGCGGGAGCAAGCCGACGCCAAGACCGTAACCGACCAGCCGCTTGATCGCTTCGAGGCTGCCGAATTCGTGATGAATCCGGTAAGCGACGTTGTGGCCGTTCAGCAGAGTTTCGAAGGCGGCGCGGTACGTGCACGTCTGTTCCGTGGCGATGTAGGATAGATTATGAAGGTCCTTCAAATGAACGGAAGAGGCGCCGCATAACGGGTGTCCGGGCTCTGCGACGAGCACGAGCGGCTCCTGCCGAAGCGGAATCGACTCGACGTCCTCTTCGGTCACGAGCCGGTCCATGATGATGCCGATGTCCAGCTCGCCGGTTTTGATGAGCTGCAGAATGTGCGGCTCGGCTAGCGGCAGCGCCTGCAGGTTGATCTGCGGGAACGCCTCGCGGAAGCGGTTGAACACCGGCGGCAGGAAGTAAGCGACGAGCGACTCGATCGTGCCGATATCCAGGTGCCCGGATACCTGGCGGGAGATCAAATGCTTGGAATCGTCGTAGAGGCGCAGGATTTGATCGAAATAGTGGCGCAGCTGCTCGCCCGCGGAAGTCAGGCGCATCGTGCGGCCGTAGCGCTCGAACAGGATGACGCCGTATTCGTTCTCCAGCTTCTGAATATGCGTCGTGACGCTGGATTGCACGTAACCGAGATTTTCCGCCGCTTTGGTGAAGCTTTGGCAGCGGGCGACCTCCATGAAGCTTCTTAAATAGATTAAATCCAAGGGCGATCACCACCGGCCGTTCGAGATGGGATTACTTGTGGTTGAGGAAGGACGAGAACGCCAGCAACGAAGAGATGAGACGAGCCCGGCGGGACCGGCTCTTCCGCTCGTTTTTCCATCGTTGGAGCTCAAGCCGACGTTCGAGTTCCCGCTCGCGGTTTTTCCATATTGTAAGGGCCTCGTGGTCATTAATCAACAATTTTCTCGCCTCCCGTCGGCGGTTGGTTTGGCATTCATCTTACCACCGGTCCGGATGGCAAAGTTATCCAACGTTTTGCATGAAGGTTATCGATATTTTCGATGGAAACGCCGTCATTTTGATTGGCTGGAAACGGCGGCCGAGGAGGACGACAACATGAGGGATTTTAAAGCGATGCCGATGGATGCGCCGCTCGCGGTAACGACGCGGGGCGGTCTGGCGGAGAACGAGTTTCGCGGGCGCCTGTGCGTCGTATCGGCGGACGGCGAGCACGTGTTGGAATCGCGCGGAGACACGGCCGGACCTGCCTTCATCCGCTCGACGGGCAAGCCGATGCAGGCGATCGAGCCGCTGCTCGGCGGCGTGGCGGAGGCGTTCGGGTGGGAGGACCGCCATCTTTCGATGCTGGGGGCGTCCCAGCGGGGATACGCGGAGCAGGTCGAGGCGATTGCGGAAATGCTCCGCTCGGCGGACATTCCCGAGGAGGCGTTCGCGTTCAAGGCGGTCGCGCCGACGGCCGCCCGGCCGAAGGAGGATTGGGTGCGCGCCGGGGCCGTCCCGCGGAAAATATACCATACGTGCGCGGGCAAGCATCTCGGCATGCTCGCGTGGTGCAAGCGGATGGGCTGGCCGCTGGAAGGGTACGCCGAGCCGGACCATCCCGCCCAGCGGCGAATCGTCGCCCGCGTGCGGGAATGGATGGGCGCCGGCGAGGCGGAGACCGCCGTCGGGCGCGACGGCTGCGGGCTGCCGGTGACCGCGGTGCCGATGTGGCGGACGGCGCTCGCCTACGCGCGGCTGGCGTGCCCGGATACCGCTCCCGACGCGGCAGCCGCGCGGGCGGCCGAGCGGGTCGTCCGGGCGATGAACCGCTACCCGGACCTGGTCGAAGGGCCGGGGCGGCTGGCGAGCCTGCTGCTCGCCGATCCGAACATCGTCGCGAAAAGCGGGGCGCAAGGGCTGTTCACGCTCGGCCTGCGCAAGGAGCGGCTGGGCATCGCCGTGCACTTGTCCGACGGCTCGGAAGCCGCTTGGGGGCCGGTCGTCATCGCGCTGCTGGAGAAGTACGGCGGCGCGTCGCCGGAGACGATGGAGCGGCTGCGAGCGCGGTATCCCCGCGTCTTCCGCAACGACGCGGGAGCCGAGGCGGGAACGTGGGAAGTTGTGTTTTAGTATAATGATTCCGAAAACACGACCGTTTCTTGGCAGCCGCCAGATCGGGTTACAGGCCGAAGGATACCGCCGGACGAGCGAACCCGTCGGCCATTTGCAGCAATGGAGGCGTCGAACGGCGCGTCCTCCGATCTCTATGTAAGCGGATACAACCTAGCGTGTCCGATCGCCACAACCTTCCATTATCGCTCGGCCCGCGGGCTTTCCGTCTCGATGAATTGAAGCGTATCGAGGGCCTCGACGGCCGGCATACGTTACCGATATTAGGGGGCAAAGCATGACGTTACTGAAGAGGATTCGGCAATACCGCGTCTATCGGCGAATGGTGCTGTCCTATTTGCTGTTGTCTGTCGTCACCGTCTCGCTGCTCGCCGTCAGTTTGTACAGTCTCTTTTCCGCCAAAGCGGTTCGGGAGATCGACAAGTCTTCCAGGCAAATGCTGGCTCAAGTCGGGTACACGTCCAACGTCGTCTACGAGCAGGTTCAGACGATCACGGGCCAACTGCTGAGCGATCACGAGATCATGTCGTTCCTGAACGCCAGGGAAGACGACAAAATCGTCAATTATACGGCCAGCCTGTTTCTGACCCGAATTCAAGGCGTCTACCCATTCATCAAAAACCTCAGCCTCTACAATTTTGTGACCGGAGGCTACGTGGACTGTCTCGGGCTTCCGGAGGATTCGGACCTGTTCCTTCCGGATGAATCGAGCTACTTGGACTTTTTCCCCCGAACGTCGGTATTACTGGACGGCAAGCCGCTGCGGCTGCTGACGTTCAAATTCATTCCCGAACGGTCTTTCGCGCAGAAGCCGAGATCGGCCATCGTGTTCGACCTGGACGAAGCCTACATCCGCAACACGATGCGCACCATCGGCGGTTCTTCCCGGGAGGCGGGCACCTTCGTCATGGACGCGTCCGGCAAGGTGTTGTCCCACTCCAACCCCGAATATTTCATGACCGATCTTGCCGACAAGGCGTATGTGCGGAAGATTCTTGCCGATTCCCGGAGCCAAGGCAGCTTCACCGCCGTCGTCGAAGGTCAGAAGCAGCTGATTACGTACGTGAAGTCGTCAGCTCTCGACTGGTATTTCGTCAGTGCGAGACCGTACGGGGAGCTGATCGCAGACATCACCGAGGTGCGCAACTGGACCGTCTTGGCCGCGATCTTGCTGATCGTCCTGGCGGGCGGACTGTCGCTGCTGCTGAGCGGCAACATCTACAACCCGATCCGGGCGCTGCTCGACAAGACGAGCGCGGGCGCGGGGAAGAAGGAGTCGCCGCTGCTTCGCTTCGACGAATACGAGATGCTGGCCGACGCTTTCGACCATTCGATCGAAGCGGCCAGGTCGATGGAATCGCGGCTCATCCGTTCGTCGAACGCGCTGAAGGCCAGCTATCTCTCGCATCTGCTCAAAGGGAATGCGAACCGGATCGCCGTCTCGGCCGAGATGAAGCGAGAGTGGGAGAGCCGGCTGGACGGCCCGATTTTGCGCGTGCTGCTCTTCCAAATCGACGAGTACCGGACGTTTCGGGAACGCAATAACGCCTTCGACCGGGGGCTGTACCGTTTCGCCATCGGCAATATCGCCCAGGAAATATTGGGAAGCGCTTACCGCTGCGAAGTCGCGAATGCGGAAGGGAACGAGGTTGCGGTGATCGTCCAATCCGGGGACGAGGATCTGCAGGATAACGTGTACCTGCTGCTCGGCGACATTCAAGACACCGTCCGCGACTATTACCGCGTCGGCTTGTCGGTCGGCATCGGCACCCCGGTCGCTTCGCTCAGCGAAATATCCGATTCGTACCAGGCGGCTCGCGAAGCGGTTCAGACGCGGCTGTTCCTCGGCCACGGCTGCATTGCCGCTGCGGGCAAGGCGCCGGAAGGGAGCGACAAAACGCCGCGTTATCCTGTCGCGATCGAGAGACGGCTGATCGAAGCGGTGAAGCTGGGGAACCGGGACGCGATCCGCAAGGAGATCGGGGAGTTTCGGCGGATTCTTGCCGAGGGCGGGTATAAGAACGCGATGCACGCCACGAATTTTATGGTGACCGGGATCCTGCGCGAATTCGAATACATGACCGAATGGTGGAGCGTCGACGTCGAACAGCTCGACAAAGCGGTGGATCGCGCAAGGGAGATCGAAACGCTGGACGACATGGAGAAGCTGCTGTCCGAGCTTTGCTTCCGGATTGTCGAACTTCTGGAGGCGAACCGCAGACAGACGGCCGTATCCAAAAACGCCAAGCTTGTCGAGGACATTCAGCGATTCGTCGGCGAACATTACGCCGAGCACGGGCTTTCCCTCGAAGCGGCGGCGGAGCGGTTCGGCTTCTCGTCCGGCTACATCGGCAAGCTGTTCAAAAGCATGACGGGCGCAACCTTCATCGACTACGTGACGCACGTCCGGATGGAGCGGGCCAAAGAGCTGCTCGCCGCCGGCAACGATCCGATCGCCCAAATCGGCGAGCGGGTCGGCGTGTACAACGTTCCGTACTTTACGACGCTGTTCAAGAAAAAGTACGGCATGACGCCTTCCCAATATCGGGAGCAAGCGGCAAACGACGCGGGCCTATCGCGATAAAACGACATTTTCCCGCTTCATTATCGTTTTTTTGATACCGGGAACGGAAATTTGAAAGCGCAAAAAACGGATTTGTGAAAGCGATACCGATACTTGAAATATACAGGCGCGCCGTCTCCCGGTATGATTCACTCAAGACCGATTCGAAGGGGGGAGAACATGGCGCGCTTCTTTCGCGAAGTTACGAGAAACCGGTACTGCTATTTGCTCGTCCTGCCCGCGATGGCTTACGTATTTTTATTTTCCTATGCCACCTATCCGTATTTGCTGATCGCCTTTCAACGGTTCGACTACCGCAAAGGACTGCTGAATGCGGATTGGGTGGGGCTGGACAACTTCCGCTTTTTCTTCCAGTCGAACGACGCGATGCGCGTCACGCTCAACACGATTCAGTTGAATGTGCTGTTTCTGGTCGCGGTCACCGTCGTCTCCGTGGCGCTGGCGCTGCTGTTCAACGAGATCCGCAGCAAGCTGTTCGCCAAGTTTGCGCAGACGACGATGATTTTCCCGAGCTTCCTGTCCTGGATCATCGTGAGCTACATGATGTACAGCCTGTTCGCAAGCGACTACGGCATCATCAACCAAGGGCTCGCCGCATTGGGCCTCACGCCGGTCAACTGGTATTCGACGCCGAACGCCTGGCCGGCCATTCTCGTCGGCATGAAGGTGTGGAAAGATGCGGGGATGTCCTCGATCATCTATCTCGCCGCGATCGCCGGCATCGACGGCTCGCTGTACGAATCGGCCGACATCGACGGCGCCACGCGCTGGCAGAAGACGATTCGCATTACGCTGCCGCTGCTCGCACCGACCGTCGCCATTCTGACGCTGCTCAATCTCGGCAAAATTTTTTACGGCGATTTCGGCATGATCTACGCCCTCATCGGCGACAACGGCGTGCTCTATCCGACGACGGACGTCATCGATACGTACGTGTTCCGCGCCTTGCGGCAAATCGGGGATCCGTCCAACGCGGCCGCGGTCGGGCTGTTCCAATCAACGGTCGGCTTGCTGCTCGTTTTTATCGCCAACTGGTTAACGCGCAGATTTTTCAAGGAAGGGGCGTTGTATTGACATGACCGCGGGCAAACGCACACGCATCCGCATCGGTACGCCGCTCATCTACGCCGCCCTGACTTTGTTCGCGCTCGCCTGCCTGCTGCCGATGCTGCTCACCCTGGCCGTCTCGCTCTCGGACGAGGACAGCATCGTCGCGCACGGGTACCGCTTGCTGCCGGACCGGTGGTCGCTGGACGGGTACCGGACGATTCTCGTCAACGGCGGCCTGATTTTCAGAGGCTATCTGATCTCCTTTATCGTGACGATCGCCGGGTCGTTCCTGGCTTTGTTCGTCACGGCGCTCGCCGCTTATCCGATGGCCAACCCGAGCGTGAAATACCGCAACGTGCTGGCGCTTTACTTTTTCATCACGATGCTGTTTAACGGCGGCCTTGTCCCCTGGTACCTGATGTGCACCCGGCTGGGACTGACGAACAACCTTCTCGCGCTGATCGTCCCGTCGCTCATGTTCAACGCCTTCAACTTGTTTCTGGTCAAAAATTTCATGGAGAGCCTGCCGGGGGCTCTTCGGGAATCGGCTTATATCGACGGCGCGAACGATCTGCGGATCGCTTTCCGAATCTATATGCCCTTGTGCACGCCGGTGCTCGCCACCGTTACGCTGTTCTACGCGCTGGCCTATTGGAACGACTGGTTCAACGCCATCATGCTCGTGGACGACAAGAGGCTGTATCCGCTGCAGTACATTCTGTTCCAGATGCGTTCCAACATTCAGATGCTGGATATGCTGCCGAACGGCGCCACGACGGACTACACGCTGCCGGCCGAATCCGCCAAGATGGCGACCGTCATTCTGACGATCGGTCCGATCGTCTTCCTGTACCCCTATTTGCAGCGGTATTTTACCAAGGGGCTCATTATCGGTTCCGTCAAAGGCTGATGTGTCCCTCGCAAGAGGTGCATATACCCACTATCTTACTGAAGGAGAGGGTCTTATGAGAAAATGGCCGGCAATCCTGGCCGCTTGTCTGCTGCTCGTCGTTCCGCTTGCCGGCTGCGGCGGCAACAACGCCGATTCCGAAGGCGGCGCCGCATCGAACGGAGGAGCGGGCGGAGAAGCGCCCAAGCAGGAGACGGTGACGATCAAGTACGTTATCCCGGGCACGGAGCCGAAGGAATGGCCCGCCGTGCAGGAAGCCGTCAACAAGAAGCTGCAGGCGGACGGCCTGAACATCCGGATCGAGAAGGAATATATCGATTGGGGCGCCTGGGAGCAGAAAATCAACCTGAAGCTGTCGACGAACGAAGAATTCGACATGTTCCACGTCATGAACGACTGGGTCGGCATCGCGAACTATGCCGGACGAGGGGCGCTCAAGGACATCGCGAACGAAATCGAACAATACGGTCCGAACCTGCGCAAGGTGATCCCGGAGTCCGTATGGAGCGGGGTAACGAAGGAAGGCCATGTTTACGGCGTTCCCGCGTACTGGTATGAATCGGCGGTCGACGGCTCCCTTACGCTAAACAGGTATTTGCTGAACAAAGCCGGAGTGACCGGACCGATCACGAACCGGACCGAACTGATGAGCGCGATGGAACAGGTCAACGACAAGCTGGGCCTGAAGCTGACCATTCCGCTGCGGGGCGGGACGGCGGGGCCTGCGGACATCTTCCAGCGCACCTACGACGATTATCCGTTCACCGTTCGCGACAATATCGCGTTCATCGGCCTGGACGGCATCGTCAAAAACTGGGTCGAGACCGAGCAGTTCAAGCAAGACGCCGCCTGGTTCCGCGAAGCGTATCAGAAGAAGCTGATCAACCCCGACGTTCTGACCGTGAAGCAGGAACAGATCGTCGATCAGATCAAATACGGCAAATACGTCTTTACGCTCGGCACGCCGAACAAATTGTCCGACGTTCAGAAAACGTATCCCGACGCCACCGACCAGGACTTCGAGCTTATCCGCCTCAATCCGGACAAACCGCATTACCGGATGGTCAACGCCAAAAACGTCAACGTGGTGGCCGCCAACAGCAAGCACCCCGCCGAGTGCGTGAAATTCCTGAACTGGCTGTACGCGAACCAGGACAACTACGACCTGTTCATGTACGGCATCGAAGGCAAGACGTACAAGAAGGTGGGCGACCGCGGGATCGAGTCGATCATGGACCCGGCGACCAATATGCCGCTGTATTTGCAGGACGACTGGATGATCGGCAACCTGAACTTCATTCGGGTCGATCCGGACTATCTGTCTGCCAACAGAGCGCTGTACGTCGCCGATCCCGACGCCAAAAACTTCTTCGCGGCGGACTTCTTCTTCGATCCGGCTCCGGTGAAGGCGGAGATGGGCAACGTGCAGGCGGTTTATACGTCCGACGTGTCGCCGATTTACCGCGGAGTGCTGGACTACGACAAGCACATCAAATCGGCCCTTGCCAAGCTGAAGGCGGCCGGAATCGACAAAGTGCTGGCCGAATATCAGAAGCAGCTCGACGCTTACAAAGCGCAGCTGAAGTCCTAGAACGAAGCGGGATCGGCAGGCTTCGAATTCGCAAGAAACCACGGTTGCTATTGATGTGGCTCATAAGGGGAAATAGTCGCGATGTTTACTTTGACCCGGTCGGAGAAAAGAGAGATTCGAACGTGCTCGGCGCTGCTCCGAGACTATGAAGCTAGCGGCAAGTGGGCCGCGAATCCGGAGAAGCTCGTCTTTGAGGGTGTCGGAGACAAGGACGTTTACAATATTGCGGCTCCGTTCGAAGACGGCGGCGGGCCGGTGATCGCCGGACGCGTGGAGTCGAGGGACAGCGAGTCGTCGGACATCGTCTTTTTCACGCAGCGGGAAGGCATTTGGACGCCCCGCGAAGGGGCGCCCGTGTTAAGGCTGCAAGATCCGTTCCATACTAGAATCGGCGGAGAATTGATCGTAGGAGGCGTGGAGACGTATCCCCTGCCCGGACGGACGGGCGGATTGTCCTGGCGCACGGTGTTTTACAAAGGCTCCGGCATCGACACGCTGAAGCCGTTCTTCACGGGGCCCGACGGCATGAAGGATCTGCGGCTGATCGAGCTGGCGGACGGCGGCGTGGGCGTGTTTACCCGGCCGCAGGGCGAGAAGGGCGGGCGCGGCAAGATCGGATTCGTCCGTCTCCCGTCGCTAGGGGATCTGACGGTGGAAGCGATCGAGGACGCGCCGCTGCTCGCCGGCCAGTTCGCCGACGAAGAATGGGGCGGAGCGAACGAGCTCCATTTGCTGGCGGGAGGGCTGGTCGGCGTGCTCGGCCATATCGCTTGCTTCGACGCATGGGGCGCGCGCCATTATTATCCGATGGCGTTCGCGCTCGATCCCGAGACGGGCGAACATTCCGACATCGAGCTGATTGCGGCCAGAAACCGTTTTCTGCCCGGCGAAGCCAAGCGCAGCGATTTGGCCGACGTCGTGTTCAGCGGCGGTTTGATTCGCAAGCCTGACGGTACCGCGGATTTGTACGCCGGGGTCGGCGACGCGGAAGCGCAGAAGATTACGATAGCCGACCCGTTCGCCCGATACGAGGGGAAGGAGCTGGAGCGCATTCATGAATACCGTTCGATATGAGCAAAACCCGCTCGTGACACCGCAGGATGTGAAGCCTTATCACGAAGGCTACGAGGTGATCGGGGCGTTCAACGCCGGCATCGCGGTTTACGGCGGCGAGATTCTTATGCTGCTGCGCGTGGCGGAGCGCCCGATCGCGCCGGAGCCGGGCATCGTGCTCGCGCCGGTTTACGACGAGGCGGCGGGCGCCGTCGGCGTGACGGAGATTCGGGCGGACGACGCCCGCTACGACTTCTCCGATCCTCGCGTCATCCGCAACGTCTCGACAGATGCCGGCTTCGCCTATTTGACCTCAATCTCGTACATCCGCATCGCCCGCAGCACGGACGGCCGCCATTTTCGCGTGGACGACGAGCCGTTCCTGTACCCGGCCGGACGGTTCGAGACGTTCGGCATCGAGGATCCGCGCGTGACGCAGATCGGCGATACGTACTACATCGTCTTCTCGGCCGTGTCGCCGGTCGGCATCGGCGTCGCCATGGCGTCGACGAGAGATTTCCGGAGCGCGGCGCGCCACGGGCTTATTTTCGGCCCGGACAACAAGGACGTCGTCCTTTTCCCGGAGAAGGTGAACGGCAAATATTATGCGCTGCACCGTCCGACGGTGAGGAGCGTCGGCCGCCCGGAAATTTGGATTGCCGAGTCTCCCGACCTGCTCCATTGGGGCAATCACAAGCATCTCGCCGGCTTGCGCGAAGGGATGTGGGACAGCGCCCGGATCGGCGGCGGGGCGGTACCGCTTCGCACCGACAAAGGGTGGCTTGCGCTGTATCACGGGGCGACGGAGGATCATCGCTACTGCATGGGGGCTTTGCTGCTCGATGCGGACGATCCGTCGAAGGTGATCGCCCGCTCCGCCGCTCCGGTGCTGGAGCCGGAGGCCGATTACGAGAGGAACGGCTTTTTCGGGGGCGTCGTGTTCTCATGCGGGGCGATCGCCCGGGGCGATAAGGTGAAAATGTATTACGGCGCGGCAGACACGTCGATGGCTTGCGCGGAGCTGAGTCTCGGGGAGATAATGGAAGGGTTGGTGTACGAGTAAGCCGGTTTGCCGGAGCCGTTCGGTTGATCCGGATCGTGCGGTCATTCGCTCATTCGGAGAATATTCCCGCTGCCCATTAGGGCGGCGGGCTTTATCCCTTGCCCGCAAGGCGAATAAGGAGAGGTATCGATCATGCGCGCAGCGGTATTAAGAGGAAAACGCGACATCGCGGTCGAGACGGATCGGGCGGAGCCGGAGCTGAGGCCGGACGAAGTTCGGGTGGCCGTCTCGGCCTGCGGCATTTGCGGCACGGACCAGCATATTTACCACGGCCATCCCGGCTCGGCCGCCGTTCATCCGCCGATCGTGCTCGGCCACGAATTCGCGGGCGTCGTCACCGCGGTCGGTTCGGCGGTTACGGGCTTTGCGGCGGGCGACCGGGTGTCTGTCGATCCGAATATTTATTGCGGCGGCTGCCGCTATTGCCGAAGCGGACGGCCGCAGCTGTGCGACCGGCTGCAGGCGCTGGGCGTCACCCGGGACGGCGGGATGGGCGAGAGCTGCGCCGTTCCGGCCGCCAACTGCTACCGGCTGCCGGACGAAGTCGGCGATGTGGCAGGCGCGCTTGTCGAGCCGCTCGGCTGCGTGCTGCACGGGTTCAAGAAGCTGGACATCAGGCCCGATTATACGGCGGTTATTGTGGGCGGCGGTTTTATCGGCCAACTGTTTCTGCAGTTGGTCCGCAGGCAGGCGGGTCGGGTCGTCGTGTTCGAGCCCGCAGAGGGGAAGCGGGAGCAACTGCTGCGGCTCGGCGCGGACGCCGTCTTCCGGCCGGATGACGATGAGGCCGTTCGGGCGTGGAACGGGGCGGCCGATATCGTCATCGAATGCGTCGGCCGGCGGGAGTCAATGGAGCTGGCGTTCCGAACGGCGGGCAAGGGCGGTCAGGCGCTGCTGTTCGGCGTATCTTCGCCCGAGACGGAGATCGCCGTCTCGCCGTTCGCCGTTTTCTCGAAGGAGCTGCGGATCATGGGCTCGTTTATCAATCCGTACACGCACGAAGAAGCGATCGCTCTCATCCGCAGCCGAACGGTCGACGTGGAGGGGCTGGTGAGCCACCGATTCGCGCTGGAGGAAGTGCCCGAGGCGATGCGGGAATATCCGCGAAAGAACGTGACTAAAGGCGTCATCGTATTTGCGGCCGAGCGCGCAAGGGAAAGCGGCCGGTAGCCCGCCGGCCGGTCACGCAGAAGTTCGGCGTCTGTGAGGGGGCCGATCACGCAGAAGTTCGGCGTCTGGGAGGGCGGCCGGTCAGGCTGCAGCAAGGCGCCGGGAGGGCGGCGAGAGCCGTTCGTTCCCGGGCGCTTTTTTGTTGCCGGTATCGAGGCGGAGGGAGGGGCGATGCCGTTCGCGTTACGGACCGTAGGTACGTTATTTTGCGTCCGGATGCGTATTGAAGAAAATAGCGGACCGTAGATTCCTTATTCGCTTGGAGGAGGGCCCGGATTGGCGGCAATTCGATCGATAACGGAATGTCGGTCCGTTAGGCTGCCGAGATCCCGGTCTTTTCGGCGAATAGCGGATTCTGTGTCCGTTAGCAATCGGGTCCCTCGCTCGTGTTCGGGAACACTCTCTTGGCTGCATCCATCCGGTATTTTTTTGGACGCTGTAAGAACGAAAATCGATCTTACAGGGAGTGCCGCAGCGCGTTTGGACGCTGCATGATCGAAGCCCGCCTTACAGTCTCCGCTGAGGCGCGTTTGTTTGTGCAACGGAGTGCCGGTACTCGGTCGGCGACTCGCCGTAATGGCGGCGGAACTGCTTGGAGAAGTACAAGCCGTCCCGGAAGCCGACGGACGAGGCGATCTGCTCCACGGTCAGCTCGGGACGCTCCCGCAGCAGCCTGCGTCCGTGGTCGACCCGCGCCTGCGTCAGGAAGGCGACCGGCGTCATGCCGGTATGGCGCTTGAACACCCTCGACAAATAAGCCCGGCTGTAGCCGAGCGCCTCGGCCATCGTCTCGATCGTGACGGGCTCGGCATATTGAGTCGACAAGTAGCCGACGACTTGACGGACCAACTCCTCGGCGTGGGAGTCGGGACGGAGGGCGGCGGGACGGGCTTCGGTCGCCGCTTCTTGCAGAGCGGCCAGCAGCAGGTGCAGATGGCCCGCCGCTTCGAGCGAAGAGGACCGCTTGCGGGTGCGGAACGCTTCGAAAATGCTTTTGCACAGCTCGGCGGGACCGCGAGCCCCGCCGGTGTCGACAACGGGAAGCTCCCCGCACAGGCCCGCCTCCGCGACGAGCGAGTCGGCTTGCCGGCCCGTGAACGCAACCCAGCGGTAGCGCCAAGGCTCCTCGGCGTCGGACGCGTAGCTGACGAGCCGCCCCGGATGAATGAGGAAGCTGTGCCCCGCGCGCAGCTCCGCCCGCAACTCGCCGGCGGCGAACACGCCTTTGCCGGAGATGACGTGATGCAGCAAATAATAGTCGACGACCTTGGGCCCGACCCGATGCTCGGGACGGGTTTGGCTCTCTCCCGCGAACAGCACCGTCAAGCCTCCGGGCTCGGCTGGGCTGGCGCTCACGGGGTTGGATACGACCCGGTATGTCGGCGTTTTCGGCACGCGCATCGGCCTCCTGTGCGAATCCGATCGATATTCTCACCTCTCATTGTACCACGCCGCCGCCCCTCCATGCTCCGCTGAAAAGTCACTTTTCTCCATAGGAAGAACACATCCCGCCATTTTCCGCCGCGGCTTTTTTTCGTTATACTGGAACTATCAAATCCGCTTGCCACAAGGAGAGAAAAACAACCTTATGCCGCAATTGACGTCCTTATTGAACGAATTCACGAGCCGATTCGGCGGAACCGAGCAAGCTGTTCGCATCTTCCACGCGCCCGGGCGCGTCAATCTGATCGGGGAGCATACCGATTACAACGGCGGAGCGGTTTTTCCGGCGGCCCTCACCTTCGGTACGACGCTGCTCATCCGTCCGAGAGACGACCGTCAGCTGCGTCTGGCTTCCACGAACTTCGCTTTGTCGCATGAAGTCCCGCTCGACGGTCTCTCTCTCAAGGAAGAAGACGATTGGATGAACTACCCCAAAGGCGTGGCGTGGGAGCTCGAACAACGCGGCTACCGCCTGTCGCGCGGCTACGATCTGCTGTTCCACGGTGAAATTCCGAACGGCGCGGGCCTGTCGTCCTCCGCTTCGATCGAGGTCGTCACCGCGTTCGCGCTGCTGACGATGGAAGGGCAGCCGACGGACACCGTTCAGATCGCCCTCTGGTCGCAGCACGCGGAGAACGAATTCGTCGGCGTCAAATGCGGCATCATGGACCAGTTCGCCGTCGCGAACGGCAAGAAGGACCATGCGATTCATCTCGACTGCGACACGCTGAAGTACGAGCTCGTTCCGTTCCGGTCGGGCGACTATAAGCTTGTCATCGGCAACACGAACAAGCGCCGCGGCCTGGTCGACTCGAAATACAACGAGCGCCGGGCGCAATGCGAGCAGGCGGTGCGGGATTTGCGCAAGGCGTTCCCGGATTTGACGCTGCTCGGCCAGCTGACGCTCGCGCAGTTCGAAGCGAATGAGCAGCTGATCGGGGACGAGACGGTGCGCCGCCGCGCCCGCCATGTCGTTCAGGAAATCGACCGCGTGCAGCGCTCCATCGAGGTGCTGAACCGCAACGACCTGGCGGCGTTCGGCGCGCTGATGAACGCGTCCCACGACTCGTTGCGCGATCTGTACGAAGTGACCGGCGCGGAGCTTGACGCCATGGTGGACGCGGCGCGAAGCGTGCCGGGCGTGCTCGGCTCCCGCATGACGGGGGCCGGCTTCGGCGGCTGCACGATCTCGCTCGTGCACAAGGATTCGGTGGAACGGTTCATCTCCGAAGTCGGAGAGAAATACGAGGAGGCGACCGGCCTGCGCGCAGACTTCTACGTCTGCGATATCGGCGACGGCGTACGCGAATGGAAGAAGGAGGCGTAACATGGCGGTATTGGTGACGGGAGGAGCCGGGTACATCGGTTCCCACGCGGTGGCGGCGTTGTTGGAGAAGGGCGAGGAGGTCGTTGTCGTCGACAATCTGTACCAGGGGCACCGCGAAGCGCTGCTGGGCGGCAAGCTGTATGTCGGCGACCTTAGGGACGAAGGGTTTCTGGATAGGGTGTTCGCGGAGAACGACATCGACGGCGTCATTCATTTCGCGGCGAACTCGCTGGTCGGCGAGAGCATGCAGAACCCCGGCAAGTATTATCACAACAACGTGTACGGAACGCTGTGCTTGCTGGAAGCGATGAATAAGGCAAACGTGAAGCGCATCGTGTTCTCTTCGACGGCCGCGACGTACGGGGAGCCGGAGAAGGTGCCGATCGACGAGTTCGACCGGACGCTGCCCACGAACGCGTACGGCGAGACGAAGCTGGCGATGGAGAAAATGATCCGCTGGTTCGACCACGCCCACGGCATCAAATTCGTGTCGCTGCGGTACTTCAACGCGGCGGGCGCGCACGAGAGCGGCCGAATCGGCGAGGACCACAGCCCCGAGTCGCATCTCATCCCGCTCGTGCTTCAAGTGGCGCTCGGCCAGCGCGAATTCATCTCCGTCTTCGGCGACGATTACCCGACCGAGGACGGCACCTGCATCCGCGATTATATCCATGTGAGCGATTTGTCCGATGCGCACGTGCTGGCGCTGGACCGGCTTCGCGCCGGCGGCGAGAGCGCCGTCTACAATCTCGGCAACGGAACCGGCTTCTCGGTCAAGCAAGTGATCGATCTGGCGCGCGAAGTGACGGGCCATCCGATTCCGGCGCGCATCCAGGAGCGCCGCGCTGGCGATCCCGCCGTATTGGTCGCTTCCTCCGCGCGGGCCCGCTCGGAGCTCGGATGGAATCCGACCCGCAATCAATTGAAGGACATCATCTCCAGCGCATGGGAGTGGCACCGCCGCCACCCGAACGGATACGGCAAGTAAACAACGGGAGGCTTTACCGACATGAACGACGCATCGACAATCCCGTCCCCGGCATCGCCGGCCGCGATTACAAGGCATATTCGGAGGCTTGCCGAATTCGCCTTGCGCAGCGGTATGATCGGTCCGCTCGACCGCGACGCCGCCGTCAACGCGCTGCTCGATTTGTTCCGGCTGTCCGGGCCGGTCGGAGCGGAGGCCGAGGACCCGGAGCCGATTCCGGACAGCCCGGCGCCGCTGCTCGAACCTTTGCTGGACGCGGCGGCGGAGCTCGGCCTGATCCCGGACAACACGATCACCTACCGCGACCTGTTCGACGCTCGGATCATGGGTCTGCTCCTGCCGCGCCCTTCCGAGACGGTCTTCCGCTTTGACGCTCTGGCCAAGGAGAAGGGAATCGCGGCGGCGACGGACTGGTTTTACAAGCTGAGTATCGATTCCAACTACATTCGGATGGACCGCATTCGCAAGAACGGCTACTGGCTCCACACCACCGCCTACGGCGACCTGGAGATCACGGTCAACCTGTCCAAGCCGGAGAAAGACCCGAAGGAGATCGCGCTGCTCAAAACGCTGCCGCAATCCGACTACCCGAAATGTCTGCTCTGCAAGGAAAATGTCGGCTACGCAGGGCGGCCGGATCATCCGGCGCGCCAGAACCTGCGCGTGCTCCCGGTCGAGCTGCAAGGAGCGCCGTGGTTTTTCCAATACTCGCCTTATGTGTATTATAACGAGCACAGCATCGTTTTTAGCGGCGAGCACGTGCCGATGCGCATTTCGCGCGAAACGTTCGCGCGGCTGCTCGATTTCGTCGAGTTGTTCCCGCATTACTTCATCGGCTCTAATGCGGATTTGCCGATCGTGGGCGGATCGATTTTGAATCACGACCATTTCCAGGCGGGGCGCCATGTGTTCCCGATGGAGAAAGCCGGCGTAGACGGCTGGCGCACGCATGCGGACGAACCGGTCGTGCGCGGCGGAATCGTTCGATGGCCGATGTCCGTGGTTCGCCTGCGGTCGACGGATCGCGAAGCGCTGCTGCGCGTAGCCGGAAGCATTCTCGACGCTTGGCGGGGATACAGCGACGCGGCGGCGGACATTTATGCGCAGACGGGCGGGACGCCGCACAACACGATTACGCCGATCGCCCGCATGAAAGACAACGGCGAGTACGAGCTCGACCTTGTGCTGCGCAACAATCGTACGAGCGAAGAGCATCCGGATGGCATTTTCCATCCGCACAAGGAGCTTCACCATATCAAAAAAGAGAACATCGGCCTCATCGAAGTTATGGGGCTGGCCGTCTTGCCGGGCCGCTTGGAGCGCGAGCTGGGCGAGATCGCGGATCTGCTGTCCGGCCGCTCGGCTTACGACGCGGCGGCGCTGGCCGACGCTTCGCATCCGCTGGCGAAGCATGCCGCCTGGATCGCCGGCCTGGTGGCCGCCCACGGCACGGGCGTTCCCGCCGAGGAAGCGCAACGGCTGCTGCAGGCCGCGGTCGGCGACAAGTTCCGCGACGTTCTGCGGGACGCCGGCGTGTACAAGGACGACGCGAACGGCCGCGCGGCGTTCGATCGGTTTCTCGGTACGGTCGGCTTCTAAGCGGCCTGGCCGCCGTTGTTTTCCCGTCTTCCCGGAGGTGAACCGGGGGGACGGGATTTTTTTGTTGGCCGTGGGGCTCCACGGCTGACAGGCTAAACGCGGAGGACGTGCCGGAAGAGAGTAACTGGATTCCTCACATTCGCGGAATCCCGGTGCGGCGGGCGAAAGAGACTCAGTATTTGAGCTACATGGGTGGAATCCCGG
>NZ_KE386964.1:49145-81045 GCF_000429825.1 Cohnella thermotolerans DSM 17683
GCGAAAGAGACTCAGTATTTGAGCTACATGGGCGGAATCCCGGCGCGGTGTGCGAAAGAGACTCAGTATTTGAGCTACATTTGCGGAATCCCGGTGCGGCGGGCGAAAGAGGCTCAGGAATTGAGCTACATTCGCGGAATCCCGGTGCGGCGGGCATGCGGTGAGGGGAGCAGACAAGCCAAGAGCCGCGCGAACGGAGCGGCACACTCGCGAATCCGCCCCCTCAGGGCGTCAGTCACCCGCGCAGCTTGCCGAGCTCGGAGACGAGCGCTTCCACTTCGCTGATGCTGAATTTGTCCTTGGATTGGACCATATCGTAAATATCCTTGATGTCCTCGTAGCGGTCCACCTGAAAGTGAGAAGCCTGCATCGCCGCGCCGGACGCCATTCTCAGCTTGGTTTTGATGGCTTCGATCATGAACTCGACGTTTTCCTTCGTAGGTTGGGACAAATCCATTTCGCGCTCTTCCTCTCTGGTCGCTTGTTGAAGCCCATTGTACCATACCATCCGCCGCCCCGAAACGGCGAAATATGGCGTTCGGCCGCGAACCGTGATACGCTGATAAAAAAAGACGCCCGAACCCTACCACCTCAAGGAGACCGATTCGCCATGTTCCCTTCCGCCCCGCGCGATTCCTTGCTTACGGACGCGGCCGGCCTGCGAACGTTTTTCGCGAACGTCGCGGCCAGGCACGACATGCGCCAACTGATTTTCCTCTGCATCGGAACCGACCGCTCGACCGGGGACAGCCTCGGCCCCTGGGTCGGGACGATGCTGGAGCGAAGCGGCCTGCCGCGCGTCGTCGGCACGCTCGAATCGCCTTGCGACGCCGACCGTCTCGCGGACGTGCTGGCGGCGCTGCCGCCGGATGCGCCCGTCGTCGCCATCGACGCCTGCCTCGGCCGGCCGGAGAGCATCGGGCGCTACGCCGTATCCGAAGGGCCGATCCGGCCGGCGCGCTCCGTCGGCAAATCGTTTCCGCCCGTCGGCACGTACAGCGTCGCGGCCGTCGTGAACGCGGCGGGGCCGAAGCCGTACTGGACGCTGCAGACGACTTCGCTGCACCGCGTGCTGCTGATGGCGGAGGCGATCGCAGAAGCCGTTGCCGCCCAATGGCCGGAGCCGGCCCGTTTGAATTCATGGAGATCGATTCGTTACAATAACGATAACCTGACCGAAGGGACGTGACGATATGCCATCCGTTACGCTAGAGAACAAGCTCCGGGTCGCCTACACCGACGAAGGCCAAGGCACCCCTATCCTTTTGCTTCATGGCTATTGCGGAAGCCGCCGCTACTGGGACGACGTGCTGCCTCATCTTCGCGAACGCTTCCGGGTCGTCGCCCCGGATTGCCGGGGACACGGCGAGAGCGAAGCGACCGAAGACGGCTACACGATGGAGCAGCTTGCGGAAGACGCTTCCCAACTGCTCGACGCGCTTCATATCAAGCAGGCGTTCGTGCTCGGCCACTCGATGGGCGGCTATACGGCGCTGGCCTTCGCGGAGAAGCATGCCCCTAAGCTGCTCGGCGTCGGGCTGCTTCATTCGACGACGTTCCCTGACGACGAGAACGGGAAAGCCGGACGGGAGAAAGCCGCGCAGCGGGTGTCGGCGGAAGGCGTCAAGGGCCATATCGATGATCTCATTCCGAAGCTGTTCGCGCCGGAGCATCGCACTTCCATGCCGGAGAAGCTGGAGAAGGCCCGCGCGATCGGATACGGCACTTCGCCCCTGGCGGCGAGAGGCTGCGCGCTCGGCATGAAGGACCGGCCCGACCGCCGCTCCGTGCTGGAGCAAGCGGGCAGGCCCGTCCTGCTGCTTGCGGGAGAGCACGACGGCGTCGTCGCCCCGGAGAAGCGGTTCCCGGTGTCGGGACCGAACGTTACGGACGTTCTTCTCGCCGGTGCCGGCCATATGGGCATGATGGAGACGCCGGAAGCATTCGCCCAAGCCGTCGCCGATTTCGTCCTCTCGGTTTCCGCCGGAGGCGGCGCTCACCATGTATGACCGCGACTATCTGATGAGGCTCATCTCCCAGACGACGACCATGCTCGGACGTCTCATGGGGCTCAAGGAGCAGAAAAAGCAAGAGGAAGCGATGACGCTCATCGACGAGTTTCTGAGCCGGGAGCTGCGCCTGCGCTCGCGCCTTGCGCTCGGGCTGTCCGACGAGGACTTGCTGCAGATGTTGAGCGTCGGCGGCGTGCCGAATTACGAGTCGGTGGCCATCCTCGCCGTCTTCCTGAAGGAGGAGGGCGATTTGCTGAGCGGCACGGGCCAGACGGGCGACGCCGTCCCCCGCTACGAGAAGGCGCTCCGGCTTATGCTGCGCGTGCTCGAGGAGCACGGTCCGGTCCAAGGGCTCGGGCTGGAGGAGCGGGTCGGGCAGCTGCTCGGGCGCCTCGCCCCGTACGAGAAGGCCGCCGCGACGAAGCGCGCGGTCTGGAGATGGCACGAGAGCCAAGGACGATATGCGGAAGCGGAAAATTTACTGTACGAGCTTTACGAAGACGAAGGCGCAACCCCGGAGGAAGGCCGTTCCTTCTATGAACGGCTGGCGAAGCTGTCCGACGAGGAGCTGGAAAAAGGCGATCTGCCCCGTTCCGAGCTTCTGGAAGGGCGCAGGCAGTGGGACGCGCTGGCGGGAGAGACGGCATCATGAACGATACGAACGAACGGGCGCGGGACGAACTGAACATCTTCCTGAAGGAGACGGTTCAAGCCGAACGGCTGCTGCAAGCCACCTTCAGCCAGCCGAGAAGCAAGGACGCCGAAGCGCCGCGCAAAATAACGGTAAGGCCCGTCCGTCTGAAGAACGGGCTGCACTACCAATTCGAGCGTCTCGTCGGCAGCAAGGCGCTGCACGGCAATTTGCCGCCCGAACAGGCGGCGGACGAAATGGCGCGGCTGCTCGCCGGCGAATTCCGCCAGGCGCTGGTCAAAACGCCGGAAGCCGACGTGCAGGTGCTGGTCAGCAAGAAAGGCAAGCCGACGCTGCTCCGGAATGCGCCGACGGCCAAAGTCCAGGCCCAAGCGGCGCCCGCCCACAACCGGACCAAATCGTACGTGCTGCCCGCAAACGAGCCGGTTCCGTTCCTGATCGAGCTTGGGGTGATGACCGCGGAAGGGCGCGTCGTCAAGGCGAAGTACGATAAATTCCGGCAGATCAACCGGTTTCTCGAGATGGTGGCCGACACGCTCCCGCAGCTTCCGGCCGACAAGGAGCTCCGAATCGTCGATTTCGGCTGCGGCAAGTCGTATTTGACGTTCGCGCTCTATCATTTCCTCGCCGTCCGGGAGCGAAGGAACGTGCGGATTTTCGGGCTCGATCTCAAGAAGGACGTTATCGAGACGTGCTCGCGGCTGGCCGAGCGGCTCGGGTGGGACAAGCTTCGGTTCGCGGTGGGGGACATCTCGCAGTACAAGGAATCCGCCGAAGTCGACATGGTCGTGACGCTGCACGCTTGCGACACCGCGACCGACGCGGCGCTTCTAAAGGCGATCGGCTGGGGAGCCAAGGTCATTCTGTCGGTGCCGTGCTGCCAGCACGAGCTGTTCGGCCAATTGAAGCAGCCGCTGCTGAAGCCCTTGCTCAAACACGGACTGCTGAAGGAACGGTTCTCGGCGCTCGTCACCGATGCGGTAAGGGCGCAATTGCTGGAGCTGGCCGGATACCGGACCCAAATGCTCGAATTTATCGATCTTGAAAACACACCCAAAAACTTGCTCATCCGGGCCGTGCGAACGGGACAGCCAGCCTCTCCGGAAGCCGTTCGCGAGTATGAAGCGATGCGGGACTTTCTAGGTATTTCTCCCTATATGGAGAAGCACGCGGAAGGCATACTATTTTCCCGGCAAAAATAAGCTAGATTCCGTCAGATAAAGGACAAGTCGATGTTGTCGGAAAAAACCAGACTATGGTAGAATAAAGGAATTAAGTCCCACAATTTCCGGGAACAGAAACGTGAAAAGGTGAACGCCTTGGGACTCCTCCGGCCAGATTTCCTTCTCTTTATCTGTCTATTTCTTTTGTTCGTTGGCGTGATTGCGTTCAATCGCATTACGCAAACTTACAAAGTCTATTTGGCCTTTCACTTTTTGATGATGCTGTGGCCATTGGGACAGTTCGCCGTAAGCATAACCGGCTATCCGGAATACCAGTCGCTCTTCATCCGGCTTTCTTTCGTCGCCGTCGGACTGATTGGGCCCGGATGGCTGTTTTTTGTTCTTTTCCTGACACAGCGCTCCTCCTGGCTGAAGCCGAAGCGGGTTGCCGCCATTCTCGCGCCTTCGCTGGTCAGCGTCGTCTGCGTAATCTGGAACCCGAACCACCTGTTTTTGAAGCCGTACGACGGTCAGTACGCCACGCGCGATTACGGACCGTTGTTTTGGCTTCTCACGTTTATCCAGCTTGGCTATCTGTTTGTGACGCTGATCAACATGTTCCACGGCCTCCGGAACGATTCCTCCGTCAACCGGCGCAAGCAGCTGGCGACGACGCTCATCGGCATGTTCGTGCTGACCGGCTTCGCCGTTCTCGATCTGCTCGTCAACGTGCTGCTGAGGGGGTCGCTCCCCGTCATTCCCGGCTTGATGTCGCTCGGTATTCTGCTGTCCGACTGCTGCTTCATTCTGGCAATTTACCGTTACGGCATGTTCGATATTCTCAGCATGGCGCAGCAAAATATGATCGAGCATATGTCGATGGGCATCGTCGTCATCGACGAAGACGGCAAAGTGCTGGAAGCCAACCGGGCAGCCGCTTCGTTCGTGCAGGTCGGCAAGGGCGATTCGTTCGAGATGGAGAAGTTTCTGGCGCAGCTTCCGGGCCACGAGGAAGTCAGCGAATTTCTGTACCGTTACCGCCATTATCCGCAGGAACGGATGCAGACCGAAATTACGCTGCAGGATTCCCGGCACGTGTCGATTCAAATCTCCCCGGTGCTTGACGATACGAAGTCGGTGCTCGGCCGGATTATCACGTTCCATGACGTGTCGGAATTGCGCAAGCTCGTCGACGAGATGAACCGGAAGAACGAGGCGCTGCACGAACGCAACCTGGAGCTGATTGCCATCCAGGAGGAGCTTTACCGGGTCAACCAGAAGCTGGAGCAGATGGCCATCACCGACGGCTTGACGGGGTGCTACAACCGGCGCTTCCTAATGCAGCAGCTGGAGCACGAAGTTTTGCTGAACCTGAGATACCGGATTCCTTTTTCCATCTTTCTTTTCGATATCGACTTCTTCAAGCAGATCAACGATCAGTACGGGCATTTGATCGGGGACGAGGTTCTCCGCCAGACCGTCGACACGGTGAAAGCCAACCTTCGACGCACCGACATTCTAGCCCGGTACGGCGGGGAGGAGTTCACCGTTTACTTGCCGCATACGACCCAGGAGCAGGCCGAGCTTCTTGCGGACCGCATCATGCGGTCGGTGGCCGACAACCGGGTGGAGACGGGGCGGGACAAGATCGGCATTACGATCAGCATGGGAATCGTGACCGAAGTCGACTTCGAACAGCAGGTCGAAGACGTGAAGGAATATTTGCGGGGACTGTTCTCGCGGGTAGATTCGGCTCTTTACAGAGCCAAGCATGAAGGGCGCAACCGCGTCGTGATCGCAAGCGCTAATGGGGCGCACTGAACGGAAGCTCGGGAACGAAAGGAGAGCGGAGATGGAGCATTCCGGACGACGAATCGGCGTCGCTTTGGCGGCGGCCGTAAGCCTTGCCGTGGCGGGCGTAACGGCTTGGAGCGCCGGCTCCGGGGAGGGGAGAGCGACGTTCGCGGCTCTCGCCGGAGGGGGCTTCGCCGCCGTCCTCTTGCCGCTGGGCTGGCTGTTGGGCCGGCACTACGACCGGATTAAAGCCCGATCGGAACGGGACAGCCTGACCGGTTCGTTCAACCGCGGCTTTATGGAGCGCTGCTTCGAGAGGCTGTCCGAGTTTAGGCGCTGCGCGGCAACAAGCGAATATCCGTCACAATCGTCGACATTAACGATTTCAAGGCGATCAACGACACCTACGGCCACCGGATGGGCGATCGGGTGCTGATTCAGCTCGCGGAAGCGCTGCAGGAGAGCTCCGTGCGCGGAGAGATCATCGGCCGGTGGGGCGGAGACGAATTTCTGCTGCTAAGTCCCTACGCGGCGCGCGGGGCCGCGAATTCGCTGCACCTTCATATCGAGGAGTGCATGGAGCGCTTGTCCCGTCTGGAAAATATCAAAATTTCGGCCGCGATCGGCACAGCCGTTTTCCCCGAGGACGGTTTGACGTTGGACAAGCTGCTTCACGCCGCCGACCGCTCGATGTACGACGACAAGAGCGTCCGCAAGAAGGACGAGGCATCCGTGCGCCTGAACGCGTAATCGCCCCGGACCGAACGCCGGGGCCGTAGTCGTCTCCGCTCCTCTATCACTCTTCTTTTTCTTTCTTTCCTCGCCCTCCTTTCTCTCAATCGATCGAAAGGCTCGGCTTTTCCCGCAGGGGGAAGGCCTATTCGCACGCTCTTGTCTTCGAGCGGCCCCGCAGCCTTGAGGGAGATTTTCCTTGCGGCGAGCGGCCGGGGAGCTGTGTACAAACAGTGGATAGCGCGTGGACAACCATGCCAGGCTTGTGGAGAGAATGGACATTTCGGCAAGGTTGAAGGAACAGAAGAATCTTGGGACGAGCTAATTTTGTGGATAAAGTGTGGGGATTCTGTGGAAAAAGGGGGGCGATCCGGGGATAAAGCGGGGGATTTTGTGGATAGAGCTGTGGACAATTTTGCGGTTGCGGCGAATCGGCCGGGCCGTGCCTTGCTTCCGACGGGCGGAACCGATTAAGCTAGGGAAAGAATTCATTTCGGAAAAGTGGGGCGCTCATGGACGGCCAATGGAGACGAATATCCGCCTGGATCGGCGCGGTCGCGTTAACGTTTACGCTCTGTTTTTCCGCTTACCGCAGCGGCCTTTTTTTTGACGAAGATTTCTACCGGCTGGAGACGGCGCTGATCGCTTGCGCCGCGCTGACGGGGGTTGCCGGCTGCTTCCGCGTTTTGCGCTTGCGCACGCCGATCTGGTCTTACGCGCCGTTCGCGATCGCAGCCGCTTATGCGCTGCACTTGGCTTCGCATCCCGCATCGATCAAATCGACGACGGACGATTTCTTGCGGTGGACGGCCTACGGCTCCTGGACGGTGCTGCTCGGGGCGTATTTGGCCGATCCCCGGAGACGGAAAGCGGGGTGGATCGCTCTCCAGCTGACCGGGGCTTTCGTCGCGGTCGGCGGCTGGTGCGGCTGGTTCGGATGGATTCGGTATCCGGACATCGTGTTCCTCTCGGATCAGGCGGAGTTGGCGGCGACCGGCGCCAGGCTCGCCGGCTTTTTGCAGTACCCGAACGCGTTCGGAGCCGTCATGGCGGCTTTCGCGCTCGTGCAATGGCAATTGCTCGCCTCCGGGAGCAGAGCCGTCGCGTTCGCCGCTTCGCTTCTGTTTGTGCCGTATACGGCGGCGCTCTTCCTGACGGAGTCGCGGGGAGCCTGGCTTGCGCTAGCGTTCGGCGCGGCGTTGTCCCTTGTCTTCCGCAAGAAGGACAAGCGGGGATACGGGCTGGCGGCGGCCGGCGTCGCCATCGCGCTGTCAGCGGCGGCCGCCCGCGCTTCCTTCGCGGTGATGGAGCGCGGCCATCCGGCGGACGGGCTGTGGATGCTGCTGGCCGGAACGGCCGTCGGCGGCTTGCTCGTCTACGCGCTCGGCGATCGGGACCGGCTGCCCTTCGGAGGAAGGGCGAACGCCGTTGCCGCCAGAGCGGCGGCGGCTGCAACCTCGCTTCCGGGCGGGGCGCTCGTTCTGCTGATCGGCTTGCTCGCGGCTTACGAGCTGCTGGCGGGGGGCTCCTCCGGCGGCGCGCGGATCGACGGCCATTTCGAGACGGCGGCCGCCAGGCAATTGTATTATGCCGACGCGCTGCGGATGTTCCGCGATCATCCGTGGTTCGGCACGGGCGGGCAAAGCTGGCGAATGCTTGTCGGCCTGTACCAGAGCAAGCCGTATATCGGCAACGAGGTGCACAGCGGTTACCTGGACATGCTTCTCGATACGGGCTTGCTCGGGCTGGCGCTGCTGCTGGCGATGCTGGCCGGGTTCGCCGTCCAGCTGTGGAAGCAAGCGGGGAGTGCCTGGGGGCCGGCCGCTGTGCTGCTCGCCCATTCGGCGATCGATTTCGACTGGTCGTACGGCTTCGTCTGGCTGCTGCTCTTCTACTGGCTGGCGCTGCACCTGGCGGCGGGCGAGCCGCCCTCCGGCGCCGGCGAAGCGCCTGCGCCGCCGCCGCGCCCGCGGCCGTCCGGCTTCGCCCGGCCGCGGCCCGCCCTTGCAGCGCCGCTGGGCGCCGCGCTGCTGCTCGGCTTCGCCGCCGCGGCGCTGCCCGCGGCCTGGCGAAGCGCAGCCGCCGCAAGCGAGCGCGATGCCGCGCTCGCGTCGGCGGCGAAGGCCGCGCGCGCCTCGCATTTGCGCGCGGCGCTTCGGGCGAATCCGGCGTGGAACCGGATTCGCCTCGAGCTCGCCCCTCTCCTGCCGGTGCGGGAGAGGGAGAGCCTGCTGCTGACGGGGCTGCGGTACGAGCCGCATTCCCCGTCGCTGGAGTATCAGCTCGGCATGACCTACGCCGAGCTGAGGAACCCCGCCGCCGCGCGCGACCGTCTGCGCGAGGCGCTGCGGCTCGCGCGCTTCGACCGCGAGGCGCAGAACGCCGCGATCGCGCGCATGGCGACGCTGGCCGACAGCTTCGCCAATGCCGGACGCGCGGACGAGTCGCGGATCGCCGCCGAAGCCGCGGCCGAGTTCTACGAGCGGTACCGGGAGCTGTACCGGCGAACGTACGAAGGCCGCGACAATCCGTGGTACGATCGGGACAAGGCGCTGTTCACGGCGGCCAAAGTGAATGCGGCCGGCGCGATGACGCTGCTGGGCCGGACGGAGGAGGCCGCGGCCGTTCTTCGCGAAGCGGCGCAGGAGAATGCGCCGGATTGGAAGGAGCGGGCGGAGCGGCTGCTCCGGCAGCTGGAGCGGGGGAACGATTGACGGTGAACAAGCTCGGCTACCAATCATAAAGTGGATCAAACTCGTACAGGAGTGTGATCCCGATGACATTGAATCGCCCCAAACCCGCCAACGCCGATTCCAAGAAGTCCAAAGTCGTCAAATTCGTTGCCGTTCGCAAGCCGAAAGCCCGTCAGACCCCGACGTTTACGCGGCTTACGGTCGTATGGGTGCAAAACAACGGCGTCCCCTTCGATACGACCGGCTTTTTTGCGACGCTGACCCGCAGCGGCCAGGTCGTCAGCACCGCCTCGTTCGATTCGTTCGGCGTCGTGCGCTTCGCCAACGTCAGCACGTTGACTCAGGTGTCCTATACGCTGCGCGTGTTCAACAGCGACGGAACGCTGTTCCGCACCCGGACGATTCCCAACGGGGTGGAGACGTTCGCGATTATCGGTTAAGCATAGACATCGCCGAAAAGCGCCCAAACCTGTATGGGACAGGCCAGGGCGCTTTTCGCTTGCGCGGGATTGCCGCCGCCGTGCGTTTCACCCGCGCCGGTTATCCGCCGAACGCGTCGCGGAACGCGGCCGCGAGGCGCGCGCGATCGACGTTCCATAGCTTGGCGATTTCTTCGCTCAGCTCGGCTTCCCACCAATCGGCCAGCTTCTTGCGATCGCTCCGGTTTTCCGCAATCCACAGCAGGTTGCCGACGACCCGCCTTACATAAAGCTCTTCCGCTTGCTTGACAAGCTCGGCAGGCACGTATTGCTTCAGCCGCTTGACCGTCCGATACAGCTCGGTCTGGCAGGCGCGCCGGATGGCGCGGGCGGTAGGCAGCGGGGCCTCGTGCTTGGGCTGTCCGATCTTCATGCTTCATCCTCTCCCGCGATAGCCTATGCGGAAGAGGAGGCTGCGGTCACCCGGGCGGCCTTATTGCACGACAAGGTAGCCGACCATCGGAATGCTCGTTTGCGGATCGCTGTGGGTCGTGCATACGATCGGATAAATGCCGGCAGCCGTCGGCGTAAACTTGACGACCGTCGTTTTGCCTTTCTTGACCTCGCCCTTGACGTCGAGCCCTTCGATGACGAACGGGTGCGATTGGCCGCTGACGCCGGTAATGCGAAGCTCGACTTCCTGATTTTTGTTGACGACGATCGTCCCCGGGGAGAAGACGTACGATTCCAGCTGTTTGCCGCCGGTCGTCGTCGCCGTAAACTCGCCTGTAACCAGCTGAACGACCTGCGCGCCTTCGGCAACGGGCGCGGTCGCCGCGCGGGTCTGATGCCATCCGACGTAAGCCCCGGCCAGAATGACGGCCGCCGCAAGGATGATGTACCACTGGACCCTTCTTTTGCTAATAAACACGACTTTGCTCATAGTCCGCTCTCTCCTCTTCAACTTTGTCCTCGGTCTATCAAAAGTCTATGCGCGGGCCCGTCCCCGCATGACAAGCCTGCAGCCAATTTGCGGACGTTTGCGCGGAGGCCGGCTTTGCCTATATGATAGAGTAGACAACCCGGGAGTGGGGGGCGCACGCGGACGAGCCAACCCGGCCCGGGGCGGGGCGCCGACCGGCCCGCAACCGGTTGTCCGGCGTTACAACCTCATGTTACGATCCGGAGAAAGGTAGAGAAGAGACGGGGATTCGCATCCTCGAATCGCACTTTGAATTTCGATAGGAGAAGCGGGAGGCTGAGGATGAGTACGATTCACGACTGGCTGGGTCAATTGCTGACATGGATCGAGAGTTTGGGTTATTTCGGCATTATTATCGGTTTGGCGATCGAAGTCATTCCGAGCGAGATCGTTCTCGGATACGGCGGCTATCTGGTGTCGAAGGGAGACATCAACTATTTCGTCGCCGTGCTGTGCGGAACGATCGGCGCGCTGCTGCAGCAATGGATTCTGTATGCGATCGGAAGGTACGGCGGCCGCCCGGTCGTCGAGAAGTGGGGCAAATATCTCCATATCAAGCCGAAGCATATCGACATCGCGGAGAACTGGTTCAACAAATACGGACCGATCATCGTCTTCACCGGCCGCTTCGTTCCGGTCATGCGCCAGGTCGTCTCCATTCCGGCCGGCATGGCCCGCATGAATCTGCTCAAATTTTCACTATTGACGTTCGTCGCCTCGCTCCCCTGGTCCCTCCTCTTCGTCGGCCTGGGCTGGACGCTTGGCGATCAATGGGAGAACATCGACGAGAAGGCGGCTCCATACGTGCAGCCGGCAATCCTGATCGCCCTCGCGCTGCTGGTCGGGTACCTCGTGTTCCAACTCGCGCGCAAGCGCTCGAAGCGGTCCTGACGAAGATCGGCGTCGATTGTGCGCCTCTCTTCGGATTTGCTACAATAGGACGGAGATCGAACCATTCTCAGAACGGGAAGAGAGGTTTTCCGGCGATGAGCCAGCAACTCGGGCATAAATTGAACCAAGGCATATCCCCGCAGCAATTCATGGCGGAGATGACCAAGAACAAGGACGCGTTCCATGCGAATTACGAGCAGTTCGCCTGGCCGGACGCGGAGCTGCAATCGTTCTACGAATCGCTTGGCAACCGCGACGATCTTCGCGCCATGATCATCACCGCCGATTGGTGCGGCGACGCGCTGCGCAGCGTGCCGGTCGTTTTCCGGGCGTTCGAAGCCGCCCAAATTCCGACGGAAGTGATGATCATCGAGCAGCATTACGACCTGATCGATCAATTTCTGACGCTCGGCGGCCGCTCCATTCCGATGGTGCTCATTACGGATACGGGCGGACATTTGCTCGGCAAATGGGGGCCGCGTCCGAAGCACGTGCAGGAAGTGATGATCGCGTTCAAGGAAGCGAACCCGGACCGCGAAGCGCCTTCCTATCAGGACAATCTCGCCGTCGCCCGCCAGGAGATGATTCGCCGCTACGGAGAGGCCGCCGATTATACGCCGGTCGTCCTGCGAGAGCTGCAAGAAGTGCTCGAACGGCTGTAAAAAGCGAGGGAATGCGATGCTGACTTTCCAACGGTTTACGCTGGGCGCGCTGCAGACGAACGCCTACGTTCTGATCGACGCCTCCCGCACGCGCGCGGCCGTCATCGATCCGGGCACCCCGGATGCGGCGCTGCTGCGCCGCCTGGAAGGCTTGAAGGTCGAAGCGATCCTGTTGACGCACGCGCACTTCGACCATATCGGGGGCGTCGACGATTTGCGCCGCCGCTTCGGTTGCCCGGTTTATTTGCACGCGCTGGAGAAGGATTGGCTCGGCGACCCGGTCAAGAACGGCTCCGCGCGCTGGACGGACGTAACCGGCCCGATCGCGGCGGGCGTGCCGGACGTCTATTTCGAGGACGGCCAGAAGCTGGAGCTGCTCGGGGAGACGTTCGAGGTGCTGCATACGCCGGGGCATTCTCCGGGCAGCGTCGGCCTGCTGTGCGGCGATTTGCTGTTCGCGGGCGACGCGCTGTTCCGCCGCTCCGTGGGGCGCACCGATCTGCCGGGCGGCAACGCGGACGCGCTTGCGCGTTCGATCCGGGAGAAGCTGTACGTCCTGCCGGACGGCGTCATCGTCCTGCCCGGGCACGGTCCCGAGACGACGATCGGCGAAGAGAAGCGGGAGAACCCTTACGTCAGGGCGTAGGAATCGAATTTTGCCAAGAAATTTGTCAAATTATGCTTTACATGCGTTATAGCATCTGCTAATATGGGCTTTACCAAGACTTTACAAGAATACGGTACGGCTGCGAAGAACGCAGGCGAAGGAGAGATCGGCTCTCTCCCGCTTGCGTTCTTCTTTTTTTGGCCGCGCGAAGGAGGAGATGGCGCCGTGAACCGCAAACGCCAGATGGCCATCGGCGTAACGGCCGCTCTCCTGTCGGGATTGCTCGTCTATGGCGTTTATTTGCTGCAACTGAGGCATATCCGGCTGGAGGAGACGGTCGAGGTCGTTGTACCCCGCCAGTTCGTTCCCGAGGGAACGATTCTGGAGAGAGGAATGCTGACGATGGCCGCGATCCCGAGAGGAGCCTTGAGCGACGATATGTTCAGGAGAATCGAGGAAGCGGAAGGGCTCCAGACGTTCGCTCCGCTCGGCAGGGGCGAACCGCTGCTGGGCTGGAAGGCGAGCCGCTACCCGCTGCTTCCCCGGGAAGGGGAGGCGACTTTTCAAATTCCGCGGGAATACGTCAAGTCGGTGTCCAACGGACTGCGCGCGGGGGATTGGGCCGGCGTGTACGTCTCCTCGGAGACGGAGCCGTCGCGCAGGCTGTACGAGGAGCCCGTGATCGTGGCCGCCGTCAAGACCGCCGCCAATACGGAGATCGAGAGCCCGTCGAATTCGGGCCTTCAATCGATGGTCGACGGCGACAAGGAGAAGCTCTACGCTTCGCGCCGCGACGCCAACGGCTCGATCGACGCCGTCAATTTGAACCTGACGGAGGAGCAGTGGCTGAAGCTGGATGCGGCCTGCAAGGACGGCAGCGCCAAGCTGGTGATCGCTTTTGAAGCTTCCGCGTTCGACAAGGAAAAGGAGGGAGAACAGCCATGAACGAAGCGGCCGGGCGACTCGTCGTTTTCGCCGGATCGACGCCCAACATCGGAACATCGGTCGCCGCGTTCGGAACCGCGTTCCGCATCGCGTCCGTGACCGGCAAGCGCGTCGGCTTCCTGTGCTTGAACCTGAAGAGCGCGAAGACCCATCTGTATCTCGGCATCGACAAGCCCGAGGTGACGCTGGACGGCCTCCGGCCGGAGCTCAAGGCGGGAACGCTGAACGGGGACAAGCTGAGGCAGTATTCGTTCGCTCCTTCGCGGTTGAACGGCCTCCACATTCTGTTCGGCAATCTAGCCCGGGACCAGGCGGAATATTACGAGCCGGAGCAGATGATTCGTCTTCTTCAAGCGGCGAGGGAAGCGTTCGATTTGACGATCGCGGACGTGAGCGCGTATTGGGACAACGCGGCGACCGTATGCGCGATGCGCGAAGCGGACCATCGCTGCCTCGTGACGACGGGGAGCCTCTCGCACTTCCAGGAGGACGTGAAGCGTTGGACCGGACAGGTCGGCGCCCAATTCGGCATCGTCCGGGAGCAGTTTCAGCTCGTGCTGCTTAACGGCGTAAATTCGCAATCGGGGGGATTCGGAATGAAGGAGATACGCAAGGAGACGGGATGTGTCACGTTGTCCGAATTGCGTCTGAAGGAGAGTTTGCATCTGCAGCTGGACAGCGGCAGGCTCGACGAGTGGCTCGCCTCGGAAGAGCGTCATGCCGCCATGTTCGACGAGGTGACGAAGCCGCTGCTGCGGCGGCTTGATTGGGGAGAGCGGCTCCAGCGAACCGAACGGCCCTGGCTGCGCCGGTTGATGATGCACCGGAGGAGGGGACGGTGATTCCGGCCGCGGACGGGCAACGGCGGTTTTCCGCTACCGCCTATGCCGCGAAGCTGCAGTCGGACGGGGAAACGTCTCCGGCACCCGGTTCGGGCTCGCCGGAAGGCCGGGGACCGGATCTGCAGGCGCTGACGGAGGAGGCGCGGCACATGCTGGCGGCCCCGCGAGGCTGGAGCGAGGAAGAACGCAGACGGTATGCGGAGAAGCTGAACCGGGCGGTCATCGGCTTCCCGCAGGAGCGTTCGGAGCTGCTGGCGGTATTGTCGGATTGGGTGATCAAGAAGCGGCTTCAGCATTTCACTTTCGGTTCCATGCCTTACGGAACGCTGGCGGAGGCGCTGTTCGCGGAAGTGATCGGGCTGAACGTGCTGGAGCTCGTGCTTCGCAACCGGGAAGGGCTCGAGGAGGTGCAGGTTGTGGGCACGCGGATTTTCGAAGTGCGCGACGGCAGGGCGACGCCTTCCCCGTACTCGTTCGATCACATCGGCCAGGTCGAACGCATTCAGCAGAATCTCGTGCTGTTCAACAACGACCGCATCAATCCCCGCAAGCGATGGGCGGAAGTGCTGCTGCTGGACGGCTCCCGCGTGACGATGACCGGCTTCGGCTTTACGGCGCTTCCCACGCTGACGATCCGTTTTTATACCGTGCGCAAATTCGAGCTGGAGACGCTGTGCCGGCCCGAATACGCTACGATCGACGAGGAGATTCGGCATCTGCTGCTCGCGATCGTTCGCGCCAGGTTCAACATGGTCGTCATCGGACCGACGAACACGGGGAAGACGCACTTCATCAAAGCGTTGATCGCGGCCATGCCCGACGAGGAACGGATCGTCACGATCGAAGGGAGGTACGAGCTCCGGCTCGCCCGCGACTTCCCCGGGAAGAACGTGATCGAATACGAAGCGGAGGAGGACGATCCGCTTCACGGACCGAGGCAAGCGTTCAAGCTGGCGCTTAGGCAATCTCCGCAGCGCATCTGCCATGCCGAGATTCGCGACGAGGACGCGAACATCTACGTCAGAGCCTGCACGCGCGGACATGAAGGCAGCATCACTTCCGTTCATGCCAGCGCGCTGGAGGACGTTCCGGAGACGATTACCGACATGTGCATGCTCGACGGGCGCGGGATGAATCCCGTTCGGCTGACGAAGCGGATTGCCGAGCTCGTGACGCAGATCGGCTTCGAGATGAGACTTGTCGGCGCCGCCCGCAAGCTCGTCCGGATCGGAGAGTTCGCTTGGAACGGCGGCGACGTCGTCGTCCGGGATCTGGTCCGGTACGACGATAAGCTCGGCAAGTGGGAGATGCCGCTCGATTTCTCGGCGAGAGCCTGGGAGCGAATACGCCGCGCGGATGCCGGAGCGTACGAGCGTTTGCGCCGGAAAGGGGGTTATTCGGATTGAAGCCAGGGTAGCCGTTATCGTCTTGCTGCTCGCGCTGTTCGCGATCGGCTACGTCGGATTCCACGCCGCGTTAACCTCCGCATGGGGCAAGCTGTCCCGGCATCGGAGGCTGGAATCGAGCCGCGAACCCGCCTGGCGGCGGGCGGTGGCAAGTTGGCTGGCGAGGTTCGGCAAGCCGTACGGCCATGTGACGGATCTGCTGTCCGCGGCGGGTTGGTCGATGTCCCCCGAGCTGTTCAGCTTCCTCTCCTTCATCCTCGGTCTCGCGGGGGCGGTCAGCGGCTTCGTTCTGTTCCAATCGGCCCGTTCCGTCCTCCTGCTTGCCGCCATGCTCGCCTTGCTCCCTTACTGCTTCCTGCGATTCCGGCTGATCAACCGGCAGATGGCGGCCCGGCTCGATTTCCTTCCGGCAGTGGAGCTGTTCTATCAATGTTACCTCCTTACCGGCCGGAGGCATGTGCGCACCGCCCTCCAGAAGACGGTCGAGGAGCGGCGGCTACCCGGCGAGATTCAGTCGGTGTTCGACCAGCTTTACCGCCATCTGTGCGTCAGGGGGGACGACGAAGGCAGCTTGCGCCGGTTCGCCTTGGCAGTCGGTCACGTATGGGCGGACTACTTGGCCAACATGCTCGGCGTCGCTTTGACGGAAGGGAACGACATCTCCGTCAACCTGAAGGAGCTGATCGGCGATATGCGCAAATCCCGCATGGACGAGCAAGCGGAGCGGCATCGCCTGCTCGAAATCCGGCTGGCCAACTTCTCGCCGGCGCTGTTCCTGGCTCTGTTCGTCGGGGTCAATTTCCGGATGAACGCGGAGACGAGCATGCGGTACTACTTGATGGATCCGACCGGAAGGGGAATGCTTCTCAACGCGTTGGTTCTGATGTTCGCCTCTTTCCTGATGGGTCTTTATTTATCCCAACGCAAGCTGTGAGCGAAGGAGGATTCCAATGTCGCAATACGATACGGGGCTTTATCAAACGGTCGGATGGGCGGTCCAATTCGCTCTGGGGCTTACGGGCTTCGCGGCTCTTCTTCATCTGGCGGCCGGGCGCCGTCCGCGTTGGCGAATCTCGCTGAGATCGCTAAGACGCCATCAACCGCCGGCCTGGTGGCTGAAAATGACGGGAAGCAGCAGGGACAGCCCCGCTCTGCGCGATCGGACCGTTCTGCTGGCCGGTTGCGGCATTCGCTGGCCGCCGGAGGCGTATTTGGCCGCGAGGCGCACCATCCTGTTTTTATTGCCTCTATGCGGTGCAGCCGCGTTTGGCTTGGGAGAATCGGGAACCCTCTCCCAAGCAACCGCCGGGTATGCTTCGCTCGCATCGGCCGGGGCGGTTTGCCTTGTTCTTTTCGACCGGACGAGCCTGGAAGCGTTCCGGAGGTACCGCACGGACCGGATTCGCCGTGAAGTCGTTCTGGTGAGCAGCCAATTGCTCTACTACGCGGGCTCCCGCCTTCATCTTCACGGCAAGCTTATGAGATGTCTGCCCTATACGCGCCTGATGAGAGGGGAGATGCAGCTCATGCTCAACGAGTGGTACCACGACCCGGACGCCGCGATCACCCGGTTCCGGGACCGGCTCGGGACGAGCGAGGCGCACGGGTTTGCGGAGACGGTCCGCTCGCTAAGGTTGAACGAATCGGACGAGGTTTACAACATGCTCCGGGAGGTGGCGAAGGAATACAAGGCGAAGATCGAGCTGGCCAAAGCCGGGCGTAAAGAGACGCTATCCTATGTGCTGTTCGTGCTGGCCGGCATTCCGATCCTGTACACGTTTCAAATTTTTCTGTATCCGTGGGTGATGGAATCGAGGAAGCTGTTCGACGTTTTGAATTCATAGGTCTCTCTATGGGAAGGAGGCGAGGAGCCGTGCGCAATATCCTTATCACTGTCATGATGCTGATCGTCGTCGCCGTGCTGTTCACGAACGTCATTACGCAGGACAGTACGGGAACGAAGGACCGCATTCAGACGCAGGGGACGACTACGAACACCAAACTGGGCAGCTTGACTCCGTAAGCGAGTCAAGCGGGCCCGGGCCGCGCAACCGGTTGAAAGCTCGGGCGATGGCCGGAGCGCTTCGGAAGGAGAGGGGTTGAATGAGACAAATCTTGATGACGGCGCTGCTCATTATGACCGTGATCGCCGTTTACATGAGCTTTGCGCGCGGCAGCGGGGGAGCGGAGACCCACATTCATCATTCCGGCACCGTCATGGCGGACGGAATAGCCAGGATCAATCCGTGAAGCAGCTTCTCGTTTTCCTGCTGTTCGCAGCGCTGTTTTGCTGGCTTATGTTTTCTCCCGTGTACAAGCATGTGCTCGTCATTCGCCAGGCGCTCCTGCAGCAAGAGGTCGATTACTTGCTGGAAGTAGGAGCGAGCGGGCGGTACGGCTATATCGACGGAGCGATGATCGACGAATCGAAAGCGCGCCTGGCGTCTCACGGGTTTCAGCCCTCCTTGCTGGAGTATGCCGTCGGCTCGACAACCGGCGCCGACGCGAGTCTTCCTTCGCGTCCCTTGCCGCGCGGAGTCGGTCTGAAGTTGTCGATCCGTTACCCCTACGAGAAGCTGCTGGACATCGATCGGCTCATCGGCATCGATCCGCCTGCGGACGCGGAAATTTCAGCGGCCGGGATGAAGATGAGCGAGTATGTGCCCTGATTCGGGCAGGGGAGCGAGGCGGGAGGAACCATATGCATAAGCTTGTATTCAGCGTGTTGATGCTTGTCTTATGGTGGATGCTGCATGCGCTGCAAATCGACGAAGAAGCCGCGATGAGCACGCTGCATGAAGGGAAACGGGCGGTCGACCGCGCCGCCCACGCGGCGGCTCAGCAGACGGATCGGGACAAGCTGGAAGCGGGCATCTTGTCCATTGACCGCGGAAAGGCGCTGGCCGCCGCCGAGACATACCTGCAGGCGAATTTGCGGCTGAAGTCGGACTTCACGCCCGAGGAAAGGGCGTTTTTGCGCGAGCGGGTGGAAGTGAAGGTATTCCAGGTCATTAACGAGACCGAGACGTTCCCCTATGTGTATCGCAACCCCGAATACGGCTACGAGGTGACGCTGCGCCGCCCGGGGGTCGTGCTCATCGTCCGGCTCGTCTATCCGAGGCTGTTCGGCGTGCTCGATCCGATCGAATGGAACTTGAAGGGGGCTGCGGAATTGGTGTATTAGGCATGTATAAATAAGAAAAAAAAGGAGCGCCCTACCTGCGTTCGCTAAGGCGCCGGATCGGCGGCCCGGTGTCAAGGAGGAGTGCGCACATGCCGGCGCACTTCTGATTAGCATGCGGTAGACGACGCGGGAGCGTACCGGCTTCAGCCGAACAACGAAACCGGTGCGAAGGAACTCTATCGGGATTTGCGTTCCAACGAAGCCGAGATCCGTTCGATTTGCGCCTTGTGTTCCGACGTCATTTTCCGGCGATTCGGCATCGGAGGAACACGGGATGCCCTGATCGTCTACGTCGACGGTCTTGTGGACGCCGCAAGAATCGAAAAATATGTTATCGCGCCCCTGCTGCGGGCGGGATGCCGATCAGGGGCGCGACATCAGTCGGTTGTCCTCGAACCAAATTATCGTATCGGACACGATAGAAGTCCGGACGTTCAACGATTGCGTGGCGCATCTGCTGGACGGTTATCCGATTCTGCTCTGCGACGGAGAGGCCCGGGGACTGGCGCTCGGGGTGTCGAAATGGGAGAAGCGGGCCATCGAAGACCCGGTAGCATCTCGCTGCGCCCCGTGAAGGCGAACGTAAAGATGACGCCCCATATTGCGAACGGCGTCTGGAGCGTCGATATTCGCGTGAAGACCGAGGGAGACATCATTCAGAACGGAACGCTGGTCAATCCGATGAATCCCGAACGGCTGAACAAGATGGAGCGCTCCTACGAAGCGGAGGTCAATGAACGGATCGAAGGGGCGCTGGACGAGCTCAGCATCGGCAAAAGGCAGATATTGCCGGCTTCGCGACAGCCTTCCACCGGAAATATCCCAAGCAGTGGGCCCAGGCGAAAGATCGCTGGGACGCCATTTTCCCCACGGTGAAAACGTCCGTTACGGTTCACGCGCACATTATCCGTCCGGGGCTTATCAACGCGCCGGGCGGTTACCCAAGGGAACGGATCAAAGAAAAAAATCGAAGGAGCCGATTAACGTCCCCGGTTAACGAAGCGGCGGCCTGCAGGCTGCCGCTTCAGCATTTTCGAATAATGTCCGGTAGGCAAACATACAGAGATTACACGGGATCAAGTTCAAGATCATAATCTATAAAATAAGCTGCTTCCGGTAGAACGGGTCGCGCCGATCTTGTTTTGCATTCACCGTTCGGGGTTATTTGCAATTAGCGGCTATTTTTTAGTAGGATAGGAGCATGGCCGCACTTGTCAAGGGGGAGGGAACGGCATGCTGAAGCTTGGGGACAAGATCGTAATCGTCGGCGATCGCTTCGAACAGAATCTTCCCGTGGGAGACTATGGATACATTATCGCTTACGATAGAAACAACGACAGCGCATTCGACTATATCGTCCGGGTGCCCAGAGCGAACCGTCAATTCTATGTCTCCTCGGAAGACGTGGAGCTGGAAGAGACTTTGCTGGCGCAAGAAGCGGAGAGAATCGAACGCGAGGCGCTGATCGATTTTGCGCTCGCGACGCGCAACGAAGAGCTGTTCCGGCGGATCATGAACGGGGACAAAGCTACGGAGCCGGACGCCGACAAAGAGGTCCAGAGCCGCGAAGAATTCATCCGGCAAATTAATTTGAAAGCCTGGATCTGATATCTGCCAGCGAGCGATCGTCAACTTGATCCCGGACGAGCCGGACACGGCCCTGCCGGGATTTTTTGCTTCTCGCGTATCGGCCGGCGTCGGTCCGTCAGACGGGGACGGCCGTCGGAAGCGGCACCGGCGCGGGCCTGCCGAATAAATAGCCCTGGAGCAGAGGAACGCCCGCCTTCGCAAGGTAGAGGCGTTCCTGTTCGTTCTCCACGCCTTCCGCGAGGACGACGCCGTGGAAGCGGGCGGCCCGTTCAAGAACATCTTCGATATGCCTTCTCTTGGCGGGATCGGCGTGGCAGCCGCTGATCCATTTGCGGTCCAGCTTTACATAGTCCGGCTGAAGCCGCTCCATCGTGTCCAGCGTAGCGTACTTCTCGCCGACGTCGTCCATAGCGAGGCGAATGCCTTCCCCGCGATAGGCGTCGAATATGGCCGTCAGGTGCTTCGTATCGTCCAACCGCTCCGTCTCCACCACTTCGAATACGAAGTCGGCGGGATCCAGACCGTTCTCGCGTATCGCCCGGAACGTATGCTCCAAGCAGGACGAGGGGCGATAAATCGAGGAAGGCAGGAAATTGACGAACTTCTTGACCCCACGCGGCACATGCCTGGCGGCCAGCCGGATGGCGGAATGGCGAGCCTCCCGGTCCAGATAGGAATGCAGACCCGCTTCCCGGGCTGCCGCGAACATTTCCGCAGGGCGGAAGGGAGGCTGCTCAGGCAGCGGGCGCAACAGAAATTCATAGCCGACGACCGTCCCGGACGGCTGCACGATCGGCTGCATATAAGTCGTGAACCGACGGTTGAGAATGAGGTCGCTAATGCGGTCTCTGCCCACGCCCGCGAACAGGAAGCCGATCGGTACCCAACCGTCCGCCTCCTCGCCGGGCAAGTCGACGGGGGCCGTGGCAAGCTCTTCCTCATCGTCCGCATAGCTTATTCGGCAGCGGACGCTCTGCTCCTGTTCCGCGCTCAGCCATCGCTGGAGATGGGTCACGAGCCGGAGGAACGGCTCATAATCCTGGAACCTTAGCGTCCAGACGCGTCCCGTTCCGCTGTCCATTCCTTCGCCCGCCAGATCCTCCAGCAAGGCGCAGGCTCCGAGATCGTCGGAAGCCAGCTCCAGCAAGCCGGCGTCCCGGAGTGGGAGCCTGCGGTTGCAAATGTGATAACGGGGCATGGAATCCCCCCTCCAGTCTTTTTCGGATCGTTCTATCTTAATTATTCCCCACAACTTGGCTTTATGAACCCTCCCTTTCCGCCGTGCGGCCGTCCCGTTGCGCTCCCGTTCTCATTGAGTTCGCATCGCTTGTCCGATATAATAATGAGAATGATTGGACATCGAACGTGAGGAGGAACGATCGGAAGATGAGCATTACCGTCAAAGACGTGGAGCATGTCGCGAATTTGGCCCGTCTTGAGCTGTCCGAAGCGGAGAAGGAACAGTTCGCCGGCCAACTGAACGCGATTCTCGAATATGCGGAGAAGTTGAACGAGCTGAACACGGAAGGAATCGAGCCGACCAGCCACGTGCTGCCGCTGTACAATGTCATGCGGGAGGACGAGGTCAGACCTTCCCTGCCCGCCGAGAAGGCGCTGTCGAACGCGCCCGAGGAAGAGGACGGGCACTTCAAGGTGCCGGCCGTGCTGGAATAATCAGTCGAACTAGCGTTAAGGGAGGAACCCAACTTGTCGTTGTTTGATTTGCGGTTGTCGGAATTGCATAACCGTCTTCATCATAAAGAAGTGTCGGTATCCGAGCTCGTCGAAGCTTCTTTGAAGCGAATCGAAGAGACCGACGGGAAAATCGGAGCGTTCCTGACGCTGGACGAGGCGGGAGCGAAGAAGCGGGCAAGCGAGCTTGACGGCTGGACCGGCGAACGGGGATTGCTGTTCGGTCTTCCGGCGGGCATTAAAGACAACATTGTCACCGAAGGCCTTCGCACGACTTGCGCCAGCAAGTTTCTGGCCAATTACGATCCGATCTACGACGCCGGCGTCGTCGGGAAGCTGCGCGACGCTCAAGCCGTCACGATCGGGAAGCTGAACATGGACGAGTTCGCCATGGGCGGCTCGAACGAGAACTCCGCCTTCCGTCCGGTTCGCAACCCTTGGGACACGGAGCGGGTGCCGGGCGGCTCCAGCGGCGGTTCCGCGGCTTCGGTCGCGGCGGGCCAGGTGTACTTCGCTCTCGGCTCGGACACCGGCGGCTCCATTCGCCAGCCGGCCGCTTACTGCGGCGTCGTCGGCCTGAAGCCGACCTACGGTCTCGTGTCGCGCTACGGTCTTGTCGCGTTCGCTTCGTCGCTCGACCAGATCGGCCCCATCGCCAAAAACGTCGAAGACGCCGCTTTCGTCCTGCAGGCGATCGCGGGCCACGACGCTCGCGACTCCACTTCCGCCAACGTCGACATTCCGGACTATTCCGCCGCGCTTACGGGCGACGTCAAGGGGCTTCGCATCGCCGTTCCGAAGGAATATTTCGGCCCGGGCATCGACCCGCAGGTTAAGGAACGCGTGCTGGAAGCGCTGAAGGTTTACGAATCGATGGGCGCCGTATGGGAAGAGGTATCGTTGCCTCATACGGAATACGCCGTCGCTACCTATTATTTGCTCGCTTCGTCCGAAGCATCCTCGAACCTCGCCCGGTTCGACGGGGTGCGCTACGGCGTCCGCGCGGACAATCCGGCGAACCTTCTCGATCTGTACCGCCGTTCCCGCAGCGAAGGCTTCGGACCGGAAGTGAAGCGCCGCATCATGCTGGGCACCTACGCGCTCAGCTCCGGCTATTACGACGCTTATTACAAGAAAGCGCAGCAAGTCCGCACGCTGATCAAACGCGATTTCGATCAAGTGTTCGAGAAATTCGACGTCGTCGTCTCGCCGACGGCTCCGACGCCGGCGTTCCGGCTCGGGGCTCAAGTGGACGACCCGCTGACGATGTATATGAACGATATTTGCACGATTCCGGCCTCTCTCGCCGGGGTGCCGGCGATCAGTATCCCGTGCGGACTGGCGGACGGTCTGCCCGTCGGGCTGCAAATCATCGGCAAGCCGTTCGACGAAGCGACGGTGCTTCGCGCCGCCCATGCCTTCGAAGGCCAGACCGAACATCACAAGCTGCGCCCGGCGCTGTAACAGGAGGAGCCAACCATGTCCATCCTATCCCGATACGAGACGGTTGTCGGACTCGAGGTGCACGTCGAGCTGCACACGAAGTCCAAAATTTTCTGCGGCTGCTCGACATCGTTCGGCGCTCCGCCGAACACGCATACGTGTCCGGTGTGCCTGGGGCACCCCGGCGTGCTCCCGGTGCTCAACCGCCAGGCGGTGGAATACGCGATGAAGGCGGCGATGGCGCTGAACTGCGAGATCGCCGAATGGTGCAAGTTCGACCGCAAAAACTATTTCTATCCCGACTCGCCGAAGGCGTATCAGATCTCGCAATACGATCAGCCGATCGGAAGCAATGGCTGGATCGATATCGAAGTGAACGGCGAGACGAAGCGGATCGGCATCACTCGCTTGCATCTCGAAGAGGATGCGGGCAAGCTGACCCATATCGAGGGCGGCTTCGGCTCGCTCGCCGACTTCAACCGGGTCGGCACGCCGCTCGTCGAGATCGTCTCGGAGCCGGACATCCGTTCCCCGGAAGAAGCGAAGGCTTACCTGGAGAAGCTGAGGGCGATCATGCTCTACTGCGAAGTGTCCGACGTCAAAATGGAAGAAGGCTCGCTCCGCTGCGACGCCAATATCAGCCTTCGGCCCCACGGGCAGAAGGAGTTCGGCACCAAGACCGAGCTCAAGAACATGAACTCGTTCCGCGGCGTTCAGCGCGGCCTCGAATACGAACAGCTCCGTCAGGCCGAAGTGCTGGAGAGCGGCGGACGCATCGTGCAGGAAACCCGCCGCTGGGACGAAGCCCAGGGGAAAACGTTCAGCATGCGCAGCAAGGAAGACGCTCATGACTACCGCTATTTCCCCGATCCCGACCTCGTGCGTCTGCACATCGACGACGAATGGAAAGCCCGCGTGCGGGCGTCGATTCCGGAGCTGCCCGACGCGCGCCGGGCGCGGTATACGCAGCAGTACGGCTTGTCGTCTTACGACGCCGGCGTGCTGACCGCTTCGAAGAAGCTCGCGGACTTTTTCGAGGAGAGCCTCAAGTATACGAGCGACGCGAAGGCGTCCGCGAACTGGATCATGGGCGACTTGCTCGGCTATCTTAACGCGAACGGCCTTGAGCTCGAAGACGTCAAGATCACCGGGCAAGGGCTCGGGGAGATGATCGGTCTCATCGAGAAAGGCACGATCAGCACCAAAATCGCCAAGACCGTCTTCAAGTCGATGATCGAGTCGGGCAAATCGCCGCAGCAAATCGTCGAAGAGCAGGGCCTGGTTCAAATCAGCGACGAGGGTGCGATCTTGTCCATCGTCGACGCCGTCATCGCGGCCAATCCGCAGTCGGTCGAGGACTACCGGGGCGGCAAGGACAAAGCGATCGGCTTCCTCGTCGGCCAGATTATGAAGGAGACGAAGGGCAAGGCGAATCCGGGCCTGGTGAATAAGCTGCTCATGGAACGCCTTAAACAATAAAGCTTCGAAGGAACGGCAATCCTCCGCCAAGACGGGGATGCCGTTTTTTCTCATTCGGTTGTATGATAAGGAGAATACGTTTATGAAAATCGAACGGCTCGACCTTCGGGACCGCGACACGGCGGAGGAATTGTGGAGCCTGCAGCATGCGGCGTTCCGGGTCGAGGCTTCCTTGATCGGCGTAGCGGATTTGCCTCCTTTGCGCGAGACGATCGGCGATCTGCAAGCCTGCGGGGAGACCTTCTGGGGCTTGAGGACGCCGGAAGGCGAGCTTGCCGGGGCGCTTGCGGCGGAGAGGGAAGGGGAGAAGACGATCATCTGCCGGATGATGGTGCACCCCGCTTTTTTTCGCCAAGGGATCGGGCACCGGCTTCTGTCGTGCGTTATGGCGGAGCATTCGCCGAACGGACTGTGGGAAGTGACCGCGGAAATTCGCAACCGGCCCGCCATCGCGCTGTACGAGAAGAACGGCTTTCGCCCCGTGGAGACGTTCTCTCCCGTCCCCGGCATTACGATGGTGCGCATGCGATCGCAGGCCGAAGCCTCCTCGCCCGCCCGGGACTAAAGTCGAGGTTCGTCCCCGCCGCCAATCGGTTGTAAGCCTTTTGCGCGGCATGTTACAATTTTGGAAGGAGCAAGAAAGCGATGGAAAGTTTAAGCAATCCTTGGGTGATCGACAATTGGCACCTGACGGTGCGCTTGCTGCTGTCCGTCATTCTCGGCGGGTTAATCGGCTACGAGCGGGAACGCAAAAACCACGCAGCCGGTTTAAGAACGCATACGCTCGTTTGTTTGGGGTCCTGCCTGATCATGATTTTATCCATTTACGGGTTTGCGGAGTTCGTCGGCCAGCCGAACGTGAACCGGGATCCGGCGAGGCTTGCGGCGCAAGCGATTACCGGCATCGGGTTTCTCGGCGCGGGGACGATTATGTTCACGGGCAAGTCGATTACCGGGCTGACGACAGCCGCCTCCCTGTGGGTCGTCATGGCCATCGGACTGGCCGTCGGAGCGGGCTTTTACTTCCCGGCCGCCGTCTCGGTAGTGCTGGCGCTGCTCGTGTTGTGGGGATTGAACATCGTAGAGAAACGATACGTCAATCTGGCGAAGGAGCATTTGTTCACGCTGACCGTCGACGCGAATCTCGTCTCCACCGATCAGATCGAGCGTCTGTTCCGGGACAAGGAAGCGAAGCTTCTGCGGATTCATTTCGACGAGTGGGTCGACGGCATCCACGAGGCCCCGCGGTTGCGGCTGCGGATGAACGTTCGGCTGCCTCGGGCCGAATTGGCCTTGCCGATCGCGGAGCAGCTTCGCACGATGGACGGCGTGTCGTCGGTTGCGGTGGAATGAGTTTCCGGCCGCCGTTATATATGCGATAATGGAGGTTTTAAGACGAGATGAATCGTCCTGATGAGCGGCAAGAGCCTCCGGGCGGTTTGCCGGGAGACCAACGAGCGGAGGGAAGCTTCGGCATGCCGCCGCCCCCTTACGGCTGCGATCCGGCCCATTCGAACGGATTCCCGCCGCCGTACGCGCGCAGGAAGAAAAAATGGTTAGCCGGTCTGTTCTCGTTCATGGTTCCGGGTACGGGGCATATGTATTTGGGGCTGATGACCAAAGGCATTACCATCATGCTGCTGCTCGTCCTGAACATTTGCGGCATCGTCTTTTTCGGCGTGGAATCCGGGACGGGCGGCAGCAGCGTGCTTATCATCGTGCTCCTCAGCCTGCTGATACCGATTCTGTACTTTTACACCCTGTTCGACGCGCTGCAGCAAGCCGACGCAATCAACGAGCGCTACGCGGCCGGGTGGCCCCCGGCCATGGGGTGGAACGGTTACCCGCCGGCGCCGGGCGGCCAATCGCAGCAGGTTCCGGTCATCGGCATCGTGTTGCTCGCCGTCGGGGGCGTCGCGTTATTCTCGACGGCAGACACGAGTTGGACGCGATGGCTGCTTCATTCGTCCGGTTCCATGTTGGGAGCCGTCATTCTGATCGTCGTAGGCGCGATCGTCTGGCTATGGGGCCAGCGCGGACAATCGGACAAGAGGGATTAGGGCAAGGCACCCTAACCGCAAGGAAGCCTCCGCCCCCGGAGGCTTCTTCCATTGACAATTGCAAAAACGAACACGTAAAATGAGTCTTAACATGAAGGAAAGGCTGTGAAGAGCATGGACTCCCGGGTACACCATGCCGTGGAACAGCTCAAATCCGGAGGTGTCCGGATGACTCCCCAGCGGTATGCCATCTTGCAGTTCCTGATGGAATCGCATGAACATCCTACCGCTGACGATATTTTCCGGGCGCTGTCTCCCCAATATCCGAGCTTGAGCGTGGCGACCGTCTACAACAACCTCAAATTGTTCGTAGATGCCGGGCTGATCAGAGAACTGACGTACGGAGACGATTCCAGCCGTTTCGATTCCGATCTGTCCGATCATTATCATGCCATCTGCACCCGATGCGGAACGATGGTCGATTTCGATCATCCTCCCGTCCGCGACGTCGAAGAGGCGGCGGCCCGCAAAACCGGGTTTACCGTTCATGGGCACCGGATGGAAGTTTACGGTCTGTGTCCGGCTTGCGCAGCATTGCGTTCATAAACCAATAAGATAGGCGCGCGAAAGGTCGAATCCTACGCGCGTTTTTGATTTATCGTTCGGCTTTTATAAGCTGCTGCGCTTATTCCTTTCTGTAGGAAGAAGTGAAACCGTTGCCCTTCGTTCATCGTCAAGTCTACTAGACTTGCAATGGGGAGAGTGAACTTTTGAACACAATGGTGATGACCGGCCGACGCCGTCCTCGCAGGCGGAAGGGGCCAGTCATGGTGCTGCTGTTCCTGTTCTTCGCTTCGGCCGCTGCCGTTTTCTTCTGGTTTTATCTCCAGAGGCCGAACATGTCGCACGAAACACCGGAATACATGTCCGAACCTCATCCTATTATGATAGATGGCAAATGGAGCGAGAAGGCCGCGCTGGGCGAAGGGGAAGGCTTGCTCATCCCGCTGGAGGTGGCGCAGCAGCTGCTCGGCGACGGCGTTCGCTACGAATCCGGCACCGAGTCGATCATTTTGACGACCGCTACCCGCGTGCTTCATTTCAAGACGGGAACGCTGGACGCAACGTTGAACAGCAAGCCGTTCGAGCTCAGCTTCGCGGCCAAGAAGTCGGAAGATGGCGCTCTCTATTTGCCGTTCGCCCCGCTCAAGCAGCTCTTCGGCATTCAAGCCGATATCGGCAAAACGTCGGGAATCGTGACGCTGCATATGCCCGGGCAAGCGCTGCAGAAGGCCCAGGTGCCGGACAACGCCAAGGGGGGCGAGACGCAGCTTCGTTCCGGCCCCGGCAGATCCTATCCGATCGTGGAAGATTTGCCTTCCGGGGCCGCTCTGACAATATGGGGAGAAGAGGAAGGCTGGTACAAGGCTCAATCTGCGGAGGGCAACATCGGATACGTGTCCAAAAAGTCGGCCGTCTTGACCTCGATCGATCAAATGCCGTCTGCGGCGGAAGAGGACGAGGAGCCGTTCGTCGCCTGGAAGCTGACCGGTAAGCGAATCAACCTGACGTGGGAGGCGGTCTACACGGCCAATCCCGATACGTCTGCGATCGGCGATTTGACGGGCGTAAACGTCGTCAGTCCGACCTGGTTCGAATTGCAGAACGGCAGCGGCCAAATCGGCAGCAAGGCGGATGCCGGATATTCGGCATGGGCTAGGAGCAAGGGAATGCAGGTATGGGGGCTGGTGAGCAACGGCTTCGATCCGGAGCGCACGCACAAGGCTCTTGCCGGCTACGACACCCGGCTGAAAATGATCCGGCAGTTGCTCGCTTATGCGAAGACGTTCCATCTGCAGGGCATCAACATCGACTTCGAGAGCGTGAAGACGGAAGACAAGGACAACCTGGTCCAGTTCGTGCGGGAGATGACCCCCCTGCTCCATGAGCAAGGTCTCGTCGTGTCGATCGACGTGACGCCCAAATCGAACAGCGAGCTGTGGTCGCTCTTTCTCGATCACAAGAGACTGGCGGAATCGGTCGATTATATGATCGTCATGGCGTACGACGAGCATTGGGCCAGCAGCCCGGAATCGGGCTCCGTCGCCTCCCTTCCCTGGACGGAGAACTCGCTCGTGCGGATTCTGCAGGAGGACGGCGTGCCGAAGGACAAGCTTGTTTTGGGCATGCCGCTGTATACCCGCATTTGGACGGAGAAGCCGAACGGCTCTGGCGGGGTGGACGTCTCCTCGAAGACGCTTGGCATGGATTCGGTGCAGAAGCTGATCAAGGAGAAGAAGCTGACGCCCAGACTGTCCGAGGATACCGGACAACATTACGTGGAGTTCCAGGAAGACGGCGCGACCAAGAAAATATGGATCGAAGACGAGACGTCCATTCGCAAGCGGGCGGAGCTGGTCAAGAAATACGGCCTGGCCGGTGCGGCGACTTGGCGCCGGGGCTTCGAATCCTCGAACATCTGGGCCGCTCTGGACGAGACGCTTCAATCGCACCCTTGAACGATAAAATAAGGCGCAGCCGCGAGAACCGCTCGCAGGCTGCGCCTTTTCCTTTTCATCCGTTACGTGTGGGACAGCGTTTGATCTTCCGATTCGGCCGGAACCCCGGTGGTCGCCTCCGCCGGATCCCAGGTCAGAATCGTATGGCAATACATGCACCGGTCCGTCTTGCCGAGCATTTTCGTCCGTTTGCCGCACTCCGGGCAATCGATGACCGGCGCGCTCGTCGACAGCATGCCGACCCAGAAGTAAATGATCATGCTGGCCGCACACGTCAGGAGACCGAGCACCATGAAGATTCCCGCGATTATTTTGCCGACTTCGCCGAACATCAGAATGCCGCTCGTTCCGAACACCATGAGGCCCATGCCGCCGAAGACGAGCAGCAGCCCCCAGGTTCGCATCGTTGAAATTTTGCTGGCTCTGAACTTCATTATGTACATGCTCCCATCATTTATCGTTCGAACGCCGGCAGGAAACCGGCGCCGTTTTGTAGAATGATACATACCAAACTCATTATAGCCTACATTTACCGGACAGGCCACTTTCTCCTGACAATGGGCGAAAGGGAAATCGCGCGCGAGGTGGAGAGGATTATGAGCCGTTTGGACGCCAGCGGATTGTTCTATACGGATTTGTTCGCCCGCGAGGAAGGGATCGTCAGTCTCCTTTTGATCGCGAACCCTTACGCCTACGAGACGCTGATCGACGGTATGGACCGTCTTGTGCTTGGCGTTTACGACCATGCGCCGGCGAAGGAGACGGAGCATTGGATGTGGGGAGAAACCCGGATCCTGGTCCGCAGAGTGACGGTCGAGCATTTGGAGAAATGGGTGGCGGGCAGCGAAAGCCGGGGCGTGATCCAATGGCTGATGAACGGGGACGTCCTGCTCGATCGCGACGGTTACCTGGCCGATTTGCGCCGCCGGTTGGACGAATGTCCGGATACATTGAAGGAACGGAAGATGCTCTGTGAATTTTCCAAGTTCTCGAAGACGTATCTTCAGGCCAAGCAAGATTTGAAAGACGGGCAAATTCTCGACGCCTACAGCCATATTCTCGCTTCCCTCCATCACTGGGCGCATATTGCGTTGATCGAGGAAGGGATGCATCCCGAGCTGACCGTATGGGTTCAAATCAGGCGGGTGAACCCCGGCATCTACAAGCTTTTCGAAGAACTGACGACGAACAAGGAGACGGTCGAACAACGGGTTCAGCTTGTGCTGCTTGCTTGCGAATTCTCCGTGCTGACGAAGATGAAGTCGTCCTGCGAGCTCTTGATCCGGTTGATCGGCACCCGTCCCGAAGGATGGACCGTGACGGAGCTGATGAAGCATCCCGAGCTGGAGGGACTGCAATTGGATTTGTCTCTGTTGTTGCAGAAGCTCGCCCGGAAGGGCTACCTGCGGGAGATCGCCAAAACCAAACGGGAGAACGGCATCGGCGTTCTCGAATTGCGGTACGCGTCCGTTCCCGGCGAGCGCTCGGATTGAGTTTGGCGGGAAGGCGACGTTCGGTCAAGCGGAAGGCTTCTTATAAAGAAGGTCGCCATAGCGGATAGCCGTCTTCGGACGGGAGCCGCAGGCAAGAAGCTAAAGGCGGCTTGTAGGAGCGCCGGCACTCGGTTCGCGCCGCTTGGCGTTGCCGCTCGTCGGATCATCCGGAAGCGGGTCAAATGACTGAAAATTAGTTCTTTAATTTTATGTCGAAATAGCGTTGACGCGGGCGGTCGTTCTGTGATAAATTAATTCTCGCCGCCGCAAGAGGTTAACGCGACGGACGGTAGCTCAAGCAAGTGAATGCAGGATGTAAGAAATTGGTCCTTGCATGAAGATGGGCGACTGTGGTATATTATGAAGGTCGCTGTTACGGCGACGAACGCAACAAACTTGTTCCTTGAAAACTGAACATCGAGCGTAATACGGACCCTGTCACTCGTTTGAGTGGCGGACAACGATGTAACATTTTGAGCCAACAAGGCTCTTCAATAAGGAAGACCTTTATGGAGAGTTTGATCCTGGCTCAGGACGAACGCTGGCGGCGTGCCTAATACATGCAAGTCGAGCGGACTTTCAAGGGAGCTTGCTCCCGCGAAGGTTAGCGGCGGACGGGTGAGTAACACGTAGGCAACCTGCCCGCAAGACCGGGATAACATTCGGAAACGAATGCTAAGACCGGATACGCAAGAGGGAG
>NZ_AUCP01000028.1 GCF_000429825.1 Cohnella thermotolerans DSM 17683
CTTTTTAGGAGATATTTCATTTTACACAATTATACGGACTCAACTAACATGATTGGCCGCATTATTTAATTATGACGTGAATGGCTTGCTGACAAAGTTATATATCTATTCATATACCTAGGGATTTTGTCAATTTATAATAAGAACCGGGGATCAGAAAAATGAATTTTGGCATGATCATGCTATTGAGAGCAAGCAGGGGTCCCAAACAAAAACAGGGAGGGAATAAGGTTGAAAAAAAGAAACACATCACTGGCTCTACTTTCACTGACAACGATGTTGGCGCTTTCCGCTTGCGGGTCTCCGGCAACTCAAGCGCCAAGCAAGAACAGCAACAATGCCGAAAGTACCCCCGCACCTGCAAGCAGCGGCAAGAAAGTGGAGTTGACCGTGGCGACGGTGAACAATCCCGATATGGTCGTGATGCAAAAGCTGGCCAAAGATTTCGAGAAGGAAACGGGCATTACGGTCAATTTTTCCGTATTGCCGGAGAACGACCTTCGTAAGCAAGTGACGACCGATGTTTCCATAGGCGGCGGGAAGTTCGACATTGTTACCATCGGCAATTATGACGCTTCGATCTGGGCCAAGAACAAGTGGATCGAACCGTTGACCTCTTACTTCGACAAGATGCCTGCCGATGAAAAGGCGAAATATGATCTCGATGATATTTTCCCTGCGATTCGCGACGGGCTGTCTTATAACAATGAGTTGTATGCGCTTCCTTTTTACGGTGAAAGCAGCATGCTTTACTACAACAAAGATATGTTGGCGAAGGCCGGAGTGACGATGCCCGATAACCCGACCTGGGATCAGGTCGCCGAAATCGCCAAAAAGGTGAAGGCCGCCAACAATGTGCCGGGAATCGTGCTGCGGGGGATGCCGGGCTGGGGAGAAATGATGGCGCCGCTCGATACGATCATTAATGCGTTTGGCGGCTCTTGGTACGACATGAATTGGAATGCCAAGCTGAACAGTGCGGAAACGGTGAAAGCCGTTAAGTTTTATGCGGATTTGTTGAAGGATGCGGGTGAGCCTGGCGCGACGACAACCGGTTTCACTGAAGCTCTGACCCTGATGTCTACGGGCAAAGCGGCAATGTGGTATGACGCTACTGTAGCCGCAGGCTTCCTGAACAATCCGAAAAACTCGCAAGTTGTCGGGAAAATCGGATATGCAATGGCGCCGACAGCGGCGAAAGACAACAACGGTTGGCTGTGGTCATGGAACCTGGCCATCGAAGAGTCCAGCAAAAATAAAGATGCGGCGTTCAAGTTTATTACTTGGGCTACCAGCAAAGATTACATCAATAAAGTCGGCGAAAGCGAAGGTTGGGTCGTTGCGCCTCCGGGGACGCGCAAATCGACTTATGACAATCCCAAATACAAGGAAGCGGCGCCTTTTGCCGATATCGTGCTGAAATCTCTGCTTGCCGCCAATTTCAGCAAGCCGACCAAAGACCCGGTACCTTACCAGGGCATCCAATTCGTTAATATTCCCGAGTTCCAGCAGCTTGGAACGGATGTAAGCCAGAACATCTCCGCCGCACTCACCGGCATCATCAGTGTCGAAGAGGCGATGAATAAATCGCAAGAGCTGGCTGAGAAGGTGGCTGTAGAAGGCAAGTATAAGAAATAATATTCGTTTTTAGGGAAGAGGAGCTTTCGTTCAGGTTTCTCTTCCCGCTACATTCAAACTGGTGAGAGGCGAATGAATTCGGTAGAATGGAGCAGAGCCGATATGACATCATATTCCAAAACGGCAGCCAAACGGTCGGGAGATAGCCCGCTCATAGCGAGAGGGCTGCTCTGGCCCAGCATCATCTTTTTGGCTCTAATTACACAGATTCCTTTCTTGGTTACGATTTATTTAAGCTTGCACAATTGGAATTTAATGAGGCCGGATATGGGGATTACGTTCTCCGGGATCTCCAATTTTGTAGACATTGTGAAGCGGCCTGAGTTTTGGGAAGTGTTGAAAAACACGTTTTTGTTTACCGTGTTTTGCTTAGGGATGTGCCTGGTTAGCGGTATGGCGCTGGCGCTGCTGCTGAACCGTGATTTCCTTGGCAAAGGTATTATTCGTACCATGTTCGTATCGCCCTTTTTTATTATGCCTGCCGTTTCCGGCATCGTTTGGAAAACAGTCTTGCTGAACCCGAATTTCGGTTTCATGGCGTATCTTTCTTCAAAGCTGGGCGTTTCGCCTACGGATTGGTTGGGGCAATGGCCGCTTACGACTATCGTTTTCGTGGTAGCATGGGAATGGATACCGTTCTTTATGCTGGTGCTGCTTGCAGGGCTGCAGTCTGTTTCACCTGACTTGATGGAGGCATCGCTCCTGGACGGAGCAACGAAGATGCAGCAATTCTTTCATGTGACCATACCGCACTTGTTAAGATATATAGAAGTAGCTTTACTGCTCGGATTAATCTTTATCATGCAAACGTTCGGCGAAATTTATGTGACCACTTCCGGCGGACCCGGCTATGCTTCTACAAACTTGTCGTTCTACTTGTACCGTTTAGGATTTCAAGGGTGGGACGTAGGTGGCGCTTCGGCAGTCGGTGTAATTATGGTTGTGCTGACGACGATTTTCATGACGATCTTATTTAAATTTATGCGAAGAACATTCGGGGGAGGGCTGTCGTGAGAAAGTTGTTTCCTTCGCTGCTGACATCGATTACGTATTTGCTTGCGCTGATTTATTTCGCTCCCGTCCTGTGGATTTTGCTGACAGGGTTCAAAAACGAGGGGGATGCCGTCGCTATGCCTCCTTCCATTATTTTTACACCGACGTTGGATAATTATAGGATGATTCTGGAATCCGGAGCGGGATCCTACTTGGGGCATTCGGCGGTCGTTTCCATCCTATCCACATTTTTGGCTTTGGCGCTTGGCGTGCCGGCTGCATATGCGCTTGCCATACTGAAATTAAAGAAAGCGGACGATATTTTATTCTGGTTCATTTCGACGAAGATGCTTCCTGCTGTCGGAATTATTATCCCGCTTTATTTAATCATCAAGCAGCTGCATTTGCTGGATTCCTTAATCGCTTTAATCGTGCTTTACACGGCGATGAACGTGCCGCTGGTCGTTTGGATGATGCGTTCGTTCTTCAAGGACGTACCCTATGATACGATCGAGGCGTATCGCGTTGACGGCGCGTCAGGACTGCAAGGTTTTTTTAAAATCACGCTGCCGCTAGTGCGCCCCGGTATCATGTCAACGGCATTATTGTGCTTGATTTTTGTTTGGAATGAATTTTTCATAGGCGTCAGTCTGACGTCCACGAGTGCAGTGACAATGCCGGTATACATGGCCTCGTTTATGACGCAGGAAGGGCTGTTCTGGGCCAAAATGTCATCTGTGGCTTCCGTGGCCGTATTGCCGGCGCTTGTGCTTGGCTGGTTTACGCAGCGTCAGCTTGTTCGCGGTTTGACCATGGGAGCGGTAAAAGGATAACGTGCCCGAAGCCGGTTTCAATAACCTGAATAATTGGATGCATCGGAGGGAATGGCGTGGAGAAGCAAACGATGAAGGCGGCGGTGCTGGATAGTCCTCTTTCTATCGGGATCAAGGAAGTTCCGATCCCCGAGCCGCGTCCGGACGAAGCGTTGATTCAAGTGCACTGCATCGGAATATGCGGATCGGATGTGCATTATTACGAGCATGGCAGAATCGGCAGATACGAGGTGAAGCAGCCGATCATTCTCGGGCATGAGCTGGCGGGTACCGTGGTGAAGATCGGAAACGAAGTAACTCGCGTTGCGGTGGGTGACAGGGTGGCCGTCGAGCCCGGCGTTACCTGCGGCCGCTGCGAATACTGCAAATCCGGCAGATACAACTTGTGTCCTGATGTCGTATTTATGGCCACTCCCCCTCATCATGGAGCTTGGGCACAATATGTCGCGGTCCGATGCGATTTTCTTTTTAAGCTGCCCGAATCGTTAAGCTTTGAAGAAGGGGCTTTATTGGAACCGTTATCGGTAGGAATTCACGCGATACGGAGAGCGCAGGTGAAGCCTTCCGACCGTGTGCTTGTAACGGGGCTTGGACCGATCGGTCTGCTGGCTATGGAAGCGGCCAAATTGTTCGGCGTCACCGAAATTTATGGCAGCGACATAGTTGGGCGCCGAAGAGAGTTGGCCTTGGAGATGGGCGCTGCCGGGGTGCTCGATCCGTCGGCCGGTTCGGTAAAGGAAAGATTGGACGAGTCGACGGAGGGGGAAGGAGTGGATGTCCTTATTGAGACATCCGGTAGCGGTAGAGCCATATCGGATTCCGTTGGCCTCGTGAAACGAGGCGGACGGATTGTGCTCGTGGGATTGCCGGCCTCGGATTCGATCCCACTGGACATTCCGGCATTGATTGATGCGGAGCTTGATCTGTACGGCGTCTTTCGTTATGCCCAGACGTATCCGCTCGCCATTCAAGCGTTAAGCCGGCGTCAACACCACGTTCAGAAGGTCATTACCCACCGTTTTTCCTTAAACGAAATCAAGGAAGCGGTTGAAACGGCCAGAACGCAAAAAGAAAGCAGCATCAAGATTATGATCTATCCCGGGGAGGAACTATAAATGAAAGCATTGGTCATCGAAGCGCCGCATCGAGCTGTTGTGAAAGAGGTGCCTTATCCGAAACCGGCGCCGGGTGAAGTAACGATTAAAGTCGAGAATGTGGGAATTTGCGGCACAGATTTCCATATTTTTGAAGGCGAATTCATTTCTCCTTATCCCATTATTCCCGGCCATGAATTCTCGGGAACCATTTTTGAACTGGGGGAAGGCGTTGTCGGCTTTAAGCCTGGCGATCGGGTCAGCGCCGATCCTTCCCTATTCTGCGGCGCATGCGAGTTTTGTTTAACTCATCGCGGAAATCAATGTGAAAATTGGGGGGCGTTGGGAAATACCGTGAATGGAAGCATGGCGGAATACGTGTCGGTTCCCGCACGCAATGTGGTCAAAATTCCAGATACGATGTCCTTTGAAGAGGCGGCTTTCATCGAGCCCATGGCTTGTGTGGTTCACGGAATGAATCGCCTGCAGCTTCAGGTGGGAAACCGGGTGATTCTGTTCGGGGCTGGCGCGATGGGCCAACAATTGATCCAATCGATATCGAGAGCAGGGGCCTCGGAGCTGGTGGTCGTGGATGTATCCCAGGATAAATTAGATTTGGCACTGCAATTCGGGGCGACCAAAGGCGTTCTCAGCAAAGATATGGACACTGTATTGAGCCGCGGTGCCTATCCCCACGGATTCGATGTGGTTGTCGATGTCACGGGGATTCCGGCTGTGATCGAAAAAGCGCTTGAATACATGGGCCCGACAGCGAAATTTTTGCAGTTTGGAGTTACGGCTCCGCATGCCAAAATCCAATTGAATCCTTTCAAATTATATAACAAGGATTGGACCATCATCGGGTCTATGGCCATTAACTACACATTCTTGCCCGCCTTCCAGTGGATCAAAGAAGGAAGAATCGATGTCATCCCCTTAATTTCCAAAGTCATTTCCTTAGAGGAAGCGGTTGACTTCTTGGCTAAGCCAAAGGATCCGAATTTGCTGAAAGTGCAAATTAAGTTGTAAGAAGAAAAGCGGCCGCTGGCAAAGCGGCAGTAGACTGTCGACAAAGCCCTGATCTTGCGGGGCTTTGTTTGATTTAATCTTCGGCTCCTCCAATTCGGATTGATATTGGATCTTATTTGGTTATAAATATCATAAAAACGTTTTCAGGAGTGATTGTGGTGGACGCGCAGGAGAATTTATCCTTGAATTCTAGACAGCAGCAAATTCTACTATTCCTCCTCCAGTCTCCATCTTTTATCACTTTAAAGGCGATATCCGATGCGCTCCAGATCAGCATCCGGACCATTCAAAGAGAACTCGATGGTTTGGATGATGTCCTGAATCGATACGGTCTTGTTTCCGTGAAAAAAACCGGCGTCGGTTTATCCATAGAAGGTAACGAAGAGGCGAAGGCCAATTTTGTGCGGTTTCTGACGGTAGGCAAATCCCATAAAATTTTCACGCCTGAGGAACGTCAAAGTATTCTCATGCAACTGCTTCTGACCATGAAGGAGCCTACCAAGCTTTATTATTTTAGTAATAAATTTCAGGTCACCGAAGCTACCATTAGCAACGATTTGCTGAAAATCGAACCGTGGTTTGAAAAGCATCAGATTCAACTCGTGCGAAAACCGGGATTAGGCGTATATTTGGAGGGAAAGGAACAAAACATTCGCAAGGCCATCATCGATTTGTTCTATCAGCATTTTTCCCAAGATCAATTAATGGATATGCTGTCCTCGTATACGTATTCGTTTACAAACAGAATGAAATTGGAAATCTCGATCAGGAATCGCCTGTTGCATTTCATCGATCCGGATTCCATCAGCAAGATTGAACAAGTGGTTCAAAGTGTAGCTCATCGGGGATATGAATGGACCGATAGCGCTTATGTGGGATTAATCGTTCACATCGCGTTGGCGGTGCAGCGTTTAAAGCACGGCGAGCACATTACGATCGACTTCGATACGGTACAAAAGTTGAAGGATACTCCGGAATATCATTGGGCTCATCGAATGGTTCAAGAGCTTAGCTCCTTATTGGAAATGACTATCCCCGAGAGCGAAGTCGGGTATATTACCCTTCATTTATTAGGTGTGAAAGCGAGAAAGATTCGTTCTAATTCAACGCTCCCTCACGATATTGATGACTATGTGCATCAAATGGTACGTATCGTGGGGGACGAGCTAAAGCTATCCTTGGAAAATGATCTGGCCCTCATCCAGCATTTAGGCACGCATTTGGAATCGGCGATTCAACGGATCAAGCTTCATATGGATATTCGCAATCCTTTGTTGGAGCATATTAAAGGAAAATATCCGGACATATTTGCGGCCGCCAGGAAAGCCGCTATCTATTTGGAAGGACAAACACAGTGCTCCATTCCAGAAGAAGAAGTAGGCTATATCGCGATGCATTTTGGGGCGGCTGTCGTAAGAAGGCAGGAGTTTGACCAATATCGGCATCGCGTTTTGCTGGTATGTACGAGCGGGATCGGGACTTCACGATTGCTGGCTACGCAAATTGAGAAAGAATTGCCTCATGTTCATGTCGTCGATATTGTTTCTCTCCTTCATATTGAGGAGTGGATGAAGAAAGGGGTATCCGTCGATTTGATTATCTCCACGGTACCTTTTCAATATCTCCATTATCCGGTTATCGTGGTGAATCCCTTTCTTCTTCCCCAGGATCTTGAATTGATGAAAAGCCAATTAAAAAATTTGAAGCGGGCAGAAAGGAAGAAAGCGGTTGTGGAGGACAATACGGAAATTGAAGATACCATCAGCAAAATGAATCGATATGGAGAAGCGATGACCCATATTTTGGAAAACATTTTCCTCGTTCAAGATGTGCAAGCCCTGACGAAAGAACTGCTCATTCAAGAAGCGGCGACATTCGTGCAAACCAAATTTTCAGGGGTGCAAGGGGAACTGCTTCAGAAGGAGCTGAAAAAGAGAGAAGAGTTGGGCGGATGGGTTCTCAGGAAAGAGCAGTTTGCCATCTTCCATTGCCGCAGCCATGCTGTTGAAAGCATGTGTATTGCCGTCTTTCGGTTACGGAACGACGTGAACTGGGGAAATGACGATCAACCGATTCCTGTACGTACAGTCCTGCTTTTACTTGCTTCGCGCCAAGCGCCTAAAGAACATCTCGAGCTCATGGGCGAAGTGAGTTCGGTTTTGATTGAAGAAGAATTTGTTTCAACATTGAAATATGGTGATTTTGAGGAAGTTAAGAGAGGGATTAAAGCCGTTTTAGGGAAAGGGTATTTGGAAAAAACCAACGCATTGTTGCGAGGAAGCCGATGAAACTCGAGCAAATAGGCCGTTTCTTAAGCACAATCGTATATCAAAACATATCCGGGCTGATTGCCTTAGGGATGATGCGGGTTTTATTCGGTCCCTCCGGTTGGTGGCCGAATCCTCATTTTTATCAGGTGGTCAACCACATCCTTCAGTACTTTATTCCTGTTCTTTTTGCTTATACGGGCGGCAAAATCATCGGAGGCAAAAGGGGAGGAGTGGTCGCCTCCTTTGTCATCATGGGGATGGCGGCGGAGAGCACTGATTCGTATCCGCTGATACTGCCCGCCATGGCCATCGGTCCGTTCATCGGTTTCCTGATCAGCAAAACGGACAAATGGCTGGAGGACCGGATACCTGTAGGCTTTGAACTGTTGGTGTATAATGTAGTTGCCGGTCTTATCGGGGTATGCTGCATGACCCTTGGCATCTTATTCATTACTCCATTTCTTGATAAAGGGGTGCATTTCGTATTTACCTGGGCGGCTCTCTTGGCCGAATCGGGACTTCTGCCGCTAGTAGCTTTGATTATTGAACCGGGCAAGGTTTTATTTTTTAACAATGTCATCAACCACGGAATTTTAGAGCCCTTGGGAATTCAGCAAACCAAAGTGTTCGGAAAGTCCATCTTTTTTTTGCTGGAAGCGAATCCCGGACCCGGATTTGGCCTTTTGTTAGCCTACTTTCTGCGTTTGAAAGGGAAAAAAAAGGAGGCGGTCAAATCCTCTCTGGTCATTCAGGTGCTGGGCGGCATTCATGAGGTGTATTTTCCCTATGCGCTAATGAGACCTTGGGTCATTATTCCCTTGATTGCCGGGGGAATGACGGGGGATTTGATGGCTTATCTGCTAAAAGCGGGACTGGTTGCCACTCCTTCCCCCGGCAGTATACTCGTCGTCCTGATGATGACTCCTAAAGGATCCTACATGGCTGTATTCGCGGTGGTCGCGGCATCCGCTTTCGTCAGCTTCCTAGGCTCGATGTACGTACTTTCCCGGGAAAAAGTAGGACTAGATGAACTGATTCAGCCTAACCATGAATGGGACATGAGCGTAATACAAGAAAAAAATAAGCAAGAGATCAAGCCGATTAAAAAAATTGTTTTTGCATGCGATGCCGGATACGGTTCCAGTGCCATGGGGGCTGCGATGCTGCGGAAAAAGCTAAGGCAAGCTGATCTGGTCATTCCGGTATATCCCGCTTCAGTGGATGACATTCCCGCGGATGCCGATTTGGTGATCACGCATAGCCAATTAACCCATCGTGCGGTCAAAACGGCACCTTACGCCGAGCATCTCTCTCTTTCTTCGTTTGATGAAGACGAATTTTATCAAGATCTTGTTACTCGCCTTCTAGTTCAACAAGCAAAGATAGCCGATCATCATGAGCCGGGTGAAACCGGCATTTCCAAAAATCCGGACGAAGACAAGAAGTCGGTGAAGCCGATCAAAAAAATTGTCTTTGCATGTGACGGCGGATATGGTTCCAGTGCCATGGGGGCGGCCATGCTGCGAAAAAAACTGAAACAAGCGAATTTGGATATCCCGGTGAATCATGCATCCGTAGATGCGATTCCGGAAGATGCCGATTTGGTGATCACGCAAAATCGTTTAACCTCTCGCGCGAGGAAGGCGGCGCCGTTTGCGGAGCATCTTTCCCTGACGTCGTTTGATGAAGACGCCTTTTATGAGGAACTGATTTCACGGCTACGGCATCAGGAGAATAAGAATGCATGGCAAGATGCGGCAGATGCAGAGCCTATGAGATTAACCTTGGATCATATTCTTATCCGCATGGAAGCAAAGGATAAGTGGGAGGCCATTGAACAAGTGGGGACCGCTCTAGTCGAAGCGGGAAATGCGGATAGATTGTACATCGAGGAAATGAAGCAGCGTGAATATGTACTTTCAACGTATCTGGGGCACGGTGTGGCCCTTCCGCACGGGATCGACGTCAACAGTCCCCGAGTGAAAAAGCCGGGAATCGCTTTTGCCCAATATCCTAAAGGTATTGACTTTGGTGATGGAAATACGGTCTATCTTCTCATTGCCTTGGCAGGGTGCGGTTCTCAACATTTATCCGTTCTTGCTCAAGTGTCGGAATTGATTGAATCACGGGAGAAAGTCAATAAACTCATTCATGCCGGCTCTCGGGAGGAAATGCTTCGAATGATCCAAGAAAGCGGAGTTTTCTATTTGGATGAACCGCGGGAGTGAATATAAACGAGAGGAAGTAAGATCCATGATCGCGCATACATTTAAAATCATCAATCCCCAAGGGTTTCATGTGCGTCCGACGAAAATATTTGTCGACAAAGCGACGTTATATCCCTGCAAAATATTTCTTGTCCATAACAACAAAAGGGCAAACGGTAAAAGCTCCTTAGGCGTCATGTCCCTCGGACTTGCCTGCAATGCCGAAGTGACGCTCGAGATTGATGGCGATCAGGAGCGAAAAGCTATGGAAGAACTGGGAGAACTTCTGACCCGAATCTATGATTAACGATTGTTATTTAACCTGAATTTCGAAAGTACCGCTCTTTGAAAATATGAAAAGTGCTCCAAACCTTTGGTGAGAGCATTGAAATTCGTTTGCTGTTTTTGGAAAAAGTTGTTGGGGCGCCTACTCCAACAGCTTTTTCTTCTTCAGCATATCTGAATATGACCTTTATTACGGTCGCCGAGCTAGAAAATATACAATCTCTCTGATGCAGCTGTCATTGAAGATACGAATTCCGCTAACGGGCAGATTATTTTCACATCTTTACCGAATCCACAGTTTCATTTACGATTCGAACCATTGCGTCGACGGCGTCCATCGGAGATCGAAACTCGATCCGGAGAACATGTCGATCGAACTCGTAGAAAGAAACGCCGGCATAGACAGATTCATCTTTGAAATTATTCTGTTTGCCCTTCAGGCCGCTTTTCGAGGTGGTCTCGACAAACTCACCGTAGAAAGAGTCCTCGTGATCTTGCAGCTCCTTGTCCACTGCTTCATTCAAAGACGTATTCTCCATCACTTCATACGATATGGTTGCTTCTCCCAACAAATCTGTCGAAAAAACGATTCTCTCGCCCTCTACAACAGGTTCACCCATATCCGTTCGCAACGCGAAGGTCACGCCATAGGGCTCGATCGTGTATTCCGTTCCATCGAACGTCGCCGTTTCGTGCTCCAATGTGGTTTCCAACTTGACGTCGTCACCGACCACAATCGATAACTTCGCCGCTTCGGGTGCGTGGGCACTCGGCTCAAGCGCACGTGTTTCTTCTGCTTCAGAGACCTCGTCAGCCGGCTTGGGAGCGTCCGCCCCATTTTTTCCAACGCCCTCCTCGACAGACGCTTCCTGGGGCGAATACTGATTCGAAATAGGAGTTGCAGGCGCATACTGCAGCGATTGTTCGGCTGCGTTGGGTTGCCCCATACAGCCGGCTACCATCATTACGAGTACGACGGCAGGCAGCGTCGGTACCCATCCCTTATCCATCGACCTTGTCTCCTCTCCGTCCATCAATTAATCGATAATAAACATATTTGTTAGACGATGGAAATTAGTGAAATGTTTCTCCTTTTCGCTCCCACGTCAAAACAGGCGCCGGTGACGGAAAATTCTTTGATTGAAGATAGACCTGTTTTGAATGTTCTTCTTTCGGGGTGATTCTAACTTTTCCGCTAACGGGTACGATAGTGAAATAAAAAGAACCGGTCAAACCCTTTATTTTCATTGGACAAAAATCAAGCTGCCCCCTGTCGCTTTACAGGCAGGCGTACACGATATTTTTCAACCGCGGATGCACGTAGGGCTCCTGATTGTTGAGCAAATGCTGCGCATACATAACGGTCAGCTGCGAATCCGGATCGATGATCGCCAGGCATCCGGCCGCGCCGCTCCAGCCGAATTCGCCGAGCGGGCTCAGCGATCCGCTGCCGGCCTTGGAAATATGGGTTCTGACGCCCAGCCCGTAGCCATAGCCGGCAAGCTGCACCCAGGAGAAGTCGTCACGCATACTCTCGGTCAGATGATCCGTCCGCATCAGGTCTACCGCCGCCGGCGACAGAATGCGCACGCCATCCGGGCTTGTTCCGCGATTGGTCAGCGCGTTCAGAAACAGAACGTAGTCGCTCACGGTCGACAATAGCCCTGCCCCGCCGCTCTCGAATTCCGTCCCGATCCGGTACCCGTTGCCGTCCTTGCGTACGGGCTTCCCCAGCGCGTCATTATATTCGTACTGCGGAGCCAGACGGCTTCGCTGCTCCTCCGACAGATCGAAGCCCGTGTCGCGCATGCCGAGCGGCCCGGTAATTTCATCCCGCACATACGCGCCGAATCGCCTCCCGTCCACGACCTCGACGAGAGCGGCGAGGACGTCATGGCACAGGCTGTAATTCCATCGGGTGCCCGGCTCGAACAGCAGCGGCTCCTTCGCGAGCGCCGCCGCAAATTCGCGGGTCGGCACCCTGCCGTTCGTGCGTTCCACGACCTCTCGAATGGAAGGCGCTCCGAGGTCATAGGAGAAGCCGGCCGTCATGGCGAACAGATCGCGCACCGTGATCGGCCTCTCCGCCCGCTCCATCGCGATTCCGCCGTCCGGCAGCGTCTTCCGTACCGTCATTTCGGCGTATTCCGGCAGATAGGCCGACAGCGGATCGCTCAGCAGCATCGCGCCTTTTTCAACCAACTGAAGCGCCGCCGTGCACGTCATGATCTTGGTCATGGAGTAAAGATTGATGATCCGCCGATCGTCGATCGGGATTTGCTCTTCCAGGTTGGCGTAGCCGGTGCGGTAACGGAAAACCGTTTCGTTGCGGTGCATGACAAGCACCTCCGCCCATGGGATGCGCCAGGAGGTGATGCGGTCGATAAATTGGGATAACGGTTTGAAATCCATGATTCCCCATCCTTTATGAAGGTTCCTCTCCATTATTGGGCAGAGACGCCGTTCGTGGCAATAGCTTTATCGCCGCGGGCTTGGGTACGCATCTCGCAATATAAAGCTTGGCGAAGGGGGGGGGCGAACACGCCAAGCGCGAGACGGAGTTCATCCGCAAGTCGATAGATTCGGAACGCGGAAGCGCTAGTTATTAGGGTATTCTTGGTCGGATTCATCTGGTATTTTTGCCAAAATCAACATGATATAATTCGCTTGCAAAGACTTGGTGGCGCTTACAAAGAGATGGAATGTTGCTCCTAGCGTATTTGTTTGCCAAGTCTTTTTTTCAATTTTCGTATTCCTTGCAAGGGGGTGACATTTAAAAAGTCGGCCATATACGGTCATGTTCATCTTGGCATCAGCTGCAAGGGATAGACCCAATCCAAAACGGGAGGATTAGGATCATGAAGGGAATGAAGCGGAAATTTGTATCGCTGCTGGTTGCCGGGCTGATCTCGCTGATGATTGCCGCCACGGCTTTTGCCGCTGTCTGGAGCTCCTCGGATAACTTTGCAAGCTGGTCCAACGGCGGTTACACGGTTTATAACGATGTTTGGGGCAGCGGCGCCGGTCCGCAGACCATTTGGGCCAACTCCTACAGCAACTGGGGCGTGACCTCGAATCAGCCCAATACCGGAGGCGTTAAATCTTATCCCAACAGCACGAAGGAAATCAACACTCAGCTAACTTCGCTTCACAGCCTCACCAGTTCCTTTAATGTAACCGTTCCCACCAGCGGATCGAGCTTTGAATCCGCCTACGACATCTGGGCGGGCAATAACGCGCATGAAATCATGTTGTGGATGAACAAATACGGAGCGGTCAGTCCTATTGCCTCTTCTTGGGACGCTAACGGGAATCCGGTTCCTGCCTACACGAATGTCAGCGTCGGAGGACATACCTGGAACGTGTACAAAGGCAGCAACGGCTCCAATGACGTCTTTTCGTTCGTCCGCACGAGCAATACCAACTCCGGAACCGTCGATGTGCTTGCGATTTTGAATTGGATCAAATCGAAGGGCTGGATCGGCAATGAAATCGTCAACCGGGTCCAGTTCGGATTTGAGATCACCTCGTCGCCGAATGCGTCGTTCACCTGCAATTCGTATTCGGTAAGCTATTCCTGAGTCGGTTCCACGATGGCCAAACAGCCGCTTCTCCTGACGGTTAAGCCGTTAGAGGAAGCGGCTGTTTTTTGCGCTGCGTAAATCTTTAGACAACCGTAAGCGATTGATGTTCGAATTGAAGCTGCCCGAGCGAGGGGTGTCGGAAATTGGGTAGATGAACCGCCAAGTTGCCCTTTTTGTAGACAAGCGTGATCGACAGCCCACTAAATAGGAAGACAAGTTAACCCAAAGTTAATACAGACGAAACTCCCTGATGATACACATCGCCTATGCTAGATGGGGATATTTGCCTGGCTTGGTTGCCGGAGAGTCTTTACCCCGAAAGGAGCAAACGCGATGGACGGGTTGGAAAAAAGCCTGAGTCTGCCCCGCGATCCGGTTCGCGCCCGGGCCGTGCGGCTTCGGCGAACGGGAACGCTGAGCGGATTGAAATGGAGGGAGAACGTCCTGGCCTACGCCTTTTTAGGTCCTTCGCTTCTCTTGTTCGCCATCTTCTTCTTCTATCCGATGCTGAAAACCGTCTATTTGAGCCTTCACACCACCGATCCGACAGGGCGCGTCGCCGGATATGTCGGATGGGATAACTTCTCGTATTTGTTTCGGAATCCGCAATTTCTGCAAGGATTGAAAGTGACCGCCTTGTTCGCGCTGCTGACCGTCCCTACGGGCATTGCGCTCGCGCTGGTTCTGGCCGCGCTGACGAACGGGAAGACGAGAGGGATCAAGCTGTTCCAATTCGCCTTCTCGCTGCCGGTCGTGCTGTCCGTCGGCTCGGCTTCGGTCATATGGATGTTTCTGTACCATCCCACCCTCGGTACGCTGAACTATTTTCTGAGCCTTCTGCACATCGCTCCGGTGTCCTGGCTCGTGGACCCCAAGTGGGCGCTCGTCTCCGTGTCGATCATGACCGTATGGATGAATCTCGGCTTCCAATACATCGTTCTGTCCAGCGGCTTGCGGGGCATTCCCGACGAAATTTACGAGAGCGCCAGAATCGACGGAGCCGGCCCGCTGCGGCTGTTCGGGCGCATTCTGCTGCCGCTGCTCTCGCCGACGCTGTTCTTCCTCGCCGTCGTCTCCGTGATCGGTTCGTTCCAGTCGTTCGGGCAAATCAACATCTTGACCCGCGGCGGCCCGATGAACAGCACGAACGTGCTCGTCTATTCCATCTATCAGGAAGCGTTCGTCAATTTCCGCTTCGGTTCCGGCAGCGCGCAGGCGCTCGTGCTGTTCGCGATCATTTTCATTCTGACGCTCGTGCAGTTCGCATGGCTGGAGAAGAAGGTGCATTATCAATGACGCGGATTCGGAAGCTTCTCCCGGAAGCCGTCTTGTATGCGGTGCTCGCCGTCTGTGCGCTGGCGGTGCTGTACCCGGTCCTGTACACGTTCGCGACCGCGCTGCTGACGCCGGCGGAAGCGAGCGAGTATCCGCCGCGCCTGTTCCCGCGCAGCTTCTACCTGCAAAATTTCATCGACGTGTTCGGCCTCGTCCCGATTGCGGCGTTTATCGGCAACACCTTCCTCGTCTCGGGCGTCGTCATGATCGGCCAGCTCGTCACCTCCAGCATGGCCGCTTACGCCTTCGCGCGAATGAACTTTAAAGGGAAAAACCTGCTGTTCGCCCTCTTCATGGCGACGATGATGATTCCGTGGGAAGTGACGATCATTCCCAACTACCTGACCGTGCGCGCCTGGGGATGGCTCGATTCGTACCAGGGCCTGATCGTGCCGTTCCTGGCGGCTTCCTTCGGCACGTTCCTGCTGCGGCAATTTTTCATGCAGCTGCCTGCCGAGCTGTTCGAAGCGGCTCGCATGGACGGCTGCGGACACGTCCGTTATTTCGTCTCGCACGTCATTCCGCTGTCCAGGCCCGCGCTCGGGACGCTGGCGGTCTATTCCTTCCTGAACATGTGGAACGCCTACCTGTGGCCGCTGCTTGTGACGAACAGCGACAAGATGAGAACGGTCCAAATCGGCGTCTCGATGCTGCAGTTCCAGGAGACGACTTCGTGGAATCTCGTGTTCGCGGGCATTACGCTGGTTATTCTGCCCTCGCTGCTGCTGCTCGCTCTCGGTCTGAAGCAGTTGGTGCGCGGCATGACCGTAGGGGCGTTGAAGGGTTAATCGGTCTAACGGAAGCGATCCGCTGCGAGAAGCAGTTGATTGATAAAAAAGTAGACAAGGGAGAGAGTACCTTACTATGAAGAAGCTTCATTCGAAAGGGTTGCTTATCGCTTCCTCCGCCGCCTTGCTGTTGACGGCGACCGCCTGCGGCGGCGGAGGCTCCGAATCCGGCAGCGCGCCGACCGAAAGCCTGGCTTCCGCCAGCAATTCCTCGTCCGGCAGCAGCGAATCGGCCGCTTCGAGCGAACCGTCCGCAAGCAGCGCCGGCCCCGTAAAAATCGTCTGGTGGCACTCCATGACCGGCCCGGGGGCGCAGGCGATCGATAAAATCGTCTCCGACTTCAACGCGAGCCACTCGGACATTCAAGTTCAGGCGGTGTATCAAGGAACGTACGACGACAGCCTGAACAAGATGAAAGCGTCGATGGGCTCATCCGAAGGCCCGAACATCGTGCAGGTTTACGAGATCGGCAGCCGCTTCATGGCGGACTCCGGGGCGATCACTCCGATGCAGAAGTTCATCGACGAGGATCAGTACGACCTGAGCCGACTGGAACCCCACATTACGAGCTACTACACGATCGACGGCAAGCTGAACGCCATGCCCTTCAACACTTCGAATCCGATTCTCTATTACAATAAGGATGCCTTCAAGGCGGCCGGTCTGGATCCGGAGAAGCCGCCGAAAACGTTCGAAGAATTCGAGCAGGCCGCGAAGGCGCTCAGCAAGAACGGGAAGAAGGGCGCTTCCATCGCCATTTACGGCTGGTTTATGGAGCAGCTGTTCGCCAATCAGAACGCGGATTACGTCAACAACGGCAACGGCAGAACGTCTCCCGCGACGGAGTCGCTCGTCAACAGCGAAGCGGGCGTCCGCACCTTGACCTGGTGGAAAAAGATGATCGACGAGAAGGTCGTCTCCAACCTCGGGCGCAAGACGGACGACACGGACGCCGCCTTCGCGGCCGGGCAAATCGCCATGACGATCGATTCCACCGCATCGCTGCGCAAGATCGTCGATTCGGTCGGCGGCAAGTTCGAGGTGGGCACCGGGTTTCTGCCGCGTCCGGCCGACGCCAAGGAAGGCGGCGTCGTCGTGGGAGGAGCCAGCCTGTACATTCTGAACAACAAGCCGGAGAACGAGCAGAAGGCGGCCTGGGAGTTCATCAAATATGTGACGACGCCGGAAGTGCAAGCCTACTGGAACGTGAATACGGGCTACTTCCCGATCACGAAGGCGGCGTACGACCAGCCCATTTTGAAGGATAACATGGCCAAGTTCCCGCAGTTCCAGACGGCGGTCGACCAGCTGCACGCATCCGCGGACTCGACCGCGACGCAAGGCGCGCTCATGGGCGTGTTCCCCGAAGCGCGGCAGATCGTCGAAGGCGCCATCGAATCCGCCTTGAACGGCCAACAGGAGCCGAAGGCCGCGCTCGACGCCGCCGCGAAGCAAATTACGGACAAGCTGGCGCAATACAACAGCACGGTGAAGAAATAAACGCGTTGCAAGCCTCGTTTGCCAGTCCCGGCGGAATGTCCGCCGGGACTTTTGCGGCATGGCGGACTGGGAATAACCTCACGGCCGGTAAATAGCAAACAGTCAAGCGGCAGCCCGAAGCGCCTGAAGCGGCGGAGGCTGCCGTTCGCTTTTTCCCTTCCCCGAAAAAGGTTGAGAAAACTTCAACCTTGTCCCGCAGCGCAAGGCGAGATAGAATTTGGAATATCTTATAAATCACATTAAAATACTAGGAGTTAATAGCGCAATGAGAATCATCTACTTCGATATCGATTCGCTTCGGCCGGATCACATGAGCTGTTATGGGTCCACGGCGCGCTTACCCATTGGGGCCCCGGATGCGAATTCGATTATCCCGAAGGAGACGGACATAGCGAGACGGTTCCTTTCTTCACGAACGGGAAAGGCGTCGACGTCGCCTGGTCGACGCCGGCAAGCTCGTCACCGACAAATATTCGCTCGATCAAACGCAGGAAGCGATGGAGCGGGCGCTCAACCATAAGAGCGAATGCTTGAAAGTCGTTGTCTACCCGAACGGGCGGTAATCGGCTTTCGCCGCCCGTCAGCAGGACTTCACGGACTTTAACCTGATCGGTTGAACCGGCAGATCGCAACAGCATAAGTCAAGCGGACCATCCTTGGGGCATGGGAGCGAACGGGCTCCCGCGCTTTGGGCGATGGTCTTTTTGCCGTCTTCGCACCTTAAAAAAGGACACTCCGGACGTTAATAATGATCCGTATTCAACGAATGTAAGCGATTTTATAATGAGGTCATCGCATGACAGGAGGTGGAGCCGGCGTGAGCAAGCCGCTAACAGCAACCGTGTCGACGCCGGAACAGACGAAGCCGCGAGCCTCGGACCCGGACGGCTTCTTCAGGCAATTCCGCAAGCAGCTGCCCTTTCAAATTTTCGTGCTGCTGGGCATCGGTTTCTTGCTCGTCTTTTCGTATACGCCGCTGTTCGGCATTTTGATGGCTTTCAAGGATTATCGCATCACGATGGGCATTCAAGGCATTTTCACAAGTTCGTGGGTTGGGCTGGCCTATTTCCGAGAGATGGTTCAGGACTACAATTTCCCGACGCTCGTCCGCAACACGATCGAGCTGAGCTTGCTGAAGCTCGTCTTCTCGTTCCCCGTTCCTGTGCTGCTCGCCGTCATGCTGAACGAGGTGCGCCGCTCGGCTGTGAAGCGCTTCGTGCAGACGGCCAGCTATTTGCCGCATTTCATTTCTTGGGTCGTCGTCTCCGGCATCGCCACCGCGCTTTTCTCGGCGGATTCGGGTCTCGTTAACGATCTGCTTATGTCGCTGCACTTGATCAAGAAGCCGCTCGAAGTGCTGACCGATCCGGATTCCTTCATGAGCCTGGCGGTCGTCTCGGCGGTATGGAAGGAGACGGGCTGGTGGACGATCATCTTCCTGGCGGCCATCGCGGGCATCGATCCGCAGCTGTACGAAGCGGCGGCCATGGACGGCGCCGGTCGGCTGAAGCGGATCTGGCATATTACGCTGCCGGGCATGAAGAGCGCGATTGTCGTCATGCTCATCCTGGCCATCGGCAACATACTCGGGGGCGGGCTGGCCGGCTCGAACTTCGAGCAAGCCGTTCTGTTCGGCAATCCGCTCAACAGCGACAAGTCGCAAATCTTGCAGAGCTACGCGTTTAACGTCGGCTTGGCGCAAGGCCGATTCGCGTTCGCGACCGCGATCGATCTCGTGCAGTCGGCCATCGCGCTTGTGCTGATGCTGTCCGCCAACTCCGCAGCCAAGCGCTTTTCCGGATCCGGCCTGTACTGACGCCGCCTAAGCGAAGCAGCCACACCCCAGAGCAAAGGAGGACAAGCCGTGTACGGCAGAAAAACGACTGAAGACCGGATCGTGGACGGCGTCAACTATACGCTGCTCGGCATGATCGCGTTCCTCACCTTGTATCCGTTCTATTACGTGCTGATCGCTTCCTTCAACCTCGGAGAGGACACGGCGAAGGGCGGCCTGTACTTGCTGCCCCGCGCCTTCACGCTAAGCAACTATACCTTTTTCTTCAAGGATCCGAAGTGGATCGACGCATTCGGCGTCACGGCGCTGCGGACGGTCGTCGGAACGGCGCTGAGCGTCCTGTTCACCTCGCTCGTCGCCTACGGCCTGGCGAAGCCGGATCTGGTGCTGCGCAAGCTCTACTTCCTGCTCGTCGTCGTCGCCATGAACGTCTCCGGCGGCCTGATCGCCTACTATGTCGTTCTGCGCGGCATCGGGCTGCTCAATACGTTCGGCGTTTACGTCATCCCGACGATGCTCAACTTGTTCTTCCTGATGATCGCCATTTCGTTCTTCCGGGACATTCCATCCGACCTTGCCGAGTCGGCGCGGATCGACGGAGCGGGAGAGACGTTCATTTTCCTGAAAATCGTTCTTCCGGTCTCGCTGCCGCTCTTGGCGACGATGGCGCTCTTCCTCGGTTCCGGCCAATGGAATTCCTGGCTCGATTCCGCCTACTTCGTGCAGGATCAGTCGCTGCGGACGCTCGCTTACCGGATGATGGAGGTCGTCAACCAGACGATGATCGGCTCGGACTCGCAAGCGGCGCAGTTCACCTCGAAGCTCGGCGTCACCCAGTTCTCCGTGCAGGTCACGGCGATGGTCATCTCGGTGTTCCCGATCATGTGCGTGTACCCGTTCCTGCAGAAGCACTTCGTTCAGGGCATGATGCTCGGTTCCGTCAAAGGCTGATAAGGCTCGGCGGCGCGTCCGTTCCCAGCGGATTACCCGCCGGTTCTTATACATGTTAAACTTATGAAAAGGGGATGTACAAGAGATGTTGAAAGCGCTGCAACGAACCGCCCTTTTAACTTCCGCAGCCGCGCTCGCGTTCGGCGCGCTGACCGCGTGCGGATCGAACGACGAAGCCTCCGCGCCGTCCGGTTCCGCCTCGGCTTCCGCTTCCGGCGGGAGCGCGCAGCCGGTTGAATTGAACCTGTTCGTCGATCAGCCGTGGTGGCCGCTCAAGGATTGGTCCGGCTCCGTTCCGGAAGAGATTACGAAGAAGACCGGCGTCAAGCTGAACATAACGGTAGCGACCGACGAGAAGCAGCTGCCGCTCATGATCGCGTCCGGCGATTTGCCCGACCTCGTCGTGACGAGCACCCAAATTACGCGGTGCGCTGACGACGTTCAATTCGGCGATCGGTCTCGTCGTTCCGGATCCTGACTCGCAGGAGCAAATCATCGAGACCAATATTACGAACATGATGAAGAACGAGGAGACCAAAGTATTTCTGGCCAAGTCGGAGGAGGACGCCAAGACGGCTTATGCGGCTATGGTCGCCCAGGCGGACAAGATCGGCATGGCCAAGTTGGAGAAGTGGGCGAACGACAAGTACGCCCAGGTGAAGCAGCAGTTCCAGCAATAAAGGCAGAGCAGAGCGTCAAGCGGCCGGCCATCGGCGGCGATGGCGGCCCGGGGCCACGAGCGGCGAAGCTTCGGCATCGCCGCGTCGGGCTCTTTCGCATTGGGGCGGGACGAGAAGATGGGAGAGACGACGCGGGATGGTATAATAGGGCGAGAGCGAAATGAAAGCGGTGCCATCTGATGAATCCGATCTGCAAGAAATACCGGAGCCGGAAGCAGACGAGAATCGTGACGAAGCTGTTCATCGGCTACGTGCTGCTCATCTGCATTCCGTTCGTTATTTTCGGCTACGTCTTCTACCGCCAGATGTACGGCAATATGCTAAGCGAGTACAAGAACGGCAAGGAGCAGTTTACGGCCCAGGCCTACAGCAATCTGGAGGTCGAGTTGTCCAAGCTCGAATCCGTCTATCCGCTGTTCCAGAACAATACCAAGCTGACGGAATTTCTGAGCGGTGCGTATTCGACCGACGTGGATATGGTATACAACTATTTGAAGGAGATCAGCCCGACGTTCTCGTTCGCCTCGCTCACGAACCCGATTGTCGGCGACATCCGCATTTACAAGGAAAATCCGGACGTGCTCGAGCTCGCTCCCGACATTGTCGACATCCGGTCCTTTACCGATCCGGCGCACGAGGCGGAGGCGAAGGCGCTGGCCCCGAACAAGGGCTTGTGGACGTTCCGGCCGCAAGCGAAGACGAAGCTGCCGGTTCTGACGTACATGCACAAGCTGTATACGGACAATTACGTGCAGGAGCTGGGACTGCTGCAAATTACGGCCACCGACCGGCTGTTCGACCAACTGTTCGCCACGCTGAAGAGCGGGGAGAGTGGGACGGGCATCTTCATGGTCGACGACGGCGGCCGCATCGTCTACGCCGAGCCGATGGCCGGTTGGACCGGCGAAGAATTGGCGGACGTGGCCGGCCGAGTCGCCCCTTCCGGCATGTCCAGCTTCTTCGTTCGCCGCCATGCGTACCTGGTGAACGCCTTCAGCGTCGACAAGTGGCATCTTCGCGTCGTGGCGGTGCGGAAGGTCACGAGCGTCTTCGGCCTGAACGGCAACGTCGGCTGGTCGATCGCCGCCGGCGTCGCTCTGCTGGCGATCTTGTCGCTATTCTATTTTCTGATCGCGTCCTCCCTGACCCGCAGAATCCTTCGCTTCTCGCGCCACATGAAGCGTGTCCGGGGCCCGCAGCTGGCGCTCTACCCGGAAGAGAGCGGCAACGACGAGCTCGGCTTTCTGATCTCGTCCTACAATGCGATGGTGCGGCGGGTGGACGAGCTGATCGGAGCGGTGCATCGGACGGAGCTGCTCAAGAAGGAGGCGGAGCTGCGAATGCTGCAGGCGCAGATCAAACCGCACTTCATCTACAATACGCTGGAGACGATGCGGATGCTGGCGCTCGTCAAAGAGGATCACGAGGTGGCGGAGATGTCGTTCCTGCTCGGCAAGCTGCTGCGTTACAGCCTCTCCGGCAACAAGGACGAGACGGTGCTCGGCGAGGAGCTGAACCACATTCGGCACTATATCGCGATCCATAAGCAGCGGATGGGGGACCGGCTCACGGTCGAATTCGAGACGGACGACCGCGCGCTCGGCCTCCCCTGCCCCCGGTTCATCCTGCAGCCGATCGTCGAGAACAGCATTCTGCACGGATTGGGCAAGTCGAGAAGGCCGGGGCGGATCCGCGTGGAAGTCCGCGACGCGGCGGATGCGGTCGTCATACGGCTGTCCGACAACGGGGCGGGCATTCCGGAGGAGAAGCTGGCCGCTCTGCGCGAGCGTCTGGCCGGCGCCGGGGAACAGCCCGTCTCATCCGGCACCGGCGGCATCGGGCTGATCAACGTAAGCGAGCGGATTCGTTCGTTTTACGGCGGACGGTCGGGCATCTCGGTCGACAGCGCGGAGAACGAGGGAACGCGATTCACCGTTCGGCTGGACAAAACCGCGGCGAGGAGGCTGCATCATGCTGAAGCTTATGCTGGTGGATGACGAACCGGCCATTCTGACCGGATTAAAGTATATGATCGGCCAGGAGAAAACGTTGTTTACGGATGTGGTGTGCGCCTCCGACGGCATCGAGGCGCTTGAGATGCTCGACAGCCACAAGCCGGACCTGATGATCACCGACATTCAGATGCCCGAGATGAACGGCCTGGAGCTCATCCGGGAGGCCCAGCGCAAGCGCGACATGCGCTTCGTCGTCTTGACGGGCTACGACACGTTCGAATACGCGCGGCAGTCTATCCGGCTCCAGGTCGCCGATTATTTGCTCAAGCCGATCGACCGGAAGGAGCTGTCCGCACTGCTCCGGAAGACGGCTCTGGACATCGTCGGAGACAAGGGACGCGGCGGAAGCGCCGGCCGAACGGCCGAAGCGGATGCAGCCGGGACTGCGGCCGATTCCGAGCAGGCTCATCATGCCGCGATCCGCAAATTCAAGGCATTCATTCAGGACAACTATATGACGGATTTGTCGCTGGAGCAGGTGGCGGAGCATCTCGGGCTGCATCCGAATTACGTGTGCGGCGTGCTGAAGCGGGAGACGGACATGACGTTCGTCCAATATTTGCGGCAGGTACGGCTGGAGAAAGCCAAAGAGCTGCTGAGGAGCCAGCCCGCCATGCCGCTCGAGCAGGTGGCGGTCAGCGTCGGGTATTTGAACCCGCGGCATTTCTACAAGGTGTTCAAGAAGGTCGTCGGCCAGACGCCCGGAAGCTTCCGGGGGGGCGAGAACGGCTTGGCCAACACCGTTAGCTCAGGGCAGAAGCCTGCTGCGCCCCTCGCCGCCCCCAACAAGACGGCAAAACCGTCTTGCTGAGTCGAGTAGGTCTCAAGGGACAAACAAGAAGCGTCCCGATAGTTGAACGTTTAGGAGGCTAATGAGCGATTGGGGACGGCGCCAGATGTTCGACCAGAGCTTGATGCAGCGTCCCTTTGGTTGTCGCCTTGCTTTCGAAGGACAAGCCCGATCGAATCATCGTCCTGACGATTTCCGGCCTCAGCCCGGTAATGACGGTTTGGCAGCCCATCATTTTGATCCCGTCGATCAGGCCGATCAGACTCTTCACGATGTCGGGCTCCATCTCGATGACGCCGGACAAATCGATGACCAGCTTCTCGATTCGGCTGCTGCCGATCTGGGACAGCACCTTCTCCTCGATGATGTCCGAGCGGGTCTTGTCGACCGTTCCGATCAAAGGGAGGATGGAGATCGAAGGCGTAAGGGGAATAATCGGCACGGATAAATCTTCGGCCATCTCCTTGTGCGCCCGGGCCAAATCGTCCTTCACCTGGGAGTAACTCATGAAGAAGTGGCTGAGGAACAGATCGAGCAGCTCGTTGATTCGCTTTTCCATGACGTAAAACTGTTCTTTGTCGGTAAAATGATCGTTGATTCGGTCGTAACGGTAGAGGAAATCCCAAATGACGCGGCGCACCGCCTGAATCCACTCCAGCTTGAAGGCGAGGTTAAGCGAATGCTTGGCCCAGTTCACGCCTTCCGCCTTGGCGAAGGATACCGTCTCGTACTCCTTGCCTTGCACGATGTAGAGGACCAGCTTGTAGGCGTTGGCCAACAGGTCGATATTGCCGATCTTCATCATTTCGTCGATTTTGTCCTGGGCGTTAACCGCTTCCATAAGGAGTCGCTTTTCGAAAGTCTCCCGGTTTTGGATAAAAAAATCGGCCAAGCTGGAAGACTGGGACGCGTTCGAATCCAAACGGACCCTCTCGCTTTTCCGCTGAACGCCGGTTCCTCTGGGGAAGACGATCGTAAATTTCGTTCCTACATGTTCCTCGCTCTCGACCTTGATTTCGCCGTTATGCTGATAAACGACGGAGAACACGAGCGTAAGGCCCATGCCGGTGCCGTTCTCCTTCGTCGAAAAAAAAGGCGTTCCCAGCATGCCGAGCTTCTCCTTGGGAATACCGCTGCCGCTGTCTTCTATGTATACGATAACTTCGTTCTCCGTCGCTTTATGTCCCACGGTAACGGTGCCTTTTCCCGGGATGGCCTCGAAGGCGTTTTTGAGCAGGTTAAAAAACGTTTTCTTCAGTTGATTGCGCTTGCCGTAGATGAAGTTGCCGGGATCTTGGATATCTTTGATCAAATTCACCCGATAAAATTGATCCTGGAACAGCTGAATGAGCGACTCCAGCTCCACCGTCAAGTCGATCGATTCGAACGGCTCGTCCTCCCCGTCGGGGCGCGATACCTGAAGCAGGTTTTGCAAGATGCCGATGGCATTTTCCAGCTCCGATTGGGCGATCTCGATGTAATGCTTCTCATTGCGTTCCTTTAACAGCTGCAAGAAGCCTTTGACGGCCGTTAACGGATTTTTGATCTCATGAGCGATCCCTGCCGCAATTTGGCCGATGGAAGCAAGCTGGCTTAAATGCGCGTCGTTCCGATTGTTCGTATCCAACCTCTAAGCACTTCCTTTCACTGCAAAAATAGCGTAGGAATGTTTTCCTACTTCTATCTCTTCTTAATATACAATAATTTATGCGAAGGTTGCGGCCGTTCGGGCAAAAAGAAGACGCCGGATTTGCCTTTCGGCCCAAAACCGACGTCTTGTCGACATTTTATTCGATTTCTCGCGGCTCTTAAGCGGCGGCTTACCCGGCTTCGGCAGCGGCGCCCGGCCGCGAAGCCGCCGCCGCGCCGACCAGGGCTTTGTTCTCCCATGCCCGGCTTCGCCAGCGGAAGAACATGATAATGCCGCGCGTCCATTCGTCCGCGGCGATGGCGAGCCACACGCCGGCCAGTCCCATGTCGAGCACGAAGACGAAGAGGTAGCCGAGCGGCAAGCTCATGCACACCATGGACACGACGCCCCAGTAAACCGGATACTTCGCGTCGCCGGACGCCCGCAGGGCGGGAACGAGCAGAAGATTGAGCGAGCGGCCGGTCTCCAGCACGATGCTAAGCGTCATCATCTGCGCAGTCAGCTTCCCTATGGCCGGGTCGTCCGTAAACAGGCCGACGAGCGGGTGGCGGAAGAAGATGACGACGAGATCGATTGCCACGGTGATGAGCAGACACCAGCGGGCGCTGGCCCATACCCGCCGGTAGGCGTCCTCCTTGCGCCCGGCTCCGACGAGCCGGCCGACCAGAATCGCCGTGCCCGTGCCGCATGCGACGCTGAAGAGGAACACGTACGACGAAATGTTCATCGCGTACTGGCGGGAAGCGAGCGCCGTCTCGCCCAGAAACGTCGCATAATAGAGAAAGACGGACTGGCAGGCGTGATACAGCACTTGCTCCAACGCCGTCGGGATGCCGATCTTGAATATTTTCTCCATGTATTCCTTGACGAACGTCACATAATCCTTCAGACCGATGCGCACGTCCACGATCCGGTACATCATCCAGAAGAAGACGACGGCCGCCGTTCCCCGGCTGATGACCGTCGACAGCGCCGCGCCGTCCACTCCGAGCGCAGGCAATCCCGCCGCCCCGAAAATGAGGACGTAGTTGAGCACAATATGAACGACATTCATGCCGAGCGAGACGAACATAGCTTCCTTCGGGTAACCGTACGTGCGAATAATCCCCGACAGCGCGTTAATAACCGCCTGGAAGAAAATCCATCCCCCGACGATATGCAGGTAAGACACCGCCATGTCCAGCGTCTTGCCCTCCAGGTTCATCGCCCGCATGAGCGGTTCGGTAAGCGCGACGAACAGCAGGCTGAGCGCGATTCCCGCCAGCAGGTTCATCGTGACGGTCAGCGCCGCGATCTTGGACGCCTCGACTCTCCGCCCGGAACCGAGATATTGGGAGACGACGACGTCCGCGCCGTTGTTGATGACGCCGATGATGAGAACCGCGATAAAAATGAATTGCGAAGCGACGCCGACCGCCGACACCGCTTCGTCGGACACGCCGCTGAGCATCAAGGTGTCGGCGGAGCTCATGAGCATAAACAGCAAATTTTCCAGCAAAATCGGCCAGGTCAGACGGAACAGGCCGAGTTCGCGATTCGTTACCATGCAAGCCACCTCTGGTTGTCTTTGCGACACTGCGGATTTCGAGACCCAACCATGTTAGCATAAACGCGCGTTCACGACAATGGCTCCGCTGCCGGTTATCCGCTTTCAGCAAACTTTAATATGATCTTTATTTTTAGTTAAGAGTCGAACGTTAGAATAAGCGGAGAGAACGGCTCTTAGCTTACAGCCAGGAAGGCGGTTGTCTCTGCCATGAATCATTCCAGAAAAGCGTTCATACCGGCGGCCCTTGTCGCCTTCGCGAGCATTGCCTTGATCGTTTATTCCTTCTACGCTTCTTCCCGCGGCCGAGGGCATCCGCCGAACATGCCGGCGGCAGGGGCCCGGCCTCCCGGCGGGGAGCGGGAAGAAGGACTCGATCCGTTTACGCTGTTCGGAACGTTGGCCGTCGTCTGCGGGGCCGTCAGCTTCACCTGGCTGAGGTTCAAGAAGAAGCTCGTCTCCCCGTCGCCGATTGTGAAGAAGCTGGCCAAGCTTCTTTACCGCGTCCATCCGTTTACGGGTTGGGCCGCGCTCCTTCTGATCGCGGCGCACGGATCGTATTTTCTCGTCACGAAGCTTAACGACCACAAAATCTACACAGGGCTCGCCTCGTTTCTCATCTTGCTGGCTCTGGCCGGCTACGGCTTCCTGATCAAGCGCGTCCGCAACAAGTGGCTACGCAAAGCTCATTTTTATTTGAGCCTGCTATGGATTCCGGCTTTGCTGTTGCACGCCGGAGGATCGTTCCTCGGGACGGCGCTCGCCACGGCGGCGGTGTGGGCCGCCGTCTGGCTGCTGGAGCGTGCGACCCAGCCAAAGCCCGCCTGAGCCGGAGTAGAGGGAAGACCGGGTGTTCGAATTCGGGCATCCGGTCTTCCCTTTGTTCGGCGTTCCCTTTAAACTGAATGCGAAGCGAACGTCGACGACTTACGGAGGGCTATTTGATTGGTAAAGCCCAAACATATCCGATTTCATTGGAAAATTCCCTAATTTGTTAAAAGGGAGAGATTCGAGCAAAAGGTTCCTCCTTTATAATGAAAGCAAGCTATTCCAAGGAGGACAATGCGATGGCTCTCGCTGGAAGAAATCGTTCCGCGCTTTGGTTCATCTGGTTGGCCGCTTTCATACTGCTCTTCGACTCGGCTGCCGTGCTTTCGCTTCCTTCGGCCGATACGGACCGCGTTCTCGGGTACGCGGTGGTCTTCGACTTCGCGATCGTCATTCCGCTGCTGTACTGGTTGTTGGTGGCGCGGTGCAAAGGAAAATCCGTTCTTAAAGCGGCTCCCTTCACGATCGCGGGCGCAGTGGTGGCATGGCTCGTGCTTCCCGCCTCGCTCCGGGGCCAGGTGTGGGACGTCGTGTGGCCGATAGAACTGCTGATCGCAGCCGTCGAGATCGCCTTGATCGGTTACGAGCTTCGAATGTTGTATCGGTTCGTCCAACGCTTCAGGCGTACGAAGCGTTTCGAGCCCGACATGGGCGAGGCGCTCCGCATAGCGGCTAAGGAAGCTTTCGGCGCTTCCAGAATCGCCTCCTTGGTGCAGCATGACGTCAGCGTCGTCTATTACCTCCTGTTTTCCTGGAAGCGGAAGCGCGCCGCCGAAGCGGCAGACGGCACGCCGGCGTACTCCTACCATCGAAAGACGTCGTTGACGCTCTACGCTGGCTTGATCACGCATATCGTCGTGTTCGAAGCGGTCTTCCTTCATCTGCTCGTGCAGCAATGGTCGCCGATCGCCGCTTGGGTTCTGACGGCTGCGGATGTCTGGATCGTCGCGCTTCTCTGGGCGGACTGCCGCGCATCGGCGCTTTGTCCGATCCGGTTGACCGCCGGAACGATTCGCCTCCGTTACGGGCTCCGCATTCAGGCGGACGTGCCGCTCGACAGCATCGCGGCCGTCTCCGCGGCTTTGTCGTTCGAGCCGGACGCAGCCGAACGCAAGCGCTTCGCGACGCCGCTGCTCGGCACTCCGAATGTGCGGATCGAATTGAAGCGTCCGCAGACGATGGACGGATTGCTGTTCCTGCCGCGCGAAGTGAACGGTTTCTATCTGGCGGTCGACGATCCGCAAGCGTTCGTTCGCGACATTGCCGCCGCGCAAAGGGAATAAGCCGGCCGGAAACCAGACAGCCGAGATATAGGCGCTTGAAAGAAAATGGCGACGTTAGGGAGCTGATCCTGCGTCGCCATTTTTTGATTATGGGCAAGCGACGGCCATCGGCTTCCTTGGAGCTGTCGCAGACCGCGCTGCAAGATCGATTTGATGATACGGAAAAATGCTGTCGAAATGAGTTCGTTCGATTAATATTGAAAGCGTTATGGCATTTTGTTTTATATTTTAGATTAGAATCAAACCATCGCTTGATCGCGCGAAGGAGGGGGCTTATGCGGCAGTGGATCCGAAGACTGACGCCCGAGACGCTCAAAAACCGGATTCTGCTGGCGTTTCTGCTGCTGGTGCTCGCACCGATCGCCGGGCTCGTCGTTTACAATTTCGGAGAGACGGAACGGGTGCTGCAGGAAAATGCCGCGACGAAGAACATGGAGCAGCTGGAAGAGATCCAGAAGAGCTTCGTCGACGCGATGAGTCTGGTCATGAAGACGGGGCTGCTGCTGGAGCAGGACGAGACGCTGCGCTCGGCGCTGCAGCATCCCGAGCAATACGACACCTTGAAGCGGAAGGCGATCGTGGAGAACAAGTTTGCCGGCATCGAGAACAGCTTCTTCCTTACGGGGACGACCGTTTACTACACCTTGATCGATTTTTACGGGCACGTTTACACCTCCTTCTCCCCCCGCAATCCCTTAAACTACGAGGAATTGAAAAACGAGCCCTGGGTCAAGGCCTTGCAGCGCAAGGACGGAGACCGTTATTTCTGGAACCCGGCGGATACCAATTACGTCGTCAGGGAACGCACGACGAGCCGGAACATGCTGAGCCTGTACGAGCTTCTGCGTGACGATTCGCTGAGGCCCTTCGCCTACGGGCGCTTCAGCATCGACTACGAGGAATGGTTCTACCGCACGACCAAAGACCGCCAGGGCGAAGGCGCCTACTTCCTTCTCGATTCCTCCGGGAAGCCGATTTTGCAGTCGGTCGCGGGGGAGCCGTTCGAACCGTCCGTATCGGCCGCCATCGTCCGTAGTTCGGACAGCTCCGCGGCGACGTCTTCGCTGATTCAGCAGCGGGAACGCGCGCTGTATACGTACAGCCATATCCCGGAGCTGAACGGCTACTTGGTCAAGAAAGTGCCGCTGTCCCTTCTTTTCAAGGAAGTGGATCGGCAGAAGCAGCGTTTCCTGCTGGGGTTCGCGGTCATTTTGCTGCTGTTCGTCATGCTCACCTATCTGATTTCCTCGACGATTACGGTTCCGCTCAAGCGCTTTCAAAAAAGGATGGAAACATCCGTCAAAGCCAATCTGAAGGTGAAGCTGCCCGAACAAGGAAGAGGCGAGATTCTGGCGCTGACGCGCAGCTTCAATTCGATCATCGACGACATCCATGCGCTGCTGGAACGGCTCAAGCTGGAGGAGCGGCAGAAGCAATTCGTGCGGTTCCAGGCGCTGCTGGCGCAGATGAATCCCCATTTTCTGCTGAACACGTTGAACACGGTCAAGAGCATCGCGCTCGAGAGGGACCAGGACGACATTTACGACATTTGCGTGTCGCTGGGCAAAATTCTGGAAACGACGCTGAATACGGAAGTCGATCTTATTTTGCTGAAAGACGAGATGACGCTCATCGATTCCTACATGGAAATCCAAAACGCGAGGTTCGGCCCCGGCATCGAGTTGGCGTACGAAGTGAGCGAAGAGCTTCTTTACGCGCTCGTTCCGAAGTTTTGTCTTCAGCCGCTGGTGGAGAACGCCATTCTTCACGGCTTCCGGCAGGCCACAGTCCGGGGACGGATCGCGATCAAGGCAACGGCGCGCCGCTCCCAGCTTTATCTGGAGGTGGCGGACAACGGCATCGGCATCGAACGAGCGAAGCAATCGAAGCGGCCGCGCAAACGGAAGGGGATCGGCGTGCAGAACGTTCGGGAAAGCCTGGAGCTCCTGTTCAAAAATCAGCCCACCGGGCTCGCGCTGGAGTCTTCGGCCGAAGGGACGACCGCGGTCATGCACTTCCCGCTGCTGCTGTCGAAGCCGTATGAGAAAGGGGAAATCCGATATGTGGCGAACGCTGATCGTTGAGGATGAGCAGCCCGCAAGAGCGAGTCTGCGCAAGCTGATGGGCAAAGCGGAGGTCCCGTTCGAGATCGTGGGGGAGGCGGCCGACGGGCAGGAGGCGCTCGCGCTGATCCGCGAGCTGCGCCCGGACGTCGTCATCACCGACATCGTCATGCCCGTCATGGACGGGGTGACGCTGCTGCGATTGGCGAGGGAGGAAGGGTTCGAATGCCGCTTCGTCATGCTGACGTGCATGGGCGAATTCGAATACGCGCGTCAAGCCGTCGAGTATGGAGCGTCCAGCTACATGCTCAAGCTGTCCATGGACGCGGGCGGCCTTCGGCAAACGATGAACAAGGTGGCGGGCGAGTTGGAACGGCGGGAGCGGCTCCGCAAGGTCGAGAAGTGGTTTCCGGACAAGGCCGAGCCGACGGATCACCCGGAGCTGAACCGGATGATCCGCCATATCGAAGAGCATTACGCCGAAGACATTACGCTCAAGGGCTTGGCCGATTGGATCCGGATGGACGCCAGCTACGTCAGCGATCTGTTCAAGAAGAAGACCGGAACGACGCTGACCCATTACATTCAGAAGCGCCGAATCCAGGCGGCCAAGATGCTGCTGGCGGAGACGGACCGGACGGTCAGCGAGATCGGACGGCAGGTAGGCTTCGAGAACGACAATTATTTTATCAAGGTTTTCAAAAGATGGTGCGGAGCGACACCCAGCGAATACCGGAGGAGGCTGTCCGAATAAAGGCTAAAATTCGTTCTATGAATCGCCAAAAGGCGTTCATCCCCTCTTCGCCGTCCGGATGGTACAGTTGGAATCGTAATGCGAGACATCAGTGCAAGGGGGATTAAGCGTATGAGAGGGAAAAGATGGTGGACGCCCGCGCTGGCCGTCGCGCTGTCGGCGGTTCTGCTCACCGGATGCGGAAGCAACGGGAATACGGGCGACGCCCAGCCGGGAACGGCCGGAGCGTCCTCCGGGAAGCCGGCGCAGAAGGTGAAGCTGAAATTGTGGGGAGCCGTTCCCGCCGAAGCGGGCCCGCAAGCGGTCGTCGACGCGTGGAACGCGGAGAATCCGGATGTCGAGGTCGAATACGTCCGGTACGTCAACGACGACGCCGGCAACCTGAAGCTGGACACGGCGCTCATGACCGGACAGGATGCCGACCTGTACTTCAGCTACGTGCTAAGCCGGCTGCAGAAGCGGGTGGACGCCGGGGTGGCCGCCGATCTGACCGCCCGGACGGATTACGACATCGACGGGCAGATGGGGCCGGATGCCGCGCAGTGGAAAATCAACGGCAAGTATTACGGCGTTCCGACCAAGAAGAATATGTCGTTCATCTGGCTGAACAAGAACATGCTCGACGAAGCCGGTCTCCCGGTGCCGCCTCTGGACTGGACCTGGCCGGACCTGGAGCAATACGCCGCCAAGCTGACGAAACCGGGCGTCTACGGGTTCCTGCAGCACGAAGCGAGCTTCACGGCCGCCATCGACGGCACGATCGCGGGTCTCGGGGTGACGAAAGCCGACGGCACGTCCAACTTCGACAACCCGCTGTGGAAGCAGTGGCTGCAAATCAACCACGATATGATGTACAAGGATAAATCGACGCCGGAATACGGCGAGCAGCTCACCAGCAAAATGCCGGTCGACACGATGTTCCTCAAGGGCGAAGCCGCCATGCTGAACGCGGGCGAATTCATCTTCCGCAACGCCAACAACCTGAAGGACTACCCGCACGACTTCAAGATCGCCTTCGCGACGATTCCGCGCATCTCCGCGGATCAGCAAAATTACAAATACGCCGGCGGTGTAGGCGACATGCTGTCGGTGAACGCCAAGTCGAAGAATCAGGAAGCCGCGTGGAAGTTCGTGAAATGGTACGCGGACGGCGGCATGCTGCCGATGGCCAGCGGCGGACGGATTCCTTCCTCCAAGAGCGTCGACAGCGCGAAGGCGATCGACCTTCTGCTCAAGGGCGTCGAAGACAAGTACGACCGGGAGTCGCTCGACAATGTCGTGTTCGGCAAGTTCGAATCGTTCCAGCTCGACATTCCGCAGCAGGTTATCGACGCCCGGAAGGAAGAGTACGAGAAGTACTTCCTGAACAAGCAGGATCTCGATACGACGCTTAAGAACATGGCGGATCGTCACAACAAGTTGCTTCAGCAAAAATAAGGTTCCGCGGCGTGAGAGAAGAAGGAACGCGCGCTTCCTTCTTCTTTTTTACGCCCGGAACGGGCATTCGAAAGGCGGCGATACCGTGAGAAAGCGAAGCTGGATACGGAAGCAGGGCTGGATGGGTTACGCGTTTATCCTGCCGAACATGCTGGGGATACTGCTGTTCTTCATCCTGCCCGCCTTGTTCTCCTTCGGTCTTATGTTCACCGACTACCAATTTTCCAACCCGAACGTGTCGTTCACCGGCTTGGACAACTTCAGGCGTCTGTTCCATGACGAGCAGTTTTACGGCGCCATCCGGCATACGGCCATCTTCCTGCTGTCCGTCCCCGTATCGCTCGTGCTGGCGTTCGCCACGGCGCTCGTGCTGAATCGCAGCGTTTATCTCAAAGGCTTGCTTCGGGGCATGTTTTTCCTCCCGTACGTCTCCAGCGGCGTTGCCGTCGCATTCGTCTGGATGCTGCTGTTCCAGCCGACGAACGGCCCGATCAACGAGATTCTTCGCGGGATCGGCGTCGCCTCGCCGCCGGGCTGGTTCGCCGACCCGGACACGGCGATGTACGCCATCGACGTCGTCCAGATCTGGTTCATGCTCGGCTACAACATGATCATCTATCTGGCGGCGCTTCAGGAAATATCGCCCGAGCAGCTGGAGGCGGCCCGGATCGACGGCGCGCGGACCCGGACGATCACGTGGCGGATCGTCTGGCCGCTCGTCAGTCCGACCACGTTCCTGCTGCTCGTCACCGGACTCATCATGACGATGAAGTCGTTCGCGCTGATCCAGGCGATTACGCAGGGCGGACCGGGGAGCAGCACGACGATATTGTCCCTGTACGTCTACAAAACGGCATTCAGCTATTACGAGATGGGCTACGCCTCGACGATCTCCTGGTTTCTGTTCGCCGTCATCATGGCCGTCACCGTCGTTCAGTGGATCGGCCAGAAGCGCTGGGTGCATTACTAAGCAATTCGAACGCAACGTCACGGATCGCGCATGAAAGCGCCGAAGGACATACGAATTGGAAAGGAGCGATGCCGGATGAGCGATTCGGCCGGCAATCCGAAGGTGAAGCTGCCAGCAACGATTGCGATGCTGGTCGCCGGGGTGTTCATGATCCTTCCGTTCCTGTGGATGATCAGCACGTCTTTCCAGACCCCGAGCGAAGTTTTCGTCCGCTGGCTGCCTTCCCGGCTCGATTGGAGCAACCACGTCCGGATCTGGACGGGAAGCTACAGCTTCGTCTCGTATTACCTGAATTCCCTTAAGGTGTCGGTGATTGGAACGATCGGCGCCGTGTTCATGTCCTCCCTCGCGGCGTACGGCTTCGCCCGGATCGAATTCAAGGGGCGCGACGCGCTGTTCCTCGTCTATCTGTCGATGATGATGATTCCGCCGCAGGTCATTTTCGTGCCGAAGTTCATTCTCTTCAACTGGATGCACATTTACAACACCCATTGGGCGCTTATTCTTCCGGGGATGTTCTCGATTTTCGGCGTGTTTATGCTCAGGCAATTTTTCATGGGCGTTCCGAAGGAGATCACCGAATCCGCGTTCATCGACGGGGCGGGGCATTTCAAAATTTTCTCCCGGCTCAACCTGCCGCTCGCCAAACCCGCGCTCGCCACGTTCGCGATCATCGATTTCTCCTGGCAATGGAACGACTACGAGAATGCGCTCGTGTTTCTGACAAGTCCGAAGCTGTACACGATTCCGCTCGGCCTGCAAAATTTCATTCTCGAGAACAACGTCGATTACAACGGGATGATGGCGGCGGCCTCGGCGGCGATTTTGCCCATGATCGCCATTTTTCTGATCGGCCAGAAATATATCATTCAAGGAATCTCCAGCTCCGCCGTCAAGGGCTGAATCGGTTGACGCCTTCCACCCGGCATTTTGCCCCCCGTTCTGGTACAATGGAAGCAGTTCGATATGCGGGACAAGGAGAGAAGGCATGAAATTCGGGTTCGACATAGACGATACGCTGATTAATTTGAGGGAACACGCCTTTCGCTTGTACCAGAAGAAGCTGAACCGGGCCGTCGAGCCGGAGCGGTTCCACGAGCTGACATGCGTGCCCATTCACAGCCTGTTCGGGTTGTCGGCCGAAGAAGGCGGCCGGATGTGGAACAGCCTCCGGGACGAAATTTATTATACGGACTGCCCGCCTTTTCCGGGTGCGGTCGAGGCGCTGCAGCAGCTCGTGCGCCAGGGGCACGAAGTGTACTACATTACCGCGCGGACGGCCGAGCATTGCGAGCGGACGAAAGCCTGGATCGTTCAAGCCGGCTTCCCGGTCGAGGAGGGCCGCTTCTATTGCGGGATGGGCGATACGGAGAAGGTTCATATCATCCGCAAGCTTGGTCTGGACTATTACTTCGACGACAAGCCCGCCGTACTCGATACGCTCTCGGACTTGACTTTGCGGGTATATGTCAGGGACAATTCCTACAACCGGCATCTCAACTTTCCGCGCATCGTCTCCTGGAGCGAGCTGCCGGGCATCGTGGCGGAGCATGCCGGGGAGCGATAGCGCACCGCCCGTCGCGAAATTCCCGGCGGCAATGTTATAATGAAAGGAGCGGACGCCCGATCGAACGGCGGGCGGGCTGCTCCCCATTTTCTTAGGAAAGCGGAGTCGTCGGGAATGGACAAACAGAGCAACCTGACTATTATGAAAGTGCTGTCGAACGAAACCCGCCTCAGCATTTTGCAGTGGCTCAAGAATCCGGAACGAAACTTCGAGCCGCAGCATTTTCCGGCCGGATGCGAGTTCCGAGGCGGAGTGTGCGTAGGCAGCATCCAGGAGAAGTGCGGCTTGGCGCAATCGGTCGTGTCCGGCTATTTGGCGATGATGCAGAAGGCGGGTTTGCTGGAATCGAGAAGAATCGGCCAATGGACGTATTACCGCCGCAACGAGCCCAAGATCGAGGAGTTCGTCCGCAGCCTGAAGGCGGATTTATAGCGGATAGCGACGAGGCCCGGGAGATCCCGGGCTTTTTTTGGCGCTTGCGGACCGTGAATCCCTTATTTCGCGGCCGAAAGCGTTTTGGGGAAGCGCAACGGACCGTAAAGCCTTTATTCGCTTGAAGCGGAGCGTTATTCGAGGAAAATCCGAGCGATAACGGAATGACGGTCCGTTAGATCGCCGATAACGTGATTTTTCGACAAATAGCGGCCTGTGTGTCCGTTACGATCGGTTCCGAGAACGATCTCCCCGGGCCAACTTACGGGCGCGATCGTGCATGTCGGTCACTCCGTTGCATTTACATATCTATAAATATAGATATATAATGGAGAATGGGTAAACTATTCCGAGTTTTTCTCCAGGAGGGATTTCATATGCCAACAACGTCTCCGAACGTTCAACTGCTGTTCCAACCTTTCTCCGGCGGCAAGCTGGAGTTGTCCAACCGCATCGTCATGGCGCCGATGACCCGCTGCTTCTCGCCGGGAGGCGTGCCCGGTCCGGACGTGGCCGCTTACTACCGCCGGCGCGCCGAGAACGGCGTCGGGCTGATCGTCACGGAAGGAACCGTCATCGACCATCCCGCGGCCGCGGCCGACCGGGACGTTCCTCATTTCTACGGGGAGCGTGCCTTGGAGGGTTGGGCCCAGGTCGTCAAGGAAGTGCATGAAGCGGGCGGACGCATCATTCCGCAAATTTGGCACGTCGGCATGTCGCGCAATCCGGCCACGTTCCCGGAATCGGACACGAAGCCGGTCGGTCCTTCCGGCTATTCCGCTCCGAACGTGAAGACGGGCGAGCCGCTCTCCGAGCAAGAGATCGCCTACCTGGTCGAAGCCTACGGCAGAGCCGCCGGCGAGGCGAAGCGGCTTGGCTTCGACGGCGTGGAAATTCACGGCGCACACGGGTATCTGATCGACCAGTTTTTCTGGGAAGAGACGAACAAGCGGACGGACCGCTACGGCGGCGGCTTGGTGGAGAGGACGCGGTTCGCGGTCGAAGTGATCGAAGCTTGCCGCCGCGCCGTCGGCCCTGATTTTCCGATCGTGCTGCGCTTGTCCCAGTGGAAGCCGCTCGATTACAAAGCCAAGCTGGCCTCGACGCCGGAGCAGCTCGAGAAGTTTCTGGAGCCGCTGGCGCTCGCGGGCGTCGACATTTTCCACTGCTCGACCCGCCGCTTCTGGGAACCGGAGTTCGAAGGCTCGGACCTCAACTTCGCGGGGTGGACGAAGAAGCTGACCGGGAAGCCGACGATCACGGTAGGGTCAGTAGGCCTGGACACCGAGTTCACGCAGTTGTTCTCGGAAGGCAAAGGAGCGAACGTCAACGGGCTGGAGGGACTGCTGGAGCGGCTTGAGCGGCAAGAGTTCGACCTTGTCGCGGTCGGCCGCGCGCTTCTCGCCGATCCGGCCTGGGCGGCCAAAGTGCGCGACGGACGCACCGACGAGCTCGTTCCTTTCTCGCCGGAAGCGACAAAGAGTCTGAGCTGAGACAATTGGATCCCCGGAGAAGTCGAGCCGGCAAGGCGGCATCCTCCGGGGATTTTTTTATAGCTCTAGCTTCCGTTCGAGCGCGCCCGCTTTCGGTATTCGCTCGGGCTCATGCCGTGCAGTCTCCGAAATTGCGCGAGAAAGTGGTTGTAATTCGAATAGCCGACGTCGTAGCTGACTTCCGACGCGGTGCGGTCCGTATGCTCGAGCAGCAGCGCGGCCTGGCGGATGCGCATCCGGTTCAGCGCATCGACGATGGACTGGCCCGTGTTCTCCTTGAACAGATGGGACAGCCTCGACGGCGACAGCCCGACGGAGCGGGCCAGCGCCCCGATCCGGACCGGCTCGCGCATATGGAGCGACAACCGGTGCAGCGTCTCCTCGACGCGGGCGTCCAGCTTGCGCCGCTCGCTCCGGGCGAGCAGCATCAGAATTTCGCGCAGCGCCGTGACGCCCAGCTCCTGCCAGTAGTCGCCCCGCTCGCGCGTATCCGACAGCAGCCGCCGGAACGCGCGGCCGATTCTTCGCCGCACGTATTCGTTCCCGGCCGGCCGAATATGCAGCGGCTCGCCGGGAAGCAAGTTCGCTTCGATCATCGGCGCGGAGAAATGCGCCCACACGAAGTGCCAGGTGCATCCGGGCGACGTCCCGTAGCGGTGCGGCGTCCCCGGCCCCAGCAGCGCGACGTCCCCCGCGCGGCACGTCTGCGTCTGCAGCCCGGGAACGCTGAAGTAGCCTTCGCCGCCGAGCGTATAGGCGATAAGCCAATCGTTCATGCCGGCGGGCCGATGGGCGGAATACGTATCCGGCTCGCGGAAATGGCCGGCGATGAGCGTCCCCCCGCTGTCGTATCCGTATGCCGACGGACGATCGAAGTTCCTCACGCGCGCCTCCCCCTTCTTCTTTTCGCTAACAACAGCATATCGGAATCGGCGGCAGCCGGCTAGAGGATAGCAGGATCGTGTGACTTTTCGGCAGCATGGAGAATTCTTCTCGGAAGAGGATGGAGCTAAGCTTAGAGCATATCCCTGACGAGGAGGAACCCTCATGCTTCGACAATTGACCGAAGAGCAGAAGAGAAAATTCGATACCGAAGGCTATCTGGTCGTCCGCGGCCTGTTCGCGGAAGAGGAGCTGGCGGAGATCGACCGGACGTTCGCGGACATCGCGAACCGGATCGTCCCCGGCCATTTCGAGCCCGACCTGAGCGAAGGAGCCGCCGATCCGCTGAGACGTTATCCGCGGGTGATGCACCCGCACCGGTTCGACGAGACGTCCAAGAAATATATGCTTCATCCGCCGGTCATGGACGTGCTTGCCGATCTGTACGGCGAAGAAGCGCTGGCCGCCCAGAGCATGTTCTATTACAAGCCGCCGGGAGCGCGCGGGCAGGCGCTTCACCAGGACAACTTCTACCTGAAGGTCGAACCGGGCAACTGTATCGCGGCCTGGACGGCGATTGACGCGGCGGACGAGGAGAACGGCGGCCTGCTCGTCGTGCCCAAGACGAACGATTACGCCATCGTCTGTCCGGAATTGGCGGACGCGAAGGAGTCGTTCACGACCCATTACGTCAAGCCGCCGAAGGAGCAGAAGGCGGTGCCGGTCGTCATGGAGCGGGGGGACGTGCTCTTTTTTAACGGGAACCTCATTCACGGCTCCTACCGCAACAAGACGAAGGACCGCTTCCGGCGGGCGTTCATCTGCCATTACGCCAACGAATCGGCGGCGCGCATCTCCCATTTCTACAGGCCGCTATTCCGCGCGGACGGCACGGCGGTCGATCTGGAAGCGAACGAGGACGGGGGCCCTTGCGGCATGGAGTTCGAGGCTCTCTATCCCCACTGAGGCAAGCCGCCTTCCCGAAGTCTAGGCAGAGGCGATCTTCCGCAGTATAATCGGATGATAACGCAGCTTGGACCTCGAGGTGATCTGCCGATCATGGAAGCGAAATTTTGTTTGGCGTGCGGACGCGAGCTGGAGACGCGCGATATTGGCGGCACGCCGAGAAGGGCGTGTCCCTCGTGCAGCTTCGTGCATTGGGGCGATTACAGCATCGGCGTCGGCGCCCTGGTGATGAGAGACGGCAAAGTGCTGCTCGTGCGGCGGGCGCAGGAGCCGGGCAGGGGCTATTGGACGAATCCGGGCGGCTACGCCGAGCAGCTGGAGCGGATCGACGAGACCGTATGCCGGGAAGTGCTGGAGGAGACGGGAGTCGAAGCGGTCGTCGCGAGCGTGGCGGCGGTGCGGGATCAGCCGCGCGCCGTGCACAATTTGTACGTGGCGTTCTCCATGGACTACGTCGCGGGCGAGCCCGTCCCGGACGGGGTGGAAGTGGACGCCGCCGGCTTCTACAGCCCGGAAGAGATGGAGACGATGAACGTGGCGCCGTTCACGCGCTGGCTCGTCGACGTCGCGTTCCGCGGACGGTCGGAAGGCTTGACGGTCGACGCCGAACCGCTCGTTCCGCTTCCCGGCTACGGCTTGTTCCGCAGGTAAAAGGGACGTTCGGAACTATTAAATATGGACTCATATGGATTTTCGTGAGCATTCGGCGTCCGTTTAAACACAATCGCCCTCTACTTGGCTCTTTGGGCCAGGTGGGGGGCGATCTTCTTTGGGTTGTGTGCGGTTGCTGTCATGAAGGCTTGCTGTTGTCCCGCTTCTTCTTTCCCGAGGCACGGGTTCGTCCCTTTGGAGTGATTCTAAAGATAGTATACTTTAAGTGCTAAAGTTAATGCACTCGGGGCAAGGTTATGATAAGACTGTGCACAGCGTATCGATAGGGTCCTAGCGGAAGGAAGAAGTCAAGACATCTTTGCAGGGGGTTGATTTCATTGAGAAAAATGAAAACGTTTGTAACCGGCGCGACAGTGCTTGCCACTTGTCTTGCCCTCTTGAGCGCATGCGGGAACTCGGGTTCGAACGATGCCGCCGGCGGCAACGCCGGAGCGGGAGGCGACTCCAAGGATAAGAAAATAACGTTGACGATGCTCGTGTCCGGGAATAAAGCCGCCGACGGCCAAGACTTCGAGCTCGACGTGCTGCCGAAGATGGTCCACGAGAAGTTCCCGAACATCACCCTGGAAGTGCAGAAGCTTCCCGACGATCAGTACAACACGTCGATCAAGACGAAGCTGGCTGCGGGCGAAGGACCCGATTTCTTCCGGATTTGGCCGAGAATGGGCGGCGGCGCGAGCGTGATCGATCTGGCGAAGGCCGGCTATCTGGCGGACTTGTCGGATTTGCCCTTCATGAGCAAGATCAGCGACGGCGCGAGAGAAGATATGTCTTATGACGGCAAGGTGTACGGCATCGCGAAGGGCATCGACATGCTCGGTACTTACTATAATAAAGATCTGTTCCAAAAGGCCGGCATAACCGAAGTCCCGCAAAATTGGGAAGATTTCCTTGCCGCTTGCCAAAAGCTGAAGGACGCGGGCACGACTCCGATCGTTATGGGGGACAAAGACCCGTGGTGGATTCAGTTCGGCGCGTACCAGCTGGCGGCGAACACCGTCTATGCGGAAGACAAGGATTTCGACGTCAAGCTTCAAGCGGGCGAACGGAAGTTCACGGATTCGAAGTGGGTTCAAGCGTTCGAGATGTATAAGGAACTGTACGAGAAAGGCTATATCGCCAAAAACACGCTCGGTCTAGGCGGACCGCAAGCGACGCAGATGTTTATCGACGGCAAGGCGGCCATGACGTTCGACGGCACGTGGGATTACCCGACGCTGACGGCCAAAGGAGCGGTCGACTTCGAACGCGGCTTCTTCCCGCTGCCAGGCAACGAGAAAGGCAAGCCGGTATGGCAAGCCGTCGCGACGGCTGCCGGGTGGGGGGTCAACGCCAAGACCAAGAACCTGGATGCCGTCAAGGAAGTGCTGAATTATTGGTTCGACGACCAATCCGACCTGTTCAAGGAATGGGTGAAGCTGAATCCGTCGATCAGCGCCTTTAACGGCGTGCCGCTTACCAACGATCTATATAAGGACTCTTACGAGCTGTACAAGAATAGCGGCAACTCCATCTACTTCGCGAACCAAATGTGGCCGAACGGCGTGGCCGACATCCTTCAGGTCAAATTCGGAGAGATCATTGGAGGACAGCGCACGACTCCGGAGGACGTAACGAAAGCGATGCAGGACAAATTCGATCAGCTTTGGAATCCATAATTCGAGCCCGAGCATCGCCTGTCCAGGGGGACCTTATAGGTCCCCTTCCAATTCGAACGGGAAAGGAATAACCACCATGAACTCAGCGGTCTTGAAAAAAACGATGTATTGGTTCGTCGTTCCCGCCCTGGTTATGTATTTAATCTTTTGGATTTATCCGATCTTGAAGCTATTCCAATACAGCGTTACGGATTACAACGGATACGTGCAAGAATTCCACTATATAGGCTTCGACAATTTTTCTCAGTTATTCCAAGAAGGCATCGCGGGCAAATCGTTGTCCAACACGTTGATTTATACCGTCATCTTCGTCGTTTTCAGCAATGTAATCGCGTTATGCTTGGCATTTGTCCTGAATATGAAAATCCGGGCCACCGGCCTTTATCGTACAGCAGCCTATATTCCGACCTTGTTCAGCGCCATCGTGGTCGGATTTATTTGGAGTTACGTCTACATGCCCGAGAGCGGCTTAATCGCGACAGTTATAAGCTGGTTTGGCCTTGACGGCTCGAACTTGAATCTTCTCGGCAGCTACAACTCCGCCCTTTATTCCATCACGGCGGTGGAGATCTGGAAGCATATCGGCACGAGCACCGTCATCTTCCTGGCGGGCTTGCAGACCGTCCCGCAGGATCTGGTGGAAGCGGGAAAGATCGACGGCGCCAACTCCTGGCAGATAACGAGATTTATCCGCATTCCTCTGCTCGCCACGTCCATCACGATCAACGTTACGCTGAGCGTCATAAACGGCTTGAAGGCGTTCGACTATCCGTTCATCATGACGAACGGCGGACCCGGGCGCGCCACCAGCACGCTCTTGGTCGATATTTTCCGGATGGCGTTCAAGGAGCAGCAGTTCGGCTTGGCCTCCGCGTTGGCCGTCGTCTCCTTCGCCGTTATCATCCTGATTACGACGATCTTCGTTCTCCAGCTTAACAAAAGGGAGGTCTCCGCATGAATCCTGCCGCCAAGAAGACCATGATCCATGTCGGGATCTCGATTCTCCTGCTCGTCAACCTGCTGCCGCTCATCATCGCCTTGTCGAGCTCGTTCCGCTCGATCAAGAACATGGCGAATCCGCTCCGGCTGTTCAACGAGTTTACGATGGAGAGCTACCGGGCCGCGTTTACGAGAATGCATTTTCCGCAAGCGCTTCTGAACAGCCTGCTGTTGACGGTGATTTCCGTGGTCGTCGTGGTGCTGTTCACTTCCATGGCGGCCTATCCGATCGCCCGCTTGAACAATCGTTTGAGCAAGTTCCTTTATCTCTTCTTCTTGTCCGGCTTGGTCGTCCCCAGCCAGATGGTGATTATCCCGATCGTGCAAACGATGCAAGGTCTCCATATATCGGGTTCGCAGTATACTCCGATTCTGATGTTCATCACGTGCAGCATTCCGTTCTCCTCGTTCCTGTACACCGGATTTATCAAAAGCAGCGTGCCGCTGGAGGTCGAGGAATCCGCGTTGATCGACGGCGCCGGCCTGCTTCGCCGGTTTTGGCAAATTGTGTTCCCGCTGCTTCTTCCGGTGACGGTATCCGTCGTCATCACGCAAGGCGTCTGGATCTGGAACGACTATTTCTTTAATATGATCTTCATTACGAAAACGGCCGAGTCTCCGTTGCCGCTCGCGATGCTAGGATTCCTTGGCGACCAGACGAACCCGACCGCATGGAATGTGCTGTTCGCGGCATGCTTCCTTTGCGCGCTGCCGCTTCTCGCGATCTTCGCGTTCCTGCAGAAGTTTTTCATCGGCGGCTTGACCGTCGGCTCCGTCAAAGGCTGATTCGACTCCCGTGCGAAAAAAGGACAAACAGGCCCTGGATTCTCAGGCTTGTTTGTCCTTTTGGCTTGCTTGCTGCCGGTATTCCTCCGGGGTGAGCCCCGCAACCTTTTTGAAGACGCGGAAAAAATATTTGGTGTTGTCGTATCCGAGCGCTTTTGCGATTTTATACACTTTGTCGTCGGTCGTCTGCAGGAGAAGCTTCGCCTTGCCGATGCGGACTTGATTGACATAGTCGATGAAGTTGATGCCGGTCTTCTCCTTGAACAGAAAGCTGCAATAGCTCGGGTTGAGGAAGAAGAGGGAGGAGATCTTCTCCAACGTCAACACTTTGTCGGGATTCTGTTCGACGTATGTTTTGATATTGTCGACGACATGTTCGGATGAATAGACGCTCCGCTCGTTCAACATGTCGGCGATGTCGGGCAATACCCGAATCAGGTACTCCCGGATCGACTCCAGGTCGAACGAGGCCGCCAGTAAGGTCTCGAAGCTGGCGGATGTCTGGTTTCCGTTAATGGACAAATACCGGTGGAGAACGTTCCGTACTTCGTGAATGAGAATCCGGCACGTATCTTTAACCGCCGCCAGCGACAGGCTGGGGACGCTTCGGAAGTAGGCGAACAGCTTGTCCGTCCATTCGGCGACTCGGCGGGCATTGCCGGATTCAAGGAAGAAGAGAAGCTCGTCCATCTTATCCCAGCTCGCTTCATCCGAAGAGGGGATATTTGCCTCTTGATATACCGCGACCGGCGCGCCGACTTCCCCGGCCGGCCTTCCGTTCAGAGCCGCCACCGTCTCCCCGAACGCCTCCTCCAACTGGCTCCAAGACGATTTGACCCGGCTTACGCCGACGATGGTATGGAGCGGCATCGATTCGACAATTCGCTCTGCCGTTCGCCGGGCCGATGCTTCCAGCTCGACCTCCTTCCCGGACGACGTCAGGAGGATAAATCCCATGCGATCGTTCTGCGAGTGCGGAACGTAAAGGCCGTCGTCAAGGAATTCCGGTCCTGCTTCCAGTTTGTCCGAAGCGTACAAGGTCAACAGCACGCAGCATTTGTTGCCTGCGAGCGCTCGCATCTTGTTCGAGCGGAAGACGGGCGCCTTATCCTTGCGATGATTGCCGAGAATGAGGCCGCACATCGTTTGAAGATCGGCGCCGTAGCTGATCTCTTCCTTCTCGTGCTCGCTGATCTCCATTTTCTGCATCGCGGATCTCTCGGCTTCGATGAGCCGGACGGCTTTACTTAAAGTCTCCTGGATCTCCTCCCGGCTGAACGGCTTGAGCAAGTAGCCGACGGCCTTGGCGGAGATGGCTTCCTTCATATACTCAAAATCCGAATAGCCGCTTACGACGATCACTTTCTTGTCCGGATAGTCCTGCTGAAGCGCTTGCAGGAACGAACGGCCGTCCATCTCCGGCATTCTCATGTCGGTCAGGACGATATCCGGATTCGCGCTGCGGATGAGCGCGAGCCCGTCCTCGCCGTTATCGGCTTCTCCCGCGAATTCCAGCTCCCGTCCGATATCGGAGGAGCGGATTTTCTTGAGCATTCCTCTTCTAATCAGCGCTTCGTCGTCCACGATGATGAATTTGTACATTGTCGGTTGCGCCTCGCTCTCTATCCGATTTGCGGGACGGTGACGATCACCTTGGTCCCCTTGTCCTTCTCGCTCTCCAGCGTCAAGCCGTATTCCGGACCGTAATAAAGGGAGATGCGGGAATGGACGTTCTTGAGTCCGATGCTCCGTTTGTCCCGGCGGCCGAGCTCGCTGAAGTTGGGAGGATCCTGGAGCAGTCTGCGGAGCTCGCCGAGCTGATCCGGACTCATCCCGACGCCGTCGTCCGCAATCTCGAACCGGATGAGCTCGCCGTCCGTATAGGCGGTTAACGCGACGGTGCCTTTGTTCTTCGTGTTCTCCAGCCCGTGATACAGCGCGTTCTCGATAATCGGCTGCAAGATCAGCTTCAAAATTCTCATCTGGCCGATTCCGTCTTGGATATGGAGGCGGAAGTCGATCTTGTTCTCGTAGCGGATCTTCTGGATGGATAGATAATTGTTCACATGCTTCAATTCTTCGTCGATCGCGACGAGCTCGCTGTCCGTTTTGATGCTGTACCGGAACATATCGCCCAGCGCTTTTGTCATGACGGCGATGCTCTCGACCTCCTCGATCTCGGCTATACTGTTAATGGACTCCAGCGTGTTGTACAGAAAGTGCGAATTGATCTGGGCCTCCAGCGCTTTCATCTGGGAATCCAGCGTGATCAGCTTGTTCTGATAGATCTCTTTGACGTAATCGTTGATGTCGCGAATCATATTGTTGTATTCGTTATAGAGAATGCCGATCTCGTCGGTCCGTTTCAGATGCTTCTTCGTCGTGACGAGATTCAGGAATTTGTTCTTGCGCATCGTCCGGCTCAGCTCGATGATCGGCTTCATGATCAGACCGGACAGAATAACCGAGAGCAGGATGAAGATAATGGCGCAAGTCAGGGAGATATAGAGAATAAGCTGCCTGGACACGCCGTATTGCTTGTACAGCTTGTACAGGGAAACCGAAGCGACCACCTTCCAATCGTTATCCGGAAACGATTGAATCACCGTCAAAATCCCGTCCCTCGTCTCTTGAACCGAACCTTCCGTTCGGTTCGAGATCAAGGCATTCAGGGAATCGGGCAATCTCTGGCCGATCCGGTTCTGTGAATTGTCGTACAAGATCGTTCCTTTGCCGTTGACCAGATACATATTCGTAACATCCGGAACGATGTCTTTGTCGATGCCCTTGAAGATGTCCAGTCCGCAGTCGAGCATCAGCACGCCGAGCAGCTTGTGGGTGTCGGCGTCGTAAAGAGCCCGCGAGAAGGTGATGGACGGCTTGGCGTTGATGATGAATTCCTTCGTGTCCGCGTCGCTGATATACAGGCCGCCGTTCTTCTCCAGCGTTCTCCGGTACCATTCGTCCTGGAAAGGCTTATAATCGATGACGAGGTCGGTGCCGATCCCGTAGCTGATTGAGTTGCCGTCGGGCAGGAAGATATAGATGCCGTTCAGGTAACTGTTGCTCAGAACCAGATTGTTGAAGAAGAAGAGCATGTTCGTTCGGGCGACGAATAGATCGTACTGGCTGATGTTCGGCTTGTTGTTCAGCTTGTTCAGCTCTTGGGCGACCGTCGTGGCGCCGGGCTGGGTCGAGAATTGCTGGAAGGTCAGCGTGATGCGGTCGATATTCTGGAAAATATGATCGATCCGTTCGACGGTATTGTCAATGTTATTGGAAGAGACGAGCGAGACCTGCTTGCCGACGAGCTTCGTATAGCTGTTATAAGAGGCGATCGTCACGATCGAGATCGGGATGACCGAAATGGCGATGAAGACGAGAATCAGCTTCGCCCGAATGCTGCGGTAAATCATCGGCAGTCCTCCTGTAAGCGCTCTCTCGAAAAAAAGTATACTATAGAACGCCGATAAAATGTACAAAGAAGAGCGTCGTCCGGACGCTCTTCTTCTTTTCCGTTTCCGAATTATGAGTTGAGAACGGCTTCAAAGCGGACGTGATCGCCCAATCCGTAAGCGATCAGGTCGTAGCTCTCCGCGGCCGGCCTGCCGAACTTTGGAGCCTTCCGCCACATGTTCGGCCATGCGGTCCGGCGGCTTCGGTCGGGATCGTGGTGAGGGCCGAGCAGGTTCTTGAGCCCGCCGCATACGCGGATCGCGACATCATGGGTTCCGGCCTTCAGGTAAGGCGACAGATCGGCTCTGCCCCCGTCATCGACGCCGATGAGGCCGACTCTCCGGCCGTCCACGTAGATCGCGCAGCCGGTCGCCTCGAAGGCGGTCGGGAGCACGGCATGAACGGATGCCGCTTGCTCCGGCACGGCGACGGAATACGAGTACCGGAACGCTCCCGGATAGAACGGATAGCCTTGGCCGGTCCAGGAACCGACGACTATGGGAAAAGGCGGTTCCACGAGCCACGTTCCGCCGGACGCGCGAACGGAGAACGAGCCTCTGAGGTAGACCGGCTCGACCTCGAGAAGAACATCGAAGCGATCCGCCGTCAACGTCACCGTATTCCCGCCGGGCCGAAGGAACGGCCGAATATCCGCTGCGCCGTTATGATGATCCGGCCAAGATTGGCCGGGAATCCAATCGGCAGGCTGGCCGTTGACCCGGAGGGAATAGAATTCCGCTCTCTCCGCGACAAGATAGAGTTCCGCAAAGTTTGGCAAGGAGTCTAAAAAAAGTGCACTCAAATTGCTAAAGGAAATATACTCTTTCCGAGGTTAAGATTAGATGGAATCATCCTTACAGTGAAAATAAGGGGGATGTATCGTAAGGCGGGCTGCAAGGCGGAAGGTCACTTCGAGCGGACGAATTCGCGCGCCGGTCTGGACGGAACTCCGGCGAATTGGCGCGAAGAAATGGATATGATGAACAAATGGAAGGTGATTCCGATGAGTATTCCCGTCACCATGAAGGCGGCCGTCATGACGGAACCCCGCAAAATAGTCCTCGAAGAGCGGCCGGTGCCCGCGCCGCGAGACGGCGAGGCTCTGGTCAAGGTCATGGCGGTGGGAGTGTGCGGCTCGGACGTTCACTATTACGAGCATGGAAGAATTGGCAACGCCATCGTGGAGAAGCCGATGATTCTCGGCCACGAGTGCGCCGGAGAAGTTGTCGCCGTGGGCGGCTCCGTTACCAAGATTCGGGTCGGCGACCGGGTGGCCGTCGAGCCGCAAACGACGTGCGGGCGTTGTCCCGCGTGCAAATCGGGCAGGTACAATCTGTGCCCGGACGTCGCCTTTTTCGCGACGCCTCCCGTGGACGGAGCCTTCGCCCAATATGTGATCGCGAGGGAAGATTTCCTGTTCCCGATTCCCGACCGCTTATCGTATGAGGAAGCATCGCTCATCGAGCCTTTCTCCGTCGGTATCCACGCCGCGAACCGGACGGGGCTGAAGCCGGGCTCGACCGTGGCCATTATGGGCATGGGGCCCGTCGGGCTGATGGCCGTCGTCGCAGCGAAGGCGTACGGCGCCAGCCGAATCTTTGTCTCCGACCTGGAGCCTCTTCGCCTTAAGGCGGCAATGGAGTTGGGCGCAACCCACTCGATCAACGTTCGCGAGCAGGATGCCGTCGAAGCGATCCGGCGATGGACCGGAGGCGTCGGCGTGGATGCGGCTTGGGAGACGGCGGGCAATCCGAAGGCGCTGCAGTCGGCGCTGCTGTCCGTGCGCCGCGGGGGCAAGCTGGCCGTCGTCGGCCTGCCGATGCAATCGGAGATTCCGCTTAATGTCCATGTCATTACCGACCGGGAAGTCGATATTTACGGCGTCTTCCGGTACGCGAACACGTATCCGAGCGGAATCGAATTTCTCGCTTCGGGCATCGCCGACGTCAAGCCGTTATGCACGGACAGCTATCCCTTGGAACGGACGCAGGATGCCATGGAGAGGGCGCTGAACAACAAGAGCGGCAGTCTGAAGGTCATGGTCTACCCGAACGCCTAACTTCCAAAGGAGATCCGCCAATATGAAGGAACTGAAATTGCAATCTTTGACCTGCGAGTATCGAACGGGCTTGTTGGGGACGGATGTAAGGATTCCCCGATTCGGCTGGAAGCTGATCTCGGAGATGCGGGGGACGGTTCAGCGGGCTTATCGGATTCAAGTGGCGGGGCCTGACGCGAACTTCGAAGAGCCGTTATGGGATTCGGGACGCGTCGAATCGGACCGGTCGATCCATATTCCGTACGGCGGACCCGATCTCCGTTCCCGCACTCGCTACCATTACCGGGTGAAGGTGTGGGACGGCTTCGGAAGGGAATCCGTTTGGAGCGAGCAGGACTGGTGGGAGACCGGACTTTTCTCGCCGGAAGAATGGAGAGCGAAGTGGATAACGCCGGACTCGAAGAGCCTTGATCCGGATGCTAAGGAAGTTTTCCTGCTTCGTACCAGGTTTGAGACGAAGACGGGGATTGTGTCGGCTCGCATCTACGCGACGGCTGCCGGCGTTTATGAGATTTATTTGAACGGCCGCCGCGTCGGCGAAGATCTTCTCGCTCCCGGCTGGACCAGCTACCGACATCGTCAACAGTACCAAACCTATGACGTGACTTCATACCTGAGCAGCGGGGAGAACGGAATCGGAGTGCTTCTCGGGGACGGTTGGTACAAAGGCGAGCTAACATGGCTGGGCAAGACGAAAATTTATGGCGACCGAAGGGCGATTCTGCTGCAACTGCACGTTCAATATGAAGACGGCTCGGAACAATGGATCGCGACCGATTCGTCATGGAAGTGCTCGACCGGTCCGATCCTGTGGTCCGAACTGTATAACGGCGAGAAGTACGACGCGCGGCTGGAGCATCAGGGCTGGAGCGAGGCCGGATTCCAGGAGACAGCGAACTGGCATGGAACCGAGGAGGTCGAGCTTCCCTACGCGCATCTGGTCGCGCAAGAGAATTGGCCGATTCGGGTCACGGAGACCGTGAAGCCTCGGCGGGTCATCCGCACGCCCGCCGGGGAACTTGTGCTGGACATGGGTCAGAACCTTGTCGGACGAATGCGGATAACGCTGGACGTTGCGGCCGGAACGGCGATTCGGCTGCGGCACGCCGAGGTGCTCGATCGGTACGGGAACTTCTATGTCGGCAACCTGCGCAAGGCGAAGCAGACCGTCGAATATGTCGCCAAGGGCGGCGGAACCGAGACGTACGCTCCGCATTTTACTTTTCAGGGGTTCCGGTACGTTCAGGTGGAAGGTTATCCGTTCGAAGACGATGAACAGTTGCTTCAACGCTTCGTTGCGGAAGTTATCCACTCCGATATGGAGCCCACGGGATCTTTCGAGTGCTCGAATCCGATGGTGAATCGGCTTCAGAGCAATATCGTCTGGGGTCAGCGGGGCAATTTCCTCGACGTGCCGACCGATTGCCCTCAGCGGGACGAACGGTTGGGTTGGACGGGAGACGCACAGGTGTTCGTGCGGACGGCGGCCTTCAACTATCATGTCGGACCGTTTTTCACGAAGTGGCTGCGCGATCTGAAAGCGGATCAGCGGCCGACCGGCAGCGTGCCGTACGTCGTTCCGAACGCGCTCGGGGACTATACATCGGAGCAATGGGGCGACGAAACTTATACGTCTTCGGCTTGGGGGGACGCGGCAACCGTCTGCCCATGGACGATCTATCTGACGTATGGGGATAAGCGGCTTCTTGCCGAGCAATACGGCAGCATGAAAGCTTGGGTCGAGTTCATCCGCTCCCAGGGCGATGACGAGCATCTGTGGAATACGGGCTTCCATTTCGGCGATTGGCTCGCGCTGGACGCGTTCGAAGGCAGCTACTTCGGAGCGACGCCCGTTCATTTGGTGGCCACCGCGTATTACGCGCTGTCGACTCGCCTGCTTCGGGATGCCGCCGCCGTGCTCGGCCAAGACGACGATGTTCGGGTCTACGGCGAACTGCTGGAAGGGATTAAGGCCAAGTTCCGCGAAACCTACGTCACACCTGAAGGCCGGATGGCCGCCCGCACTCAGACGGCCCACGTTCTGCCGCTTGTCTTCGGCTTGGTCGAAGGCGAATCCCGAGAACGGATCGCCGCGGACTTGAACGAGTTGGTCGTTCGCAACGACTATCATCTGAGTACCGGGTTCGTCGGTACCCCCTATCTGTGCCAAGCCCTGTCGGACAATGGCTATCACGACACGGCCGTGCGATTGCTGCTGCAGGACACATACCCTTCCTGGCTCTACTCCATTGCGAAGGGTGCCACAACGATCTGGGAGCATTGGGACGGCATCAAGCCGGACGGCTCGTTCTGGAGCGACGATATGAACTCGTACAACCATTACGCCTACGGAGCAATCGGCGATTGGATGTACCGGTACGTGGCCGGTTTGGACTTGGACGAGACGGAAGCGGCGTACAAGCGAATTCGCATCGCTCCGCGCATTTCGTCCGGCCTGCTTGCTTACGCGAGAGCTTCGCTATCCTCCCCCTACGGCAAGATCGAATCGGGCTGGAGCGCGGTTGGGAACGAGGTCGCGGTAGAAGCGACGATTCCGGCCAATGCAAGCGCGGAAGTCATCCTTTACGGAGCGGATGCCGATTCGGTTAAGGAGAGCGGGTGCGGATTGACGGACGCTGAAGGTATCCGTTCCGTATCCCCGACGGAGGAAGGGCTGCGCGTGACGGTAGGCTCCGGGACTTATCGCTTCAGCTATCGAATGAAAGAATCGAATCGAGTGGCAACAAAAAGCTAATAAGTTTTTTCAACAGTCCGGAGAGGCCCCGCGAGCGGGGTCTCTTACGTTTTTTTTAGCCGACTACGCCGTGCTCCGGCGCCGGATCGGTCATCATTTTGATCGAAGCTCTCCTGCTGCAGCGCAGGTGCTCGGGCCAATCGCCGCAAAACGGTTTACAGATCGGACGATTTGTACGATGATAGGAGACAAAAAAAGCTGTTGCAACAGCCAAGGATAGGAGAATGAAGGATGTCTTACAAAATTGTGTTTTTCGACATAGACGGGACGCTCGTAGACGAGGAAAAGAAGGTTCCTCGCGACGCGGCCGAGGCCGTTCGCCGGTTGAAGGATAGCGGCGTCGAGCCCGTCATCGCCACGGGGAGAGCGCCGTATTTCTTCAAGCCGCTGGCGGAGCAGCTCGGCATCGAGTCCTGGGTTAGCCTGAACGGCGGGTACGTCGTGTACAAGGGGAAGGAACTGCACCGCCGGACGATTCCGCTGCCCGACCTGGAGAAGCTTGTCGAGCTGTCCGCGCGGAACGGGCATGCGCTCGTTTTCGAGGGGAAGGAAGCTTATTACGCCAACCAGGAGAATCATCCGTTCGTGTACGAGTCGGTGGAATCGCTCAAAGTCGAGCATCCGGGCGTCGACGCGAATTTCTGGAAGTCTGAGGACATTTTCCAGGTTTTCCTTCATTGCGAGAGCCATGAGGAGCACTTGTATCCGGCCGCTCTGCCGGGCTTACGGTTCGTCCGCTGGCATGCGAAGGCGATGGACGTGCTGCCGCGCACCGGCTCGAAAGCGGAGGGCATTCTGGCGCTGCTGAGCGCGCTGGGGCTCACCCCGGCGGATGCGGTCGCGTTCGGCGACGGGCTCAACGACAAGGAGATGCTGGAGTTGGTCGGCCTTGGCATCGCCATGGGCAACGCGCACGAGGAACTGCTGCCGTTCGCGGATTACGTCACTTCGCGCGTTGAAGAAGGCGGGGTTCGCAACGGGCTCGTTTATGCGGGGCTGCTGTAACATAAGCGGATAGGCACAGCCGGGAAAAGCCGGGGAAGCCGTGGAACGGAAAGCGTTTCGCGACTTTTTCCCGGCTTTTTTATAAGTTTCGAGGCGGCGGGTTTGGTTCTTTGTGGCTAACGAACCGTGCAGTGCTTATTTTGTGATCGGAGGCCCGTTGGTCATTGTAACGAACCGTACAGCCCTTAATCACTTGAAAAGAAGCACCAATCGGAGCAAATCCGAGTAATAGCGTGACCACGATTCGTTACCATTGAAAAAACGCGTTTTTTAGGCGAATAAGGGTTTTTGGGTTCGTTACGATCGGTTCCTTCGGGGGAGGGGATAGCACATGGATCTACTTTGCCAGCTTATCCCTGCTGCTCAGTCGGAACCGCGCCAACTTCATTCTTCTCGTCGAACAAAGACTCGGAGTTCTATCGGATAAGAGGAGACAGCGAGTGTCAAAACGAAGGCTCCACAGAAGAGTACGACCTGCGCATTGCGAGGTACGGGGAGGGAGCCGCAAAACGAAACGGGTAAGCTGACAAGCGAAGCTGAGGTACGGGGATAAGGCTTAATCGCGCGCATATGGGGGGACCGGCTGAAAAACGATACCCGGACAGCCGCTTTTGTTGTCGACATCTGGGCGGCTGCGGAATATCTTGCTGCCAACGAATGTTATCGGGAGGGATATCCGCTGGTTCCGACTTATCCATACATGGGGTATGCGACGCAGTGCAAGCAGGTGCCTATCGCTTTTCCGCCCCAGCATCAAGACCGTCAGCCCGGTTTGCAGTATTTGATGATCCCGCAGCCCATCTCCGACAACCCCGGTTACCGGGGGAGCGGGAAGCTGGCGGGCCGGGTCGCGATCGTGACCGGAGGAGACAGCGGCATCGGCCGTGCCGTCTCGATCGCCTTCGCCAAAGAAGGCGCGGACGTGGCGATCGTCTATTTGTCCTGCACATCTCCGACGAGCAGCTCGAGAATACGTTCCGCACGAACATTTTCCCGCATTTCTATTTGACCCGGGCGGCTCTGCCGTATCTCGCTCCGGGCAGCTCCATCATCAGCACGGCTTCCGTTACCGCCTACGAGGGCGCGCCGCTGCTGGTCGATTACTCCTCGACCAAAGGAGCGGTCGTCTCGTTCACCCGCTCGTTGTCGCTGCAGCTGGCCGACCGCGGCATTCGGGTGAACGCGGTGGCGCCGGGCCCGATCTGGACGCCGCTGATCGTCTCCAGCTACTCCGCCGAATACGTGACGACGTTCGGGACCGATCGGCCGATGAAGCGAGCGGGCCAGCCGTTCGAGCTGGCGCCGACCTATGTCTACCTGGCTTCCGACGATTCCTCGTACGTGAGCGGCCAGGTGCTGCACGTCAACGGAGGCACGATCACGGAAACGTGACGGACAGGGGCGGGGCCGGTTAAACGGAAAATTCCCTTCTCGCCGTCTTCTCCCGGTACTGGCCGGGCGTCATCCCTTCCTGCTTGCGGAACGACCGGATGAAATTTTGCGGATTGTTGTAGCGCAGCCGCAGCGCGATGTCCTTGACCGGCATGTCGGTCTCAGCCAGCCACTTCTTCGCCATCCCGAACCGGTAAGCGGTCAGGTATTCGCTGAACGAGACGTTCGTCTCCTTGCGGAAAACGCTGCTCAAATAATTGGCGTTGTAGTTCAGACGGGAAGCGCACTCCTCGAGAGACAGGTCGGTGTCGTAATAGCGCTGCACGAGATCGATGATTTTCTCCGAAATGTTCTGATACTGCGATTGCTGGCGGTCCCGGAAAATCCGGATCATCGGATAAATCGCGCTCGTCCAGAACCAGTCCTCGATCTCGGGCATGGTATTGAGCTCGAGCATCTCCTCGAACAGCGAGCCTTGCGCATGCCGAATCTGGCTTAAGCCGATGCCCGATTCCTGCATGACCATCAGGAGCGTATTCAGCAGGCGGGCGAGCGGAATGTGATACTCCTGCGGCGACATGTCGGCGGTGAACAGCGGGCGGAGAAGGCGGTTCAGCAGTTCCTTCGCTTTGTCCTTGTCCGCCAGCTTGATCGCGTCCAGCAGCTCGTTTTCCAGATGGGTTGGGTAATTGATCTTCACGTAATGCTTGCCGGAGTTTACGTTCCCGTACTGAATGACGATGCCTTCGCCCAGCTTCAGCCGGTGCTTGAGCGCATCCAGCCCTTCGCGGTAGGCGATGGACAGCTGCTTGATCGCGTTCATCGGAAGGCTCATGCCGATGCTCACCTTCAGCTCCAGGACGTTCTGGATTTGGCGCTGGAGATGCTCGGTCAGCTCGTAAAGGGCGGCGTTGAATTCCGCCGGATCTTCGGAAGCGCTTCCGTACAACAGCACGACCGTTTGCTCGATCGTGACCGGGGCGAACCGGCGCTGCTCGGGCACCAGCTCTTCGATCATGTTGTGGACGGCGAACAGAAGCAGGTCGGAATCGTTCTTGTCGTAGCGGGTGTCTTCCAGGGAATCGATCTGCAGCGTAAGCACGGCCATCCGGTTCCACTCCTCCAGTCTCGGCCCGTACCCGAAGCGGGTTAATTGCTCGGACAATTCGCTTTTTTTGACGCTGCCCTGGTACGCCCTGACGAGGAAAAAAGCTCTCGCCTGTTCGAGATGCCGGCGAACCTCGCTCTCCAGACGGGAATTCGACTGGAACAGATGGTGCAGCTGCTCGCCGATGGCCTGGAATTCGTTCGCGCCTTCCCGCTTGGCGCCGGGCAGCCGGTCGTCGATCAGCTTCAGCAGCTTCTGGATGGGCGAATACATGCGCCGGGATCCGAGCCAGGCGGCCGCTATCATGAGCAGCAGCAGGAACAGGCAGACGATCGACGTGTACAAGCCGATCTTGTTCGATTCCTTCGTCAGGTTGGCGATCGAAGTGAACGACAAATATATCCAACCGTTGTAGGGGGACTTGTAGTAAGCGACCGAATACGAATGACCGTCGATGCGGGCTTTGAAATGGCCCGACAATTGCGTCAGCTCGTCCGTCCGCTCCAGCCCGGCCGCGGACACGGGCCGGCCGATGAGGGAAGGATCGGGATGCAGCAAAATGCGGTAGCTGTCGTCCAGCACCATGATCGAATCGGACCGGTTCTGCGTCTCGTTCTGAAGCAGCGACTGGAGGCTGCAGGCGGGGATGTTCGCCATGATCAGCCCGTAAGGGGCCAGCCCGGTCGCCGGGAGACGCTTGGCCAGGCTGATGCTGTAGGGGCAAACGACGCTGCTCGCGCTCTCTTCGCTGTAGAACCAGCGGGAAGGAGTCAACATCCACGAATCGCCGCTCCGGCCGTGAATGAGCCCGGACAGTTCATCGGTATACGCATATTCGTCAAACCGGTACAGGCCCGAGTTTTTGATCATCCAGTTGTGGCGCTCGTCGATGAGCAAGACGTCCTCCAGCTCGGTATCGAACGATTGCATATGCCGGAGCTCGTCGCGGACATTGTCGTACAGCTTGAAATCGGTTACAGACAAAGGCCCGTTTAAAGCGGTTTTGATGACGGCGGAGTTGATGACCTGATTCAACGTGTGATTGACAGTCGTCAAAATTTGCTCTACATTGGCATTAATTTGGATCAAAAGTTGGGTTTTTCCTCTATTTACATGAGTTTGAATTTCCTGCGAGGAAGTCGCATAGGAGAACAAGCCGACGAACAGCACCGGCAACGTGCTTAACAGAATGCCGAAGACGGTCATCTTGGTCAGAAAGCTCGGAGCGCGCATCGCCAGTCACCTTCTTCCGGGGATTACTCCATTTTACGGCATGGGCTGCAGCGGGACAATAATCATTAAACGTTCGGATAATCATTTGAACAGATTCGAGGAGGGATGGCCTTGTTGCGCGAACGGTTCTTCGGCCGCGCCGCTGTTCGGTGCCGGCTCGCCGTCTGGATGCTGCTGGCTGCGGCGATGGCCGTGCTCGCCGCCTGCTCTTTGCGGCAAACGAACGAGAACGTTTCGAACGGCGACAGCCGGCCCGCGGTGACGATTATGGCCCCTTTGCATTTTCCGAACGCGCCGGCGGCGGACGTCATCCGCCGTCTGGAAGAGCTGACCGGCACCCGGTTGTCGATCGAATGGGTTCGGGATGAAATTTACGCGGACAAGATGAATACGGCGCTGACGACGAATTCGCTCAAGAAGGCGACTTTCGTGAAGTATACGGACTATATAATCATGAAAAACGCGATCCGCTCCGGCGCCTTCTGGGAGATCGGCCCTTATTTGGACGAGTTTCCGAACCTGAAGCGATTGAACGGCGACATCTTGAAGCAGACGGCGGTGGACGGCAAGCTGTACGGCCTGTATACGGAGCGTCCATCCTCGCGGCAGGGCGTCATCCTTCGCGAGGATTGGCTGAACAATCTGGGCCTGAGCAAGCCCGGGACGTTGGATGAGCTGTACGAAGTCATGCGGCAATTCACGTACGGCGATCCGGACCGCAACGGCCGCGCCGATACGATCGGGCTCGCGGATCGCGACGATCTCGTATTCGGGGCTTTTAAGACGCTCGGCTCCTACTTCGGCACCCCGAACAATTGGGGCGTCGAAGGGGGGCGGCTCGTTCCCGAATTCGAGACGAAAGCTTATGCGGACACGATGAATTTTATGAGGAAGCTGTACGACAAGAAGCTCGTCAATTCCGACTTCGCCGTGACGAGCAAGGATGTGCAGCGGGATATGATCATTCAGGGCAAAGCCGGCGTCTATATCGGAAGCATGACGGACGTGCAGCGGCTGTCCAACGAGGCGAAGCAGGTCAATCCGAACGCTGCGTTCACGGTCGTCAACCGGATCGAAGGTCCGGCCGGCTACAAGGTGTGGTCGATTCCGAATTTCAACGGCTTGTTCCTCTTCTCCAAAAGCGCCATCAAGACCGAGGACGAGCTGAAGCAGATCCTTCGCTTTTTCGACCGGACGATGGATGCGGATGTGGCCAATCTGATGAAGTACGGCATCGAGGGCCGTCATTACGAGCTGAAGGGGAACGAAGTGTACCTTCCGGAGGCGACTACGCAGCTCCGGGTGGACGAGGTGGCCTCGCTTTATACGCTTATGATCGCCGACCTCGGCAATCCGAACCTGAAGAAGGTGGCGGAGCAGGACCCGCTGCTTGATTTGGCCGAGCGGCTCGTGAAGGACAACGAGAACTTTCTCGTGAAGGACCCGACGGTTCATCTGGAATCCGTCACCTACGACGAGAGAGGCGCGGAGCTGTACGAGATCATCTCCGACGCGACCTACAACTATATTCTTGGGCAGCTGGACGAAGCCGGATTCCGGCAGGAAGCGGGCAGGTGGCGGCGGCTCGGAGGAAGCAAAATCATCGAGGAGTACGAGCGGGCGCTTACCGCACAGTCGCCGCGGTAAGCCGCAGATGTCGGCTTACCGCGCGAGAAACGCGCCGCTGAGCCGCAATCCGCCCCCACAGCCCCTATTTCCCTCTGCCGCCGTAACAGCCCGCAGCTCCCCTCCCCCCAAGTGTCATTCCCCCGGCCCATAATCATTTCCTCAGAAAGCGCTTCAAAACCGCCGAATCTGAAGCAATGATTGTATCGGTAACGCCGCGTCTTCCGTATCGTTGGAATTGCATCACCACCATTCCAAAACGATAGATGGAGGTCAAGCGGCATGCAAAGAAAGTATTCCGTTCTTCTGAGCGCGGCTTTGGTATCCGGCTTGCTGGCCGGATGCTCCGGCAAGGACGAGAAGGAGCAGGCATCGCCCTCGGCCCAGAGCGGCGGATCGCCTTCGGCAAGCGAGGCGTCGCCCGCACCTTCCCAGAAGAAGCCGACGGAGATCACGATTATGCTCCCGCTCAACATCGCAGAGACGCCCCCGGATACGATCAAGAACGAAGTGGAGAAGCTGACGAACACGAAGCTGACGTATCAGTTTTTCCCCGCGGACACGTATGAGGAGAAGCTGAACTCGGCGCTCGCGACCGGTTCGCTGCCTCAGGTCACGTATTTGAAAAACCAGGCGACGTTCATTCAGATGAAAAGCGCCTTCCGCGACGGCCAGTTCTGGGAGATCGGCCCCTACATGAGCGAGTTCCCGAACCTGAGCAAGCTGAAGCCGCAAATTCTCGACAATACGAAAGTGGACGGCAAGCTGTATTCGCTGTATATCGGCCGGCCGCTTGCGCGGCAAGGCCTTATCTACCGCAAGGATTGGGCGGACAAGCTGAACCTCGAGCCGCCGAAGACGGTCGACGAAGTCGTCGCGATGGCGAAGGCGTTCACCGAACAGGATCCCGACGGCGACGGCAAGCCGAATACAATCGGGCTCGCGGACCGCAACGATCTCGTCTACGGGGCGTTCAAGACGATCGCTTCGTGGCTCGGAACGCCGAACAATTGGGGGGAGAAGGACGGCCGATTGCAGCCCGACTTCACGTTCCCGCAATACGTGGCGGCCATGGACGTCATGAAGGCGATTCGCGACGCGAAGGCGATGAACCAGGATTTCGCGGCGACGAGCAAGACCGATCAGGTCAACCTGTTCACGAGCGGCAAAGCCGGTCTCTATATCGGCTCCATGCAGGATATCGATTCGCTGAACAAAGACCTGATCAAGAACGTGCCGACCGCGGTCGTCGACACCCAGGCGCTCATCCAAGGTCCCAACGGCCAAGCGACGACCTGGGCGATTCCGGGGTACAACAACGTCGTGCTGTTCCCGAAGTCCGCCGTCAAGGACGAAGCGGAGCTGAAGAAAGTGCTCGCCTTCTTCGACCAAATGATGACGCCGCAGATCGCCAATCTGATGTTTTGGGGCATCGAAGGGAAGCATTACACCGTCGTCGACGGCAAAGCGAAAGTCGCGGACGACAAAGACCTCGTGGAGCGCGAAGTGAAGGGCTACAAGGACAGCGTCATCGGCGAACCCGAGACGAACGGCATGTACGAGAGCTACAACACGCTCGAAGGCCGCATTCACGCCGAGGAGTTCACGGTCGAGAACGAGAAGATCGCCATCCACGATCCGACGGCCGCGCTCGATTCCCCGACGTACACGGAGAAGGGCCAGGAGCTGCAGACGTTGATTACCGACGCGACGTACCAGTACATTTACGGCAAAATCGACAAGGCGGGCTTCGACAAGGCTATCGAGCAATGGAAAAGCCGAGGCGGGGACAAGATCATCGAAGAATTCAACGCGGCGTACAAAAAATAAGACAAAGACGAGGCCGCCGCGGTCCGGCGGCCTCCCCGATTCGCGCGGGCGCGGGGAGGAGGAGAAGCGATGCAGGAAGCGATCGTCCGGACGGAACCGGCGGTCAGAAAGAGCGAGAGCCGGCTGTCCAAGCGGCTTGTCCGCAACAAGTGGCTCTACCTGATGGTGCTGCCGGGCCTCATGTATTTTATCGTTTTCAAATATATACCGATGTACGGGCTCCTCATTTCTTTCCAGGATTACAAGCCGTTCAAAGGCATTGCGGGCAGCGAATGGGTCGGCCTGGAGCATTTCCGCAGACTGTTCGCCGAGCCCGACTTCCTGAACATTTTGCTGAACACGATCATTTTGTTCGGGCTCAACCTGCTTTTTTTCTTCCCGATTCCAATTATTCTGTCGCTGATGCTGAACGAGGTGCGGATCTCGTTTGTCAAACGCTTTTTCCAGACGCTCATTTATTTGCCGCATTTCATGTCCTGGGTCATCATCGTGTCCATCAGCTATGTCATGCTGACGATGGACGGGGGCATCATCAACGAGCTGATCGCGGGCCTGGGCTTCGAGAAAATCAATTTCCTGCTCAGTCCGGAATGGTTCCGCCCGACCTACATCCTTCAGGTGATCTGGCGGGAGGCAGGCTGGGGAACGATCATCTATTTGGCGGCCATTGCGTCGATCGACCCGCAGCTCTATGAGGCGGCCCGCATGGACGGCGCCGGCCGGCTCCGCCAAATCTGGCATATTACGCTGCCGGCGATCCGCAGCGTCATTATCGTGCTGCTTATTCTCAAAATCGGGGACGTGCTGGAGCTCGGCTTCGAACACGTCTATCTGCTGCTCAATTCGATGAACCGCGACGTCGCGGAGATTATCGACACTTACGTCTACACGGCGGGGCTGCAGCAAATGAAATTCAGTTATAGTACGGCTATCGGCTTTTTCAAATCGCTGGTCGGGCTCGTGCTGGTCGTGCTGGCGAACCGGCTTGCGAAAAAAATGGGCGAGGAAGGCGTCTACTAAAGCGCGAACGAGAGGAGGTTTGGAGATATGGCAGAGGATCGAAGGCTGGCCGGCCGTCTGTTCGCCGCCGTCAACTATGCGCTGCTGACGCTGGTCGCTCTGGCGACGGTGCTTCCTTTCATTCACGTGCTGGCGGGTTCCTTCACGACGAGCGCGGAGATGGCCGCCCGCAAGTTCGTGCTCGTTCCGACGGACTGGAGCTTGGAGGCTTACCGGTTTATTTTCTCCACGAATACGATCTTCCGGGCGATGGCCGTATCCGTCGGCATTACGGTTGCCGGGACGCTGTTCAGCATGCTCATCACGTCCATGATGGCGTACGGGCTGTCGCGCAAAGATTTGGACGGGCGCCGCATCTTCCTGTTCCTCGTTGTGTTCACGATGCTGTTCAACGGCGGGCTCATCCCGACGTTCCTCGTCGTCAAGGAGCTCGGCCTGATCGATCATTACGCCGCGCTCGTGCTGCCGCTGACGATCAACGCGTTCAACCTGATCATTCTGAAAAATTTTTTCCAGAACATCCCCGAAGGGCTGGAGGAATCGGCCAAAATCGACGGCTGCAGCGACTTCGGCATTCTGTTCCGCATCGTGCTGCCGCTGTCGATGCCGGCCATCGCGACGATCTCCCTGTTCTACGCGGTGACGTACTGGAATACGTACTTAAACGCCATTCTGTACTTGAACGACAGCGAAATGTGGCCGATCCAGGTGCTGCTGCGGCAGATCGTCGTGCTCGCGAGCGGCTTCGATTACAGCTCGGAGCTGGACGGCGTCACGCCGCCGCCGGACCAGGCAGTGAAGATGGCGGTCATCGTTGTGGCGACGCTGCCGATTTTGATCGTCTATCCGTTCCTGCAAAAGCATTTCGCCAAGGGAGCGCTGCTGGGTTCGATGAAAGGGTGACCAATCACGGGGGGAGCGAGGGAGATGAACGCGATTCAAACGGAACGAGCGCCGATCGAATGGGCGGGCTTCGCCTGCGACGCTTTGATGCGGGCTTATGCGCCCGGAGAGCTGCCTCCGGCGCACCGGTGGCATTATCACCAGGGCGTCTTCCTGTGCGGGATGGAGCGGCTGGCGGAAGCGACCGACGAAGCGCGTTACGACGACTACATTCGCGGCTATGTGGACGATCTCGTCGACGATCGGGGCAACTTCTGCTTCGCCCGCGACGAGCTGGACGCGATCCAGGCGGGCTTGCTGCTGTTCCGTCTCTACGAGCGGACGGGACAGTCCCGGTACCGCGTCGCGGCCGGCAAGCTAAGGGGACTGTTCGATACGCTGAACCGCACGTCGGAGGGAGGCTTCTGGCACAAGGACAAGTATCCCTACCAGATGTGGCTGGACGGCCTTTATATGGGCGGCGTCTTCGCGCTGCGGTACGCGAACGCGTTCGGCGATCCGGAGCTGCGGGCGCTGGCGCTCCATCAGGAGAAGCTGATGCGCAAGCATATGCGGGACCCGCGAACCGGGCTGCTGTACCACGCGTGGGACGAGAGCCGGCGGATGCCGTGGGCGGACCCGGACACGGGCTGCTCGCCGGAGTTCTGGGGGCGGTCGCTCGGCTGGTACGGGCTGGCGCTGGCGCAATTTCTCGACCTGCTGCCGGAGGACGAGCCGGCGAGGGCGGAATTGGAAGTTGCGCAGCGGGACTTCCTGCAGGCGCTCATCCGCTGCCAGGACGCGGAGAGCGGACTGTGGTACCAGGTCGTGGACAAAGGGGAGCGGCCGGACAACTGGCTGGAGACGTCCTGCTCGAGCCTGTTCGTCTACGCATTGGCTAGGGGCGTCAAGCAGGGCGTCGTCGGCTTCGACGGCCTGGAAGCCGCGCGGCGGGGGTACAGCGGGTTGATTCGAGCGGTTGCCGAAGCGGGAGACGGCGGGGAGTTCGTCCTGCCGAACATCTGCATCGGCACCTCGGCCGGCGACTACGAGAACTATGTGACCCGGCCGACGAGCCCCAACGACTTGCACGGCGTGGGCGCGTTCGTCATGGCCTGCGCGGAGATGGAGGACCTGGTTGCGCGGTGATCATGCTGACGCGCTGTAAGCTCGAAAATCGATCAAAATCGAGAAATGGCGACGAAGGGCTGGGCACCTACCGTCGCCATTCTCATGGTTATGGGAGCTAGGAGCCCACGTACTCTTTGGAACAGCACCTTTTGGGTGGAGGGACGTGTTTAACTCCGGAGATATTCGGGAGCTCTGATCGCCGAAGTCTTTTAGTCTCTCCTGGATAGCCGCCAAGGTTTCGCCCGTTCGGGCTAACGTGATGATGGCCCGAAAATGCAGAAGGCGGTTGTCCGTATACAAGCGCTTGTTCCCGGACAATTCAAGCGGAGGGATCCTTCCGATCCGGGTGTAGTAGCGGATAGAGGGGGCTCAGTCGGCCTCCCCCTCTAATTTGCGCAAACGAGCCTTCAGGCGGCGCTTGTTCCATTTCAGTGCCAGAATGGCGGCTAACAAGACGACAAGACCAAGCGACACGTATTTCAACGACCGCTCCACCCAGCCGAAAATCAGCTGCCATTGCTCGCCGAACCCGTAGCCGATGCCTACGAAGACGGCAACCCACACCGCCGAGCCGATATAGGCGTACCAGGCGAAGGTGCGGAACGGTACGCGGATAATGCCTGCGAAATAGCCGATAAACTGCCTGACACCCGGCACGAAGTAGCTGAAAAGCAGCAACCGGTTGCCGTATTTGTCGTAAAACGTTCTCGTTTTCTCCACGTACTCGGGCTTCAGGAACAGCCATTTGCCGTACCGCTCGATGAGCGGCATCCCCAGCTTGTAGCCGAGCCAATAGGTGATCGTCATGCCCATGATCGACCCCGCGAAAGCCGCGCCGAGGGCCGGCAGCAGCGCGAGCACGCCTTTGTAGGACAAGTAGCCGGTATAGGTGAGCGTCGTGTTGCCCGGGGGGATCGGCAGCGCAATCGCGTCCAGGGGCAACCCGAACAGCAGAACAAGATACCCGTAATGCGCAAACAATCGTTCGATCAAGTCCAGAGCTTGCATGAAGAGACTCCTTTTACCTTCGGAATTCAACGATTATGTCCGTCTGCTCACCATGATGAGAGGGAGTTCTTAAAACTTGCTTAAGCCGATTTTTAAGACGGTCTTTAATCGAGAGGTTAACGGTTATTTTAGCAAATCATTAAGCTCAACTCCATGTTCTTTATGGTAAAATATGGGCGATAGGGCGGTTCATCAAATTCCCTTTAAGGAGGAGACGATGTTGGGCTTGGTAAAGTTTTCGGTGCATGTACGGCTGGTCTCGGATTTGGAACGGTCCCGGCGCTATTACCGTGAGGTGCTCGGCTGCGACGTGAACGATTTTTGGGCGGTGCGGGACGACTTTAGGCTGGGCTTCAAGCTGCTCCAAGCGGAGCGGGACGAGGACGTTCGCCCCAACCCGCGGGCGGCGCATCACGCCGTTTCCTGGGACACCTACGCTTACGTCGAAACCCACCCGGAGCTGGACGAGCTCTATGAGGAGCTTCGGGGCAAGGGGGCTGCGTTTGCCCAGGAGCCGACGTTGACGGAAGCGGACTGGGGGACGTGGAAGGAATTCGCTGTGAAGGACCCGGACGGCTACGTCGTCGCCTTCGGTTCCGGGAAGAAGAAGTAGACGATGGAGAGGCGCTATAAAGCGATTCTGTTCGATCTGGACAACACGCTGCTTGACTTCAATCGTCGATCGTAAGCGCGATGAGACGGACATGCGGCGATCACGGCTTGTTCCGGGACGACCCGGACGGGTGGGAAGCGTTCTGGGCGGCTTTTTTGGAGCATAATTTCAAGCATTGGACAGATTTCGCGGGCGGCGGGAACGTTCGATCGATGGCGGACGTGTTGAAGTTCTCTTTCAGTGATTCTCTCTTGGGGACGCCGGAGGAGCTGCATGAACAGCTGTCGGGAACCTACTGGAATTATTTCTGCGGCACCTGCATTTTCGAAGAGGGGGCGGAGAGGTTGCTATCCGTTCTTCCGGACAGCTATGCGCTCGGGATCGTAAGCAACGGCGTCGGCGAAGCGCAGCGGCGAAGGCTGCAGGCGGGGGGGGAATCGAAGGCCGGTTCCGGGCGGGAATCGATTTTTGCTACTACAATCGAAGCCGTTCGGAGCTGCCTGCGGGTGTGGAACCGAAGTTCGTCGTCACGGAGCTTCCGGCGCTAACGAACTTATTAGAATAATAGCTGGGAGGGCTGCCGCAAAAGGAGCATAGGCTTCGAAGCGGCGGCCTTTTTGGTGTAGCGAGCGGGAGTGGCTTGGCGGGAATGTGGCGCGTTGGGCATAAGGGAGTCCCGAGATCAAGCGCCCGCAATGGCAACGACGGTGTCTGACGAGAGGGGATAAGCCTACAAATGCGAGACAGAGAGCGTGCTAGCGGGTAAAAAATCCCCCGGCCGTTGTTGTACAGTTTGTCAGTTGAAAGCGTACATTCGAGTTATAAAATATATCATACAATGGTAATCGAATTTACATGATAGACGAAATAATCAAGCGATTCGATCGATTCCGAGCAAAACTTGACATGATGAGATGGGAGTGGGGCTCATGCAAAAGCAAAAACTGTACGTTAACGGGGAGAGGCTGAAGGCGACGATCGAGACGTTTGCGGATTTCGGGCGCACGGCGAATAACGGCGTTACCCGGCTATCGCTGACCGAGGAAGACGTCAAAGCCCGCCATTATTTCCGCGCCTGCTGCGAAGAGCTGGGCATGACGGTGAAGGTCGACGACATGGGCAATATGTACGCGACGCTGGCCGGCACGGAGAATGCGCCTCCGATCGTTATGGGCTCTCACCTCGATTCGGTCAAGAAGGGCGGCCGCTTCGACGGCGTGCTCGGGGTCATCTCCGGCCTGGAGGTTGTCCGTACGCTGGTCGATCACGGGATCAAGCCGCGAATTCCGGTGACCGTCATGAACTTCACGAACGAGGAGGGTGCGCGCTTCGAGCCTTCGATGATGGCGTCGGGCGTCCTCTCGGGCAAGTTCGACAAGAGCGTCATGCTTAGCAAACGGGACGCGGACGGCGTGACGTTCGACGAGGCGCTGAACGCCAGCGGGTACGCGGGCGAGGCCGGGAACCGCATCAAGGAAGCGACCGCTTATTTGGAGCTGCATATCGAACAAGGGCCGGTGCTGGAAAAAGAACAGTTGAAAATCGGCGTCGTCGATTGCGTCGTCGGCATGGTGTGTTACGAGATCGAAGTGACGGGGCAATCGAACCATGCGGGGACGACGCCGATGGGGCTGCGCAAAGACGCATTGTTCGCCGCAACCGACCTGATCGCGGAGCTGCGCGGCAAGCTGGGCGACCTGGACGGCGAACTCGTGTTCACAATGGGACGGCTCAACGTCTATCCGAACATTCATACGGTCATTCCGAACAAGGTCGTCTTCACGGTCGAAGCCCGGCATAAAAATGAAGACGTCATCCGCGAAGTGGAGAAGATCCTCCTCGGGCTCCCCGGGCAGCAGGGCGGCTGCGAGATTAAACGCACGAAGCTGTGGAGCCGCGACACCGTCTGGTTCGACCCGTCGATCGTCGGCGCGGTGGAAGCCGCGGCTCAATCTTACGGCTACCCTTATAAGAAAATGGCCAGCGGAGCGGGGCACGACGCGCAGTTCGTCGCGAGCTTCCTGCCGTCGGCGATGATCTTCGTTCCGAGCGTCAACGGGCAAAGCCACTGCGAGGAGGAATTCACGCCGTACGAGGATTGCGAGAAGGGCGTCAACGTGCTGTTGGAGACGGTACTGTCGCTGCTGGGGTAAAGCCGAATCCTTCGTTTAAGAGCGGCGGAGCGGAAATTTCCCCGCCCTGCCGCGCTTATGTTATGCCGGACCCGTCCGCGAACAAGCGGCGGGCGACGAGGAAGCGGGCAAGGCATCCGGGATTCAGCCGCAGCCGAAAGCCTATCTGGAGAAAATCGGGCGCCTCGTTGTCCGCTACGGAGCCGGAGTCCCGGGATATTTGACGACCGGCCATTTTTGCTTCCGCAGCGCGCTCATCAATTCCTCGCTCGCGTTTACATTGCTCCGGACGAGCTCGGCGGGCGTCAGCGCCATCCATTGATTCAGCGAAACGTCGGCGAACCGGTCGCTCTTGAACATCTCCAGAAACCAGACGCTCTCGTCGCCGGTATTCTGAATATAGTGTCCGAAGGCGAACGGCACGTAGCCGACCGTTCCGGCGCGGCAATCGAACGTGCGGGCCGTTCCTTGGGTGGCGAACGCGGTCATGCGGGCCTTGCCCGTCAAATAATATTGCCACTCGTCGTTGTTCGGGTGCCAGTGCAGCTCCCGCATGCCGCCGGGGACGATCTCGACGAGCGCGGCCGCGATTCGGGTCGCGACGGGAAAGTTGGCCGAGTCGGCAATCCGCACCGTACCTCCCGGGAAGCGCTGCGGCTCCTGGGCGAGCAGCCGATGGGCGAACGTCCGGGGGACGGTTCCTTGCGGACTGGGGACGGCCTGTTCGGCGAGGGGGGCGGGCACCCGGTCCTGGTAAATGTATTTCTGCCCTTTGGGGATGTCCGCGAACGCGCTCTCCGGCACGCCGAAATTGGCCGACAGCACCTCGGGCGGCGTATGCGCGAACCAATCGGAGATCGAGAATGTGTTGATGTCCGAGAAAGCGCCGTCGTCGAACACGAGCAGAAATTCGCAGCCTTCCGCGAGTCCCTGGATGGAATGGGGGATGCCGGGCGGAAAATACCACAGGTCCCCGGGACCGACGTCCGCGATGAAGTTGCGGCCGTCCTGATCGACCGCCGTAATGCGCGCCCGGCCCAGCAGCATATAAGCCCATTCCGCCTGCTGGTGCCAATGCAGCTCCCGGACGCCGCCGGGCTTCAGGCTCATATTGACGCCGGCAAGCGTCGTAGCCACCGGCAGCTCCCGCACCGTCACTTCCCGCGACCAGCCGCCGCGATTGAGCTGCATGTGGGCGTCCGAGAAGGAGAAGACCAGATTCGGCATCGTTCCCGCATCGGTGGGAGGAGGAACGAGCAGGTCCGGATTTTCCAAATCCCGGATCACGTCTCTCGGGCCGAGATCGGGACCTCCGGCGCCGTCGGCGCGCTCGGGCTGGGGAATGTCCTGGCTCCCGGAAGGGCGTAGGTTCGATCGGTTCATCGTTCACGCTCCTGTTCGTTTTAATCCGTCATCTTTTTTTGTATTAAAATATGGCCGGCCGTCTAAGGCTATGCCGTCCCCTTGCTGGAAAAGCCCAGAAATTTCGCGAAAGAGGCGGATCGCACCGGGAGGATGGCTGCTAGCGTCGAAATTTGCAAAAAACTAAAATGTCAGAATATTTTATTTATAAAGCGCTTATGGTTATAATGAGATCAACCCAAAGGAAAGGGGATAGTCCAATGGGCTAGCGAAGCGAAGCATATCCGTTCGGGGAGAGCCGGGAAGGCTGCAGCGGCCGCTAATCTGCTAGGGCGGCGACGGGTATGCGGGAATCGGATGCGGTCGAAGGACAATCTCTAATTCGAAAGATGGGAGCGTAACGAGCCAATTGAATAGCTTGTCACAGGAAAGGTAGGACTCCCGGTTATCAGCGGTTAACCGGGAGTCCTATTATTTTTGTGCGATGAAAGCGGGGCCGAAGTCCGAACACGCGGACGGGCTGTTCCCTTGCAGCGATCACTATTATAATATAGGGAACGCGACGCTCGACACCGCGCGGGGCGAGCGCCGACGCTACGGAAAATGGCTGCCCAAGCGAGTTTAGCGGAGGCAAGCAAAGGAGAAACGCCCGATTTGATGACATTCCCGGAAGTCGAACTGCGTTCCAAGAAGGGCGCGGCCTTCGTGCTGGCGATCGTCTTCGCCGCGATCGGCCTTTCTTGGCTATTGTTCAGGGGAGGCGGTGAGCCGGCGCCGGACCCGGAGCTGGACATGCCGCACGATTACGCGTACGGCACCGCAACGTCGTCGAACGGGATGGTGCTGCACTATTTGCGGACCCGGCCGTCCAACCTGACGCTCGAAGCCATCCACACGAACGTCTTGCTGTCGCCTTTTTACGGCATCAACGGAGGCTTCTTCTATAACGACAGCTTGCTCAGCCTGGCGGTCGTCGACGACCGTCCGGTGAACGGGGCGGCGGGCGTTTACGGATCGGGCGGGGAAAATGTGAAGTACGCAAGGGGCACGCTCGTTTGGGACGGGCAAGAGGATCGGCTTAGCGTGCAGGTCGTGCGAAGCGCGTCCGAACTGAAGGTGTCGGACCGGTCGCATTACTGGGCCCAAGGCGGGATTAGCATGAGCCTGAACCGGGAAGGTCAGTGGGCGGAGCAAGCGGCGGCCGAGAACGCGCCGTACCCGGACGAGGACCGGCTCCGTTCCGCCGCCGTCTACGACCGGGACGGGAACGTATACTTGATCGTCAGCGCCAGCCTTGGGTCGCTCGCCGAGTTCCGGGAAGCGATTGTCGAGACGGTCGCGCCCGGCGCGCTTGCGAACGGCATCTTCCTCGACGGCGACGGCTCCTCCCAGCTTCGCAGCAGGGAAGCCAAGCTGCGGGGCGACAGCCGTCCGATCGTGCAGATGCTGCGGATTTTGAAGTAGGCTAGTTCGCCTTCGCTTCCATTTTCCGATTGCCCACCCGGTAGAAGTAAGAGGCGGACAACAGAACGAGAGCCATCACGATGAACAAGACACGGCCGCCGAATTCGCCGAGCAGCAGGCCTCCGGCCCACGGTCCGATGAATTGGCCCAGGTTGCCGATTTTCTGGGCGCCGAAGTAAGAGCCCCGAAGGTGCTCCGGCGCCAACTGATCGAGCAGCAGATTGCCGGCCGGGTAGTTCAGAATTTCCCCGATTGTAAAAAGAATCATGGACACGACGAGGGCCGCCATGTTCATAGAGAAGGCGAACCCCAACGTCCCGACGGCGAACAGCACGTTGCCGGCATGAATGGAGAACATCGGAGGGCGCTTCTCGGCGAGTCGGGACAGCGGAAGTTGCATGACGATGACCGTCACCGCGTTGATGCTCATAAGTGCGGCGAACATTTTGACCCCGTTGCGGAAGCTCTCCTGCAGATGCTGGCCGAGCGTAACGTCCAACTGGGAATATCCGATGCCGACGACGATGGAGCCGAGAATGAACAACTGCAGAACATTGTCGTCCCGGACCGCCTTCCAGGCGGAGGCGATCGTGGCGCGTTCTTTTTTCGCTCCTTCGATCTCTTTGATGCCGAACGCGATCATCATGACATGCAGCACGATTCCGTAAGCCAAATAAACGAGTCCGGTAATGAGAAAAGGGAGCGCTCCACTGCCGGTGCCGAGCCACACGCCGATCAGCGGGCCTACCGACACGCCGATGTTCGTCATCAGGTAGCGCATGGAGAACACTTTGAACCGTCGCTCCGGCTCGGTCAAATCCGCCATCAGCACCTGGGCGACCGGTTCGAACCAGGAGCGGCACAAGCCGTTCAGCAGGCTCAGGATCAGCAGCAGAACGGGCTCCTTCATCGCGGAGAAGCCGATGAAGACGCCGCTCCAGGCGAACAACGACGTAAACATGATGACTCGCCTGCCGTACCGGTCCGACAGCGCGCCTCCGAAGAAGCCGCCGAACGTTCCGGCCAGCGCGCCGGCTCCGGCTACGAAGCCGATCATCGCTTTGCTCATGTCGGTTTGGCTGGACAAATACAAAGCCAGAAAAGGCATGCTCATGGACGTGGCGATCCGGGAGATCATATGTCCGAACAGCAAGGAGAAGACGATAGGATGATAGGATTGGAGAAACTGCCGGATGCGCCCCATGGAACCCCCTCGATCAAGTGGAGAACAAATGTTTGCCTTAATAGAGACAGCATACCACAAAGTTGAAGCTGTTGGGTCTATTTTTTTTAAAAAAAGCTCAGTTCAGGAAGAGTGCTGCGTGTACGTCTTTGACTGACTCCGCAGGAGCTACGTAACGACCTTGCACGTCCCAACTGAGCTTCGCGAAGGGCCGTAAAGTCGAAAATCGACTTTACACTACCCTACCTCCAAGCTGCCCGGGTTCGGACTAGCCGCAGGAGAGGGGAATTCCGTTGAACTAGTCCGAGCCTCCGCCTCCGCCCCCGCCGTCTCCTCCGCCGCTGTCGGAGCCGCCGGAGCTTCCGCTGTCCCAGCCACCCCCACTGTTCGAACTGCCGGAGCTTCCGCTGTCCCAGCTTCCGGAATTGTGGTGGTGATGGCCCGTCCCGTGGGAATGGCCGGAGGAGTCGTGATGATGGTGGCGGTGATGGACGTCGGTTGGATCGTCATAAAAAGAGCTATTGATGAAGGTACCGGATCCGTAATCGGTGCTGCCGGAATCGGGACGGCGGGGACGCGGGCCTTCTCTGCGGTTGTCTTGTGCGGCCGAGGCGGCGACGGCAATGATGACGATGACGGCGACTGCGGCGATGAAGAGTATGGGAATTGCGTTCAAAGGCAAACCTCCTTGGCGGATTTTTACACGATACCTGATTATAGCAAGTTCTTCGTTTATCTTACAGAGTGGGGGCGTCTTGACGATGAAATTGAACCGGATTCATCATGTGGCGATTATCGCATCCGATTACGAGCGTTCCAAGCGATTCTATGTCGAGCTGCTCGGTTTGGAGGTTGTAGCGGAGACGTACAGGCGGGAGAGGGACTCGTGGAAGCTGGATTTGGCGGTTGGCGGCAGTTATCAGATCGAGTTGTTCTCGTTCCCCGAAGCGCCGGAGCGGCCGAGCTACCCGGAAGCGCGGGGGCTTCGGCACCTGGCGTTCGAGGTGGACGACGTGGAGTCGACCGCGGCCGAGCTGCGGGAGAAGGGGATTGCTACGGAGCCGATCCGGGTCGATCCTCTAACGGGGAAGAAGTTTGTTTTCTTCGCGGACCCGGACGGATTGCCGCTCGAGCTGTATGAGATTTGACCGTAGACGGGGCATAAAGGACGAAAAGAGTCTCAGAATTTGAGCCACTTCGGCGAATTCTCGCCGGTAACGACGAAAGAGTCTCAGAATTTGAGCCACATCGGCGAATTCTCGCCGGTAACGACGAAAGAGTCTCAAGGATTGAGTCACACCGGCGGATTTTCGCCGGTAACGACGAAAGAGTCTCAGAATTTGAGCCACATCGGCGGATTCCCGTCGGTAACGACGAAAGAGTCTCAGAATTTGAGCCACATCGGCGGATTTTCCCCGGTAACGACGAAAGAGTCTCAGAATTTGAGCCACATCGGCGGATTTTCCCCGGTAACGACGCAAGAGGCTCAACAATGGAGCCTCTTGCGCGTGCCCGCCGCCGCCGACGGGCGCATTTAGCGCCCGTTCTAGCGCGCGTTCGCTTCCGCGGCGGCGTACAGATAGTATGCCAGGCCGGTCTGCTGCGACTCCAGCATGGCGCGGTGGAAGTCGTCTTCCAGGAAAAACCGGCACTGCGCCGCGAACGCCTTCGCGTCGGTCTCGTGGCCGTGCTGCCGCTGGAAGCCGATATGCCGGTCGATCAGCTCCCGCACGCTGTCGTCGCTATGCTTCGTCCCGGCCTTCAGCGTCCGGGCCATCGCGTCCATGAACCGCGCGGCTTCCGCCGCCTGCTCGTTCATCTCCGCCGCGTCGATCGGCCCCTGCTCGGTCAGATCGAAGCCGTACGCCTCCTTCAGATGCTCGTTCTGCCCGCTTAACGCCTCTCTCCATTCCGCTTCGCTTGCGAAGCCTTCGAACAGTTTGTCCTGATCCATCTTTACTCCTCTCTCCTCGCTTGCCATCGATTCGTCCAGCGTTCGCACGAGCCGCTCCAGCCGCTTTATGCGGGCTTGCAGCAGCTCTCTCTGCTCGGACAGGATGGCCAGCCTCTCCGGATTCGCGGCGAGCAGCCGCTTGATTTGAGCCAACGGGAAATCCAGCTCGCGGTAAAATAAAATTTGCTGGAGCTTCTCCAGCTCCGATTGGCCGTACAGCCGGTACCCGGCTTCGGTGATCTCGGCGGGCGGCAGCAGCCCGATCTTGTGGTAGTGATGCAGCGCTTTGACCGTCACGCCGGACAGCTCGGATACTTCTTTGACCGTGCGGAGCATCGCTCGATCCTCCTTTCCGAATTCAGCATAAGGGCTCCTCCAAGGGGAGGGTCAACCGTATCTTGCGGGAAAATTATGTTATGATGAGGATGCCCGACAACGGGACAATGAGCAGGAAGTGACGGACAATGGCATTTTCGTGGAAAAAGAACCTGTACGTCTTATGGCTCGGCGTGTTTTTCTGCAGTTCGGCTTATTCGATCTCGATTCCTTTTATTCCTTTATTTTTGCACAACGATCTCGGTGTCGACCGCCATCTGGAGCTGTGGTCCGGCTTCGCGTTCGGCATCACGTTTCTGGCGAGCGCGCTGATCGCGCCTTACTGGGGCTCGCTCTCGGACAAATACGGCCGGAAGCCGATGCTCATCCGCTCGGGCTTCAGCCTGGCGGCGCTTTACGCGCTTACTTTTTTTATCCATAATCCGTACGTCTTCCTCGTGCTGCGCGTGTTCCAGGGGCTGCTCGCCGGCTACGTTCCGGCCTCCATCGCGCTCGTCGCGACGAATACGCCCGACAAGCACACCGGCTATGCGCTCGGCATTATGGCGACGGCCAGCGCGACGGGCGGCATCGTCGGCCCGCTTGTGGGCGGAGCCGTCAGCCACTGGACGAGCAACCGCGAGGCGTTCCTGTTCTCGTCCGGCGTCGTGCTCGTCGCCGCGCTGATCGCGACCTTCTTCGTCCGCGAGGAGAACTTCGACCGCAAGGCGGTGCGCTCGCACGTGCGCGACGACCTTCGGACGGCCTGGGCGAACCGCACGTTCGTCTCGCTGCTCGGTCTTGTTGGCGTCGGGACGTTCTCGGTCATGATTTTGGAGCCGCTCCTCACGGTTTACGTCCTTCAGCTCGGAGCCGACAGCAGAGACGCCTCCTGGCAGTCGGGGCTCGTCTTCTCGGCCGTCGGCATCGCCACGCTGATCGCCGCGCCCCAATGGGGCCGCATCGGCGGGAAGATCGGCTTCGCCAAAGTGCTCACGATCGGCCTCCTGGGCGGGGGCATCGGCAATATATTGCAGTTTTTCGTCGGAAATTACGCGGAATTCGGCGTGCTGCGGTTCGTCTACGGGCTGTTCTTCGCGGGCGTGTACCCGGCGCTGAACGCCATGATCGTCAAGGTGACGGAAGCGGACTTCCGCGGCCGGGCGTTCAGCCTGAACCAGTCGGCAACGCAGCTGGCGACGATGCTCGGTCCGATGGTCGGCGGCGCGCTGGGCGGCTGGATTCCGATCCGCTGGGTGTTCGTCGTCAACGGCGCCATGCTCGTCCTGTGCGCGTTGCTCATGCTGCGGAAAGTTCGCCTCGGGGCTTCGACCGAAGCCGGCAGAAGCGTCTCCCCGTAGAGACCGCGGACTCGCCCTGCGTCGGTGGAATGAAAGCGCAAGATCCCGATAGCGGAGGAGCGCCGTCTCTTTGTTAAAATGAAACGGGAGGTGGCCGCATGCGAACGGATTCCGTCCGGCTGACGATTCCGACGCCCGAGGCGTTCAGTTTCGAGGAAAATGTTAAGCATTTGGCGCGCTCGCCCAGGGGGACAAGCTGCTTCGGGGCGTCACGGACCGCTTCCGCGGGCTGCGGACGATGGGCATTCCCGATCTGTTCGAGGCGCTGTGCTGGGGCATTATCGGCCAGCAGATCAATCTGGCGTTCGCCTACACGCTCAAAAGACGCTTCGTGGAGGCGTTCGGCGAGCGCGAGGAATGGAACGGCAAGGACTGCTGGCTGTTCCCGTCGCCGGAAGCGGTCGCGCGGCTTGCGCCGTCCGACTTGACCGGGCTGCAAATGGCGGCAAGGAAGTCGGAGTATTGGATCGGAGCGGCCCGCCTGATGGCGGAAGGCAAGCTGTCGAAGGAGCGCTGCTGGCGGCCGGCGGCCACCGCGAGGCGGAGAAGCTGCTCGTCGGCAGTCGCGGCATCGGGCCGTGGACGGCCAATTATGTCCTGCTGCGCTGCCTTCGCTTTCCGACGGCGCTGCCGATCGAGGACGTAGGCCTGCACAACGCGATCAAGCTTCTGCTGGGCATGGACCGCAAGCCGACAGTGGAGGAGATCCGGGAGCCGGCGAAACCTTGGGCGGGCTGGGAGTCGTATGCGACTTTTTACTTATGGCGGGCGTTGTATTAGGAGCATGTTGGGAGTTCAATCGTCCGGCAACGGGCGGGGAGAGAACGGAAGAAGATCGGGTGACTTATGCAAAACGGTTGGAGAAGCAAACGGCGCCGGCTTCGGCGCTGGTTGTCGATATGCGTCTTATGGCTGTTGGGCGCCGTGCTGTTAACGTCTTGCGCTCAGGGACAGGCGCATCTGACGATTCACCGGAACGGGACGGCGGATCTCGATATGGATCTGTCGGTAAGCAAACGGACGCTGGAGCTGATCGGCAAGCCGGACTTGATGAAGGATCTGGGGGACGTTCTGCGGCGGTACGAGATGGAGGCGCAAAGCTTCGGCGACGGGAAGCAGGAGGGATTGCGCGCTTCCCGCCGCTTGAATCTGCAAGACCTGAACCAGCAGCCGCTGAACCTTCCGGATGGCGTCGAGGTCGAGCGGACGGAGGAGCGCAAGTTTTTCTATACGCGTTATCATGTTGCGGTTACGGTGAATATGGACCGGCTGCTCTCGTCCGGCGAATCGGGGTGGGGACAGACGATCGCCTCGTTGCCCGCGATCGCCAAGAAAATCGTGGAGAGCCAGCTTAATTTCGACTTCCTGCTGACCCTTCCGATCAAGCCGGGAGCGAACAATGCCGACGAGACGCTGGATCGCGGCCGGACGCTGCTGTGGCATCTGTCGCTGTTCGGCAGCGATACGTACGAGACGAGCATCGACGTTCCGGACGTCCGCCGCATCGCGTTGACGGCGGGACCTGCCGTTCTGGCGCTCGCGGCCGGAATCGCGATGGCCGTCGTCCGCTTCCGCAGGCGCAGAAGAAAGGCGGGTTGACGGCGGGCTCGTTCCTTTTTTCCATAGGTCAGTATCCGCGGGGACGTACATATCTTTATCGTGAAGACGCGCGCGGATCGCAAGGAGGACGCTATGGTGGAACTGTCGGTGGTTGTGCCTGTTTATAACGAGGAAGAGAACGTGGAGAGGCTTTATCGGGCCGTCGCCGAAGCTTTGCGGGGCCGGGTCGCAAGCTACGAGCTGGTGATGGTCGACGACGGGAGCACGGACGGCAGCGCGGAGCGGATGGACCGTCTGGCGGCGGCGGACGACCGGGTGAAAGTGTGCCATTTCGAGCGCAATTGCGGCCAAACCTCCGCCATCTACGCGGGGATCAAGAAGGCGTCCGGACGGCTGATCGCCTTGATCGACGCGGATTTGCAGACGGATCCGGACGATATTTTCACCCTGATGCCTTACATGGAGCAATACGACTTCGCGAACGGCAAACGGACGCGCAGGCGCGATACCTGGGTGAAGAGAGTGTCGTCGCGAATCGCCAACGGCGTCCGCAACAAAATGACCGGAGACTCCATCGCCGACACGGGGTGTCCGATGAAGCTGTTCAAGCGGGAGGTGGCGGAGAGCTACTATTTGTACGAAGGGTTTCACCGCTTTCTTCCGACGCTTGCGCGCATGAACGGGTTTCGCGTCGTCGAGGTGCCCGTGCGGCATCGGGAGCGGGAGCACGGCGCGTCGAAGTACGGCATTTTCAACCGTCTGTTCGTCAGTTTGATGGACGCCTTCGTCATCGGGTGGCTGCGCAAAAGGGTCATCCGTTACACCATCCGGGGCGAATAGCATGTGGGAGAAGTTGACCTCGCACCTGGGAACGGGAGAGCTGCTGTGGATTCTGTTCGGACTCGTCGGCCAGATCATGTTCACCGGGCGGTTCGTCATTCAATGGATTGCGAGCGAGAGGGCGAAGAAGAGCGTCGTCACCCGCTCGTTCTGGATGTTCAGCATACTTGGCAGCAGCATTTTGTCGGTGTACGCGATTTACCGGCGCGACCCCGTCTTTATTCTCGGGCAGGTGCCGGGGATTTTTATTTATTTTCGCAATCTGGTCATTATGCGCAACCACGAGAAGCGGACGGCCGCCGGAGCGGGAAGGGGTGGAGAAGGCGAGGGTTGAGGCGATGGAAGGCGGGATTTTCCGGGAAAGAGAGGAACTGGTTGCCTCACTTTGCGCGGAAAGCCGGAGAAGGCGCGAAAGAGAAGCAGTTGCCTCACTTTGCTCCGCATGCCCGCAACACGCAGAATGCCGGCTTAGCGCGCTTCCGCCGCAATCCGTATGCTAAGGTTCCGGTTGCGCACATATCCATGAATAGTGGAAAATGAACCGCAGAGCGGAGGTGGCGGAACGTGGCGATTCAACCGGCGGCGCTTCGCAATGGAGATACGATCGGCATTGTGACGCTTGGCAGCCCTTTGGATGCCAACGTCATTCGCGAACGAATCGCTTATTTGCAGGGGATGGGCTTCCGGGTCGTCACGGGCCGGCACGTGTTCGCGCAGAACGGGTTCCTGGCCGGGAGCGACCGGGAGCGCGCCGAGGATCTGATGGCCATGTTCGCCGATCCGGGCGTCAAGCTTATCCTCCCGGCGCGCGGCGGCGTCGGGGTCGAAGGCATTCTCCCTTACCTCGACTACGGCTATATCCGCCAGCATCCGAAGCTGATCAGCGGGTACAGCGATATTACCGTGCTGCTCAACGCCTTGTATCAATTCTCGGGACTCATCGCGCTGCACAGCTTGCTGCTCATCGACTTCAAACCGGATACGCCGCGCTACAATTTCGAGCAATTTTTCACCGCAGCTTCGTCCTTCGCCGCCCCTCGTCCGATCGCGAATCCGCCCGGGATGCCGCCGATGGTTGGACGGGTGCAGGGCGCCGCATGCGCGCCGATCGTCGGCGGCAACCTTACTTCGCTCGTCGGCTCCCTCGGCACTCCATATGAGACGGATACGCGCGGCAAAATATTGCTTCTCGAGGAGACGCACGAGCCGGTCAACACGGTCTACCGTTACGTCGAGCAGCTCAAGCTTGCCGGCAAATTCGCGGATTGCGCCGGCATCGTCATGGGGGAGTGCACGAACTGCGTCGACGCTTACGGCAAGACGTACCGGGACCTCATCGACGAATTCATCGTACCGCTCGGCAAGCCGCTGCTGACCGGGATCGCCTCGGGACACGGAACTTACAAGGCGGCGATCCCGATCGGAGCGTGCGTTTATTTGAACGCCTACAACGGCACGTTAACGTTGATGGAGCCGGCCGTGCGGCCCTATTGACCGACCGCTTCGCCCGCTCCTCTCAGCCCACACCCCATTTTGGCCGACCGGACAGAATCCTCTTCTCTAATCCTCCTGCGGCAGAAAGCAGCATCGATTCGGCCGCCCGCATCATCTTAGACGTTTGCCGATTCCTCCGCCCGATCTTCCTCACGCTCCAGCGAGAGCATTTTGCCGGCATAATCCGGGTCCTCGATCAGCGGCCGGGCAATGGCGACGGCGTCCGCCAATCCGTCCTCCAGAATGCGGTCCGCGAGGCTGCGCGTATAAATTTTGCCGACGGCGATAACCGGAACGTTCAGGCGCTGCTTCAGTGCGGCCGCATAGGGGACTTGGTAACCGGCGTGCACGTCGGCCGGCTGGACGGGCAACAGACCGCCTGCGGAGACGTCGAGCGCGTCGAATTCTGTCTCCAGCGGCTTCAGCATCCTCCCCAGTTCCCCGGGCGTCAAGCCTCCGGCGGCGAAATCCGTGGCGGACACCCGAATCATGATCGGGTAATGCCTTCCCGTCTCCGACCGGACGGCCGCAAGCACTTCCTTCAGGAAGCGCGCCCGGTTCTCGGAAGACCCGCCGTATTCGTCCTCGCGCAAGTTGGACAACGGCGACAGAAACTCGTGCAGCAGAAAGCCGTGCGCCGCATGAATTTCGATGCCGTCCAGACCGGCTTCGACGCTGCGGGCGGCAGCCAGACGGTATTCCTCGATCGTGCGCTCTATGTCGGAGCGGTTCATGGCCGAGGGTTGTCCGCAGGAATCGTCATAGGCGACCGCGCTCGGCGCCAGAAGCCGCTTCGTCGTAGCGGGCGACGATTTGCGGCCGCCGTGCGACAACTGCACGAAAACGGGCGTGCCGCTTGCGTGCACGGCGTCCGCGATTTTGCGCAAAGGCTTTGTATGCCGGTCGGTAAAAAGCCCGATATCGTTCGGGAACAACCGGCCGTCGGCGGATACGGCGGTCGATTCGAGGACGACCAGTCCGACATGGTTCGCTCTGCGCCCGTAAAACCGGACGTGGTGATCGTTCGCGAATCCCTCCGGTGTCCCTTTATACTGCTGCATCGGCGCCATGATGAGGCGGTTTCTCAGCTTCAATTCCCCGATTCGGATCGAATCGTTCAAGTTGATGTTCATGGCATTTCCTCCTTGTATGCTAAGAGCAGCTCCTGATTTAAGGGTTGCTCTTATGATTTTGTACCTTGAAAATTGAATAATTTTGTCCCGGTGGAGGAAGCAGCCCAAGCGAAGCGCGGGAGCGACCCGTAGGGACGAAAAAAGGTGTTTACGATACTGGGCTGTCCTTGGGAAAATGCCAATAGGTGCTACCGACGGGAATATTCCTTCTCCTCCTGTAGACTCGATCATTCGGGTTCTACCAAGTTAGAGTGTTTCCTTGGCCTCTTCCGTATTTTCCAACACGCTGACTGTATCCCGCGCGTCGCCATCTCTTCCGCATAGCAGAGGAAGGTTCGTGCACCGATGGA
>NZ_KE386965.1:0-23572 GCF_000429825.1 Cohnella thermotolerans DSM 17683
GTCGCTCCCCGCGCGGGAGCGTGGATTGAAACGTGCTTGGTGTTACTTGCCGGCGCAATTGGTGCCCGGTCGCTCCCCGCATAGTAACGAAACAAACAGTGACGTACGCCAACGTACTGTTCGTAAACATTATTCCTGCGAATCCCCCTCCTGCACGCCAAATTCCCCGCTCAACCTTTCCACGAAAGGAGCGTCCGCCGGGGCGAACTCGTAACCCGTCAGGTCGCCGGGCTTCACCCATTTACAGTGGTCGTGATCGGCGAGACGGATTCGGCCTCCTATGTATTTGGCCCTGTGCGCGATCAGACGAATGCGGATGTCGCCGTAATCGTGCACGTTCTCGCCCAAGTATTCTCCCGGACTGACGTCGATGCTCATCTCTTCGCGCAGTTCCCTGACGATGCAGGCTTCCGCGGTCTCGCCGGGTTCGATTTTCCCGCCGGGGAATTCCCACAATCCCGCCTGGGACTTGCCTTCGCGCCGCCGCGCGATCAGAATTCGTCCCTCTTCGTCCTCGATAACGGCCGCGGCTACTTCGATCATTTTTACCCTTCCCGTCATTCGTCGTTTGTCTCTATCTTAAGGTTCCAACGAAGTCGGGTTCAAGCGTCGGCGGAACAGACTCGTAGATCCAGGGAGACGTTGGGCATAGTTTCCACGTTAACGGACATCTTAAAATCGTCAATCCCCCAAGGAGGAAAAGCCATTGGACAACACGCGCGAATTTGTCGAGAAGGTTCACGATACGCAGAAGAAAGCGGAGAAAAACAAGCGCAGCGGCCACGGCAACGAAGGCAACGTCTTGCCGGGCAAGCAGCACAGCACCAACAAGTAACGCTGCCGTCCAAGCCTCACGAGCCAAATAGGGCTGCCCCGCCGCAAGCGTTCGCCCTCGCGACCGCTTCCCGGCAAGGCAGCCCTTTCTCCGGCCACCGCCCTTTTCTTACAAGATCCGTTTGCCCAGCAGCGATGCCGCCAGCTCGACCGCGTGGCGTGCCGTCCGCCTGTCGTAATCGAGAACCCCGTTCACTTCCACCAGGTCCATCGACTTGACGATGCCGGATTCGGCCAGCATCTCCATCGCAAGGTGGGCTTCCCGATAGCTCAGGCCGCCGGGGGTCGGCGTTCCGACGCCTGCTGCTTCCGAAGGGTCGAGAGCATCCATATCGAAGCTCAGATGGACGCCGTCCGCTCCTTGTCCGGCGATGTCGATCGCCCGCTCGACAACCTTCACCATACCGAGCTTGTCGATGTCGTGCATCGTGAAGCAGGCGATCCCTTCCGAACGGATGAGCTCCTTCTCTCCCGGATCGATGTCCCGCGCCCCGACGATGACCAGATTCTCTTTGCTTATAAGCGAAGCGCCCGGAATGTCCGTCAGCTTGAACTTTGCCTTCCCAAGCGCAACGGCGAGCGGCATGCCGTGGGCGTTGCCCGAAGGCGACGTATCCTCCGTGTTCAGATCGCAATGCGCGTCGATCCAGATGACGCCTAAGTTGCGGTAATGGGCGGTCAGCCCGGCCAGCGAGCCGATGGCCAGACTATGGTCGCCCCCCAGCACCAGCGGAAAAAAACCCATCGACACGGCCCGCGACACATGCTCGCTCACCAGCCTGCCCATCTCCTGCACTTCGGCCATATACTTGATTTTCCCGGCGCCGGGGTAACCTAAAGAATGAAAGTGGCAATCCACCTCGCTATCCCCGACGATGCTTGCCCCGATGCTTTTGAGCTGACTCAGCAGACCGGCCTTCAGAATGCTCTCCGGCCCCAGCTCCGTCCCCGCGCGACCGCATCCCAGCCAGAAGGGGACCCGGATGAGCCTTACTTTCTTGGTGATGTCCATCTCCATCGCCCTCTCCGTCGGCTTCAGGAACTCGCTTATTCCGCGGCCAGCACGGCCTCGATCCGCTCCAGTGCCCAGTCGATCTCCTCTCTGGCGATAACCAGCGGGGGCGCGAAGCGAATCGTCCTCTCATGCGTTTCCTTGCACAGCAGCCCTTCCGCCATCAGCCGTTCGCAGAACGGACGGGCTTCCCGGTCCAGCTCCACCCCGACGAACAAGCCTTTGCCGCGAATGTCCCGGGTGTAGGGACTCTTGATCTCCCGCAGCCGGCCGATGAAATAATCGCCCAGCCTTTCCGACCGTTCGGCCAGCCCTTCCTCCTCCAGCACCTCCAAGGCGGCGATCGCCACCGCGCAAGCGAGCGGATTGCCGCCGAACGTCGACCCGTGCGAGCCCGGCTCGAACAGACCGAGCACCTCTTCGTCCGCGGCCACCGCCGAGATCGGCATGACGCCGCCGCCGAGCGCCTTGCCCATAATGAGCACGTCCGGCGTTACGCCTTCCCAATCGCAGGCGAATCGGCGACCCGTCCGGCCGAATCCCGTCTGAATCTCGTCCGCGATGAACAAGACGCGATGCTTGGCGCACAGCGCCTTCGCTCCCGCCAAATATCCGGCCGGCGGCACGACGATGCCCGCTTCGCCCTGGATCGGCTCGACGAGCACGGCAGCCGTGTTCGGAGTGATGGCCGTCTCCAACGCCGTCAGGTTCCCGTACGGAACGAGCTTGAAGCCCGGCGTGAACGGGCCGAAGTCTTGCTTGTAGGCTTCCGTCGAGGAGAACGAAGTGACGGTAATCGTCCGGCCGTGAAAGTTGCCCTCGAAGACGATCACCTCCGCCTGCTCCGGCGGCACGCCTTTGCGCCGGTACGCCCAACGCCGGGCGGCTTTGACCGCCGTCTCCACCGCCTCCGCGCCCGTGTTCATCGCCAAAATTTTCGGCTTGCCCGCGTATGCCGCCAGCTTCTCGCAGAACAGCCCGAACATCTCGCTATGGAAAGCGCGGGAAGTCAGCGTGACCCGGTCGGCCTGGTCCTTGAGCGCCTGGACGATTCGCGGATGCCGATGCCCGTGATTGAGCGCCGAGTAGGCGCTCAGCATATCGAGATAGCGCCTTCCCTCGGGGTCCTCCACCCAGACGCCTTCCGCCTTGGCGACGACGATCGGCAGCGGATGGTAATTGCGCGCCGCGAAGCGCTCCGTTCGTTCGATCGCCGCTCGGGATGGCATCATCGGCCTCACCTCACTCCTCGCAAGGGTTTCATCCTAAGATATTCATTTAATGGCGTAAAATGTCCCAGAAAGACGAATTTACGGCACCTTTGGTCTGTTAGTAATGGCATCTGTTCGTCTAGAATCACAGTTTAAAAAACCGGTCCGGCTCCGTGCCGCCCAGTTAATGCAACTATTTCGGATACCTTACGCGGATCGGGCTCCGCATGGAAACCGGTGCCGAATACGATTCAAACGGCAAGCTGGAAAAATTATTAATGTAAAGAAGCGGCTAACTGGTCGCGGGTTAGCTGCTTCTTTATGGAAACGTAGTATAGTTTAAATAGTCACTTCAATGTCCTCGATTTTGGGGGAGATGAAAAAATGAAAAAACTGATCCATCGCCGGCAGCGGTTGCTTCGAACAAGAATCCAAGCGCGAACGACTGGAAAATCCGCTTAAGCCCAGGAACGGTGCCGGATCGCTGCAACGTCGAAGTTTATTATACTGGGGAGGGGAAAATTAAGGATCCCGCCATTTCCTATGGCAGCTCCCGGGTCGCCGCTTCGGCTTCGTTTTCAACCGACTGAACGGCAGATTCAAGAGAACGTATTTGTTAACCAAGAATGACACGCACGGAGGCGGTTCGGCCAATCCGTTCCGCTTGGAGGCCGAAATCGCCCAAAAAGCCCTTGCCTGGTGGCAAGGGCTTTTTGGGGTCACGGACAGAGCCGTAAACTTACAGCTTAATGACGTTCTCGGCTTGCGGGCCGCGGTTGCCTTGCACGATGTTGAACTCAACGTGTTGGCCTTCGTCGAGGGTTTTGAAGCCTTCGCCCGTGATCGCGCTATAGTGCACGAATACGTCGTTGCCGCCTTCCACTTCGATGAAGCCGAAGCCTTTCTCCGGGTTGAACCATTTAACTGTTCCTTGTGCCATTGCAATTCCTCCAAAATTAAAATATACATGTGCTTTTTTTATTCTGGGTTGAAATAAAAAAATTCACATATTGGAAAAGGTTAACCTTCACTAAAAGGACAACCCTTTACAATTTGTGAATTCAGGTCTCCATTTATGTGTCAAGCTTACCACACCTATTCCGTAAATACAATTGTAAGTTGTGCAAAAGGAGCAACTTCATTCTGTAGTGTTGCCTACAACTTGAGCGCATATACCAACATCATGTCGACTGCGGCGACAAAAATAAATCCGATAGCCCACGCTCGCTGGCCGGACGCGCATAAGGCCAGAGCGGCAGCGGCGAAGACGGCGGCCTGGAGAAGCGCACGGACGGGAACCGAGACGGGAATCGCGCGGCGCCTCGAACGCCAAGGACCGCCAGCTTTACGGCTGGAAGCCGCTCTATCCGACCTGGCGGACCGGCTTCGAACGAAGCTTGCATGGCTGATTCGATATCCGCTGCCCGGCCGTTCCGCTTCAAGCGCCCGAATTCAGCTCGAACAGCCGCCGCATGAAATCTTTGCAGATGTCCGGATCGTCCTTGAGGTTCTCCGAAGTAAAGCCCAATACGGCCCATCCCTCCAGGACGAGCTTGTTGTACTGCTCCAAATATTTGCGGTACGACCGGTCGGCGGCATCGCCGTTCTTCAGCGGCTCGCCGATCAGTTGGAACGCTACCGGCCGCTTGCCGATCTTCTCGTAACGCAAATAGAGAATGCCTTCGAGCGGGATATGCGGAAAGGGATAGCCCGCCTTCAATCCCCGGAAACGATAGTCGGTTAACGGACCTAATAATTCACTCAGGAAAATATCCAGCTCCTCCCGAAATTGACGCGCCTCCCCGGCCCGCAAATGGCGGCCGATCCACTTCTCGGCGTTCGGATGCATCGGTTCGCTCCTCCTTGATCGTCGGCAACAAAAAAGCCCGAACGGATATCGCATCTTCGCGATATCCGTTCGGGCATGCTTTGCCACGAATATGATTTGTTAATAGAATACCCTATATTTGGATTTCCGGCAACCGTCCGGCGGCAGGCTTGTCAGCGGAACGCCTTGAGCGGAATGACGAATTCCGGCATGCCCGCCGCATACGGCGTATATTCGTATTGTTCGAAGTAGATGACGAGCCCGTTATGGTTCAGGTAAAAAGGACGGTCCGCCTCAATCGTCTTGAACGGGGTCAGGAGCTCCAGCTTCCGGACTTTGATCTGCTTGGCGATCTCCGCGTTGATGATTGGGACGTAATTCGCATTGCCTTCGGCGGCTTCCTTCAACGTCAGCACGTTCCCCGTGGCCAGATCGAACGTGTAAGGCTGGCGTGCCGTCATGCCGTGAGCCCCTCCGGTGTAGACGTAATAGTCCACGTACAAGCTCAATCGGCCGCGGATGATCCCGTTTAGGCAACTGCATGTAAAGGACGGTTCGGCCCGGCATCGGGTTGCACAGATAACAAATTTCACATAGATAACTAATTTTCACTTGAAACGAAATAACAAAAACACCATTCCGCGATCGATTCTCACGACAAAACTTTGCGAATATCGGGATTTTAGGCGGTTTTTCGTCAAATGATCCCCGTTTACACATTCTGGAAAGGAGAGTATATTTGATTGTGGAATGGAACTGGTTTTTTTGTTTTTGATAACAAATTAACTAACGAAGGAGGTGTTGTTATTCGGCAAATCCGGATTCGATTTGAGTGGGACCAAGACCCAAATAAACAAAGGAGATGATGTTGTGAGAAAAGGATGGAAAGCGCTCGCCTTCCTTGCGGTTGTTCTGCTTGGGTTGTCCGGCTTCACCGTTGCCAGTCCCAATAGCCGGGCGGCTGCAACGGGTTTTTATGTAAGCGGCTCCACGCTTAAGGATGCCAACGGGAATACGTTTGTCATTCGGGGCGTGAACAATCCCCACATTTGGTACGATACCCAAGCCTACAACGCGCTGACGACCATAAAAGCGAATGGCGCGAACGCCGTCCGGGTCGTCTGGAGCACCAGCGGTTCGGCCACGCGGCTGCAGCAAATCGTCGATCGTTTGAAAGCGCTCAAACTGATCGGCATCATCGAGCTTCACGACGGAACCGGCAGCAACAGCACTTCCACCTTGAACGCAATGGCAAGCTATTATGCGGACAGCAGTATCAAGTCCATTTTGATTAACAATGCGAAATATTTGCTCGTCAACATCGCCAACGAATGGGGCGACAGCTCGCTGACCGATGCCGCATGGCGCGACGCGTACCAAACCGCCATTACGACGATTCGCAACGCGGGAATTACGAACACGCTCGTCATCGACGGCTCCGGCTGGGGACAGAACGACTCCCCCATCAAGACCTACGGTACGACGCTATTGAATTACGATCCGCAGCATAACCTGATGTTTTCCATTCACATGTACGGATCCTGGAACACGTCAAGCATGATCGGCACGGAATTGCAAGCGATCAAAAACTTGGGCCTGGCCGTCATGGTCGGCGAATTCGGATACAACTATAACAACGGCAACAACAATCTTGGCAGCAAAGTGGATGCCCAGGAAGTGATGAACCAGTGCCAGTCCAAAGGAATCGGCTATCTCGCCTGGTCATGGACCGGCAACGACAGCGCCAACGCCTGGCTCGACCTGGCGAGCAGCAGCGATTGGACGACGCTGACATCTTGGGGGCAGCTTGTGTTTAACGGAACGAACGGCATCAAGGCGACGAGCTCGGTCGCGTCGGTTTATTGAGGAATCGGGCGAGCCGCTGGCCGTAATCCGGTCGGAGCCGGAAGCGGCAAGCCGCCCAAGGACGATCAAGCTGGGCACCCTTCCAAGTCCGGCGGCCCACAGCCTGCCGGCACGGGTGCTCGAGCTTGAGCGGCCCCCTGCCTGCAGACAACGCGAGACAGCGGGGGCCGCCCACTACCAAAAGCTCAATACCGCTTCACCGGCTCGACGCGATAGACGCCGGCTTCCCCCGGCACGGACGCGATCGCCCAACCGAAGGACAAGACCGATTCGAGCCGCTCCTTCTCGGCGGGCGTCAGCTCCGCCGTGACCGCTTCCCGGCCCTCCTCCAGCTCCAGCTTCGGCTCCTTGCCGAAAGCGACCGCAATCCAGCTCCGAATGCCGCGGACCGTGTTGTACTTGATCCGGTACCCTTCCCGCACCGCGGCCTCGAACGTCTCCGGCTCCCTCGCGGCGAAGGCGGCCAGTTCCCCGTAGTTGAACTGGAAGACGCTCTCGTCCTTCGGCAGGTCGGTTCCCCGCTTCACCCGCTCGATCAGCTCGTCGTCCGTCCAACCCAGCCGCCGCAGCCCTTCCACCATCAACGCGTCCCATTGGGACAACCTTGCTTGTTCCGGTACGGCCATCGTTTGCCCTCCTCCTCGTTTTTCCCCGCAGCTTCGATCCCGCTCCCGCTTACGGCAGCGCGACGAAGTGGCCGGGGCTGACTTCCCGCAATTCGGGCGTCTCCCCGCCCGTCCGGAAATCCGCCGGCTTCGTTACGGTTTTCTCGGCGGCCGCCCGCGGGTCCGGCACCGGGATGGAAGCCAGCAGCGCCTGCGTATAGGGATGCAGCGGATTGTCGTACAGCTCGTCGCTGTCCGCCAGATAGAACGTCTTCTTGCCGTGGTTGACCTGGAACAAAGGCGCGTACAGCGCCTGGTCGATCGTCAGGCTGACGCGGTCGCCCGCGTAAATGGGGTTCAGAATGATCGGGTCGGAAGCGACGCCGATAATAAGGTTGCCTCCGTCCTTCGGTTGATCTCCCGACGCGGTTGCGGATGCGGATGGAGAAGCGGAGCCGCCGGCGGACGGCGATGCCGACGAATCGACTCCCGGACTGCAGGCCCGGCCTTCCTCTTGAGGCAAGGATTGCCTGCTCGTCGCCTTCTTATTCGCCGCCTTCCTTCTCTTTCTTCAATGAATCCCGCAGCAGAATATTGCCGTTGATCAACGTCTTCTCGAACGGCCGTTCGGGCTCCTCCAGCCGGTCGAACAGCATCTCGACGGCTCGTCTCCCCAGAATCGCGTTCGGGACATGGATGGTGCTGAGCGGCGGCAGGCGGGGATCGGTCTCCTCGTCGGTATGGTCGAAGCCGGTGACCGACACGTCCGCAGGAATTTTCACCCCGTTGGCCACCAACGCCTTCATCACCAGATAGGCGAAGAAATCGTTCGCGCAGACGAAAGCCGAAGGCAACCGGTTCTGCTGTACGAGCATCGGAATCTCCTTGTCGACGATCAGATAGGCGTCGTCCTCCAACTGCAGCAGCGGATCTTCGCTCGGGACCGGGACGGGCAGCCCCGCCTCCTCCATTGTAATGCGAAACCCCAGCCAGCGGTCGTGAAAACTTCGCGAATATTTCGGGCTGCCGACGAAGCGCACGTCGCGATGGCCCGATTGGACGACGATGGAAGTCATCTGGCGCATGCAGTCGTAGTTGTTCATAAACACCGTATCCGATGGGATGAGCGGGTCTTCGTGGTCGACCAGGACGAACGGAATACCCGCATGGCGGATTTCGAGGAGGAGCTGCGTGGCGATGTACCCGATGCCGATCAGGCCCAGAACTCCGTCCGGATTAATGCTCTTGAGCGATCGCTCGGAATAGTTCTCGGTCACCATCATGACGCCGACTTCCCGTTCGGCCAGCGCCGCCGACACCCCGTCGATGATTCGCCCCCAGAATAACGATTCCCTGCTTTGAAAACGAACGTTCGGCATAAGGATAATGACGGTGCTCTTGGCCGTTGCGGCCGATTTGCTCTTCGACTCCGGTCCCGAAGGCGACGACTTCCTGATCAAACGGGCTTTCCAGAAATAACCGAGCTCGTTGGCCGCCTGGACGATCTTCATTCGCGTCTCTTCCGCCACGCCCGGCTTGCCGGACAACGCCTGCGACACCGCGAACTTGGACACGCCCACCTGCTCGGCGATTTGCTGCATGGTCACTTTTTTCAATCGTGGTTCACTCCGTTTTGTCTACTTCCCTCATTGTATCAAAACTGCGGCGTTTGAATAGTCGATTTGCAAGTTATCCGCTTACAAGCGTCTGGATTTGAATTCCTTCGCGCTGTATCCCGTATACTCCTTGAACTTCTTATAAAACCAGTCGAGCTGCCGGTACCCGACCTCGTGCGCGATCTCGTAAATTTTCATATCCGTGGTCATCAGCAGCTCCTTCGCCTTCTCCATGCGGACCTGCACCAAATAATCGTTGAAGCTGACCGCCGCGTAGCTCTTGAACAGCCTTCCGAGATAGGCGGGATTGACGAACAGCTGCTTGGCGATCGACTTGAGGCTGACGCCGTCTCCGCAGTTCCGCCGGAGCAGCGCCTTCGCCTCTTCCACGAAAGGATGGGTCGCATCCGCCGCGCATCGGGAGGATCGGCACTCGACCGCATGAAGGGCGGCCGCCAGCGATTTGTTCAAATCCAGGAACGTGTCCATCGGGTCTCCGATGCCGATTCGCACCCGAACCTTGGCGTACTTGGCCAGACAAGAATCCAGGAACGTCCCGAGCCTCTCCATCGCTTCGTCGGTCAATTCTTTTCTTGTCCCGTAGAGGACGATGCCGAACGTATGCTTATGGACGCTAAACACGGTTCCGGCCCGGCCGATAAGATCCTCCAGAACGTTCTGCGCGGCGAAGTGCTTCAACTCCAGCTCTTCGGCGGCGTTCGAATCGTCCTCGGCCAATTTGACAACCATCGTTCGTTGAATCCGCCGGATCTCTTCCTCGCCGGGTTCGGACAGGTCCGGTAACGGAGCATTCGGCATCCGATGCGGTTGGGTCTCGGCAGAAAGCGTATTCATCATCATCGTCCAAACGTCCTCCCTTTGCCTCGATACCCTAATTTTACTACATGTTATTATAAAAACAATATGTATTATGCTAACTAATTAAAAAGATTTTTAATATATAAATCGTTTTCTTCCTTTGGATTAAACGTAATTTCGCCAAATATTAACCAAACAACTCGTGTTAGCGTCGAATTTTGTCTTTTTGTTATCCTAACTTAATGGTGCCGTTCAAAAATCAACTGTTCCACCCTTCTTGCGCGCGAACGCCGTTAGGAAAACAAAAGAACGCTAATTTATCGACCCGCCGACCGTGCTCGAAGACATTCCGGAGGGCAGACCTTCACGCGGATAGAGGGCGCGATAGGGGGCGAAACAGGGGAACCACGGTCCGTTGAAGGATGAAGCGAAGGGATGCACCTTACGCAACGACAAAGAAGCCCGGCCCATCGGCCGGACTCCTCGGAGTCTCTCTTAGCGGCTATTTCACCGAATCGTCGATCGCCTTCTGGAAGATGGACTTCCGGGCTTCGACCGCGGAAGCCGGCGACTTCTTGCCGGTCGTCAGGTCGTCGACCATCGGATAGAAGTCGTTCTGATAAACGGACATCAGCAGCTTGTAGTCGAGAATCTTCAGATGCTTCGACGCTTCGATCGCCATGTCGATATCGTCCTGGTTCGTGAACGTCGATTCCAGCGTCGATTGGCCCGGATATTCGTCCGAAGGCGGCACGTCGTAGATTTTTCTGAAGATATAAAGCACCTTCTCCGGGTCCTTGACGCCCTTCGGAATCGTCCAGAAGCTCGGCTCCGTCGCAGCGGTATAGTACTCGGATGCGGAAGGACCCTTGGGGAACGGAACGAAGCCGAGATCGACGTCGCCCATGTCCTGCTTCACCGATTGGGTCTGCCAGTTGTAGACCGGATACATCAGCACGTTGCCTTTGCGGAAAGCCGGGCCCGGATACTGATAGTCGCTGCGCGTGCCGGCCGGGAAGACGTTCGAGTTCATGACGTCCTGCGTAAACTGCAGCGCTTCGAGCGTCTTCGGGTCGTCGAGCGACTGCTTCTTGTCGTTCAGATTGATCAGGTCGGCGTTGTTGGAAGCGAGCGCGAAATCCATGAAGTCGGAGGAGAAGTCGACGAACCCGTAGTTGTCGCCTTGGGTCGCTTGCGCCGCGACTTTCTTGAACGTGTCCCACGTCCAGGTGCCGTCCTTCACGTATTCGACCAGATCCTTCATGCCCAGCTTCTGAAGCAGGGTGCGGTTATAAAGAATGCCGCTGTAATCGAAATACGGATTGTCGCCCCAGCCGTACAGCTTGCCGCCGAAGGTCGCCAGACTCGCCACGGGTTCGCCGACGAACTTCTCCTTGTCCGCGCCGCTGGCGGTCAGAACATCGTCGAGCGGAAGGATAATGTCCTTGCCGATGATGCCGGGGAACATCCATCCGCGCGTCAGGCGGACGATGTCCGCGAACGGCTGGCCGGCGAGCACGGAGCTGGTCGTCTTCTCGGCGACTTGGTCGTACGCGACGTTCTCGAATTTCAGCGTAAAGTTATACTTCTTCTGCAGGTCTTGGATGTTCTGCAAGATTTGCTTCTCGGACGGCGTGTTCCCGGCCGGCGTCGCATCCCACCAGGCCGCGATCGTAATGGTGCGTCCGCCGAGATCGAAGTCCATCTCGTCCGACGACGCGGACGGGGACGCTTCCGCGCTCGCCGACGGGCTGGCGCTTGGGCTTGGGCTCGGCTCGGACGGGCTGGCGCTCGGACTTGCGTTGTCGCTGCCGCCCGAGCATGCCGTTAAGGACAGCGCGAACACGGCGGACAGGGCCAGCAAAAGCATTTTTTTGGTTGACTTCAACCTGCACAACCTCCCCTTCGAATTCCATTCAAGCTGGCGGCTTCTGGCCATCACTTAATGGTTGATGACTGTTATTGTAGTTGGGCTACCGTTAGGCTACAATCCTACAAACAATACTTTTGACCCTAGTGATTATACTTTCGTAAGCGCAATCATTCCCTGCCGGATGCGGCGGCGGAGCGGCCGTTCCCGCCACTGGGCAGGATACGAAGATGCCGGTTCCGGACGCGAGCCGGCTCCGAATAACGGGTTATCCAACAAGGCCGGTCCGGTCGATGCTCTCCACGAAGTAGCGCTGAACAAAGAAATACATGACGATCAGAGGCAAAATCGACAGCAGCAGGCCGGTATCGACGAGCATGGACGCCTGGAACGGGTCGATCTGGGCGGAGCCTCCGGCGCCGCCGCCGAGCAGCACGCTCACCTTGTACGGCAGGCCCAGCGTCGCGTTCGTCAGCGTATTCATGTTCGGCAGGAAATTCGACGTGAAGAACGTGTCGTTCCATTGCCAGACGAACGCGAAGAGCATGACGGTCACCATCGCCGGAATCGCGTTGGGCAGCATGATCGCCACGAAGCTTTTGAACACGCCCGCCCCGTCGACGAACGCCGCCTCCTCGATCTCCTTCGAGAGCCCGCGGAAGAACTGGCGGAAAATGTAGATGAACAGGCCGGACTTCAGCGCGTTGCCGGTCGCGGCGGTCAGAATGAACGGCCAATACGTGCCGAGCATGTTGAGGCCGTGGCCGGTCGTCAAATGGAACAGGCCGAATACGTCGAACGATTTGAAATTGACGTAGCTCGGAACGAGAATCGTCTGCGGCGGCACGAGAATGGTCAGAATGACGCCCGCGAACAGAAGGTTGATTCCCCGAAACGGCAGCTTGGCGAACGCGTAGCCGGCCAGGGCGCAGCTCAGCGTCTGCAAAATCGTCGTGACCGCGGACAGAACGAAGCTGTTGCGAATTGCGTCGAAATAATCCATGACGTCGATGGCCGTCCGGAAGTTCTCGAGCGAGAACTTCTCGGGAATCCACATGACGGTCGGATTGGTAAGGTCTTCGACGGTTTTGAACGCCGCGGATACCTTCAGCAGAATCGGATACAGAATGACGAACGCCATGCCGATGAGCAGAATCGCCCGGACAAGCGACCAGAGCCGCTTCGCCCATTTGTCGATATTCAGATAGCGCCGCTTGACCGCTTCCATGGCCGTCTCGAGGCGCGGGGCGGCCGCCCGGACCGGATCGTTCGCGGCTCCTTCCGCCTTCGCCGGCGCGCCGGGGCTATGGCTCATGTTCATTCCTCCTCTTTTATTCGTGGTAGAACACCCTTCTCGATACGATAAACACGCTGACGGCCAAAATGCAGGCGACGATGCCGAAGTAGATCCAGGCCATTGCCGAGCTGAGCCCGAAGTTCAAGTTTTTGAAGGCGGTCGTATCGATCAGTTGGGTAATCTTGTTGTTCATGAACGAGTCGATAATCGTGTACACCAGGTTCGTCAGAATAAGCGGGCTGACCATCGGAAACGTGATTTTCCAGAACGCCTCGTACCCGGTCGCCCCCTCGATTCGGGACGCTTCGTAGAGCGAAGGCGAGATCGACTGCAAGCCCGCCAGGAAAATGAGAATCTGCACGCCCGACTGGCTGATGATTTCATAGATTCGGTCGACCGCGCCCGTCAGATAATTGACGATCGTCTCGCTGACGCCGATATCAAGCAGCATGTAGCGAAGCTCGACGCTCTGCAGGAAGCCGCTCGCCGATGCGCCGGTCGGGTCGCTGGACGCGAGCGCCTGCTGCATAATTTGCTGCATGAAGCCGGCGTTCGTAATGCTGATTGCGATGCCCGACGCCAGAATGACGGGCAGGAAGAAGATCGAGCGGGCGAACGCCCGTCCGATGAACTTCTGGTTCAGAAGAACGGCGATGAACAGGCTGAAAATGAGGATGAGCGGAACGTTGACGATCATCTCTCCGACCACCGTCATCAGATCGCGCACGAAATTCGGATCCACATAAAGCGCCTGCTTGTAATTTTCCAACCCCTTGAACGTCAGGGAATAGCCGGTATCCGTCGCCTTCAGCTCGTTGAAGCTGTAGAGGATGGAATTGTAGATCGGGACCGCGAAGAAGAACACGAACCCGAGGAACCAGGGCGTCAGGAACAGCATGCCGGTCAAGGCTTTCCTCTGTTGGAACGAACGCTTCGGGTTGCTCATGGGGTCTCCCCTCCGACGGCGAAATCTTGGACTTTGATCTCCCGGCCGTCGACCGTGACGGCATACGGGTTGTAATTGACGGTAACGGATTTGCCGCCTTCGAACGTCGTGCGGTAGACGCCTTCCATCAGCTTGCGGTGATCCGTGATCGGTTTGTCCTGCACGTCGCGCAGCGCTTCGTTCACGGTGTTGTAAGCGTCGACGGCTTGCTGGAACCACGTCTCATAGTTGACGGAATACAAATAGGTAAAATCCGTGTTCTGCACCTTGTCGTTGCTGGCGTAAATCCACTTGAAATAGACGTTCGACCCGTATTCGATCGATTGAAGCACGTATTTCTTCACGTCCGCTTCCGGGGACAGATTCAGCGGCGCGCCGGAATAGCCGACGAAGCCGTGGAGCACGATCTGATAGAACGGAACCGATTCGTCGGTCAGGTTGTAGCCGTTGTTCGTCATCGGCGCCTCGACGACGTCCTTCACGTACGGAAGAACGTAAGCGTTGCCGCCGTCGGCCATCACGTCCGGAAGCTGCTTGCCGATTTTCTCCAGCTGTTGCTTGTCGATCTCTTCCGCCTGTACGCGGTCGACGACATGCCCCCGCCGGTAGTCCCCTTCCAGCATGTGCCCCATGTTGCGGACGGAAAGGCCCGTGCCTCCGTACTTGCCGTATGCGCTCAGGAAGCGGTCCACGACGTACGGAACGAGCCGGGCGGACAACGGACGGGCCCAATCCGTTCGTTCCCATACCCAGGCCGCCTGCCGGTTGACGTAGCGCGAGACGGCTTTGGACTCGCTGTACTTGCCTCCCGTCGAATACAAGTGGGTAAACGAGACGTCCGGGTACAGCGTGACGCCTTCCCGCTTCGCGTAAGCGACCAGATCCTTGTAGCCGCCGCTGCCGCCGAGGCTCGAATCGATATCGACATGGTCGGCGGCCTTGTGGCTGACGCCTTTGTTGAACCAACCGGAGAGCCGCACCTTCAACTGGTCGATGCCCTGCTCCTTCAGCTTCCCGATCAGCGTCTCCGTCTGCTTGAAGGTGGTCAGCGGCAGCAGCGCCTTGTAAGGAATGCCGAGGAACGATTCCCGCTTCGGAATGCCGTTCACGACTTCCAGGTAGAAGGGCAGGGAATCCTTCTTCTCCAGCTTCGTCAGCCCTTGCTGCGCTTGCAGGTAATGGCGATAGTACGCGGCCATGCCGGTGTAGCTCGCCTGGTCGCCCGACAGGAAGGCGTACCGGACGGAGAAGTCCGAGTAGACCGGGCGCTGCTGGAACACGGCGATCTGCTTCGATTTGGTGCTGGAGTCCGACGTCGTCGCGGACAGATTGATCTTCTCCTGCGCGAGCAGCTGGAAGCTGGGATAGACGCTGTTGTAGGAGCTCTTCATGCGGCTGACCTCGGCATGGATCGTCGCGACCGCCGCGCCCTGGTCGATGATCGCCACGAAGGCGGCATCGTTCTTCTTCATCCCGTACACCGGAAGGCGGATCGGCTGGATCGTCGGATCGTCGTCGATCTCCCCGTTCCACGTGCCCCCGTCGTCCCCGTATACGGGCTGCGTGTAGGCTTCGTAGCGCTCCTTGCCGTTGTTCAGGTAGATCAGGCTCCCGGAGCCGTCCGGAACGAACATATAACCTTGATCGCTCGTATCGGCCGCGCCGAAGTAGGGCAGCACGGTCAGCTCGGTCAGCGGGAACGACCCGGGATATTCGATCTCCTTCGTCGGCACCCGGACGACCAGCTGATTGTCCTGAAGCGTATATTCGACGGCCGCCTTGAACACTTCCCGGTCCGCCGACGCGCCGGCCCCTTCGTTATCCTTGGCCAGATCCTCGGCCGTGTACCCCGCTTCCTTAAAGGCGGCGATCACCTTGTTCAGCGCCAGCGCGGTCAGCTCTTTGTCGTTGCGTTCGTAGACGTCCTTGTTGTTGTCGTTCTTGTACGCTTTGAACAGGTAGCGCTCGTATTTCTTGCCGACTTTGTCCAGAATGAGCGACTGGTAGCGCTCCGCGCTGATGCGCTTCGGAAGAACGTCGATGCCGCTCGACGCTTTCCCGATCGTGTAGGTGACCTTCAGCCCGCCCTCGATCGGCTCGGCGACAGCCTGCTTCAGCTGCACGCTGTCCTGGCCCGACGTCATCGACGATTGCTGGCCGGTTTTATTGCTGTAATTGACGATCAGCTGCGAAGACAGCTGGTCTCGGACGGACGCGTTGGCGAGCGCGTCTTCCTGCGCTTTGGCGGGATTCGAACGCCACACGTTCCCGGCCTCGTCCCGGACGGCGATGCCGAACGTATCTTTGTCGTAATAGAGAGACAGCTTGCCGTTGGATGCGACGCCCTCCATGCCTTCGAGCGGAACGGCCGGCTTCGTGAAGCCGGTATCGGCGGCGGTAGCCGGCCGCACCGCCGCGTCCCGCAAGTCGGGGACATCGGCGATGGCCGGCGCAACGTTCCACCGGTTGTACCCGTACCATCCGAAGCCCAGTGCGAGGACGACGATCAGGGCGACGATGCCGCGTATTTTTTTCATCTGATCCGCCCCCTATCCGCGAAACTGCAGTTCTTTGTAGATCGTAAAAACGAAGCTGTACATCTGTTGAACGAGACTGAAAAACAGCATGCAGAGAAACACGATGAAGCCCATGCAGACGATGGTCAGGAAAATGGTTGTCAGCGTCTTCAGAACGGTGTACTGATGAACGGTCATCGTCGCCACGAACAGCAGGTAGAGGAACCAGACGATCGCAAAGCTGTTCAGGTAGTAATAGAAAGCGGATTCCTCCACCGTAATGAACCGGCTGTAGAAAGCGGACGGGATGAACAGCAGGAAGATCGGCAGCATCGCATAAGCCGAAGCGACGACGATCTCCTTGAATTTCCCCTCCCCGTCCATCAGCGTCGTCAGCGACCAGTTCGCCACGCACCACAGGAAAAACGGCAAAATGACGTTCCGAAGCTGGATCAGGCTGTTGAATGAATTCGGATGATGCTTGTTGACGACGAACCCCGAATACTGGTATTGGTACATGACGGCCACCGACACGAGGAACAGAATCGCGAGCGCGATGGCCACGCGCCCTTTGTTGTCGTACTTCAAATCCCAGAAGCCTTTGAACGGGTGGACGGTCACGTAGAAGGGAAATTTAAGAAGCTCCTTCCACATCGGACATTCCCCCTTTTCTTCGCTTGAATTTGCGGTATTGCGACCAGGCGGCCCACAGGACGGCCAGCCCCAGAATCGACGTCAGAATCGTGTTGAAATGCTCCTTCAGCACATCCTTGCGATAACGCTGATAAGCTTTCGAGTAGGCGAACCGGTCCAGACCGAGCTTCGCGTCCTTGACGGCCGCTTCGTGGTGGCCCTGGCGCAGCATCGCCTTGCTGACGCCGATGTAGGCGATGTTGAGGTTCGCGTCCAGCTCGAGCACCTGCTTCCACAGCTCTGCCGCCTTGCTCTGATTGCCGATGTAGTCGTTGTGCACGGCTTCGTTCACCAGTTTGCCGAACGGCGTCGGCCGGTAGATCGTGAAGCGCAGGTCGTGCTTGTCGAGCACGAGAATGTCTTCGCCGACGCGCTCCAGCGCCGCAGGCTCCTGCAAAGTGCCGACCCGGTCGCCGATCGCTCCGAAAATGTAAAGCAGCTTGCCTTCGGAGCTGTAGGTGAAGATGCGGCCCCGCTTGTTGTCGAGCGCGCTGTACGTGCCGTCCGGTCCGACGTCGATGTCGACCAGCCGGGAAGGGCCCTTGGCCGGATTGTATTGCAGGTCGCCCGACGGATTGGCGAAGCCCTGCCGGATCAGCACGTCCGTCCCGGTCGGATTGTGGCGCTGGATCGGCTTCGGCGACGCGCCCGAATTGTCGGCGGTCGTCGTGAAGACGAAGCCCTGGCTGTCCAGGTCCATGTTCGTGTATTCGGTCGGAACGAACGAGATCATCCGCTCCTTCTGCGCCTCCGTGGACAAATATTTCTTCCAGACGTAATCGGCGACGCCGTATTTGACCCGGTTCGCGGCGAAGTAGCTCTCGAACGCCCCTTGGCTGTCGAACTGCATGATGCCGTCGAAGACGTGATCGGCGATGACGTAAACCCGGTTCGCGGAGTCGACGGCTACCTTCTTCGGATCGAAGACGAAGTCCGCGGCGAAAAACTCCGATTTGGGAGCGGCGATGATGAGCCCGGCCTTCCCGCCTTCGTCCAGCCGGACGACCCGGTGGTTGCCCGTATCCGCCACGTAGATGGCGCCCGCCTGCGTGACGAACACCCCTTGCGGCTTGTTGAACGTATCCTCCTTGCCGCCGTTGTCGAACTTGTCATAGCTGCGGACGAACCTGTATTGGCCGTCCAGCTCCACGATCCGGTTGTTGCCCGTATCCGCGACGAAGATCCGGTTGTCCGCCGTTACGTACAGATCCTCGGGCGCGCTGAACGGGCCGATTCCGAGCCCTTCTCCGGTGACGACGCCCGCCGGAGCGTAAGCCGCGGGCGACCAGGTCTCTTCGCCCCAGCCGTCGTAGGTGTAACCCGTGTACGGAACGGCGGCTTGCACGGGGGTCGCGGCCAGCGAGAGCGCGACGGTTAGCGCAGCGGAGACGGCAAGCTTGCGCATCCAATGTGTTGGTCTCATGCCTCTACTCCTTCATCCCGGAGCTGGCCATCGTCTGGATGATGCTGCTCTGGGACACGATGAATATGGTCACCGGCACGATCATCATGAACATGGCGACGGCCGCGCCGGGGCCCGCCCGGACGATGCCGCCGGCGACGATCTGATTCAGCGCGTAAGGAAGCGTCTTCAATTGCTCGCTGTAGATGAAGTTGCCGCCCCACGTCCCCCACAGCGTCTGGAACGACAGAATGGTCAGCGTCAGCCAAGCCGGCTTGACGAGCGGCATGACGATCTGCCAGAAAATCCGGTACTCGCTGGCGCCGTCGATCTTGGCCGCTTCGAGCAGGGCGTCCGGAATCTGCTCCATGAACTGCTTCATCAGGTACAGGCCGAGCGAGTAGGCGAACGCGGGCACGATGATCGCCGCGTACGTGTTGATCCAGCCGAGCCACGACATGATGAGATAGTTCGGAATGTTCGTGACCTTCGGCGAGAACATAAGGCTGAGCACCACGATCGCGAACAAAATTCGCGCGCCCGGGAATTTGTGCTTCGCCAGCGGATAAGCCGCCGCGGAAGCGATAATGACGTGCCCGGCCGTGCCGGTCAGCGTAATGAAGACGGTATTGAAAATGTAGCGGGTGAACGGCACCCACGAATTCGACATCAGGTGGAACAAGTCGATGAAGTTGTTGAGCGTCGGATGCCGGACCCACAGCGTCGGCGGGAAGAGAAACAGCTCGTTCAGCGGCTTCAGCGCGTTGCTGATCGTGTAAACCAGCGGAACGACCATAAAGGCGGCGAAAACGGCCAGAAACAGGAACAGGAACAAGTCCCCCGCGAAGGATCGGTTGAGCCGCTTCTGCTTGGGAGTCGATATGGCGCTCATGGGGCTAGTCACCTACCTTTTTCAGCAGCTTCTGCACGATGATATTGGCTCCGACCATGACGACGAACAGAACGGTCGCGATGGCCGAAGCGTAGCCCATCTCGAAGCGGATCGTGCCGTAATCCTCCAGATGGGTGACGATCGTGTGCGCCGCGTAGTTGACGCTGGGGAAGCCCGCGAGCTGCGTCGACACGTCGGCGACGGCGAACGAAGAAGTGATCTGCATGACCGCGCCGAACAGCAGCTGCGGCCGCATCGCCGGGAGCGTAATGAACCACAGCTCCTGCCAGCGGTTGCGGATGCCGTCCACCGCGCCGGCCTCGAACAGGGAGCGGTCCACCGTCTGCAGCCCGGCGATGAAGGCCAGGAAGCTGACGCCGAGGCTCAGCCACAGTTGAACGAGCAGAACGATCCAGAGCACGTAATGTTCGTCCCGCAAAAATTGAATCGGCTGGTTGATGAGCCCCAGATCGAGCAGAAACCCATTGACGTATCCGTAACGGTCGCCGGAGAAAATAATCTGCCAAATGAAAAACACGTTGCCGGAGATGGAAGGCGCGTAAAAAAACAACGTCATCAACGCCCTCGTCTTCGGCCTCAGCTCGTTGACGAGCCAGGCGAACACGAAGCACATCAAGTAGCTGATCGGCCCCGTGATGCCGGCGAACAGGAACGTGTTCTTGACCGCGATGAGGAAGACGTCGTCCTCCAGGAACATCCGCGTATAATTGTGCCAGCCGATCCACTTCGGGAATTCCAGCAGGTTGAAATACGTAAAGCTGAAAACGATCGCGATGCAGACGGGCAGCACCGTGAACAGGAAGAACAGCAGCATGTAGGGAGCCATCAGCACGTAAGACTGCCTGTGCTTCTTCATCTCCCGCAGCGTGCGCGAGAGAGGGGCGAACCGCACGATGCGCGCGGACCGCTGCGGCTTGCCCGGTCGTTCAATCTCCGCTCTGACCACTCGCGGATCCCCCCGATCTGCTCGATAAGCCGAATTCCTTGCGTTTGTTCGCGATTTCGTTGTTCATGTTCACCACTTGGTCGTACAGGGAATCCCGCGGATTCTCGCCGGAATTGATCACTTTCCGGAAGGCGTTGTCCAGAATCCGGCCCGTGAAGTAGCCGCCCGGCACTTCGGGAATGCCCTTCACCCATTGCCGCTGCTCGGCCAGCGTCTTATAGTCCGAGACCGGCCACGGCAGCTCGGCCAGCGCTTCGATGTTCGCCGTCGGATACCGTGCCGACTCGCCCATAAGGCTCTCCATCTCGCGGCCGTACTGGACCTGCGTCTCCTTGTCCGTCCACCACTTCATAAATTCCCACGCCGCCTGCTTGTCCTTGGCCGCGTTCAGCATCATGACCGCCGTGCCGTTGCTGGACACGGTGCGGTCGATCGTGCCGTCCTCCTTCTTCGTGCCGGGCACGAGCGTAAAGCCCCATTGGCCGCGAATTTCCGGAGCGAACACCGTCAGCGTGTTGTAGGTCGTATAGGCGTCGATGCCGATCGGCACCTCGCCGAGCCGGAACCGGTTCACGAAGTCGTAATCGACCGGGAACTGGTACGCCGTGTACAGATCCGTCCACTGCTGGAACGTGGACATGGCGATTTCGCTGTCCAGATCGCTGGCGACGCCGTCTTCCTTGTAGAAGCTCCCCCCGTGCTGGTAGAGCAGCATCGCGAACGCCTCGTTGATCGGCAGCGCCGGCGGCTGCTGAATTTTCGTGTTGAGAATCGGAAGGCCGAAGTCCATGTTGTTCTTCTTCAAATCCGGCAGCATCTTGTAAACGTCGTCCCACGTCTGCGGAATTTGAAGCCCCAGCTCCTCCAGAATGTCCTTCCGGTAGAACAGCACGTCGAACACTTGCTGCTCCGGCAGGGCGTACACGCCGCCGTTGAAGCGGTAAGGCGTCATCGCGCTGTCCTCGAACCGCTTCGCCACCTCGGCGAAGTCCGGGAACTTGCTGATGTCGTAAGAAGCGCCGCGCATCGCGTAGTTGACGGGGTCGCCGTTGCCGATCATCATCGCGACGTCGGGGCCTTGGCCCGCGAGCGTCGCCGACAGCAGCGTGCTCATGTCGACCAGCTTCAGGTCGACGCCGATGTTCTTGAGCGGCGTGAAGCTGTCGTCGACGAGTTGCTTGATGACCTGAGCCTGATCGCGCCCGGTGCCGATCCAGACGGTCACCTTCTTGCTTCCCTCGGCCGAACTGCCGATCGAGTTGTAATCTTCGAGGAACGAGTAGGCGAAGGTCGACAGATTGTGCCGGATGGAAGCCAGCGTTGTCGCTCTTGCCCTCGGCAGCTTCTCCTCGGGACTCGCAAGCGTCAGGTAATCGACCTGCAGCGGCATCTCCCGCACGGTCAGCAGCCACGTGCCGAGCGAGCCGACATCCGTCTTGAACTGCTTCAGGTTCGAAGGCACCGAATCCGGCTTGTCGGCGAAATCCCGCATTTCCTTGGCCAGCATGTACAGAATCGCCGTCTTGTCGCTCTTCTCTCCGGTAATCGTCCGCAGCTTCTCGGCGACGGTATACAGGACGTCGCTCTGCCGCCGGAACACGTCCGCCATCTCCGGAATGCGCTTGCCAAGCTGATAGTCGCGGAACGGGTCCGGATCGGCCGACGTAATGACGAGCACTTTGCGGTAAATTCGGTTCATTTCGAGCATGCTGGACTGCACCGTTCGGACGAGCGAGGCGACCTCGCCCAGGTCCGTCACCAACCGGATCGAGTGCTTGCCTTTGGTCAGATGGAACAGATACGGCTCCTTCCCGTCTCCCGGAACGACCATCTGCCAATTCGGGCTGTAGTAGAACGGGATCGATTCCATCTCCTTGAAGGGCACGGCTCCGTCCACTTCCAGCCTCCGGTTCGAGAACAGCCCGCGAAGCTGGTCCTGCCTCACCTTCAATCCGATCTGGTAGAGTCCGTCCTGCGGCGCCTCCACTTCCCATTCGATCCATTGGCCGGGCAGCCGCCAGTTGATGCCGCCGATCGTGTTCAGCCGGATTTTGGAAGCGCTGTACGGTTCCGTGGCGGGACTGGAATGGTCCGAGACCGGATACAGCGTCGGCGAAGATTTGAGCGTCGCGTTCTCCCCCTGCACTTTGACTTCGACGCCTTGCGTCTTCGCGTAGCCCTGCTCCTCGTATTGCTGCTTAAGCTCCGCATAAGTCGGCGGCTCCGGCTCCTGGTACAGCTCCAGATAGTCGACGACCATCGGCTCGCGAAGGCCTGTAAGCGTCAGCGTGTGCTCGCCCTTGGTGAAGTAGAACCGGTAAGGCTCGGAGTACAGTCCTTGCGAATCTTGGAAAGGCGCCTCCAGCCACGAAGGCACCTCCTCCTGGCTCGGGCGGATCTCGTTCCCCCGGTTGTCCCGCTTGAACGTCTCCGTCGCGTTGCGCCATACCCGGTCGAACGTGACCGAGGAAGCCTCGTCGAAGGGAAGCTTCCCGTCGATGGCGACCTGGCGTTCGATCTCCGCGCTTTTTCCCGGTTCCGTGAAGTAACGAATCTTGATCTGGTACAAGCCTTCCGCGGGCACGTCGAACTTCCAGGTGACGGACCCGGTGTCTCCCGTTCGGAGCACAGGGTCCGAAGCGCCTTCGTATTCGGACAGCACCTCGCAATCGCAATCCGAAGAAGAGTAGGAAGCGCCCGGAATGCGGACCGTCTCCGCGGGCCTGGGCGCGCTCGCATACTTGTTGAGATAGTTCTGGTAGCTGCCTTCCGCGTAGGTCTGCAGTTGGTCCAGATCCGCGATGAGATTCGCGTGCACCGTTCCCTTGGGCGTACCGTAAATCCACCAAGCGAGGACGCCGACGACGACCGCGGTCCAAAGCGCAGGCTTCAGATACCGGTGACGTAGAAGTCGCTTCAACACAATAGGAATCACTCTCTTTCTTCTGCTAAATGGCCGGAGGCACCGTCGATTTCCTTATTCTAGGGCACCCCCCACCTCCCAACAATCCGAGTGATTATACCTGTTAACCCTATTAACGATATCTTTTGGGCGGGCTTGGGGAGGGACGTTGGCAGACCGCGAGCTTCTATGGCGGACGCTCTTGCGGAAAAGAGAAAGAAGCTCAGAACATGAGCTTCTTTGGCCGAAATTCGGCGGGACGGGCGAATGTAGCTCAGACTCTGAGCTTCTTTGGC
>NZ_KE386965.1:24062-77591 GCF_000429825.1 Cohnella thermotolerans DSM 17683
GGGCGAATGTAGCTCAGGCTCTGAGCTTCTTTGGCGGACGTTCGTGCAGGCTTTCGGCGGTAATACGTAAGGGGCGGTCTCCAAACGGTCGACGACTTAGAGCTGCCGGGACAGCTTTGACTTTTTATTGCCGCCCGCCGAATTCAACCGGAGCGCCGATTGGCGCAGCGCCAGCGCCCCAGCCGCAAGCGAGACCAGGAAGCAGACGCCCGCCAGGATCGGAAGCATCGACCACCGAAGCACGGCATCGCCGTTCATCGTCTGCCAGCCTATCGCGACAAGGCCCAGCAGGAAGGCGACGCCCGCAATGTGAATCAGCTTGCGGCGGGCCGACGCTTGGAGCGGGGAGCGTTCCGTCAGCCAGGCGACGAGCGGCACCGCCTGGAGCGCATGGAAGCCGAGTCCGTGCAGCCAGATAATATTGCCGTGCGAACCGATATAGCGGCCCTGGTTGACGGAGATCCAGATACCCGCCGCGAACGACAGGACGACCGCAATCATCGCATAGCGCACGCCGAGCACCAGCTCCGGACGAAGCTCATAAGCTTTCCGGCGGAAAAACTGAACGCCCAGGAACAGATAGAAAAGGACGAGCAGCAGCGCGACGAACGCGAAGACGTTCCCGACGGCCTTGTCGAAGGCCGTACCGTCCGCCACGAACCTCGGGTTGACGCCCCGGAAGTTTTGTACCGTCTCCGCGAAGTAAGCGTAGAGCGCAAGCGCGATGTAAGCCCGGCGAAATACGGAGCGGCTTCTCGCTCCCAGCGCGGAGAACGGGCTGACCGCCGCTGTGGACAGAAGGAAGGCGCCGAGCGCCGCGTTGAACGAGAACGCTTTGGATACGTCTCCCCCCGGCGGCACCTCTCCCCCGAACGCAAGCGTCCAAACGGCGCAAACCGCCGCCAACAGGAAGCCGAGCAGCCCGGTCATCACCAGACTTTTTTCCCCTTCGAACAAACGGACCTTCCGCTTCGCCTCGTGAGCGATAACATGGCTTTTCAAATTGGCCTCTTCCCTTCTCGTGCGAATGGTTACCTTCACAATACTGGAAGGGAATGGATAGGCGTAACGTCCTTCAGGTGAGTCCGGCACCGGACCGGAAGCGGTTCGCCGCACCGGTCTGAAGTCGCAGCTTATCCCGGTCAAGCGGCACCGGCGCCTGCACGTCGGCCGGGCAAGCAGCCGATTACACCCGGTCTAGAGGGCGGCATGCGGCAATGTCTTCAGCCCCATTCACCATTGAGGGCATTTCTTATTAACGCTGTGAACCAACCGCTTTTTTAAACCAAAATTAACCGCCATCGCCCCCTGCCCTTAAACTCCCCGCGATATGATTTCATTCGGAACTTGGTAAACGTTCAATCCACAGAAGAGGTGAAATCATATGAAGTTCAAAATAATTCCCCGCAGCTTAACCGTATCCCTGGCGCTCGCCGTTGCATGGACAGGCCAAGCGGCGGGATCTCCCGGCGCTTGGGCGGCGACGAACGCTCCCGCTGCCGGCCAAGCGTCCGCGATGGCGGATATCCCGCTGCGCAAGCTTGGCGAATGGATCGGGCTGACGATCCATTGGGAGCCGAAGCAGCGGACGATTATCGCGGCCAAGGGAACGGACACGATCCGGCTTCGCCTGGAAGACGAAGGAAGAGCTTCCGCAACGGCGAACGGCCGGACGATTCGCTTGGACGGCGGCGTCGCGGTTCGCGGCGGCACCGTATATGTGACGCGGGACGCGCTGCGGCAGACGCTGGGCATCGAAGCTTCCTGGGCGAACGGCAAGCCGGTGATCGATTCCGCGGACGCGCAAACCCGCGCGAACGCGTTCCTGACCCGGCTTCAGCGCGGCGATGCGGAATCCGCCTATTCGCTGGCCAACGCCGCCTTCAAGGCGGCAACCATTCCCGCGGGGTTGCAGGAATGGATCCGGCAGCTCTCCGCTTATCCGAGAACGTGGGGCACCGTCGCAGCCGACGCCGTACATACGACCGTTACCGTCACGTACCAAGGACCGAAAATGCCGTTCGACGTCGAAGTCCGGCTGGATCGGGACGGACAGGTGGACGATCTTTATGCGACGATGCGAATGGAGGGCTATCGCGCCCCGGCCTACGATCGTCCCGATAGCTACAAGGAGATGCCGGTTGTCGTCGGCACGGGCGATCATGCGGTTCAAGCCACTTTAACGCTTCCCTCAGGCGAAGGGCCGTTCCCGGCGGTCATTCTCGTCCAGGGTGACGGCGAACTGGACGCCGACAGCACCGTTTTCGCCCAGAAACCGTTCCGCGACTTGGCCGCGGGCCTGGCCGGGCAACAAATCGCCGTGCTGCGCATGCCCAAAACGACCCGCGAACACTACGTGCAATTGGCGGATCATTACACGGTCGAGGACGAATTCGTCGATAATCCGCTCCTGGCCGCGGAAGCCTTGGCGACCTATCCCTCCATCGATCCGCAGCGCATCTATGTGGCCGGTCATAGCCGGGGCGGATGGATGGTCCCCCGCATTCTGGCCCGCGACTCGAAGCGGCTTCTTGCCGGAGCGATCGTCCTGGCGGGTGCGGATCCGCGCTATTCGGAGATCGACTCTTATGACCATCCCGAGCTGGGAGGGATGCTGCCCGCCGAAGAGCTGGCCTATTACCGCGAACAATTGAAGCTCGTGCGGCAGCCGGACTTCGACCCGGCGAATCCGCCCGCGTCGTTCGATTTGCCGCCCAATCCGTACTGGTGGTCCGACATCGACAGCTACGAGCCGGCGAAGGAAGCGCAGCTGCGCGACGCCGACATGCTCGTGCTGCAAGGGGAACAGGATTTTCAGGTGCCGGCCGCCAGCCTGCAAGGCTGGAAGGATATTTACGAGGGAAGACCGAACGTGGAGTACCGCACTTATCCGAATTTGACCCATTTATTTACGGAAGGCACACTGGAGAACGGGATCAGCAATTACGCCAAACCGGCGAATGTGGATCCCCAAGTGATCGAGGATATAGCGAAGTGGATCGCAGACCGGCCGCATTAAAAAGGAAAGCCGGCCAAGGGGGCAAACGAGTCTCCCTTGGCCGGCCTTGCGCTTATTTCGGCTTCGCATACCATTCGCGAACGACGCGTTCCGCTTTTTTGCCGTAAATATCGAAGCCCGTGTTAGCCCCAGCCGCTTCAAGCGGATACAGCTTGACGCTCCAATCCCACCAGAAAAAACCCGCAAACCACGGCTCGTCCCAGAACGTCTTGAGGACGGAGCTGTAGAAGTTCGCCTGCTCCTCCTCGCTGGCCGGAAGCTTCGTATGCGTGAAGTCCCACGGCATCGCCGCGCAGCCCAAAGCGCTGCGGCAGCCGATCTCCACGAAGGCGATCGGTTTGCCGAACCTGGCGTGAAGCCGGGACAGCTTCTCCTTCACCGGAAGCCAGTTCGCGATCATCGCTTCCTCACTGGCCCCCGGCCGGGAGGCGACCGGATAGTAAGCGCTCGTGCCGATCAAATCGACCCGGTCGAACCAATCGACGCCCTCCTCTTTGCCGTGGTTCGCGTTATAGGTGATCGGCCCGCCGTAAACGCTCCGGATATCGTCAATGAGGGCGTGCCAGTATTCGGTCTTTCGCTCCGTGCCGATCATCTCGCAGCCGACGCAGAACATGTCGCAGCCCAGTTCCTCCGCGAGCTCGGCATAGTGGCGCAAGAAATTGCCGTAGGAACGAAACCAGGCGTCCCAATAGCGCTTGGCGCCTTCCTCCTCGGGAAAGCCGATATGCGCGCGCCAAATGCCGTCGGCGGAATTGACGACCGGCTTCAGGCATACTTTGAGCCCAAGCGCCTGGGCCTGCTTCACCGCATATTCGATATCCCGGTCGGTGACCGTGTATCCGTAGTCGAAGGGAATCTCCGTCGAATGAATCGTCGATTGAAACGTGTAGAACGCCAGCGCAATCCACTCGCTTCCGGTCTCCTTCAGCTTCCGAAGCGAATCGAGCGCGTACGGCTGCCGATACGCCCCGCGGGCGCTGTTCCAGCCGTACGTCATTCCTTTGATGAATAAACCCGCCGCCAAAAAAAGATTCCTCCTTCGCCTTCGCCGCCCCGGTTACCGAAAAGCCGCTTTTACGACCGCAAGCTCGTGGGGCGACACTTTTCTCGTATACCGGCCTTCATGAACGCCCGATTCTTCGCGCGCCCACAAATCGCGTACGGCCGCTGCCTTCCTGGCAAGCCCGCCCGCTCCCGCCTCGAGGCCGAGCTCGCTCCACTTCACCGTCATCTCTTTCTCCTCCGACGACCGGTTGTACAAGCCGATGGCGACGGACCCGTCCGACAACGGCTTCACCCACAGATCGGTTCCTTCTTCCTTGCGGACGATGCGGCCCTGCCGGCCGAGCGGAACCTGTTTCACGGCAATCAGTTCGGGATTCAGGAGCGTCTCCTTCGTAGCGGCGTCCATCTTCCGGATGTCGCAGCCGATGAGAAGCGGAGCGGCGGAGAGACACCAAAGGCTGAAATGCGACCGGTATTCCAAGGGCGTACAACCCGGGCCCATCCATTCGTTCGCCCCGTTCACGCCGACGACGAGCATATCCGGATCGTTCCAATGGCCGGGGACGGCGTACGCTGTTGAATGGGATCGGTCACGATTCACTCCTCCTTGAACGGATTGTCCGGAATGTCCTCTATTATGTTGCCTTCGCGGCAAGGCGAACACCCTAGTAAACGCACAGCAACACAATAGAAAATAGAGATTGGAGGGCTAGCGTCCGTAAGCGTTCAGATCGGGCAGTTCGTCCAACGTAAGGACTCTCTTGTCGTTGTACACCTTCTTGATATGATCGAGGCTGTTCTTCTTGCCGTCGGTCAGAAAATCGCCGTCCCAGGTGCAGAACCAGCTCCAGTCGGCATGGTATTTCTCCAGCAGCTCCGGATCGGGAATCGGTCCGTTCTCGGTAAGGGCGACCAGCTTCTTGTCCTGCACCAGCGACACCAGCTCGTCGTACTTGCCGCTTACGGGACCGTAATCGCCGTCCGGCGGATAGGAATCGACGCTGACGATATCGACGACATCGTCGCCCGGATACCAATCGGCGGCGGCCGAATTCCAAATCCAGATCAAATTGTTCAGTTTATGGACGTTCGTCAGACGGTCGTACACGAGGCGGTACAGCTTTTTCGCAGGCTCGGGCCCTTTCGCCCCCCACCAGAACCACCCGCCTTCCGCTTCGTGCAGCGGACGGAACAGCACCGGCACTTTGGCATCCTGCAGCTTCTTCAACTGGGCGGCAATCGCGTCGATGTCGCGGAGGAGAAGCTTGTAGTCTTCGGAATCCGGATGCTTCATCGCGTACTCCACGTCGAATGTCGTCGCTTCCGTATAGAACCCTCTCCACCATTCTTTGCCGGGTTCGTCGATCAGATCCTTCGGCGCGTTCCAATGCCAGACGAACGTGACGATTCCGCCTCGGCGATGCCAATCGATCGCCCGCTCGATCTCCTCCGATTTGGAGCCGTGCGCAACCCTCGTCGGCGAATATTCGATCAGATCGAAGCCGACGACGGCCGGTTGCTTGCCCGTCTGTTCGGCGATCCAGTCCAGGTTGCTGTAGTTCTGCTGCCCGGAGAGAATCGACTTGCCGTATTGATCGGCAAGGAAGGCGAATAGGGACCCCGCTTCCTTCGTCGCGTTCGGATTGACCAGCTTGCGCACGATCGCATGCGGCTTCGGCGCCCCGGCTTGTTGCAGCTTAATGTAGTCGATCTCGTACCAGCCCCAGTTTTTGTCGATCGTCACGGTATTCTCCCCTTCGTTCAGAAGCAGCTTGCCTGCCGGCACTTCGCCGAATGTAACGCTTGCTTTGACGCTAACGTCGCCGGACGGCTGCCCGTTCAGCTTCAAGGACAATACTTTGTCGCCGTAGGGCGCGCGGCAGCCGATCGACAGGGCGTAGATCCCGGCGGCGGGGACGTCGATCTGAAAAGCGATGGAGTCTCCGTCCTTGTCGAAGCCCGTCACGTATCCGGTTCCCGAGTACCCTTGCGCGGAGGACTCGACGATGGTGCCGTTCAGCGCCGCATCCTCGGCTTCGTAGACGACCGGCTCCATGGCGGCGGCTTCGGTTTCGTTCGCCCCGGCGGCGGAAGGTGCCGCGCCCTGGCCTTCGGCGGACGCTTCATTGGGCGGAGCCGCGGCCATACCGCTGGCTGACGCCGTATTGGGCGCATCCGGAGACGCGTTGCCGGCCGTCGTGCCGGGAGGTGTGCCGGGGGATGCGCCGAGCTTCATCCCGTTGGAATTGCCGGCCGCTTCCTTCCCCGCAGCGGGATCGGAGCGGGCGAACGGCTTGGCGACAACGATCAGGCAGAGGACAATAATAATCGCGACAGATGAAAATAAGACGAGCCTGATTTTTCGTTTCATCGGACCTAACGCCCCCGTTTTGTCGTCTTCCCTAGCTTGGTTACGCGAAAACGCGACTCCATTGGCCGGTGCGCCGCTTGATTTCATCGAGCATCCCGCCCGTTCGGGCCGGCTTCGCGGCGCGCCTCGACTTCACCCAAAATAGCACAACCAAAACCGCCTAAAAACATTACGGATTATACAAATTGACCCCACGGATGCGTCGATGCGCTCCGTAGAAAAGAAAAAAAACAAAGCCGTCCCGCCTATCCCAACAAGACAGATTGTTCGTCTTGTTAAGCTAACGCTGGACTCGCCAGCGTTAAAAAACCGGACCCAGCCGGGTCCGGTTCCTAACCGTTTCCTCTTCTCAGCCGCCCTGCCCCTGCTTTACCCAACCGGCTACGGTAACGGTCCGTTTCGCCTGGTGCATGACGGCCGCCTGGACATCCTCCTGCAAGGAGCCGTCCTGATTCACGGTGACGCTCGTGCCATACGGATTCCCGCCGGACGTATATGCCGACTGGTCCGTGTAGCCCGGAGCGGCCACAATCGCTCCCCAGTGATAGAACGACGTATGCAGCGCCAAAATCGTCGCTTCCTGCCCGCCGTGCGGATTGCCGGCGCTCGCCATCGCACTGACGACTTTGTTCGCCAGCTTGCCTTGGGCCCACAAGCCGCCCAGCGTATCAATAAACTGCTTCATCTGCGACGGCACGTTGCCGAATCGGGTCGGCACGCTGAAAATCAGGGCGTCCGCCCACTCCAAATCGGCCGCGGAAGCTACCGGCACGTCCTTCGTCGCTTCGGCGTGCGCCTTCCAGGCGGGGTTGCTGTCGATGGCGGCTTGCGGCGCCAGTTCCTGCACTTTGAGCACCTTCACTTCGGCTCCCGCTTCCTTCGCCCCTTCGGCCGCCCATTGCGCCAGCTTGTAGTTCGTTCCGGTGGAACTGTAGTAAATGATCGCTAGTTTGACATTGGCCACTCAGATCGCTCCTCTGGAATAAATTTCATCCTTCTTGTTATCTCCGCAAAAAGCCCAAATCATTCCCTTTATAGGAAAGTCCCCCTCAACCGCCAATGCCGTCACCCACGGCCCATGTCCTTAGAAAGTGAGAAAATATTACACAAATATGTCCGATTCTATCGGTTTTTGCCGAAATCGATCCTTTTGGTGAGAATATCGGATTATAAGCAAACTTTTTCTAGAAAAATATAGTCATCCTCCCTATGATTCTATTATTATTAGTAATGTATTCATACACATAGTGGGAGGATGATGTTACACGTGCGATACCGCTCCGGTTCGAAGCTTGGAAGATTAATGGTTTCATCTCTTGCAGTCAGTTTATTGGCGCTGCCTCTGAACGGCTTTATCGCATCCGCGGCGGACGCGGAATCGACCCTCAAGCTAAGAATTCTGGAGACGACGGACGTTCACACCAACCTCATGCCTTACGACTACTACAAAGACGCCCCCTCCGATTCCGTCGGCCTGGCTCGAACCGCCACGCTGATCAAGGCGGCCAGACAGGAAGAACCCAACACGTTCCTGGTCGATAACGGCGACCTGATTCAGGGCACTCCGCTCGGCACGTACAAGGCGCTGATCGCCCCGCTCAAGGACGGCGAGATCCACACGGTCTACAAAGCGATGAACCAGTTGGGCTACGACGCCGCGACGCTGGGCAACCACGAGTTCAACTACGGGCTCGATTACCTCGACAAGGCGATCGCGGGAGCCGACTTCCCCTATGTCAACGCGAACGTGTATGTCGACGACAAGGACGGGAACCCGGACAACGACGTCAACAAGTACGAGCCGTACAAAATTATCGAGAAGAAATACACGGACGAGTCCGGCCGGGAGCAGACGCTGCGAATCGGCGTCATCGGGTTCGTTCCGCCGCAAATTACGCAATGGGACAAATCCGCGCTGGACGGCAAGGTCATCGCCAAGGACATCGTCGCGACGGCCGAGAAGTTCGTGCCCGAGATCAGAGCCAAAGGCGCGGATCTCGTCATCGCCTTGGCGCACTCCGGCTTTAACGGCAACGCGCAGCCTTATGTAAGCGCCGAGGACGCGGTGCTGCCGCTGAGCAAAGTGCCGGGCATCGACGCGATCACCTTTTCCCATACCCATAAGGTGTTCCCGACGGCGGACGACCAGTCGCTGGACGCCCTGTTCAAAGGAGCCGACGGCAAGCCGCTGCCGGGCGTGGACAACGTGCGAGGAACGATCAACGGCGTTCCCGCTGTGCAAGCCGGCTACGGCGGAAGCAACCTCGGCGTAATCGACTTGACGCTGGAGAAGCAGGACGGGAAGTGGAAGGTCGTCAGCTCCCAGTCGTCCACCAAGGCGATCTATGACGCGGCCGCCAAGAAGGCGCTTGTCGACTCGGATCCGGCCGTCGTGGAGGCGGTGAAGGCGGATCACGAAGCGACGATCCAATACGCCAACAACCCGATCGGGACAACGGCGGCTCCGATCCACAGCTTTTTCGCGCTCGTGCAGGACGACCCGTCCGTCCAGATCGTCACGAACGCGCAGAAGCAGTATGTGGAAGAGTACGTGAAGAAGAACTTGCCCGAATACAAGGACACGCCGGTTCTGTCCGTCGGGGCGCCGTTCAAGGCCGGACGCAACGGGCCGGAGGAATTCACGGAGATCAAGGCCGGACCGCTGGCGATCAAGAGCGCGGGCGACCTGTACTTGTACGACAATACCTTGAAGGCCCTTCTCGTGAAGGGTTCGGTCGTCAAGGAGTGGCTGGAGATGTCCGCCGGCAAGTTCAACCAGATCGATCCGGGCAAGAAGGAAGAGCAAGCGCTGCTGAATCCTTCCTTCCCGGTGTACAACTTCGACGTCATCGACGGCGTCACGTACCAGATCGACGTGACGAAGCCGGCCAAGTACAAGCCGGACGGCACGATCAACGACGCTTCTTCCAGCCGGATCGTCAATCTGAGCTACCAGGGCAAGCCCATCGATCCGGACCAGGATTTCATCATCGCCACCAACAATTACCGCGCGGGGGGAGGCGGCAACTTCCCGGGCGTCAAGGGCAGCAAGTTGATCATCGATTCGACGGTCGAGAACCGGCAAATTCTCATGGACTACATCGCTTCCCAGCCGTCCGTCAACCCGACGGCCGACAACAACTGGTCGATCGCGCCGATCGCCGGAGGCGTCAACGTGACGTTTACGTCCTCGCCGAAGGCGGCGGATTACATCGGCTCGGGCTCCAATATCGGCTATACGGGCAAGCAGGACGATAAAGGGTTCGGCATCTTTACGCTGGATCTGAGCAAGGCGGCGGCGCCAAGCACCGGTACGGACACGGGCGCAGGCACGGGTACGGGCGCCGGAACCGGGACGCAAACGGGCATCGCGTTCAAGGACGTACCCGCAACCCACTGGGCCTACGAGGCGATCGGCGACTTGGCCGCCCAGAACATCGTCACGGGCACCGGCGACTCGACGTTCGACCCGAACGCCCCGGTGACGCGGGCGCAATTCGCCACCCTGCTCGCCAAGGCGTTGCAACTGACCGCGGCCGGCAAAGCGAAATTCTCCGACGTCCCGGCTTCGGCCTGGTATGCGGACGCGGTGGCGGCGGCTTCCGAGCAAGGCATCGTCGGCGGCGTAAGCAAAGACAAGTTCGCGCCGAACGCCGCCATTACCCGCGAGCAAATGGCCGTCATGGCAAGCAACGCCTTGAAATATAAGGCGGGCGGCTCGATTAAGGCGGACAGCGAAGCGAAGTTTGCGGACGTCTCCGCCATCAGCGCATGGGCCAAGGCGGGCGTGAACGTCGCGGTCGATCGCGGCGTCATGGCGGGCAACGGCGGCAAGTTCAGCCCGAAAGCGACGGTCACCCGCGCCGAAGCGGCCAAGGTCGTCTATACGCTGATTACGCCGATCTCGGTTCAATTGCTCGGCATCAACGACTTCCACGGGCAACTGGACTATTCGAAGACGGTGAAGGACGCAAACGGCCAAGTCGTCTCCACGCTCGGCGGAGCCGACTATCTGGCGGCTTATCTGAGGCAGCGCGAGGCGACGAACCCGAACACGCTGCTCGTGCATGCGGGCGACGCCGTCGGCGCCAGTGCGCCGGTGTCCGCTCTGCTGCAGGACGAGCCGACCATCGACTTCCTCAACCGGCTCGGCTTCGACGTCGGAACGCTCGGCAACCACGAATTCGACAAGGGTGCGGACGAGGCGCTGCGCCTCATTCACGGCGGCAAAAACCCGGTCAGCGGCAAGGACTTCGCGGGCGCGAACTTCCCGTACGTCGCGGCCAACGTGCTCGGCAAAGACGGCAAGCCGCTGCTCGATCCGTACGTCGTCAAGGAAGCGGGCGGCGTCAAGATCGGCTTCATCGGCCTCGTGACCAACATTACGCCGACGATCGTCCGGGCTTCCAGCATTGAAGGCATCACCTTCACGAACCAGACCGAAGCGGTCAACAAAGCGGTGGCGGAGCTGAAGGCGCAAGGCGTCGAGGCGATCGTCATTTTGGCGCACGATCCGTTCGAAGGCTCGTCCGACGCGCCGACCGGCGAGGTCGTCGACCTGGCGAACAGCGTGGACGACGAAGTGGACGTCATTTTCGCCGGACATAATCATGGCGGTTTGAACAAAGTGATCGACGGCAAGCTCGTCACCGAGGCGTATTCGTACGGGACGGCGTTCTCCGACATCGATCTGGAGATCGACCGCGCCACGCACGATATTGTGTCGTCCAAGGCGGAGATCGTCGACGTCAAGCACGAAGGCATCGAGCCGGACGCCGAGATCGCGAAGATGATCAAGGACTATCAGGGGCTGAACGCTCCGACGATGAACAAGCCGATCGGCAAGACGGACGCGGCCATTACGAGAACGGCGAACGAAGCCGGCGAATCGGCGCTCGGCAACCTGATCGCCGACGGCATGCGCGAGGCGATGAAGACGGACTTCGCGTTCATGAACTCCGGCGGCATCCGCAACGACATGCCGGAGGGCAACGTCACCTACGGCAACATGTTCAGCATCCAGCCGTTCGGCAACGTGCTCGTGAAGATGACGCTCACGGGCGCGCAGATGAAGGAGCTGCTCAATCAGCAATGGGCGGGAACCTCGGCGAAAATCGGTCAAGTGTCCGGGTTCACGTACAGCTACGACGACAGCAAGCCGGTAGGCGAGCGAATCGTCGAGATCAAGAAGGCGGACGGCACCGTGCTGGAGGATTCCGCCTCGTACACGATCGTCGTCAACGACTTCATGGCGACCGGCGGCGACGGCTACACCGTCCTGAAGGAAGGAACGAACCGCGAAGCCGGTCCCGTCGACCTCGACGCGACGATCGCCTACCTCCAAGCCAAGTTCGGCGACGGCGCCATTACCGCGAAAATCGAAAACCGCTTTACAAAGTTGAATTAACCCGCAACAAGGAAATAAGGTTGGCCAGCCTCTGCGGCTGTCCAACCTTATTCTTTTTATGCCGCTCTATTCTGTCACCGTCACCGCAACGGACTCTTGCTTGCTCCCCAATGAAGCGGTTATTCGGGGTTTTCCCCCTCGCAACCGGATGGTTTTCCCTGCGGCAGCCGCGGATAATGATATAATGGTTACGGGCGTCAAGCGGCCGCGGCTCCAAGTCGGGTAATGCCGCCGAAGAGAATAAACCGACGACGGTGCAACGAGCGAACAATCTCTTTCGAGCCTTGATAAGACGTTTTTTTCCCTTGTTCGCTCGTTCCCTTGTCATAAGGTGCTTAGCAAGACGGTTTTTTTGTCTTGTACGCCGGTTCCCGGTCGCCGAAGCCAGCCGCACTCCTTTTAGCAGATAAAAAGAACCTCGCTTAAATCTATTCGAATCGGATATTCGAGAGAACGATAGGAGAAGTCGACCTATGAACATTGTCGAGATCAAGATCGGCCTCATCGATGAAGACACGGATCAGCCGCGATACCAGTTCGACGAAGAGGCGCTTCAGGAATTGATGAACAGCATCGAAGAGCTGGGTCTGCTGTCGCCTATCAAAGTCAGGCCGATAGAAGGCGGAAGATATAAAATCATCTACGGCAATCGTCGCTACAAAGCCTGCAAGAAGCTGGGCCGGCCGACGATTCCCTGCATCGTGTCGAACGCGACGGACGAGCTTGACATCTATCTGGAGCAAATCGCGGAAAACCTCACCCGCGAAGGCTTCTCGCCGGTGGAGGAGGCGGAGGCTTTCCACAAGCTGTTGAACGACGCCAGGTTCAGAAGCTCGACCAAGTTTCTGTCAAGCAAGCTAGGCAAGACGGAGGCTTATATCAAAAACAAATGCGAGCTGCTCAAATTCGGCCCCGCCGTCAAGAAACTGGTTGTCGCCGGAACGGAAATCCGCAAGGACAAGCTGACGGAAGACCAACTGCTCCCATTAAAGGACTTGCCTATGGAATACCGGGATGCCCTGGCGCTCACCTTCGCCCGGGACGAGACGCCCGTCACCGACATCAAGCGGATCGCCAAGCTGTTCAAGGACGAGAGCATTTCGGCCGGCGTGAAGAGCAAACTGCTCTACAAATCCGGATACGAGCTGCTGGAGACGTGGGCCACATTCGAGCACAACCGCAAGGAACGCGCGCGGCAAGAAGCGTTGAAGGCGGAGGAGGCGAGACGGGCGGAGGAAGAAGCGAAGGCAATGGCGGAAGCGGGCGCGGAGGCGGAAGTGAATGCGGAGGCGGAACCGCAAGCGGCTCGGACGGCGGCGGCTACGGCCGAGACTTCCATCGAGAGCAAGGCGCGCAAGCTGCTGGCCTCGCTGCCTGCGCCGGCGCCTCTCCCGGCCGAAGCCGCAAGCGGCCTCAAGGCGCTTCCGCCGGAAGCGGCGGAGCGGTTCGTACAGAATGTGGACGCCCTGATCGAAAATTTGGAGAAGCATCTGGCGGAATGGAGACGCATCCGCGAGGCGGTGACATCGGGGACTTGATTTTGGCGGAAGCGGCGCGCGAATGGGTCCAGTTCGTGTTGTAAGCTCGATTTTCGTGCTTACAGCACGCAATTCGGCTGTCGCGCCGCCTCTAAGCTCGATTTTCGTTCTTACTGCGTGCATTCGCGCCGAAGCCGGGCGACCGCTCGCTGCCGTGCAGAAGCTTCAGTCGCCAGCCGCTTGCTTCCTGCAAGGGCCCGCTTCTCGCTCGGTTGCGCACCGGCCCGGGACTCGCGCCCCGCAAAATGGCAAAAACCCCGGGAAGCCGGGGTTTTCCCATCCACTCGCCCTTCCTTACACCCGCGCAAGCCGCCGATCGATCACGTTCCGATATACATCCTTCGGCCGCAATCCGACCAGCTTGTCGACGGGCTGCCCATCCTTAAAAAGGATGACCGTCGGCATGCTCATGACGCCGAATTGCGACGCCAGCTCGGGAGAGTCGTCCGCGTCCACCTTGGCGAACCTTACAACTCCCCCGTATTCTTCCGCCAAATGATCCAGAATCGGCAACAAGGCTTTGCACGGAGGGCACCATTCCGCCCCGAATTCCAGGACGGCAATATCCGAACTCCCCATCCACTCTGTAAACCGGCTTTCATCGATCGTTTGCAGGCTCATTGTGCCTTCTCCTCCTTTTTCTCCTCGCGAATGGACGCGATCCGATCGATCAGATTCGACCGGATCTCCGACAACAGCCTGATCTGACCGTCGATCTCGGACAGCTTCTTCTCGAAAACCGGCAGCACCTCCTCGCAGAACGCCTCCTTGCTCTTCATGACGCAATGGAGAAAGCTCGCGATCTGCTCCGTATTCAAACCCAGCGACAAATAGAGCCGAATCGTGCGGACCTGTTCCACGGCCAGCGGGTTGTACACCCTGTAGCCGCTCTCCAGCCGGGAAGCCGTCAGCAGTCCCTTCTTCTCGTAATAACGGAGAGACCGGATGCTCGCTCCCGTCGCTTTGGACAGCTCCCCTATTCTCACAGTCGTCACCTCCCCGGAGCGGCCGTTACCCTCATCATAAACCCTGACATCCGTGTGAGGGTCAAACATTTTGCCGGACGGCGAAACAAGACGGCGGTATAGAACGTATGATTGACATGCGCTTTTTTTTGGAAGAGGAGGGGCTCGCTTGGAAAAGGGAATGAAGGTGCATTTGCTGCTGAAGCAGCCCGGAGGAGACATCCTTCAGATTGACGAACGAATGTGGACCGCGGATATGATAGCGGCTCTGCATCACGTCAACTATCTGACGGTCGGCGGGGTCGAATACGAGACGCTTGAAGGCCGGCTGAACGTGGACACGCAAGCGATGGAGCTGCTGCTTGCCGAGGTTCGGCACGTGAAGAAGCTGGAACGGAAGGAGTAACGCCTGCCATGGACGAACAGAAGGAGAAGAAAAGCGGGCCGGCAAAGCCGCTCCCCTTGCTGGCGGCCGACGGCAAGCCGCTGAAGGTGCTGTCGACGTCGCTGGGCATCGCCCTGCTGGCGAACGCGCTCTATGCGGCCGGCGCCTCGCATCCCGCCGCGGCGGAGACGGGCGCGCCCGATGCATCGCCGACGGCGTCCGGCTCGGGCGCGGCGGCGGCCGGTCCGGTGCTGGCCGAATGGTCGACGGAAGCGGTAAAGGCGTACTTCGACCCGTCCGTCGACTGGAATTTGCCGTTGGCCGGCGAGGAGGAAGACGAACCCGCGGCGGCAGGCGGCACGGACGCCGGAAATTCCGGCGGCGACGGATCAGGCGGCTCAGGGGGATCGGGCGGAGGCACTACGATCGTTCATACGTCGTCCGGCTTCGGCTGGGACGATCTGATGCTGTACCATCTCATTTTCAATCGGGGCGGGTCGTATTCGTCGGGCGCTTATTACGGCAGCCATGCCGCTTACGACGCCAGAAGCGGGCAGGCCTACAAGCCGCGCAGCTACGACAGCGAAGCGTTCCAGAACAAGCCGGTCGTCGGCTCGGCCGTTCGCCCGAAGACCTCGGCTTCGAGCGGCTCGATCACGCGCCGCTCCACGTCTTCCTCGCCGGGCGGCATCGGCGGCAAATCGAGCAGCTTCAGCTCGTCCGGCTCGAGCCATTCCTTGGGCGGGTTCGGCGGATGAGCGTCGGCGCCTTCGAGGTCGTCGGCACGCCGCACCCGGACCGCGAGAGCCGCGTGGCGGCGCTGCGCGAGATGGGCTTCGGCTGGGCCGACCTGGAGAACGATCCGTATTGGATCGATCAGCTCGTCGTCATGAACGAAGCCGTCTACGCCGAGCTGGCGCAGGCGTCCGAACGGTTGTGGCGAATTTTCGACAAGGCCGCCCGATTCGTGACGGGCAAGCGCGACCTGTACGGGATGATCGGCATCCCCGAGGTGCTGTGGAAGAGCCTCGACACGATCGCTCTCGAGCCGGAAGGCTTGATCAGCCGTTATGCGCGCTTCGATTGGGCCGTGTCGGCGTCGGGCGACATCAAGCTGCTCGAGTTGAACGCGGATACGCCCACAGGCTATGCGGAGGCTTCGGTCGCAACCCCGTGGATGTGCGGCCAATACGGCATCCGCACAGTCAACGGGCCGATGGCGGAGCGGGTCCGCGAAGCCTGGGCGGCATGGCGTCCGGACGCGGCGGCTTGCGTCGGGTACGGCTCGCACCGGGAAGACACGGGAACGGTCGATCTGCTTATTCGCCATAGCGGACAGGGCGTCCGGGGCGTCGACTGCCTCGACCTGTGGATCGACAACGGCATCTTGCGGGACAAGGAAGGACGGGAGATTCGCCGCCTGTTCGCCTTGTACCCGAAAGAGTGGATGGCCGTGGACGACGGCGGCGACGCGCTCGCCTACGCTATCGAGACCGAGCGGCTGCGGCTGTTCAACTCGCCCCACGCCGTCATTTTGCAATCCAAAGGGCTTCAGGCGCTCATCTGGGGGCTGCATGAGCTGCAGCTCGTATTCTCTCCCGAAGAGTCGGAGACGATCGAGCGCTACATGCTTCCCACCTATACCAAAGCGGTGTTCGACGGGAGCTTCGTCTCGAAGTCGATGTTCGGGCGGGAAGGCGGGTCGGTCGTCCTTTACGACGAGGATGGACGCTTGGAGCTGAAGGACGAGGACGGCTACGATACGAGCCGCCTCTTTCCGACGGTGTACCAGAAGCGGGCGGAGCTCGCCCGCATTCAGCTGGCGGCCGGCGAGTTCCATCTGCTGACCGGCCTGTTCGTCCTCAACGGCGTTCCGTGCGGCTTGCTCGGACGCGCAGGCGGGCCGATCACGGGGAATGCCAGTCATTTTGTAGCGATCGGAGTGAAATGAATGAACGGTTGGGAACCGAGGGGAAGGAACCGGGACGACAGTTACGCCGCGCGAATACTCCCTCTCCTTATAGGCGGCATTCTGTTCATCGTCTTCCTGGGCGTTGTCGCCAATTCTTGTTCGGACCGCGACAGCGGTTGGGACTCTTCTTCGGCGGCATGGCCGGATTCCGGGAATGCGGCGGCCGTCTCCGATAATACGGCGCAGCCGCAGACCGTTCCGTGGGATTACCGGATCGTCGAGGGAACGGTCGGCGACCTGATCAACGGGGATATGACGCTGCTGCCGGACAACGCGCTGCTGCCTAACGACGACAACTATGCGACGGGCGACAAAGTATGGGTGCTGCAGTACATGGGAGCCATCATGGACACGGACGCGAACAACCGGGCGAATATTACGCTCACATCCTGGAAGCCGATCAAGTCCTTCCGGAAGAAGGAAGCGGCCGAAGCGGACATCGCGAAGCTGAAGCTTAGCCTGAAGGCGGAGATCGACCTGGTCGGCGTGTACAAAACGACCTATCAAGGCGAAACCCGCGACTTCGCCGTCATGACCCTTCCTTCGGGACAGACGGTCAAGCAGCCCATCGACGAGGCCAGGTACGCCAAGCTGAAGCCTCTGAAGAAAGTGTCCGTTCTGCTCGAGGAAGTGCACGATTACAGCAATTATGATCTGGCGTATGCCAAGTTTCGGGGGTGGGCCGCGTGATCGTGGTCGATATGATCGTCAGCATCGTCGTCATTCTTGTCCTTCAGTTGCTGGGCATGGTCATTTTCAGCTGGATGACGCCGTTCAACGACCTGGAGGAGCTCAAAAAAGGCAATACGGCCGTCGGCCTCGCCATGGGCGGCAAATTTCTCGGGACGGCGATTATTCTCGGCGTGTCGGCCTATACGAACAGCTCGATCTGGCACATGATGCTCTGGTTCGGGGCCGGTTACGTCTGTCTCGTCGCCGTCTACTGGGTGTTCGAATGGGCCACGCCGGGGCTGAAGCTGCCGGAGCATTTGCAGCAAGGCAACGTTGCCGTCGGTTTGCTGCTATGCTTCGTTTTTGTCGGCATGAGCTTTGCGATCAGCAGCCTGATTATTTAACGGGATAAGATGAACAGCTGCAGGCTGTCTCCCGCGGGCCTCCCGCCCTGCCGGACGAGACGGCCTGTTTTTTGTCGTACCTCTCGAAGACGGGGGTGTTATAATAGAAAATAAACCGTATGAGAGAATTCTAGTTGCGTTTAGGAGAAGAACCGATGACGATGCCGGGCGACGATCATTTGGACGATAAGCAATGGAACCGACTGCTTCAAAATGTAGCCAGACACTTCGACGACCTGACGATCAAGCGCGGGTTCCAATACTACAAACAAGGACGCGTGCGGTCGTTCGCGGCCAACGCCGGCCGAAGTCTGGAAGCCGTCGTCGAAGGAAGCGAAGCGTATCGGGTTCGAGTCGATCCGAACGCGCTCTCCGGAAGCGAATGCGGCTGTCCGTTGTCCAGGCCGTGCAAGCATATGATCGCCGTGCTGATGGCCTACGCCGAGAGACAGGGCCGGTCGGTTCATGCGCTCGCCAACGCGAGAACGACGTACATGCAGGAAGCGGAAGGCTTCGTCCGCTCCGCCCCTTCCGCCGGCAAGCGCCGCGAGGCGGAAATGGCGGAGCAAGCGGCCCTGCTGCCCGAATCGGACATTTCGAAGTGGCACGAGTGGTTCGCCCTGTGCACCGAAGCGCTGACGGACAGCACCCGCAACCCGCAATACGCCGCAGAGGCGCTCTCCGCCATCCGCCGGGCGAAGCCCGCTATGTCCCCCGCGGCGGACAAGCTGTTCGAGCTGAACGCCCTTTTCTTTTTGATGCATAAATTGACCTCCGTTCCCTTCATGGGATACTTCACGAATATAGCCGCTGCCGGCGTCAAGGACGCCATCGGGCAATTCATCGCGGAACCGCCGCCCCCGGCCTCCGAACCCGGGCAATGGCCGCGCCTGCTGGAGACGGCCGCGCTGCTCCGGCGCCGCATGATGGCGGACACGGCGGGCGCTTCCATGTTCGCGGATGCGTATTGCGATCTCTGGCTCAACTGGATTTCGCCCGGCGTTCAGGACCAGGAGCTATACCGCGAAGAGCTGCGGCGGCTGCAGGCAGCGGAAGACGGAACAGCGAACCCGCACGCCCGGAAATCCCTGGTTGTCGGCCAAAGCTGGATGCGCTTCTACCTGTCCGAAGACCGCGAAGCCTGGGCGCTGTTAAGCTCGGTCAAAAACCAGCTGCTGCCAGGCGACGTCTTCCGGTTCATCAACCGTCTGATCGCAGCCGAAGACTGGCCGAGATTGGTCGAATGGCTGGCCGAAAGCGCCGCAGCGCTGATCGGATATCGTTACGATACGATGGACGAATACGGGCGCTATTGGGATGCCGCCGTCCGGCATCTGCCCGCCGCCGAAGAGCGGATGTGGCAATCGATCGCGAGCCTGCTGCCCCAATCCGGCCAAATCTACGAAGACAAGCTGCGCGAGTACGGCAGGTGGCGGCAATGGATGGACTTTCAGCTCAGCGTCGGAAGCGATCCGCTCAACTTCCGAGCGTCCGAGCTGCAATCGATGGAGAAGGAAGCGCCGGAGACGCTTCTGCCTTTCTACCATCAGGCCGTCGAACGCTACGTGCTGGTCAAAAACAGGGACGGCTACAAGCAAGCTGTCCGGCTGCTCAAGCGGCTGGCCAAGCTCTATAAGAAAATAAAGCAGGAAGAGCGCTGGGAGCGGTTCTTCGCTTCGTTCGTGGGCCGCCATAGCCGGTTGCGGGCGCTTCAGGAGGAGCTGCGGAAAGGAAAGCTGATCTTATGACGACGAATGCCATCCCCCCGATCGAGTCGATTGCCGTCCGGATCGCGCTGAGCGGACTCGGCGACGCGCTCTTCTTCGGCGATGTCGCGCCTTATTACGAAAATCCGGGAATGTACTTCAAGCAGCGCCTGTTCGCCTGGCACGAAGCGTCCTTCTACGGAACCGAGCTGGAGATGCGCGACATTCAAGGCCTTGAAGTCATCGTGCTTCCCTCCGAGCAGGTCATCCCCTTCCTCGCGGACGGACGGCTGCTCAAGCATATCGAATGGAAGTGGGAAGGCGAAGCGGCGCGCTTGCTGGAGCTGGCCCCGCTGCTGGCCGAATGCTTGAACGGGCGGAAGTACGTTCCGGACTTTGACGCGTTCCGCTCGGGCCGGCTGCAATGGGTTTGGGACTTGGAAGCGCTGGACGCGCCGGAACGGGAAGCCTTGGAGAACGACGGTCTCAGCCCGGAGACCTCGAACGGATTGCGCGCGGCCTTCTCGGCCGCCGTCTTCCACCGCTATTACGGGACGGAGCAGGCGGCGGCGGATTTGCGGCGGGACTACCCGCTGCTGTTCGCCGGAGAGGAGGCGAGCGCGGCCACGGCAGGGATGGACGCCCGGTCGTGGCTCGTGCAGGTCGGCTGGCGGGCGGATACGGCCCCGTTCCGGCCGGTGCTGCAGCTGCTGGAGCCGGGCGAAGAGGATGAACTGTGGCGTCTCCGACTTGTCCTGCAGGACAAGCAGGACGCGGCCGTGCTGGCGCCGGTGCGGCTGAGCGCCCGCGGCGAGGCGTTCGGCTCATGGCCGCGCGGCTGGACGGCCCATGTGCGCGAGCGTTCCGCGAGCTGGCTCGAGCGGCTTCGGGCCAGCTTGCCCGCGGAGCGGCTGGCGGACGGCGAAGACGTGCTGGGCAAGCCGCTGGATACCGCAGCCGCCTGGCAATTTCTAACGGAGGACAGCCGGCGCTTGCTGGAGGCCGGTTGGCAGGTCCTGCTGCCGTCCTGGTGGGAGGCGGTCAGCCGGAAGAAGCCGAAGCTGCGCGCCAAGATCGCGCAGGACCAGCCGGTGCCGGGCGCCCGCTCGCTGCTCGGGCTGGGCGCCATCCTGAGCTTCGACTGGCGCGTCGCCATCGGCGACGCCGAGCTGTCCGAAGCCGAGTTTATGCGGCTGGCCGCCCGCAACGAGCGGCTCGTCCGCTTCCGCGGGCAATGGATTGCGCTCGATCCCGCGCTGCTCGAGCAAATTCGCCAGGCGATCGAAGGCATGGATAAGTCGAAGGGGCTGTCGTTCCTGGATGCGCTGCAGCTGCATTTGCTCGGGAATGGAGACTCCCAAGGCAAAGGAACGCCGCAGACGTCCTCGCCGGAAGAGGAAGAAGCGCGCCTTCGCATCGAAGTGGAGCTGAACGAGCATCTGGCGAATCTCATCGCCCAGCTGAATCAACAGAAGGAATGGCCGAAGGTGGAGCCGCCGTCCGGCTTGCGGGCGGAGCTGCGCGGCTACCAGCTAGACGGCTTCTCCTGGCTCGCATTCCTTCGCCGGATCGGCCTCGGCGCCTGCCTGGCGGACGACATGGGGCTCGGCAAGACGGTGCAGCTCATCGCCTATCTGCTTCATGCGAAGGAAAGCCCGGCCGAGACGGACGGCCCGCTTCCATCGCTGATCGTCTGCCCGACGTCGGTGCTCGGCAACTGGCAGAAGGAGCTGCAACGCTTCGCTCCGTCGCTTCGCGTCATGCTGCACTACGGCAGCGGGCGCCTCAGCGGCGAAGCCTTCCAGGCCGAAGCCCGCAAGGCGGACGTCGTGCTCACCTCTTACGCGACGGCGATGCTCGATCAGGAGACGATCCGGGATTTCGTCTGGGGAGCCATTTGCCTGGACGAGGCGCAGAATATCAAGAACGCCCAGACGAAGCAGTCCATGGCGGTCCGGAGCTTCCCGGCCCGGCACCGCATCGCGCTTACCGGGACGCCCATCGAGAATCGGCTGTCGGAGCTGTGGTCGATTTACGATTTTATCACGCCCGGCTATTTGGGCAGCGAGCGCGCGTTCCAGCTTCGGTTCGCCACCGCCATCGAGCAGAACCGCGACGAGAGGCGGACGGCCGAGCTGCAGCGGCTGGTCAGGCCGTTCATGCTCCGCCGCAAGAAGAAGGACCCGGCCATCCAGCTCGACTTGCCGGACAAGAACGAGATGAAGTGCTACGTTCATCTGACGACCGAGCAGGCGGAGTTGTACGACCGCTGCGTCCGGGAGCTGCTGGAGAAGCTGGAGCGGCTGGAAGATCCCGAGCGCAAAGGCGCCATCCTTGCCGCGCTGACGCAATTGAAGCAAGCGTGCGACCATCCGGCGCTGCTGGAGAAAGGCGAGGAGAAGAACGCCCGCCGGCCGGGGGAAGAAGAGATCGACTTCGAAGCCGTCGTCGAACGTTCCTCCAAGCTCGAACGCCTTGTGGCTATGGTGAAGGAGGTGCGCGAGGAGGGGGATCGTTGCCTCATTTTCACCCAATATCTCGGCATGGGACTGCTCATCCAGGAGGCGCTGCAGAAGGAACTTGGAGAGCCCGTCCTTTACTTGCACGGCGGCACGCCCAAGTCGCAGCGCGACCGGATGATCGAGCGATTCCAGTCCCGAACGCTCCCCCCGGAGGAGCAGCCGAACGTGTTTATCCTGTCGCTCAAGGCGGGCGGCGTCGGCCTGAACCTGACGGCGGCGAACCACGTGTTCCATTTCGACCGATGGTGGAATCCGGCCGTCGAGAACCAGGCGACCGACCGCGCCTACCGAATGGGGCAAACCCGGGACGTGCAGGTGCACAAGTTTATCTCGCTCGGCACGATCGAGGAGCGCATCGACGAGATGCTGGAGAACAAGCAGCAGCTCAGCGACAACGTCGTGTCCGGCTCGGAAGCGTGGATTACCGAACTGTCGAACGACGAACTCCGGGACCTCTTCGTTCTGCGGCGGGAATTGGTCTAAGCCAAGCTCCCCTCTTCGGAGGGCCAGCTTGGCTTTGCCTTCTCCGGTTGCCCGACTAGATTCGCGGCCCCGGGGCGAAGCGGCAGCCCCAAAACGGCCGTATAAGCGAAATAACGGATCCCGGGTCCGTTGGAAAATTTAAAATGCTTCTTTTCCATGAAATAGCGGATCCTCTGTCCGTCACGGTGACTGCAGAGGGATACTCGCCGCGCAAAGCGTTCACCGGGCCGTCATCCCGCGCCGATCTCCGCCTTGCCCCTGGAGTGCAGATACAGCTCCTCGTAATAGCCGTGCTGCGCGAGCAGTTGTGCGTGCGTGCCCTGCTCGACGATCCGTCCGCCGCGCATGACGACGATCCGGTCCGCCTGCATGACCGTCGACAGCCGGTGCGCGATCACGAGCGTCGTCCGGTGCGCGGATACGGCCTTGAGCGCCCGTTGGATCAACTGCTCCGTGTACGAGTCCAGGTTCGCCGTGGCCTCGTCGAGAATGAGAATTTTCGGCTGGAACACGATAATTCTGGCGAAGGAGATCAGCTGCTTCTCGCCCGCCGACAAGCCGCTTCCCCGCTCCGACAGCATCGTGTCGTAACCGTCCTTCATCCGGCCGATCAGCGCGTCCGCGCCGACGAACCGGCACGCCCGAACGACCTCCTCGCGGGAGATCGACTCGTCGAACATCCGCACGTTGTCGACGATGCTTCCCGCGTACAAATAAGGCTCCTGCTGCACGAGGCCGACGAGCCGGTGCAGCTTCTCCTGGGGAAGCTCGCGGACGTCGATGCCGTCGATCCGGACGCTTCCCTTCTGCACGTCGTAGAACCGGCACAGCAGGCCGATGAGCGAGCTCTTCCCCGCCCCCGTCGTGCCGACGATGCCGATCATCTCCCCGGGCGCGATATGCAGGTCGAGATCGTGAAGAACCGGCATGCCGTCCGAATAACCGAACTGAATGCGGTCGAAGTCTACCTTGCCTGCGATCCGGCTCCAATCCGCGTCATACGGCCGCTCCGGGTCCTTCACCTCCGGCTGCACCGAGAACAAATTCCATATCCGGTTCACGGAGACGGTCGTCGACTGCAGCGTGTTCCATTGCTGCGTAATGCTGCTGATCGGTTGGAAAAACTGGCGGATATACGTAATGAACGCGTACAGCACGCCGAATTCGATCGTCCGGTCGAAAACGGCCACGCCCCCGAGCCACGTCACGAACGCGACCGACAGGCTGCCCAGCACGTCGAACGATCGGTTGAACAGCACGTTCGTGCGAATTTCCCGCAGGTTGGCGCTGAAGTAGATTTGGTTGCGGTCCGTGAACCGGTTCGTCTGCTCCTTCTCCTGATGGAACGCCTGAATCAGGCTCATGCCCGCCAGATTTTCCGCCGCGAAGGCGATCAAGCGCGACAGCGCCGTCCGCGAGTTCTGGTAAGTCTTGCGCATGTAGGAGCGAAAGCCGATGGCGATCAAGGCGATAATCGGCAGCAGGATGAGGCAGTACACCGCCAGCGTCGCGTCCAGTTGAAACATGATGACGATGATGAAGACCAACGTAAAGCCGTCGCGCACGACGCTGAGCAGCACCTGGGAGAAAAACTGGTTCAGCGTCTCCGTGTCGCTGGACACGTTCGTGATCAGGCTTCCGCTCGGCGTCCGGTCGAAGAACGACATCGACAGCTTGGTGATATGCGCGAACAGATCCTTGCGAATGCGGGCGACGACGCTCTGCGCGGCATATTGCAGCAGGTTGTTCTGCAAATACGTGAACAGGAAGCCGGCCACCGACAAGCCGAGATAGACCGCGCAGATGATCAGCAGCGAGCGGTAGTCGTTCCGGCCGACCATAATGTTGTCGTCGATCGCGATCTTGACCAGATAAGGCTGGGCCAAATCGGCCGAGATGGCGAGGACGGTGCAGCCGAACACCAGAAGGAAGGTCCAGCGGTGAGGCTTGGCGTATGACAGCAAGACGCGAAAAACGGAATTAGACCCATTGCGGTTGTCCGCCTTCATCCTCATAGCCCCCTTCCTCCTGAATGGCGTGAAGGGCGGCATACAGCCCGCCCTCCCGCAGCAGCTGCTCGTGCGTTCCCCGCTGAACGACCGCACCTTCGTCCAGCACGACGATCTCGTCCGCATGCTTCAGGGCGCTGATCCGGTGCGCGATGACGATGGTCGTCTTGTTCGCCCGCTCCTTCCGGATCGCGTCGATGATGCGCTTCTCCGTCACCGCGTCGACGGCGCTGACGCTGTCGTCGAGAATGAGGATCGGCGACCGCTTGATCAGGCCGCGCGCGAGGCTCGTTCGCTGCCGCTGTCCCCCGGACAGCGTAATGCCGCGTTCGCCCAGCTTCGTCTCGAAGCCGTCGGGAAACTCCGCGATGCTGCGGTAAATCTGCGCCTGCCTGGCCGCTTCCTCGACCTGGTCCAGCGCGGAATCCCGCCGGTAAAAGGCGATGTTGTCGCGGATCGTCGTGCTGAACAGGAAGCCTTCCTGCGGAACGTAAGCGATCTGGTCGCGCAGGCTCTGGAGCGTCAGATCGCGGATATCCACGCCGCCGATGCGAATCGTGCCGGCCGGCGGGTCATAAATCCGGAGCAGCAGCTTGACGAGCGTCGTCTTGCCGCTTCCCGTCTTGCCGAGAATGCCGAGCGTCTTGCCGGGCTCGACGCGGAGGCGAATATCGCGCAAGGCGGCCCGGTCGGCGTCGGGATACGAGAACGTCAAGCCGTCGATCTCGATCGCCGCGCAGTCCATGCGAAGCGGACGGGCCGACTCCGATTCGCGGATATCCCCTTGCACCGCGAGCAGGTCGTTGATCCGCTCCAGCGAGGCGCGGGAGCGCTGCATCGTGTTGATGACGTTGCCGATCTGCTGCAGCGGGGTGACCATCATGCGGATATACAGCGTCAAAGCGACGAAGTTGCCGAGCGAAATCCGGTGATGGATGGTCAGGTAGCCGCCGAACACGAGGGTGACGACGAGCGACAGCGCCCCGAGAAAAGGAATCAAAGCCTGGAACAGCGAAGACACCCGCACCAGCTTCAGCTGATTGTCGCGAATGCGGTCGACGGCCGCCCCGAAGCGGCGAATCATGGTCGGCTCCGCCGCGAACTTCTTCGTCACGCGGATGCCGCCGAACTGCTCCTCGGCCGCTTCCGTCATTTTGCTGAGCGACTCCTGCACAGTCAGGGAACGCTTGCGGATGACCGGGCCGAACCGGGTTACGATCCAGGGAATCCAAACAAGCGGCAGGATGCATACGGCGATGAGATAGAGGGGGATCGAACCGAGCACCATCATCGCCAGCGCGGACAAAATGAGAATCGTGGCGTTCGTCGTCTGGTTGATGCCCATGGAGATCGATTCCCGCACGGCCGTCACGTCGTTCATGACGTAGCTGAGCAGCTTGCCGACGCCGTTCCTCGAATAGAAACGCTCGCTTAGCGTGGTGAAGTGGGCGAACAGTCTTTTGCGCGTATAGAACTCGAACCGTCTGCCCAGCCGCATGACGACGTATTGGCCCGAGCCGCCCAGAACGCCGTAAGCGACGCCGACCGCGAGCAGCAGCAGGCTGTAGTCGACGATCAGCGACGGAGTCAATCCCCCCGCCTGCAGCTTGTCGGTGAATTGCCCGAGCAGCCGGGGATAAAACGATTGGACGACGTTGGCCGTGGCGATAAACAGGACGGAAATCAAATATACGATCCATTTCGATCGGATATAGTCCATCAGGACTCGTTGCGATCTCAAACGGCATCCCTTCCTAGAACGAGATATCCTGCAAGCCCTTCCATTTTAACGGCAATCGTATTTCCATACAAGTAAGATATTCTTTCTATTCTCGATTAACGTACCTGCACCAGCGCGTCAAAAAAACTCCGAACCGGGCGCATTCGCCGATTCGGAGCGGATCGGCGGCACCGCTTTAAATCGCGGAGGATCCCGCCGCCTTATGCAAATAGTTCACAAGCGTAAGCAAGCCTTTGTCGAAGTTGTCCAGGCTGAAATGCTCGTCGGGCGCATGCAAATTTTCATCCGGCAGGCCGAAGCCCATCATGACGACAGGAGCGCGAAGCACGTCGGCGAAAGTGGCGACGACCGGAATGGAGCCGCCGTCCTTCGTGAAGATCGCGCGCTTGCCGTACACTTCCTCGTAAGCGTCGGCGGCCAGCTGCAGCATCGGGTCGGTCGGATCGCAGCTGAACGCCAACGCCCGCTCGAGCTGCTTGACATGCACCTTCGCTCCCGGCTGAATATGCTTCCGCAGGTGCGCTTCGATGCGGTCCAACGTCCGCTGCGGATCCTGGGTGCCCACGAGACGGCACGTAATTTTCGCATGGGCTTCCTTCGGGATGACCGTCTTCGTGCCTTCTCCCTGAAAACCGCCCCATACCCCGTTCAGCTCCAGCGTCGGACGGGCCCCGGTCCGCTCGGTGAAGGAATAGCCTTCTTCCCCGTACAGCGTATCCAGGCCGAGCTCCGCCGCCAGCTTGGCTTCGTCCGGATTGTAGCTGGCCAGATCCTGCTTCTCCAAAGCCGTCAGCTCCGGCACACCTTCGTAGAACCCTTCGACCGTCACCCGTCCCCTCTCGTCGTGCAGCGTCGCCAGCAGCGAGACGAGCGCATGCAGCGCATTGGGCACGGCGCCGCCGTAAAGCCCGGAATGCAGGTCGGTGCGGGCGGTCGAGACGGTCACTTCCATCGAGCATAGCCCGCGGAGGCCGGTGCAGATCGACGGCTTGCCCGGCTCCAGCAGCGAGGAGTCGGAGATGACGATGGCGTCGGCGGCCAGCTTCTCCCGGTTCGCCTTCAGAAATTCGGGCAGGCTCGTGCCGGACACCTCTTCCTCCCCTTCTACGCAGAACTTGATGTTGACCGGCAGCGAGCCCTCCTGGCGAAGGATCGCTTCGACGACTTTGACATGCAGGAACAGCTGCCCTTTGTCGTCCGTCGCGCCTCTGGCGTAGATTTTGCCGTCGCGAATATCGGGCTCGAACGGAGGCGTCGTCCACAGGTGGAGCGGATCGACCGGCTGCACGTCGTAGTGCCCGTAGATGAGAATCGTCGGGCGTCCCGGCGCCTTCAGATGCTCGGCGTAAACGATCGGGTTTCCTTTCGTCTCGTGAATCTCGACCTTCTCCATGCCGGCGCGGGTCAGAGCATCGGCCAGCCAGCGCGCGGAGGCGAGGATGTCTCCCTTATGCTCGGACAGTGCGGAGATGCTCGGAATGGACAGCCATTCCTTCAACTCGTTCAGGTGTTGTTCCCGGCGTTCGGCGAAATACGTCTTATAATCGCTCACAGGCGTTCATTCCTTTCTGTCGTAAAAGGCTTCTCTTCCCGATTCTACCACTTCCCGGGCCGGATGCCTAACGGTGTTTCGTCCGGCTGCGCTCTTCACTCCGATGATAAAGGGCATTCGCGCTCGTCGACTCCCACCATATCTTCAGAAATCTCTTGCGCATGGCTTCCCTTGCCCGGTGCAGCTTGTGCTTGATCGACTCCTCCGTCGTATCGAGCGCATCGGCCATCTCTTTATAGCTGAGCTCTCGCTTCCAACGAAGCTCGATCAGCGCCTGATACTCCGGCTTCAGTTCCCGAAGAATCGTGCCGACCGTCTCCGACATCATTTTCAGCTCGATTACCTTCTCGACCGACTCCGTACGGCTGGCGAACACGCTGTTTTCGTTATCGATATGAATACGGTCGATGTCCGTTTCGTTGCGGTGCTTTTTCATTTTTCTCATATAACTGTAGACCGTATTTTTGACGACCGTTCGAATCCAGCTTCGGAGCTTGGCGTCGTCCGCAATGTCCGGCGTGTGATGGACGACTTTGAGGAACGATTCCTGAATGATATCTTCCGTCGCGGCGTGATCCTTGACCATATAGAAAATGACGCCGTAGAACATCTCGTAGAATTCTCTATAAATTTCTTTCTGAACCGAGGCGTTAAGACCCTCGAAACTCCCCGCACACAAGAGCGATAATTTGCTCGACATGAACTTCCGGCTCCCTCCCCCAACCAAACCGGCAAGGCTCTCATCTCCGACAAGCACCCAGCTTTTTCCTAGATTATACAATAAATTTGTTGCCTGATCGCAAAATTTCTCCAGATTCGTCGAATCTTGGATGGGGAAGGAAACAATAAAGCAGACGGCCTCCCGTCTGCTTCATGTGTGTTAAAGCTCACAGCCGGCTCCTCAGATCGAACGATCGCCTTCGAGCACGGCGGCGCCGAGCGAATTCCGGAAATGCCCTAGCGCCCATTCGTGGCCGTCGGGATTGAAGCTGGCGACCGCATCGGCGTGAACGGCGATGGCAAACCCTTTGTTGTACGCGTCCACCGCGGTATGCAGGACGCAAATATCGGTGCAGACGCCGGCCAGATGGACTTCCGTAATGCTCCGGGCGCGTAGGCGAAGCTCCAAATCCGTTCCGCAAAATGCGCTGTAGCGCGTTTTGTCCATCCAATAGATGCGGTCCCGGTGACGTGCGTAAACGTCGTTTAGCTTGCCATACAGCGTGCGGCCCTCCGTTCCCCGAATATTGTGCGGAGGGAACAGCTTCGTCTCCGGATGGTAAGGATCGCCGGCTTCGTGAAGATCCACCGCCATGACGACCTCGTCGCCCGCCCGGACGAACGATTCGGTCAAGTCCGCGATCCGTTGCTCAATCCGAACGGCCGGCTCGCCGCAAGGAAGCTTCCCGGTCACGAAATCCACCGTATAATCGATGACAATCAAAGCCCGCATACTCGTCTCCCCCTCCTCATTCCGTCAGCCGAACGGCCATGCGCACCCGGAAGCCGGCCGCGGGACGGCGCGATAGATTCATTTTAACGAAAAATCCGTTCCTAAGCATTCGGGAACAGGAGGCTGAACTCCGTTCCCTTCCCCACGTCGCTTCTGACGTCGATTTAAGTTCGCGCGATTGTCCATATCGAACTCATAAAACGGGACGTTGTCGTCAAATGGGCGAAGAGGCATCTTCAAAAGGTTGGCGTACCATTCGGCGGCTTCTCTCAAATTCTCGACATGCAGGATGGCGCTTTTCACAATAGTTACAATCGGTTCGTTCGTCACGGCAGCTTCCACTACATAACCCTCCTAAGATGTGGATTAGGTTTTCAACATGTGACATGGATCGGAGAAGCAATCCGTTTGACCCTTTCGGATGTGTGATTGCCGCCACAAACAACTCCGGCGAGCGAGTTGTTCTGCCAAGGCATTCATAGGGAACTTCGCGGGAGAATCCGGATGCGTCGCTGTAAGTAAAACGGAGTCGCTCGTCATCGTATCCGTAGATGAGGCCAAATTCGCAATGGGTCAAATTCCAGACGATCGCGGGAATCCCTCGATCGATGGAAGCATGGATGATACGAAGAGCGCGGAGCAAAAGATCCGGCGTGAGGGAACGATTCGGTTCTCCTACGCAATCGATTGTTTCCCATCAGCGAGACGGCATTCGCTTGAGAAACACCCGCAGCTCCCGCCGGTGCGTATAGACGATCAGCAAGAAGTTGAACGCCCAGAACCACAGAACGGGAGGCGAATACCCCATCGAGAGCAAAAAAATGGAGAGCGGCAGCATCCCGAACACGACTTGAAAGCCGTCCATCTCCGTCGTGGTCGGCTTGCCCTTGTTCGCCCACCGGGTAACGGCCAGCAGCAAGGCGAGAATGACGGCATAAGCGAGCGAGGCGGCAAATCCGGTCAACCCGCTCCAGACGCCGAACGTGACCGCGATAGCCTTGCCGCCTCTCCATTTAAGAAACGGCGAGAAGGCGTGCCCCAGGACAGCGGCTGAAGCGACGGCAGTCGTCTCGTACCCCGAGACGGCGCCGGAATTCACGAGCCATGCGATGGGGACGTACCCTTTAAGGAAATCAAGCGCGATGCCGGCCAACCCATACGCATAACCGGCGGCTTTCCATAGATTAAGCGCCCCGGGATTGCCGTCGCCAACGGTCCGCAGATTGTGACGCGCGATCAAACCGAGCCAGTAGGAAAACATAAGGGAACCGGACAAAAAAGACAGGGCCGTCCATAGTAGGATGATCATCGCTTCTGATTGCCTCCTACTTCGATTTGCCTTCCCTTCCAAGCGACGCTTCCCAGAAACGCGACCCGATACAGCGAATAAAGCATAACGTAGAGGAAGAAAACGGTGCTCAGCAGATGCAGGGCCGGAACCCAAAATCCGAAACGACCTGAATATTTAATGAAGTAAATCATTTGCAGCGTGTACAACAAATACCCCGCAGACAGGGGCAACGCCCAGGACGTTTGCAGCGCGAACGGCGCCGCCTCCGCGACGATGAGCCCAACCAGCCAGACGGCGATGAGGACGATCGTCCAGGGCGACAGCTTGCCGGTGCTGAGCGCGGCGCTTTTGCCGAAGCCCTGGATTTCGCTGCGCAGGCCTCCGGGATACATGCGGAAAGAGACGACTCCGTGTCCGATGAAGTTGGTCACCGGCACGCCCGCTTCCACGAACTTCGCCCCCAGATTCAGGTCGTCGAGCACCTCGGCCTTGATGCCTTCATGGCCTTTGGTCTTCTCATAATCGTCCCTGGCCGTCAGGATGCAGGAGCCGTAGAGCCCCTTCCTCGGGTTCGTCCGCTCGAAAGGAGACGTAAACGCGAAGATGCCGAGCAGATTCGGAATTAACGCGAGCCGCTCGTAAAACTTCTCCGTGTAGTGGTAAGGAACGACAGATATCGCTCCCCCCGTGCGCTCCCTCGCCGCCAGAAGCGATTGAAGCGCGTGCGGAGCGAGCCGCACGTCGGCATCGAGGAAGGCGATCACATCTCCGGTGGAGCGTTTGTAGCCGTTCCATACCGCCCAATTTTTCCCCGTCCAGCCCGGCGGCAGCGGTTCGCTCTCCACCACCGTCACGCCGTAGCTCTCGGCGACGGCTCGCGTCTGGTCTTCCGAGTGGTCGTCCACGACGATGATCTCGAACGGCTTGCAGATCTGGGCTTGAAGCGACTCCAGCAGAAAGGGTAAATTGCGCTCTTCGTTGCGGGCCGGAATGATGACGGACAGCTTCCTCTGCACAGGGGAAGGTGCCGGACGGCAGGAACCGTATGGCGGCGAAACAGAACGAACCCCGCTCCGCAGGCGAGCGCAATGAGAAGCCAGATTGCCATGCCATTCTCCCCCTGAATATTTCACTTTATGAACATTTCGTTAATTTTATTGTAGCAAAACGCCGGATAAGCGGATATGGCCATTTCGCCCGTTCATGGGCGAAGGGGGATGACGAAATCCGAGTTTTTTAATATATTGATCTGCTGAAAAGTCGTTTGATTGCTGGTGGTAATATCGATTTTCGCACTAGCTTTGCCTAAACAAAATCATGATTTGTCAAGCTATTTTCCACAAGCTGACGGCCGAGACTTTCTCGACCGTCTGAACATCTTCGGCGTCTTTAGGGCTTCTTGGAGCATGAATGAGCAGGACTCCGAACGCTTACGGACACACAGGCCGTTATTTGTCAAAAATCGCGTTTTTTTATGTTCTAACGGACACTGGTTCCGCTATGCGTCGGATTTCCCTCGATAGGGGCACAGTTTGAAGCGAATAACGGATTCTCTGTCCGTTCCATTTCTGAATAGGCTTCCAGGCGAGAAATAACGGATCCTAGGTCCGCTTGAGCCAAGGCAATCCCCGATTGAAAGCTTGGAGCACCCAAGCGAATAAAAAAGGGGACTTTGGATTGATTAAACATCCCCTAAAGTCTCCTGGACAAGTATCTGAAGTTTTTATGCAAAGCTAGTGCGATATTGCAGCCGCGCTCGAGACGCAGTCGTTGGCTTGAACTTCAGTGCAGATAAAATAATCCCTCTTGCGCAGGAAGGAACGCGCATAAGGGATTATTTCTTGTGTGCATTAACGCCGGCTCTGCAGCGCCATCCGAACGGCGCCGACGACGGCGGCGTCGGGCGGCGCCGTGACGCAGCGCAGGCCGGGATAGCTCCGGCCCAGCAGCTCCACCAAAGCATCGCGCACGTGCGCATTGTTCAGCAGCACGCTTCCCGCGAGCGCCAAGCTCCCGTCCTGCAAAGCCAAGCGCTCGATGACGGGCGCCGCCAGCTCGAACAAGTCGCGGGCGCTTCCTTCCGCGATGGCGAGTGCCGCCCGATCTCCGGCCGCGCAAGCTTCTGACAGCAGCGGAGCGAGCGCGGCGATGTCCCGCTTGTTCGTCGACGGATCGTAGACGAAGCCGATGAGCTGCCGCGCCGAGTTCACACGCAGCCGCGCGTACACCAACTCCGTGACGGCCGTCGGCGGGATGCGGCCGTCGCCCGCCTTGAACGCGGCGGCGAGCAAATCCCGGCCGATGGCGTAGCCGCTGCCCCCGTCATCGATCAGATGCCCGCCGCCGCCCGCGCGGTGCGTCTCGCCCGCCTCGTTCCGGCCGAAGCAGATCGAACCCGTTCCCGCGATCAGCACGATGCCGTACGGGCAGTCCAGCGCTCCGCGCAGCGCCGTCTCCTGGTCGCCCGTAATGCTCAGTTCGCCTTCGTAGCCACACGCCCGAATCTCCGCCGTCAGCCGTTCTACGACCGTCGGATTGCTGACGCCCGCCGCGCCGATGCAGATGTGCCCGCAATGCGCGAGCCCGCCGCACGCCTCCGAGATCGAGTCCATGATCTCCCGCAGGCTGCGGCGAACGCCCGCTTCGTCGTGGCCGTTGTAATTGATCGCCCCGGAAGCGAACGTCCGCACGATCCTCCCCGTCTCGTCCGCTACGGCGACCGCGGTTTTCGTGCCTCCGCCGTCCAACCCGGCAACATAGATCATGCCTTCATTCCACCCGCCCCTGCTCATCATGACCTGAAGTGTTCTCCGCACACGTTTCCGGTCTTCATCCCTCGAACTGTCTCCCACTCCCGGCCGCTTCTTCTGATCCGACCTGTCCGCCACTCCCGTTCCCGCTCTCCACGCTCCATGCTGTCCGCCGCTTCCGCCCCCCATCTTCGCGCCCCAGTTTTTCGCTACCGTTTCGTGCACTCTCTCCTCTTATCCGCCCGCACACTTATACGCCACATCCAACCTCCCTCTCTTTCAGAGCGTCAAACTCAGCTTGCCGACTGGCGCGGCTTCCCCGCTCAAAATCCGAACCAGCGACTTCAACGCCAGCGGCGTATACTCGAAGGCAGCCAAAGCGCAGACATCCGGCCCCAATCCCGCGAGATCGTAAGGCTTGCCGAGCGCTACCGCCGTCACCCGATGTCCTGCCGCCCGCAAGCGGCTGACGAGCGTAAGCTGCCCTGGGTGCTCCCGCCCGTTCACGAGGCCGACGACGACCCGCGGGTAGCTTTTCGCCCGCTCAGCCGCCTGAAGAATTTCATCCTCATCCGGGTCGAGCCTCGTCACCCAATAGTCCGCCGCGAACGCCTCGGCCATCGCCCGCGGGAAAGAGACGGCTTTGTCGACGCCGCTCGCTGCTTGGTCGGCGCGGTACGGATCGCTTCCGATAAACAGCGTATCGCCGGCGCCCCTCTCCACGCGCTCCAGCACGCCCCCGAGATGGCAGACGCTCTCCAGACTCATCGCCTCCGCCGTCCGACGGTGTGCCTCGCAGCCGACGACGGCAAAGCCCGGTACCGCAAAGCCGGGACCAACCAAGCTCGAAGCCCCCAAGCCGGAGCCTTCCAGCCTGGGGCCATCCAAGCTCGAGCCCACCGAGCTCGAATCCGCCGGCCCCGAACCTCCCAAGCCCGAACGCTCCAAGGTCGGCACCCCCATATTCGAACTCTCCAGCCCCGAACCCGTCAATCCCGGACCTGGCAATCTCGCCCCCGGCAAAACCGTGCCATGCGCGCCATATTTGCTCTTATAATACAGCACCTTATCCACCGCTTCATCCACGACGGACAAAGACAAGTCGCCCTCCAGCACCGCCCGTTCGATCCGTTCCGCGGCTTCCCTTACCAGTTGCGGCGTATGGCTGATAAAAAGCAGATGAACCCCGGCCTTCAGCGCCCCGACAGCCCCCTCCGCCGTGCCGTAAAATCTCCGGATCGCGTCCATCTCCAGGCAATCGGAGACGACGAGGCCTTCGAAACCCAGCCGCCCCTTCAATAGCCCGGTGACGACCGCTCTCGACATCGTGGCGGGAACCCGCTCCGGCTCCAGCTCCGGGAACAAAATATGCGCGGTCATGACGCACTCCGCACCGGCCGCAATCGCAGCCGCAAACGGCTTCAGCTCCAGCCCGGCCAGCTGCTCCGCCGTCTTCCCGACGACCGGAAGCCCCAGATGGGAGTCGACCGACGTATCCCCGTGACCGGGAAAATGCTTGACGGCCGCAAGCACGCCCTCGTCGCGCAGCCCCTGCAGCATCAACAGCCCGTACCGCTCCACCGTCTCGGCCGTATCGCCGTACGAGCGGACGTTGATGACCGGATTGAGCTTGTTGTTGTTAATATCCAGCACGGGCGCGAGATTAAAGTTGATCCCGAGCGCCCGCAGCTCGCGCGCCGTCAGCCGTCCGGCGGCATAGGCGTGCTCCGGACGGCCCGTCGAGGCGATCGCCGCCGCGCCCGGAACGTTGGTCGCGTCCGCAGGCAGACGGGTCACCCGGCCGCCTTCCTGATCGATGGCGATCAGCGGCGGGCAGCCGGTGATCGCCTCGATCGTCCGCCGCAATTCGCCGCACAGCTCCTTCACCTGCACGGCGCTCTCCACATTGTGCGAGAACAGAATGACGTTCCCGATGCCGTAATCGGCCACCAGGCTTCGCCATTCGTCCGTGGGACGCGCCGCCGGAAACCCCGTCGCGATCAACTGGCCGATTTTCTCCCGAAGCGATAGCTCTCTCATTCCGATCTCCCCATGGCTTCTCAATCGTATAAATGATACTGCCGCTTCTCCCGGGAGAACCGCTCGCTCTCCTCCCGGAAGCGCCGGACGACCTCCGCCGCCCCGACAGAATCGTCCCGGTAGACGCTGTCTCCGCAGAGCAGATCGATGAACGGCCGGGAACCCTCCTTCAGCGGCGGCAAAAAAGCGAACGCCTCATAGCGGCGTTTAATGGCGTAAAGAAGCGCGATGCCCGTCTCCAGCGGGCGCAAAGCCCGGCCGTCCGTCACATACAGCTGCACGCCGGCGCACGGCTCGCCCTTGAACTTCGAAGCGGTCGGCTTGAAATAAACCGGACGGAAGCGAACGCCCGGAAGCCCCAAACCGTTCATCTCGCCCGCCAGCGAATACGGCTCGACGAACGGCGCCCCGATCATCTCGAACGGGAACGTCGTGCCCCGCCCCTCCGACAGGTTCGTCCCTTCGAACAGGCACGTTCCGGGATACAGCAGCGCCGTCTCGAACCGGGGGAGGCCCATCGAAGGATGCACCCAAATCCGGCCCGTCTCCGGGTAAAGCATGCTCCGCTCCCAGCCTTCGCAGCGCACGACGTGGAGCTCGGCGCCCCAGCCCATTTGCTCGTTCGCCATCGTCGCGACTTCGCCGGCCGTCAGCCCGTAGCGCACCGCCAGCGGATAGTTGCCGACGAACGACCGGTATTCCGGCCGCAGCACGTTGCCTTCCACCGTTACCCCGTCCAGCGGAGCGATGCGGTCGAGCACGACGAACGGCTTGCCCGCCTTCGCGCAATCTTCCAGGGCGTACAGCATCGTATAAACGAACGTATAATACCGGACACCGACATCCTGAATGTCGTAAACGACCGCATCCACTGCATCCAGCATCTCCGGCGTCAGCCGCTTGGAGTCCGCGCGGTACAAGCTGTAGACCGGCACGCCGGTATACGGATCGGTGTACGCTTCCACCTGTCCGCCCGCTTCGATATCGCCGCGCACCCCGTGTTCCGGCGAGAAAAGCGCAGCCAGATGGAAGTTTTCGTGCAAAATTTGAATCGTCGGGACGAAGTCGGCGGTCAGACCGGCGGGCGCCGTAATGAGACCCAGCCGCTTGCCTTTGAACAGATGCGAGTGCTTCCCGATATTATCGATCCCGTTGCGAACCATCGCTCGCCCACCACTCCCTCTTACAGCTCGGACCTCAGCACGCGCATCGTCTCCGGCGGAATCATGAACGTCTCGGCGTACGTTTTGCGCGCTTCGATCCCGCGCACCCGCGCCAGATGCTTGTAATATTCAAGGTAGGGGAACGACTTGCTGCCGGTGACGAACCAATGCCGGGAGACCGCGTTCACCCACAGATCGTAAGCTTCCTGATCGAAGTCGATATAGATATAAGGCTTATAGTCCACCGCGTCTTCCCAGTTCTCCGCATAATAGAGACGGGAAGCGAAGAAGGCGGGAAGCTCCCGCTCCAGCGGCTTGAGCCCCGCGTAATAGCGGGCGTCGTTCACGATCAGGTGGGTCGTGTTGTGGTCCTTGTGCATGCTGCTCTTGTAATGGGTGACGATGACGTTCGGCCGCACCCGCCGGATGACGTCGCAGACGCGAAGCCGCATCTCCTCGTCGTTCCGCAGCTCCCCGTCGGGAACGTCGAAGACGATCGCCTCCCCGCCCAGCAGCTCCGCGAACGCCTCCGCTTCCCGAACCTTCTGCTTGCGGTAGTCGGCGACGTCCCTTCCTTCCGGCACGCCCCGCTCCCCCGCCGTCAGCGCCAGCGTGACGATCCGGTCGCCCTTGAGCGCATGGCTCGCCAGCACCCCGCCCGCCGTCAGCTCCATATCCCCGACATGTCCGCCGATCGCCAGGATCGTCATCTTTTGCCCGCTTGTCTGCTCGCTCATTGTGGAAACTCCTTTCGCATGACCGCGAATTGTTTGACGGTCCGGAAGCCCGCCCGCTCGTAAATCCGCAAGGCCGGGTTCCCGCTCCCGGTGTACAGCGACATGTACGTCGTCCCGATCCGCCGGAACGCTTCGCATAACCGGAAGAACAAAATCGTGCCGAGCCCGTGCCCCTCATGGTCGGGATGCACGCCGATGCCGGCGAAGTAGCCCCGTCCGTTCGCCTGCCGCACAACCGGGCCTGCGAAGCCGACGACGGCACCCTCGCGCGCAGCCACGACGACCGGCTGGCCTTCCGCCGCGCATGCCGCAATCTCCTTCCGCCACAGCGGATTGCCCAAGCCGTCCAGCATCGTCACGAGGCCCGCATGCTGCGAAGGATCGAACAGCCCGACCGCGTAGCCGCCCGAAGCCGCCTTCGCTTCCTTCGCCCCGATCTCTTCCGGCATCGCGAAGTCCGACAGCTTCAAATACATCGCGTTCTCCCGCGCTCGTTCGGCATAGCCTCTGCGAAGCAGGAACGGATAGACCGGGCCGTCGACCGGAACGCCGGGCGCATTGTTGTGCTCGTGGCCGGGCGTGTCCGGAATGTACCAGGCAAGCTGAATCGGGTTGAAAAAAAGTACGTCCGCCTGCCGCTTGCCCAGCTCCCGGAAGCGCCGCTCCACCGCGTCCAGCAGCAGACCGAGCGTTTCGTCGCTGCGGATGCCCTCGGACGCTACGAGGCAGGTGAGGTACCCCGCCTTGTCCCCGAGCGGCAGCCCGTCGCCGGTGCAGCCGCAGGCGAAGCCTGCGACCCGGCCGCCGTCTTCCACCCACACGAACGCCGCCGCCGGATCGAAATGCGGGTTCGCCAAGAACACGCGCCCGAAGCTTTCCTCCGTCATTTCCTTGTAGCCGTCCTTCACCGCCTCCGCGTTCCACAAGGCGATCGTTCCTTCCGTGTAGCGATCGTTCCAGGGCAACAGCATACGGCTCCACCTCTAGTACGAAATTTTGCCGAGCACGACCGGCCGTCTCGCCCCCGTCACGGAGGGGAGGTTCGCCGGCAAGCCCTCTATCGCGCAAACGGCCAGCAAAGCGAAGGCGACCGCCTCCTTGGCGTCGCTGTTGCGGCCGGCTTCCTCCTGCGTCGTCACCGCGACGCCCATCGGCTCCATCTCCCGCTTCAGCATGGCGAGCAGCGTGCCGTTGTAGCTTCCGCCCCCGCCGACGATCATCGCCTGCGCCGGATGGCGGCGACGGACGAACCGGCGGTAGGCGTCGCCGATCGACCAGGCCGTCAAATACGTGACGGTCGCGATCAGGTCTTCCGCCCGCAGGCCGCGCTCGCGCTGCCAGCCCAGCAGCCGGTCGACGTAAGCGGCGCCGAACCGCTCGCGTCCGGTCGACTTGGGCGGCGGCAGCCGGTAGTAGTCTTCCTGCTGCAGCCAGCTGAGCAGCGCTTCGTCGACCCGGCCGCTCCTCGCGACGGCGCCGCCTTCGTCCATCGCTTTCGCCCCCGGATAGAGGCGCGAGACGAGCCCGTCGATCAGCATATTGCCCGGACCGGTATCGAACGCCGTCACGTCCTCCGCCGAACAGCCCGCGGGCAGAACGGTCATGTTGCCGATGCCGCCGATATTTTGCAGCAGCAGCGTCCGCTCCTCTTCCCGGTACAGCCAATACTCCGTGAACGGCACGAGCGGCGCCCCTTGCCCGCCGACCGCCATGTCCGCCGCGCGAAAGTCCGAGACGCACGGAATGCCGGTTCGCGCGGCGATGACGGCTCCTTCCCCGATCTGCACCGTATAGCGCAGGTCGTAACCGTTCACCCGCTCCGCGTCCGGCGCATGATAAATCGTCTGCCCGTGCGAGCCGACGACCGCCACGTCCTCCGGCCGCAGCCCGGCCGCCGCGATCGCCGACAGCGCCGCTTCGGCGTACAGCTCGCCAAGCAGGACGTTCAGCCGCCCGACCCGGTCTACCGTCGCCTCCCGGGGATCGAACAGCCGGAAGATCTCTTCCCGGACAGACGCCGGATACGGCTTGTTCTCGAAGGCGACCAGCCGGACCCGAGGCTTGGCGCCTAGACTTTCCGCCAACTCCACCTCGACTACCGCAGCGTCGATTCCGTCGACCGACGTGCCGGACATGAGCCCGACGGCATAACGGCGCGCGCCCCGAAACCTGCTCTCCGCAGCCGTGCCTCCCGCCGCCGTCATCCTTTCACCGCCCCGACGGTAACGCCTTCGAGGAAGTACTTCTGCAAGCTGAAGAACAGCACGAACATCGGAATGGCCGAGATGGCCGCCCCCGCCATCATCGGCGCGAAATACGTCGTGTTGGCGAAGCGGAAGTTTTTGAGCCCGACCTGAATCGTCTGCATCTCCATCGTGTTCGTGACGAGGAACGGCCAGAAGAACGTATTCCAGCTATCCACGAACGTCAGAATGGCCATGACGGCCAGCACGGTTTTAGACAACGGCACGATGATTCGCGTGAAAATTTGCAGCTGGCTGCAGCCCTCCACCTTGGCGCTCTCGATAATCTCGGTCGGAATCGACCCGATAAACTGCTTCGCCAGGAAGATGTTGTACACGGTCACGATCCCCGGCAAAATCAAGGCGCTGTATGTATTTTCGATATGGAAGACGTTCACGATCAGAATGTAAAGCGGCACCTGCGTCACCTGGTACGGAATCATCATCGCGCTGAGCAGCAGCGAGAACAGGACGTTCCGTCCGCGGAAGCGGATTTTGGAGAACGCATACCCCGCCAGGCTCGCTAAGACGACGTTGGTGATCATGACGGAGCCGGCCACGACGAGCGAATTGAGCAGCCAGCGGTACGAATATTTGCTGAAGTCGAAGAAGAACAGATAGGATTCGAAGGAAATTTTCTTGGGCCACAGCGTATAGTTGGCTGCGCCGGCTTCGACGGGGTCGCCGAACGAAGAGATGATCATGAAGTAGATCGGAAAAAGCGTCGCAACCGCGAAAACGAGGAGGACGACCGCAATCGCGGCGTTGCGGACGTAGGGGGCGATCTTCCTGCCGGAATGCTGTTTGTATAGCGCCATACCGTTCGCTCCTCCTCTTAATATTCCACGTCTTTGCCTAGGAACCGGAATTGGAAATACGAGATGACGGCGATAATGAGCGCGAGCACGAGCGATTGCGCGGCCGCCTCGCCGTATTCGAAATATTTGAACGCGTTGTTGAAAATAAGCAGCCCGACCATCGTCGTTGCGTTGTCCGGACCGCCCCCCGTCATCAGGTAGGCGTTCTGGAACACCTGAAACGAGCCGATGACGCCCGTGACGAGCAGGAACAACGTCGTCGGCCGCAGAAACGGAACGACGACATGCCACAGCTTCTGGAAAAAGGAGGCCCCGTCGAGGTCCGCCGCTTCGTAGTAGCTGTTGTCGATGCCGAGCAGCGCGGCCAGGTAGATGATGATGCTCGTTCCGTGGCTGGACAGCCAGGCCATCAGCACGAGGGAGAACATCGCGGTCGCGCTCGAGCCGAGCCAGTTCTGATTGCCGATGCCGAACACGTCGAGCAGCCGGTTCATCAGGCCGGAAGGCAGCGGATCGTAGATCCACAGCCAGACGACGGACATCGCGACGCCGGACGCGACGGCCGGCAAATAATAAACCGCCTTGAAGGCCGTCTGCAGCCGCTTCTTGAACGGCAAAATGAGGATGGCGACGGCGAACGACAGGAGAAGCGAGACCGGCACCGTAAGCAATGTGTAGACGATCGTGTTGCGGATCGACTTCCAGAACAGCGAATCGCCGAACGAGTTGACATAGTTTTCGAAGCCGACATAAGTGGAGCCGAGCGGCTTGTATTCCTGAAAGCTGATCATAAAGGCGCTGACGACCGGGTAGGCCGTAAACATCGCGTACACGAGCAGCGCGATCGCGATGAACGCATAGGCCCAAGCCGCGTCTCCGTGCAATAATCTTCGTTTGATCGTTCTGGCCAGCTGTGCCATAGGCCGACTCCTTTCCCTGTCATCGAAGCCGGCTCCGGACGGCCGCGCCGGCAATCGGCGGCCATCCGGAGCGGCGGGCGGTTAATCCGTCACGACGCCGTCCTGGCCGAATTCCTTGATCGCGGCGCTCTTGACGGCCTCGTACATCTCCTCGGGCTTAATCTCGTTCGCAAGCAGCGCCTGGAACTTCGGAACGATCACTTCGTCCTCGAGCTTGATCGCCTTGGCGCCGAGCTCGGGCGGAATGTCGGGACGGGCGGGCGCCGCATGGGACAGCAGCACTTCTACCGCCGCTGCGTTGTCCGGATTGCGGTTCACCGTCATGCTGGCCGCCGCTTCCTTGCCGGACTTCGTAATATGGGCGACGAACAGCTCGTTGTTGGTCATGGCCGCGACTTTGCCGCTGGCGAGGAAGTAGGCCGCCTTGACGACGTTCGCCTTGTGTTCGGGCGTCGGCTCCTTCTTGCCGCGGAACGTGACGTACCCGTCGACCGCCGGACTCGACACGGCCGGCTGGCCGAGGAACGAAGGCACGGGCAGGACGATGTAATCGACCGGAATGCTCCCTTCGACGGCGCTTCCGTCGTTCGCCTTGAGCTTCTCGTTGTTTTTGTTGGCCGAGTTCTCGAACGTGGCCAGCCCTTTGCCGGTAATCATCGTCTGACCGGTCAGGAACATGTTCCAGCGCTTGCCCGCGTCGATCGAACTGAGCTCCTTCGGCATCGAGCCGTCGTCGATCAGCTGCCGGACGTCCTTCAGCACTTCCAGATAATTTTTGCTCGTATAGGCGTACTTCAGATCCTTCGTAAAAGCGGAAGGCATGCCGGCGTTCTTGACGAGAATGCCCAAGTAGTCCTTGGAAGCGACGCCCGCGTTGGCGAAGACGAAGCCGTAACGCGTCGTCTTGTTGCCGTCCTTGACGACGCCCTTCTTGATCGCTTCCCGGAATTCGTCGTACGTCCAGCCGTTCTTCTGAACGCTTTTCCAGTCGATGCCGGCTTCCTCCAGGAACTGCTTGTTGCCGCCCAGCGCGTGAATTTCCATATACGCCGGGAAGCCGTACAGGCCGGTTCCGTTCTTCATATATTCGAGGGGCGCCGTCTCGAAATCGCCGACCATCTCGGGCGTCGCCGCGTCGGTAATGTCCATCAGCACGCCCTGCTGCACGTATTTGGAGACGCTGGCCGAGGGAATGAAGGCGATGTCGGGCGGGCTGCCCGCGTTCACCTGGGTGTCCAGCTTCTGCGTCATGTCTTCCCAGCTCGCCGGCTCGATCTTGAGCGTCAGGTTCGGGTACAGCGCGTTAAAGTCTTTGGCCATCTGTTCGAAATTGTCCTGGTAAGTGGCGGACACCGGCGGAAGCAGCGCGGTAATGGTGTCTTTCGCCGCGGACGCGACGGACGAAGCGGGAGCGCTCGCCGAGCCGGAAGGGCTCTGCGAAGCGTTGCCGTTGTTGTTGCCGCCTCCCGAAGAGCAGCCCGCGAGCGCGGAGATCGATAACGTTAAAGCCAGTGCAGATGCGAAAACGCGACTTTGTTTTGCCATTGTCCTTCATCCTCCCCTTTATTTGTCCGGCTTTATTGACTTTCGGGCGACGGTTGCGGCGCGGTCTGGAAAAGGTCCGGATATGTACGGATGGCCGCCTTGAGATTGCCGTCGCTTTGGCGCAGCGCCTGTTCGGCTTCCTCCGGGCCGAGCCCGGTCTTGATCATCAGAATCGCGAGCTTGGCGTTCATGGAGGCTTTGCGAAGCGTTTCGGCCGCCGTCGCTTCGTCCGTGCCGGTCGCGGCCCGGATGATGCGGATGGAGCGGTCGTACAGCTTCCGGTTGCTGGCCTTCAGATCGACCATCAGGTTATCGTATGTCTTGCCCAGCTTGACCATGGTGCATGTCGTCAGCATGTTGAGCACGAGCTTCTGCGCGGTGCCCGCCTTCAGCCGGGTCGAGCCCATAATGACCTCCGGTCCGACCACGGGGGCAATGCAGATGTCGCAAACTTCCGACAATTTCGAATGTTTGTTATTGACGACCCCGATCGTCACGGCCCCCAGTTCGGCGGCCCTCCGCAGTCCCGCGATGACGAACGCGGCGCTGCCGCTGGCCGAGATGCCGATGACGGCGTCCTTGTCCGTCACCCCGCAGCGATCGATTAAAGCGATCCCCTCCTCCTCATCGTCCTCGAATCCTTCGACGGCCATCCTAAGCGCGATGTCCCCGCCGGCAATGTGGCCTTGCACGAGCGTCGGATCGACGCCGAAGGTAGGCGGGCATTCGGATGCATCCAGAACGCCGAGCCTTCCCGAAGTGCCTGCCCCTATATAAAACATTCTCCCACCGTTCTTCAGCAGCCGGTGCAGAACGTCAACCGCCTTCGCGATTTGCGGTATTTCCGCGGCCACCGCCGCCGGAACCTTGGCATCCTCGCGATTAAGAAGCCGCAGCATCTCCTCCGTCGTGCATTCGTCGATCATTTGCGTGTCCGGATGGATCTCTTCCGTTGTCAATCCCGCCAGATATTCGTTCATGTCGGCTCCTTTCTCTTCCGCCTGGTCAGTGTGGTCATGCACTCGTCCGTTGCGGCTTCTCGTACAGCGTTTTCTCGTTTGTTAGGTTAATATTAAGGCGGGATGAAATCTTTCGTCAATACAATTTGAAATTAAATTTTATTACGGAACAAATTTTTGTAATAAATATTTAGAGAAAAACAATAAAAAACGCGCCCCTTATCGAGCCGGCCAGGCCCCCCTTTTTGAGCGCGCTTGCGATCGGTTTTCCACCGTACAGCCGCCGCTATGGCTGTCGCCAGTTAACAATATTTCAAACGAGCAACTCGCTTTTCATCACGGTGACGGCTTGTCCCGCTATCCATACCCGATCTTCTTGCAAGCCGATTTTGAGTACACCGCCACGTGCGGAAGCCTGGTAAGCTTCCCCTAGCAGCGAAAAATTCGGACGCAGGCTTCGGACGCTATCTTCGGACTCTACTTCAATCAAATAATCGAATTCAATCTAAGAGCTGCAACGTTGTACCCAAGGCCTACTTGCGGTACTTGCCGGACAGCACGTTGTGCGTCTTCGTCAGGAACCGCTTCACGCTCTGGTACTCCGCGCTGGCGACCCCGGCGAACAGCATGTCGACGACGGTGAGCATCGCGATGCGCGATCCCATCGCCCCGCTGCGGAACGTCAGCTCCGGCGTCGAGATGCTGAGCACGATATTCGACTTATCGGCAAGCTCGCTCCGGTTGTACTTGGTGATGGCGATCGTCGTGGCCCGGTTCTTGTTGGCGATGTCGAGCGAATCGAGAATGTCGATCGTGCTCCCGGAGTTCGAGACGAAGATGGCGACGTCTCCCTTGCCGAGCAAAGTGGCGGCCGTCAGTTGGCTGTGCCCGTCGGTATAAGCGTGGCAAATCTTGTTGATGCGCGAAAATTTCTGCTCGGCGTCCTTGCACACGAGCCCGGAAGCGCCGATGCCGAACAGCGCGATGCGGTTGCAGTTCCGCAGCGCATTCACCGCGCGCTCGACCTCCTTGCGGTCGATGACGCTCAGCGTGTCTTCGATCGACTTGGCGTTGTTGCGCGCGATGTTGGCGATGATGACCGGCAAGTCGTCGCCCGGCTGGATGTCGGTATACTCGTCCTTGTCTTCTTCCTCCATGGAACCCAGGGAGGCGGATATGCTGACGATAAAGCTGCGGTAGCCGCTGTAGCCCATCGTCTTGCAAAACCGGAGAACCGAGGCGTCGCTCGTCTTGCTGAGTTGCGCGAGGCCCTTCACCGACAGATGGGGCACCTCTTCCACATTGGCCAAGATCGCGTCGGCCACCAGCTTCTCGACCGGCGTCAAACTGTCCCTCATATCCCGGATTTTGATCAAAATATTGTCATGAATCGCCATATCGTTCGTTCCCTACTCGTCCTCGTATTTTATTAGTCTGACTTCACAGAATCAGACGCGAAACGACCCGTTCCTCGCAAAATCACTTTAATCTTAAGCGGAATTGTATGAAAACACAAGAAAACGCTTGATAAATATTGGCAATCAGACCGGCAATGTCCGATTATTTATTTTAAAATATTTTTATCATATTGAATTTTTATTTCGCAACTTCTTGTGGTTTTTTTCGCCACCGTGCTATAATGGCGGCATCTTGCCGCGCCATTCAAGCCTATCGACAGAGGGGGTTCCCGATGAACAGCAAGCTGAAAATCGCAATCATAGGTTCCGGCAGCACCTACACCCCGGAGCTGATCGAAGGGATGATCAAACGCAAAGACGCGCTCCCCGTTACCGAGCTGGCGCTGATGGATATCGACCGGCGCAAGCTCGATATCGTCGGCAAGCTGTGCGTCCGCATGCTGGATGCCGCAGGCGTCCATTGCCGCGTCGTCCTGACGGAAAGCCTGGACGAAGCCCTTGAAGGCGCCGACTTCGTGCTGGGGCAAATTCGCGTCGGTAAGCTGCCCGCCCGCGTGCTGGACGAGAGAATCCCGCTCCGGCACGGTCTGATCGGCCAGGAGACTTGCGGCATCGGCGGATTTTTCAAAGCGATGCGCACGATCCCCGTCATGCTCCGACTCGCGGAGCGCATGCAGGCCCTTTGCCCCGGCGCTTGGCTCATCAACTTCTCCAATCCCGCGGGCATTATTACCGAAGCGCTGCTCAACCATTCGAACGTGAAGATGCTCGGCCTCTGCAACGTGCCGTACAATATGTTCAAGAGCATTCGCGCTTCCCTCGGATTGGAGCGGGCGAGCATCACCTATGTCGGCCTCAACCATTTGAGCTGGATTACGGGAATCGAACAGGACGGCAAAGACTACCTGCAGTCGGCGCTGGAGATGGGCTTGAACAGCGAAGCGATGCGCAACATTCCGTCCAGCGGGTTCAGCAAAGAGCTGATCCGCACGGTGGGCGCCATCCCCTCCTCTTATCTCGAATACTATTATTTCAAGGAGAAAAAGCTCAAAATCCTGCAGGAGAGCGAACTGTCGCGCGGGGAGAAGTGCATGCAGATCGAGGAGGAGCTGCTCCGCCTCTATTCCGACGCCGAGCTTCGCGCGAAGCCGGAGCTGCTGGCGTCCCGCGGCGGCGCCAATTATTCCGAAGTCGCGATCAGCCTCGTCGACGCCATTTATAACGACAAGCAAGAGATTCACGTCGTTAATCTTCTGAATCGGGGAGCCTTGGATTTCATGGAAGATTCCGACGCGATCGAGATCGGCGCGGTCATCGGCAGGGACGGGGCGAAGCCGGTCGGGCTGCCCGGCTTCCGCAACCGGCATATCATCGACTACATGCGAATGGTCAAAGCGTACGAACGCGAGACGGTCGCGGCGGCCGTGACCGGCAGCGAGGAAGCCGCCTTGCGCGCGCTGATGATGAACCCGCTCGTCGGCGATTACGACGCGGCGTTCGCCTGCTTCCACGAATTGAAGGAAGCCCACCGGGCTTATCTCCCCCAATTCTACGGGGGCAAAACGGCGAGCCCGGCATGACGGCGGCCGGCCCCTCCTATGTGATCGGAGTAGACGGCGGCAACAGCAAAACGGACTACTTCCTGTTCGACGCCGAAGGCGGCCTCGTCGACCATAGCCGCGCCGGCACGTGCAGCCATGAACGGTTCCCCGACGGCTACGAGAGCTCGTACCGGATTATGAACGTGCACATCCGGCAGCTGCTGGCGCGCAACCGGCTGTCGATGGAATCGGTCGCGGCGGGCGCGTTCGGCCTCGCCGGCGCGGACATTCCGTCCCAGAAGCGGCAATTGCGCCAGGTGGTGGAACGGATCGGGTTTACGCGCTATGCAGTGGACAACGACTCGTTCCTCGGCATTAAAGCGGGCATCGAGGCCGGCTTCGGCGTCTGCTCCGTGAACGGCTCCGGCGCCGTGACCGGCGGCATCTCGCCTTCCGGCGCCCGGCTGCAGGTCGGCGGCGTCGGCAGCGAGCTGTCCGGGGACGAAGCCGGCGGCTTCTATCTGGCGCGGCGAACGCTGCGCGCGGTGTACGACGCCTTTTACCGGATGGGCCCGCCCACGCAACTGACCGAACCCGTGCTGAAGCTGCTTGGCGTGCCCGCGAAGGAGCATTTTCTCGACTGCGCGCTTGAAGGCCTGCTGGACCGGACGCTTCCCACTACCGAGATGATCCGGCTTCTGTTCGCCGCCGCCGACGCCGGCGACGCCGCGGCCATGGGCATCGTCGACCATTCGGCCCGCCAGCTCGCCCTGTCCACCGCCGGCTGCATTCACAATCTCGACTTCGGCCCCGAAGTCGACATCGTGCTGGCCGGCTCCGTATGGGTCAAAGCGGAGAGCCCGCTGCTGGCCGACCGGTATCGCGATTACGTCGCCCAATTGACCGACCGGCGCTGCCGCTTCTTGACGCTGCATGTGCCACCGGCCGCAGGCGCCGTCCTGTGGGCGCTGGAACTGGTGCACGGGCAAGCGGCCGATGCGGCGCTGCGGCGCAAGGTCGTGGAGGCGATCGAACGGTTGAAACTGTAGACATCCTGGACCGCATCGCGGGCTCGAGATACGGTCGCCTTATCTTCCGGGACATGCGGTATAATAGAAGTAGATTGTGCGTCTATTACCGTCTCGATCAAGGAGGAGATTGGCCATGGAATACGTCTATTTGGGCCGAACGGGCTTGCAGGTGTCGCGGTTCTGCCTCGGAACGATGACCTACGGGGACTGGGACCTGGACGAGCAAACGTCGATATCGATCATTCACCGGGTGCTGGACTCCGGCATCAACTTTCTGGATACGGCGGATACATACGGCAAAGGGACCAGCGAGGAGATTATCGGCAAGGCGATCAAAGGGCGCCGGGACCGCGTCATCGTCGCCACGAAGTTCAAAGTCCGGACCGCGGAGGGCCCGAACGGGGAAGGCGCCAGCCGTTACCGCATCATGCGGCAAGTCGAGGCCAGCCTCAAGCGGTTGAACACCGATTACATCGACCTGTACCAGGTGCACCGCCCGGACCCGCACACCCCGCTGGACGAGACGCTGCGGGCGCTGGACGATCTTGTGAAGCAGGGCAAAGTCCGCTACATCGGCTGCTCCAACTTCGAGGCCTGGCGCATCGTCGAATCGCTCTGGGTCAGCGACCGCATGAATCTGGAGCGATTCGTGACCAATCAGCCGTGCTACAACCTTTTCAACCGGTACATTGAACAGGAGATTCTGCCCGCTTCCGAGCGCCACGGACTGGCCACGTTGGCGTACTCGCCGCTGGACGGCGGCTGGCTCTCGGGCAAATACCGGGTCGGGCGTCCCCTGCCGGACAACTCCCGCGGCGAGCGGATGGACGTCGAGTCCGAGGCCAACAAGGCGAAGCTGGAAAAGGTGGAACGCCTGGCGCAATGGGCCGAATCGCGCGGCATGAGCCTCGGGCAGTTCGCCCTGGCGTGGCTGCTGCATCGGAAGAGCGTCATCCCCGTCGTCGGCATCCGCAACGAGAAGCAGCTCGAATCCAACCTCGGCGCTCTGAACGTTCGGCTGACCGAGGATGATCTGAAGCAAGTCGATCTGGTATCCCCGAGCCCCTATCACGACTTCTCGCAGGACGGCAGCTTCTGGTTCAACGAACCCCGGGCTTATCGGTTCAAGTAGGTTGCCGGTTGCAGATAGCGAACGAATCGCCGTTCCGAAAGCCGCCCCTCTCCGCGAAGGAGAGCCGGCGGCTTCTTACGTTTATTGCTGATCAGCGGGGATAAGCCCGCAATCACCCTGCAAGACGCTAGGTCCTCCCTAATCGATCAACCGACGCCGGTACCACTTCTCCCCCCGGAAGCGCCAGAGGAAGATCGCCCCGCGCACGCCCCATTCGCAGTTCATCGCCACCCAGACGCCGAGGATGCCGAAGTTCAGGACGATCCCCAGCATGTAGCCGAGCACGATCCGGAATAGCCACATGGACAGCATCGACATGACGGACGTGAATTTGGAGTCGCCCGCCGCCCGGAGCGCGGACGGCATAATGAAGCTGATCCCCCAGAGCGGAACTTGCGCAATCGCATTAATGAGCGTGATGATGAAAATGTCGTCCACAATCTCGGCCGGAGGATGGAACATTCCGACGATGGGCCGGAACAGCGGCATGAGAATGAGCAGCATCGCCAGGAAGAACAGCGAAGAGGTCCAGAGGAACGACTTCGTGAATTTGCGGGCGTCCGCGATGTTGCGCCGTCCCATACATTGGCCTACGACCGTGATCGTAACGAGCGACAGCGCGTTGGACGGGATCTGGAACACGCCGGCCAGCGAGGAGCAGATGGCGTTCGTCGCGATCGCGTAGGTGCCCATGCTGACGATGAACACCTGGGTCAACAGCTTCCCCCCGTTGAAGAACATCTGCTCCGCCGCAAACGGAATGCCGATCGACAGAATCTTTTTGAGCATGGCCAGACTGACCTGGAACGCATCCCGGATGCGGAAATGCAAATTCGTGTCCATCCGCACGAGATAGAGGATCGCGCAAATCGCCGCCAAATACCGGGCCACGTTCACCGCGATCGTCATACCGAGAACGCCCATGTGCATCAGGTTGATCAACACGACGTTCAACGTCACATACGAGAAGTTCATAATCAGAGACAGCGCCAGCGACGCCCGGGATTTCCCGATCCCCCGGAGCGCCCCGCATACCGCCTCCACGATCGCAATTCCCGCGTAAGAGACGCAGCTTCCGATCAGATACGTTCTCCCGTTGGCCAAGACGTCCGGCGAAGCCGAACCGAACAGCGCATTCAACGTCGGACCGTGGAAAACAATCATCAGCAGGCTGATGCCAAGCGCGAACAGGAAGACCGAAGACACCGTGCTGGACGCCGCTTTGGACACCATCAGCGGGTTGCCGCTGCCTTTGTATTGCGCGACAAGCACCGTTCCCCCGGTCGATACGGCCACGAATACGCTGATCAGAAAAATGTTCAGCGAATCGATCATATTCACCGCGCTGACCGCCGCCACGCCCGACGAGCTGATCATGGCGGTGTTGAGCAGGTTCAGGCCGACGATGAACGCCTGATCGATCAGAATCGGGATGAACAGCGCAACGATCTGCCGGTAATCGATCGAATCTCCCGACAGGTGCTTTACCAGGAACTTTTCCAGGAACGCTTGCTTGCGGGCGATTGGGTTAGGCTGGACCACATCATCACATTCTCTTCCGTAAAGTTAAAAAACTCTTCCAGTAAGAAGAGCTTTGCTTGTTGTTTATGAAATGCGGCCGTACACGACGCACGTTTTTCTCCGGGTTGATACTATCATCGGGGAGAGGGGCTGTCAACGCCGATAAGGCGTCGGAATGGCGGCGATTCGCAGCCGTAGCCGCCCTCTCCCCCGGATAGCTCGCGTTAGGACCCGATTGCTCCAAGCTTCTCGCGGGCGACTTAGGAGTCTTCCTTGCGAATCTTCGCCGGGTTGTTGATTTTGTAAGGCACCGGGTGCTTCGTCAGCTTCTTGGCGATCACTTTCGCTTCGAACGCGATCGTGTCCCCGACAGCCAGTTCCAGCTTCTTGAGCGTGGCGCTGTGGCTGGACCAGGCTGCGCCCAGTTCGGTCTCCGTGTCTACGATGGATACCGCTTCGTAGATGATCACTTCGTCGTCGTTGTCGGAGAAATGGTTCGGCACCGTCGTGAATTCCTTCACGGTGGCGACCATTTTGACCTTTTCCTCGGGAAGCTCGATCTTCTTCGTCTTGCCCTTCTTCGCCGGCGCTCCGGCAGCGGGCGCTTGCTCCTTCGGCTCTTGAAGCGCAGGCTCCTCAGCCGCAGGTTCAAGAGCCGGCGGCGCTTCCTCGATCGCTTCCGGTGTCAGCCCCGCCTCCTCCCCGGATTCCGTCTTGGCCGCGTACCGCTGCCCATAATTCGATGCTTGCATCTCCTTCAAATAGGAAGGATGAATGCAGTGCTTCTGCTTGTTGCCGAATTCGATGACGGCGGTCATCTTGTCGACGAAACCGACGATGCGGCAAGCTTCGTTCAGGCCGTGGCCCTTGTAGTAGAAGGTCTTCGTCTTGGACGCCTTGTCCGACAGCAGCCCCCACTCTTTGCATCTGTCCAGCTCTTCCGCCTCGCTGTCAAAGGTAAAGAACAAACCCGGCTCGATCACGAACAAATAAACCAATTCCGTCTCCGCCTTTCTGTCCGCTTTAGCTACAGTGTACCACATCGGCCGTCCCCGCAGCCTCAGGCTGCGGTTACAGCGGGACCGCTTGAAGCTCCTGCAGAAGGGCGGGTCGGTTAGCATACCGTTGCCGCAGGCTTAGCACAATGTTCTCGGCGGTCCGCTTCCCTCCCGCTTGGATCAGTTCCCGGATCAACCGGCAAACTTGCCGATAGCCTTTGCGATCGGAGGCGTGCTCCATCTCCTGCCCGATCCGGATCTCGAACAGCCGATACACCTCGTCCGGGTACTTATCGACCAGATGCTTGTAATATTCGACCACCGCGTATGGATTACGGGCGACGTATTGCAGCAACCGATCCGTCTCCCGCTCCTCGACCAACAGCTTCGTGTACAGAGCTTCGGATTTCCACGAACCTCGTTCCAGCCCGGCCAACACTCGGGCGTAAACGTCCGGCCATTCCTCCGGCGTGTACAACCGCTTCAATTGTTCGTAGTAGGAATATTCGCCGTTCAAAGCGAATTCCTCGGTCAAGCGGCGCTCTTCCTCTTCGTCCTTCGTTAAGCGGCATACCTCCAAACGAAGCTTCTTCCAGCTGTCTACGAGTCCCGGATACCCTCGTTGGGCGTCCAGGCGTTCCCCTTCCCGGGCCAAGCGCAGCGCCTCGTCGTAACGCTGTTCCGCGATCGCTTCGTGGATGGCCAGTTCGCGGATATTGGACAGCTCGATGTTCTCGCGGAGAAATTCGTCCGCGGTTTTCTCGTCGTCGAACCTCCGAATAAGACGATACTTCAGCACAGCCGCTTCATTGGCAAAGTAAGACCCGGTTCCGCTTCTAGCGTTTCTGTCCAATAGACGTTGAAGAGAAATCTCCCATTCCTTCCGTTCTTCTTCGCCGCTTACGAGCAACGTAGCGCTCTCCAACAACGACAACTGCCATTCCCCCCAGTCCTCCAGCCCGGGATGCCGCGCCTCTTCCAGAAGCATCCGGAACAATTCCTTCCGTTCGGACGCCGACAAGGAGGAAGCTCCTTCAGCCGCTTGACTTGCGAGACCCAGACATTCTTCGATCATCCCTCCGACCAGACCGTCGGAATCGTCGCACGTCTGGAGTAAATCCGTCAATTCATGCAGCACGCAAAAACCGATTCGGGCCGCCCGAATCGGTTCGCCTCTTTCCAGCGCCTCATTCGCCTTCCCCATGACCATCTCCGCGCCCGTCAAAGCGCGAGAGACGGTCCGGTAGGGAACGAAGCCGCCCCGATCCGAATTCTGCCGTACGTAGGTTCGGATCAGCTTGGCGAACGATTGCAAATCCTCCTTGCCGTCCGCCTTCGCGAAGCGAAGGCTCAGGAGCCTCCTTACTTCCGGGATCTCCTTCGCGTACTCCAACAGCAATTCAATCAACTGCTCCTTGCTTAACGCTTCCAATTGGTCGGACAGCTTCGTCTTGGACTTCGGTTTTGTCTGCCGACCCTCCTTGGACCGGGGGAGTTGGTCTCTGATCTCCAGCAGGACAGCCGCCTGGTGTTTGCAAAATGCGTTGCGGTCGAAAGGACAATCGCATTCCGAAAATTCAATCTCGCCGCGGGAGTCGATTATCACTTTAACCTCGTATAGCTCGCTTCCCTCCACTTGAGCATGGAAGATCCCCTCTTCCACCTCTTCCATATCGACGATGCGCCCGTCGTCCCGGTATTCCGCTCCTCTCTTCAAGATGACGGGAGAGAGAATCTTCTCCAGGTCTTTTAGCTTCAATTCCGGCTCTCCTCCTTTGTTTGGGTTGCCGATGCTGGAGCATTTCTCTATCAAACCTCAGGCTCTTTTCTATTTCGACAACGGTTAGAAATGAACCTCTATTATAGGGCTTGCTGAACGAACAAAAAATCCTTATTCCACAAGGGATTTGAGCTACTTTTGTCGAATTTATCTGCAAGGAAAACATAGAAAATTGGCAAAAAACCTTGCAGATGGAGTGAGCGAACGTGTTCGTGCCGAATCGGGATATGGCAGATCTGTTGGAAAATTTCTACTTACCCTTTGGCGGGAAGCTTAATCCTGGGAATCGCTGGGTACAGCTTGCCGCACTCATCCCTTGGGATAAAGTGGAAGAGAAATACTTCCAATCCTTCTCATCGATCGGCATCGGTCAAAAAGCATATTCGGTTCGCATTGCACTCGGTGCCCTCATCATCAAGGAGCGCCTTGGTTTAA
>NZ_KE386966.1:0-31904 GCF_000429825.1 Cohnella thermotolerans DSM 17683
TTGCTTAGACACCATCATTCTAACTGAGGGATTGGGATTATGGCTCCCTTTATTTTCAGTAAACTACCATTTTACACAATTATACGGACTCAACTTTCAGCAAATAGAAGCCGACGAATTCATCATTCGTACTCAGATCTTTAATCAATGTCATTCTGTTCACCCCCATCTACAACTCCAAAAACTCTGCCTCTGCCTCAGTGATCTAGTATATTTTTATTTTATAGTTAAGTCATGACAACACTTTGTCAGCGAATATATGTTCTGCACAAAAAAACGACCAGATCTAATCCGGTCGCGTAGAATTCCTTATTCACATTGGGAGAAATGTAAAATTCAAGATTTAATCATCTTCGGTTAGTAGTAATTCCCTTTTACAAACATCACACTGGACCTTGATAACCAATCCTAGACTTGTTGGTATAAATATGTACGCAAACTTTGCTCCCGTTACATCTTTGGGTTCACATTTATCCCAATTATTAATTTTGTTTTCCATAGATTTGCTAATTTCAAACTTCATATGATTCTCCATAATCAATGTAACTGATCCTTGATCTTATGCACCCATTTTGGAAGAGATTCGGCCTGATATTTTAAAATACTATGTTCAGCTTGCATAACGATTTTACCGGAAACTTCGCTATTATCAATCACAATCAAATGATCAATGAGATGGATATGAGTTAGCAGATTTTGCATGGATGTGGTTTGTCTCCGAATGATGTCTTCAGTCGGTATATGATGTCCGCCGTTTCGAACTCTGGCGGCAACACGTTCGATATTGAGCCGAACATCATTTAGACCCACATAAAACATCATCACTTCAAAGCCGTTCGCCTTGGCTTCCCGTATCAGTCGTATCGCATTACCGCCGGCCAAAGTCGTTTCTACAGAAAAATCGCGTTTATGATGGATACAATCTCTCGCAAGTTTAATCGCTTCTTTGCCTGCGGATACTTTGCGGCGATCCGGATGGTCAGAATCAATGCTCCGAGCTAAAGCGTCGGGATCTATATTGACACTGATACCAAGCCTGTCCACTATCAAATTGCGAATGGTGCTTTTGCCGCTGCCGTTATTGCCGGCGAATACAACCATCACTGTGGAGTACTCATTCATGATGAACCCCAGGATTGTCGATTGGCTCGATCACACCGTTTGCATATTCTTTGACAATCTGGCCTTTTTCCGTTTGATAGACAATATAAGTTCCGTTCGCTTTTGCATCCAGTTTCGCGCGATCGCCCGTAAGTTTGATCAGTTTTTGCAAATCTTGAATACGATCCATCATAGGTCACCATCCAACCCGACTTAATCTTGCCATTATTATAACATACTCGTTTCAGATCAAAATTACAGGCCTCGCATACCAGTTTGTCCACCCACTCACAAAAATCAAGCTATGCTCAAACCGCGTTACTTCTTATTCCCATAAAGTTCAAAAACGAATCTTCCCCAGCTCCTCCCGGAAAGCCGGTCTTCGCGGAAATTTGGTTAACAATTTTTGTGTGACGGTGAACGCTTCTTTCCGTCCGCCAACCTGTTGAAGCATTCGAATGATCCGGCAAACATCGGCGTAATCTCGCCTGTCTCTGGATTGATCCGCCCGGAATTCGATATATGCCACGAAAAGCGCCTTCACCTCCTCCGGGTAATGCGGAAGCAATTGCTCATAGAACGATTCAATTCGGTAAGGTGCCTTGCGGACATGTTCCAAAAGCCGTGCGTACATCTCCTCTTCCACCAGAATTTGGGTATACGTATGCTCTCCCCTCGGGCTCTGCTCTAATTGATCTAACATATCTTGCAAATACAAAGTCCATTCTCCCTCATCGGAAAATGTATCCTTCACAGAGCGATAATACGCATACTCTCCGTTCACGATCAGCTCCATCCCGAGTTTCCGCTGCTGTTCGACTTGTCCTGTGCGACGGTATGCCTCATACCGATATTTCTTCCAGCGATAGACGAGCCCCGGCAGCCCCTGATCTTGAGCTTCCCCGGCCTCCGCCAATCGGATCGCTTCCTCGGCATCGCCTTGCTCAAGCGCCGCTCGAATCGCAATCTCCCGAATTTCCGGGAAATGCAGATGTTTATACAAATAAGCTTTCGCCTGTTCTTCACCTGAACGTTCCAAAATTTGACCATATCGGAGCACAGTTACCCGCTCGTCTGTGTACTCCCGCGACCAATTGCTTCCGGACGTATGACCCAGGAGCGAACCCGCCGCATCATCCCATTGATGTTGCATCTCTTCCGACTCGATCAGCGCGCCCGCCGCCTCGAGGAGCGCGAGCTGCCAATCCGACCACCCATCGTAATAAGGCTGGTGTGTCTCCTCCAACAACCGGCGGAAAATCTTCAAGCGTTCTTCCGCCGGAATATGATGGTGATCCTGAACCAGCTTGAAGATCGATTCCAGACAGCTTTCGATCACGATCCCGACTCCACCGTCCGAATCGTCGGCGGACTGCAATAATTCAATCATCTCTTCGATGATGCAAAACAGAATCGCCAGCCCGTGCAACCATTCCTCTTCATCGAAGGCGGAGAGAGCCTTTTCAGCGACGATCTCCGCACCTTCCACCGCGCGGCTTACGTTCCGCCAAGACACAAAGCCATGATCATCCGAATATGTGTCAATGTAGGATCGAATCAACCGTCGGCAGGCGTCCAACTCCTGATCCGCGCCCCTTTTCGACAAGTGAATTCTAATGCGCTCTTCCGCGGCATATGAATCCGATGCAATCGAGAGCAGCAATTCGATTAATTTCTCCTTGCTCTCCGCTTCCAACAGTTGCCGGAGAGACGGTTCCGGTGAAGATACCCCGTCTGCTTCTCTATTCTTAAGCTCGAGGAATACGGCGACTTGATGCTTGCATACCGGCCCGAAATTGTACGGACAATCGCATTCCGATTCCATTATGTTGTTCTCGTTGTCTAGCCTTACATAAACCTCATAATCCTCGTACCCGCGCACAACCGCAGTGTACTTTTCATCGGCAATGGACTTCAAGGAAATTACCCGTCCTTCGGACGCGTATTCCTTCCCTCTGTGTACAACTGCAGGATCTATGTATCTGGAAAAATCGGATAAATTCATGAGGAACGCCACCTTTGGACGCTTCTTACAATCTTGGAATTCCAATAGTCGATGAACACCTGATAAGATCGCACCGTGGTAAAGAAGGGAATATGTTGGTCTGCCGCAGCGTCTACATATTCATCTTTTAGAAATGGTGACAGCGACACAGGTCGTATATCGGTTGCCATTTGGAAAATAATCCTGCTCATTTGTTGCTTTTATGCTTAAGGATGTATGTTTTAGCCAAGTGGTTTAGATGGCCAACAGCAATTGAATTGGGATCACTCGGGTCATGCTTCTTCTGCATGGCACGTTCAAATTCATCAATCATCTTTGCAAAATCGCATACATTCTGCTCAAGACCAAATAAGCGTTTCATGTCTCGATAGTGTCGAAAAAAGACTGCGTTAGCTTGATCATTGGGATAACCTAATTGTTGAAGTTCCGAAATGATCGCTTGAGCATACAGCTTAATCATCGTCTGTCTAGAAGAACGTTTCACCGGTATCCCCTGCCCAAACATTTCTTTATTACTCGAGAATCAACTTCACTTCAATGGATTTCAACCAATTAGAAACACGTTTGCGATTCTGCTCTTCAACAAACTGGTAATACCGCTCTAACTGCTCGCTGTCGGAAGATAACGCATCCTTGAATCTTCGGAATATTCTCTTGCCGCCGCTTAATATGTGCATCAAAGTGGATTGCAGCTTTTATCTTCAACCGTTTCCGCAAAATCAACCATGTCCGTATATCCTTCATCCGACTCCCGTTTCGGTATCCGAAAGTAAATTTCATGAAAGCCTTCTTCAATGACCTCGCTTAATTCTTCGTCCTCTTCATCCCGATCAAACGTTCGCAACGTGACAACATCTCCAGTTTCAATATTCAGGAAGGACTCTATTTCTTCTACGTACATGTCGTATGAATCCACAATCTCCTGAAACTGCTGCTTGGTCAATTTCAATTCTTTCACTGGTTCTCCTCCAGCTGCTGTCACTTTTCTCGCCTCGCCACGTTGCTCCGCCTCATATTCCTCCCACGTGATACCATAGGGGAAACCCCAATCCGTATAGCCGGCGATAAAATAAAAAGCGGACTCCGATTTTGGATAGGTCCGCATCTTTTTCTTCCCGCCGCGCATAAAGCCCCTCACCTAAATCCATCGTATTTGAGCGTGCAGTTCAGCCAAATGGTCATGAAAACCCCAACCGATCCCTTCTGTTTTCGAAACAACGGCTTCGAGACGCTCCTCGAATTCGTCAAACAACTCGGCCGTTTCATCTTCATTCACCTGATCGATGATATCGGCATACATGGACGCCATACTATAGTAAAAGCGTTCATCGATATCCCCGTAGCATAGGGTGAAATCGACTCCATTTTCGACAAAGATTAGTTTTAATTCCAGACTATATTTAGCGCTCCCGGTCAATCTCTCGAATTCCGAAATCGCGTGTTCCGCTTCCTGGAGTCTCAACTTGCCAAATCCCCGCTCAGGGAAAAACTCCTTCTCAATTTTCTTGCGATACTCTTGAAAGAGAGACTCTACCGCTTCATCGCCCAGTAATCTTACGGCGAGAAACTTCTCCATATCTTTGCTGGCGCCGTAACAAGCCTTCACCAAATTGATGAGTTGGTCATTATTTAACTGTTTCAGATGCTTATTTAGAACGGACTTCGTCAGCTTCACAGGCTTTTTCCCTGCCGGACGCTTAACCAGCGACTTGGGGATCAGCTTGTCCTTCTGCCGCTCAAGCTCCTGATTTACTTCTTCGCAGGAGAAATGTTCGGGATCATATCCTTCGCGAATCCAGCCCATGAAATGATCCCGCTCCGGATGATTGGGAGTAACCATTACTTCCATCAGATGCTGATGCCCCCAGACACCTCCCACATCTTCAAGCGGGCAACTGCGAGCTCCATCCAGACACAAGGGCGCCGGATCGGAAATCGATGCGTCAATGTTGATCAACGTAACCGTGTGCCGCCAATCGTCGCCAAAATCATAGACGTATGTAAAAACGGCGTTTTCCTCTTGAACGTGCTTCTGAACGGTTTCTCTTCGTGCATTTAGTATCTCACGGTTCTCCAAATCCGCGAATGTCGGATCAGGCAGCCCGATCACCTTCTCGTTCACATGAAACTCGTACAAATGGTAATTTTCCCAACCCATGACCGCTTGGATGATTTTGTGAAGCTGATGAAACGTCACATCGGGATGAAATTGAAACTCCCTCCAAATCTTCGGAGCAATCTCATCCAGTTCGATTCTGCATCGATAAACCATGATCGTCTGTTCTCCTTTTGGTATTCCGAATATATAAACAAACCCACTGTATCCCGGGCGGAATGACAATGGGTTGGCTAAATCGTGAATAGCGGCAAACCGAATGCTTCCTGAACAAAGCTCATATCGTGGTCCCTTGATACAAGACCAAGCTGGTGCTCAATAGAAGTTGCAATAATAATTGCGTCCGGCGTTTTAAGCTTCCGTCCTTTCAACTTTTGTTCCCTGCGTATGTCCCCGGCAAGTCGGGCAACACTGGAACTTACCTCAATACATCTTCGTGAATTAAACAGCTTGATCCCTTGTAAGCGGTATGCGGATTTCAACCCGCTGAACACTTCGCACTCCGTAATGACGGAGAAATAAATCGACATCCGATCGTCACTGGCTTGCCGAACAAAATCCAACGCGGCATGCTCACCAGCCAGCAGTGCAATGGCGATATTGGTATCGAGTAAATAACCATCCATTTAATTCCACTCTTCCTCGCGCATTTTCTTGACTTCATCAGCCAACTGTTTAGCTTGTTCCGGTGTTAAAACCCCGGCCGACTCAAGTATGTCATCAATGGAATAGTCATCCTCGACTTCAATCGTTTGGTTATCCAAATTGATTTTCACTTTGCTTTGCGTAATATTCATCTTCGTCAAGATGGAACGAAGTTCATTAGCCGTTTTTTGATCCATCTTTTTGGGCAAAGACATGGTTAAAACACCAACCTTCCGATTTAAGATTTGCAAAATATTTCCGTATTTCCGACGTATTCTGGGCTTTGCCGGATTTATATTCCATTCTGCTCTGCTCAATCAGGGATTGGAGCTCCGGATTGGCTTCAACATCAGCTTGAATCGATCGCTGTTTTTCGATATCATTTCACTCCTGTCATAATCGTTTCTTCTGTCATACTGGAGCGCTTAATTTCGTGTTACCAACAGTATAACATAACACACTCAAAATCCAGAAGGAGATAAGGTTCGGAATAGCTTATCGATCCAGATGGCTTGTCCCCCCTCACCGCACAAACCGCCCGCTGCACACAAAACGCGCCGTTTCCTGACATAGGTTCGTGTTCACAACGTGTTGAGAATGTAATCCGCGGCACCGAGCTTCATCGCTTGCCGGACGACGTCGAAATCGTCGTATCCGCTGATGACGATGGATTTCCAGCCTTCCGGACGCTCCCGGGACCGGGTCTCGATCAGCTCCAGGCCCGACATGCGCTTCATTCGGATGTCGGTCAGAATCAAGTCGGGGTTCCGTTCCCGGGCCAGGGCAAGGGCCGTATCGCCGTCGTCCGCGGTCAACGCTTCCTCGATTCCGTAGTCGCCCCAAGGAAAATTCGCGCGCAGCCCTGCCCGGATTTCCAACTCGTCGTCGACGATCAATGCAATCACCGCGCCTCCCCCTTTTTGTAAACGGATACAAGCAAAGACGCTTATCGAACTTGTTGACATGATAGCGCCCAAGCGGGCAAAGCGCAATGTGCTTTTCTTGGCTTCTTATGGGGTATTCCAATCCTCCTATGTTGTCCGGCAGAGACTCGACGAACATCGGACGCCAAGCTCCGGCAAAAGCAAGAAGCCCCGGGAACGGCGATGCGTTCTTCGGGGCTTCGTTATGGCAATCAGGCGATTCGATTAGAAGCCTGCAGCGACTTTGGCGGCTTGCTCCAAGCCGGCTTCGATGATTTGCTGCGCGCGGTCCGGGAACTGGTTGTGGCCTTCGACGATAACCGTCTCGATATCCGTAATGCCCCAGAAGCCGAGCGTGTTCTTCATATAGTTCACCGACATTTCGAGCGAAGCCATCGGGCCTTCGGAATAGACGCCGCCGCGTGCGTTGAGCAGAACGACCTTCTTGTCGCCGGCCAGCCCGACCGGACCTTCCGGCGTATATTTGAACGTCTTGCCCGCTTGATTCAGGTAGAACAGGTAGGTCAGCAATTGAGCCGGAATGGTGAAGTTCCAGAGCGGGAAGGCGAAAACGACTTTATCGGCAGCCAGGAATTGATCCAAATATTTGTTGGCGATTTCGGCCGCTTGCTTCTCTTCGGCCGTCGCTTCGATGCCGTTGGCCAGTTTGTACAGACCGGTCAACATATTGTTGTCGTAGTACGGCAAGTTTTCTGCGAACAGGTCCAATTCCGTGATGTTGTCGTTCGGATTTTTCTCCTTATAGGTGCTTACGAAGGCGTCGTACAGCTTGACGCTGACGGCTTGATCGGCAGGGCGGCCGTTTGCTTTAACGAATAACACGTTCGCCATAATGGTAAATCCTCCTGTTGAATGTAATTATGATAATAATTGCCACAGTATTGGCGAAACCGAACCTATCCGAGCGAGGCCTTGTATGAACCGTCTACTGTGCAGCAATCGATCACAGTATACACCATGGCAAATCGCTATGTCAATTGCAGTAACTTACTTTTTTACTTCATAAACTTGACGCACGAGGTCGGCGACGGTCCGCTTTTCCAGCACAACCATCATCAGCTGTTCCGTCTCCTTCATGATCTCCGAGAACGTATCCTTGATCTCCATTCCGATCATGCCGTCGCTCGCGGTGTCCATCAGCCCGGTGCACAGCGGCTCCGTCATCTCCAGCGCCCGGTACACTTCCGCGAGTGTAATCGTTTCCGGGGATTTCCGCAAAAAATAGCCGCCGTCCCGGCCTTCCCTGGCCTCCACGATGTTCGCCTTGGCCAGACGCGCCAGAATCCGGCGCATCAGCGTCGCTTCCGTGCATACAATATCCGCGATTTCGCCGCTCGGGCAGCGCGAGTCGAATTCCGAACGCTGCGCCAGATAGACAAGCGACTGCAGCGCGTATCCGAACCATCTGGGCGTCGCAACGCCGCCGCATCTTTCGTTTCTCACCGGGTGGCCTCCGTTCCCGAAGCGCTCGCTTCGATGATCTTCGTTCTCCTTAGTATAGCTTATATTTATCCGCGAGGATATTCCCAAAAATGAAATTCGGCGCCTTCGCTACGCTGGCGAAAGCGCCGATTCCGCGATTCCGGTCAAACGCAGGCTCTGCTCCGGTCCGAAGGCAGCAGAAGCGCAAGCAGCCCGACAAGCGGCAAGAACGCAATGCTCTTCATAACGTCCCCCATGCCGTAAACGTCGGCCAATTTCCCCAATACGACGGCCCCGAGCGCCCCCATCCCGAAGGCGAGGCCGGTTGTGAGTCCCGACGCCATACCGACCTTTGTCGGCATGAGGTGCTGCGCGTAGACGACGGCGACCGAGAAGCCGGACAGCAGAATGAATCCGAGAACAAAGGTGAACGGGTACACCCAAATAAGCGGCAAGTAAGGCAATGCCAGCGAGAACGGCACGGCGCCGGCGATGGACAGCACGATCATCTTTTTCAAGCCGATCCGGTCGGCGATCACGCCGCCGAAGAACGTCCCCAGCACGCCGGACAGCAGGAACAGAAAGAGCGGAATTTGCGCGTGCTTGGCCGTCAGCCCGTAATGCTCGATCAGGTAAAATTGATAATAATTGCCGATCCCCGCATGATACCACGACCGGCCGAAAACGATGAAGACGAGCAGCCCCATCGCAAACGCGACCCGCCCGCGGCTAAGATTCATGCCTCCGGAGGCTCCGCCCTTCTTCCTGACCGCGCCTTTCGTTTTCCATTCTTCCAACCGGCCTTTGTACCAAGGAGACACCCACAGCAGCGCGGCGATCGCGGCCAATGCAAAGGCCGTTCCCCACAGCGCGCCAACCTGGCCTAGCGGGACGAAGACGAACAGCGTCATGAGCGGAGCGAGCGAGCTGCCGGCGTTGCCGCCGACCTGATAAACGGACTGGGCGAAGCCCCGCTTCCCGCCAGCCGCGAAATAGACGACGCGCGAGCCCTCCGGGTGGAAGATCGCCGAGCCGAATCCGATGAACACGACCGCAACCAGAAGAACCCAGAACGAGGGCGCCAGCGCGATTCCGACCATGCCCAGCAGGCTCAAAGCCATCCCGAACGGGAGCATGTAAGGCTTCGAAGTTCGGTCCGTATACGTTCCGACCACCGGCTGCAGGACGGAGGACGTCATATTCAGCGCGAAGGTGATCCACCCTAATTGCATATAAGACAAATCCAGCGATTTCTCCAATATGGTGTAAAGCGCCGGAACGACCGCCTGCATCGAATCGTTCATCATGTGCACGAAGCTGATCGCCAGCAGCACGGGCAGGACGGTCAAGGACGCCGCGGCGGCGGAGCCGCGGACTTCGGTGGCGGTAGACAACGGTTTCCCCCCCTGATCGCGGAGCTTGAAAGAAGCATCCGTTCGTCGTATGGTACTAAAGTTTAGAAGGGGGGCGCTTCGAAGTCAACCACGATTTTCCGCATCCCGCCCCCGAAAAAAAAGAAGAAGCGCCGAAGCGCGAGGCCCAGCGCAATATCCTATAGGTTCCGGTATTCTTATCTGCCGTTGAAATCCGGAATCGCTTCGAAGAAGGCCCGGTTGTACAGATCCGTCTCGTCGGTGGACGAGTCGAGAATGCCCAGCTCTTTCTGATATTTGATGAAAAATTTCGCGCTCTCCTGGGCGGTCTTCACGCCCGGCTTCCAGTGGTAATCCGCCAGCAGCGCTTCGTTCGTGGCGACCTCCGCCGGGACATACTTCTTGTTCGTCTCGATCTCGGCCGTCTCGTGCGCGTTGCGGCCGACCCAATCCGCCGCCTTCAGCAGCGCGCGGGTAATGGCGGCGGCCTTCTCCGGATCTTCCTTGGCCAACTTGCCGCTAATGACGGAGTAGCAGCAGTAGCCGGACTTGAACGGCTCGTCGTGGCCGTTGCTCAGCAGCCGGACGTAATTTTTCTCGTCGATGGCTTGCTGGGCGGCCGGATCCCAGACGATGAACGCCTGAATCTCGCCTTTGTCCGCCGCCGTGGACAATTGCTGCGAAGGGTATGCCCGCCACTGGACGTCCTTCTGCGGGTCCAGCCCGCTTTGCTTCAGCGCGATGGACAGCGTAATCTGCGGGCCGCCGCCGATGACGTCGACGCCGATCGTTTTGCCTTTCAGCCCCTTCAAATCGGTGATTCCCGAGTCTCCCGGCGTCACAAGCTGAATGCAGCCGGCGTGAAGGCCGCCCGTCAGCTTCACGTCGAGCCCTTGCTCGATCGGCTTGAACCAGGCGAAGTTGCCTACCGTGCCGTCCACCTTCCCCGACGCGATGCCCGACTTCAGCGTCTCGAAGTCCTGTTGGACGAGCTCGACGTCGAGCCCTTCCTCCTTGAAGAAGCCTTTCTCGATCGCGGTATAGATTGGCGCTTCGCAAGTGCCGCCCGCATAAGCGAAAGTGATCTTCTTGAGCGGCTTCTCGCCTCCCGTCTCTTCGCTCTTAGACGGCGATTCGCCGCTCGCGGCGTTCTTGTCCCCGCTTTTGCCGCAGCCCGACAACAGCGCGACCGCCGTGAGAACCGCTACGGACGACAGCCATAGTTGCTTCCGGGCGTAAACATTTTTCATCTCGATGCCGATCGACAGCCGGATCAGGTCCGGCGTGACGCCCGCGTCCGCCTGCTCCTGCGGGGTCAGTTGGGCGTGCGTCGTGCTGGCCGGATGAATGACGAGCGACTTGGCGTCCGCCACGTTGGCGAGCAGCGAGAACAGCTTCAAGCCGTCGATCGTCCGCTTCGCCGCCTCGAATCCGCCCTTCAGGCCGAAGGTGAAGATCGAACCGGGCCCTTTCGGGAATTACTTTTGAGACAGGGAATAATAACGATTGCCCTCCAGCGCCGGGTAGTTGACCCAGGCGACGTCGGGATGGCCGTTCAGAAAGGCCGCGACCCGCTTCGCGTTGGCCAGATGCTTCTCGACCCGCAGGGACAGCGTCTCCAGCCCCTGAAGCAGCAGGAAGGCGTTGAACGGACTGATCGAGGCGCCGGTGTCCCTCAGCCACTGCACGCGCGCTTTCGTGATATAGGCCAGTTCGCCGAACTTCTCGTAAAACCGGATTCCGTTGTAGCTTTTGTCGGGCTCGGTGAAGCCGGGGAACTTGCCGTTGCCCCAATCGAACCGCCCGCCGTCCACGATCAAGCCGCCGATGGAAGTGCCGTGCCCGCCGATGTACTTCGTCGCGGAATGGACGACGATGTCCGCCCCATGCTCGATCGGCCGGATCAGGTACGGCGTTCCGAACGTGTTGTCGACGATGAGGGGAATGCCGCGCTCGTGGGCGATTGCCGCCACCGCTTCGATATCGACCAGGTTGATGCCCGGATTGCCGATGGTCTCGATGAAGACCGCTTTCGTCCGGTCCGTGATGGCCGCCCGAAAGTTCCCGGGATCGTCCGGATCGACGAACTTCGTCCGGATGCCGATCTTCGGCAGGGTAACGTCGAACAGGTTGAACGTTCCGCCGTACAGCGTCCGGGCCGCCACGATCTCGTCGCCCGCTCCGGCGATATTGAGGATCGAGTAGGTGACCGCCGCCGATCCGGAAGCTACCGCCAGCGCGCCGGCCCCGCCTTCCAACGCGGCGATGCGCTGCTCCAGCACGTCGTTCGTCGGATTGCCGATCCGGGTATACATGTGCCCGACTTCTTCGAATGCGGCCAGCCGTTGGCCCTGCTCCACGCTCTCGAACACGAAGGAGGTCGTCAGGTAGATCGGAACGGCCCTCGCCCCGGTCGTCGGGTCCGGCTGCTGCCCGGCGTGAACCTGCAGTGTATCGAATTTCCATGCTTTCTTTCCGTCGTCGCCCATCGGCTCGCTCCTTTCGCCCCTTGAGGCCGCCCTTCAAATAAAGAAAGAGACCGGCGTCATCCTTGCGGATCGCGCTCAGTCTCCAGCGGCCTGGTCAACATGATTTTGGACCGGTCTTTACAATACCTACTATTTTTCCCGGAATTTATGTTTATATTAGTTCCTCTCGGGAGGTTTGTCAATGAATTGTTTTATATTTCTTTTTAAGGGCCATATTTACAGTTAAAGACATGAACCGATACCTCCACGATTACGACGAAAGAAGGGAAGCAATATGAATATGAGAACACTCCGCCGTAGATTCGCCATGCTCGTTGCCGCGATCCTGTCCGGAATCGTCCTTTACGGGGCGGCGGCAGGCCCTGCCGCGGCTTCGCGCCAAGAAGCATCCGCCGCGAACGGCAAAATCCAAGAAGCGCCGAGGATCGGCTCGCCCGCTCCGTCTTTCACGCTGAAAGGCATGGACGGCGATAGCTACAGCCTGCGCCAATTCCGCGGCAAGCCGGTCGTCCTGAATTTCTGGGCGTCCTGGTGCGATCCCTGCAAGGAGGAGGCTCCAAGCTTCGCGAAGCTCCGCCAAGCGTTCGGCTCCGACCTTGAGGTCGTCGCGGTGAACCTGACCGCCGTGGACAGCGAGAAGTCGGCCCGGGCGTTCGCTTCCTCGTACGGGTTCGATTTCCCCGTGCTGATGGACCGGGACGGCTCCGTGGCGGACCGCTATCGGATTCGCCCCATCCCTTCCACCTTCTTCATCGACAAAAACGGTGTCATTGCGGACGGCGCCGTCGGCTCCATGACTTGGGAAAATTTGAAGGCCAAAGCCGATCGGCTCGTGCATCCGTAAGCGCAAGCCGTCCCCGCTAAGGAACGATCTCGAACTCGAAGCCGGCCATCGTCATCTGTCCGGTCTCCTTGGGCGTGACGTGGGAGATGACGTAATAGACGCCCGCCTGCGAGAACTGTCCCTTCAGAACGTAGGAGCCCTTGCCGTCCGCTTTGGCGCTCAGCTGGGCGTGTTCGCTCGGCTCCACGCCTTTGGGCCAGAGCTCCAGGACGACGTCCGCGTCCTTGACCGGCTTGCCCCCTCGGGAGACGGCCACGCTCAGCGTCACGCTCTCGTTCAGCTTCAATTCGGCGGGCGAAGTCGCAAACGCGATTTCGTACCGGCCGTCTTCGGCTCCGGACGTTGAAGCGCCGGCCCCCGAGGAGCATCCCGAGAGCGTCAGAAGCGCCAGCAGCGCGGCGGCGGCCGCTCCGAGCCATCTGTGTCTGTTCATCGGCTCCGACCTCACACGATATATTCGGGCTGCGCCGTCTCGGGCACGAGTTGCAGCGACTCCAGAATCCGCGACCGGTATTCGAAAAAGCCGGCTCCGTTCCGCACGCGCGGACGCGGCAGATCGACTGTCACGATCTCCTTGATCCTCGCGGGGCGGGGCGTCATGATGACGACCCGGTCGCTCAGATACACCGCTTCGTCGATGTCGTGGGTCACGAAGATCATCGTCGTGCCCCGCTCCTGCCAGATGCGAAGCAGCTCGTCCTGCAAGTTCATTCGGGTGAAGGCGTCGAGCGCGCCGAGCGGCTCGTCGAGCAGCAGCACCTTCGGGTGGTTGACGAGCGCGCGGGCCAGCGCGGCGCGCTGCGCCATCCCGCCGGACAGCTGGTGCGGATAAGCGCGCTCGAAGTCCCTCAGGCCGACGAGCTCGATGATTTTGTCCACGTCCCCCCGCCGTTCCTTAAGCACCCCTCGCGCTTCCAGTCCCGTCGCCACGTTGCTCCAAATCGTTTTCCACGGGAACAGGGTCGGATCCTGAAACACAAGGCCGCGGGAATAATGCGGGCCCTCGATGGGCTCCCCGTCCAGCCGGAGCTCCCCCGCCGTCGGGCGATCGAGTCCGGCCACCAGCCGGAGCAGCGTCGATTTGCCGCAGCCGCTCGGCCCGATGAGCGACACGAATTCGCCCGGCCGGACATCCAGCTCGACGCGGCTCAGCGCGACGACTTCGGCGCCTCCGTCTCCGAACGTGCGCGACACGCCCTGGATGGCGATCTGTCCGCCTTCGGCCTCCGTCACCATTTGATCAACCCCTTCTGCCAGATCAGCACGCGATCGCGGAGCTTGAAGAGCAGCGAAATGACGGTCGAGAAAAGAACCGCCATAATGAGCAGCGCGGCGTACACTTTGTAATATTCCGCCCACCCTTGCGCCCAGGTGATATAGAAGCCCAGACCGGCTTTGACCCCGAGCATCTCGGCGACGACCAGCGTGACGAACGACGTGCCGAGCCCCATGAACAGGCCGATGAAGATGAGCGGGAACGCCGCCGGAAGCGCCACCCGGAGCACGAGATACCGTTCGCCGGCTCCGAGCGTCCGGGCCACCTCGAAAAACGATTTGCTCACTCCCGCGATGCCCGACCACGTCATGACGGACACCGGGAACCAGGTGCCGAGGGCGATAAGGAAGACGCTGGCCGTGAAGCTGGACGGGAACACGAGCAGGACGACCGGAATCCAGGCGGTGGCGGGAATCGGTCCGACAAACCGGAGGAACGGATTGATCCAGTATTGAAACTGTTTGTACCATCCCATCAGAATCCCTGTAACGAGGCCGAAAAAGGCTCCGATCAAGTACCCCAGCACAAGCAGCCGCAGCGAGTACAGCGTGCAGACCAGCAGCTTGCGGCGATCGTCGATAAGCGCGTCCGCGATTTTGACGGGCGACGGAAAATAGGGCAGCGGCAGCGCGTTCAGCTTGAGCGTCAGCAGCTCCCACACCCCCGCGATGAGAATGACGAGCGCCGCGATCGGAGCCTGGCTTCTCAGCCTCCGGAACGCTCCCGCCGACACGAAGGCGGCCATCGCCCACAGCGCGTACGCGATCAGCAATGCGATCAGCAGATAGCCGTACTGCGCCGACCGGAGCACCGGCTGCTTGTTCGGCAGCAGCTCGTGGAGCGCCAGCGAGAGAGTAAGCAGAACGGCAGGCAGCAGGATGACGACGACGGCGGCCGGGGATGGCCGGCTCTTGCCGGGGGTATCGGCGGACAGCTTGACATTGCCCGTCAATTCCATGAGCGTTGCACTTCCCTTCGTTACGTTTGGAATCGCAAAAAAGAGACCCTTCCGCGGAGGAGGGTCTCCGGACGACCGGTCGACTCTTTTCATATACAATTCCGATTATATTAGTGGGTAATTTGGTGTGATTTTACAATACCATTGCCGGTCTGCCGCTGTCAACATCCGTCCGCAGACAACTTCAATTCGGGAGAATGCGGTGCTATCATAGGTGGAAAGGCTGCAGTACCTCCAAAAACAGCCGACGGGAGGATGCTCGATGTATAAATTCAAGGCGTTGACGGTGGATTGGCAAGGCTCGGAGCTCGTGCCGGAAATTCGCGGCTATTCGGTCGACGATTTGCCGGAGGGAGAGGTGACGATCCGCGTCGCCTATTCCGGCGTCAACTATAAAGACGGGCTCGCCAGCATTCCGGACGGAAAAATTGTGCGCAGCTACCCGCACGTGCCCGGAATCGATCTCGCGGGCACGGTGATGGATTCTTCCGTTCCGGAGTTCCGGGAAGGGGACGAGGTGCTGGTGACGGGATACGGCCTCGGCGTCTCCCGGTTCGGCGGCTTCAGCCAGGTCGCCCGCGTGCCGGCAGATTGGGTCATGCCGCTGCCGCCGGGGCTGTCGGCGCGGGCGGCGATGGCCCTGGGCACCGCCGGATTCACGGCGGCGCTGTCGGTGCATCGGCTGGAGGAGAACGGACTGGCTCCGGCCAAGGGGCCCGTGCTTGTGAGCGGAGCCACGGGCGGCGTCGGGAGCTGGGCCGTCGCGCTGCTGGCCCGCTCGGGCTACGAGGTGACGGCCAGCTCGCGCAAGAGCGGCGAGGCCGGGTACTTGAAGGCGCTCGGCGCGCAAGAAGTGATCGCTCCCGAGGAGCTGGCCATGCCGGAGGGGCGCGCGCTCCATCGCGAGCGATGGGCCGGAGCGGTCGATCCGGTCGGCGGCGCGTTCTTGCCGCACGTGCTGGGCACGGTCCGCTACGGAGGCTCCGTCGCGCTCAGCGGTCTGACGGGCGGAGCCGAATTCGCCGGGACCGTGTTCCCGTTCATCCTGCGGGGCGTGAACTTGCTCGGCATCGACTCCGTGCAGTGCCCGATGGATCTCCGCCGGACGGTATGGAGCCGCCTCGCGGAGCAATGGCGGCCGGATGCCGCGCTGCTGGACGCCATCGCGCGCGACATTACGCTCGCGGAGCTGCCGGACGCGCTCCGGCGGGTGCTGCAGGGCAAAATGCGCGGCCGCTGCGTCGTGGCGCTGGGGGACTGAGCCCGGCGCCGCCGAGAGCTGGCGAAGCGTGCCGCGCGCTGCCATCGTCGGCTCGCGCGGCACCTTAAGGAGCGAATCGCTACCTATCCGCATCGTGACCCGCACGTCCGGCCCACCCCGAAAAAGCAGCAGCGCCCCGAATCCGCGCACAAGGCGGTTTCGGGGCGCTAGCGATCTTAACTCTCGTTAAATTTGAAGCTTCTAGCCATATAGATGACCGGCGTCGACGCGACCGAAATGACGAATTTGAGCACGTAAGTCGTGAGCGCGATTTGCCACCAGACGTCCCAAGGGTAGACGCCCGCGAACGCGATCGAGCAGAAAACGAGCGTGTCCACAAGCTGGCTCAGCCCGGTGCTGCCGTTGTTGCGAATCCACAGCTGCGAACGGCTCGGATAAGCGGCCTTCAACCGGCTGAAAATGCGAACGTCGAGGAACTGGCTGATAAAGTAGGCGCACAAGCTGCCGAGCGCGATCCGCGGCGTCATGTCGAAGACGAAGCTCAGCGAATGCTGCGCCTGAACGGCAATGTCGTCTCCGGCCGGCTTGAACACGAGCGCCATCTGCATCAGGATCAGCGACATGATCATCGTGAAAAATCCGAACCAAACCGCTTTCCGCGCTTCCTTCTCCCCGTACTTCTCGTTGAGCAGGTCGGTTGTCAAATAAATCGTCGCGTAAATCGTGTTGCCGAGCGTCATGACGATGCCGAACATCTCGATCGTCTTGACGACCTGAATGTTGGCGAGCACCGTCGCGGCGCCGATCCAGGCGTACAGCCCGTTCTTGCCGAGCAGACGGTAGCAGGCCAGAAAAAGGGCGAAATTGACGATCACAAAGAATACGCCCCATAAAAAATTAAACATGGGAACTAAGTCCTCCTAGTTTTGATAACGCGGGAGTTTGCGAACCGCGGCCCCTGTCCGGGACAATGCCTCTCATTATAGCATAAAAAATCCGCTAGGCGCGTTATTTGTTAACGTTACTGCGCCTTGGCCATCAAAGCGGCGCCGATCGCGCCCGCCTTCGCGCCAAGCCGCGGGGCTACGATCTTCACCCCGCGCCCCATGGAAGGAATGACCCGGTCGGCCAGCGCCTCCCGCATCGGCCCGAGCAGCGGCTCGCCGATATGCGAGGCCCCTCCCCCGAGGATGATTGCCTCCGGGTTGGCCAGATGAATGGCGCTGACGAGCCCCGCTCCGAGAGCCGTGCCCGCCCGCTTCAGCACTTCCAGCGCAAGCGCGTCTCCTTCCTTCGCCGCTTCCCCGACGTGCCGGGACGTGATATCGCCGGCCGCGCCTCCCGCCAAAGCAAGCAGCTTCGCTCCCCGCACAGGGTCCGCCGCGGCCGCCGAGGCGGCCGCCCTCCCGATCGCCGTTCCCGAAGCGTACAGCTCCAGGCAGCCGATGTTGCCGCAAGGGCAGCGCGGCCCGTTCCAGTCGATCGTGATGTGCCCGAGCTCGCCCGCACTCGCCGACCGGCCGCGCATCAGCTTGCCGTCGCAAATAATGCCGCCCCCGATGCCGGTCGACACCGTGATGAACAAGCAATTTTGCGTGCCGACGCCCGCTCCCGCCCTCCATTCCCCGTAAGCCGCGGCGTTGGCGTCGTTATCCACGGTCACCTGCAGGCCGAGCAGCCGTTCGAGCTCCTTGCCCAGCGGCACGTTCCGCCATCCGAGGTTGCTGGCGAGCTCCACCGTTCCGTCCGCCGGATCCAGCGTCCCGGCCGTCGCGACGCCGATCGATTGAAGCTCGATTTGGCCGCCGGCCAGCTTCCCGACCATCTCCGCCATCGTGGCGATCACGGCATCCTGTCCCCGCGCCGCCTCCGTCGGCCGTTCCTCCGAACCGAGCAGCTTCCCGTCTCCGTTCACAAGGACCGCCAGAATTTTCGTCCCGCCCAGATCGATCCCTGCATACGCTTTTTCCAGCTTGCCCACATCCTTGTCTCCTCTCCAAATAAAGCGCCTTGTTCGGCGTCAAATTGCGGCCTGAAAAATCTGCTGCAGCATTAACGTCGCCGCCCCGTACAGCGAGCCTTTCTCCCCATGGGCGGAAGCCCGCAGCTTGGCCAGATCGAACGGGACGGGAAAAGGAAACCGCCCCAGCTCCGCCCTCAGCTTATCCATGAACTTGCCGGAGCCGGTGACCCACCCGTCCAAGACGACCGCCTCCGGACCGATAAAATTGATCGCGGCGGCCACGGCATAGGAGACGATCGACGCGATGCGGTCGAACATCGGCTCCAGCTCTTGTCGGCCGTTCTCGTAAAGCCGCAGCGCCTCTTCCATCGACGCCGGAGCGGCAAAGCCGAGGCCGGCCGCAAGACCCCGGACCTTGCGCATGATGTACGGCGCCGTAACCGCCGTCTCGATGCACCCGCGCCGGCCGCATTCGCAGAGCTCGCCTTCGGGATCGACCGGAATATGCCCGATCTCGCCCGCGGCTCCGTTGGAGCCGGAATAAATTCGCCCGTCCAGAATCAAGCCGGAGCCGATTCCGCGCCCGATCGTCAAATAGAGCAAGTGCCGGCTGTCCTTGCCGCTTCCGTCATAATGCTCGGCGAACGCCGCGGCGTTCGTGTCGTTGACGACCCGGATCGGCACCTCGGGATGCTGCGCCTCCAGCAGCTTGCGCACCTTCAGATCGGACAGCTTCAGGTAGCTCGAATAGACGACCGAGCCGCTCGCCTCGTCGATGATGCCCGGAGCCGCGACCCCGATCCCTTGAAGGGAACCGGCTTCCATGCCCTTCGTCCGCTCGGCGCATTGGGCGACGGCCCGCTGAAGCTGGGCGGCAATATCCCCGTTGCCTTCGGCGATCGGGGTTTTCCATTCCGCCAGGACGCCGCCGTGCAAATCCATGAGGACGCATTGAAGCGATTGGCCGCTGAGCGACAAGCCGATGACGTAGCCCCCGCCCGGATTGATGCGCAGGGAGATCGCCCTGCGTCCCGCTCCTTCCGCCGCTTTCTCCCCGACCTCCTCCACGAGGCCCCGTCCGATCAGCTCTTCGACGAGAGCGGACACCGTCGTCGGACTCAGCTTCGTCATTCGGGACAAGTCCGCCCGCGACAGTTCCCCTTCCCGGTGGAGCAAGCTCAGCAAGGATGCGGTGTTGATGCCTTTCATGAGCTGCAAATTGCCTTTGACCCTATGCATGAGAGCCGCCTTGCCTTCCTCGAAATTAATTAATCCAGTGACCTTATTAATTATAATAAGCGATGCCCGCGGAGAATTGCAACACCCGCTCGCGCTGGTTCGTCTAACGATGGAACGGTGAACGATTCATACAACGAGAAAAGGTGGTGGACGCCTTGTTCCAAATGTTCCAAAGACGGGCGCTAAGTAAAGGAACTCTGCTGCTCACAATCGCTTTGTCGCTTGGGTTGTCGGGCTGCCAAAGCTCCGGGAGCCCGTCCGCCGGGACGGCTTCCTCAGGTCCCTCCGCTTCTTCGACCGCTTCCGCTTCACCCGGCGCTTCCGCGTCTTCGGCTCCCGGCGCGTCCGAATCTCCGTCGGCCGCGCCCTCGGAGCAGCCGGGCGATGGCGGCGGCGCCTCCGCATCTCCCGTGCCTGCCGGCACGCCGGCACCCTCCGTCTCCATGGGGACCGTAACCGCCCTTCGCCTCGCCGACGCCAAGAGCGGCTGGGCCGGAGGCGAAGGATGGATCGCCCGGACCGACAACGGAGGATCGGACTGGACCGTGCAGCATTCCGGCTCTTTCACGGTCAAGCAGCTCTTCGCGCTGAACGGGGACAAAGTCTGGGCGACGCTCGACGCCGGCGGCGGCAAAGGCTTGCGGCTCATCGGATCCGCGGACGGTGGCAAGCATTGGAATTCGATCGGAACCGTACCGAACGAGGGCTTTCTGCATTTTACAAGCGATCGGACCGCTTTCAGCGGCAACGCCATGACGACGGACGGCGGCAAAACGTGGACGAAGCTTGGCGTTCCCGACGGCGTCGTAGGAGACGTCTACTTCCACGACGCGAATAACGGATGGGCGGTGCAGGAAGCCAAAGGCGAATACCGGTTCCTCCATTCCTCCGATAAGGGCCGAACGTGGCAAACCGTCATGAAGCGAACGAGCGAAGTATCGCCGCTTGGCAGCGTCATCCGGTCAACCGGCAAAAACGACGCCTGGATCGAGGTCGTCGGCGGCTCCGGCATGACCCAAACCTCCTACGCCCTGTTCCATACGTCCGACGGGGGCAAATCCTGGCTGCCCGCCATCGTCAAGCACGGCGCGGGTTCGGGACCGGCTCCGGGCTTCTCCATGGAGGACGGCAAGTACCCGAGCGGAACCGGCGCCGGCCCAGGCGATCTGTATGTCGTCAATCCGCAGACGGCGATCATAGGCGGCCAATGCCAGGCTTGCGACAAGCCGAACACGATCGCGGAGACGACGGACGGCGGCAAGAGCTGGGCCGCCTCCAAGAGCGAGTTCGCGGGCTACGGCGACCAGTTCATCGCCGCAACCGATGCGCAGCACATTTGGCTCGTGGCGACGGACGCGGCCGAGCCTTCCGTCCTGTACACCACCTCCGACGGAGGGAAGAGCTGGAAGAAGGCGCGCACGTTCGCGAAACCCGGCGCTTAGACCAATAGGCTGCTCCGTAAAGCCGCCAATCGCGGCTTCGGGAGCAGCCTCCTTTTTTTCAACCGGACCAAGCCGCGCCGTCGGTTCGTTAAAGTCGGACATGCTTGCCGATGAAGTCAGGTATAGACCCGGAACACGATGTCCTGCTCGTAATTGCCGAACAGTTCGCCGTAAATCGTCAGTCCGCCGACATGCGCGGCATCGCCGGGAACGGCGAACCGGAGCGTCCATTCGTTCCTCGACATCGGCACGTCCGCCAGCCGCACGTCCGACATTTTCTGCCCGTCCACATAAGTGCCGTCTTCGCATATCCGGATCATTTTGAGCCAACCGTATTGATTCAGATCGTCCTTCCACCAGGCGGGCGTCAATTGCCCCCGCCCTCCGCCGCTGTCGCCCGGGCTCGTCCAGATGCCGAGGAAAACGCCGTTCAAATAGAAGTGAATGTCCGACGGCCAGCTCTCGTTAATGCCCGGCGCTTCCGACCCGATCTCCATGGAAATTTCGATCTCCTGCGCCGTCTGCCCCGGGAGCAAATAATTGGGGATGCGGTATTCCACGTAGCCTTTGCCGAACCACAGAATTTGCGCGTTCATCCGCTCCGGCTCGAGAAAATAACGGGGATCGTCGAACTGGCCGATCAGCTTCTCTCCCGTGGCCAGCCCGCAGGTCGGATAAACCTCGCAGCGCGAGTAATGGCCGACGGGCAAGTTCACCTCCTGCACGGGGCGCTTCTGCCGCGTTGCGTTCGGGAACGCGATCTCGACGCCGTCCGTCGCCAGCGAGCACATCTTGTGCGTCCCGCCGTCTTTGCGAACCATCTTCGTGCGGATCAGCCCCCCTTCCTCCAGCTTGCGGATATGCATCGTCATGATGGGACCGCTAAGCTGCAGCGCCTTCGCCAGCTCCTTGACATTCATCTCCCGCTCCGCCAGCAGCTCCAGCACCGTCAACCGCACCTCGCTTGCGAGCGCCTCGTACGTCCGCAGCCATTTGCGTTCCGTATTCGTTCGAATCATAGGCTCCCTCCCATGGCCGGCAGAAAAAAAAGACATTGCCAATTAACCGCGGCATATGATAAATATAGTTTAGATAATGTTTTTATAAGTTGATTAATATTTATATTATTTCATGGGGTGATCGAATGTCAAGCAAAGCAACGATGAAAATTGAGAAGGATTTCCAGGTGGGCGAAGTCGATCCCCGCTTGTACGGATCGTTTATCGAGCATTTGGGGCGCGCGGTCTACGGAGGCATTTACGAGCCCGGGCATCCGTCCGCGGACGAGCAAGGCTTCCGCACCGACGTGCTGGAATTGATCAAGTCGCTGAACGTTCCGATCGTGCGTTACCCGGGGGGCAATTTTGTATCCGGTTTCAACTGGGAAGACAGCGTCGGACCGGTGGAGCAGCGCAAGAAGCGCCTGGAGCTGGCCTGGCGCACGATCGAGCCGAACGCGTTCGGCCTGAACGAGTTCATGGACTGGTGCCGCAAGGCGAATACGACGGCGATGATGGCCGTCAATCTCGGCACCCGGGGGCCGCATGAAGCGCGCGAGCTGGTCGAATACGCGAACCATCCCTCCGGCACTTATCTGAGCGACCTCCGCATTCAACACGGCTACAAGGAGCCTCACAACATCAAAACGTGGTGTCTGGGGAACGAAATGGACGGGCCGTGGCAAATGGGCGGCAAAACGGCGGTCGAATACGGACGGATTGCGGCGGAGAGCGCCAAGATGATGAAGTGGGTCGATCCGACGATCGAGCTTGTCGCCTGCGGCAGCTCCGGCACGTTCATGCCGACGTATCCGGAATGGGAAGCGACCGTCCTCGATCTGGCGTACGAGCAAGTCGAATATATTTCGCTGCACCGCTACTACCAGAATCACAAGCGCGACTCGGCCACCTTCCTCGCCCGTTCGCTGGACATGGACGACTTCATCAAGACGGTCATCGCCGTCTGCGATTACATCAAGGCGAAGAAGCGCAGCAAAAAGAACATCTATCTGTCGTTCGACGAATGGAACGTCTGGTACCATTCCAACGAAGCCGACAAGCAAATCGAGCCCTGGCAAGTGGCTCCTCCCCAACTGGAGGACGTCTACAATCACGAGGATGCTCTCGTCGTCGGCTGCATGCTGATCAGCTTGCTCAAACGCGCGGACCGGGTGAAAATGGCGTGCCTGGCGCAGCTCGTCAACGTCATCGCCCCGATCATGACGGAGAACGGCGGACGCGCCTGGAAGCAGACGATCTATTATCCTTATCTGCACGCCAGCGTCTTCGGACGCGGCACCGTTCTCGTGCCGCTCGTCCATTCGCCGAAATACGACTGCAGCGAGTATACAGACGTGCCTTATGTGGAAGCGGTTGCCGTGCACAACGAGGAAGCCGGCGAGGTGACCGTATTCGCCGTCAACCGCCACCTGAGCGAGACCCTCAGCTTCGATGTCGACCTGCGGAGCTTCGGGGCCGCGAGCCTCATCGAGCATCTCGTCATGGACAGCGACGATCCGTATGCCGTCAACACGGCCGATCAACCGGACCGGGTGAAGCCGCGCAGAAGCGAAGGAACCGTCGCTCGCGGCGAGGCGTCGTCGTTTGCGGCTCAGCTTCCGAAAGCGTCGTGGAACGTGCTGCGGTTCAAGGTTTAAGAGACAAAGCGAGCCCGTATGCCTGTCCGGCTGCGGCTCGCTGCGTCGAGAATTGAAGGCGCTCTAGCCGAACCCTCGTTGCCCGTCACTCCGCCGCAGACACCTCGGTCCGCTTGCGGCGCGAGAACAGCATCGCGAGCAGCAAGACGATCATGCCGATATTCAGCGAAATGTCCGCAATATTCATGACGCCGCCCTGGCCCTTGAGCTGGATGAAATCCGTCACGCCGTCGAACAGCGTGCGGTCGATGGCGTTGCCGATGGCGCCTCCGACGAACAAGCCGGTTCCGATCTCCATCCAGACGCCTCTTAGCTTTCCTTTATAACGATAATACAGAACGAAAGCAACGATCAGCACCGCGACGGGAACGAACCATTTCCCGTAGCCCTGGAACGAACTGCCGGCCGCGCCCGTGTTCTCCAGGCGAATCACATGGATACGTCCGCCCCAAACCCGGGCCGCTTCCTCCATCTTCAGATGGCTGCGAATCCACCACTTGGACAATTGATCGGCGGCGATAACGATCGCGGAAAACAGATAAAATAGCAACCCGGCCACGCCTCCTTTGATAGAAACGCTATAATCCGATTGTACCGCATTGCGGCGCTTATACCAAGACGGCGCCGGCGGCGGGAAGGTCCTCCTTCCGGGCAAGTCAGACCGGCCGTTCCGAACGTTCGCGGTTGTCTTGCCGCTTCCGGGATCGGCTCTTGAAGAAAGCCGTCATCCCGCCGTTGAGCAGCTTGCCGAGCGCCCACCCCGCCGCAACGGCGGCGGGAACGGCGATCCACCAGGCGCCGCCGTACATCAGAGCTGCCTTCAAGCCGAGCGCAAGACCCCACAACCCGAACATCGGCAGGAAGAAGAACGAACGGGCGAGGGGCTCCGCCAAGCCCGGAGCTCCCGGGGGCCAGGGCAGCATGGATACGAATCGCTCTTGCTCCCATTGCCGCCATTGCCCGTGAAGCCGGAACAGGACAAGCAGCCCCAGAACGGGCCACAGAACGGCCGCCAGCGGCAACGGACTCAGGAGGAGCGCGGCCATGCCCAGCAACGTCAGCATGATCAGCAAGCGGATATTTTCTCCTTCGCGCAGTCCCGCCTTCAGCCACAGCTCGGCGATTCGCTGCGTCATCTCCCGCTTGCTGAACACGCTGCGGCCCGCCAGCGAGAACACGGGCTTGCGAAACGCAGGCTTGTTGCGGATGCCGACGGAATTTTGGAGAAGAATCCGGACGCAGGCGACATAGGCTTCGTCCTCCGCCGCAACCTCCTGCATAAACGTCCCTCGCGCGAGCGCCCTCCGCCAAGTGAGCGCAATCGACGCCCCGAGCAGAAGGGCGAAAACAGCAGCAAGCAAGACCGGACGATGAAGCGCCGCCGTCATGGAGGCGATCCAGGCCGCCATCAGCCCGGCCCGGATGAGCCAGGAGACGGCGATCCGGCTCCAGCCGGACCGCCTGCGCTCCACCCTGTCGCGAACGAGCGCCCAGACGTAGCCCAGCAGCGAAGAGGCGGCAACCAGCGATGCGCCCGTGCCGAACGTCCAGTGCAGGCGAATGTCCAGCACCGGGACGAGAAGGCCGGCCGCCGCCGCGGAGAGCAGCAGCCGGGCCAACCACGTATAGGCGAAGCCGACGGCGAGCAGCTTCGTCGTCCAGCGCCGGTTCCTGCGAAGGAACAAACCGTCGCCGGGATCGGCGAAGGTGCGGAGGCGCGCCCGCAGCATCCACGCTCCCAGAAGGGCGAACACGGTTTGGGGCGTGACGATCGCGAACCATTCGGGCGGATGCTGCCACGCGTCGCGGTACATATTGGCGCCGACGAACAACGCCGGCAGCGCGATATACAGCTGCACCGTCCAATCGAGCGTAAGCCGCCAGCATTTCCACACTTCCAGCCAAAACCCCGCGATGCGGGAAGCCGCCAGCGGCAGCGGCCGGAAGCGGCGCAAGGGCCTCACGGCCGTCCCTCCTCTTCCGCGGTCAGAATGCGGAAGCAATCGAACAGCGGCGTTCCGTCCGGACAGCCGGCCGCGGCTCGAATCTCTTCGATCCGTCCCGACGCGGCGACGCCTCCGTCGTGAATAAGCACGAACCGGTCGCACAGCCGCTCCGCCGAATCAAGGACGTGCGTGGTCAAAATAACGGAAGCGCCTCGCGCCCGTTCCTCGTCGAGCGCCGCCAGCAGCTCCATAACGGCGCCGGGGTCGAGGCCGATGAAGGGCTCGTCCACGAGGAACAGCTCCGGCTCCAGCAGGAACGCCGCGATGAGCATCACCTTCTGCTGCATGCCCTTGGAGAAGCGCACAGGGTATTCGTGCTTCGACTTCAGCAGCCGGAACCGGCGCAGCAGCTCTTCCGCCCGCAGGGCGAAGCGCTCTTCGGGCAGCTCGGCCGCCGCGGCCGCAAGCTGCAAATGCTCCCACAGCGTGAAGCGGTCATACAAGATCGGCTGCTCGGGAATATAGGCCATCCGGCGGATAAGCTCCCCGTCCGATGCGTCCGCCGTCTCTTCGCCGTGCCACAGCAGCCGGCCTTTCCAATGCGGAAGCTGCCCGAGCAGCCCTTTCATCACCGTGCTTTTGCCGGCGCCGTTCGGTCCGAGCAGTCCGAGCCTTTCCCCGGAACGCACGTCGAATCGGATGTCCCGCAAGTAAGGTTTGCCCGGCTCGTAACCGGCTTCCTCGATATGCGCTTGCAGCAGGACGGGCTTCTGTGCCTCCATCCCATGCACCTCCAACGATGGTTGATCGGCCGGGATTCGATCCCTTGCTCTTGTAGTACGAAGGACCGGTCACGGCAGATACATTTTTCTGAATTGAAGCGGCGACAGGCCGACGCTCGCCTTAAAGCAGCTTGAAAAATACGGCGCGTAGCGGAATCCGACCTCTTCGGCGATTTGCGCGATCGACCGCTCGGTCGTGATGAGCAGCAGCTTGGCCTGCTCCAGCCGGTAATCGTGCAAATATTCCATCGGCGTGCGGCGGTAATGCTCCTTCATGCAGCGAACGACATAATTGGGGTGAAAATGCAAAGCTTCCGCCAGCGACTCGTTCGTTATTTCCGTCCGGTAATATTGCTTCAAATAGGCCTCCGTCTGCTGCGCCAGCTTGAGCGAAGGCGACGAAGCGCCGCCTGCGGCCCCTTCCTCCAGCAGCCTCAGCAGCTCCAGAAGCAGGCTCTGCTCTCTCCAGAACGCCGCCGAACGGTTTTCCCCCGATTGCTTCAACAGCTGCTCCAGCAGCCCGAACGCCGCCGCCGGATTTCGAAGCGCGGAACGCTTGGGCATCCGGATCGAATAAGGGTTCGAGAACGGCTGCTTCACGGTCGGCTGCTTCACCGTATTCGTCTCCGCCGTCTCGCCCCTCTCCCCCTCGTGATCGAAGTGCATCCAGTAGAACACGGTCTCCTCGCCGCACGGCCGAGAGGCGTAATGCTCGCCTTCCGGAAGCAGCAGCAGCGTCTCCCCTTCGGCGAGCGTCCATTCCCGCCCGTTCTCTCCGATATGCAGCGCCCCTTTGACGACCAGCAGCAAATCGAAAAAGCCGAGCCCCTTGCGGTTCGGGTGCTGATCGCCCGGGAGGTAGCGGGAGCGCCCGGCGCCCAGGTAATAGGGAAGCGGCGGCGTTTGAAGATAGACGTGAAGCGCTTCGTTCACCCCTCCACCCCCAGTGTGAAATTTTATAAAAAAGGAGTTCATTTTCGGCCTATTCGGGCATTTAAATCAAGCATATACTCTGAGGTTAGAGGAGTCAATTTCTGATATTCCGGAGGAGGATACGATGCATACGCCCGCAGTTGGCAAGGCAAACGAGCAGCAGGTTCGCATTGGAGACGATTTTTGGAACGGCTACTCGGATTTGGTCCGCCGCACCGTTATCCCGTATCAATGGGAAGCGCTTAACGATCGCATCGAAGGCGCCGAGCCGAGCTATGCGATCCGAAACTTCCGCATTGCGGCCGGCTTGCAGGAAGGCGAATTCGGAGGCCTGGTGTTCCAAGACAGCGATCTGGCCAAATGGCTGGAAGCCGTCGGGTACTCGCTGGGCAACCATCCCGATCCGGAGCTGGAGAAGATTGCCGACGAAGTGATCGAGCTGATCGGCCGGGCCCAGCAGGAGGATGGCTACGTGAATACGTACTTCACGATCAAGGAGCCGGGGAAGCGCTGGACGAATCTGCTGGACGCGCACGAACTTTACTGCGCCGGACATCTGATCGAAGCCGCCGTCGCCTATTACCGCGGCACGGGCAAGCGCAAGCTGCTCGATATCGTGTGCAGGTTCGCGGACTACATCGACAGCGTGTTCGGACCGGAGCCGGGCAAGCTGAAGGGGTACTGCGGGCATCAGGAGATCGAGCTGGCGCTGGTGAAGCTGTACGAGACGACGGGGGAAAAAAGGTATCTGAAGCTCAGCCAATTTTTCATTGACGAACGCGGCAGCAAGCCGAGCTACTTCGTGGAGGAGTGGGAGCGCCGGGGACGGACGAGCCACTGGGTGCAAGGCACCGTCCCTGCGCCGAACCTTGAGTACAACCAAAGCCACCTGCCCGTCCGGGAGCAGTCCGTGGCGGTCGGCCACTCCGTGCGCGCCGTCTATATGTACACGGCGATGGCGGACCTGGCTCGCCTGACGGGCGATTCGCAGCTTCGCGCCGCGTGCGAACGGCTGTGGAACAACGTGACGCGCAAGCAAATGTACATCACCGGCGGCATCGGTTCCACCCATCACGGGGAAGCGTTCTCCTTCGATTACGACTTGCCGAACGATACGGTCTACGCCGAGACGTGCGCCTCCATCGGCCTGATCTTCTTCGCGCGGCGGATGCTGCAGCTGGAAGCCAAGAGCGAGTACGCCGACGTGATGGAACGGGCGCTGTACAACAACGTGCTCGGCAGCATGTCCAGGGACGGCAAGCACTTCTTCTATGTGAATCCGCTCGAGGTATGGCCGGAAGCGAGCGCGAAAAACCCGGGCAAACACCACGTCAAGCCGGTGCGCCAGAAGTGGTTCGGCTGCTCCTGCTGCCCGCCCAATGTGGCCCGGCTGCTCAGCTCGCTGAACGAATATATTTACGGTTCGTCTCCGGCGGACAACCGGATTTACGTGCACCTGTACATCGGCAGCGAAGCGCAATTCGTGCTTGCGGACGCCGGTCAGGTCGGGCTGAAGCAGCAATCCGCCCTGCCCTGGGACGGTCGCGTGAGTTTTAAAGTCTCGCTGCCGCCGGACAAGGAGGGCGGCGCGGCGTTCGCACTGGCGCTTCGCGTGCCGGCCTGGTTCCAGAGCGGCAAGCCCGTGCTGACCGTCGGCGGGCAGCCGATCGCTTACCGCGTGGAGAACGGCTACGCCATCGTGGAGCGAACCTGGTCGGACGGCGACGAAGCGGTGTGGCAGCTGCCGCTGGAGACGAAGCTGATCGCGGCGAATCCGCTCATTCGCGCCAACGCGGGGCGGGCCGCCATCCAGCGGGGCCCGCTGGTATACTGCCTGGAGGAGGCCGACAACGGCGCGCCGCTGGCTTCGCTCTGCCTGGCGGCTGACGCGAAGCTGAGCGAACGGTTCGACGCCGATTTGCTGGGCGGATGCATCGTCATCGAAGGCGATGCGATCGCCGCAGACCGCTCCGGTTGGGCGGAGGATACGCCGTACCGGCCGCTGGGCCAAGGCGGCGGGACGAAGCCCGTGCGCTTCAAGGCGGTGCCGTACTATCTGTGGGGCAACCGGACGCCGGGCGAGATGATCGTCTGGATCCGGACGGCGCAAGCTTAAAGGGGCTGCTTAGCCGGGCAGCGCTTCAACAAGACAAGGGACTTTCCTGCTTCGGTTGTCGGCCGGGCGGGGACGTCCCTTGTCTTTTTCCCGTTCCCTCCGACTCGGGACCAGCTCGGAACTCCGCCGACGGTCCGGCGTCCCGTTACGCCCGATGTCCGATCTCCTTTATCGCCGGAGCCGTTACAATGAATCTGACGCTCGCTCGATAAAGGAGAATCGATAAAATATGTACGGATCGCTTGTTGGATTGGAGCTGGCCAGCCTGGTCCTCCTGGCGCTGCTGGGCTGGCTGGCCGGCAATCGGGCTTCGAAGCTGGTCTATGCGGGGACCGGCGAAAAGCTTCGCCGCCAGACGCGCCGGCTGCTGCGGTGGCCGCCCGTGCTGACGGTCGTCTGCGCGGCGCAGGCGGGGAGCGCAATCGTCATCGCCGGCTCGTTCGACAAGACGTTCTGGCTGGATCGGCTGGCGCTGCACGCGCCCCTGGCCGTTATTCCGGTTCTTGGCCTATGGTTCATATCGGTCCCCAGGCTCGTTCGGCTGCTTCGGGATACGGCCGGACCGGAGAAGGAGCCGCTCTCGTCCGACATCCGCAGCCGGACTGCCGATCCCGGGCTTATCGTGCCGTTCCGGGCGGTGGCGTTGGGGGCGCTGACCGCCTTGTACTTCGCGTTCAAGCCTCCCTTCCCGTTCAGCCTGCCGGACGCAGCGGTGCCGCTTCTTGCGCTGGCCGTCGCGTTGGCCGCCATCGGCTACGGCCATTCCCGCCGCAGCCGGCGCGCCGCACAATCCGAAGCCGCACTCCCGCGGCCGCCGCTATGGAGACGCTGCCTGCGCGGGTTGACGATCCTGGCAGCCGTCGTTGTTACCGCCGCTGTTCCGTGGGCGATCGCCGCGCAGAACAGCAAGCTGCCGGAACGGATCGATATGACGGCGGGACCGATGGATGACGGCAAGGGATCCACCGGGCAAGGCCAGCATGCGCCTGCCGGCCATGCGGAGTATTTGGCGGCAACTGCCGGGGCTGAGGCGCAGGTGTCCGTGGCGAGCCTGACCGGTCCGCATTCGCAGCCCGATCGCCGATTTACGCTGACCGCGGAGAAACAAACGATCCGGCTCGCCTCCGGCAAGACGGTGGAAGCCTGGACGTACAACGGCCAAGTCCCCGGCCCCGAGCTGCGGGTGAAGGAAGGCGAGGTCGTGGAAGTGACGTTGGTCAACAAGGACATCGACGCCGGCGTGACAATCCATTGGCACGGGCTGGACGTTCCCAATGCGGAAGACGGAGTCACCGGCGTCACGCAGGATGCGGTTATGCCGGGGCAAACGCATACGTACCGGTTCCGCGCGGAACAAACCGGCACGTTCTGGTACCATACGCACCAGGATTCGTTGGAAGGGGTATCCAATGGGCTGTTCGGTTCGCTCATTGTCGAGCCGGCCGATGACGGGAACCGGGAGGGGGAACGCGATATTACCGTCATGACCCACGCCTGGGACGGCGCAGGCATGGCGATCGCGGCTTCGGACGGCGTCGACCGGGTCCGCGTTGCGCCCGGAACGCCTGTGCGTCTTCGCCTCGTCAACACGGACAACTGGGTCCGGCAGACGTACCGGCTCGTTGGAACGGATTTTCGGGTCGCCGCCATCGACGGAACCGACCTGAACGAGCCGGGCGAGCTGGAGAGCGGCACGCGCCTCGTCCTGACGACGGGCGGCAGGTATGACGCGACGTTCGTGATGCCGGACCGGCCGGTCTTCCTGAGCGTCGGCGGACGCAAGGATCTCGGCGTCTTCATGAGCCCCGACGGATCGGGCGACATTCCGGACTTGCCGGCCGGGAGCTCCGAGTTCGATCCGCTGCACTACGGCAAGCCGAAGGAGACGCCGTTCGGCAAGGACAGCGCGTTCGACCGGGAATTCACGATGGTGCTGGACAACGAGCTCGGCTTTTTCAACGGGCAATACAATATGCTGTATACGCTGAACGGGGAAGTGTTCCCGAATACGCCGGCCTTCATGGTGAAGGAGGGCGACCTCGTGAAGACGACGATCGTCAACCGCGGAATGGTCGACCATCCCATGCATTTGCACGGTCACCACGTCCTGGTGCTCTCCCGCAACGGGGAGGCGGCCGACGGCTCGCCCTGGTGGGCGGATACGGTCGACGTCCTTCCCGGCGACCGGTACGAGATCGCGTTCCGGGCCGACAATCCGGGCCTGTGGATGGACCATTGCCACAACCTGGATCATGCGGCAGCCGGCATGACGATGCATCTCATGTACGAGGGCGTGACGACGCCCTACGCAGCCGGCAGCGCGACCGGCAACCACCCCGAATAAGGGGCGGGATGCCGGCACGGGCCGAAACGGGCGAATGCAGCTCAGATGCTGAGCCGCTTTGACCCGCATGCGCCGGAATCGGCGAATG
>NZ_KE386966.1:32599-76549 GCF_000429825.1 Cohnella thermotolerans DSM 17683
CTTTGACCCGCATGCGCCGAAATCGGCGAATGCAGCTCAGTTTCTGAGCCTCTTTGGCCAACATTCGGCGGAAACAAAGCAAGGGCTGTCCCAGACGGTCGGTCGACTTACACCTTCCGGGACAGCCCCCCCTTACCCCCGCACCCCAAGCACGGTTTTGTTCCGCCTCCCGGACCTCCAACAGCCGCTCTAAGCCTTCGGCTTTCCGGAGCGGAAGACGAGCGAGTGGAACGCCCCGATATGCCTGAACAGCTCCCGGCCGTCCGCAGGGAGCGGCTTGTTCGGGTCGAACGACAGGTACATCGCCCGGTAAGGCTCCGGCACCCAAATATATTGGTGCACATACGGGGTCAGCGTAAACCCGCAGCGCTCCCAGAAACGGATCCGCCCTAAGTTCTCCGGCTCCGGACCGGCCTCGGCCTCGAGGATGAGGCCGTCCAGCCCCATCGCCCGGGCCTGCCGCTTGATCTCGTCCACCAGCCTCGCGCCCCATCCCCGGCGGCGCTCCGCCTTGCGGACGGCGATATAATCGATAAGCAGCGCATTTGCCTGCCGCAGCAGCCCGGTGAACGCCATCGCGACGACCTCGCCGCCTTCCACGGCGACATGCCCGTAGCCGACGCCCTTCGCGAACGAATTGGCGATAATGCGATCGGGCTTCCCGTTAGGAAAAGCCTCGTGGTACAATCGCAGCGCAGCAGGCCAATAACGGTCGTCCGGACGGTCAAACGTAATGAACTCCATGCGCTTCATCCTCCGCGTTCCGAGCAATAGAGCCGCTGCCCCACTTCCTGGGCTCGCGGCTCTCCGTGCTTTATTTGCTATGCATTTTAAATTCGAGGAACAGCTCGTTGTAGTGGGCGAGCATCTTTTTCCCCAGATTGTCGTAGACTTCGAGCTTGTCCGTCAACTCCGCGTCCGGATAGAAGCGCTTGTCGCCCGAGATGTCCTCCGGCAACAGCTTCAGCGCTTCGCTGTTGGGCGTGGAATAGCCGACGTACTCCGCGTTCTGCGCCGCATTCTCCGGGTCGAGCATGAAATTGATGAACCGGTGCGCCGCCTCCAAATTCCGGGCCGTCTTCGGAATGACCATATTGTCGAACCATAGGTTCGAGCCTTCCTTCGGCACGACGTATTCCAGCTTGTCGTTCTCGTCCAAAATTTCGGCCGCGTCACCCGACCAGACGAGACCGACCGCAGCTTCCTCGTTCGCGAGCAGCATCTTGATCTCGTCCCCGACGAGCGCCTTGACGTTCGGCGTCAGCTTGTTCAGCTTTTTCAACGCTTCCTGCAGGTGCTCCTCGTTCGTGTCGTTCAGCGAATAGCCGAGGCTGTTCAGCCCCATGCCGATCACTTCGCGGGCGCCGTCCACGAGCAAAATCTGGTTGCGCAAATCCGGCGACCAGAGGTCTTCCCAGCTCTCGAACGTCTTGCCTTTAACCAGCTCCGGGTTGTACACGATGCCGACCGTCCCCCAGAAATAAGGAACCGAGTAGACGTTGTCCGGATCGAAGCTCAGGTTCAGGAAGCGCGGATCGATGTATTTCAGGTTCGGAAGCTTCGTCTTGTCGATCGGCAGCAGCAGGTTCTCTTCCCGCATTTTGCTGATCGCATAGTCGGAAGGAACGGCCACGTCGAACGTCGTGCCGCCCTGGGCGATCTTCGTCAGCATCGCTTCGTTGGAATCGAACGTCTGGTAGATGACCTTGACGCCCGTCTCCTTCTCGAACTTCGCGATCAGATCGGGATCGATGTAATCGCCCCAGTTATAGACGGTTAGCGTATTGCCTCCGGAATAGCCCTGCTCCGAATTCAGATAAGACGTCAAATACATGAGCGCGAAGCCTGCGATCAGCACCGACGCGAACAGCCTGACGATCTGCTTCATGGCCGCGCACCCGCTTCCACGATGCGGCCGCCCCGCCGGTTAATCAGATAGTATCCGATCACAAGCGCGATCGTAAACAGGAACAGCAGCGTCGACAGCGCGTTGATGGACAGCGACACGCCCTGCCGCGCCCGCGAATAAATCTCGACGGACAGCGTGGAGAAGCCGTTGCCGGTGACGAAGAACGTGACGGCGAAATCGTCCAGCGAGTAAGTGAGCGCCATGAAGAAGCCCGCAAAAATGCCCGGCTTGATAAACGGCAGCACCACCTTCGACAGCACGTCCCATCCGTTCGCCCCCAGGTCGCGGGCGGCGTCGATCAAGGCCGGATTCATCTCCTGCAGCTTCGGCAGCACCATCAGCACGACGATCGGCACGCTGAACGCAATATGCGAGATGAGCACCGAGCCGAACCCGAGCTTCAGGCCGACGATCGTGAACAGAATGAGGAACGAAGCCCCGATGACGACGTCCGGATTGACGATCAGCACGTTGTTGAACGAGAGCAGCGCGTTTTTGGCCCGGAGGCTTCGCACCTTATGAATGGCCAGCGCCCCGACTACCCCGAGCGCCGTCGAGATGGCCGACGAGAACAGCGCGATGACGAACGTGTTCAACACGATGATGAGCAGGCGCGTATCGGAGAACACCTCTCCGTACCATTCCAGCGTAAACCCGTCGTAGCCGTGCATCGTGCCGCCGCTGTTGAACGAATAGTAGACGAGATACAGAATCGGGGCGTACAGAACGACGAACACCGCGATCAAATACAGGTTGGACCAGGCCCACTTGCCTTTGCTTGTGCGGCTCATCCTCTCGCCCCCTTTCTGCGCTGGCCGGTAACGACCATAATGACGGCCATGACGATGACGAGGAAGACGGCGATCGTCGCGCCCATTCCCCAGTCCTGCGTCACGAGAAAATGCTGCTCGATCGCGGTGCCGAGCGTGATGACCCGGTTGCCGGCAATGAGCCGCGTGATCATAAAGAGCGACAGCGCCGGAATGAAGACGGCCTGGCAGCCCGACTTGACGCCGCCGATCGTCAGCGGGAACACCACGCGGCGGAACGTCGTCCACGGAGACGCCCCCAGATCGCGCGCCGCCTGCACGAGCGACGGGTTCAGCTCCTCCAGCGAGTTGAAGACGGGGAGCAGCATGAACGGGATGAAGATGTAGACCGATACGAAAACAAAGCTGAAGTCGGTGAACAAAATTTGCTGTCTGCCGATGCCGACCGCCTCCAGGAAGGCGTTCGCGGCGCCGTATGTGCCGAAAAGGCCGATGAACGCGTACGCCTTCAGCAGCAGATTAACCCAGCTCGGCAGGATAATCAGCAGCAGCCACAGCTGCTTATGCTTCGCTCTCGTCAGCAAAAACGCCGTCGGATAAGCGATCAGCAGCGAGAAAAAGGTGATGAGCAGCGCGTACCAGAACGAGCTGAGCGTCATGCGCATGTACACCGGCGTGAAGAAATGCGCGTAGTTGCCGAGCGACCAGTTCCCTTCGATATCCTGAAAGGAATAGTAAACGATCAGCACGATCGGTGCGACGACGAACAGCGCGATCCACGCGACGTACGGGACGAGATAATAATTGCGGGCGCTAGTTCTCATCGCCCACCTCGGTGAACGCCTCGATGCGCTTGTCGAATTCTTCCTCGGTCTCCCCGAACCGCATAATATGGATCGCTTCCGGGTCGAAGTCGAGGCCGATCTCTTCGCCGACCCGAACCTTCCGGGTCGAGTGGACGAGCCAGCGGTTGCCGGATTCGTCGTGGCCCGTGATCTCGTAATGAACGCCGCGGAAAAGCTGCGAGTCGACCCGGATTTGCAGCTTGCCCGCCCCCGCCGCAGTAATCTCCAAATCCTCCGGCCGGATGACGACTTCCACCTGTTCGTTCGGATGGAAGCCCCCGTCCATGCAGTCGAACGAACGGCCCGCAAACTCGACGTAATAGTCGCGAATCATGACGCCCGGCAGGATGTTCGACTCTCCGATGAAGTCGGCCACGAACCGGTTGATCGGCTCGTCGTAAATGTCCGTCGGCGTGCCGCTCTGCTCGATGCGTCCTTTGTTGAGCACGAAGATCTCGTCCGACATCGCCAGCGCCTCCTCCTGGTCGTGGGTGACGAAGATGAACGTGATGCCGAGACGCCGCTGCAGCTCCCGCAGCTCCGACTGCATCTCCGTGCGCAGCTTCAGGTCGAGCGCGGAGAGGGGCTCGTCCAGCAGCAGCACCTCCGGCTCGTTGACGATGGCGCGGGCGATGGCGACCCGCTGGCGCTGCCCGCCCGACATCTCGCGAATCTCCCGGTTCTCGTAGCCCGTCAGATTGACGAAGCGCAGCGCTTCCTTCACCTTCTCGTCGATAACCGCCTGCTTCAGCTTTTTGACCCGAAGGCCGAAGGCGACATTCTCGTAAACGTTCAAATGGGGAAACAACGCATAATCCTGGAAAACGGTGTTCACCTGCCGCTTGTTGGCGGGCACGCCGTTGATCCGTTGGCCGTTCAGGTAAATATCGCCCTTGGACGGCTGGATGAAGCCGGCGATCAGGCGCAGGATCGTCGTCTTGCCGCAGCCCGAAGGCCCGAGCAAGGTGTAGAACTTGCCGGGCTCGATCTCGAAGCTGACGTCGCTCAGCACGGCGTCGTCTCCGTCGTACTGCATCGTCACGTTGTCGAAGCGAATAATGGGTTGACTGGTCATATCGGCCTCCAATCTTGTCCCGGGACTTCCGCCATTCGTTGCGGTGCTTCGGTCCCGCCTTGTGTTCTATCTTTTGAACGACGATTTCTTAGTGATTCCAAACGATGAAGTCGGTTTTAGTTTAAACAGAGCGCTGACAAGTTTCAACAAAATTATTAGAAAAGTCTCTCCGCTCTGCGGAAGAGAAAGCGGCCGCGGCACGCACTCTAAGATCGATTTTCGATCTTACAGCGCCACTTCCATAAGAAAGAGCCGCCTCCCCTTCGGAGCGCGGCCCTTCTTACTCTTCATATCATGTTTAACCTGCAGCTTAAGACGAGAAAGCGATCCGGTCGAAGGCCTGCTCCAAATCGGCGATCAGCTCGCCGTGATTTTCCAGGCCGACGTACAGACGCACCAGCGTCTCCTGCGCCCCTGGCCGGTAGGACGACTTCGGGTTCACGGTGACGAGGCTCTCGTAGCCTCCCCAGCTCACGCCGATGCGGAAATACTTGAGCCGCTCCGCCCATCTTCTCATAACGTCCAGCGGCAGTTCCGTCTCGAAGGAGAACAAGCTGCCGCAGCCTTTCATCTGCCGCATCGCCAGCTCGTGCTGCGGGTGCGACGGAAGCCCCGGGTGGTTGACCCGGGAGACGAGCGCGTGGGCTTCCAGCCAGCGGGCCACTTCCAGACCTTGCCCGTGGAGCTTCTCCATGCGCAGCGGCAGCGTGCGGAGCCCTCTCATCATGAGGCTCGCCGTGGCGGGCGTCATGATGCCTCCGAGGAGCATATATTCGTTTTTGACCAGCGCCTTCATCCGTTCGCGGCTGCCGATCACCGCTCCCCCCAGCGCATCGCTGTGGCCGGAGACATACTTGGTGAGCGAATGCACCACCAGATCGAAGCCGAATTCGAGCGGATTCTGGTAGCAAGGGGTCGCCCACGTATTGTCGATGATCGTCGCGATTCCTTTGCTTCTCGCAAGCTGCGCCGCCGCGCGCAAATCCTGAACCTGGAACAGCATGCTGGTCGGGCTCTCCAAATAGAGAAGCGTCGTATTGTCGCGGATCGCCGATTCGATCTGCTCCAGGCTGGAGCCTTCCACGAACGTCGTGTCGATCCGGTACTTTTTTAGATAGCTGCCCATAAATTCCTTGGCGGGTCCGTATGCCTCGTTTACGCACACGATATGATCGCCCGACCTGACGACAGAGAGAATCGCCGAGGAGATCGCGGCCATGCCCGACGCGAAGCATCGGGCCTCCTCCCCCCGCTCGATCCGGGCGAGCCGCCGCTCCAGTTCCCTTACGGTCGGATTCGTGCCTCTGCTGTAGACGCTTCTGTCCGTTTCGTTCTGCATGGCGGACAGAAAGTCGTCGTAGGAACGGAAGGTGAACAGGCTGTTCTGGTAGATCGGCTTGGTGACCGCTCCCTCGTGCCGTTCGTCGTGCGGGTCGTGCGCAACGGCGGTTTGAACGTCGAGCCATTGATCGTCGGTCATTGTCATTATCCTTTCCTCGCGCGTATGCCGTCAGGGTTCCGCATATCAACCTTTCTCGGCTCCCTGGGTCAGGCCTTGAACGATCAGCCTCTGGCATAATGCGAACAAAATCATCGTCGGGATGACCGACAGCACCGTGGCCGCGGACATCGATCCCCAATCGACGTCGAACTTCGTAATGAAGCTGTTCATCGCGACCGGAATCGTCTTCAAATGCTCGCTGTTGATGACGATGACGGAGAAGAACAGCTCGTTCCAGTTCTGAACGAAGGAGAAAATGAACGTGGCGGACAAGCCCGGCAGCATGACCGGCAGGATGACCCGGATCAAGGCGCCGAGCCTGGAGCAGCCGTCGATCTGGGCCGCTTCCTCCAGGCTGGACGGAACGCGCTGGAAAAACCCCTTCAGCATAATCGTGCTGAAAGGAATGCCCATGACGGTGTAGATCAGGATCAAGCCCTGCGTTGTGTTGACCAGATTCATTTTCGACAGCATCAGATACAACGGAGCGAACCCGATAAAGGCGGGAATGACCTGTGTCAGGAAGAAGAAAAACATAATTTGCCCGCTGCCCCGGAACTTGTGCCTCGCCAACACGTAGCTGCTCAGAGTCGCCACGGCCAGCACGATGACGGCCGCCGACAACGAGACGATTACGCTGTTGAAAATATAGACGTGAAACTTCGTAATTTTGAATATATTTTCGTAATTGGCCAGCGTGAACGTCTTCGGCCAATAATAGATCGGCAGGCTGAAAATATCTTTCTGCGGCTTTAACGAAGTGATCAGCATCCAATAGAGAGGAAACACCATCACCACGAGGTAGACCGCCATGACGAGAAGCCGGACGGCCCGCTCCGCCGCATATGCTTTGCCCCGCATCAGAAATCACCCGCCTTCTCGCGTCTCGCGGCCGCGAAATAGAACACCATGAACAAGACGAGCACGACCATCATGACGACACCGACGGCCGAAGCCTTCCCGTAGTCGCCGCCGAAGATGATCTTGTCCATCATATACGTCGCCAGAATGTGCGTGCTGCCCGCGGGACCGCCGTTCGTCATGGCATAAATCAGGTCGGGAAAGTTCATGATCCAAATAATCCGAAGAATGACCGTCGTCAGAATGGTCGGCATAATGTAAGGAATCGTAATCCGGAACAGCCGCTGGAGCCGGTTCGCCCCGTCCACTTCGGCGGCTTCGGATATTTCTTCCGGAACCGACTGCAGGGCGGCCAGCAGCATAATGGCGAAGAAGGCGATCCCGTACCAGACGTTGGCCGTAATGACCGCGAACATCCCCCACTTCGGGCTGGACAGGAAGGGGATCGGCGTGTCGATCAGCCCGATCTTGATGAGCAGGTTGTTGATGACGCCGATCTGCCCGTTGTACAGCCACCGCCAGATCAATCCGATCAGGAAGCCGGACATCGCCCACGGGAAGAAAATCATGCCCTGGTAAAACCCTCGGCCGAAGAAGCGGTTCTTGAGCAGCAGGGCTATGCCAAAGCCGAGGACGAATTGGCAGATGAGCGAGAAGAAGACCCAGTAAACGCTGTTCTTTAAAGCGGTTATAAATTGGGGATTGTCCAGAATCTCCTTGAAATTGCCGAATCCGACAAAGCGCGCGTCCGACAGATCGAACAGGGTGTAATTCTGGAAGGCCATCGTCACGCCCCGCAGCATCGGATAATACGTGAAGACAAGCACCAGAAGGACGGCGGGCGCCAGGCACCCCGCGATGAACCAGATGGCGGAACGGGAGTTGCGGGGCTTGTCTATAACGGCTGGAACGGAACGGTCGCTGCCGTTCATAGGCCATTCACCTCTGAAACTAAAATATTTGATGGGCAGGCGTCGCGCTGCCCATCAAAATAGGGTTTTCCTGTTTAGGACTGCTGTTGGGCTTTCTCTTTGTTCCAGAAGTCGCTGAACTCTTTGGCCAGGTCTTGGGCCGAAATCTTGCCGAAGATGAAGGCTTGTCCCTTCTCGATGCCGTTCTGTTTGTAGAGGGCATACCCCTTATAATTCGTGAACGGCTTGACGCCGACGTATTTGTCCGGCTCCTGGGCCATCTGAATATAAGGAGCGTAAGCGCCCGTTTTGAAAAACTCGTCTTCCGAAGCCGTCGTATGGATGGGAATGACGCCGGACGTCTTCGCGAACTTGAGGTTCTGTTCCGGCGACGAGAGGAACGAGATCAGCTTCCACGCTTCTTCCTTATGCTCCGAATAGGAGGTCATTCCCCACCCGGCGGAGCCGAGTACGAAGTGCGATACGCCTTCGGGGCCCGTCGGCAGCGGCGCGGTCGCCCACTGGCCTTCTTCCAAGCTGCTGGCGACCGTCTCGATCGTGTCCGGATCTTGAATCAGCATCGCCGTCGTTCCGCTGGTGAAGCCCTGCACCTGTTCCGAGAACGCCCAGTTGGCCGAGTCGGGAGGCGAGATTTCCTTGTAAATCTTCTTGTAAAGCTCCAACGCTTCGACCGCGCCCGGCGTCGAGAAAATATTCGAGCCGTCCTTGTTGAACACGGAATCCGAAGGATTCACGTTGGCGCCGTTGTAGTCCTGCACGATCTGCGTAATATATTGTTCGGCTCCGGAGCCGCCGCGGAACGAATAGCCGTACTTGTTCTGCGCCGGGTCCGTCAGCTTCTTGCCGACTTCGTAAAGCTCTTCCCAAGTCTTCGGGGCGCTCAGGCCCTTCGCGTCGAAGAGGTCTTTGCGGTAGAAGAGCTGCCGTTGGTAGATCCCGTAAGGAATATAGTACACGGTGTTGTCGATGTCCTTCGCCATCGTGAGCGCGCTCGCGGTCAGCGTGGAGAAGTCGGGCCAGTTCGCGGCGTACGAGTCCAGCTTCTCCAGGTAGCCGTTATTGACGAATTGCTTGACCGTCACGTCCCGAACTTCCACGACGTCCAGCGTTTGCTTGGCGCTGAACATCTGGTTGATTTTGCTGTCCGCGCTCTCCAGCGGCGGGGTGATCAGTTCTACCGTAATGCCCGGGTTCTGAGCCTCGAACTCGCCGATCGCCTGCTTGAGGAACTCGGTGCGCTTCGGGCTGGACAAGCTCTCGATCATCGTCAGCTTCACTTTCGGTTGCCCGGAACTTTCGCCGGACGCGCCGCCTTCGCTGCCGCCGTTCCCGCCGCATGCGGCCAACATGGACGCCATTACGGGAATGGATACAAGACTTGCCACTTTCGTCAACTTGCTCATGGAAAAATACGCCCCCTCGTCAATAGCTGCAAAATTGCAAAATAATGAAGCCTTTAGCCTAGCACCCTGACAACCTATTAACCTATCAACCTATCAGACAGGAAGATTGTAGCATGGAGAAGAAAAAGCTGTCAAGAAAGGATGTTACCTTTCCTGACAGCCGTTTCAATGGAAATCGCCCTTACCGCGCGGCATTGCGAATGGCCTTTTCGACCAAATCCATCATCTTATCGAACTCCTCCCGCGCTTTAACGGGGTCATGTTTTTTGATGGCTTCGGCCATCGTAAAGTGGAACTCGTACGTATCGTCGAAAATCGTCTTCTGTCCGAACGGATATTGCCAGAAGTGCTCCATCATCTCCCACATCGATCCGATGACGCCCTCCATGACGGGATTGCCCGCCGCTTTGTAAATGCACTGATGAAAATGCATGTCGAATTGGGATTTGTCGCCGCCGATGCGCTCCAGGCGCTTCATCTCGCCGAGATAATATTCCATCCGCTCGATATCCTGCGGCGTGGCGCGAACCGAGGCCAGCTCCACGCATTGCCCTTCCAGCGCCCGCCTCACCTCGCAGACGTGCAGCAGCATCTGCCGGAAATCCTCGACCTTCACTTTGGCCGACAGTCGGTACGTGCGAACGTCCTTCACGTAAATTCCTTTGCCGTTTATAATCTCGAGAATGTCCATCGCTTCGAGATAACGAAGCGCCTCCCGCATGGAGGAGCGTCCGACCTGAAGCATCTGGCACAGCTCATCTAGAGGAGGAAGCTTGTCTCCTTCCTGGAAATTGCGCTCTATAATATAAGATTTCAGTTCTTTCGCCGCTAGTTCGTGAACCAATTCCCGCTTGACCGGTTTCATACCGACCACTCGCCCTTCCACTTATTAGCTATCAGATAGGTTAAATCATAGAATTGTATGATTGCAATGTCAACCTTCCAGCTTATGGTACATAGTGGAAGGAGAGCTCGGGTTACAACGCCAGCCAAATTCCCCTTCTCCAAAAAAAAGAAACCGCCCCGAAGGACGGCCTCTCCGCTTCAAATCCGGTTTATCCGTTCTGCTCCCGAAGCGCCCGGAGTCCGAGCGCCAGCGATCCGCAAAGTCCGGCGTTGTCGCCCAATCCGGGCGGCACGATGTAGTCGTCGATGCCCTCGAGAACGGCCGCGGCGTTGACGTAACCGTTCAGATTGCGGCGCACTTCCTCCCGAATAAGCGGGAACAGCTGCAGCTGATGCATAACGCCGCCGCCGAGAATGACTTTCTTGGGCGAGAGCAGCAGAATCGTTCCGGCCACCGCTTGTCCGATGTAGAAAGCTTCCATCGCCCAGGCCGGATGATCCGGCGCGAGCTCGCTGCCCTTGACCTTCCAGCGCTTCTCGAGCGCCGGGCCCGCCGCGACGCCTTCCAGGCAGTCGCCGTGGTACGGGCAGAAGCCCTCGTACTTGTCGTCCGGATGGCGCCGCGTCAAGATATGCCCGCCTTCCGGATGAAGGAGGCCGTGCACCAGCTTGCCTTCCGCATATACGCCGACCCCGACTCCGGTGCCGATCGTGTAGTAGACGCAGCTGTCCAATCCTTTGGCCGCGCCCCAGGTCGCTTCTCCATAGGCCGCTGCGTTCACGTCGGTATCCCAGCCGAACGGCACGTCGAACGCCTTCTTCAACGTCGGCAGGAACGGGTAATTCGACCAGCCCGGCTTGGGCGTCGTCGTGACGTACCCATACTCGGGGCTCGCCGGATCGATATTGATCGGTCCGAACGTGCCGACGCCGATCGCCTCCACTTGTTTATCCTTGAAATAAGCGATAACTTGTTCCAGCGTCCGCTCCGGTTGTTCCGTCGGGAAGCTGACGCGATCCTCGATGATGCCTTCCTCGTTGCCGTAACCGCAGACGAATTTCGTTCCGCCCGCCTCAATGGCGCCAATCCGCATGATAGCTCCTCCTGCTTGTAAAAGTTCGCAATTCCTATTGTACTGTCTGTCGCGCAATAAATCTAAGCTTATGTTAGACCCGGCCGTCCGTGCACGTCTCCGCTACCCTTGAAGCCACACGTACAGCGGAACGCTCAGCACGCTGGCGGCGACCCCGGCCAGGCTCATCGCCAGCCCGCTGACGCCGGCCTGCGCCTCGGATTCCCTCGCGAGCCTGCCGGTGCCGATGCCGTGCGCCGCCGTGCCGACGGCCGCTCCGATCGCAAGATCGCTGTCGATCCGCAGCAGCTTCAGCACCGCGGGCCCGAACATGCTGCCGATCAAGCCCGTCAGCACGGTGAACACGCCCGACAGCTGCGGGTTCCCGCCCAGTTGTCGGGCAATGTCGATGGCGATGGCCGACGTGACCGATTTGGGCAGCATCGATAGCATCAGCTCCCTCGTGCCGCCCAGCAGCCAGACGACCAGCGCGGAGGCTGCCATTCCCGTGACCGAACCCGCCAAGACGCCCAAGGCAACCGCCCGCAAATGCCGGCGCATCGTCCGAACCGCTTTGTATAGCGGAACCGCCAGCGCCACCGTCGTCGGACCGAGGAACAGCGTGATAACGTCCCCGCCTTGGCGGTACTGATCGTAGGGGATATGGGCAAGCAGCAGGAAGACGATCAAGGCGCCGGTTGTCGCGAACAGCGGATGCAGCCACTTCCAGCGGCGGTTCAGGCGCAGCGCGAGCGCGTAAGCTCCGATCGTCAGCGCGATGCCGAACGCCGGCTCCCCGGGAAACGCCCGAAGCTCAGACACGATCGCCTTCCTCCTCATGCCGCGCCGCGAGCTTGCCGGTCACCCATCCCGTCACCGCTAGCACCGCCGCCGTGCTGACGAACAGGTTGGCGACGATCGGAAGCCACTGCGCCCCGATGTCCCCGAAGTAGACGATCACGCCAACGATCGTCGGGGCGAAGAAGAGCATCATATGCTTGAGCAAAAATTGCGCGGACTCCTCCAGCCAGGCGAGCTTGACCCAACCCGCCAGCAGGGAGACCGTGAGAAGCATCATCCCGAGCACGTTGCCGGGCAGCGGAACGTGCAGCAGCTTGTTGCCGGCGATGCCTAGCAAATTATATAGAAACAAAATCGCGAGTCCCCTCATCTTCCGTTCCTCCGCCCCTTCCTCCCGTTATCCCATCTTGCACGATCCGACGGGCTTGAAGAAGCCCGAACCGGCCTTTTCAACCGACCAGCTTGCAGCATCTCGGCGACCCTAACGAATCGCTGCGAGACTTGGATAAAGCGTCCGCTCGAACACTGGTCGATGCCATCATACACCATTGTCAGGCAAAGACGCTACGTCTTCTGAAGCTATATTGATCCGGGAGTCGTTGACCGGCATGGACTGAACAGCGGGGATAAGCCCGCAAATGCGCTGCCGGGGACATGCGAATATCAACAAGACGGTTTTTTCCGTCGGTAGACGTACCAGCGCAAAAAAAGAATCCCGTCCGATTCAACAACCGGTTCGGGATTCTTTATTTTAACCATTACAGCACGCGGCGTGCCGTTACGTAGTTTTTGGACCAGTAGCTCGAATTGAGATTGGAGATCGTAACGCCCTGGCTGCTGGTGGCGTGCAGGATCTTGCCGTTCCCTGCGTAGATGGCCACATGGCCGATGCCGCTGCCGCCCGACTTGAAGAATACGAGATCTCCCACGCTTAAGTAAGCCTTCGTCACTTTCTCGCCGACGGTCGCTTGCGCCGAAGCCGTGCGAGGAAGCGATATGTTCTGCTGCTTGAATACGTATTGCACGAACGAAGAGCAATCGAACGTGTCGGTGCTGCCGCTCGCCGAACCATATAGATAAGGGGTTCCGATAAACTCTTTGCCGATGGATAAAAGCTCCAGAGACTCCTCCGTTGCAGCGCTCGCTTGACCCGAATGGCCGGCCGCCATGCCGAACCATCCAACCGTCGCCAGTACGCAAATTGCCATGATTTTCAGCTTCATCTTGTTGCGGATGCCAACCATGAATCGTCTTTCCTCCCCGAACGTTGCTGTTGAGATTGGACCGTTTTCCACTGGAATCACTATAACACATTCGAAATATCCTATAATTTTCCATGGTGAAAACGAATCCAGTGCCGTCAACGCATCGCAGGGGTTTCTGAGAAATGGGTGAGAATTTCTTAATGATCGGAACTCATTTCTCTCATTAAACGTCTATAGCTGATGGCCAGGCTCTCGAACGGATCTCTGCGGCAATCGTCCTGCTCGACCACGTACCATTCCACGCCGATGTCCCGGCACGCCTGCACGATACCGGAGACGTCCATATTGCCCTCGCCGAGCTCGGCCGTCACCGCCTCGTCCCGCACGACCGCCATGTCCTTCAGATGAACGACCGCCATCCGGCCTTTCAACTTGCGCACCCAATCGGCCGCCGGGCCGCCGCCCGCTTGCGCCCAATAGACATCGAGCTCGAAGCCGAACGCAGCCGGGTCCGTCTCCTCCAGCAAATAATCCATACCGATTCTCGTCCCGTCCACTCTCGCAAATTCGAAACGGTGATTGTGATAAATAAATTGCAGACCGTTCTCCGCAAGCCGCGCGGCGATCGGGGCCATCTCCCGGACGAACGCGGCGTATCCTTCGCGGGATTCCCGGTACGACTGCGGCATCGAGCCGAGACCAACGTAACGGCAATTCCAGAGCTTATGCTCCCGAATGACCGCCTCCAAATCGTCCTGAAGCCGGTCGTACCCGACATGCGTCGCGCAAATGCCGAGTCCCGCTTCGTCCGCCAGCTCCTTCACCTGCTCCGGGGGCATTCGGCCGATGGCCGACACCTGCACGGCGGCGTAGCCGATGTCCGCGATTTTGCGCAGCGTCTCTCCCAATCGTTCGGGGCTCTGCGTGAACTCTCTTACGGTGTAAAGCTGGGCTGCGATCCGATCCTTGTTCATGGCTTCACTCGCTCCTCGTATCGTTATCCTTCCATGGGCGCGTTCTGCGCTCTGGCCTGTTCGAGCATTCGCTTGCGGTACGCTTCGGGACTCATTCCCGCCATCGCCTTGAACAGCCGGCTGAAGTGCGCCGGATGGGCGAACCCGACCTCGCGGCAGACGGACGACACCGAGCGCTCCGGCTCGAACCGGAACAAAATTTTCGCCTGATTGACTCTGCGGTTGTACAAGTATTTGAACACCGTCGTACCGGTAATTTTTTTGAACAGATTCGACAAATAGGGCTTCGTCAGATGAAGGGCGTCCGCGATGTCGTCGAGAACGATATCTTCGGCAAAATGCGCTTCCAGATAGGAGATGATTTCTTGCACAAGCTTCTCGCGGTGGGAACGGTGCCCCAGGTCGTCGACCGGCGCCGCGCACCATTCGCCGATTCGCTGAAGCAGCTCCAGGAACCGGAGCTCAAACCGTCCGACGGCCGGCGTTAACGCTTCCCGCTTCCCGTAGGATTCGTTCATCAGCGACAGAATCCGCTCCATCTCCGCCCGGTCCGCCGCCGGAAGCGGAATCCGGATATTGCGCAGCTCCTCGAACGGCTTCAGCAGCGCGGACGCCGGCTCCGGCTGCAGCAGCCGGAACAGGTAGGCGGGATCGAAATGCACGATCGACCGGACATACGGAAGATGCGGCGAAGGATTCGGACTGTGCAGCGTCATTCCGTGCATCAGAATTAAATCGCCCGGCTGAAGCGCCATCAGCTTGTCGCCGATCAAATACGTGCATTCGCCTTCCTGAAAGTAATAAATCTCATAGAAAGCGTGAGAGTGGAACGAAGATCGCTCGATCGGCGCATCGTTCCGATAAGACATCTCGATCGGCTGCTGCAATTGCAGAACGGACGGCATGGCTGGCGCTTCCCCCCGGGCCAAAGGTGGTGTTACGAGCATTGTATCATGGCCGGGCTTCGATCCGAATCGCCTTGTTCTGAGCAACGAGGCACAGTTCCGCCGCCTTGAAGGCATGTTCCTGCGTCATGGCGCGCTCCGTCCGGTTCAGACAGTCGAGAATCAGCTCGCCGAAAAACGGAAAGCCGACTTTCCCCCCAACCTCGTAATGCCGCTGGCCGTCATGGTTGACCAGATAGACGTGATCCCCTCGAGGGTCCCGCTCCACGTCGATATATTTGCGGATTTCAATGTAACCGTCGGTGCCGAGAATGAGCGTTCTTCCGTCGCCCCAGGTCGCCAGGCCGTCCGGCGTGAACCAATCGACGCGGAAATAGTTCGTCGCCCCGTTGTCCCCGAGCAGCGTCGCATCCCCGAAATCCTCGAGCTCCGGAACGTCGGGATTGGCGTAGTTGGCGACTTTGCTGTGCAGCACCTCGGCGTCCCGGCAGCCCGCGTAATAGAGAAACTGCTCGATCTGGTGGCTCCCGATGTCGCACAGAATGCCGCCGTACTTCTCCTTGCGGAAAAACCAGTCCGGCCGCGACGCCTTGTTCAGCCGGTGCGGACCGGTCCCGATCACCTGCAGGACGCGTCCGATCGCGCCTTCGCGGATCAATTGCCCCGCGTAGACGGCGCCTTCGTTGTGAAGCCGCTCGCTGTAATACACCATGTATTTGCGGCCGGTTCGGGCGACGGCCTCCTTGGCGGCCGCGAGTTGATCCAGCGTCGTGAACGGCGTTTTGTCGGTAAAATAGTCCTTGCCCGCCTCCATCGCCCGGATGCCCAGCGCAGCCCTATCGGACGGGATCGCGGCGGCCGCGACCATCGCCACTTCGCGGTCCTCGAGAATCGTCTCCAGCGAAGGAGCGGCCTGGGCCTGCGGATAAGTCCGAATAAACTGGGCGACCTTGGCCGGGTCCGGGTCGTACACCCATTTGAGCGTGCCGCCCGCTTCGAGCAGCCCGTTCGTCTGGCCGTAAATATGCCCGTGATCCAGCGCCGCCGCCGCGAAGACGAATTCGCCCGGCCGGCAGACCGGCTTCGGCTTGTTCGCCGCCGTCGGCGCGTAATGCATTCCGTCGGATCGGTTCACTTGGGCCTGACCTCCTCACATCGAGTTCGTTCGTTTGTTAGAACGTATTGCTCAGATCGACGGGTTTGGACGCCGCCGCGGCTGTATCCTTCCTGAAGGTCGAGCGGGAAATCCGCTTGCTTAATTCGGCAAAATGACGCTCTTCGTCCAAGGGCAAATTCGCCCAGTCGTCCGTCCAGGAGGACAGGTGGATCGCGTTGGAGATCGTCAGGCCGAGGATGCCTTCCTCTCCCGGCGCGACCAGCTCTTCGCCGTGCAGAATGGCATTGGTGAAGTTCTGGATAATGCCGGCATGCTCCGGGTTCTCGCCTTGCGGGGGAATCTCGACCTTCCAGCATTCGGGCCGTGCGAACGGCGTTGAATTGCCGGCGTTGAATTGGGACTCCGGCACCCGCAGCCGCCAGAACGTCATTTTCCCGTCTTCGATGACGATTTTCCCCCGGTCGCCGGTTACTTCGAAGCGGTTCGTGCCCGGCGCGTCCGCGGTGGACGTGATGAACACGCCCGTGGCGCCGTTCGCGTATTCGGCGTAGGCCGTTACGTCGTTCTCTACCTCGATGTTCCGGTGCTTCCCTTCTTGGCAGAAGGCGCGAATACGCGTCGGCATCATGCCGATCGTCCATTGCCACAAGTCCAGCTGGTGCGGGCACTGGTTGATCAGAACGCCGCCGCCTTCGCCGGCCCACGTCGCGCGCCACGTTCCCGAGTCGTAATAGGCTTGCGAACGATACCAGTCGGTGATGATCCAGTTCGTTCGCCGGATCTCGCCGAGCTCGCCGGAAGCGATCAGCTCCCGCAGCTTCCGGTACAGCGGATTCATGCGCTGGTTGTAGACGATGCCGAATTTCTTGCCGCTGGCCGCGGCCGCTTCGTTCATCTCCCGCACCTGCTTCGCGTATACGCCGGCCGGCTTCTCGATCAGCACGTGCTTGCCTTTGGCGAAGGCGCGGATCGCTTCGGACGGATGATCGTAATGCGGGCAGGCGACCAGAACGGCGTCGACAAGGCCGGATTCCAGCATCGCCTCGGAATTTTCGAACACCGCCACGTCCGTCCAGCGCTCCTTCGCCCACTCCCGCCTGCTCTCGCTTCCGTCGCATACCGCCGCCAATTCCGCGCCGGCGATGCGGCCCGACCACAGCAGATCGGCATGCGAGCTGCCCATGTTGCCGACGCCGACGATTCCATAACGCACCTTAGGCGTTTCCGCCTTTTGCCCATTCGATTGAACTGTCATGCGTGTTTTCTCCTCCGTTCTCAGCCTCGGCAAGCCAACGCCTTCCGCTCGGCTGCGGCGATCTTCGCCGGTTGAGACCGTCTTGCAGCCGTTGCCAAGCGTTTGATTGTCATTTCCGCTTCAATGGCAGGAAAGCGGCCGCGCCGTTGCCGCTGCGGCATGGCGCGCGTTTCCGGCAGGGCGTGTTCGCCTCCCGCGTAAGCGTTTTAAGTTGCCGTTCAGGGTCATTTTAGCACATCCGTCAGCGTGGAAAGGCTCGATTCCGGCATTGCGTAACCACAGTCAAACGAACAAGGAAAGTGCGAAACGACAGTTAAGAGTTGGCGCTATAGGAGGGGAATGGCGGGAGCAGGAGCAGGCATGCGGCACAGCCGGTGGCGGATGGGCGAACTAGAGGCGGGGGGATGTGAGGAACTCCGTTCCTCTCTTGCGGCTCTCTGGTTGCTTCAAACTTGACGATTCGATTGTCCGACATCGAAACGGAAGGCACGCTCTATGGTAGGGCACAGCAACTTGCCTTAATGTTCACGACGATTGACGATGACGAACGGCAGTCTTGGCGCGGTAGTTGAGTTCAATTGCAGTGGCATCATTACCGAGTCTTGCTGCAGCAGCAACGCCCCCTCGCCTTCAGCGAGCCTGGCGATTTCTGCAGGTTATCCCCAAACTTATCCCCAATTTAATCACATTATCCACAATTTCGCCCTATAGTTCCTATCCGCAATTTCGCCCCCTGGCTCCTATCGTCCGACTGCGCCTCATGTCCCAATCCTCGCCTCGCCGAACGACGAAGGAGGCCGCCCGGAATCGTCTGCGTTCCGAACGGCCTCCCCTGTCTTCGTCTCCGGGTTATCCCCTTGCCACGCCCGCTTGCAGCCGGCTCTCCATATACCGCTTCATCTCGCGCAGAAGCTCGACGGACGCGTCGATCTCCACCTTGCGCGTGGACACGCTCTCGACGCTGCAGCCGATCGGCATCCCTTTCTCCAGACCGAATTCGAACAGCTCCTCGAAAATTTCGCGCGACAGGCGAACCGACTTCTCCAGAATATCGTGCGAATGAAGCAATTCGTTCTCCAACCACCTCGGTATGCTGATGCCGAGCCACTTCATGAACGCCAGCGTCTTCTGCGAGCCGCACGGAGCCAGATTGAACAGGATAGGCGCCATGTCGATGCCGTTCTCCCGGCAATGATAATAGTAGTCCGACAAGAAATTTTTCGATGCTTCCACGTCGTACACCGCCTGGGAGATAAAGAACGAGCATCCGCCGTTCTGCTTCCCGACCACGCGCAGGTGCTCGTCCCCCTTGCTCTCGTGGCGCTCGGGAATGACGACGCCTCCCAGCGTCAGCCGTCTGTTCAGCTCGCCGCTAAGCCTGTAAGCTTCCGGCAACCGCATCGTGACGGCCTGCTTGCCGGACGAGGCGCCGACGAACACGGAGAAGCGGTCCTCTCCCCCGTCCGCCCGGATCCAATCCGCAAGTTCCTCGCTCGTCTGCTTGCCTACCACCTTGTAGATGATTTTCGGAACGTCCAATCCGCTTAAATATTTATGGCTGTACTCGGTCGGATCGATCGTGGACAAATACGGGAACGGCCGATCCTGGTCGATGCGGTCGGCTTCGTCCTGCACGTCGTACAGCACCAAGCCGTCGATACCGCTTCCCGCCAGCCGTTCCACCTGCTTGCGCGCGATTTCGGCAATTTTCTCCTTGTCGTACGTTTGCTTCGGGGGCGTCATGCCGTATGTCAAAATGCCGGCTTGCCGGTTTGCGATTTTCTGCTTGAGCATTCGTGTTCTCCTTAAGGCAGAGTATCGAAGGTGCGTCCTCTTCAAAGCGGTTACAACTTCTAATTTCCAGTTTAACACTTCGATATTGCGGCTTGAAGCCTTTCTTTGCTTATCCATAAAACCAAATTTTTATAACCGGCTATAGCCGCAGACTATAACGACCGAACGACGCACCGTCGAGCGATTCCTGCAAAAAAACAACCCTATGCCCGGCGGTTTAAGCCGAAACATAGGGAAGTCGGCGGCGAGAGCGTCTATCAAACGTTGAAAGCCTTCATCGCCTTCATCAGGTCTTTGACCGACGGCCGCTTGCCGTACATGAGCACGCCGGCGCGGTAGATCTTGGCGGACAACCAGCCGAGGATCAGAACGCTGGCCAGCAAAATGCCGACCGACAGCGCAATCTCCCACCACGCCGGGTTCGCGAGGCCGATGCGCAGGAACATGATGAACGGAGAGAAGAACGGAATGTAGGAGCAGACGACGACGAGCGGGCTGTCCGGGTGCGACAGGCTGAAGAGCGCGATGTAGAAGCCGGCCAGCGACAGCATCGTAACCGGCATGACCGCCTGGCCCAAGTCCTCGGTCCGGCTGACGATGGAGCCGACCGCCGCGAACAGCATCGCGTACAGGAAAAATCCGGCCAGGTAAAAGAAGACGGCGAATACAATCATCTTCGGATTGATCGTGTCCAGCCGGATGCCGAACGACTTCAGGGACTCGACGTTTTGCGGCAACATCAGGTTGGCGACCGCCGCTCCGACGAGCACCGCCAGTTGGATCAGCCCGACGAGGAACGTGCCGATCACCTTGCCGAACATTTGCTTAAGCGGAGATACGCTTGTGACGATGATCTCCATGACGCGCGAGCTTTTCTCGGACGTAATCTCGGTGGCGATCAACTGCCCGGTGATCATAACGGACATGAACAGCAGAATCAGAATGGCGTACGTCAGTCCGATCGCCGTTCCCTGCTCCTCCGCCGTCTTGCCGGTCGCCTCGTCGCTAATTTGAACGGCCTCCAGCTTCACCGGATCGAACAGCTTCGACAATTGCTCCTTCGTCAGTTTCGCGTCCCGTACCGCCTGCTCGGTCTTTACCGTCCGCAGGGCGGTCTGCAGCGCTTCCGACGTGCCGGTGTCCAGCATCTTCTTCGAATAATAGGTCACATCCGGGAAGCCGGCTTCCGGGTTGTCCGCGAACAGCAGATAGCCTTTGATCTTCTTGTCGGCGATCGCTTGCTTGAGCGCCGCCGTCCGATCCTCGGCCGATCCCGACGCCTCGACCGGCACGAGGCTGACGTCCGGCTTCTCCTGCTTGCCGAAGTAAGCCTCCAGCCCTTGGACGATCGAGCCCTGCTCACCCGCGACGTAGCCGACCTTCGTCGGTCCTCCCCCGGACGCGAACTTGTTGATGAAGGAAGGAACGTTCGCCCCCACGACGAGTACGATGCCCAGAATGACCGTCGTGATGATGAACGATTTGTTGCGGATTTTGTTCCGCATCGTAAACGACATGACGGTCCACATGCTATTCATGGCGGTCACCTACCGTTCGGATAAAAATTTCGTTCAGCGTCGGCTCCAGCAGCTCGAACCTTCGAACCGGACCTTGCACGAGCGCGTGACGGAGCACCTGCTGAGCGACGTCGGGCGTCCGCACCTTCAGCTCATAGCCCCCGTTCTCGTGCCGGGTCATGCCGAGCACGCCTGGAATTTGCTCCAGCCCTTCGACCGGCCGGTCGGCCGCAAGCACGACCCGCTCCTGCGGGAAGCGCGACTTGATCTCCTTGATCGATCCCTGCAGCACGGGGTTCGACCGGTGCATGATCGTAATGTTGCGGCACAGCTCCTCGACGTGCTCCATCCGGTGGGTGGAGAACAGAATGCTCGTGCCCGCGTCGCGGAGTTCCTTCACCGTCGACTTGAGCAACTCCACGTTCACCGGGTCCAGACCGCTGAACGCTTCGTCCAGAATGAGAATGCGGGGACGGTGGATGACGGCGGCGATGAACTGGATTTTCTGCTGGTTGCCCTTGGACAGCTCTTCGACTTTCTTGTTGTAATATTCCGAGATTTCAAAGCGCTCCAGCCACCTCTTCAGATTGTCGTCGGCGTCTTTGCGCTTCATGCCGCGCAGTTGCCCCAGATAGATGATTTGGTCGCTCACCCGGATTTTCGGATACATGCCTCTCTCTTCCGGCAAATAGCCGAGCATGCGCAGCTGTTCTTGTCCATAGGGCTTGCCGAAATAACGGATGCTTCCCTGATCGGGCATAATGAGTCCAAGCACCATTCGCATCGTGGTCGTCTTGCCCGCGCCGTTGGCGCCGAGCAGACCGTAAATTTCCCCTTCGGCCACTTCCAGGCCGATGCCGTTGACGGCGGTTTTGTCGCCGTAATGCTTCACGACTTTCTCTACAACTAACGGCTTCATCGCCTTGCTTCCTCCTTCCGAATGAGACAGTCCAGAATTTCCTCCAGTTCCATGCGCCGAACCGTCATCACCTGGCAGCCCGCCGACCGGCCGTACGCTTCCGCTTCTTCGGGCAGATCGGTCTCCAGCCGGTAAATCCCCGGGGCGGACTCCGTCAAGCCTTGAAGCCCGGGCGCCCGGGCCAGCTTGGCTTGCGCGTCCGGCTCCTGCGAAGCCAGTACGATCGAGCGCCAGCCGTCGAACAGCGCATCCTTCTCGTAGAATCCGAGACTTTTGCCCCGATGGAGGAACAGGATGCAGTCGGCCAGCCGCCTTACTTCCTCGGTAATGTGCGACGCGATCACCAAGGTGCGGTCCCCTTGCTCCATGTAGCGCCCCAGCTCGCTCAGCATCGTTTTCCAGGCAAAAGGGTCCAGGCCGGACGATGGCTCGTCAAGCAGCAGCAGCTCCGGGTTGTGGGCCATGGCGATGGCCAGCTCCACTTTGCGCCGCATGCCCTTGGACAGCTTGCGCAGCTTGGCGGTGCCGTCGGCGTCGAAGCTGCGGAGCAGCTTGCGGTAGCGGTCCCAGTCCCATCCGGGGTACCACTTGGCCGCGAAGCGGGCCTTCTCTTCCGCGGTCAGCGAGTCCTCGTAAGCGTGAGGAAGCTCCGCAAGGTAGCCGATGCGCAGCTTGACGCTCTCGTCGGTTTCCGGCCGCACCGGCTCTCCCAGCAGCTCCGCTTCGCCTTCGCGGTAAGGCTCCAACTGCATGAGCAGCCTGAACAGCGTGCTCTTGCCGGAGCCGTTCGGACCGACGATGGCGGTCACAAGTCCGCGCGGCATTTCCACGTTTAATGGCCCTAACGTGAACCGTTCCCCCCGAACGACCACCTGGCGAAGCGATACGGCGATATCATTCCTCGGATGCGCGGTCATCCGCCTCCCCCTTTCGTCCCGCAGTTCGTCTGGCGATCACATCCCGAAGGATGCTCTCCATCTCCTGAGGCGTGCAATGCAACTGCAAGCCGGTCTCCACCGCCTTCTCGAACGCTTCGACGACCCGTTCGTGCCGATGGCCTTCCCGGACGACCGCGTCGACGCCGGCCACGAACGTCCCCGTGCCCTGCCGGGTTCGGAGCAAGCCTTCGCTCTCCAAATCCTGATACACCCGGCGTATCGTAATGACGCTGCATTTGAGTGCGACGGCAAGCTCCCGAATGGAGGGCAGCAATGTGCCTTCGGCCAGCTCTTCGCCCAGAATAAGCCCCCGGAGCTGCGTCTCGATCTGATGGTACAAGGGCTCCGGGCGGTTCTCGTCAATTTGAATCGGTATCCACACATGCCCACCCCTTCTCCTGACGGATCAGAAGATATACCTCCTGATTTGCATCCGGCGAATCGTCAATCGATAGGCAAGCCCGAGCGCAACGGCTGCGACGAGAAGCGCCGCCGCCGGCAAGAGCAAGGGCTGCTTCGATACGGCGCGAAGCACTTCCCGAATGAGGCTGACGTCTTGCCAGGCCGCCAGAGCGCTGATCAGGCCCACCAGAAGCGTATATCCCAAGTACCATATGACGAACATCTTCCCAGGGAAGCCGAGCTCCAGATAAAGGTAAGCCGCCTGGACGGTCAACCCGTACCCTATCCAGACAAGACCGGCCGCTATCCATTCCGCCGCCCCGGCCGTCTTATCGAAACTCGAGTGAGCGATCGCTTGCATCGCGATAAACAGACTTCCCGCAATCGCCATGACGAGCACGGCTTGCGCAATCCGCGCCCCGACGATGGCGCGAATCGGAATGGGCATCGTGCGCCAATGGGCGATTCGCCGGGTGAACGGGTCGTTCCGCCAATAGGTGAAGACGGTCCGGTTCATGAGACAGCCGAATAGCGGGAAACCGAACAAATAAAGCCAATCCCGCATCCCGTTCAAATAGCGATCCGCACCCGTGTGAACGTCTGGTACGTCGAGGGCGCCTGTGACGAAGACGCCAAAGTAAATCGCGAAAAAAGCCGTTACCGCCACTCCGGTCCATTCCCTTCGCAGCTCGAAGGCGACGATGGCGACGATCGCCCGCCATTCCTTCATGTTCGGGACCTCCTATCCTAAAGGCGGTGTTTATACTGTGTATATCGTTATATACAGTATAAACACAATGGGAATTTCCTGTCAACAGGAGAAAATCCAGGCCCGTTTTCCTTTGTCTCTTCGCAGTCTTATAATAGGGACAGACGGTTCGTTGTTTATAGGAGGCCAATGATGATTCGAAAACCGCAGGGCAATCGCCGCAAGCCGGAGGACGCCAAGACGTTCGCCGTGCCGGAAGCCGCGGAGCTGTTGCCTTTTCTGCTCAGCCGTTTGTCCCACACCGGGCGCAATTCCGTCAAATCGATGCTGGCGAGAGGCCAGGTGTCAGTGAACGGACGCGCCGAGACGGCGTACAATTACCCGTTGAAAGCCGGAGATTCCGTCACGATAAGCAAGAAGCGAATCGAAGAAAAGCCGCGCCTGCTCGGCCTATCGATTCTTTACGAGGACGACGATCTGATCGTCGTTCACAAAGAGGCCGGCTTGCTCTCGATCGCTTCGCCCCATGATACGGAGGCCGTTACCGCTTACCGCCAGCTCATGGACCACGTTCGGCGGCAGCATCCGTCGAACCGCGTTTTTATCGTACATCGGCTCGACCGCGACACTTCGGGCGTCATGATGTACGCCAAGAGCGAGAAGATTCAGCAAGCGCTGCAGAACAACTGGCAGGAAGCGGTGCAGGAGAGGACTTATATCGCGCTCGTGGAGGGAAGGGTGCGGAAGGCGGAAGGGACGATATCCTCCTGGCTGAAGGAGAGCAAGACGCTGAAAATGTACTCCAGCCCCCACCCGGGCGACGGGCTGCATGCGGTTACGCATTACAAGACGCTGCGAACGGGCGAAGGTTTTTCCTTGCTGGAGGTTCGTCTGGAGACGGGGCGCAAAAACCAGATTCGCGTCCATATGCAGGACATCGGTCATCCGATCGTCGGCGACAAGAAGTACGGCTCCCGCTCGAAAGCCATCGGCCGCCTCGGACTGCATGCAAGCGTCCTCGCGTTCGTCCATCCGGCGACCGGCGAGCGATTGCGCTTCGAGAGCCCGCTGCCCAAGGCTTTTCTGGCCCCGTTCCGCACCGCGGAAACCTCGTAATAAAAAACGGTTGAGGCGAGGCGACTGCGCCTTGCCCAACCGTTTTTTTTCATCGGTCAAATGCCGAAAATCGCGTTGATCACCGGTTTCGTATGCCCGCCCGGATACAACAAATACAACAGCACGTAAACCGTAATGCCGGTAATGGCGGTAATAAACCAGATGACGGCGGTCACCCGTCCCCATCTGCGGTGCTTCGCAAAGCTTTGCCGGAACGCCAGCGTCAGCGTCGTGATGCCGAACACGGCCGCAACCATGGCGAGCACGATGTGGAAAATCAGGAAGATCGTATACAGCGTCTTCAGATTGTCCGGCCCGCCCCATTCGGTGTTGCCCACGAAGACCGTTCGCGACACGTATATCAGGAAGAACAGCACGGCCGCGACCGCTCCGGCCAGCATCACCTTCTGATGGGCTTCCCGCTTGCCTAGGAGGATCAGCCGCCACCCGATCGCGACCAATATCGCGCTCAGAGCGATAAAGCTTGTACTGACGGTCGGGAAAATCTCATACCAGGACATGAACAGTTCACCTGCTCCAATGGACGATTGATGGAAGCCTGTCCGCAAGCGCATGAGACGCCGTTGCCGGCGGGGAGGCTCCTAGCTGATAACATTGTACCTTGCGCCCGCAAGATGTTCAAATGCAGACGACGCAACGTCACACATTGTTCAAACGTCCGGAGGACGCATGGTCGAACGCCGGATCGTCCTCTTGGGCCCGTTCCTTCCGGTACCATTGCATGAAGACCGTGAACAGCGCCCAGATGTTGATAAACTCCTGCAGCAGCTTCATGACGATCCCGCCGAGCTGCTGGTCTTCGCGCGGCCCCATGACGCTGAAAAATCCCGGCCCCTTGAACTGCGCGAGCAGCTCGGCCGGATTGCCGGACACGCAATAGCGCATCGCTTGCGCCCATACCTGCGGATCGTTGTAAACCGAAAACAGCGGTTCGCTGGCGAAAATAATGAGGACGCACGCGGGCGTCAGCAGCAAGCCGTTAAGGAAAATGTAGCCGAGCCGGCGCAGCGAAGTCAGCTTCGCCCATTCCGGGACGGGGCACAGAATGTGCCACCAGTTCAGCAGAGCGGCAAGGAGCAGCCCGACGTAGTAAACGCCGTGTACGAAGTAGTGCACCATGATCCAATCGTGAATGTCCGGGATGTGATACACCGAGAACATCAAATTGAACAGAAAAAGTCCGAACAGCGGCTGCGCGAGAAACTTCAGCGGTCTCCAGAAGCGCAGCCGGAATAGCGACCGCCACAGCCATGCGGGAATCGCATAGAGCAGCATCGGCGGAACCATGACATAAGAGATCGCCATATCGGTCATATGGAACGTAAACATCAGATGCCCGAGCAGGCTGAGCGGTCCTCCGTGGACGAAGTAGAGCAGCACTGCCGCCAGGTAGAACGTCAACTGCTTGCCGATGGGGACCGGTTCCGAATCGGCGAACCGTTCGCGCCAAGGACCGACGATAAAGGCGTACAGCGTTGCAACGGCCAGCATGAAGACGAGAAAATACGGGCTCCACAAATCGCTGAACGAAAAATACTCCAAGCCCAACACTTCGCTCTCCCCCTTTCGATAGAAAGTGAAAAAGAGGCGGGAACGCGGCCCGCCTCTTTGCAGTTTAACCTGTAACGATTACCACCATACCCAATAGCTGGCCATGATGACCATCGTAAACACGACGATCACGCCGAACGCGATGCCAATAATCGGGAACATATGGCCGCGATCCTTCATGTGCATCCAGAACGCAAGCTGAACGAAAACTTGAATCATGGCCATACCTACAAGAATAATGTAGGTGAATTGGGTATTGATCTCGCCCGCCGCCACTGCGGCGAAAGCGATCAGCGTCAGTGCGAGGGACAGCACGAAGGCAACGATATGCTTGCGCGGGCCTTCGACCTTATGGCGTCTAGCTTCTCCTTCGGATACCGAATGGTTGCCGCTCGACATCTGGTCAACCCACCTTTCCCATCAGGTAAACAACGGTGAAGATGAATACCCATACTACGTCGATAAAGTGCCAGTAAATCGCCGACACATAAATTTTGGGGGCGGTGACGACGGTCAGGCCTTTCTTCAAAATTTGAAGAATGAGCAAGCCGATCCACAGAACCCCGAAGGCGACGTGCGCGCCGTGGAAGCCGACCAGCGTATAGAACGAGGAACTGAACGCGCTCGTATTCATGCGATGGCCTTCTTTGACGTAATTCGTGAACTCGTAAATTTCCAGGCCGAGGAAGGCCAGGCCGAGCACGATCGTGATCAGAAGCCAGCCCAGCATCGGCTTCACTTGGTTGCGGTGCATCGCTTGAACCGCGAATACGCTCATCAAGCTGGAGAACAGCAGGATCATCGTAGCCGCGAATACCATCGGCAGCTCGAACAGCTCGGAAGGCTTCGGGCCGTCGCCGATGTTGTGACGAAGGGCCAGGAAGGCCGAGAACAGGGTGCCGAACAGCACGGTCTCTGCTCCAAGGAAGAGCCAGAAGCCCAGCACCTTGTTGCGCCCTTCCAGGGTCGCCTTCTCGGGCTCATGGGGCAACTGTCCGTTTGCGATCTCATGCGCGCTCATGCGTGCACCCCCTTCTCTTGTTCCTCTTCTTCGATATGGAAGCCGTGATCGTCGAACACCGAGCGGAGGAACATGCAGAACAGCGTAACGGCAATCCCGCCGATGGCGAGATACAGCTTATCGTACATGAATCCGAAGCCCGCGATAAACAATCCGATGCTCATGATGAGCGGAAGGAAGGACGGCGAAGGCATATGGATCGGGCCGGGCGGTTCCGCGGGCGTCATCTCGGTATGGCCTTCCATCTTCTCCTTCCACCATGCATCGAAGCCGCGAACGAGCGGCAGTTGCTTGAAGTTGTATTCCGGCGGCGGCGACGGGATCGACCATTCGAGCGAGCGTCCGTCTTCCCAGGCGTCGGCCTTGGCGTTGCGCGGTTTGGCCGACGTCACGACGACGTTCACAAGGAACGCGATCGTGGCTACGCCCATCAGGAAAGCACCGATCGTGGAGATCAGGTTCATCGTGTCGAACCCTTGGTTCGGCAAGTACGTCCATACGCGGCGCGGCATCCCCAGCAAGCCGAGAAAGTGCTGCACGAAGAACGTCAAGTGGAAGCCGATGAAAAACGTCCAGAACGTCAGCTTGCCGATCCATTCGTTCAGCATGCGGCCGAACATCTTCGGCCACCAGTAGTGCAGCCCGGCGAAAATGCTGAACACCAAGCCGCCGACGATAACGTAATGGAAGTGACCGACGACGAAGTAGGTGTCGTGGTATTGGTAGTCGGCCGGCGCTACGGCCAGCATGACGCCGGTTACGCCGCCCATGACGAACGTCGGAATGAATCCGATCGCGAACATGGAAGCGGCGGTGAACCGGATGGAACCGCCCCACAACGTAAACAGCCAGTTGAATACCTTGACCCCCGTCGGCACCGCGATAAGCATCGTCGCGATGGAGAACAAAGCGTTGGCGACGGGGCCGAGACCGGTGGTGAACATATGGTGCGCCCAGACCATGAAGCCCAGGAAGGCGATCAGGACGGTGGCGAACACCATGGAGCTGTAGCCGAACAGCCGCTTGCGGGCGAAGGTGCTGACGACTTCAGAGATCACTCCGAAAGCCGGCAGAATAAGAATGTAAACCTCAGGGTGACCGAACACCCAGAAGACGTGTTCCCACAATACCGCGCTGCCGCCGCTCGCCGTCTCGAAGAAGTTCGCCTGGAACAACCGGTCGAACATCAGAGCGACCAGGCCGACCGTAAGTACCGGGAAAGCGAAGACAATCAGCGCCGAAGTGATAAAGATCGTCCATGCAAACATCGGCATCCGCATGAAGGACATTCCCGGTGCCCTCATGTTGATGATCGTCGCCATAAAGTTGACGCCGCCGAGCAGCGTACCGATACCGGCGATCTGCAAGCCGAGCACGTAGTAGTCGACGCCGTGTCCGGAGTTGTAAGTAGGGCTGGCCAGCGGCACGTAAGACGTCCAGCCGGCGTCGGGCACATTGCCCGCAAACCAGCTGATGTTCAGCAGCAAGCCGCCGAAGAAGAAGGTCCAGAAGCCAAGCGCGTTAAGAAACGGAAACGCGACGTCCCGCGCGCCGATCTGCAGCGGAATGACGGCGTTCATCAACGCGAACAGCAGCGGCATGGCGGCAAGGAAGATCATCGTCGTGCCGTGCATCGTAATCAATTCGTTAAAGGTGTCGGCTCCGACGAAATTATTCATCGGCTTGATCAGCTGAATCCGGATCAAAATCGCTTCCAGACCGCCGACAAGGAAGAATAATCCGCCCGCCAGAAGATACAATATCCCGATCTTTTTGTGGTCAACGGTTGTGAGCCAGTCTAACAATCCGTGATACCGCTTGACCTTGTGCGCGTGTGCAGCCAAAGCCGCGTACCCCCTTCGCTCCTTGCCGATTTAGTAGTCCAGTTTGTAGTTGGCCAAGTACTTGGCGATGCCGTCGAGTTCCTCGTCCGTGAGGCCGATGTCCTTCGCGGAAGGCATCGTCGCGCCGGGCTTGACGCTGTTCGGATCCGTGATCCACTCTTTGAGGTTATCTTCGATCGGCGTCTCGTCGTTGTACAGGATGCCGCCGATCGTCTCGCGGCTGCCGATGCCCGTCAGGTTCGGCGCGCTCGCACCGCTGTTCGTCTCACCGATGGCATGGCAGGACAAGCACTTGCTCTGGAACGCTTCCTTAATCTTGCTGTCCTCCGCGTATTGAGCCGGTGCCTTCATTGCGGATACCCAGCGGTCGAACGAAGCCTGGTCGACAGCTTTCGCCTTGAAATCCATCAAGCTGTGGGAAGGGCCGCATAGCTCGGCGCACTTGCCGCGGAAGATGCCTTCCTTCGAAAATTCAAGATACATCTTGTTCGTAACGCCTGTATTCGTGTCCATCTTGCCGCCAATGGACGGAATCCAGAAGGAGTGCTTCACGTCGGCGGACGCCAGTTCGAACTCGACCTTCTTGCCCGTCGGAACGACCAGTTCCTGGGCCGTCGTGATGCCGTAGTCCGGATACTCGAATTCCCACCAGTATTGGTGAGAAGTCACCTTGACCTTCAAGGCGTCCTTGTCGTTGGAGTAGTCCTTGGACAATCCGAATACCGTATTGATCGTCGGAACGCCGAGAATCAACAGCAGAATAAGCGGGATGACCGTCCAGATGATCTCCAGCTTGTGGTTGCCCTCGACCTGCTTCGGAATCGAATTGTCGCCTTTGCGCCGGCGGAACCGGAGCAGGACATAAATACAAATGGCGAATACAACCACGACTACGAGCGCCATGATGCTGATCGACAGCTTCATCAGGTTGAATTGCTCCTGGGCAACAGGGCCTTGCGGTTTGAGCGTGGACAGATCGTCCCTCCCGCACGCCGACAAGAGCAGTACCATCCCCGCCAAGAGCGGGACAAGCCGCTTCATTACACGCCACCGATTCATCTTTTCAACCCCATCTCGACGTTTTCATAGACTGCCTGGAAACTTGTGGCGACACAGTCTACGTGTGTTTCATGGATGTCTGGAAACAAAAACCTTCCTAATCACTCTAATAACTATAAAGATTGGCACGTCATTTTGTCAATGTTCACAGACCAGTTCACAAATTGTTCTCAAAACTGTCAAAATCGTTGGTGCTACTGGGTTTGCGGCTCGTTAAGCGAACCTTGGCGGAGGCCTGAAAGGGTTTCCGAGCGCCCCGTGCAAACGTTATCTTGGCTGGGGCCGAACCGGATCGCGGCGACCTTTTCTCTCCATCATCTTTTACCAAAGACACCTGGTTTTATGTATGTTGACTCGGCATACTTTTCGTCCGTTGCGCAAACCCTAGGGCAAGAAGCTTCCCAAGGAGGATGGAACCATGGCTGCCCGACACTCGCTTGCGCGGCGCCGGATATTGGCGACCGTTTGCGGTTTGGCTCTCGTCTGCGGATTGACCGCGTGCAATTACACCTCCTATTATCAGAAGAGTTCGAACGATTACGCCAGCCGCGCGAAGAACGATCCGAAGATGACCCGAGTCCGTTCTTACGGCTCGTTAACGCACAATCCGAAGCAGCATGACAACCGGTATTTCGAATACAGCTCCAAAGCGTCCTACGATGTGAAAAGCTTGCCCGGCGTCAACGCCGCCATCGTCATGTTGACCGACAAGAACGCTTACGTCGCCATTTTGACGGACTGGACGGCAACAGGGACCAAATCGCACGGAGGCGCGTCCACACGGGAACAGGACAACACCGGGACGACCGAAGGCGTGTACAACGTCGACACGGGCGGCCGCACGGATGTCGGCCCCCGGGTCGCCACTCCTTACAATTCCTACTTTACCCACAAAGACGTCTCGGACCTCTCCTCCGAACTGAAGCAAGTGATCGGAGACACCGTTCGCCGAAGCAACCCCCGCGTCCAGGAAGTTCATATTTCGGCGAACAAGGAATTCGTCAATCAGATGCTCGAGTTCGCCAAGCAATCCTGGGGCGGGAAGCCGCTTGCTCCTCTGACGCCCCGGTTCAACCGTTTGATGAAGTACACGTTCGCTTCAAGCGACGAAATTCCGCTTCCTTTATACGAGAGCGGAACGCCCCGCTAAGCGGAAGAGACCGCCCGGCAGCCAGAAGCCGGGCGGTCTCTTTTGTCGGCGATGCGTTACACAGTTCTCCGAATCATAAAAAAAAGACCGGCCGCAGACCCGAGAGCCGCAAGCCGATCTTCACCCGCCTAAGAAGCCGGTGAATTTAATTTAACCAACTCTCGCTCCACGAGCAGAGTCAACTCGTCTTCGTAACCGCCTGTAATCCGATATTTGCGGATGTAATCTTTAACGAACTTGCGCGGGTCCTTGGGTTGGAAAATTCTAGTCAATTCTCTGAGACTTTCCTGAACTTCGTTGTGGCTTCGTTTTGCCATTGTAAGTCCCTCCCGGCGGAACGAATCCCGCAAGTTATGGCTGTTGCTGTCACACCCCGGTTGTCAGACAATTCAAACTTCACTTTCCCATTATACCAGTAAACGGGCGGGGTTAAAAGCAAAACCGTCACAATTGGACTTCAAACCAGTGCTTCGAGCCGGACAGCGCGAAGCGGCTGCCGGGCTGCAGCTCATAAATGAGACCCGGTTCGAGCCTTTCTCCGCCGGACAGGAACGTGCCGTTCGAGGAATGATGATCCTCCAGCAGGAACAGACCGCGCTCCTCTTCGTACTTTAACGAACAATGCTTGCGGCTGACTTCGCTGGCGTCGTAAGGAAACAGCAGCCCGCATTGCGCGGCGTCCCTGCCGAGGGTCAGCCAACGGTCCGACACTTTGAAGCCGCTTCCCGCAAATTCCCCTTCAAGCCCCCACAGGCTGGGGCAGCCTTTCTCGGCCGGAAGGGCTGCTTCCGGGCGATCCGGCACGGGCGGCAGCGGAACGGTATATTCAGGCAAGGTATTCCGCGGATTGGCTGCGTTCGCCTTAGCGCCAAGGGGCTCGGGCCCGGATCGAACGGGATCGCCCTCCGCCTCGTCGAAAGCCTCTTCCGCCTCGTCCTGCGCGTTCTTCGCCTTCGTCGTCATTTGCAAGAACGCAATAACGGCGATGACCGCCACGGCGATTCCGATTCCCATCGCGGCCAGAAGCGGCAGCGTGCCGACGCTCGCCTGGGCGGCCGTCGCCGTCGTGCGATCGGCCGCATTCGCGGGCGCGGCGCCGAATCCGAAGCCTATCGCCGTTCCCGCTCCCCACAACCTCGCCGTTCTTGCAGGCGAACGGGTCTTCGTTCCCCGAGCCCTCCTCGATTGCTCCGGCGATCGCGCGCCGAGTCGGCACCTTCCTGTCACCAACGCCCGCAGGCCGGATCCCCGGACCCGGTCCACGACCGTCACCATCAATTCGATCCCCCCTCTTATATCTATATCGGAACGAACGGGCAACGTCTTCACCCCCGGTTGGATGCGATTGATTCTGATTATTGTAAACGCTTACTATTCCTTTGTAAAAAAGATTGTCCTCCGCTTGCCGGACACGACTCCAGTATACCGGAATTGTCGCCGGGCAGCAACGAAGACAACCCATTTTTTAGGCGTTATTAAGGTTATTTCCTGACATTAACTCCTCCCGCAGCCGCCGGTGAGAAGGGAGCTGATCGCAGATTTCATAACGGACCGGGGCTTCATGGGAACCAAGCCTTTCCAAGCCCCACCGTTGCAGTTGACTAACGGATACGCGGTACCCTTGCCTTAACGTGACGTACGCCTGAACGATCTCTTCCCCGGACTCGTCTGACATTCCGACGACGGCGGCGTCTGCGATCCCCGGGTGTTTGCGCAGCTCGCGCTCGACGGCCCGTGGATAAATCGGCCCTTCTTCCTTCCGGATTCGGTTGATTTTGCGTTCGACGACAGTGATAAAACCGTCCTCGTCCATGAAGGCCATATCTCCCGTTCGGAGCCAGCCGTCTATTCTCGTGCCTTCGGCGGCTTCCTTCCCGTTCCAATAGCTCGCCGCAATTTGCGGGCCTTTCAAGGCCAATTCGCCGACTTCCCCATGTGCGAGCGGTTCGAGATTCGACTCGCCTACGATTCTGACCTCGGTATCCGGAAGCGGAAGCCCGGTCGTTCCCGGCATTCGGAACCGGTTCGGCGGCTGCGCCAGCACGGCCGAGGCCGCTTCCGCAAGCCCGTACTCCGCCCGTTCCCGAGCGGCGTAATCCCTTCGTCCGAATGCCAGGTCGGCGAAATACCGGAGCAGCGCCTCCTCATCCTCATAACGCCAGGCCTCGTATTGAACGGCGCCGGCAATCAAGTTGGCGTGCGTCAGCCTCGCGGCTTTGGGAACGCCCGTCGTCCCCCGCGTGTAGCGGATCATCGCCGCATCGTTCGCCGCGTCCGCCTCCACGCAAACCGCCGTATCCGCGAACGAACCGAGCAGACGGCTCCATCGCTCGATGCCGTCCTGGCGGGGAAGGAAGATTCCCTGTCTGCCGGGGCGGATATGCCGCAGCGAGCGAAGACGGCCGAGAAGAGCGCTTCGGCCGTCCGCGGCCGAAGTCGCGATCACCGTTCGCAGCGCCGTACCGTCCCGAAGGGAGGCGATTCCGGGCAGGCGGTCGTCCGATACGACCAGTGCTACGGCGCCGGTATCGACGAGCCGCCGCTTAGCTTCCTCTTCCTCTTCCTCTTCCTCTTCCGTATCAATGGGAACAACCACGGCTCCCGCCATCAGAGCGCCGAGGAACGCTACTAGCGATTGGACGCATGCGGGAAGCCATACGGCGACCCGGTCGCCCTTCGCGAAGCCGAGCCCATGCAAGGCGTTCCCGAATCTGCGGCTGGAACGCAGCAGGCTGGCGCAGGTCCAGGATGCGCCGATAGCAGGGACGCTCGCGGCCGGATGCTGTTCCGCCCAAGCGATTAGCAGCCGGGCGGCGTTCCCGCCGGGGTATTCGCATTGGTGCGGTACCTGCCAAGGATAACGGAGCAGCCACGGCTTTTCCGGCCGAACGTCGGGGGCAATATCCACTTTGATCCCGTCCTTTTCCCTCTTGTTTTAACCAATTTATTCGGTTACCTGTCCAAACTATGACTGCGGCGCGCGGCAGCCGATAACAAAAGAGAACCCCCGTCCGGCGTCTGCGCCAGGCGGGGGTTGAGGAAAGACTACCTTCTATAGTTGCTCTTGCTTAAGCACGTATTCCGTTTGATCGAACAGCCACTTGCCGTCTTGCTTCACAAGTTCGTTCCCTTGAATCAAGCGAATCTTCACGTCTTGCTCCTTCACTTCGGCGATTTTGGACTGCACGACGACGGCACGGTCGTCGCCGAAGCTGACGATGGCCGACTTCTCGATCGTGTAGGTAATGTCAACCTGCGAGAAAACATTCTTCAGCGATTCCAAAGTCTCATCCAATCCCTCGAAGGGGACGACCGTCGCCTTGAACGCATCCGTATCCTCGGCGTTGTAAGCGTCGTTCTGCGCTTTAAGCAGCGCATCGATGGCTGCTTTGTCTTCGTCGGGAACGGCAACGGCCTGATTCAGCAGAGCGTCCGGGTTGTCGTATTCGACGCCCAGCGTTTCGATGTTGTAAATCAGCCATTGGCCCGAGGCGTCCGGATGCAGCGTATATTGATTTTCCGAAGTGTTGTTGAAATAATAGTCCCCGCTGACCCGCTCCGTCCGCTCCTTCGTCACAACGACGGCTTCGTCCTTGGAGAAGGAGACGATTTTCTTGTCCAAAACGGTGGTGGACGTTTTTACCCGCTCCATCCGTGCCGGAAGCGTCTGTTCTAACGCCTCGCGAATCGGAGCGTCTTCCGCGACCAACTGGATGATCCCCTTCGAATCCGAAGCGGCTTCAGCCAGCTTAAGCTTATCGAAGAGGCCGAGAACGGCCGCTTTCTCCTGGGCGGTCGGTCCCTTGTCCACGATTTGAACGGTGGACGCCGCCGCATCCCAGCTGACGTCCTTGCCGGACAGCGTCGCGATGAAGCGTACGCCTACGACCGTGCGTCCGGACAACGATTGCAGCTGCCCGTTGATGGGAACGGTCTTGCCGTCCACGAACGCGACGTCGCCGCCTACGGTCATTTTGATCTCGTGTTCGTCCGATTTGGCCTGGATCGTCTTCGTCTTGGCATCGTAGTTGATCGTGTACCCCAGCTGCGTAAACAAGGACCGAAACTCCACGAAGGTGCTTCCTTTAATGCTTGCCGGAGCGACCTGAAAGGTCAGCGCTTTCCCGTTCAACAGAACTTTAATCTCTTGCGGCTTGCTCGCCGCCGAAGCCGTTCCGGCCAGTCCGAACAGCAGCAGCCCGGTCAATCCGAGCATCGACCAACGTTTCACTTATGCATTCCCCTTCTCCCATGAATTGTAAAACTATTCTTCTAATGTAGGACAAGTTCTTCCAGGGATCAACGGGGAAATCGCATTTTAACCAAAATTTTAAATGCGCCGGACGCGCTTTTAGCCGAGAAGGTCCGCCAAATCCTGCAGGCTCGGCTTGCGGAATTCGACCGTGACCTTCCCGCCTTCGAGCCGAACGTCCCGGACTTTCAGCAGCTTCGGCAATTCGTCTCCCAGCGGTATGACCACATCGTCGACGGTCCCTTCGGGCAATCGAATGTCCTTCAGCTTCGCCTCGACCACCTCGGCGATCAAATTCGGACTTTCCCATCTGACCCGGTACGCAATCTGCAAGCCGAGGGGCACGCGGTTTCTCCATTTGGCGTTCACGTCCGCGACGAGGAGACGGTCTTCCAGCCGGAACCGGGCTCCCGTAATGAGCAATCCGGGCCGGTATTCGGGCTCGGCCGCGAGCTGCTTCTTGCCCAGATTGTCGACATCCTCCTCCGACAGAACGAGCTCGGGCTTCAGGCGGCGGACCATATCCAGCGCGCGCTGCTCCAGCGGCACTTCTTCGTATTGAAGATCGAGCGGCTGCGACGGCGACACGTACCAATAAGCGCCCGCCGCGGCTCCCCCCGCCAGAACGATTAGAATCAGTAAAGCGACGAGCCATTTTCTCACGAACATCCGCTCCTTCCCGATTTTTGACGAAACGATGATTGACTTCGGGCTTACGTAAGAGTATAACATTAGATAAAATTCAATGAAGGGAACACGTTCCCCGCTCCCTCGAACCCCAGAGAATCGGCGATTGCTGCGAGCCGACGTTCGAGCCCGGCGGAATATCCTCCCCGAGAAGCCGCGCCGAACGTCTTCGTAAGCGCGGACGGCCGCCCCCGTTACGGGCCTCGCGTCTCCTGGCGGGACGCGGCTGGAGTGCCTTCGGACGAAGCGGATGCATACGCTGGCGTTCAAGGAACGAGGGTGGTACCACGGATGACAATCCGTCCCTTTCGGGACGGTTTTTTTGCGTTTAGGATGGAAGTTTTCCGTTGCGGCCGAGTAAGCCGTTTATCGTTTTTGACTTTCCGAACGAAAGGGTGTTTCCGATGTCGAATACGTCTTCCGAAACCGATGTCCGTCTCGAGGATATTTTGCACGCCCACCGCGTTCTGCAGCCGGTCGTCGTTCCGACGCCGCTTCAGCCGAACCGTGGATTGTCCGTTAAATACGGCTGCAACGTCTTTTTGAAACGGGAGGACTTGCAGGTCGTGCGTTCGTTCAAGATCAGGGGCGCGTACAATCTGATCTCTTCGCTGCCGGAAGAAGTGCGCAAGAACGGCGTCATCTGCGCCAGCGCCGGCAACCACGCCCAGGGTGTCGCCTATTCGTGCCATGCGCTCGGCATTCGCGGCATCGTCTACATGCCGACCACGACGCCCCGGCAGAAGATCAACCAGGTGAAGCTGTTCGGCGGAGACTACGTGGAGGTTCGCCTGCTCGGCGACACGTTCGACGACGCCTACGCCGAAGCCGTGCGCGCCAGCGAGCGGGAAGGACTGCCGTTCGTCCACCCGTTCGACGATCCGCGCATCGTCGCGGGCAACGGCACCGTCGGCAAGGAGATCGTCGAAGCGAGCTCGCAGCCGATCGACGTCGTGCTCGTGACCGTCGGCGGTGGCGGTCTGGCCGCCGGCGTCGCCGCTTATGTGAAGAAAGCGAGCCCCTCGACCGTCGTCATCGGCGTCGAACCGGAGGGAGCCGCTTCGATGCTTCGGTCCAGGGAAGCCAAGTCCGTCGTTGCGTTGGACGAGATCGACAAGTTCGTCGACGGCGCGGCGGTCAAGCGGGTCGGGGACTTGACGTTCGCGATGTGCGAGGAGCTGCTGGACGAGATCGTCACCGTGCCGGAGGGCCGGGTGTGCACGACGATTCTCGAGCTGTACAACGAGCATGCGATCGTCGCCGAGCCCGCGGGAGCATTGTCCGTAGCGGCTTTGTCCGCGCTCTCCGACCGGCTGAAGGGCAAAAATGTCGTCTGCATCCTCAGCGGAGGCAACAACGACATCGACCGGATGCAGGAGATCAAGGAACGGTCCATGATTTACGAAGGGCTCAAACACTATTTCATGATCAATTTCCCCCAGCGCGCCGGCGCCTTGCGGGAATTTCTGGACGACGTGCTCGGCCCGACCGACGATATCGTGCAGTTCGAATATACCAAAAAGCACAACAAAGAGAACGGACCCGCGCTTGTCGGCATCGAGCTGAAGAGCCGCGAGGATTACGAGCCGCTCATCGCGCGAATGAACCGCAAGGGCTTCGTGTTCATGGAGCTGAACAAGGATCCGTTATTGTTCAACCTGCTGATCTGAAGCGCAGGCTCCCGTCCCCCTCGAGGGGGACTTTTTTTGTTCGGCGGCTTACAGCTCGCACATCCGCACGGCGCGACGCTGTAACACGCTAACGTCGGCTTACAGCACACAAATCCGCACGTCACGGTGCACTAATCCGACGCTATCACCATCGTGCTTCCGCTAACCGGCCTCGATTCGGCCCTCCAGCCGAACGAGGCTTTTTCTTGCCTTCACCGATGCCCTGGCCCCGCGCCCGCCGCTCCGTTCGAAACATTTAACGCAGCACGGGTTCTTTTTCATGTGCCGTTAATCGGGAATTTACAAGCGCCCGGTACATTAAGATAGAACAGAGGACCGGCCCCGAGCGGGATTTCCATGCGCCGGTTGGGGGAACAATTGTGCATGGACGACTTGTAAAGGAGAGAATACGGATGCGGGAGATCGCGAACCGAATCGCCGGACTGAAAATTCTCATCGTTTACGCCAGCTTCGGGGAAGGGCACCGGCAAGTCGCGATCGCGCTCAAGCAAAGTTTCTCTGGGCTTGGCGCGGCGAATGTCGTCCTTCTCGATCTGTTGGCGGAATCCCACCCTTTTCTGAACGAGTTCAGCCGCTTTTTTTATCTGAAAAGCTATTCCTTATGGCCCCAGGTGTACGGCTGGATGTACGACGCCACCCGGAGCCTCAAGCCGAATTCCCTGTTCTTCCACTGGCTGCATTCCTTCGGAGCGGCCACGCTGCGCCGTCTGATCGACAAAGAGCGTCCCGACGCAATCATTCATACTTTTCCGATGATGGTTCTGCCTCTGATCGCCAAGCGGGTCCGCCGTCCGATCCCGATGTACAACGTCGTGACGGACTTCGATTTGCACATGCGGTGGGTCCACCCGATGGTGGAAAAATATTACGTCGCCACCGACGACCTGCGCGACGCCCTGGTCCAGAAAGGCGTTCCGTCCGCCCGCGTCGCAGTGACCGGCATTCCGCTCCGGCCCCCCTCCTCCGGCGCCCGAGCCGGAGCTTGCGTCGCCGAGCGCTACGGCCTCAATCCTTCGCGGCCGACGGTGCTCGTCATGGCGGGCGCATACGGCGTGCTGGCCGGCATCCGCGATCTTTGCCGCCAGCTGACGAGCGCCGGACAGGCGCAAATCGCGCTTGTCTGCGGCCGCAACCGTACGCTGGAGGCCAATATGCGACAGGAATTCGGATCGGCGAACGGCAACGTTCAAGTCTACGGCTATGTCGAGCAGATCGACGAATTGATGAGCCTCTCCTCCTGCATCGTCACCAAGCCGGGCGGTCTGACCTTGTCGGAAGCGCTGCATGCCGGGCTCCCCATCTTCCTCTATCGGCCGATGCCAGGCCAGGAACGGAACAACGCCCGCTATCTCGCCGCCAAAGGAGCCGCCGTCATCTGCCGCACGCCCCGCGAGCTGGCTTCCTCCGTGACCGGGCTGCTCGGCGATCCCGCGCGGCGAAACGCCATGCGACGCGCCATCGGCGCGCTCCGCAAAGAGAGAGCCGCAGACCGCATCGCCTTGGACATCGCACAAAATTTACCTATAATCAGATTTAACGAAAACAGTGTAAACGGAACGTAACCCGGCCTCTCGCGTAGAACATAAACGACAGGAAAAAGGAGACCTCCGGTGAAATCGACGCAGACGAAGTCTCTGTTCGCTCCCAATGTGGCGCTGCTGGCCGCCATTCTGTATCTCGTCGAGTTCGCCCGGGGCGCGGCGCTGATCAGCTTCATTCCGATCTACGGCAAGGACGCGCTCGGCCTGGAACTGGACGTGATCGGCATCGCCATCGCGGCGCATTCCTTCACCGATACCGTCGTCAAATTGGCCATCGGCTACCTGATGCAGCACCTGTCCGTCCGGACGCTGGTCAGCGGGGCTCTTCTCGTCTCGCTTACCGGCATGCTGCTGATCGGCTTCGCTTCCGTTCCCTGGATGTTTGTCTTCGCTTCGGCGCTTTTCGGCATCGGCATATCGCCGATCTGGATCGTCTGCCTTACGAAGGTTAGGGCGAACCGGCGTGCGACGCAGATGGGCGTTCTGTACACGATTTGGCTCGTCGGCCTGGGCAGCGGTCCGGCCGTGACGAACTTTACGCTGGAGTTCAGCGAGACGCTGACCTTCTGGGTGATGGCGGCCGTATCGGAAGCCGCCTGGCTCCTGTCGTTGTTCATTCCCAAAGCTTCGCACGCCGAAGTGGACTATGTGCCCTTTCGGCGTCAGCTTGTCCTTCTGGGAGAGCGGTTGCGGGAGATGAACCTGCTGCTGCCCGGCATGGTGCTGCAGACGCTGGCGGCCGGCATGCTCATTCCGATCCTCCCGAGCTTCGCGGAAGACAGCCTGGGCTTGTCCCCCTCGCAATATTCGCTGCTGCTGCTCATCGGAGGCGGCTGCACCGCCGTCGGCCTGATTCCGATGGGACGGCTGTCCGACAGCTTGGGGAAGAAATGGTTTCTCGTCACCGGCTTCTGTCTTTTCGGCACCGCCCTGTGCGCGCTGACGGCCATAACGGCGGTCGGACTGCCCTTCGCCTGGGCGTTCTTGCTGGGCGTCGCGTACGCGGCGGTGCTTCCCGCTTGGAACGCCTTGCTGGCGGCTTACGTGCCGCCCGGCCAACAAGGTCTCGGCTGGGGCGTCTTCTCGACGGTGGAAGGCGTCGGCGGATTGCTCGGTCCCGGGATCGGCGGCGTGCTGGCCGCTTCGTTCGGGGAGCCCTTCGTCGTGAGGCTCGCCGGGATCGTTTTTATCGTCATCAGCCTGTTTTATTTGTTGTTTCCATTTCGAATGTTTCGCGGGGAGGGCACCGCTGGAGACGCTGCGAGGTAGATCATGATTTCGAATTGGGCCATGCTTGGCGCCGAGCGGTGGCAAGAGATCACCGCCTTTTTTCAAGACCTGACACTCGACGATATCCAGAATTTTCTCAATCGCTATTCGGATTTGGGCCCGCTTCCGGGCATTTTGCTCCCTTTGCTGGAAGCGTTGCTGCCCTTTCTGCCGCTGGTCGTGTTCGTGGTGGCCAACGCTTCCGCCTACGGCATGTGGCTCGGCTTCTTCCTGTCGTGGATCGGAGCCTGCGCAGGCGCTTTGATTGTGTTCATGCTGGCCCGGCGATTGGGCGGAAAATTCGGCGAACGGATCCGCAAGCGAATGCCCCAGATGGAGCGTTTTTTCTCCTGGATCGAACGCAAGGGGTTTACGCCTATTTTCGTATTGTCTTGCTTCCCGTTCTCCCCTTCCGCCCTGGTCAATATCGCATCCGGCTTGTCCAAAATTCCGCTGCACACGTTTCTGATCGCGATCGCCATGGGCAAAGCCGTCATGACCTTTACGCTGTCGTTCCTCGGGCACGATCTTCGCGCGCTCATCGAGCATCCTTGGCGAATGGCCGTCGCCGGACTGATTTTAATCATCCTGTGGCTGGCGGGCAAAAAGCTGGAATCGCGCTATTTGTAGCGCGGGCTCCGGCTTTTTGGGCTTAGAGCGGTGCAAAATCGGGAGCGGAGGGAGGACAAGCATGGACTGGGTAAATACGATCGGGTACGCCGTCGCCATCGGAGCCGCGCTGCTGCTCATCGGGGGAATGTTCCTGCTGATTCCCCTAACGAGAGCCCGAACCGGGCGGCGGAAGCCTCGGCTCCCGGAAGGGAGCTTCACTTGTCCCGGACTCCGTTCGAGGACGAATGCCCCGCTTGCGCGGAACCGGTCACGCATCGGAACGAATTCTGTCCTTCATGCGACCTTCGTCTGTTGGACGGCTGAGCCGCTTCCCGGGCGTTCCGATGGCTGGGATTGCCGGGCATAACCCCAAGGCGCGGTGGCACCCTATTGGTGATTTTCACCGCGCACAGGGAAGGGGGAGTGGCCATGTCCGGCGAATTTCCGTCCGCCAAGCAGAGAGCCGCCAGCCAGGCGCAGTCGCAAGCGGACCGCACAGGCAAAAGCAAGGATCGGGCTAGCCGCCTGCAATCCGAAGCCGACCGCGCCGCCGTGCCGAAGCACGGCTTGTAAAGCCAGCATTCATCGATTCGGCACACAAATACGAGGTGACCCTATGAGCGAAGATAAGTCCATGCTTCCGATCTCGGGCGAGCATGTCGAAGCGGACGGCGTTTACAAAAACGAATGGGGCCGCGAGCTGGAGCTGCAGCGTGGAGACGTGTTCCCGCCGGATCCGCAGCTGGGGACGACGGAATGGGAATGGGCGGAGATGAGCTTCGACAACCATCACGAGGGCGAGACCGATCCCCGGCTCTATCCGAAGAAGGACGACGTCGACAAGCTGGGCAAAATTACGCATCCCCGCCGGCAAATGGACCGGGGCAAGAAATGAGACGCCCGCCTTGCAGGGACCGCTCGGGACGAACAGCCGCCCGAAGCGGTCCTTCTCGCATCATGCTGTGACAACATCCTAGGCCTCTGCGTCTTTGGCCGCTTTTCGCGGCTTCCCGGAGGCGGCTTCCGGCTCTTCGTCGCCCTTCTCGCGCTGCTGCCAATGATCGATCAGGCGGTCCAGCCGGCGCAACCGGTCTTCGTATGCGAACATCGCCGAAGTGATGACCAGCAGCCGGGCGCGCGTCACCGCATCGGCGTCTCCCGAGGCGGTAATTTGCTCCGTCAGCTTCACGCCGTCTTCCAGCGGAGGGGCGGCCGAGACAGCTCCGGGCTTCATTTTCCCTTCCCACTTCCACAACAGCTGCTCGTGATAGCCGCACAGCGCCTCGATATGGCGGTCGGCCGCCTTGTTCCAGGAGGCTTCGCTCGACACGGCCCAATACTGCTCCTCCACCGCCTCGATCAGACTCTCTCCGCGCCGGAGCGTCAGCAGCATCTCCTTGTAAACGACGAGCAGCTTCGATCTTCTGACACGCGAACGGCGCAGCCACACCCGCTCTTCCGCGAACATGCGGTAGCTGTCGTCCAGCTTCTTGAGCAGCTCCTCCAGCCGGCTCTGCTCCTGGCGGAAGACGTTCTCCTTCAGCTCGTTCGAGACGGACGTGCGAAGCAGACGCGACAACAGCCCCTGCGCTTCCTGCACCAGCTTAAGGAACCGCCCGTGATGCCGCGGCGGCGCGACCGCCACGTTGACGATGAAGGCGGAGGTAATCCCGAGCAGCAGGCCGCCGAGGCGGTCGAGCGCCACCGGCCACCCTTGGCTGCGCGCCTCCATGACGACGACGACCGCCACGAGCGTCAGGCCGATCGTTTCTTCGATTTTCATCTTTAGGCAGAGCAAAATAACCAGGATGCACACGATGCCGACGGAGATGGGCGTGCTTCCGAGCAACCAGAAGGAGATGAGGGCGATGGCAACGCCCAGTACGTTGCTCTGGAGCTGGTCGAGCACCTGCATCCAGCTGCGGTAGATCGACGGCTGAATGGTGAAAATGGCCGTGATCGCCGCCAGCAGCGGCGAATCCAGGCCGAGCCATTCGCCCGCCCAGAGGGCGACAGCCACCGCCAGGCCGGTTTTGAATACGCGGGCGCCGATCGTCATGCGTCCGCCCTCCTCTCCGTCAGCGTCGGAATGCGGCCCTTTCGTTCCGGGCAGCTCCGGTCTTCCCCGAACTCGGGCGCGCCAATGGGTCCGGCGAATGCATCCGGACGAATCGAGTTCTCTATCGTGTTGAGCGGCATAGCCACGGTGTTTCCTCCATCCGGTCATACGTTAAACCTAACAACAAATAATAGCTTATTATAGGGCTTGCTGAACAAGATCAATTTAAGCTGCTCCCAACGCATGAGCCTAGACCGTGATTTTCTTTGCGGTTTTCATGCAAAAAATCGGACGGAACGCAATGAATCTGAAAAAAGAGAAAAAAA